>NZ_FMCV01000046.1 GCF_900091565.1 Micromonospora marina | reverse complement strand
CCTCGCGGTCTGCACGGTCACCGCCGCCGCGCTACGGGAACGTACCGACAGCCAGGCACCCCCACCGACCACACCCGACCAGCCACCACCGGCCGATCCCGGACTGATCCCGCTCACCGTGCCCGAGGTCGGACGACTCCTCGCCGACGCCCTGCACCACCCACCACCACCAGGACACGCCATCGACTGGCTCACCTGGCGACGCCGACACCAGGCCCGCGCCCGCTGGCACCACCAACGCACCCGCCTCAACCGCGAATACGCCCTGCTCACCTAGCAAATGGCGGCTGCCGTACTAGAGCGTATCGAGCCAGATTTGCTGACTTATGCGCTTGATAGAGTTGTCAAGAGCAAAGAGGAGGGCCTTGGCCTTACGCCTACGGAGCTTATCCGATTTGCAGGCGCTCTGGGGGATCTGGAACTCGCCTGGCGAGCACTGCCGCCGTCCTCGCATCATCGAGTCAAGGCGGCCGTTGAAGGAGCGGAGCTGAGATCCCTCCTAGACCATGGGTTGTTCACTCGGCGGTTGCCAACTGAAATCGCCAATATCGTAAATGAGAGACGGGAAAGGCTCAACGTCGGTAACCTCCTGGACGTTGCGTCACTCAATCCAGGGTTGAACTTTACTCAGGCCGCAATCAAAGTCTTCTCGGAATCGAAAAGCTTTAGGACTGCCGAGGAAAATATGGACCGCTTGATCTTGCCGGTCGCGCGGGAGATGAGCGTTGGGGACGTCAAGTCGGTAATAGCTGCGTTTATCGCCAACAATCAGATTCACTTCGCCTCGGGGATGCCCGATCTCATGCTGAAGTTCTTCAACCTAACTCTAGGGCGTTTCACTGAATGCTCGACGGAATGGTGGGGGCTTCGCGAGGCGGTGCAATCGTTCGATAAGGCGGGTGGCTATTATTCTTACCCGCACCTCCAAGAGGCCATCATCTCTGAACCGCCGTTTTAGGCGCGATGGTAGTCGTCTCGCACCCTCTCAGCCATCCCGTCGGCCTTCGTCCGCACCTCGGTGGAGTGGGTGGGGCCTGCCCGGTCAAGGTGGAGCACCCCACCGTCTGAACGACCTTGACCGGGCAGGCCCCACCCGCTCGGCTTGCCCGGACGAAGGTTGTCGGGATGGCGCCACCATCCCAGAGCGCCCGAGCGCCCCGCCGGAGGCACTGCCTGTGTCTCGTCTAACGTGAAGCCCCGGAACTGCCACTGATCATGGCGGCCCGGGGCTTCTTCGTATGTCGCGCCGCCGGCGGGCTATCACCGATCGCGCTGTGGCCGAAGGCCTAAGGCGCGAGCGGCGGGCCATCGGTCCGGCCCTGGTTCGGCGGCGCGAGCGGTCCGCGAAGCGGGCCGCCTTGATCCCGTACAGAAAGTTCTCACACGTCTCTGGCCTCAACCTGAGTCCAATGTGAAGATCGAGGCATGTCTGAGACGGAAGTTCCGCTCACACCGCCGGCAGAGCCGCTCGTCATGATCTGCCCACACTGCAACTTGCCAGCCATTCAAAAGGTCAAGGGGCAGGCGGAAGAGTCTTCGGATGATCCAGCAGTCGAGACTTACCCCATGTCTTTTGAGTTCACTTTGCTCCAATGCGAAAACTGCGACAAAGTATCCTTGCAGGTTCGCGACATTTGGCCTTTCGACTCACCTGGCGAAGTTCCGCAATTCGTCTACCCCGCTAGGCGACAGCTCAGCAGCGACATACCCGAGAAACTGCGCCAGGAATTCGAGGAAGCACGCACATGTTTCGACACTAAAGCGTACACGGCGACTGTAGTAATGGTTAGGAGAACCCTCGAAGGCATTGCCGTCGACAATGGAATTGCAGAACGAAACCTCGTACGACAGATTTCCAAGATGAGGGATCAGGGCCTAATCGATACTAGTATCGCGGATTGGGCGGACGGCTTGCGCGTATTGGGGAACCAGGGGGCCCACTACACTGGCCGCAAAGTTAGCAGAGAAGACGCCAATGACGCGCTCGACTTCGCAGAGGCGCTGCTAGACCATATCTACGTCTACAAGAGGCGCTTCGAAGAGTTCAAGAAGCGGCGCGAGGCGAAGCTTCCCCATCAGGCAAGCACTCATTGATTGCCGCTAGCTATCCACTCCCGTGACGTCTAAGCTGGCGTAGTGGATGCAGACGGTGTAGAAGTTGCGAGGGCGACAGCCCAACTCCACCTGGCAGATGCCCTTCCTCGTCGCTGGACTCATGTCCAGGGAGTGGCAGCGAAGGCGCGCTCACTGTCGGGTTTGGTTGGCGAGGATCAACACCTGCTCGTTGCGGCGGCCTTCCTCCACGATATTGGCTATTCGCCGGAGATCCGGGATACTGGATTCCATGCCCTTGATGGTGCTCGCTGGTTGCGCCGAAACGGGTTTGAACCTCGCCTGGCCGGTTTGGTCGCCTACCACTCCTGCGCTGCTTATGAGGCGGCTGAGTGAGGGCTACTCGACGCTCTTTCCTCTGAGTTCACAAGAGAGGAATCCGCAACTTCTGACGCATTGTGGTTCGCAGATATGACAACCGGCCCAGATGGACAGAATCTAACTACAGAACAGCGTCTAGCCGAGATTCGTGCGCGCTACGGTCCCGATGACTTAGTAACGCGCTTCTGGGTGAAGGCGGAAGCGCCGCTGTTAGAGGCTGTCCGTCGAACGGAAGAACGGCTTACTGCCTAGGGCGCGGCGGATTCCTGGTCTCCCTCAAACGGCTGCGAGGTTTGGTGCTCGATGTTTCCGAGCTGGCGGCCAGGCTGGCGATGATCATCGCGGCCGCGAGGGGCATGGCATGACGTCGCAGTCCACCCGCAACGTCGCCCAGGACAACGCATATGTCGGCGTCCAGGTGGGCTCCGTGGAGGGTGGCTTCCACCATCACCACTACGCGCCTGCGGACCCCGATTCCACGCCCGAGGGCGAGTTCGAGGCCGGTGTGCGATACCTCGACAGGTTCCTGCTCGACACCGCGCGGCAGCACATCGAACGAGCGGTCACCCGTGGCTTCCCCATCACTCCTCGGGTTCAGTTCTATCGACTGGTCGCCCTGCTCAGTGGGCGGACCCCCGCCAGTTGGAGGACGAGGAGTGGAAGCGGCTCCTGGCGATCTGGAGCGACCCGCCTGATCTCGACGAATGTGACGATTGGACGCTGGGGCTCCGGGCGATCCTGAGGCTGCTGAGTTCGACTGACGCCGCCGTGCCGGAAACGGCGGCGAAGGATCTGGAATCGTTGCCCCCTCGCCAGCAGGGATACATCCTCGACCATCTGGATATAGCGCTCGAAGGAGCACTGCGGGACCGGCTGTGGCAGAGGTCCGTAGCCCATGCGCGAGAGAACCGGACCGCTGACGACCGGCTCGGTCGAGCGTGGAAGTTCTTCCATCCCACGCCCGCGCGGGCGAGGACCCGGCCGGTCACGCCGGCTGCCATCGCAATGTCGGACCGCGTCAAGGTCGGAGTCGGCGGATCGCTGCTCCTGCTGGCGACAGGCAAGTTGACGGCGTTGCTGGCAGCCAACGGCGAGCTCGGCGGGCTGATCGGCCTGTACAGCGCGGTGGCCGGTCTGGCGATCTTCGGTATCGCAGGGGCGGACCGGTATTTTAGGCACCGCTACCGGCAGGCGAAGGACAGCGAGCTTCGCCCACCCCGTCGTCAGCGCACCGACGCGAGGCCTGGCGGGTTCGCTGGCAAGATCGACCGCCTCTTCACCCACTACTTCGCCCGCTACAAGCCCGACGGGATGGCCAGCGCCCAGTGGCTCGATGAGACCGCCGGGATCCGCCGCCACCTGCGTAACGAGGTGGTCGACGCCTACCGAGAAGAGCGCATCAACGCCGACCGGGTGGCCTGGCTGGTGAGGTACCTGGCGAGTGACGTCAGGACACGCTGGAATCAAGGGACGCTGACCGAATACCGCCAAGAACTGCGTGTGCCGCTTCGGACCTGGCTGCTGCAGGTCGTCGGCGTCGTCGCCCTCATCACCGGTTTTGTCTCGGCATTGGCAGCCGTCTTCTCGGCTGCCGTCCTGCCCGGCATGCTCTGGCTGGTGCTGACCGTGCCAACAGCCGTTGTCACCACGCGGGCGACGTTCCGCATAGTCGCCGAGTATCGGCGGGTTGCTGCCGACAGCGCTCACCGGTCCGCTGAGCAGGGCAGACGGGCAAAGGCGTACGAACATTGGGTGGCCAAACTCGCCGACAGGCCGACGGACACCGAGATGGCCGCCTGGCTGGAGTGCGACCGCAAGGTCATCACTGATCAGGCCCTGCAGCAGTTCCGGCTCCAGCCGGGCCAAGTCGTGGCGCACGCCTTTCTGGAAGCACCCGCGAAGTCGGCTCGGAAGAGGCGCGCCGAGGACGGTCCGTGGCGGTACTCCCACTACCGACTCCTGCTCTTCCTGCTCACCGAGGATGGCGTACGGCAGGTCGACCTCGTGCTGGACTTCAGACGCGCTGGCCATCGCGACACGCAGCGGCTCAACTACCGATTCCACGCGATCTCCGCCGTCCGGATCGATGGATTGGTTCTGCGCAAGCCGACGTTCCACCTCACGCTGAACAGCGGCGAGAAGATGACGGTCCAGGTGACCGGAACGGACACCAAATCGACCGAACCCAACGAGGACCCAAGCTCCATCACCGACCTGACCGTCGACGCTTCGGGCCTCCACCAGACCCTGCACGTGCTGGAGGGAGTCGCCGCAGAAGGCAAGGACTGGGTGAGACTCCGCCGGGAGCAGGCCGATAACCGGCTCGCCGAACTGTCCCGCCGCACCAGAGGGCTGCTGGACTGAGTGCACCCGGTTCCGCCCGGTTTCTCGGCTGAATGTCCGCCTTCCTGTCGCGGGCCTTCAGGAGGCGGACCGGATCGGGAGGAAATTGGGAGCGCGTACTGATCTTCGCTGGCGATACTGGTGCCCATGAAGCTTGCTGAGGCCCTGGCGCTGCGCGCGGATGCGGCGCGGCGCGCCGAACAACTCCGTGCCCGCATCACGGCCAGCGCCCGCTACCAGGAGGGTGAGGCACCGGCTGAGGACGCCTCGGCTCTCCTCGCGGAGGCAGGCGTTGCACTCGGTGAGCTGGAGTCGCTGATCCGGCGGATCAATCGCACCAACGCGGCCACGGCCGTGGACGGGGTGGGCACGCTCACGGACGCGCTCGCACGTCGCGACGTGCTTCGTCTGCGGCACAATGTGGTCACGTCCGCCGCGGACGCCGCTGCGGGTGAAGGTCAGCGTGGATATCGGCAGCTGCGGTCGGAGTTGAAGATGATTCCGGCGCTGCCGGTGGCCGAACTGCGCCGGCAGGCGGATGACCTTGCCCGGCAGCTTCGCGAGGTGGACACGTTGATCCAGCGGACGAACTGGGAGGTCGAGCTGCTGGACTGAAGGGTTGCGGAGCAGGTAGCCGACGTGGAGGCGTGCACGAACCCGCGAGCCGGCGGGTAATCCGGCTCACTCCTGGCGCGCCGAGGGCAGGCGCAGGGGTTCGATTCCCCGGCATACATCGCACGCCCAGCACAGCACACAGGTGACGGCGCACAGGGCACGGCACACCACCGGGTGCAGATCCACGACGGCGAGGGTGGGACAGGGGACTTCCGTAACCTCCTACACCAAGGTCCGGCCGATTCTGGCCGCCGTCGCTCACGCGCGACTGAGCGATGGAGGACGCACCCAGGCATCCGCTGCGGCGCGGCTACCGGGTAACCGATCGCGACGAGGTCCTCGTGCGCCATGGCGACAGTGAGTTGAGGGTTCAGGGCGCGAACCTCCGCGTCGGTGAGGGGCCGGTGCGCGACGACGTGCGCGACCGCCGCCCGGTCCACCTCGATCTCGTAGTAGTCGCCGCAGAACTCGACGAACCGGTCCACGATGTCGTCGAGCAGGATGTCGAGCAGGATGTCGAGCATGCCAGAGTCGTCCGGCCCGACGCGATGTCGTACGCGGTCACCGCGCGAGCCTACGGGTGGCGGAGATGTCGTCAGGCACGCAGGGAGTCGTGGCTCAGTCTTCGTCAGTAGCCAGTACCGCGATCATGACGCCGCCGCCCATGCCGATCACGAACGCGTCCATGACGTGTCGGGTGACCGGTTCCCATGAGACCAAGTCGGTGTTCGTCCACCAACGGGTTTCATGGCCCAGCAGCTTCACCAGTGCCCGGAACACATCACGAGCGCGCTCCTCCGGGTATCGACCCCGGGCACCGTAGGCGAGGGTGCGTGAGGTCATCCCGATCAGTAAGTCGAGGGCAACATGCTGGCTCGCCTCGCTCAACCGCGCCGACAGCTGCGCCGCGTCCTGCGGGGCCTGCGGCGAGGTGCCGTCCGAGCCGCCAGTATCCAAGACGCCGACGCTGGTCAGGAACGCGAACGCGTCGGGGAAGGGGCCGCTGGTGTCGGTGGATCGGATCACGGTCCATACCTGGCCGTTGCCGTACAGGCCTGGCAGCCCGGCCAGTAGCTGCCGAATCCGTACGAGTCGTTCGGTGGCGTCCACCGCCGATCACTCGGCCTGCTCGACCGGGCGGAATTCGTGGACCACCTCGATGAGCCCGACGATGTGCCGGTTGAGCTCGTCGAGTTCCTCGGCCGGTACCCACAGCTCAAGGATGTCGCGGCCGCCGACCTGCCGGACGGGGTAGCGGGCGGCGAACTCCTGGTCGACGTGGAACCGGGTGACGTAGCCGGCCCCGGAGGCGGGGACGTTCCAGTCCCGGGCGATCATGATCGCGTACTGCTCGTTGAGGACGGGATAGAAGATCGGCTGGTCGGGCAGCCGCGCCGGCCAGGCCCTCCAACCGGACGCGCGGACGAGTTCAAGCTCCTGTGGGCCGGTCGGCCGCCACAGCGTCATCATCTCCGTCACCACAGCTCTCCTCTGTCAGATCGAGGTACGGTACCGGCAGTCGCGAAAGGCGCTGGTGCCGCACCGCGTGGGTCTGGCAGCCTGCTGGTCGTGCCTGAAACGGATTCCTTGCCGTGCAGCCTGCCCGAGCTGCAGGCGCTCGTCGCTGCGAAAATGCGCCTCAAGTACCTGTTCTTCTGGGGCCATCAGCCCCAACCCGACGGCAGCATCGGACCGGGTTGCCTGAGCCAGTGGTGGCCGGCCCCGTTCGTCGTGGACGGCATCCGATATGCCACGGCGGAGCACTACATGATGGTCGGCAAGGCGCGCCTGTTCGGTGACGAGGCGATCGCCGAGCAGATGCTGGCCGCGTCGCATCCGGGCGCGGTCAAGACCCTGGGCCGGCAGGTACGCGGCTTCGACCAAGCGGTGTGGGACGCGCACCGCTTCGACCTGGTTGTCGCCGCCAACGTGGCGAAGTTCAGCCAGCACCCCGACCTCGGCCAGTACCTGTCGTACACGCGCACCCGCGTGCTGGTGGAAGCCAGCCCCGTGGATCGCGTTTGGGGCATCGGCCTGGCCGCCACCGACCCACGCGTGCATGATCCCGCCCAGTGGCGCGGCCCGAACCTCCTCGGATTCGCACTGATGCGCGCCCGCGCACACCTCGATGCAGGATGACCTCAAGATTCACGGCGGCTTCACCGCCGTCGCCAGCGGTAGCAGCCTGAATCGTCCCCGCTGTAGTCAGCTCAGCTCAGCCCGGTCCGGTCGAGCCGGTCCAGCAGGCTCGGCTTACGGGCATGCCGCTCCCGCAACAGCCGCATCCGTTGCCGAAACACCTCGACGTCGCCGTCCCGATCGGCCAGCGCCTTCAAATCGCCCAGCAGGACGACGGCGGCGTCGTATTCCTTCGGTCGTTTCGTCTCGATCATCGCGTCCACCCGCTGCCACTCCTGCTCCTGCCGGCCCGCGAGCACGTTCAGCCGCTGCTCACGGGCAGCGGCAGCCGCCCGCTCCCGACGCTCCCGCTCGGCCGCCTCACGCTGCCGGGCGAGCTGCTGCCGTCGTGACCAGCGTTCCTCCGCAGCGGCCAACAGCTCCCCGACTGTACGGCCGGTCCGAACGCCCTCGTTCGGAGCCGCACCATGGAAACGGGCAAGCAGTTCCGAGCGCAGGCGCGCGTCGCCGCGCATCAGCCGTACGACGACGTCGTTCTTCTCCGCCTCGGGCAGCGATGTTACCCACCGGGACAACGCCGCCCCCGACGGCGCCTTCTCTTTCAGCGGAGCGCTCCCCTCCGCCGCCACGGCGAGCAGCTCCGGGTCCAGCCGCAGGAAGTCGGTCAGGGCGCGCTGCGGCCCGGACAGGTCGCCCAGGCCAGGCGGGACGGGCGGTTCCGGCTCGTCGCGCGCCAGCTCGCGGTTCTGTACGCACAGTAGCCACACCAGGTACAGCAACCGCCGATCCCCGGCGGCCAACTCCGCCCGCCCGGGAAGGACCGCGGCGAGGCGACCGGCCCCGTCGTACTCCTCATCCTCGTCGCCTTCCTCGTCCTCACTGTGCAGGTCGAGGATCACGTGGGTACGGGTCGCCCACGAACAGGCCGATCGTCCGACGCAGTACTGTGCGGCCGTGCCCGGGTCCAACACCGCGACCGGCAGCCGCAGCGCCACCCGATGGGTTCCCCAGTTCGCCAGGTACAGGAACGCGTCGAAGTACCGCTGCATCCACTCCCGCGGGTCACCCTTCAGGTCACCCCACTGGTAGTCGTTGACGAAACTCGACGAGGTGATCCGCGCCCGCGTCGACAACGCCCGCAACTCACGCTGCTGCACCGAGGTCAACGGCCGGTCGACCGCCACGAACTCGTAGTACTGGTACTCACTCACCGCTGGTCCCCCTCGCCATGAAAATCATCCGTGCCGGTACGCGTCGACCCACTGCACGCCAGCGAGACTCGCTGACGCCGCACGACGTACCGTAAAGCCGCCCTGGCCCGGTGCCAGGTGGCGGACGCGCGCACGCGGGATGATGGGCCGATGTTCGTCCTGCGTGCGACCGCGAAGCTGCGCCAACGCATCGGTCTATCCGCCTCGCACGACGTCGAGGAGTCCACGACGTTGCTCGGTGACTGGTACGCGACGATGTTGCCGTGGCGACCGCAGGTCGCGCTGCTCGTCAACGAGCGCGCGCTGTTGCCGGCGCTGATGCCTCTCGCGCCGGCTGCCACCATGCCGGCCCGGGTCGCCGACCAGGTTGGCGACGTGCTCGCCGCCCGCGGCGTGCCCGACCTGGTTACCCGCGCCGAGGTCGACCAGATGCGCCAGTGGCGGATCACGCCGACTGCCAGTCGCCGCATCGTCGGCGTCATAAACGAGTTCGCCTTCCTCGCCGGCACCTGGCGTGACGCGACGACATCGCGAGGGCCACCCAGAACGCCCGGGACATGGTGGTCGACTCCCTCGCCGCCGGGATCGACCCGGATGCCGCCACCTTCTACCTCCAGTCGGCAATCCAGGAAGTCGGAGACCTCAACACCCTCTTCCAGAACCTGGTCACCGTGCCGCGCCTGGAGCGGGTGCCCTCGCTCAAGGACATGGCCCGCGACGCCGGCAAGGAGGAGATGCCGTACGGCCCTGCTCGGTTACCCGGTCCTGCAGGCCGCCGATATCCTCTGCGTCAAGGCCCACGTGGTGCCCGTCGGCAAGGACAACGCCGCGCACGTCGAGGTCACCAGGGAGATCGCCCGCCGCTTCAACCACCTCTACGGCGAGGTCTTCCCCGTCCCCGACCTGGTCAGCGCCGAGACGCCCACCCTGGTCGGCACCGACGGCCGAGCCAAGATGAGCAAGAGCCTGGGCAACGCCATCGCACTCTCCGACGAGCCGGCCGAGGCTCGCCGCAAGGTCATGGGTATGTACACCGACCCGAACCGGATCCGCGCGGACGTGCCCGGCACGGTTGAAGGCAACCCGGTGTTCAAGTACCACGACGTCTTCAACCCGAACCGGGCCGAGGTTGACGACCTCAAGGGCCGCTACCGCGAGGGGAAGGTCGGCGACGTCGAGGTCAAGGAGAAGCTCGCCACCGCGCTGAACGCGTTCCTCGACCTCATGCGCGAGCGACGCGCCCGCTACGAGGCTGACAAGGGCCTGGTCGACGAACTGATCGTCAAGGGTACGGAACGCACCCGCCGCGAGGTCCAGCAGACCATGTTCGAGGCGCGCAAGGCGATGGGCCTCGCCGGCGTCTACACACAGCTCCGCCGCAAGGCCGAACGGTCCCGTAAACCCGCAGCCACCACCGCGTAGAAGAGGACGCTCATGAGTCGCCACGAAGCCGGCCGGCAGGCCGGCAGCTTCCTGCTGCGCACGATCAGGTCGGGAACCTCGGGCGCTGAGGTGTTCCTCCTGCGGCAACCCGGCGGTGCGGCTGTCGCCACGAAGGTCACCCGCAACCCAAGGGTCAGCTCCTCCGTGCAGGCCCAACGGCACGCCCTCATGACGAAGCACTTCGCCTCGCACACCCCGGCCGTGCTCGGCACCGCAGCCGAGGCCGGCCTTGACGTCATCGTCACGGCGGCGCCCGCCGTGTGGAGCCTTGACGAGGCCATCGACCGCCTCGGACCGACACCGGCGGCCAGGCGGGGAGCGGACCGCCATCGGCAGCGATCTGGCGCCCCGGCGGACATCAACCCGAGTCGGGGTGATCGGGTAGCCTGATGGCACGACGGGCCGTTAGCTCAATGGCAGAGCTGAGGACTTTTAATCCTTAGGTTCTGGGTTCGAGTCCCAGGCGGCCCACCTTGTTGATCTTTCATGGGAACCGGTGCCCGCGCCGCGTGGTGACGCTCGGCTCGGCTTCTCGACGCGGACTGTGGCTGACCACGGTGGCGCGGTGCTGGACGGGCCGGGATGTTGTCGTACGGCAAGTCGCATGACGACGGCACGCAGCCGCCGCAGGGCCGTGTCCCTCGGCGGAGGGCGTGGTCCTCTACCTCATTCGTAGTGGTAGCGGCACTGGGCGACCTGCACTGTGTCGTCCATGATCCGGTATACGAGGCGGTGTTCCTGGTCGATGCGTCTCGACCAGAATCCCGCCCAGTTTCCGCGGAGCTGCTCCGGTTTGCCGATGCCCTGGTGGCCGTTGCGTCGGATGTCCTCGATCAAGGCGTTCACTCGTTTGAGCATCTGGCGATCTCGTTGCCAGGTCAGATAGTCTTCCCAGCCTCGGCCGGCGAACTGGACCTTCACGCTGCCGATGCCTCGCCTGAACTGGCGTCGGGGTCGATCAGGTCGTGCATCTCCCCACCCCCGTTACGCAGCTCTTCGACGGCTTCATTCAGACGGCGGGCGTTGGCGGGGCTGGCCATCAGGTAGGCCGTCTCCTTCAACGACTCGTACTCGCGCAGCGAGATGATGACCGCGGCCTCCCGGCCGGAACGGGTGACCACCACTTCCTCGGCGTCGTCCACGACATGGTCGAGCATCTTGGCCAGGTTCTGCCGGACCTCTGAGTAGGGAACGGTGCGCATGCTGCCGCCTCCAAACGTTACGTACAACAAATTGTACAAGTCTGCCGAGGCTCCTCGTCACATGGTCCGACGTCTGGCCCTGAACTGTCGATCAGGCTCAGGAGCGGCGCGGGCGTAGCGGCAGCGGATCACCGGTGATCGTGGCGAGGTGG
>NZ_FMCV01000045.1 GCF_900091565.1 Micromonospora marina | reverse complement strand
GGGCCGACCTCGACCACGACACCCGCACCCTCGCTGCCCATCACGGCCGCCGGATCCGGGTACATGCCCAGGCCGATCAGCACGTCCCGGAAGTTCACGCCGGCCGCGCGCACCGCGACGCGCACCTGGTCCTCGCCCAGCTCCGCGGGCGTGGCCGGCACCGGCGCGATCCCGTCCAGGGTGCCGCCGGTGACGGGGGCGAGGTGCCACGGCCCGGGCGGCGGGGCCAGCTCGTCGCGCACCGGCCGCACCAGCCTCGGCGCGAGGGTGCGCTCGCCGCGCACCGCGAGCTGGCCGCCGGAGACCGACGGCTCGACGGCGGCCCCGGCCAGCACGGCGAGGGTCGCGGGGGTCAGTTCGCCCTCGACGTCGGCGAGGACGATCCGTCCCGGGTGCTCGGACTGCGCCGAGCGCAGCAGGCCCCAGACGGCGGCGGCAGCCAGGTCGGTGACCCGGTCGTCGTCCCCGGCGGCCACCGCGCCCCGGGTCACCACCACGAGCTTCGTGTCGGCCAGCGGCTCGGCGGCGAGCCAGGACCGCAGCACGTCCAGCACACCGCTGGTGACCGCCCGCACGGCCTCCGGCACGGCGACGCCGGTAACACCGGCGGGCACCGTCAGCAGCACCTGCCGGGCCGTGACCCCGGCCGCCGCCAGGGTCGCCACGTCCGCGAAGACCGGCACCTCCGGCAGCGCGTCCGGTGCCGGCCGGCCCAGCACCGCCCACCCCGGAAGGTCGTCGACGCTGTCGATCTGCTCGGCCTGCCAGGTCACCTCGTACAGCGACCGGGCGGCGGCGCCCCGGGTCGCCGTCGCGGTCGTCTCCCGCAGCACCAGCGAGTCCACCGACACCACCGGCGCGCCCGAGCCGTCACAGGCGATCAGCCGCACCCCGGAGCCGTCCCGGGTCAGCCGCACCCGCAGCGTCCGGGCGCCGCAGGCGTGCACCTGCACGCCCTCGAACGCGAACGGCACGCGCGGCCCGCCCGTGGCCTCGGCCTCGAGCAGCAGCGCCACCGGGTGCAGCGCGGCGTCCAGCAGCGCCGGGTGCACCCCGAACGCACCCGCCTCGCCGGCCGCCCCGTCCGGCAGCGCCACCTCGGCGTACGCCTCACCGTCGGCCGTCCAGGCCCGCCGTACGCCCTGGAACACCGGCCCGTACGACAGGCCGTGCTCGGCCAGCGCCGGATACCAGCCGGTCAGGTCCACCTCGGTCGCGCTCGCCGGCGGCCACTCGCCGAGTCCCGGCTCGCCGGCCGACACCGGTTCGAGCAGGCCGTCGGCGTGCCGCATCCAGTCGGTGTCGTCGTCATCCTCGGCCTGGGAGTACACGGACACCGTCCGCGCGGCGCCGTCGTCAGCCGCGCCGACGCGCACCTGCACGCGTACCGCTCCGGGCTCGGGCAGCACCAGCGGCGCCGCCACGGTCAGCTCCCGTACCCGCGACGCGCCCACCTCGTCGCCGGCACGGATCGCCAGCTCCACCAGGGCGGTGCCCGGCACCACCACGTTGCCGCCGACCACGTGGTCGGCCAGCCACGGGTGCGTCGACGTCGACAGCCGGCCGGTCAGCACCACCTCGTCGTCGCCGGCGAGCCGGACCGCCGCGCCGAGCAGCGGGTGCCCCGCGACACCGAGGCCGGCGCCCGACACATCGCCGACCCGCCACGGCAGCGCCTCGGGCCAGAACCGCTCCCGCTGGAAGGCGTACGTGGGCAGGCCGACCCGGGCGGCGCCGGTGTCGGCGAACCACTCCTGCCAGGACACCGGCAACCCGTGCACGTGCAGCTCGGCGAGGGCGTGCAGCAGCGCCTGCGCCTCGGGCCGGTCCCGGCGCTGGGCCGCGACGGCGAGCACGTCGTCGTCGAGCAGCACGTCTGTCGTCATCGCGGTCAGTACGCTCTGCGGGCCGATCTCCAGGAAGGTGTCGACCCCGGCGTCGCGCAGCGCGGCGAGCCCGTCGGCGTAGCGAACCGCCTCGCGGACGTGCCGTACCCAGTAGTCGGCGGTGCGGATCTCGTCGGCGTCGGCGAGCGCACCGGTCAGGTTCGACACGATCGGCAGCGCGGGGGCGGCGAGGTCCAGCCGCTCGACGATGCCGCGGAAACGCTCCAGCACCGGCTCCATCAGCGGGCTGTGGAACGCGTGACTGACCGCCAACCGGCGGGTACGCACACCCCGGTCGCGCCAGACCCGCTCCACCTCGTCGAGGGCGTCGACGGCGCCGGAGACCACGACGGAGGTCGGGCCGTTGACGGCCGCGATGCCGACCCGGTCGGTCAGCCCGGCGATCGACTCCGTCACGCCCGCCTCGTCGGCGGCCACGGCGAGCATGCCGCCGCCGTCGGGCAGCGACTGCATGAGCCGGCCCCGCGCCGCCACCAGCAGGCAGGCGTCCTGGAGCGACAGCACCCCGGCCACGTGCGCGGCGGCGATCTCACCGATCGAGTGCCCGCCCACGAAGTCCGGCACCACGCCGAACGACTCCACGAGGCGGAACAGCGCCACCTCGACGGCGAAGAGCCCGGCCTGGGTGAACGCGGTCTGGTCCAGCAGCTCCGCCTCGGCGGAGCCCTCCGGCGCGAACAGCACCTCCTTGAGCGGGCGCGGCAGCACCCGGTCGAGATGCCCGCACGCCTCGTCGAGGGCGGCGGCGAAGACGGGGAATTCGGCGTACAGCTCGCGGCCCATGCCGGTGCGTTGCGCGCCCTGGCCGGGGAAGAGCACCGCCAGCGGACCCCGGTCCCCGGCCTGGCCGGCGACCACGGTGCCCGACGGCTCGCCCGCCGCCAGGGATCGCAGGCCCGCCAGCAGAGCCGTGCGGTCCCCGGCGAGCACCACCGCGCGCCGGTCGAGCGTCGACCGGGACACCACCGACGACCAGGCCACATCGAGCGGGCGCGGCTCCTCGTCGTCGCTGAGCCAACGGGCCAGCCGGTCCGCCTGCGCGGCTAGCGCGGCCGGCTGCGCGGCGGAGAGCAGCATGGGCACGACGGCGGGACGGCGGGACCAGGTGGCGTGGTCGCCGGCCGGGTCGGGGGCCGGCGCCTGCTCCAGGATCAGGTGGGCGTTCGTGCCGCTCATGCCGAAGGACGACACGCCGGCCCTGCGGACGTGCTCACCGCCGGCCCACGGGCGCGCCTCGTCGAGCAGGGCCACCGCGCCGGTCGACCAGTCGACGTGCGGTGAGGGCCGGTCCACGTGCAGGGTGGGCGGCAGCACGCCGTGCCGCATCGCCATCACCATCTTGATGACGCCGCCGGCGCCGGCCGCGGCCTGTGGGTGGCCGATGTTCGACTTCAGCGAGCCCAGCCACAGCGGGCGGTCGGCGGCGCGGCCCTGCCCGTACGTGGCCAGCAGCGCCTGCGCCTCGATCGGGTCGCCTAGCCGGGTGCCCGTGCCGTGCGCCTCGACGGCGTCCACGTCGGACGGGCTGAGCCGGGCGTTCTCCAGCGCCTGCCGGATCACCCGCTGCTGCGCGGGGCCGTTGGGGGCGGTCAGCCCGCTGCTGGCGCCGTCCTGGTTGACGGCGCTGCCCCGGATCACCGCCAGGACGGGGTGCCCGTTGCGCCGGGCGTCGGAGAGCTTCTCGACGAGCAGCATGGCGACGCCCTCGGACCAGCCGGTCCCGTCGGCGTCCGCGGAGAACGCCTTGCACCGCCCGTCGGAGGCGAGCCCCCGCTGGCGGGAGAACTCGACGAAGGCACCCGGCGTGGCCAGCACTGTGACGCCGCCGGCGACGGCGAGGGAGCACTCGCCGTCGCGCAGGGCCTGGCCGGCGAGGTGCAGGGCGACCAGCGACGAGGAGCATGCGGTGTCGATGGTGACGGCCGGCCCCTCCAGCCCGAACGAGTACGCCAGCCGGCCGGACATGACGCTCGCGGCGGTGCCGGTGAGGACGTAGCCCTCCGTGCCCTCGGGCAGTTGCCGCAGCACGGACGTGTAGTCCTGCCCCGCTGTGCCGACGAACACCCCGGTACGGCTGCCCCGTACCGACGCGGCGTCGATGCCGGCCCGCTCGAAGACCTCCCAGGTCACCTCGAGCAGGAGTCGCTGCTGCGGGTCCATGGCCAGCGCCTCGCGCGGCGAGATCCCGAACAGGGTCGGGTCGAACAGGCCGGCGTCGCGCAGGAAGCCGCCCCGGTTGCTGTACGTGGTGCCGGGGTGGTCGGGGTCGGGGTCGTAGAGCCGGTCGAGGTCCCAGCCCCGGTCGTCGGGGAACGTGCCGGTGGCGTCCACCCCGCCGGCGACGAGGTCCCAGAGGTCCTCCGGTGAGGCGACGCCGCCGGGGAAGCGGCAGGCCATGCCGACGATCGCGATCGGCTCGGCGTCCTCGTCCTCCAGCTCGGTCAGGCGGCGACGCGCCAGGCGGAGCTCGGAGGTCACCCACTTCAGGTGTTCGAGGAGCTTGTCTTCGTCCGCCATGACCCACCCGCCCAGAGCTTGCTATCGATCGGAATCTGCCGATTCGTTGACCACACCACCGCCGACGGCCGGTCTCGTGCACAGGTGGGCGGAGACGCGGCCGTTCGGGCTCACGGACCCCACACCTGTTCCTGATTCCGGTTGTCGTGCCTGCTCAGGCGCCCACCACGCCGGACCGGTCCGCCGACACATGCCCGCCACCGTGACTGGACGGTACTGAGCGCCAAACGCCCGCCCAACCCCTAGAGAACCCCTGATCGACCGGTCCGCGAGCGGCGTCGCGGCAGGCCCGGCGGGCGGTGGTGACCAGCGCCGCGAGGGCCGCTCAGGCGGGCTGTCCGGCGGCCGACGGCAGGATGCGGCGCAGTCGGCCGGGAGGCGTCGAGCGGCGGCGCCACTCCCGTGGGTAGCCGACCGAGACCTCTTCGAACCGGACCCCGTCGTACCAGGTGGTGCGCGGGATGTGCAGGTGGCCGTAGACGGCGACGCGGGCGTCGAAGCGGACGTGCCAGTCGGCCGTGGCCTCGGTGCCGCACCACTGGGCGAACTCCGGGTACCGCAGGATCCGGGTGGGCTCGCGCACGAGCGGGAAGTGGTTGACCAGGACGGTGGGCAGCCCGCCGCGCTCGGCGGTGAGCCGGCGCTCCGTCAGGGCCAGCCGCGCCCGGCACCAGGCGTCCCGCGTCGGGTACGGGTCCGGATGAAGCAGGATCTCGTCGGTGCAGACCACGCCGACCTCGTGGGCCCGCGCCAGGGCCTGCTCCTTCGTGTACGTCCCCGGTGGCCGGAAGGTGTAGTCGTAGAGCAGGAACAGCGGCGCGATCAGGACCGGGTCGTCGCCCCGCGGATCCCAGACGGGGTACGGGTCCTCCGGGGTGATGACCCCGAGCCCCCGGCACAGTTGCACCAGGTGCTGGTAGCGCGCGTCTCCCCGCAGCTGGATCGGGTCCTCGCGGGGAGTCCACAGCTCGTGGTTGCCGGGAGCCCAGATGACCTTGGCGAAACGGCGGCTGAGGAGTCCCAGCGCCCACTGGATGTCGCCGACGAACTCCCCGACGTCGCCGGCGACGACGAGCCAGTCGCCGTCGCGCTCCGGCCGCAGCCGCTCGACGATGGCCTTGTTCTCCGCGTGCACCACGTGCAGGTCGCTGATGGCGAACAGTTGGGGCAAGCCGGATCCGGCCATGCGGACCTCCCGTCCATCCGGGGTACCGCACGCACCCACATCCGTACCGATCGCCACCGGTGGGCAGGGCGATACGGCCTGGCGGGCTCCGACCCTACGGAGCCGGATCCGCACCGGCACACCCCTAGACAGGCTTCGTGGACCCCTAAGGCGGGCACGCCTGCCCGACGGCGCCGGTCAGGCGTCCGGCACCGTCGGGTGTTCCTTTTCCCGGCCCGTCCCGCCCCGGGTCGGGCAGGTCCGCTCAGGACTTGCCGAACTCCCGCTGGATGATGTCGAAGAGCTCGTCCCGGCTGGCCGACTCCAACTCCTCTGCGGCGGCCGGCGCCGGTGCGGTGGCGGCGGGTCGGTCCCGCCACCGGGTGAGCAGGTCCTCCAGCCGACCGACGACCGCGTCGTCGACCTGGTCGCCCGGCAGCCCGCCGAGGAGCTTGTCGAGGCGTTCGATCTCGGCCACGATCGGCAACGCCGGCTGCTCGGGCGCCAACTGGGCCCGCAGGTGACCGGCGAGCGCGTTCGGGGTGGGATGGTCGAAGACGAGGGTGGCGGGCAGCCCGATGCCCGTTGCGGCGGTCAGCCGGTTGCGCAGCTCGACTGCGGTGAGCGAGTCGAAGCCCAGTTCGAGGAAGCCGCGGGCGGGCCTGATCCCGCTCGGCGTGGCGTGTCCCAGCACCGCCGCGGCGGTGCCGCGGACCAGGTCGAGCAGGATGCGGTCGCGCTCCGACCCGGAGGCGGCGGCGAGCCGCTCGCGCAGCGCCGACGCGGCGCCGCGGTCCTCGCCCTTGGGTGCCTCCTCGGCCTGTGCGGGCTGCGCTTCGGGGATGTCGGTGAACAGACACGACGGACGCAACGCCGTGAACGACGGCACAAACCGATCCCACCGCACATCCGCCACCACCACCTGCCCCTCACCACCATCCAACGCCCGCTGCAACGCCACCACCGCCAACTCCGGATCCATCCCCGGCAAACCACGCCGACTCAACTGCTCCCCCGCCACCCCCACCGCCATACCCGCCTCAGCCCACGGCCCCCACGCCACCGACGTCCCCACCAACCCACGCCCACGCCGCGACACCACCAACCCATCCACAAACGCATTCCCCGCCGCATACCCCACCTGACCCGCAGAACCCCACACCCCCGCAATCGACGAAAACACCACAAACGCATCCAAATCCAAACCAGCAGTCAACTCATCCAACACCACCGCACCACCAACCTTCGCCCGCAACACCTCCTCCACCTCACCCACACCCACCTCACCCAACGGCGTCAACTGCGCCACACCAGCCGCATGCACCACCGCCCGCAACCGCTCACCCCGACCCACCAAATCCCCCAACAACCCCGCCACCGCACCACGATCCGCCACATCACAACCCACCACCGACACCCGCACACCCAAACCCTCCAACCGCCCCACCAACTCCCCCACACCCGGCGCACCACCACCACGCCGACTCACCAACACCACATGCTCCGCACCCACACCCACCGCCCACAACGCCACCCGCGCACCCAACGCCCCCGTACCACCCGTCACCAACACCGTCCCCGACAACCGAAAACCACCACCCACACCCACACCCGCCGGACAACCCGCACGCACCAACCGCCGCACAAACACACCCGACGACCGCAACGCCACCTGATCCTCAACCCCCGACGACAACACCCCACACAACCAACCCCACACACCCCCACCCAACACACCCGGCAAATCCACCAAACCACCCCACCGCAACGGCACCTCCAAACCCACCGCCCGACCCAAACCCCACACCGCACCACCGTCCAGGTCGGTCAGAGGCTCGGAGTCGTCCACGGAGACGGCACCGCTGGTCAGCCACCACAACCGACCCTCGACCTCGGTGACTGCAAGCGCCTGCGCGACCGCCAGTGCCTCGACGACACCGGCGCCGGCCAGCGACATCAGCGAGATCATCCCGGCGACCGGTCCTGCGGCCGCCGAGGCGGCGGACAGCCGACGGGCGATCCCGTCCCGGTCCAGCTCGTCCAGCACCACGGGGATCATCTCGGCGCCCCGCTCCGCCAGCCCGGCCAGCAACGGGTGGTCCTCCTGGCCGGGGACCATCAGCACCAGCCAGGAGCCGGTCAGGTTCTCGTTCCCGGTCACGTCCTGGCGCCGCCACACCACGCGGTAGCGCCAGGAGTCCACCGTCGACCGCTGCTGCGCGGCCCGCCGCCACTGCGCGAGCTTGGGCAGGACCGCGCTGAACGGTTCGTCCGCGCCGACACCCAGCTCGCCGCCGACCAGGTCGGGGTCGCCGGACTCCACGGCCGCCCAGAACCGCCCGTCGAGAGCTTCGCCGTGCCCGTCCCGGCGGGCCGCGGGCGCCGCCTCGGGCCAGTACCAGGTGTGGTCGAAGGCGTACGTGGGCAGGTCGACCACGCCCGGCCGGGCGCCGGCCTGACCGTGGTACGCAGTCCAGTCGACCGGCACACCCGCCACCCACAACTGCCCCAGCGCCGCCGTCACCGCGGCGACCTCCGACTGGTCCCGCCGCGACGCCGGAACCCGCCGCACCCCCGCATCCGCGACGATCTCCGCCACCATCGCCGTCAACGTCGCATCCGGACCCACCTCCAGGAAGGTGTCCACCCCCAACGCCCGCAACGCCACCACACCGTCGGCGAAGCGCACCGGCTGCCGCACGTGCCGCACCCAGTACTCCGGATCCACCAGCTCCAACGGGTCCGCCACGGCACCCGTCACGTTCGACACCACCCCGACGCGCGGCACCCGCCAGTCGAGCCCCGCCACCACCGACCGGAACTCCTCCAGCATCGGCTCCATCAACCGCGAGTGGAACGCGTGACTGACCGCGAGCTCCTTCACCCGCCAACCCCGCTCACGGGCGGTCGCCTCCACCGAGGCCACCTCATCGGCCGCGCCCGAGACGACCACCGACGCGGGGCCGTTGACCGCCGCGATGTCCACGGCCGCGCCCGACGCGCCAAGCAGCTCGGCGACAGCCTCCTCCGACGCGCCGACGGCCGCCATCACGCCACCGGCCGGCAACGCCTGCATCAACCGACCCCGCGCCGCCACCAACGTGCACGCATCCCCCAGGGACAACATCCCCGACACGTACGCCGCCGTCACCTCACCGATGGAGTGACCCGCCAGGTAGTCGGCCCGTACGCCCCACGACGCGAGCAACTCCCACAACGCCACCTCGACCGCGAACAACCCCGCCTGCGCGAACACGGTCTGATCCAACAGAGCAGCAGCTCCCGAACCCGCCTCCGCGAACACCACCTCGCGCAGCGCACGCGGCAACAAGCCGTCGAAACGCGCGCACACCTCGTCGAACGACGCCGCGAACACCGGGAACGTGTCATACAGCTCCCGGCCCATCCCGGCGCGCTGCGAGCCCTGACCCGTGAACAACACCGCCCGACGACCCGCCGACACCACACCCGACACCGCCGACCCGCCCTCGGCCACCGCCGACAGGCCGGCAACCAGCTCGTCCCCCGACGAGCCCCACACCACCGCCCGATGCTCCAACGCCGCCCGGGTCGTCGCCAACGACCACGACACATCCGCCGGCGACAGGGACCCGGACCGCACGAACGACGCCAACCGCCCCGCCTGACCCGCCAGGCCCCGCTCGGAGCGAGCCGACACCACCCACGGCACCGGCAGACCGACGGACGCGCCCTGCTGATCTCCATCCCGTTCGCGGCGACCGGCGTCGGCAGACGCGGGAACCGGCAGCCCGTCCGCCGATCCGCCCCGGTCGGTCTCGCCGCGCTGCTGCGCACCCGAGAGGTGGACGGACTCCGCCGCCAACTCTGGCTGCTCGATGATCACGTGCGCGTTCGTCCCCGAAATACCGAACGACGACACACCCGCCCGCCGCACACGCCCCACACCCGGCCACTCACGCGAGGCCGTCACCAGCTCCACCGCACCCGACGACCAATCAACATGCGACGAAGGAGCATCCACATGCAACGACGCGGGGACGACACCCGCCCGCATTGCCAAGACCATCTTGATCACACCCGCCACCCCCGCAGCAGCCTGCGTATGACCGATGTTCGACTTCACCGACCCCAGCAACAACGGCACATCCCGACCCTGCCCATACGTCGCCAACAACGCCTGCGCCTCGATCGGATCACCCAACGACGTACCCGTACCGTGCGCCTCCACCACATCCACATCAGCCACACCCAACCGCGCGTTCGCCAACGCCTGCCGAATCACCCGCTGCTGCGACGGACCATTCGGCGCCGTCAAACCATTCGACGCACCATCCTGATTCACCGCCGAACCCCGCACCACCGCCAGAACCCGACGACCCGCACGCCGCGCATCCGACAACCGCTGCACGACGAGGACGCCGACGCCCTCGCCCCACGCGGTGCCGTCCGCCGACTCGGCGAAGGCCTTGCAGCGGCCGTCGGCCGACAGCCCGCCCTGGCGGGAGAACTCGATGAAGGCGCCCGGGGTGGCCATCACCGTGACGCCGCCGGCCAGCGCGAGGTCGCACTCCCCCGACCGCA
Source organism: Micromonospora marina (assembly GCF_900091565.1). GTDB lineage: Bacteria > Actinomycetota > Actinomycetes > Mycobacteriales > Micromonosporaceae > Micromonospora > Micromonospora marina. Next base: position 3,094 of record NZ_FMCV01000045.1, on the reverse strand, counting down.
GCGCCTGCGCCGCCAGGTGCAACGCCACGAGCGACGATGAACACGCCGTGTCCACAGTCACCGCCGGACCCTCGAACCCGAACGAGTACGCCACCCGACCCGACAACACGCTCGCGGAGGCACCTGTCGCGCCGTACCCGGCGAGGGGCTCCCCGGCCTCGCGTACGACGGTCTCGTAGTCCTGGCCGTTGGTGCCGGCGAACACCCCGACGCGGCTGCCGCGCAGCGCGAGGGGTTCGATCCGGGCGTCCTCGAACGCCTCCCAGGAGACCTCGAGCAGCAGTCGCTGCTGCGGGTCCATGGCGAGGGCCTCGCGCGGCGAGATGCCGAAGAACTCCGCGTCGAAGCCACCCGCGTCGGCCAGGAAGGCTCCGCGCGAGACGTAGGAGTCGGCGCCGGCCAGCGACTCCAGGTCCCAGTGCCGGTTGGTCGGGAAGTCCGACATCGCGTCGGCGCCGGCGGTGAGCAGCTCCCAGAGGCCCTCCGGGGACTCGGCTCCGGCGGGGAAACGGCAGCCCATGCCGACGACGACGATCGGGTCGTCGCCCACGACGGGGCCGGTGACGGTGGTGGGGGCGGGAAGGGCCTGCCCGCCCAGCAGTTCGGCGTGGATGTGCCCGGCCAGGGCGGCGGAGTTCGGGTAGTCGAAGGCGAGCGTGCTCGGCAACGCGAGGCCGGTCGCCGCGTCGAGCCGGTTGCGCAGTTCGACGGCTGCCAGCGAGGTGAAGCCGAGGTCCTGGAACGCCCGGTCCGGCGCCACCCGCTCGACGGACTCGTGGCCGAGCACGGCGGCGACCTCGGCGCGTACCAGGTCGCCGAGGACGCGTAGCTGCTCCGCGCCGGGCAGCCCCGACAGGCGCAGACGCAGGTCGGCCGCCAGTGCGGGGACGTCGGCGGTCACTGCCGCGCCGGCCTCGGCCAGCAGGTCGCGGACCAGCGGGTGGGCGCGCCCGGAACCGGCGGCGGCCACTCGGGCCCAGTCGATGTCGGCCACGACGAGGTACGTCTCGTCGCGGTCCAGCGCCCGGCTGAAGGCGCGCACGGCCGTCTCCGGCGCCATCGCGCCGAAACCGGTACGGCTGAGCCGCTGCTCGAAGTCGCCCGCGCTCACCCCGCCGTCGGCCCACAGGCCCCAGGCGAGCGAGGTGCCCGGCAGCCCCTCGGCGCGGCGGCGCTGCGCCAGGGCGTCGAGGAACGCGTTGCCGGGCGCGTACGTGGCCTGGCCGGCGGCGCCCATGAGCCCGGCGAGGGAGGAGAAGAGGACGAAAGCGGAGAGGTCCGCGTTCCGGGTCAGCTCGTCCAGGTTGCGCGCGGCGTCGACCTTCGCCCGCAGGGCGGTGGCCAGCTGGTCGACACTCACGGCGTCGACGACGTTGTCGTCGAGGGCGGCGGCGGTGTGCACGACCGCGCTCAGCGGAAGCTCGGCGGGGATCGAGTCGAGCAGCGCCGCGAGCGCGTCCCGGTCGGCCACGTCGCAGGACGCGAGGGTGACGCGGCTGCCGAGCGCGGTGAGTTCGTCGGCGAGGGCGGTCGCCCCCGGTGCCTCGCTGCCCCGCCTGCTGACCAGCAGGAGGTGTTCGGTGCCTTCGGCTGCCAGTGCGCGGGCGACGTGCCCGCCGAGGGCCCCGGTGCCACCGGTGATCAGCACCGTGCCGCACGGCGTCCAGGAGCCACGCGGGCCGCTGTCCCCGTACGCCGCCCGGACGAGCCGGCGCGCGTGGGCGCCGTTGCGGCGCAGGGCGATCTCGTCCTCCCCGCCGGTGCCGGCGACCAGCGTCCGGAGCATGCGTACGGCGTTCTGGTCGGGCTGCTCGGGCAGGTCGACGAGCCCGCCCCACCGCTGCGGATGCTCGGCCCGCAGCACGCTGCCGAAGCCCCACGCCATCGCCTGTACGGGATCGACGTGCCGGTCCCGGGATCCGACGGAGACCGCGCCGCGGGTGGCGATCCAGAGCCGGGCGGTGATCCCGGCGTCGCCGAGCGCCTGCGCGAGCGCGACGGTGCCGGCGAGGCCGGCCGGCACCGAGCCGGTCCTGGCGTACCGACGGTTGTCGAGGGCCAGGAGGGAGAGCACGGTCAGCGGCTCCCCGCCGCGGCCGGTCGACGCCTCGGCGAGGTCGTGGGCGAGCCGCTTGCGGTCGCAGGTGGCGTCGACCTCGATTATCCGCCCGTCGGCGGCGCCGAGGGCGGTCGCCCAGTTCGTCAGGGCCGCGTCGGCGTCAGCCGGTACGACGAGCAGGAAGTCGGTCGCCTCGGCGCGGGCGGCGGCGTCCGTGAACGGCTGCCAGGCCACCCGGTAGCGCCAGGAATCGAGGGCGGCCTCGGCGTCTCGGCGCCGCCGCCAGGTGGACAGCGCCGGGAGGACGTCGGCGAGCGGCGCGTCGGCGTCGACAGCCAGGCTCTCGGCGAGGGTCGTGAGGTCCTCCGCCTCGATCGCGCGCCAGAAGTCCTCGTCGGCGGCGGTACGCCGGGCTGCGGGGGGACGGTAGGAGCGCGTCGCCGCGTTGATCCAGTAGCGCCGGTGGTCGAAGGCGTACGTGGGCAGATCGACCACCCGCCCCGCACCGGCCTGGCCGTGGTACGCCGCCCAGTCCACCGGCACACCCGCCACCCACAACCGCCCCAGCGCCGACGTCAACACGCCGACCTCCGGCTGATCCCGCCGCGACACCGCGACACACCGCACCCCGGCATCACCGACGATCTCCGCCACCGTCGCCGTCAACGTCGCATCCGGACCAACCTCCAGGAAGGTGTCCACCCCCTGTGCCCGCAACGCCGCCACACCGTCGGCGAACCGCACCGGCTGGCGTACATGCCGCACCCAGTAGCCCGGATCGGTCAGCTCCGCCGCGTCCGCGACCGCACCGGTCACGTTCGACACCACCGGCACCCGCGGCGGCTGCCAGTCCAGCCCCGCCACCACCGACCCGAACTCCTCCAACATCGGATCCATCAACCGCGAATGGAACCCATGACTCACCGCCAACTCCTTGACCCGCCAACCCCGCTCACGGCAGGCCCCCACCACCACCGCAACCTCACCGACGGCACCCGACACCACCACCGACGCCGGACCATTCACCGCCGCCAC
>NZ_FMCV01000041.1 GCF_900091565.1 Micromonospora marina | reverse complement strand
GCGTGGTGTCCGCCGCGTGAGCGGCCACCGGACCGGCGAACACACCACCGGTGAAAGCCAGACCAGCGATACCCAGCACGCTCTTCCGCAGAATCGGGTTCATCAGAAACGCTCCATTCGGGGGTCGACGCACCCGGGGGACGGGATGCGCGGGCACCGTCAGGCGCTCGAAGTCTTGGGGGATCCGGTCCGTCCGCGAGGGCCCGAGGGGCCTTCTGCGCGGCGCCGGAAGCATGTCCAACGACCAGCCACCCGGCATCATTCCCGGGGCCACGGCGCGTCGCTCGCGGGGCACGGCCGGTGCTCGGTCGTTCACCGGTTACAACGCCCGGCACCCGCCCACGATTCCGCTACCAGAGTGCCGCCCACCACCCCCGAACCGGACATCTCCCCACACACAGCCCGGGACGCCCGACGTCCCGCACCTGGCGGGCACCCCTGAACCGGACAGCCTCAGCCACACGGACCGCCACCAGCAACTCCCCGCAACGCGATGCGCCCGCACCCTGCGCGGGCAGACCCGCCCGCTCCCGCACGGTCGATCATGAGGTTAGCGGCGACAAAACGGACACCCGATGCCGCCAAGTTCATGATCGACGAGAGAGCGGGAGGAACCGGGGGACGAGGGGGCGAGAGAGGGCGGGGAACGCGGGAGGCGGGCGGGTCAGCGGCGGCCGTGGCGGGAGCGTAGGTAGTCGGAGACGACGTACTCGCCCAGGTCGTCCAGGTCCGGGGTGAACATCCGGCCACCCGAGCGCCGCGCCACCGCGTCCACGAACCGGCGCAGCCCCGGGTCGTCGCCGAGCATGAACAGGTTGAGCGTGGCGCCGTACCGGGTCAGCCGGTCCACCTCCCGGATCGTCGCCGAGATGGTCTCCGGCAGCGGCGGCCAGTGGAAGTACGCCTCACCGTCCTCCGGATCCAGGTGCGCCGTCGGCTCGCCGTCGGTCACCACCAGCACCACCGGCTCGGCGCCCGGGTGGCGGCGCAGGTGCCGGCCGGCGATCCGCAGCGCGTGCTGGAGGTTGGTGCCCTGCTGCATGTCCGGCTCCACCGCCGCCAGCTCCTGCTGGGTGAGCGGCATCGCCTCCCGACCGAAGCCGACGATCTGCAGCGCGTCCTGCGGGAACCGGGTCGCCATCAGGTGCGACAGGGCCAGGGCGGTCTGCTTCATCGGCCCCCAGCGCCCCTGCGAGATCATCGAATACGACAGGTCGACGCAGAGCACCACCGCCGCCGACGCCCGCCGTTCGGTCTCCATCACCTCGAAGTCCTCGACCGCGAGCGGCACCGGCACTCCGGGGCCGGCCCGCCGGACCGCGCGGGTGAGCGTGCGCACCACGTCCAGCGGCTGTTCGTCCCCGTACTCCCAGGGGCGGGACGCACCGCTCACCTCGCCTGCCGCACCGGCCGAGCGGAGGTCGTGCTGGCCGCGCGGGCCGGCGGTCAGGTCGGCGAAGACGCGTCGCAGCGCCGTGCCGGCGAGGCGGCGCAGCGCCTTCGGGCTGAGCGTCAGCCCTTCCGCGTCCCGGGTGACCCAGCCCTGGCGGCGCAGTTCGCGTTCCAGCTCCCGCAACCGGCGTACGTCGTCGGCGGCGTCCCGGCCCAGCGTGCGGGCGACCGCCTCCACGTCGACGTCGTCGAGCGTGGCGCCGGGCTGGTCCTGGTCGAGGGAGTCCAGCAGTTCGTCGAGTTCGGCGATCTCGTCGAGCGCGCCGGTGGCCTCGCCGTAGCCGAGCGGCTGGTCGCCGCGCACCCGCTCGCCGCGCTGCCAGTTCAGGTCCGGCCGCAGGGAACGCAGGTGGGCGTCGAGCTGGGACAGTTCACCGGCGAGCCGGCCGCCGAGCGACTGGCGCATCAGCCCGCCCAGTTCCTCGCGCTGCCGGTCCGACAGCGAGCGCATCAGACGCTCACCCGCGGCGGCCCGCCGGGCCAGTACGTCGATCAGCTCGTCGACGTCTCGGGGCCGTTCCGGGAAGAACTCCCCGTGGCGGCGCATGAACTCGGCGAACGCGTCGGTGGTGTCCTCGGAGCGGGCGTGCCGGGCGAGCAGGTCGTTGAGGTCGCGCATCATCTCGGCGAGCTGCCGCTGGACGGCCGGGTCGGCGGTGGCCCGTGCCGCGTCGCGCAGCCCGGCGAAGCGCTGCTCCAGCACGTCGCCGCGCAGCCCGTCGAGGAGTCGCTGGTACGTCTGCCGTGCCTCGGCACTCGCCCAGTCGTACCCGGAGAGCTCCGACACCGCGCGGGCGGTGGAGCGGGGCAGGTTGTCGAGCACGGCCTCGGCGAACCTGGCGTCGTCGCCGTCGCGGTCGCGCAGCTCGTCGCGTTCGGCGGCGAGCGCCTGGTCGAGCAGTGCACGGGCCCGGGTGACGGCGCCGTCCAGGTCGCCCCGGCGCAGCGCCTCCCGGCGCAGGCGGCGGGCTCGGGCGGCCAGGCCGTCCAGGCCGCCGTGCCCCTGGGGGCCGCGCCGCAGCAGCTCGCGCAGCGACTCGCGCAGGCTGCCGCCGGCGAGCACGTCCGAGCCGACCGCGTCCACCGCGGCGCGCACGTCGTACGGCGGGGCGAGCGGGTCGGGTCCGCCGCGCCACTGCCCGTACCGGAAGCGGTTGCCGCCGGCCACTGTCAGTCCCGGTCCCCGTAGACGGTGCGCCCGGAGTCGGTGACGTCCTTGCCGAGCCGGCGGGTCAGGTGCAGCCCTTCCAGCACGAACTCGATGCCGGCGGCTGCCTCCTCCGGGCTGGGCGCGTCGCCGAGGCCGAGCCGGTCGAGCACCTTGGCCAGCCCCGGTACGGTGCCGACCTGGCGCAGCAGCTCGGCCGAGGAGACCAGTTCCCCGGTCTCGACCGCGCCGCCCTCGGCGACGAGCGCGGTGAAGCCGGACAGGTCGAGCCCGGCGAGCCGGGCGCGGAACGTCTCGGCGGTGGCGGTACGCAGCAGGTGCGCCAGCACCTCGATCTCGCGCCCCTCCTCGCCGCTCTCGAACTCGACCTTGCCGCGCAGCGTCGAGGTCACCGACACGGTGTCCCCGATCCGGGCCACCGGCGCCTCCGGCCGGGACGCCGACCCGGCGCCGCTACCCGAAGCACCGGCACCGGCACCGGCACCGGCCAGCAGACCGGAACGACGCAACGCGGCAGCGGCCACCGTCTCCGCGGCGGCGATGGCGAACCGGGCGGACACGCCGGAGCGCGGGTCCACCGACGGCGACTCCCGCACGTCGCGGGCGAACCGGGCCAGCACCTCCAGCACGTGCTCCGGTACGACGGCGACCAGGTCGGCCTCCTGCCGGATCAGCGCCAGCTCCAGGTCCGGGTCCAGCGGGTAGTGGGTACGGATCTCCGCGCCGAACCGGTCCTTGAGCGGCGTGATGATCCGGCCCCGGTTGGTGTAGTCCTCCGGGTTGGCGCTCGCCACGAGCAGCAGGTCGAGCGGCAGCCGAAGCTGGTAGCCGCGGACCTGGATGTCGCGCTCCTCCAGCACGTTGAGCAGCGCCACCTGGATGCGTTCGGCCAGGTCGGGCAGCTCGTTGACGGCGAAGACGCCCCGGTTGGTACGCGGTACGAGCCCGAAGTGGATGGTCTCCGGGTCGCCGAGCGTGCGGCCCTGGGCGAGGCGGATCGGGTCGACGTCACCGATCAGGTCGCCGACGCTGGTGTCCGGCGTGGCGAGCTTCTCGCCGTACCGCATCGAGCGGTGCAGCCAGCCGATCGGCAGGTCGTCGCCGGTCGAGTCGGCGAGCGCGCGGGAGGCCGGGGTGATCGGGTGCATCGGGTGCTCGTTGAGCACCGAGCCGGGGATCACCGGGGTCCACTCGTCCAGCAGCGCGCCGAGCGAACGGATCAGCCGGGTCTTGCCCTGCCCGCGCTCGCCGAGCAGCACCATGTCGTGCCCGGCGAGCAGCGCGCGCTCGACCTCGGGCAGCACCGTGTCCTGGTAGCCCACGATGCCGGGGAAGCGGTCCTCGCCGGAACCCATCCGGGCGAGGAGGTTGTCTCGGAGTTCCTGCTTGACCGTGCGGTAGCGGTGCCCTGCGGCGCGCAGCTCGCCGAGCGTGGTCGGCAGGTCGGCGGGCGGGACCGGGGAAACCTGGTTGGGAGCGGTCACCCGATCCACGCTAGCGCGCTCCGGTGACCGGCGGCCTCCGTCGTCGATGTCGCGACAAGGGAAGCCGCCGGAACGCCACTCACTTACCGAGGCGGGCGCGGACCATCCGGGGTACGGCGGCCAGCCCGGTGACCGGGCGGAACGCGTGCGCGGCGGCGACCAGTGCGGCGTACTCGTCGTCGGCGAGGTCGATCTCGGCGGCGGCCGCGTTGCGTTCCATCTGCTCGACGCCGGAGGCGCCCGGGATGGCCACCACGTTCGGGTGCCGCAGCACGTACGCGAGCGCGATCTGGCTCGGCGTGGCGTCGTGCGCGTCGGCGACCTCGCGCAGCGTGGCGATCAGCCGGGTGCCGCGTTCCAGGTTCTCCGGCAGGAAGTACGGGTTGGCCCGGCGTACCGCCCCCGCGGGCGGGTTCGTGGCGTCGTAGCGGCCGGAGAGGAAACCCTGCGCCAGCGGCGAGTACGCCATGACGATGCGGCCGGCCTGCTCCGCGTACGGGATGAGGTCTTCCTCGGGGCCGCGGTCGATCATGCTGTAGCGGACCTGGTTGCTCAGCACCCGGCGGCCCAGCGCGGCCTCGGCGAACCGCCACCGGCGCAGGCCGTAGTTGCTGACGCCGACCTCGCCGACCAGCCCGATGTCCTGCAACGAGCGCATGCCGCGCATGGTGGTGGTGTCGGCGACCACCGGATTGGCCTGGTGCACCTGGTAGAGGTCGATGCCGTCGACGCCGAGCCGGGCGGCGGAGGCGACCGCGCGCTGCTGCACCACCGGGGCGACCGGCAGCAGCGGGAAGATCTTCGTGGCGACCACGACCTTGGCCCGGTCGTCGCCCAGCGCCGCGCCGAGGATGCGCTCGCTGCGGCCGAAGCCGTACAGCTCGGCGGTGTCGAACAGGGTGACGCCCAGGTCGAGCGCCCGCCGGACGATCTCGGCGGCCCGGCGCTCGTACTCGGGGCCGTAGCCCCACTCCCGCGAGCCGAACTGCCACGTGCCGAGGCCGATCCTGGAAATGGGCTTGGGGGTGTCGAGCTGCACGTAACGCATGAGGCCGAAGGTACCCGCGCCGCTGCGTGCGCACTCCGGTCCGGACAGAATGGCCTGGTGACATACCTCGCCAGCGACGACCGTTACCACGAGATGATCTACCGGCGCAGTGGCCGCAGCGGGCTGAAGCTGCCGGTCATCTCCCTCGGCCTGTGGCACAACTTCGGGCCGGACCGACCCTTCGAGCGGCAGCGCGACATCGTCCGTCGCGCCTTCGACCTCGGCATCACCCACTTCGACCTCGCGAACAACTACGGCCCGCCGCCCGGTTCGGCGGAGGAGAACGTCGGCCGCCTGCTCGCCACCGACCTGAAGCCGTACCGGGACGAGCTGGTGATCTCCAGCAAGGCCGGTTATCTGATGTGGCCCGGCCCGTACGGCGAGTGGGGCTCGCGCAAGTACCTGCTCTCGTCGCTGGACCAGTCGCTGCGCCGACTCGGGCTGGACTACGTCGACATCTTCTACTCGCACCGGTTCGACCCGGAGACTCCGCTGGAGGAGACGATGGGCGCGCTCGACGCGATCGTCCGCTCCGGCAAGGCGCTCTACGTGGGCATCTCCAACTACAACTCGGAGCAGACCGAGCGGGCCGCCGAGATCCTGCGTGACCTGGGCACGCCGCTGCTGATCAACCAGCCGTCGTACTCGATGGTGAACCGCTGGACGGAGAGCGACGGGCTGCTGGACACGCTGGAGGGCGTCGGCGCGGGCTGCATCGCGTACAGTCCGCTCGCCCAGGGCCTGCTCACCGACCGTTACCTCAAGGGCATCCCGGCCGACTCCCGGGTGCGCACGAGCGTCTTCCTGAACGAGAGCGACCTCGACGAGGAGACGATGACGACGGTCCGGGGGCTCGCCGCGGTCGCCGAGCGGCGCGGGCAGACGCTGGCCCAGCTCGCCCTGGCGTGGGCGTTGCGCGACCCGCGCATGACCAGCCTCATCATCGGCGCGAGCAGTGTCGCGCAGCTGGAGGGCAACGTGGCCGCCCTGGACAACCTCGACCTCGCCGGGGAGGACCTGGCCGAGATCGAGGACCTGCTCGGCTGAGTCACCAGACGCGGCGCCGCCCGGCGCGGTGGTTGCGGACACCGCACGGCCGCCCGGGCGGCGGCCCGCCGGCCCGCCGCAGTCCGACCACCGCCGCCGCGAGCAGCGCGGTGGCGAGCGCCGCCGCGCCGAGAACCAACGGCCGGGAGAGGGGTCCGCCGTCGGTCACCGTCGCGACCGGCACCGCCGACTCGTCGTCGTCCGCCGTGCCGGCGAGGGTACGCGGAGGCGACGCGCTCGCCTTCGGCGCTGCCGACGGCGGGTCCGGCGTGCCGCGTGCCGCCCTGAAGATCACGTCCGAGCAGGAGTAGTACGTGTCCTGGGTGTCCGAGTTCTGCCAGATGACGTAGACGATGTGCCGTCCGGTGCGCCCGGCGGGCAGCTTCCCCCGCATCTCGTACGCGCCCGCGCGGATCGGTGGGTCGGTGACTTCGAGGAACGGCTTCTTCTCCAGATCAGCCCAGGTCAGCACGCGCTTCGGCGAGTACGAGCCGGTGGTGACGTAGTACCGGAACGTGCCCCGGTGCAGGATGGTGGTGCGGTAGCGGAACGTGTGCCGGGCCCCGGCGGTCAGGGTGGTGGCGGGCCAGTCGGTGCGCGGCAGGTCCAGCCCCCGGTAGGCGGACAGCCCGCCGCTGCACAGCTCCCCGTCCGGGATGTGTTCCCGGTCCCGCCCGTCGATCCGGGCCACCCGGATGTTGTCCCACTCGCGTACCGCCGCTCCGGCGGCGATCGCGGCCCGGCAGGCGGGCGTCTGCGCCCGGCCACCCTCGGGCCCGCACGCGGCGGCCCGGCTCAGCGGGCTGGTCGGCGCACCGTGTGCCGCGGCCGGCGCGGCGCCCAGCGGCACCGTCGCGGCGACGGCGGCGAGCGCGGCGAGCGCGCGTCGTGCGGCCATGTGATCGACCTCCCGCGCACTGGTACGGCCGCGAGCCGCGAAAGGTTCGATCCGCGCCGATCGGACGGGGCGGCGTGACCGAACGGACAACCGGGGCGGCGACGGACGCCGGAGGGGCCCTAGAGTGACGAAACCCTGTGATCGAGGAGTGTTCCTTGTCCGAGCCGGCCCCGTCCCCCGAGCCGTCCCGCGCCGCCCCCGCGGCCGGGCCCGCGCCGGGCGACGTTCCCGCCCCCGCGCAGCCGTACCTGCTGGTCCTGCCCACCATGGAGGGCGCGCCCACGCCGGTGCCCTGGCCGGGCGCCGAGGGGCAGCCCGGCTGGGCGATTCCGGTCACCGTGCCGCCCGGCACCCAGGGGTACGCGTTGTTCCTCCCGCTGGTCCCGGCGCCCGGCCAGCCGACGGCGGCGGTGCCTGCCCAGGCCGCCACGCCCGCCGCCGAGCGCTCCCCGGTGGAGGGCGGCGCGACGGAGGGCGGGGAGCCCGTCGCCCCCGCACCAGCCGGCCGTCCGGCGGGCGGAGAGCCTGTCGCCGCCCCGCCGGACGCCGTTCCCACGGCTCGGCGGGAGCAGGCGGGCGCAACGTCCCCGGCCACCGGCGATGCCGCATCGTCCACCCCGGATGCCGGCCCGGCAGACGCGGCCACTACCGACTCCGGTGGAGCCGGGACAGGCGCACGTGCCGGCGACGGCGCTCCGGGGACGGCCGCTTCCGCGACTTCCGGCTCGCCGGGAGCACAGCACGCTCCGGGCATACCGCCTCCGCACAGCGGTGGGCCGATGGCCGCGCCGCCGTACCCGGGATTGGGGTGGGGTGGGCACCCGCAGGCGCCGACGTGGGCGCCGCGGACGTCGTTCCTGGGCGCGCGGTGGCCCGGCCCGAAGGCGGCGACCGGGCGGGCCGCGCCGCTCGCGGTGCTGGCCGCCGCGGTCGGCAGCGCGGTGTTCGTGCCGCTCGGCCGCGTCGGCGTCGGCTGGTTCCTGGGTTGGCTCACGCTCACGCTCGCGGTGGTGCTGGCGGTCCGGTCCAGGACGGCGGACCTGCCGCGCGCCGACAAGCTCATCCGGGCCGGGTGGGCGGTGGCCGCCCTGGCCCTGATCGCGGTACCGGCGTTCCGCAACGCCTGGTGGCTGGTGACGTTCTGCGTGCTCGGCGCGCTCGGCTGCGCCACCCTCGCGATCGTCGGCGGGCGGCTGGTGCGCTCGATCCTGTTCGGCCTGGTGGCCACGCCGTTCGCGGCGTTGCGGGGCCTGCCCTGGGTGCGGCGGCACATCACCGCCTCGCCGCAGGAGGCGACGGTACGCAAGGTGACCGTCTCGGTCGTCGCCACGATCGTGGTGCTCGTGGTCTTCGGGAGCCTGCTCGCGTCGGCCGACGCGGCGTTCTCCGATGCCCTGGGTTCGCTCGTCCCCGAGATCAACCTCGGTACGGTGTTCGGCTGGCTGTTCCTCGCAGTGGTCGGCGGCCTGATCGCTGTGGCCGCGCTCTACACGCTCGCCGCGCCGCCCGATATGTCCACTGTGGATCGGGCGGGTGAGCGCCGTCTCGGCCTGCTGGAGTGGGCCCCGGCCATCGGCGCGCTCACGCTGCTGTTCGCCGGGTTCGTGGTGGTGCAGTTCACCACGCTCTTCGGCGGGCAGCGGCACGTGCAGCGGGTCGCCGGGCTCAGCTACGCCGAGTACGCCCGTAGCGGCTTCTGGCAGTTGCTCTTCGTCACGCTGCTGACGGTGGCGGTGCTCGGCGGGGTGAGCCGCTGGGCACGCCGGGAGCGGCCGGCCGAGCGGATCCTGCTGCGGGTGCTGCTCGGGTTGATCAGCGCGCTGAGCGTGGTGATCGTGGCGTCGGCGCTGTCGCGGATGTGGACGTACCAGAAGGTCTACAGCTTCACCGGCGAGCGGATCTTCGTGATGGCGTTCGAGATGCTGCTCGGCACGGTCTTCCTGATGATCATCGCGGCCGGCGTCAAGTGGCGGGGCCGGTGGATTCCCGGCACCACGCTCGCGCTGGCGGTCGGGATGCTGCTCGGCCTGGCCGTGCTCAACCCGGAGGCCTACGTCGCCCGCCGCAACACGCTCCGGTACGAGCAGACCGGCAAGATCGACGCCTGGTACCTGCGGGCGCTGTCCGCCGACGCCACCCCGGCGCTCGTCAAGCTCCCCGACCCGGTACGCCGGTGCACGCTGAGCTGGATCGCCGACGACCTCGCCGAACCCGACCCCTGGTACGCCTGGAACCTGGGCCGGCAGCGCGCCCGCAAGGCCCTGGAGGAGGTCGGCCCGAAGGCGGTCGGCGGCCCGAAGGACTGCCGCCGGGCCGACCAGTTCGACCTGCCGAAGACGCGGCGTCCCCGCTGACGTCGCCGCCCGGGCCGCGCACCGCCGCGGCCCGGCCACCGGCAGCCGTCCGGCGACCGTTCATCCGCTCCTCACCTCGACGCCACGGCGGGCACCGACTCCGCACCTAGCTTCGGGCTGCGCGAACGACAACCGAGGTAGCGGAGGTTTCTCCATGTCCACCCGTCAGCTCGTGACGGCACTCGTCGCCGGCGCGGTCCTGGCCATGCCGGGCGTCGCCCACGCCGGCCCGGCCGACCGTCCCGGCGTACCGCCGCAGCGGACCCACTTCGATCTGCAGGCCCACCGCGGCGGCATCGGGATGACCACCGAGGAGACGCTCGCCGGGTTCGCGAAGGCGATGCGCCTCGGCGTCACCACGCTGGAACTGGACACCCAGGTCACCCGGGACGAGAAGGTGGTCGTCACGCACGACCGCCAGGTGAGCGCGCAGAAGTGCCGCGACACCGTCCCGGTGCGGCCCGGCGACCCGGCGTACCCGTACGTCGGCAAGTACGTCAAGGACCTCACGCTCGCGCAGATCAAGACCATGGACTGCGGCTACCAGCAGTTGCCCGGCTTCCCCGAGCAGGAGCAGATCGCCGGCGTCCGGATGGCCGAGCTGCGCGACGTGCTCGACCTGGTGAAGCGCTACCGCGCACACGGGATCACGCTCAACATCGAGACCAAGGTGGAGGCGGGTGCGCCGGAGCAGACCGCGCCGCGTGAGCTGTTCGTCAGGCGGGTCTTCGAGGAGATCCGGCGCTCGGGCATCGAGCGGCAGGTCACCATCCAGTCCTTCGACTGGGGCGCGCTGCGGGCGATGCACCGGCTCGCGCCGCGCTGGCCGCTCGTGGCGCTGACCAACTACGACTTCCTCCAGGTCGGCAAGCCGGGCGCGTCGCCTTGGCTGGGCGGGCTGGACGTGGACGACTTCGGTGGCGACTTCGTCCGGGCCGCCGCCGCGATCCCGGGCGTGACCACGCTGTCCCCGAACTACGGGTTCCCACAGAACGGCACGATCGCCGACCCGAGCTTCCGCTTCTACCCGGACCGCAAGATGATCGCTGACGCGCACGCGCGCGGGCTCAAGGTCATCCCGTGGACCTGCAACGACATGCCCACGGTGGCGGCGCTCATGGACATGGGCGTCGACGGGATCATCACCGACTACCCGAACCGGGTGCGGCAGCTCATGGCCGAACGCGGGATGCGGTTGCCGAAGGCGTACCGGGCGCGCTGAGCCGGTCGGCCGCGAGCGCCAGCCGCCAGCCCGTCAGGTACGACACGGGCGGCTCGCCGACCGACGCGGTGAAGCGCCGGGCCAGCGCCGCCCGGGACATCCCCACCTCGGCGGCGAGCGACGCCACCGTCCACGGCCGGGCCGGGTCGTGGTGCAGCATCCGCAGCGCGCGGCCGACCACCGGATCGGCGTACGCCCGGTACCAGGCAGGCGCGGCGGCACCGGGCCGGGCGAACCACTCCCGCAGCGCGGCGATGAGCAGCAGGTCGAGCAGGCGGTCCAGCACCGCCTCCTGACCGGGGTCGTCCTTGACGATCTCGGCGGCCAGCAGCGGCACCAGGTGCGTACGCCCCAGCGTGTCATCGCGAACAGCTCGCGCCCGTCCGGCGTGGTGCGGCGCTGCCCCGGGTGAACGTGCCGTTGAACGACGCGCTCGCGGCGGCCGGCACGGCCGATCTCGCCGCGGCGCGGGAGCGCTCCGGGTCCACCTGGTCACCTGGAACGTGGTCCGGACGCTGGCGAACACGGCCGCGTCGGCGCGCTGTGCTGGGCGCTGGTGATCACGGGCCGCGCGACCGGTTGCGTTGTTCCGCGCCGCGGACGCGGTCCGGACGGCGGGTCCAGGCTTGTCGGCGGCGCCGTCCCAATGGCTGTGGTGGTGGCGGGCCGAATGCTGCGCCGAGCGGCACCATCGGCCCACCCTGCGCCGCGACCCCGCACATCGATGACGGAGCGTGGCCGGATGGGTGCGCGCAGCGCCGGATCTGACGGTATGAGCCAAAGGTTATCTATCGGTATCGACGAATGGCGTTCTACGTTACCGCCATCTGTCGGGGCTCAGCGGCATCCGGAGGTACCCGCAGCTCCACAACCCGAAGGAGACCTGGATGAAACGAATCCTTGCCGGTGCGGCGACAGCCGTCCTGTTGCCAGCCGGGCTGGCCGCCATCGCCATCGCCGGGCCCGCCAGCGCGAAGCCCACCGGCCCGGCCCCGGTCGCGCCATCCGGCGAGGCCGCCTCGCCCGAGATGCTCGCCGCCATGCAACGCGACCTGGGCCTGGCCCCCGCCGCCGCACGCGCCAGGATCGCCTCCGACGACGCCGCCAGCCGTACGGAACTGGCGTTGCGCAAGCGACTCGGCTCCACCTTCGCCGGTGCCTGGTTGACGCCGGACGCGAAGTCGCTGGTCGTAGCCGTCACCGACAGCGCCAAGGCGGCCGAGGTGACCGCCGCCGGCGCCACCCCCAAGCTGGTGAACCGCAGCGGCCGGAAGCTCGACGCGATCAAGGGCGGCCTCGACGCCGCTGCCGCGAAGGCGCCCCCGGCCTCGGTGTCCGGCTGGTACGTCGACGTCAAGTCCAACACCGTCGTGGTGCTGGCACGCGGCGGTACCGCCGCTGCCGGGTTGTTCGTCAAGGCCAGCGGCGTCGACGCCTCGGCGGTGCGGGTGGTCAGCACCACCGAACAGCCCCGGCTGCTCTACGACGTACGCGGCGGCGACGCCTACTACATCGGCGGTGGCCGGTGCTCGGTCGGCTTCTCCGTGAACGGCGGCTTCGTCACCGCCGGGCACTGCGGCAACACCGGTGCCGCGACGACCGGCTACAACCGCGCCGCCCAGGGCACCTTCCAGGGCTCCTCGTTCCCCGGCAACGACTACGCCTGGGTGGCGGTCAACTCCAACTGGACCCCGCAGCCGTGGGTCAACAACTACGCCGGCGGCAACGTGACCGTCGCCGGTTCCACCGTGGCCACGATCGGCTCGGCCATTTGCCGCTCCGGCTCGACCACCGGCTGGCGCTGCGGCACGGTGCAGGCATACAACCAGACCGTCAACTATGCGGAGGGCTCCGTCTCCGGCCTGACCCGCACCAACGCGTGCGCCGAGCCGGGTGACTCCGGCGGTTCCTGGCTCAGCGGCCAGCAGGCGCAGGGCGTGACCTCCGGCGGTTCCGGCAACTGCACCTCCGGCGGCACCACCTACTTCCAGCCGGTCAACGAGATTCTCTCCGCGTACGGCCGGACGCTGGTGACCAGCGGCGGCGGCAACCCGCCCCCGCCGACCGGCTGCACCGGTTACGAGTTCTCCGTTAGCGGGTCGCTGTCCAGCGGCGGGAACGCCTACCAGCCGAACGGCAGCTACTACTACTCCTCGCTCTCGGGCACCCACCGCGGCTGCCTCGACGGCCCGACCAGCACCGACTTCGACCTCTACCTGCAGAAGTGGAACGGTAGCGGCTGGAGTGTGGTGGCCCAGGGCGCGACCGCCGCGGCCGACGAGACCGTCCAGTACAGCGGCACGGCCGGCTACTACCGCTGGCGGGTGCACGCCTACAGCGGCTCCGGCAGCTACACCCTCGGCTACAGCAACCCCTGACAGCTCGACGGGACGCCCGCATCGCACTGCGCGATGCGGGCGTTCCGCTGTCGCAAGCCGAGGACGTACGCCGACCCGCGGCGCAGACCTCCGAGGACGGGTAGGCCGCCAGCCCCGACGGGCACAATGGCGTCATGACCGATCACGCCAGAACCGTGCGCGGCTTCACGGGGGTGTACCACGCCGACGGCGGCATTCGGGGCGAGCTGGCCTACGTCGTCGGGAAGCTGCTGGGCAGGACGCGCTGTGGACTGTGCGACGTCACCCACGGACCGGTGCGCCGCAAGCAGCAGTGGGACGACCTCGTGGCCCGTCTCGGCGTGTCCTTCCACCTGGTGCACCTCGACGAACGCGACTCAGCCGTCAGGGATGTCAGCCAGGGCGCCACCCCCTGTGTCATCGCCCACACCGACGCCGGTCCGATCCTCGTGCTGGACCCCGGTGAGGTCGACGCCGCGAAGGGCGATGTCGAGACGTTCGCCGAGCTGCTGCGGCACGCGCTCACGCAGCACGCGCTCGACCTGCCGGCACCGACTGCCTGAACGGGAACCGTCTCCGACGGTGGCAGCGACTGTCGCCGGCACGCCCGGTCGGCAGCGCTCGCCACCGGCGCCACTGTGCTGGCACCCGAAGCCTGGTCGAGCGTTCTGCGGACACCTACCGAACCTGCTCGAAGTGGAACTCACGAATGAAACAGTCTCGTGGTTGGCCGACCGCGAAAAGCACGCAGTCGATGACCGATCGCGCGGTGAGGTCGCCGTTTACCTGTCGGGGCCCGTCCTGAACGAAGTCCGGCGGAAACAGTGAGATTACCCGGATCCCTTCTGGCCGGAGCCGGTGCGACAGGACCTCAGCGAGTCCGGCGTGGGCATGCTTAGCGGCGTAGAAGGCGGGATGTGCACCCGAGCGGCGGTGTCCCACCTCGCCACATGCGGAGATCATGTTGACGATGTCGGGCCGCGACGATGCCCGTAGCAGCGGGAGTAGATTTTTGGTCAACAACATGGTGCCGGTCCCGCCCGCAGCCATCACGCTTTCGATCTTGTCGTCCGGGACGTCTCCCAGGTCGTCACCTTCGATATATGGGGCACCATTGTTGATCAGCACATCAAGGTGCTCCGTCCGTTCGGCCACAGCAGCGGCGAACGCGCGCACCGACTCCGGTACGGCGAGGTCGCAGTGAAATGCATCAGCCCGACCTGGCCCCCGCTGGCTGATCGCATCCGCAACGTGCTCGGCCGCAGCCAGGTCGCGGGCCGAGAGGAAGATCTGTGCACCGCGCTCGGCGAAGGCTTCGGCCAGTAGTCGTCCGGTGTCACGTGCGGCACCGGTGATGGCAATGCGCAGGCCGTCATGATTCATGGCTGAAGTGAAGCATCTGCACCCTGGTTGAGGTCAGCGGGAACGTGCCAAGATCGGACATCCGCTCTTCGGCACGCCCGCGCCTGTCGCCGCCGTTCCTCCGTAACGCGCTGTGACGCCCGGACGGCGGCAGAAGCGGACGTTCACCGAAGGCGGCCCCGCAACCTGTGGGGATGGTGGCAGGGCCGCGCTCGGATGGGAGCTGCGTGGGCTCGATCTAGGTTTCAGTTGTCGTCGGCCGGGGTGAGCGCTGCGGCGTGGTCGCGGCCGAAGTCGGCGATGTCGCGTGGGAGGTGGTTGAGAAAGTCGGCGATTGCATCGGTTGTGAAGTCTCCCCAGCCGGAGACATACGCCTGCGCGTGACCTACGACTGCTTTCGCAAGAGTTCGAACACGCTTGCGAAGCTGTCGGTGCCGTGTCCGTCGGTTACCCGCTGACCCAGCCCTCGCCCTGGATTTCCCGCACGCCGTGCAAGCGCTACGAATCCGCCGCCGACGGATGAACCTGGCCACCGGCCGCTGGTCCACCGTCACCGTCTACGCGATCACCAACCTGACCACCACCCAGGCCAGCCCCGCCGACCTCGCCGACTGGCTACGCGGACACTGGGCCATCGAAACCCTGCACCACATCAGAGACACCACCTACGCCGAGGACGCCAGCCGCATCCGCACCGGCAACGCGCCACGCGTCATGGCCACCCTGCGCAACACAGCGATCAGCCTGCTCCGACTGACCGGCACCACCACAACCATCGCCGCAGCCCTACGCCACAACAGCCGAAACCCCTACCGGCCACTCCAACTACTCGGAATCACCTGAAACGGTCAAACAACTACCTTGCCGGAGCCCTGG
>NZ_FMCV01000066.1 GCF_900091565.1 Micromonospora marina | reverse complement strand
CAATGCTGCGTAGCTTAAGTTGATCTTGGGGTGTGGTCTGCGGTTGTGTGGATGCTGTCGGGTGGTGCGGCGTGGCGGGCTGCGGGCCGACGGGGTTGGCTGTTCTGATTCCGGGTCATGTCGGTGGATGCGGTGGTGCGGCCGGACCAGGTCACGCTCGGGGTGTTGATCTCGCGGGTGTCGCGGGAGGAGGTCGACGCCGCGGTCGAGGTGTGTGGGGTGCGGGAGCGGCGGTCGGACGGGAAGTTGCCGGCGCATGTGGCCGTGTATCTGACGTTGGGGCTGGCGTTGTTCCCCGATGATGACTACACCGAGGTGGCGGCCCGGGTCACGGGGTCGTTGGACCGGTTCGGGTGTTGGGACGCGGGGTGGAGCGTGCCGACGTCGAGCGCGATCACCCAGGCGCGGAAACGGTTGGGCCGTCGGGTGTTCGACGAGGTGTTCGCGCGCACGTGCGGGCCGGTCGCGGGCGGGTCGGGCCCGACCGCGTCGGTGGCCGCGTTGGGCACCGCGCGGGGGTCGTTCCTGCGCCGGTGGCGGCTGCTGGCGATCGACGGGTTCACCGTCGACGTGCCCGACAGCGCCGCGAACGCGGCCGAGTTCGGCTACGCCGGGTCCGGGGAGAACCGGTCGGCGTACCCGAAGGCACGGGTCGTGGCCCTCGCGGAGTGCGGCACCCACGCCTTCGTCGCCGCCGAGATCGACGCCTACACGGTGGGTGAGAAGACCCTCGCGCAGCGGCTGTACCCGCGGTTACGCGGTGACGAGCTGCTCGTCGCGGACCGGGGGTTCCACTCCTGGCAGGCGTGGGACACCGCCGTCGCGTCCGGTGCGGCGCTGGTGTGGCGGGCACCGACCCAGCTCGACCTGCCGGTCGCGCGGGTACTGCCCGACGGCACCTGGATCACCGTCCTGATCAGGCCGACGGTCCGGGGTGCCCGGCGGGATCGGCTCCTCGCGGCCGCCCGCGCCGGGGCCGACCTGACCGACGTCGACACCGTTCCCGACGCGTTCGACAAGCAGGGCCTGCCGGTCGTCCACCTCGCCAGGGTGGTCGAGTACACCGTGCCCGACCGGGTCGGTAACGGCGCCGGCGAGGTCGTCACCCTGATCACCAGCATCGTCGACCCCCACGACGCCCGCGCCGACGAACTCGCCGCCGCGTACCACGAGCGCTGGGAGGAGGAAACCGGCAACGACCAGCTCAAGACCCACCTCCGTGGCCCCGGCCGGGTGCTGCGTTCCCGCCTGCCGGACCTGGTCCATCAGGAGATCCGGGCCTACCTGATCGTCCACCACGCGATCACCGCGCTGATCGCCGAGGCGTCAGCCGCCGCCGACATCGACCCCGACCGGGTCTCGTTCACCAGGGTCCTGCGCCTGATCCGCCGCACCGCCACCGGTACGGCGGACATTCCCCCCTCAGGACTGGACTGACCAGCTACCGGTCCACCTGACCCGGATCGCCGATCTCCTGATTCCCGAACGCAGGGAACGCACCTGCCCCCGAGCGGTCAAACGAGCCCGCCACAACCAGTACCGGGTCAAGAAACCCGACGAACCGGCCAGCATCCGCCACGACCGGCCACCGACCATCCACATCTACCGGGTCCAGCCACCGCCAAGATCAACTTAGGCTACGTGGCATTG
>NZ_FMCV01000037.1 GCF_900091565.1 Micromonospora marina | reverse complement strand
CCCGTCGGCCCGCAGCCCGCCACGCCGCACCACCCGACAGCATCCACACAACCGCAGACCACACCCCAAGATCAACTTAAGCTACGCAGCATTGCTCGTATGGACGCCATCGGCGTACGGGTCGACGAGGTCGTGGAACGCGTCAGCCTTCGATCAGCGACGGCCGAGGAGGTCGAGGCTCTCAACCTGCCGGCCCGCACGTTCGTGCACACCATCGAACGGACGTACACCGCGAGCGGCGCGCCGGTGGAGACCGCCGACATCGTGCTACCAGGCGGCCGATACGACCTCGTCTACCGTCTTTCCGTCGATTGAGAAAAGCGCGAGGGGGATGCGATGTCGACAAGCCCGCCTGATGAGGGATTGATTCCGATGGGGACCGATCCTCACGCGGGAGCCATGAGCTTCATCTTCGAGGCCGGAGTGCTCAAGCGCGCCGCGCGCACCGGATGGTGGTTCGCCGGCGTGAAGCACCCCGAATCGATCGCCGAACACTCGTTCCGCACGGCACTCATCGGCATGATGCTCGCAGCCATGGAGGGCGCCGACCCGGGTCGCGTCTCGATGTTGTGCGTCCTGCACGACACTCAGGAGACCCGGATCACCGACATCCCCCACATCGCCAAGCGCTATCTCACGGCCGCACCCAACACCGCCGTCACCGCCGACCAGGTCGCCGCCTGCCCTCCCGCCGTTGCCAACGTGATCAACGCTGCCGTCGCGGAGTACGAGGCCGGCGAAACCCTGGAAGCCAGCGTTGCCCGCGACGCGGACAAGTTGGAGTGCCTTGTTCAAGCGGTCGAGTATCGGCATCAGGGAGTCGCGGATGTTCAGCGCTGGATCGACAGCTCGCGGGCCGCACTGCGGACCACGTCCGCTCATCGTCTTGCCGACGCCGCCGTAAGCGGCGCACCGATGGCGTGGCTGACTCCGCCCGCCCTGCCATAGACGTCGGATGCCGCCCGGCCCTCGCCGGCTTTCACATCTGCCGAGGAGCGGGATGTCGCCAACGGACGTTCACCACCCCCTAGCTTGATCGGTTTCGCCCGGTGAGACCCGGTGGCCGTCACGCTGAGCAATTCATTTTACGCGTAGCACCCTCGAACTCGTTACCCTATCGAATCACCAGTGTGATCCAGCCACCGAGCCGCGCGACTTAGCCACGCTTAACCAACCGTCCCTCCTCCGCGCTTAAGTCACCGAAGAGGGAGGTGGGCCGGTTTCACGAGCTTCGCCGCGGGCGCCAGTTGAAGAACAGGCGTACCGCACCGGGCGCCGTGGTTCGAGCAGAACCGACGACAAACTACTCAGGTCCGTAGCAAGGCGGCGGGCCTAACGGAAGATGAAGCGGTTGTCGCGCATCGGACAGTGATGCATGTCGACCCGTGCGCATAGCATGCAAGCTACATAGAGCTCGGACCTGGGGGGCGGTACGTGTTGGACGCAGGAACCCTCGTCAAGCAGTTCGCGGAGGAACCAGGATCGGTCTTTCTCGACGTGATCCGAACCGCGTCCGAACCGATCAACGCGCAAGCGATCAAGGCCCAGGTAATTGAGGCGGGTGTCAAGAAGGCAGACGTCGATCACCGCTGGAGGCTTTTCCAACGCGGGGTCAAGTGGCATCCACATATTACTGCCGTGAACAAAAAGTACGGATGGTCGGCCGAGCGGCAGTCCGCTCGGAGCTCACTCGACGTGTTGGCCGGTCATCTGCTCAAGAAGTTGCCGTCTTGGGTCGCCCAACATCTTGTGCAGAACGTGGCTGCTGCGCTCGACGCCAGCGAGGCGACCGCCTCCGGGTGGGATCACGAGTTTGAGGAGGCCAGACTGGTCGCCGACCTTGCCGTGGCAGTCGAGGTCCTGCAGTCTCGCGGTGACACGATTACAGAAGTCGTGAAGCTCCTCGAAGATGAGGCGCGGCGCAAGCGGCTGTGGCCGCTCGGCCGGCCCGGCGAGAGTCTTCTATTCGACCCGGACTCCCACGAGGCCGAGTCGGGTGCACCCGACAACGGAACCGTCGTTCGGGTAGTGCGCTCCGGCTATATCTGGCGCGGACGGGGTGAGCCCATCGTGGCCGCCAAAGCGGCCGTGGCCCTTTAGGACCGGCGCTCATGGCCAGGAAGCGCAACGCCAAGAAGCTGGTCAGCGCCCGCGAGCAATCCATCGACGCGTTGTTCGGCACTGAGTCGTTCGCTCTCGACTACTACCAGCGCGAATACGTCTGGGACGAACCGCAAGTCGCGCGACTGATGAATGACCTCTCCCGAAAGTTTCTCGGTCAGTGGAGCGACGAACACTCACTGGCCGATGTAAAGACGTACGATCCGTACTTCCTCGGCCCTTACATCATCTGCACCGCTGATGGGCGAATCTCGCTGGTCGATGGCCAGCAGCGCATCATCACGCTCTTACTGCTGTTGATCTACCTGCATAGGCAGGCAGCGGTGACTCCGAAGGCAAGCAGCAGGGCCGGCAAACTTTTGACCATGATTATGTCCGGACGGTTCGGCAGGCGGACGTTCCGTGTGGACGTCGACGAGTACGGCGCCTGCTTCAGCGCTCTGCTGAACGGCCGTGGATTCGACGTCGCTGGCGCACAGCCTCCTGTCCGGCGCATCTGGCAGGCGTACCAGTACATCGACATCCACTGCCCTGCACAGTTGCGCGGCGATGTCCTGGTCATGTTTATTGACTGGCTGCTCTACCGGGTCTCCCTGGTCGTGATGGATGCAGGCGACCGCGACCGCGCAGAGGAGATGTTCCAGTCGATCAACGACTGCGGCATCCGGCTCTCGCCGATGGACCACCTCAAGCGTTTCCTGCTCAGCGATGCCGAGGCGGATCCACGTGAGCTGGAGGGCACATGGACCACCATGGTGTCGGCTCTGGAAGACGTTGAGAAGGGCGCCGCGTTCGCCTACCTTCGGACCGTCTTCCGGGCGAGGTTTCCTGAGGCCGCGCAGAAGCCGGGGCCGAGCCTGAACGACGCTACACATGAGTGGGTGCGGGCGCACGAGGCAGAGATCTGGCCGAACCGCAAGAACGGCGACCGGGTCCGCCTTATCACCGAGTTGCTGTACCCCTTCCACACCACATACGTCACGCTGCTGCAAGCACGATCCCGGATCAACCCGCATCTGCAGGGCGTGCGGTACAACACATTCAACGGCATAGCCGAGCAGTTCGACCTCTCCCTCGCTGCCCTACGGTCCGGCGACTCGGAGACGGAGCGGCTGCAGAAGGCCGGCTTGGTGGCCAATTTCCTCGATCTCTTCTACGTGACGCAGACGCTTGGCGACGAACCGGTCGAGCAGCGACACATCGATGAGCTCGTCTCCGCAGTCATGCCTGCCGTACGACTGTCCGAGTCGGTTCAGGAGCTCAGCCGCGCCCTCGGGGAGCACGCCGCAGACTGGCCAGTCCGGCTGCAACTCCTCCCGGAATTGCGCTACGACACCAAGCGCAGGTTCGTGCACTACGTGTTGACGCGCCTGACCGCATGGGTCGAGATGGGCGCGACCAATGGCGAGGCGGATCCCACCGACCGCTTCCTCCTCCGCCGAGACCGTGACCGCGACTTCGAGATCGAACACCTCTTCACCAGCACGGCGTCGAAGTACGCGCATAAGGCGCCCGACGCCCGCTACTACGGCTTCCTGCGGAATCGGATCGGAGCGCTCCTACTCTTGGACGGTCCGGAAAACGGTAGCTACGGCGGAACTCTCTTGGAGGAGAAGCTCGCGTCGTACCGGAAGGACACTCTGCTGGCCGGGATGCTCAACCCGGACTTTTTCCAACGAGGCAATGTCCGGCTCCGCAAATTCCTCACCGGCGCGGGCCTGTATGGCATGATCGCTACCTATGACGCAAGCACCGCGCTGGAGCCGTTCATCGAGGCGCGCGGTCGCTTCTACTACGAAATCGCCAAGAGGATATGGAGCCTGGACGCCCTCGGACTGGCCCCGCCGTCAGCGCCCGGCACCCTCGCGCCCGCTAAGCGCACTCGCTACGGAGTCCGGTTCCAGGACTTGGTTCAGGCAGGCTTGGTAAGTGTGGGAGACCGGCTCGTCGGCCGCAGACGCGGCGAACTGTACTATGCCCGGATCCGCCCAGAAGGAAGCATCGAGACCGCTTCCGGTGTCGCGAGCGCGCCCACTAAAGCGATGGAAGACGCGGTCGGCGTAGCCAGCAACGGCTGGGCCTTTTGGGAGGTCGAACGAACTAAGGAGCGGCTCGACACCATCCGGCAGCGCTACCTCGAACAGGTAGGCCGTTAGGGCCTCCCGATACCACGCGGCACCTG
The DNA here is from genome assembly GCF_900091565.1 of Micromonospora marina. Lineage (GTDB taxonomy): Bacteria > Actinomycetota > Actinomycetes > Mycobacteriales > Micromonosporaceae > Micromonospora > Micromonospora marina. The sequence continues at coordinate 23,799 of NZ_FMCV01000037.1, read as the reverse complement.
CTCGTTGACGTCGACGTCGCGCTCACCGACGAGATCCTCGACCAGATCGACGAGATCGGTGCGCCCGGCACCGATGTCAGCCGGCTCGACCAGGCATACCTGCCCCGGCCATGCTGAACCCGAACCTGCACCCCGTCGACCGGTCAGTGACCGTGGCGCCGCCTCACCGTCAAAGAACAACCACTGGAGGACAGCATCTGGCGTACGGATGTGGCGCAATGGCGTTTGCGACGATAGAAGATGGCCGACCGTGTGACTGCGGTCCGGCTGATCCTCGTCAACATGGTGAATCACTGGTTCTACCTGCGACAGCTTACCTTCATCGGCACTGGACTCACCTATCCTGTGGCTATGGTCATCTGCTCAACGACGAGGATCAGCGCGGCGTTCCACCCCCGTTAGGTGGCCGCGCCCCGCGGCTCCGAAAGGGGCAACGATGTCTCATACGGACAAAGACGGTCCGCATTCCCCGCGAACCGGCCTGCGATTGCTGGTCTGCGGCGGAGGCCCACCGCGCTGGTTCGTCGACGCAGTCTGGACCAGCAGGGAGCGTCAGGCCGCGAGAGTCGCATGCCGCAACGCCGCGAAGGAGCACCGGGCTAACGAGGTGGTCGACACCGTCCCGACCACCCGGCAGCACCGACACGGTGCGCAGTGGCTCTGGTGGTGACGGCACCCGTCGGCCTCACGCCACCCCGAGTAGCTCAGAACCAGCTCTCGCGCATGTCCAGCGTCGTCCGGTCCAGCCCTTCCAGCAGATCGAACTGCGCTCCCACCTTCGGCAGCTCCCACCGGTAGAAGTACCGCGCCGCCTGCCTCTTCCCCGCCAGGAACTCCCCCTCGGCCCCGTCCGGTGACCCCAGCGCCTCCGCCGCCAGCACCTGCTCCAGCCACATCCACGCGATCACCACGTGCCCGACCGCCTCCAGGTACACCGAGGCGTTCGCCAGCGCCAGCTCCGGATCGCCCGGCGCCCACAACCGCCGCGTCACCACGGCGATCCGGTCCACCGCTGCGGCGAGCTGTCCGGCCAGCTCGGAGGCGAACCCCTCGGCCTTCCAGGCCCGGGTGACGGTGCCGCGGATCGTCTCCAGCAGCAGTTCCAGGGCGGCGCCGTCGCGCATGGTGACCTTGCGGCCGAGCAGATCGAGGGCCTGGATGCCGTGGGTGCCCTCGTGGATGGCGTTGAGCCGGTTGTCGCGCCAGTGCTGCTCGACGTCGTAGTCGCGGGTGTAGCCGTACCCGCCGTGCACCTGGATGGCCAGGTCGTTGGCGGCCAGGCACCACTGCGCCGGCCAGCTCTTGGTGATCGGGGTGAGCAGGTCCAGCAGCAGCTGCGCCCGTTCGCGGTCGGCCTCGGCGGGCGCGGTCTTCTGCTCGTCGAGCAGCCGTCCGCAGTAGAGCACCAGCGCGAGTGCGCCCTCCACGTAGCTCTTCTGGGCCAGCAGCATCCGGCGTACGTCGGGGTGAGCCACGATCGGCACCTGCGGCGTGGTCGGATCCTTGTCGGCGACCGGGCGGCCCTGCGGGCGCTGCCGGGCGTACGCGACGGACTTCAGGTACGCGGTGTAGCCGAGCGCGGTGGCGCCGGCCCCGATGCCGATGCGCGCCTCGTTCATCATGTGGAACATCACCGCGAGCCCGTGGTGCGGCTGGCCCACCAGATAGCCGACCGCCCCGGCGCGCCCGTACGGCCGGTGCACGCCCTCACCGAAGTTCAGCAGCGTGTTGGTGGTGCCGCGGTAGCCGAGCTTGTGGTTCAGCCCGACCAGCACCACGTCGTTGCGCGGCCCGAGGTTGCCGTCGTCGTCGAGCAGTACCTTCGGCACGATGAACAGCGACAGGCCCTTCACGCCGGGCGGTGCGCCCGGGATGCGGGCCAGCACCAGGTGGACGATGTTCTCGGCCAGTTCGTGGTCGCCGCCGGAGATCCACATCTTGGTGCCGACGATCCGGTACGTGCCGTCGTCCTGCGGCTCGGCCCGCGTGGTCAGGTCGGTCAGGGAGCTGCCGGCCTGCGGCTCGGACAGGCACATGGTGCCGAAGAACCGCCCCTCGACCATGGGGCGTACCCAGGTGTCGATCTGCTCGGCGCTGCCGTGGGCGAGCAGCAGGTTGGCGTTGGCGAGGGTGAGCATCGGGTACGCCGACGTGCCGACGTTGGCGGCCTGGAACCAGGCGAACGCGGCGGCGGCGACCGTGTGCGGCAGTTGCAGGCCGCCGACCGACTCGTCCATGGTGGCGGCGAGCAGCCCGGTCTCGGCGAACGCCGCCAGAGCGGCCTTCACCTGCGGGATGGTCCGTACGCGCTGCCCGTCGAACGTGGGTTCGCCGGTGTCGGCGGCCCGGTTGTGCGGGGCGAACCGTTCGGCGGCGACCCGGGCGGCGAGGTCCAGCACCTCGTCGACGGTCTCCCGGGTGTGCTCGGCGTAGCGGGGGCGCTCGGTCAGCCGGGTCACGTCCAGCCAGTCGTGCAACAGGAACGCGAGGTCACGGCGGGACAGCAGCAGATCGGACGAGGACAATGTGGACTCCTTCCGGTCAGCCGCGGCGCAACCCGGCGACGGCCTCCCGCAGGTCATCCTGACCGATCGGAGCCGGTGGCGCACCCTCCGCCGCCTCCCGGAGCGCCTTGGCGAGTTGCACCCGGCGCAGCGCCTCCCGCAGGTCCGCACCGGTCAGCCCGGCCGTGTCGACGGCCAGGGCGGCCGGGTCGAGGTCGTCGGCGAACATCCGGAAGCCGGGCCGCTCGTGCCGGTCGATCAGCTCGCGGACCATCTTGGTGAGGATCTCCGCACGCCCGGCCTCGTCCGGCGCGGGAATGGCGATCTTCAGGTCGAAGCGGCCGGAGCGGATCAGCGAGGCGTCCACGCGCTGCGGGAAGTTGGTGGTGGCGACCACGATGACGTCGGGGTTCTCCTCGAACAGCGTGTTCATCTCCTGCTTGAAGATGCCCGCTACGGCGTTGACCGCCTGGCTGGCCGCGTCGCCGCCCGCACCGGCGTAGCTGATGATCGAGTCGAACTCGTCGAACAGCATCACCGTGGGCCGCCGGTAGCGGCGTGCCTCCCGGAAGATGCGCTTGATGTTGCGTTCCGAGCCGCCGAGGTACTTGTCCAGGATCTCCGGGGTGCGGATCTCCACGAAGTCCGCGCCGACCTCGTTCGCGAGGGCGCGGGCCAGCATGGTCTTGCCGGTGCCCGGCGGCCCGTACATCAGGATGCCCTGCGGCCGGCGCGCACCCCAGCGGGCCATCGCCTGCGGGTGCCGGAACGACACCGCCACCTCGCGGAACCGGGCGACCACGTCGGGCAGGCCGCCGACCTGGTCGAGGGTCACCGCCGCGCTGCGCGGCCCGGCCACCACGACCGGTCGCCGCCCCACGAGGTACGTCCGTCCGCACAGCACGGCCGGTTGCTCGCTGTCGCCGGACAACTCGCGTACGGCCTGGAGCAGCAGGCCCAGCATCGCCCGCAGGTGCGCCGGACCCACCTCGGCGCTTGGTACGTCGGCGTGGATGCGTACCGTGCCGTCGTCCTGGTCAACGCGGGGCCGCAGCCCGGCTTCCCGGGCCGTGCGCAGCACCTCCCGACCGGCCGCGTCGCCCGGCGGCGCGGCGAGCGTGGCGACCGGTCGCGGCCAGATCCGCCGCCCGGCCTCGGCGGCCATCCGGCCCACCGCGGCGGCCGGGCCGTCGCCGCCGCGCGCGGCCAGCCGCTCGGCGAGCAGCACGCCGACCGGCCCGGCCAGCCCGAGGGCGAGCAGGCCCGCGGGTGCGGCCTCCACCCGCAGGTACGCCTCGAAGCGGTGCACCGGCGGCTCGGCGGCGGTGTCGACGCGCACGGTGCAGCGGACCTCCCGCACCGGGGCGGGGAAGTCGCCCCCGGCCAGCAGTTCGACCGGTCCGTCGACGGCGGCGGCGAGCAGCCCGGCCGCGTCGGTGATGCGCACCTCGGCGCCGAGCAGCGGCACCGTCTCCTCGTCCGGCCGTACCTCGGTCATCGGCAGCCCTCTCCTCGCGGCGGCGTCCGCTTCCCTCGCGTGGCGTCCGCCTCCGAGTCTGGCACCGGCCCGACCGGGCGGCCACCGCTGCGCACCCGGCCCTCACTCACCCGGCCGCTACTCGCCCGGTCGCCGTCTCGGCCGCTACTCGCCCGGTCGCCGCTCAGCCCGCCTCGGCGAGCAGGCCGTCGACCAGGTCGCGGGGCAGGCCGTGGGTGTCGTGCAGCCAGTGGTAGTCGCGGTCGGTCAGTGGCCCGCGCTTTCTTACCCGGTCGACGAGCGGCCGTCCGCGTCGCAGCAGCCCCCGGAATCGGCGTTCCTCGTCCACGATCGTCGCGTGCAGCGCGCCGACGTCGACCGGCTCCGCGCTCGGATCGGGCAGCTGGCGGAAGAGGCGCAGCGTGTCCGCGTACAGCTCGGGTGGCAGGTCGTCGAGGGTGCGCGCCGGGTCGTCGCGCCACAGCACTGTCAGCGCGCGGCGCAGCAGCCGCCGCAGCACGTACCCGCGGCCGGTGTTGCCGGGGCGTACCCCGTCACCGAGCACGACCACCGCGGACCGCAGGTGGTCGGAGACCACGCGCAGGTCCTCACCGCGCAGGTTCCACCGGTCGCGGACCGCCTCCACCCACTGGCGCAGCCCGTCGCCGGTGAACACGGACCGGTCGCCGCGCAGCACCATCTCCAGCCGTTCCAGGCCCATACCGGTGTCGATGCTGGAGTGCGGCAGCGGCGTGAGCCGCCCGTCGGGGTGCCGGTGGTAGCGCATCTGCACGTGGTTCCACACCTCCACCCAGCGCTCGTCGCTGCTGGGCGGGCCCGTGGGCGGGCCGTCGCCGGTCCACACGAAGATCTCCGAGTCCGGTCCGCAGGGGCCGGTCGGGCCGTTCGACCACCAGTTGTCCTCACCCAGCGCCTCCACCGGCACGCCGAGCCCGGTCCAGGTGTCCCGCGCGGTGCCGTCCGGCCCTTCTCCGTTGCCGCCGCCGAAGACCGTGGCGTGCAGCCTCTCCACCGGGATGCCGAACCCGCCGGTGAGCAGGTCGAAGCCCCAGCGGAGGCTGGTCACGATGTCGTAGTCGCCGAGCGACCACGAGCCGAGCATCTGGAACACGGTCAGGTGGGTGTCGTCGCCCACCTCGTCCAGGTCCGTGGTGCGCAGGCACCGCTGCACGTTCGCCAGTCGCGGTCCGCCCGGGTGTGGGCGCCCCAGCAGGTACGGCGTGAGCGGGTGCATGCCGGACGTGGTGAACAGCACCGGGTCACCCGGCGGCGGGATGAGTGAACTCTCCGGCGCGTCCCGATGGTCGTGCCGGTGGTAGTGGTCGAGGAACGTCCTGATGATCTCGTCGGGCGTCATGGCGGGTGCCTTCCGGGTACGGGTGACCGGACGGCCCGCCGCGCGCGTTGGCGTCGACACGACGACGCCGGCGGACCGTTTCCGGTCGCCGGCGTGGGAGTGGGGCAGGTCAGGCGGCGGCAACCGGCGAGCGGGAAGCTCGCGCGGCTGCGGCGGTAAGACTGCGCCTGCTCTGCATACGTCGACGCTAGCCCGATCCACACCGTCCCGCCCAACTCTTTTCCCGCACACCCGTACCCCCGTGCCGGCGCAAGATCAACACAACTTCCCCGAGATGGCGGGGTCACCGGCCCTCGGATGCCGCCACCTCGCCGAGCTGGAGTTGACCATGCTCCCCGTCAGGGGGTGGGGGTGAGCAGGCGGCGGTAGAGGACGTCCAGGCGTTCGGCCTGCGCCTCCCATGTCCACCCGGGCAGCGGCGAGTCCTCGCCCTCGTAGGCAGCACGGTAGCGGGCCGGATCCGCGAGCACCGCCCGGACGGCGCGGGCCAGATCGGCGGTGTCGCGGGCGCGGAACACCTCACCCTGACCGGTGGCCCGGACCGTCTCGGCCATGGTCCGGACGTCGCTGACCACGATCGGCAGCCGCGCGTGCGCGTACTCGAAGAACTTCGTGATCAGCGCGATCTCGTGGTTGGGCCAGTGGTGCAGCGGGATCAGCCCGATGTCGGCAGTGGCGAGGAACGCGACGAGCTGGCGGTGCGGCACGTACGGCAGCACGTGCACCCGGTCGGCCACCTGATGCCGGGCGGCGCGGGCCACGACCTGACGGACGTAGGCGGCGGCCGGGTCGGCGACGACAAGGGCCAGGTGCACGCCGGGCAGCAGCGGCAGCGCCTCGACCACCGTGTCCACGCCGCGCTGGACGGCCATCGCCCCGCTGTAGACGAGCAGCGGCGTGTCCGGGGGCAGACCGCACCGCTTCCGCAGGTCGGGAGCGGCCAGGTCGGCGGGCTCGAAGGCGGCCGGCTCGGGAGCGGACGGCTCGAAGGCGGACGGCTCTGAGGCGGCGGTGACCGGGGCGTTCAGGATCACGGTCGGGCGCTCGGGCAGGGCGTGATCGCGTACCAGCAGGTCGGCGAGCGTGTCCGAGACGGTGACCACCGCGTCGGCGTGGCCGGCGAACTCGCGGACGTAGCCGAGGTGCGCGGGCAGCCAGCGGGCGTTGTCGCGGCGCGGCCGGGCACCGGGCAGCCACTCGTGCGCGTCCCAGACCAGCTTGGTGTCGCGTCCGGCGGCGCGGGCACGCTCGACGGCGCGGGCGGCCACGCCGAGCATCCGGAAGTCGTGCGCGTGGATCAGGTCGGGGCGCAGCTCGTCGACGACCGGACCGGCGACCCGTTCGTAGTCCCAGAGCCCCGGTTCCAGCCGCCGCCACGCCCCGTCGCGCAGCCGGGCCCGCCAGTAGCGGACCTGGGCGTGCTCCACCGGCCGGCGGACCAGTCGCGCCGCACGCAACGGCAGCCCGCCCCGGGCCACCAGCCGAGCCCGCAGCCCGGACACGCCCCACAGCCCCGAGACGCCACGCAGGCCGGAGCCGTCGCGCGAACCAGCGCCACGGCCCGAAGCGGAGACGTCGGCGCCCTCGGGGCCGGGGACACCGCCGCCCGGGCGGGAGACGACGGCCGGTGCAGTGGCGGGTGGTGCGGTGGCGGGTGGAGTAGCGCGAGCGGCGGCGAGCGGCAGGACGCGTACCTCGGCCTCGCCGAGCCGCCAGCGGCGTTCGGCGTCGACGTGGGCGCAGCCGATCAGCGTGACGTCCCAGCCGGCGTCGGCGGCCGAGCGGGCCGTCTTCTGCACCCGCGAGTCACCGTCGACCGCGTTGTCGACGAGCATGACCACGCGCCGGCCGAGCCGCGTCGTGTCGTCGCGCCGCATCGGCGTTCCACCCCTTCACCCGTACGCCCGGACGGGCGCGAGTGTACGGGGCCCCGGGACCGTTCCGGCGGCCGCGAAACGGGCTCTGAGCTGTGGCGATGCCGGCCGTGCAGCAGACGGTCAGGTGCCGGCCGGTGGAAGTTCACCGGCCGTGCACCGAACGGGGCGGGTCAGGCCGCGCCGGAGGTGACGAGTGGGGCCGGGGCGATCGGCTGCCGGCTGTCCCTGCGGTTGGGCAGCGACAGGCGGATGACCTTCCACCAGGCGGAGGCGACCTGCTTGGGCAGCGGGCCGGTGGTGTACCGCAGGCCGTACCTGTCGAACAGCGCCCGTACCTGCGGGGCGACCTCCTGGTAGCGGTTGCTGGGCAGGTCGGGGAAGAGGTGGTGCTCGATCTGGAACGACAGGTTGCCGGTCATGATGTGCAGGAGGCGGCTTCCGCTGATGTTGGCCGAGCCGAGCATCTGCCGCAGGTACCACTCGCCGCGGGTCTCGCCCTCGATGGAGGTCTTCTCGAACGTCTCCACGCCGTTCGGGAAGTGCCCGCACATGATCACCGAGTGGCTCCACACGTTGCGCAGCAGGTTCGCGGTGAACGTGGCAGCGAGCGTGGACAGGAACGACGGCCCGGACAGCAGCGGGTGCACCACGTAGTCCTTGAGCACCTGGCGGCGGATCTTGCGGCCGACCGCCCTGGCCTTGGCCCGGAACGTGGGGTCCTTGAGCTTGCGCTGCTTGAGGTGGTCGCCCAGCTCCATGTCGTACGCGGCGATGCCGTACTCGAAGAACGCGGCGTTGAGCAGGTTCCACAGCGGCTGCCCGAGGTGCATCGGATGCCACGGCTGGTCCTCGTCGACGCGCATGATGCCGTACCCGAGGTCGTTGTCCTTGCCGACCACGTTGGTGTACCGGTGGTGCAGCTCGTTGTGCGACTGCTTCCACTGGTCGGCCGGGGAGACGTGGTCCCACTCCCAGGTGGTGGAGTGGATCTTCGGGTCACGCATCCAGTCCCACTGGCCGTGCAGGACATTGTGCCCGATCTCCATGTTCTCCAGGATCTTGGCGACCGTGAGACCGGCCGTGCCGACGAGCCAGGCCGGCGGGAACAGCGAGAACAGCAGCACCGCACGGCTGCTCATCTCCAGTGTCCGCTGGGTCTTGACCACCTTGCGGATGTAGCGGGCGTCCCGCTCCCCCCGGTCGGCGAGGACCCGGTCCCGGATCGCGTCCAGTTCCTTGCCGATGATCTCGATGTCCTCGGCGCTCAGGTGGGCGATCGGGTTGACGGCCTTCTTCTGGATGACGGTCACGTGGGTGGCTCCTGTCAGAGATCGATGTCGCAGGTACCGGCGGCGGCCGACACGCACGTCTGGACCAGCACGCCGTCCCCCGGTACGGCGGTGGTGACGTCGCCGTTGCGCAGGTCGCGGACGGCACCCTGGCGCAGCGGTACGACGCAGCCGAAGCAGATGCCCATCCGGCACCCGGAAGGCATCAGCACCCCGGCGCTCTCCCCCGCGTCGAGCAGGGTGGTGGCGCCGTCGGACTCGACGGTCACCCCCGCCCCGGTGAAGGTCACGGTGCCTCCCTCGCCCGGTGTGATCACCGTCGGGCGGAACCGCTCGGTGTGCAACCGCTCGACGAGGTCGTTGGCGGACCAATACCCCTCGACCGCGTCGAGCATGCCGATCGGTCCGCAGGCCCACGTCTGGCGGTCGAGGTGGTCTGGCACCAGAGCGGCCAGTTCGGCGACGTCGAGCAGGCCGTCGGTGTCGGTGTGCCGCTCGACCAGCCGCAGCGCGCCGCGTTCGGCGAGCGCGCGCAGCTCCGTACCGAAGATGACGTCGTCGCGGGTGGGTGCCGAGTGCACGAGCACCACGTCGGCCCGGTCGGCCAGCCCGGAGCGCAGCATTCCCATGACCGGGGTGATGCCGCTGCCTGCGGTGAGGAACAGGACGCGCTCGGGCGTCGCGGCGGGCAGCACGAACTCGCCCTGGGCCTGGTCGAGGTGCACGATCGTGCCGGGCCGGATCCGGCGTACGAGATGGTTGCTGACCTTGCCGTCGGGGATCGCCTTCACCGTGACGGAGATCCGGCCGTCGGCGGCGTCCGGGGGCGAGGTGAGCGAGTACGCGCGCCACTGGCGCACCCCGTCGACGTCCACGCCGAGGCGGATGTACTGCCCGGGCGTGTGGCCCTGCCAGGCGCGGCCGGGCTGGATGACCAGCGTGGCGGCGTCCCGGGTCTGCGGCCGGACGGCGACGATCCGGCCGCGCAGCGGCGCGCCCGCGCGCAGCGGCGCGATCAGGTCGAGATAGTCGTCGGGCAGCACCGGCGTGGTGACCGCTCCGGCCAGCCGCAGCAGCCTGTCCCGGAAGGTGACCTTCTGAGGGCGGCGGGAGGCAGTTGTGGTCATATGACCAGCGTGACCGCCCGATCGCATAACATCTTGACCGACAAAGGTGAAACAGCCGCAGGTTTTTGTTCGGAGGGAACAAACATGACGTCGGAGGCCGGCACGGGGCAGCGCGCCGCCCACCTCAACCTCGACGCCGGGGTGGCGGAGACGCTGCGCGCGCGGCTGCCGATGGTCGCCGAACGGACGGTCACCGCGATCACGGCCGAGGTGCCTGACTACTCCGGCGCGCTCACCGGCGCGATGCGGGCGAAGATCGAAAACGCGGTACGCATCGCACTGGGAACGTTCCTCCAGCTCATCGAGGGTACCCAGGCGTTCGACCCGAGCACTCCCCTGGCCCCCGCGCTGGAGGCCGCGTACGCGCTGGGCAGCGGCGAGGCCCGCTCGGGGCGCAGCATGGACGCGTTGCTGGCCGCGTACCGGGTGGGCGCCCGGGTGGCCTGGCGCGAGGTGTCCACCACCACGGTACGCAGCGGGCTGGCCGCCGAGACGGTGGCCGAGTTCGCCGAGCTGATGTTCGCCTACATCGACGAGCTGTCCGCCGCGAGCGTCGCCGGGCACGCCGACGAGCTGGCCAGCGCCGGCCGGATGCGCCGCCGCAGCCTGGAACGGCTCACCCAGCAACTGCTCGCGGGCGAGCCGGAGGAGTCACTACGGCGCAGCGCCGAACGCGCCGACTGGCCGCCGCCGCAGACGCTCACCGTGGTGTTGCTGCCCCGCCGGCACCTGCGCGCGGTGCTGGCGCTGCTCAACCCGTACACGCTGGAGAGCGGCGAGGACCTGCCCGGCATGAACGCGGTCGAGGAGCTGGCCGTACTGCTGGTGCCGGACATGCACGGCGGGCGGCGCCGCCAGCTCACCCGGCTGCTGCACGGGCACCGGGCGGTGCTCGGCCCGGCCCGGCCCTGGCACCGGGTGGCCGCGTCGTACCACCGGGCCACCCGGGCGCTCGCGCTCGGCCTGGGCGAGCCGGACGCCGGGCCGGTCGACACCGAACGCCACCTGGCAACGCTGCTGCTCAGCATGGACCCGGAAGCCCTGGCCGACCTGCGCGCGCAGGCGCTCGCGCCGCTGGCCCCGCTGCCCCCGGCCACCGCGCACCGGCTGGCCGGGACCCTGCGGTCGTGGCTGCTGCACCAGGGACGCCGCGACGACGTGGCGGCCGACCTGTTCGTGCACCCGCAGACCGTCCGCTACCGGATGGGCAAGCTGCGCGAGCTGTTCGGCGACCGGCTGCACGACCCCGCCACGGTTCTCGACCTCACCATCGCTCTCGCCGTACCCCCGGAGCCGGAGGCCGCCTGACGCCGCGCCGGGGCGCACGGCCCGGTGCGGCCGGGAGACGTGATCGAGGTGGTGGACCCGGAGCGGTAGGGCCTCGTCGTGGCCTCGACGCGCGTGTGCGATCTGGATCCGGCTGCCGCGTTCGTGGTCTTCGGCGACCAGGACTCCGGGTGCGCCTCCTACGGCGTGGAGTCGGCGGGCCGGCGCTGGTTCGTCAAGCGGGCCGGGACACCCGCCGCGCGGGGGTCGCTGACCCGCGCGCTGGGCCTGCACGCGGCGGTCCGGCACCCGGCGATGGTCCGGCCCGAGCTGGTACGCGACGGCACGGACGGCCCGACGCTGGTGTACCCGTGGTGCGACGGCACCGTGCTCAGCCACGCCACCACCGGCGGCGGCAGCGATCGGAGCGGCCTGGCTGGCTTCCAGCGGCTGCCGGTCGCCGAGGTGCGCGCGGCGCTGGACACGATCCTCGACGTACCGGCCGGGACCGTTGGTGCTCGACTCCGATCGGCTGCCCGGCTCGCGCCGCTACCTGTCTCCGGAGGAGCTGACCCGCGGTGCGGCGATCGACGATCGCACTTCCGGTCCTCCCCTGCCGGCCGTCCGACTGGACTTCGGCGCCCTTGGCAGCTTCGAGCGTTACTTTGCGTCATGTCAGCCTGTCGAGCAGCAAGTCACGTAGGGTGACGCACACTTCCGCATTCGATTGGTCCCGTTTTCTTCGCAGCAAGCTCTTGAGCTGCGGGAACGCCGGAGAGGGCGACGGCCGTACTCATACCCCTGCGCGCCCTTTGCTCTGCAGCCGCATGAGCGACGGTGGCCGCGAGTTACCGATGCGCCGATGGCTGCAGAGCAAAGGACGCGAGGGGAGTCATGCCGGGGAGGCTGCGCCACTACCCTCGGTGACGGCAATCCGGTGCGGCCACGCCGAAGTGGCCAAGCCCGACGCGACCACGGCCGACACGGCCAGGCCGGCGCGAGCAGGACGCAGCCCAGCAACAGCCGCGCCGAGCGACTGGGCGACGCGCCGTGGCGACGCGGCGTCCAGCGACAGGAGGGCGGCAGGGCGGCGGGGGCGAGGGCGGCGGGGGCGGGGCGGATCAGCGGGGCGGCGACGACAATTCCGCAAAGTTCACTGTCGGCACGGGCCGGCGCCAAACATATTCACACCCGTCTGTTGACGCGTGCGGGATCGACGACAATCATTACTCTCGCTGGATCGACGTACGATGAATGTCGGATCTGGTGGCATTTCTTACCCCTCGACGGGATCGCGCCGGGACTGCGATCCTGCCGGGCGACCACGCCCGGCGTACGTCCCGGTGATCCTATCGATCCACTAGGAATTGTCGCCGCACGCCCGAGGAGTCCGCCGGTGGACGGGAACAACGACGCTCCCGCACCGAGCCCGCCGAGGCCGGTGCAGAACGGCTCTGATCTGCCCGAACAGCTCGCCCTGCACGGCGGGCAGCCGGTGCGGCGAACGCCCTGGCCGACGTACGACAAGGGCGCGGTCTTCGTGCACACCGAGGACGAGGACGCGGCTATTCGCGCCGTCCGCAGCCACCTCTACTTCCGATACGACCACCGCCCACCTGACGAAACCGAATGCGGACGGTTCGAGGACGAACTGTGTCGCTATTTCGGCACCCGGCACGCGCTGGCCGTTTCCAGCGGGACCGCGGCGCTGGCGCTCGCCCTGATGGGCGCCGGAGTGCCACCGGGATCATTGGTGGCCTGTCCCGGATTCACTTTCGTCGCCTCCCCCAGCGCCATTGTGCTGGCCGGTTGCCGGCCATTCCTGGTCGAGGTCGACGACGACCTGCGGATGGACCTCGACGACCTGCGCCGCCGCTGGCGGCCCGAGATCCGTGCCGTCATGGTCGTGCACATGCGCGGCTTCGCCGCCGACGTCGAGGCGCTGTCCGCGTTCGCCGCCGAGATGGGCGTGCCGCTGATCGAGGACGCGGTACCAGCGCTCGGCGCCGAACTCCACGGCCGCAAGCTCGGCACGTTCGGGGCCGCCGGGGCGTTCAGCACGCAGTCCGACAAGGCGCTCAACTGCGGCGAGGGCGGCTTCCTGATCACCGACGACAGCACGCTGTTCGCGCGGGCGGTGGCGCTGTCCGGGGCGTACGAGGGACGGCTGCGGCGGCACTTCCCGCACGGCGAGCCGCCGCTGACCGGCCTGGACCTGCCGCTGCTGAGCCTGCGGATGGACGAGATCCGGGCGGCCCTGCTGCGCGCCGAGCTGACCCGGCTGCCGCAGCGGCTGGCGCTGTTCCACCGCAACTACGCGCACGTCAGCGCCGCCCTGGCCGGGCTGCCCGGCATCGCGGTCCGGCGGCCGGTCGCGCCCGGGGCGTACCTCGGGGAGGCGTTCGTGTTCCGGGTGCCCGGCGGCGCGGCGGGCTGGGGCGACGCGGGCTGGTTCGCCCGCGCGCTGCGGGCCGAGGGGATCGACGCCCGCAACATCGGCGCGGACGACGACGTCAACGTGCGGGCGTTCTGGAACTGGCGGTTCCTGTACGACAGCGCCGACCCCGGGGAGATCCGCGCGACGCTGCCGCGCACCGCGCGGCTGCTGACCGAGACCGTCGACGTGCCGCTGTCGTCGAACCTCACGCCCGCTGACTGCGACGACCTGGTCCGCGCCGTCCGCAAGGTGGCCGCCGCCCGCGCGTCCACCCTGGTCGGGTCGTGACCGGCGCGCAGGCCCCCGCCCGGCCGCTGCCCCGGCTCGCGCTGGCCGGTCTGCTCGGCGGGCTGTTCACCGGCTACCTCGGGCTGACCGCGGTGATCCCGGTGCTGCCCGGCTTCCTGCGCGAACGGCACGACGCCGGTGACCTGACAGTCGGCGTGGTGATCACGGTGACGGCGGTGACCGCGCTGCTGGTGCGCCCGGTCGCGGGCGCCCTCGCCGACCGGCACGGACACCGCACGGTGATGCTGGCCGGGGCGCTCGTGGTGGCCGGCGGCGGCCTGCTCTACCTGGCCCCGCTCGGCGTACCCGCGCTGGTGGCGGTCCGGCTGCTGCTCGGTGCCGGTGAGGCGGCGCTGTTCACCGCCGGCGCGGTGTGGATCGTGCAGCTCGCCCCGCACGAGCGGCGCGGCCAGCTCATCGGCCTGTACGGGGTGAGCATGTGGGGCGGCATCTCCGCCGGCACGTTCCTCGGCGCCACCGTGCAGCAGGCCGGTTACCAGGCGGTGTGGGTGCTCAGTGCGGTCGCCCCGGCGGTCGGCGCGGCGCTCGTCGCGCTGGTGCCCGCGCCGGCGCGTACCGCACCGGCGGCCAAGGGCGCCGGGCTGCTGCTGCGCCCGGCGCTGCTGCCCGGCATCGCGCTCACCTTCGGCGCCGCCGGGTACGCGGGCCTGGCCGCGTTCGTCGTGCTGCACCTGGACGCGCGGGGCGTCGGCCACGGCGTGGTGGTGCTGAGCGTCTTCAGCGCCGTGTACGCCGGCACCCGCCTGGTCATCGGCCACCTGCCCGACCGGCTCGGCCCGCGCCGGGTGGCCACCTGGTGCGGGGTGGGCGAGGCGGTCGGGCTGCTGGTCATCGCGGTCGCGCCGAACCTGCCGGTCGCGGTGGCCGGCAGCGTGGTAATGGGCGTCGGGTTCTCCCTGCTGCACCCGTCGCTGGCGCTGATGGTGATGAACCGTACCGACCCGGCGCGGCAGGGTGCGGCGATCGGGGCGTACACCTCGTTCTGGGATCTGGGCCTGGCGGTGTGGGGCCCGGCGACCGGCCTGGTCGCGGCCGGTCTCGGTTATCCGGCGGTGTTCGTCGCGGGCGCGGCCGGCGCGGCGGTCGCCGCCGCGATGGCGCTGCGCATCGGCCGGCCCGCGGTGGCGCCGGCTCCGGCGGAGGTACGCGCGGCATGAGCGCACCGGTCACCGTCCTGAACGTCAACGGCTGGTGCCGCAACGGCAGCACCGTCATCGGCAACGTGCTCGGCGAGGTGCCCGGTGTGGTGCACGTCGGCGAGCTGCACTTCCTGTGGAAGAACTCGACCGGCCGTGGAGTGAACGACAGGTGCGGCTGCGGCGCCGCGCTGACCGCGTGTCCGCTGTGGTCGGCGGTGCTGCCGGTCGGCCGTCCGGCCGGGATGCCGGCGGACGCGCACGCCGCCGAGGTGATTCGGCGGCAACGGGCCCGGCTGCGGACCCGGCACACCTGGCGGGTGCTGCGGCGGGGCGCGTACGACGCGGACACCCGCGCACACGCCGGCCTGCTCGGCGCGGTCTACCGGGAGGTGGCCGCACGCACCGGCGCCCGGGTGATCGTGGACAGCACCAAGATCCCCGGCGAGTCGGCGTTGCTGCCGCACGTCCCGGGCGTCGAGGCGTACTGGTTGCACCTGGTGCGCGACCCGCGTGCGGTGGCGCACTCGTGGCGGGAGCCGAAGGAGTACGTCTACGCGATGTCGGCGGCACGCAGCACCGCGTACTGGCACGGGTTCAACCGGGCGTCCGCGGCGATCAACCGGCGGTACCCGGACCGGTCGGCGTTCCTGCGCTACGAGGACTTCACCGCCGACCCGGCCGCCGCGATCGGCGCCCTGCTGAAGCTGGTCGGCGTCGACCCGGCGGCCAACCCGGTGCGGGACCGGACCGTCGAGCTGCGCGGCAACCACACGGTCACCGGCAACCCGGACCGGTTCCGGACCGGCCCGACGGTGATCCGGGACCGCGACGACGGGTGGCGGCGCACGCTCACCGGCCGGCAGCGGCTCGCCGTGGCGGCGCTGGCCTGGCCGCTGTCCACCCGGTACGGCTACCGGTCCGGCGGGCCGGACCGCGACCCGGCGCACCCCGGCGCGGCGGCCCGCGCCGGCGAGACGGAGAGGTGAGGACGTGGATCTGGGGCTCAAGGGCCGGGTGGCGCTCGTCGCGGGCGGCACCAGCGGCATCGGGCTGGCCTGCGCGAAGGAGTTCGCCGCGGAGGGCGCGCACGTGGCGGTCTGCGGGCGTGACCCGCAGCGGCTGGCCGCCGCGAAACGGGAGCTGACCGCTGTGGCGTCCGGCCGGGTCAGCGCGACCGGCGTGGACCTCACCGACACCGGCGCCGCCGCCCGCTGGGTGGACCGGGTCGCCGCCGAGCTGGGCGGGGTGGACGTGCTGCTGGTCAGCGGCGGCAGCCCGCCCGTGGGCACCGCCACCGGGTTCGGCACCGACGACTACCGGGCGGCCGTCGACCGGGTGCTGCTGCCGGCGGTAGCGGTGTCGCTGGCCGCGCTGCCGCACATGCGCGCCGCGGGCTGGGGCCGGCTGCTGCTGGTGGCCTCGGAGACCGCCTGCGTACCGATCGGCCCGCTCGTGCTGTCCGGGGTGACCCGGGCGGCGCTGGTCCGCTTCGCCCAGGGCCTCGCCGTCGACGTGGGCCGCGACGGCATCACCGTCAACGTGCTGGCGCCCGGCGGGGTGCGGACGCCGCCGATGGAACGCGCCGCGGCCCGGCTCGCCGGCGCGGACGGCGACGTCGAGGCGCGACTGTCCGCGATGGGGCACCACAGCGCCGTCGGCCGGCTGGCCCGGGCCGAGGAGGTCGCCGCGGTGGCCGCGTTCCTGGCCGGTGAGCGTGCGTCGTACGTGACCGCCGGGGTGCACCTGATCGACGGCGGCGCCGCCGCGACCGGCCCCGACCTGCCCCACCTCACCGGCGTCCGCAAGGACACCTACGCCTGACCCACCGACCGCCGCACAAGGGAGTGCCCATGTCCACGACCAGCCGGTTCACCGAGCGGGACGTCTCCGAGTTCTTCGACCAGACCACGCAGACGTACCTCAGCTTCTGGGACAGCGAGGGCGTGCTGCACACCGGCTACTTCACCGGGGAGGACGACACCGACTACCACGCGGCGGCCGACCGGACCTCCGACATCCTCGCCGCCGACGCCGGCATCGACGCCTCGGCCAACGTGCTCGACGTGGGCTGCGGCTGCGGCAACTTCCTGCTGCGTCTGGCCGGGCGCACCGGATGCCGGGGCGAAGGGGTGGACCTGAGCATCGAGCGGGTGCGCTTCGCCGAGCAGCGGCGCGCCGAACGGGGCGCGTCGCTTCCCGTGTCGTTCCGGCACGGCTCGGCCACCGCCCTGCCGTACGACGACGGCTCGTTCACGCACGTGGTCAGCCAGGACGCGTTGTTCCTGGTGCCGGACAAGCCGCGCAGCCACGCCGAGATGTTCCGGGTGCTCGCCCCCGGCGGGGTGCTGGCGGTGTCCGACTTCCTCCAGCCCACCGAGCGGATCGGCGAGGCGGCCCGCCGGCACGTCTACGACCGGGTGCGCTGGAACGACGGCTACTCGCTCGACGGCTACCGCCGGGCACTGACCGAGGCCGGGTTCGTGGACGTGGTCGCGCGCAGCCTCGACGCGCACATCAGGCAGACGTACCGGGTGCTGGGCCGCACCGCCCGGGAGCGCGCGGAGACGACGGCGGACGAGGCGGCGCGGACCTGGATCCTCGGCTTCGCCGACTCGTGCGACGAGATCCAGGCGGCGATCGACAGGGGCGAGTTCGGCTGGGGCGTGTTCGTCGCCCGCAAGCCGGCCTGAGGAAGGGACAGCAGATGTCACAGCGCACCGGCACCGTGAAGCGGACGATCGCCGAGGTCGTCGCCGAGCGGAAGACGCAGATGTCGCCCGGCGCGACGTTCGTCGAGGCGTTCGCCAAGGACGGCTTCGACACCAGCGTCGACTACGACGTGACGATCACCGACTCGCTCACCAGTTCCCGGCGCAAGCCCCGCTACCCGTCGCGGAACATGCTCAAGGTGGTGGACCTGTCCCGGGATCCGCAGGACTACCACTGGCACGAGAGTCCGCCCCGCCCGGACGATCCGGCGGTGGACGGCGCGGACCTGCGCCGGGAGGCGGCCAACCACTTCCACCGCTCCCCCATCCCGCCGCTGCTCACCACCACGGCGTGGGTGCAGGTGCCGGACACGCTGTGGGAGGACCCGGTCAGCTTCGCGCAGTTCATCGACTACCGGCTGGTGGTGCGGCTGGCCACGGCGGAGAACCACACCATCCTGCGCGGTGAGGGCGGGCTGCTGACCATGCCGGACCTGGGCCGGCTCACCGACCCGGGACCGTTCGCGTCGACGATCCTGGCCGCGTGCAACGAGGTCGAGCAGATGGGCAGCACCGCCGACGGGCTGATCGTCAACCCGGCCGACTACTACCGGCTGCTGGGCAGCGGCTCGCTGATGCGGGACGTGGAGGACAACGGCGTGTTCATCGTGCGTACCCGGCTGGTCGACCCGGGCACCGCCATCGTCGGGGACTTCGGCCACGGCGCGCTGCTGTTCGACGCCGGCCGGTCCACCATCGGGTTCGCCGAGCCGCCGCCGGGCACGTTCGCCGAGCCGGGGGTGGCGCTGCGCGCCGAGATCTGGGAGCGGGTCGTGGTGAACCTGCCCACCTGCTTCTTCGTCGTGACGCTCTGACCGGCGGCGACTGATGACGACGCCGGGCCGTACCGACCCCGACGTGCTGGTCGTCGGCGCGGGCGTGGTGGGCCTGTGCTGCGCCTGGTTCCTGCGCCGCGCCGGGCACACCGTCACCGTGGTGGACCGGGGCGAGGTCGGCGACGCGGCGGCCTGCTCGGCCGGGAACACCGGTTTCGTCGGCACCCAGGGCTCGGCGCCGCTGGCCGAGCCGGGGGTGCCGGCCACCGGGATCCGCTGGCTGTTGCGCCCGGAGAGCCCGTTCGCGGTCCGGCCCCGGCTGGACGGCGCGCTGCTGGCGTGGCTCTGGCACTTCCGCCGGCACTGCACCGAACAGCACGCCCGCGCCGGGTTCGAGACGCTGCTCGCGCTCAAGCAGCGCAGCCTCGCGTTGCTGCGCGAGATCTGCGCCGAGGACGAGCTGGCCGGGACGCTCACCGAACGCGGCATGATCCTGGCCTGTCACACCGAGCAGGGGTACGCGAAGGCGCGCCGGACGATCCCGGCGGCGACCGCACGCGGCGTGCCGCTGCGCGAGCTGGGCCGGGCCGAGCTGGCCCGGCTGGAACCGGGCGTCGACTTCGCGGTGGCCGGGACGCTGCTCAACGAGGAGGGCGCCGCGCTGCGCGTCCCGGCGTTCCTGGTCGCGCTCGCGGCGGCGCTGCGGGCCCGGGGCGTGGACGTCGTCACCGGCGCCGAGGTACGCGACTTCGAGGTGACCGGGCGGCGGGTACGCGCCGTGCGCACCACCAGCGGTGAGCTGCGCCCGGCCGAGGTGGTGATCGCCGCCGGGGTGTGGTCGGCGGCGTGCGCCCGGATGCTCGGCGTCGGACTGACGCTGCAACCGGCGAAGGGCTACACCGTCACGCTGCCCGCCGGGCCCGGCACGCCCACCCGGCCGGTGCTGCTCAGCGAGGGCAAGGTCGCGGTGATGCCGCTGGGTGACCGGGTACGCGTCGGCGGCACGCTGGAGCTGTCCGGGCTGGACGCGTCGATCTCACCGCGCCGCGTCGACGGGATCCTGCACACCGCGCGGCGGTACCTGCCGGCGCTGGACACCGGCCGGCGGCTGGACGTGTGGGCCGGGCTGCGCCCGTGCACCCCGGACAGCCTGCCGCTGATCGGGCGGGCCGACGGCTACGACAACGTCAGCGTGGCCACCGGGCACGGGCACATCGGGATGGGTCTGGCCCCGGCCGGCGGCAAGCTGCTCGCCCAGATCGTCTCCGGCGCCGAGCCGGACCTGCCGCCGGAGACGTTCGCGGTGGACCGCTTCCGGAAGGGGATCTCGTGAGCGACCGGCCGGAGATCGGCGTGCTCTGCCTCGACACCAGCTTCGACAAGATCCCCGGGCACATCCGCAACCCGGACACGTTCGGCTTCCCGGTGCGCTACCGGGTGGTGGAGGGCGCCACCCCGCAGCGGCTGGTCCGCGAGGCCGACCCGGCACTGCTGCAACCGTTCGTCGACGCGGCCCGCGACCTGGAGGCGGCCGGGGTCGCCGGGATCACCGGCGCGTGCGGGTTCCTCGTGCTGTTCCAGGCCGAACTCGCCGCCGCGGTGCGCGTCCCGCTGTGGTCGTCGAGCCTGGTGCAACTGCCGATGGTGCACCGGATGGTCGGGCGCCCGGTCGGGCTGCTGGTCGCCGACGAGGCGGCGCTGACCCGGCGCCACCTGGCCGCGATCGGCGCGGACGACGTGCCGGTGGCGGTCACCGGCATGGCCGGGCAGCCGGAGTTCCGCGAGGTGATGCTGGAGGGGCGGCGCGACGCCCTCGACGTCGAGCGGCTGGCCGCCGAGGTGGACGAGCGGGTCGACACGCTGGCCCGCGCGCACCCGGACCTGGGGGCGCTGGTCGTCGAGTGCACCGACCTGGTGCCGTTCGCCCACCGGATCCAGGCGCGGCTGGGCGTGCCGGTGTTCGACATCGTCACGCTGACCACGATGGCGTACGCGAGCCTCACCCGGCGTCCGTACCGGCCGGGTGGATGAGCGCGGGGCCGTCGCGCCCGCGCCACACGCTGGCCGAGGCGCCCAGCCGGACGAGCACCTGCCGCCCACAGTCACGCGGGACGGCCGCACGGAGGTGCTCGACGACGACGAGCAGTGAGCGCGACGCATCCGCCCGACCCGCGAGCGCGGCCGGGCGGGTGCGGTGGTGCTCAGACCGGCGGGATGCCGGAGCGCCCGATGTCCGACATGTCGTCGCCGATCTCGGTCCGGGTGCCGGCGACCGGCCCGGCGCCGGCCTCGGTCCGGTCCTCGACGCAGGCGTCGCCCAGCCCGTGCATCAGCTCCCCGACCACGGCGAGCGCCGAGCCCTTGTCCGGGCAGGGCGTCCCGGTGGCGAGCACCTGACCGTCGGCACCGACGACGGTGAACCCCACACTGCCGTCGGCCTCGCTCTCGATGACGAACTTCACCGCGCTCCTCCCGCTCCGCTCAGCTCACGCCGTGCGTCTGCAGCCACAGCTCCAGCAGGCCCAGTTGCCACAGCTTGTTGCTGCCGGCGGCGGCCTGGGCCCGGTCCGGCTCGGCCAGCAGCTCGTCGACGTACGCCCGGCGGAACAGGCCGCGCCGGCGCGCCTCGGGCGCACCCAGCGCCTCGACCACCAACTCTCGCACGGGACCGTCGACGTTGCGCAGCGCCGGCACCGGGAAGTAGCCCTTGGGCCGGTCGATGACCTCGGCCGGCAGCACCTCGCGGGCGACCTCCTTGAGCACGCCCTTGCCGCCCTGGGCCAGCTTGTGTTCCGGCGGGCAGGCCGCGGCGAGCGTGACCAGGTCCTGGTCGAGGAAGGGCGTACGCACCTCCAGCCCCCACGCCATGCTCATGCTGTCCACCCGCTTGACCGGGTCGTCGGGCAGCATCAGGTGGGTGTCCAGGCGCAGCACCGCGTCCACGGCGGTCTGCGCGCCCGGCGCGGCCAGGACCGCTTCGACCAGGTCGCCGCTGGCGTCACCGGCGCAGGCGTACGCCGGTTCGACCACCTCGGTCAGCTCGGCGTGGTCACGGTCGAAGAACGCGGCGGTGAACTCGGCCGCCGCGTCCTCGCGGTTCGCGCGGGCCAGGCGGTGGTGGTAGCCGTAGCCGGCGAACACCTCGTCGGCGCCCTGGCCGGACTGCGCCACCTTCACGTGCCGGGCGACCTGCTCGGCGAGCAGGTGGAACGCCACCACGTCGTGGCTGCCCATCGGTTCGGTCATGGCCGCCACGGTGGCGCGTACGGCCGGGCCGAGATCGCCGTCGGCGAGCCGGATGCGGTGGTGGTCGGTGCCGAACGCGCGGGCGACCAGGTCGGAGTAGTGGAACTCGTCGCCGGTCTCGTCGCCGCGGCTGTCGAAGCCGATGCTGAACGTCTGGAGGTGGTGCTGTCCGGCGCCGTCGAGCAGCGCCACGATCATGCTGGAGTCGAGCCCGCCGGAGAGCAGCACCCCGACCGGCACGTCCGCGACCAGCCGGCGGCGTACGGCGGTGCGCAGCGCGTCCCCGACGGCGGCCCGCCAGTCGGCCGCGTCCATGCCGTCGTGGGCGGGGTCGCGCCGGTACTCGGGCCGCCAGTAGACGCGCTCGCGGCTGCGCCCGTCGGCCTCGACCACCCGGACGGTGGCCGGGGGCAGCTTGCGGATCCCGCGCAGGATCGTGCGCGGCGCCGGCACGATCGAGTGCCAGGACAGGTAGTGGTGCAGCGCGACCGGGTCGATGCCGGTGTCGACGTCGCCGCCGGCCAGCAGCGCCGGTAGCGTCGAGGCGAACCGGAGCCGGCCGGGCGACTCGGCGAGGTAGAGCGGCTTGATGCCGAGCCGGTCGCGGGCCAGCACGAGGCGGCGGCGCCGCCGGTCCACCAGGGCCACCGCGAACATGCCGACCAGGTGGTCGACGAACCGCTCCCCCCACTGCGCGTACGCCACCAGGATCACCTCGGTGTCGCTGGTGCTGTGGAAGGTGTGCCCGGCCGCACGAAGTTCGTCGCGCAACTGCGGGTAGTTGTAGACGCACCCGTTGAAGACCAGGGCCAGGCCGAGGTCGTCGCGGACCATCGGCTGGGCGCCGGCCGCGGACAGGTCGATCACGGTGAGCCGGCGGTGCCCGAGCGTGATCCAGCCGTCACTCCACGCGCCCTCGCCGTCCGGGCCGCGCGACCGCATGGCCGCGGTCATCCGGGTCACCGCGGCGGCGTCGGGGGCGGCCCCGTCGAACCTGGCCTCACCGCTGATCCCGCACATCTCAGCGTCCACCGGTCAGTCGCGGAGCGCCCACCATGCCAACCTCCCGCCGCGTCGTGTCCCGGGCGGTCCGCCGGGTACGGCGACTACCCGGCCTGTGGCGAAGGAAACCCGGATGCGCGGTTGCCGAGCCGGGCACGGCGAGCCGTCGTACGGTGGCGGTACGGGCCACGTCCCCGGGCGGTCCGGCCACGGGACGTGGCCAGGATCAACGACGCCTGCCAGGAGGACGTGTGTTCGCCAATTCCGAGGAACTCCTGCGATACCTCACTGACGAGGACGTGAAGTTCGTCGACGTACGTTTCTGTGACCTGCCCGGCGTGATGCAGCACTTCAACCTGCCGGTCGAGTCGTTCGACGACAGTGTCTTCACCGACGGCCTCGCCTTCGACGGATCCTCGATCCGCGGCTTCCAGTCGATCCACGAGTCGGACATGCTGCTGCTGCCGGACGTGGCGACCGCGTTCGTGGACCCGTTCCGGGCGCAGAAGACGCTGGCGTTGAACTTCTTCGTGCACGACCCGTTCACCCGCGAGGCGTACTCGCGGGATCCGCGCAACGTGGCGAAGAAGGCCGAGGCCTACCTCGCCGCCAGCGGTATCGCCGACACCGCGTACTTCGGCGCCGAGGCGGAGTTCTACATCTTCGACTCGATCCGCCACGAGACCTCCGCGCACCAGTCGTTCTACTACATCGACTCGATCGAGGGCGCCTGGAACAGCGGCCGGATCGAGGAGGGCGGCAACCGCGGCTACAAGACCGCGTACAAGGGCGGCTACTTCCCGGTGCCCCCGGTGGACCACTACGCCGACCTGCGCGACCGGATCGTGCGGCGCCTCGTCGACGGCGGCTTCACCGTCGAGCGCTCGCACCACGAGGTCGGCACCGCCGGCCAGTCGGAGATCAACTACAAGTTCTCCACCCTGCTGCACGCCGCCGACCAGCTCCAGCTGTTCAAGTACATCGTCAAGAACGAGACCTGGGCCGCCGGCAAGACCGCGACGTTCATGCCGAAGCCGCTGTTCGGTGACAACGGCTCCGGCATGCACACCCACCAGAGCCTCTGGCGCGGCGGCGAACCGCTGTTCTACGACGAGACCGGCTACGCCGGCCTGTCCGACACCGCCCGCTGGTACATCGGCGGCCTGCTGCACCACGCCCCGTCGCTGCTCGCCTTCACCAACCC
>NZ_FMCV01000038.1 GCF_900091565.1 Micromonospora marina | reverse complement strand
AGGATCTGGTTCGCCCGCCGCAGCTCACGATTCTCCCGTTCGAGGGCCGCGATGCGTTCGGCATCGCTGCTGGTCGTGCCCGGCCGCACACCGGCGT
Organism: Micromonospora marina; assembly: GCF_900091565.1. Classification (GTDB taxonomy): domain Bacteria; phylum Actinomycetota; class Actinomycetes; order Mycobacteriales; family Micromonosporaceae; genus Micromonospora; species Micromonospora marina. The sequence continues at coordinate 22,064 of NZ_FMCV01000038.1, read as the reverse complement.
CGACCTCGGCCTGCTTCACCCACGTCCGCAACGCCTCCGGATGGACTCCAAGCTGGTCGGCGATCCGCCGGATCACGCCGACCGCACCGGCCGGATCCCGACGGGCCTCAAAGACCAACCGGGTCGCACGCTCACGCAGCTCATCGGGGTACTTCTTCGGTGCAGGCATCGCTGGTGTTCCTCCAGGTTTCGATGTCTCCATCTAACCCGGTGCGGGACACGCTCGAACGGTGGAAGTTCGCTGTCTGTTACGGATCGTCATCTGCCGCCCTGCCTCCTGACGGTTCCTGGCCACAGCGAAGCGGGCCCACCCCGCTGTCGTGGAAGTTGCACGCACGGATGCCTGAACCCACCTCTACACCCGGCCCCTACGGTTACCGCAACGTGCTTACCTTCCGGTGATTACCGTCAGGTGCTCACATCGAGGTCACCGATAATGCGAGTCTTTCGACGCAATCCGACCAGCCGGTGTCGGATTCGCGACACTATGCCCACAGGGATCGAAGGCTTTAGAATCCTCAGAAAATCTCAAGGGAGCGCGCATTATGAGCCGCACCGCCGAGGGTCCTCAGCCCGCCGACCTCGCTGCGGAGCTCGCCCGTCGGCCCACAGCCATCGCGGCTCTCGTGACGTTGCGTGATCGCGCTACTGCCACTGTCGGCGACCTCGGTGGTGTGGACGAGGTCTCCCGCGAGGCGCTGCGGGCCGACCTGTGCTGGCTCGCGGCGACCGGACTTCTGCGGCGGGAACCGCATGGCAGCTGGGACGTGGTCGCCGCCACGGGCGCCTATCGCCTGTCCACTATGGGGAACGCTCTGGCGGACGCCCTGAATGCGCTCGCGGAGGGCTGCCGCCACCTTGCCGGCGCACCAGCTACTCAACGGCGTGACTCGATGCCTTGATGATCTCCATCTGACTCAACGTGAATTCACTGTTCACGTAGAGCAGTCGATCCCCTAGACTCGTCCTCTGGCCGACCTTGACGGGGAGGGGAGGCGGATGGACGACGACCTTCACGTCGCGCACGAAGCGATCAGGCTGTGTGCCCAGCGGTGGACCCTGGAGATCCTCACGGCACTCGGTCAACGGCCGATGCGATTCTCGGAGCTGCTGCGCGAGATCCAACCGGCACCGAGCTCCAAGTCGCTCAACGACGCCCTGCGCCGGCTGCGCGACGGCGGCCTGGTGCACCATACCGACGACGCGGGTGCCGGCACCTACTCCCTGACTGCCGCCGGCACGCACCTGCTGCCGCTGCTCTCGTCGTTCATGCGCGAGGTGCGGCGCTGGTCGGACACCTATCGCGACGGCTGTGCCCAGCCGACCGCTGCCGAGACCGGACCGGCGTAGGCCATCGCGCGCCACGACAACCGCAGACGATGAATCCTGCAGCGCTGGGGCTGGCGTTCTTCGGCGGCGCCCTTGCCGGCTTGGCGCTGCCACACGCGTACACCTGGCTGGTGACCAACTTGCCGGCTATCGCAGGCTCGCCCGAGTCTGAGACGGCCAGGATAGGCACCCCGGCATCCAGCCGTGTTCCGGCTGGGAGCGCGCTGACGTTGGTGGCCGTATCGGAGCTGTGCGGCATCGGGCTGGCTGTTACCTCTGCCGGCCTGGCCTGGCTTCTACGCGAGGCCCCTGGCGGCCTGCCCCTGCTGGCGGTCTGGCTGGTGGTGATGCACACCGGCGTGCTACTCGCCGCCATCGACGTCACGGCCCGCAGGCTGCCAACGCCCGTGATCAGCGCCGCCGCCCTGACCGTCGGCGTCGCGCTGGCCGGCCAGGCAGCGACCACGGGCCAGGCCCGAACGCTGGTCACCGCCGCGCTCGCCGCAGCTGCGCTCGGCGGCCTCTACCTGGCCTTGGTCCTCGTGGCAGGCAGCGGAATGGGCCTGGGTGACGTGCGGCTGGCCGCGCTGCTCGGCGCGGCACTGGGCGCCATCAGCTGGCCTGCGGTGCTCCTCGGCGGCCTACTGCCCTTTGTGCTCGCTGTTCCTGAAGCGCTGGCGCGCTTGGCGCTGCGCCGCACGCGCAGCATTGCCTTCGGCCCTTACCTGGTCGCTGGGGCGCTGATAGCGGTCATCGCCGAAAGTTGATCACGTGCCGGGATCAGTATCTATCGTGGGTGCGTCGCGCGTAGGTGCCAGGCCACTGTGGCCGAGGCGCCGGGCACCTGATGATCGGCCGTTCGGTGTCCTGATGCCTTGTGCTGCTTCCGCTACGCTGATGGACGTCACTCCGGCTCTTGTTCCACGACGGCGTCCGACCGGCGTACTGCCCCGGCGCGTGGAGCCGCGACCGGTGGCGAGGCGGAGCGGGATAGAGGGGTGGCGTTGGCTAGCAGGCGTTTCGAGGAGCGACGTGCCGAAAATCTTGACCGCGCCCGTCGGTTTTTCTTGCCGGATTCAGTAGCTCGCCTGCTCGCTGTCGTGCAAGAACCAAGATGTGATGGGGAGCCATCGTCTACGGAGTTCGACCTCTGCCTGGCTGCCGAGGTGGATCTCTTGCGTACTCGCCTGTACGAGATCCAAAAGCTCACCGCAGATGGCCCCGGCAAGAGCGGCGGTGTCGTAGAGGCGGAGACGACCAAGGCTGCGCGGATTCTGCTCGCTGCGGCCGAGGCGGCCGGGATGACTGCAGCAGCCGAGTTGCTGCGCTCAGCTCTCGGCCGGTGCGCGGTCATCCCGCAGCAGTCGTCGAAGCCATCCTCGGCGCCCGAGTTCCCTCAGCCGGTGCGAGTTCTCGACCCGGATACAGGCCGGCCGATCGGCCTGTGGCGTTAGCGGATCAGTCGCGTCCCACCGGGAATCCGCTGGAATCCGGGCATAAAACGCGCGATCCAAGCCGCGAGCGTTTCCCACAGCAAACCCGGATCCTCGATGGTGATGCCTCTTGCCGTGCAGAGTGCAGTCAGGCGTTGCACCGCCTTGATGGTGGACAGGTTGCTGCATTCCTGTGCGATGCGGCCGGTGAAGCCTTGTCGCAGTATCGCCCCGACGTAGGCGTTGAACGCTGGTTCGCTCTGGATACCGCTTGGAACCCCTAACGCTCGGAGTTCGGGCTGAACGAAGTCCGTGAGTTCCTTTTCGCGTTGTCCGTCGTAGACGAGCCAGAGCACTTCCGGCATCCGATAGGAAGGCAGCCAATCTGTGCGGTCCACCGGTTCGACGACGGCCTGCAGTGGTGCTGCGGGGAGCGCCGCTGCAGCCGCCAGAACGGCGTCGCGGTCCGCTTCCGTGGCCGTTGACGACGTCGCCCGCAGCACAGACATCAGCGCCACCAGGGCCGGGTCGCTCGGTGAGGTTTCGACAAGGATCTCGACGGCGCCGGGGCGGCCCCATCCGAGGCCGTTCCCAGTAACATTGGCCGAGCCCACCAGGGCGGATGACCCAGTCAAATACCCCTTGGCGTGAACGATTGGGTGCAGCGACACCGTTCCGCCGCGGGTGCTCACCAGATCGAAGATGTGTGGGTCACTCACCCCGGCGGCGACCTCATCCGGCCGCCACCGGGTGTATACCTCGAGCTCGGCGTCCTGCGGCAGCGCTGTGAGGATCGGCCTGATGCCGGCTGAGGTGATGAACGGCGCGATGATCGTCAAAGTGGTTGCGGTGGAAACGAGTTCCAGGACTCGGAATCCGCAGCGCTGAGGATCGGCGTTTGGTTGCGTCATACACCGCTCTCGCTGTCGTCTTCGGCGCTGTCGCCGAAGAGCTCGGCAGCTTTGAAGGCAGAGTCCTGCACAGTCTCGGCGAGGCGTTGACCCCACTGGTCGCGGATCTGCTTCCATGTGCCCGCGAGAGGATGTCCCTGATACTCGTTCTCACAGCGAGCGTAGGCCAGCAGAAGCCAGGTGATGGCATCGGCACTCTTGGTGAGGAGCCTCTTGGCTTCCTCTTCGCTCATCGCGGCAATGTCTTCGCCGGAGGCGCGCAAAGGATCGATGATCGCCTGATAAGCGGGGTGGGCGTTGTTCAAGCACAGCAGCTCCAGGTTCATGGCCTCGTCGGGCCGGAAGAACGCCGGGACGTGCTTCTCTGCTTGCGTCAGAATCTGGACGGTCACGCCACGCCTGTAGTTCTCGATTATTATCTTGCGGGTCTGATCGGAGACATCGTCCGCCTTGAGCTTCGTCTCGATAGCGCCGGCGGCCTTCTCAGGATCCGGATCATCCGCGAACTTCTTCTCGCCGGGCGTGGGGATGACGGTAGAGCGTGTCTTCTTGATGTTGGAGGCGACGCCCGCGATGTTCGGCGGGGCGGAGCGGCCTCGCGATGCCGCGTCTCGACCTTCTCGGCCTTCCTGGCGCAGGGAACGGACGAGAAGCAACAGCTGGTGGGCCATCCCGTATAGCTCGGCGATCTCGTGCTCTTCGTCGAAGAGGCCCTCTTCCAGGGCTTGTTCCTTCGGCAGATCGTAGGTGCGCGCGAGTTGCAGTGCCTGCGTCAGGTTGGGAACGTCCTGCTTGTTGTTCGTCACCCCGAAGATCTCGTCGAGGTCGGGGCTGTAGGAAAGCTCGACACCCCACCACCGGTCGGTGGCTTCCTCGTTCAAAGTCTGTTCGAGGACTAGCTCGCGGCCGGCGCGCACGACCGAGATCCCGGCGTTGTCGCGGGCATGGCGTCCCTGATGGGTGTCTTTACCAGGATTTCTCCCCGGTCGAGCCTCGGGCCGGGCCAGGGACAGCCGTGCGTGGACGGTGGAGCTGCCTTTGCCGTCCGCACGCGCGATCTCGAAGGTCCGAGAGTTGTGGTGGGCGGTGAAGGGCGCGGTGTCGGTGACCGGAACGTACTTTTCCTTCTCGCCGTCCGGGCCGGCCTGCTCCCAGTACTCGAGGGTGCTTTGGTCCGCCGGCAGCAGGTACAGGGGGTCGTTGGGGCGTACGTCGTGAAACTCGATGAGCCCGCCGATCATGTCTGCGTCAACAATGGCGATCTTGATGTGGCGCGGCGCGGAGTTGGCGGTCAGGAAGTTGCGGTAGATACGCCCGAGTAGGTTCTCAGCGTGCTTGAGGATGGTGCTAGCAGTGGTCCAGCGGACCTTGTCGAGCGTGGACCATCGAACGGCCGTGCCGCCGTAGAGCGGCTGCCCCATCGAGGTGTCCGCAGTGGCATGCTGCTTGAAGACGTCGAGGACCCAGTCGGGCATGGCTTCGTAGCCCGGCTGACCGGGGTGTGTCGGCCACGGGACGGTGAGCGTGGATCCCTTGTCGGAGTGCGAGAGCTTTAGCAGATCGAGATAGGTGTGGGAGGCGTTCTCCGGTTGTGATTTTTGCCAGGTCCATACATCAGTCTTCTTGCACTGCGAGACGCTGGCCTGCGGCAGGCCCATGCCGAAGCGGCCGATGCCCGATCGGTCGTTGTACTTGCCGGATCCGCCGAACGACAGGGCGAGATTGACGGCCTGATCCGTCATGCCGGTGCCGTCGTCGATGACCCAGATCTCGTCGGCGCGTTTGGTGGCGCGCCGCTTACCCTGCACCATGCGCTGCACGATGACCAGCAGGACCGTACGGGCCTGACCCCACTGGAAGGAGTTGTCGATCAGCTCGGCGAGGGCATAGTCGGTGCCCTTGTATCCGGTGTCGCGGATGGACTTGACGGTCTGTTCACCGGAGAGAAGCGGAGCTTCCTGGTGGGTGTCGGGTGTTACCACAAGTCCTCCCAGTGGGTGAAGGCGGCGGCGATGGAACCGAATGCGGGGACTGCGGGGTCGACCACGGTGACGACGACGGCCTTCCTGTTGCCGCCAGCCTTCGGGCCCCGGATGCCCCGGCCGACCATCTGGCTGTACAGCACGAGGGATCGTGTCGGGCGCGCGATCACGACGGCGCTGGTCTGCGGGGCGTCGAAGCCGGTCGTCAGCACGCCGTAGTTGACCAGGACGCGAGGGATGGGTGCCGGGCTCTTGTACATCCGGATTGCGGTGTCGCGCAGTTCGGGTGCCGTCGTTCCGTCGACAGCGTCCGCGAGGACACCGACCGCTCGCAGTGACGCTGCCAGCGAGTGCGCCAGTTGTACCGAGGCGGCGAACACGATGATGCGGCGATGTGACTCACTGACTAGCTGCAGAGTGGCGCCAAGAACCTCCTGCATGTAGTCATCCTGATCGAGGCCGATGTCATCCGGTTCGTCATCGTCGCCGCTATCTGGATCATCGTCCTCCGGCAGGTCTCCGAGGAGCCGGAATTCGGGCTCGGCGAGGTAGCCCTGACGGATCAGGTAAGCGACCGGGTTGTCCGCGCCTTCAGCGGCCGTGTCGAGCTCCACTTTCATGTGTTCGAAGAACTCGGCGAGATCCTCGTCGGACCGCCCTCCGAGGAAAGTCCGCCCCGGGGTCGCACTGAGCCCGATGATGGGGGTGACCGGTTGCCCGGCGGCGGAGAGTTGTTCGACCACCGACCGGTAGGTGCGGGCGACCGCTTGATGCGCTTCGTCGAACACGATGAGCCCCACGCGACGACCGAGGGCAGGAATGAAACCGGGGTCGCTGCGACGTGCATGGACGGTCTGCAAACTGGCCACGATGAGGCCGTCGGTGAGGTCGGTAAGGTCGGCGTCCTGACCGCCCCAGGCCGAAACGATCGGGACGGGCCGGTCGCCCAGCAGAGACCACGCCTTGTGGAACTCGCGCGCCGCTTGGTCCAGCAGCTCTCGCGTGGATGCGAACCAGAGCACCACGCGACCTTCGTTCTCGCGCAGATAGTCGGCCACCATGCTCATCGTGGTGCGGGTCTTGCCGGATCCGGTCGGCATATGCAGCAACAGCCGGGTGCGGCCCAACCGCAGCAGCTTGCGGGCGCGGACCACGGCACGGCGTTGATGCGGAAACAGCCCGTAGGCTGGCGTCGCGTGGGTCGGTGTCTGCGCCGCAGCGCTGGCGCGCACCTCGGGAAGACCAAGAAATACCGCCACGGCACTCGGATTCGCCAGAATGGCCTTGCTGTCGAGCTGATTTGGGCCTAACGACAGGCGGGCGGACAGATCGCGCCGTTGTTCATCCGGGAGCTCACCGGGCAACACACCGGCCTCGGCCAGACGACGGACCGCGCTGATGGGATCGCCGAGGCACGCAGCCGCGATCACCGCATCACTGGGTGCCTGCCGAACATGCCCGCCGTCGACGAGGCGCCCGATCGCTCGAAGGACCCGCTCGTCTACGAAGCTCGACGTCCGGCGCGACGTCCGCAACAAGTCAAAGATCGTGTATGTCATCGGTACGCTCGAGCAGCGGGGATCAGGAGTGGGAGGGTGAGCGGGGCGCCCACCCGGCGACCGGCTGTGAAGTGCCGGGCACCTGCCATCATGACAGCGGTGTGGATCATCTCGACGGCATCCTCCGCGCGGCTCGCCTCGGGTCGCTAGTCACGTGGGTTATTGGACAAGATGCCTACGACATCGATTCAGGCACTCACTCTATCGCGCCACCACGCTCGAAGGGGACCGCGGCTCACGGGGCTTCCTCGTGCAGGTGCGCCTTCCTCTGGGGGCGTCCGGGGAGCGGGGTTGAACTTCGATGCGGCGCGCGTCGCAGCCGGCCTACGGGGCGACCGAACAGAACATGCGTACGGTAATCTTGCCACCCATGATCACGGCTGGTGGCACGCGTCGCGGTTCCCCTGCAGGCCACCAGCCCATAAGGTGGGTACCGCAACGGAGGGAGAAGGATGGGTCATACCGGTGCTGATCCCCTCATTTACCTCGACTACAACGCCACTGCGCCCGTTCGTCCCGAAGCGTTGGCCGCAACCACCAAGGCGCTGACAGCAGTCGGTAACGCCTCGAGCGTGCACGCGGCGGGCCGAGACGCGGCCCTTGCGGTCGATCAGGCACGCGAGCGGGTTGCGGCGCTGTTGGCATGCTCGCCGAATGAGTTGATTTTCACCTCGGGTGCGACCGAGGCCAACAACTTGGCTCTTCGGTCGGCCGCAACGCCTGGCCAGAGCCTAGTAATCAGTGCCGTGGAGCACCCGGCGGTGACCGAAGCGGCAGTTGCGGTCGCCGACGCTGTTGGGAGCACGGTCCACACGATCGGGGTCCACCGGGACGGCACACTACGTCTCGACGAGCTGGAAGAAGCACTCGCAACTTCGCCTGCCCTGGTTTCGATCATGGCGGCAAACAACGAGACGGGCGTCCTGAGTGATCTCGACCTAGTGGTGAAAATCGCGCACGAAGCCGGAGCGTTGGTGCACTCGGACGCGACGCAACTCGTTGGTCGGCTACCGATCGATCTCCGCAGGCTGCAGCTTGACCTGCTGTCCATGTCCGGGCACAAATTCGGTGCTCCGCAAGGGGTGGGAGCACTGTTCGCGCGGCGCGGCACGGTCCCGGCGATCCGGCCGCTGGCGCACGGCGGCGGTCATGAGCGCGGACGGAGGCCGGGAACCCTGAATGTGCCCGGCATCGTCGGCCTAGGTGCCGCTGCTGAAGCTGCCGCCCGTTGCCTCGATCAAGAGGCCTCGCGTATCCGGTTGCTGCGGGACCGCTTCGAGACCGCTGTCATGACCGCCCTACCCGGCACCCGCCGCAACGGTCATCCCGACCGGCGGCTACCCGGCGTATCGAGTCTGACCTTCGACGGCCTGCCGGCCGACGCGATGCTCGCCGCCATGCCCGCCATAGCCGCGTCCGAGGGCAGCGCCTGCGCGGCCGGCGCTATGGAGCCGAGCCGAGTCCTGCTGGCCATGGGCCTGAGCCGGGATGAAGCCGAATGTGCTATCCGCTTCTCTCTGGGCTACGCCACTACCGCCGATGACATTGATAGCGCCATTCGCCACGTGATCGACGCTGAGCGCCGGGTTCACGCTGCCCTGTACCCAAACACCACCACGTCTGCCTCTGGAACCGCCCAGGGGCAGGAAGGACCGCGGAGACACGATGCTTGAAACCAAGCTCAAGGACGTCGCCGAGCCGTCGTTCTCCCGCCATGAGACCTTCCACCCCCGGTTCGGCTGGTTGCATAAGGCGTACAGCGCCTTGACTGACCCCAACATCGGCAGTGACGTGTTTCTGCGCGAGAACGCGACGGTGACACTCGGCGTGGGTAAGAACATGGTCAATGCAATCCGGTTTTGGTCGTACGCCTTCAAACTCACCATCGAGTACCCAAAGGACCCCACGTCTCGGGCGAACGTCGCCTCACCGACCTGGGAGGCGAAATGGCTGCTCGACGAGAACGGCGCCGACCCCTACCTTGAGGACACTGCGAGTCTGTGGCTGCTGCACTGGTGGCTACTGGCAAAACCCTGCCACACTCCCACCTGGTGGGTGGCCTTCCACGCCCAGTCGACGTCCCGATTCACCACAAGCGAGCTCACCGAGACCACGCTGCGACACGTACGGTTGGCTGGCTGGGAGCCCCCGGTAGAGGCATCCGTAACCAAGGACGCGGACTGCCTCACGAAGATGTACGCACGCCGGCGTGAACCCACCGCGGGTTCGGGCGGAAGTTTCGAGGACCTGCTCGATTCCCCCTTCCGGGAACTCGGGCTACTGGAGCCCACCGGGTTCGGCCGCAACAACGCAGCGAGCCGCTGGCACTTCACCAGCAACGCCCGCACCTCACTGCCGCCGGCCCTGGTCGCCTACGCATGCCTGGACTACGCGGCACGCAGCGAGCCTCTGCAGAGTGGTTCCATCGCCCTGGCCCGTCTCACCAATGAGCCGGGTGGCCCAGGGCGCGCCTTCCGGCTCAGAGAGCCGGAAATCGCGCATGCCCTGGAGGAGGTCGCCGGCGAGTACCCGCAGATGGCCCTGGTGGAGGGCATCGGACAACGCAGCCTCCGGTTCGAGGGCAATCCCAAGGACCTGGCCTGGGACGTGCTGGACGGCTACTACGGCAACGTTCGCACCCGCGCAAGCCTCCCAGATCGGGAAGCTTGGTACGCCACGCAACCACCCGGGATGCTGCGAGAGATGCGGCGACGTGGCCGCACCGACCTGCTCGACCAGCCGACTCTCGATCGACTCGCAGGAGCCCTGGTATGACCGCCAATGGTGCACCGTCGGGCATCAGCCCACAGACGCCGGCCGGGATCAACATCGTCAGCAGCCGACTGCGGTCGACGAACATCGAACGCGACGTCCGCGACGAGCATCTCGGCCCGGTGCACATTGGCATCCGGGCACAGGACATGCTGGAACGAGTCACGGCCGCCCTGGAGGACCAAGCAAACACCCGCGCCTGGTCCCTGACGGGGCCCTACGGCTCAGGCAAGTCGACACTGGCTCTGGTCGTCGTGTCGCTGCTCGGCCGTGCGGGGAACCGCCGGATGGAGGCCGAAGAGGTACTCGCCGAGACGAGTCCGATCCTGGCCCGCCGGTTGGCAGCAGCTCGTGACCGCACCGCGCCCAACGGATTCATCACCTGCGTCGCCACGGCACGACGAGAGCCTCTGCTCGACAGCATCACGCGAGCGCTGCTCGATGGTGCCGCCCGCGCCTGGCCTGACAACCACATGCCCACACCCGTGCAGGAAGCGCTCGCGCCCCTCAATGCTCCGGGTTTCAGCAATCAGGAGCTCGTGTCCGCCGTAAAGGTTCTCTGCGAGCAGGCACCGGTCATGCTGGTCATTGACGAGTTCGGCAAGTCGCTAGAGCACCTCGCCTCCCATGGTGAGTTCAGCGATGCCGGTAGCGACGTGTTCCTGTTGCAGGAACTCGCTGAGCTCGGTGCAGGCTCCCGCGGCGTGCCGCTCTACCTCCTTACGCTGCAGCACCTGTCTTTCGCCGACTACGCCTCCCGCGCGAGCACGCTGCAGAGCCGGGAGTGGGCGAAGGTTCAGGGCCGGTTCGAGGACATCCTCATGACGATCCACCTCGGCGACACCGTCGAGCTGATCCGCCGAACCCTCGACCACAACGGCGTGTCGCCCAAGGGACGCAAGCTCATAGCCCAGCATGCCGCCGCGTCCGCTCAGGCCTGGACCGAACGCGGTCTCGAAGGCATCCTCGCCGCAGGTCACGACACGTTCACCCACGTGTACCCCCTGCACCCGTTGACCACGGTGGTCGCGCCGCTGCTGGCCGCGCAGATCGGGCAGCACGATCGCAGCATGACCGGGTTCATCGCGAACGACGAACCTCACACAGTGCGACGCTTCCTGCAGAGCTACGCATCGAATCGCCCCTCCTCAGCGTCCACCGTCCGCATCGCAGACGCCTTTGACTACTTCTTCACCGCTGGCCGCACCACCATCCTGGCCTCGGCCAATGCGAGCCGGTGGATGGAGATTGACAACCGCATCGCCGAGGCCAACGGGCTCCCTGAGCAAGACCAGGTCATCCTCAAGACCATTGGCATGCTCAACCTCGTCGACGCCTCTGGCGCCCTGCGCGCCAGCATGGACACCGTCTTGTTCGCCTTGAGCGACCCCATCACGCTCAACGACCCCACGGCCCGACAACTGCTGGCCGACCAAGTCACCAGCCTCGTCGACCGCGGCTTCCTGGTGTACCGACAGTTCAGCGACGAGTACCGGGTATGGCGGGGCAGTGACGTCGATCTCACGAGCCACATCGAGCAGCTGATCAACGCCTGCGACGATCACGCCGCAGTCAAGGTCATCTCGACCTACCTGCCAACCGCCGTCGTGGCGGGCAAGCACAGCCAACGCACCGGTATGCTGCGCCACTTCGTCACCAAGGCCACCGACGCAGGCTCGCCCGAGCTCATCGGGCCGTCCGCCGCTGACGCCGAAGACGGACTCCTGCTGTTCCACTTCGGGGACGAATACACCATCCCCACGGTTCGAACCGACCGCCCTGTCATCGCCGGCGTGACCGCCCACGCGGAGAAAGTACTCAGTACCGCCCGCTACCTGCACGCTCTCCACGAGCTACCGGCCAACGTCGAACTCGACGCCGTGGCCAGTACCGAGGTCAGCGAACGTATCGCGCAGGCCAGCGCCGAACTGGCCACCCGGGTCGCAGAAGCCTTCCTGCCAAGCCAGCTAGCCCCCACCTGGTACCTGCTGCCGGCTAGGGCCGGGGCCGCCGTCTTCACAGCTGACGCCGAGACCATCAAGGGCCGAAGCCTCGCAGAGCTCGTCTCCAAGGCGTGCGAGAGCGTGTTCCCCCACGCTCCGCACATCCGTAACGAAATGCTGGGCCGGCATAAGCTGACCAGCCAAGCAGCCAAGGCACGCCGTGAGCTGATCATCGCCATGATCACGGCACCCTCCCATCAGTACCTTGGCATCGAGGGCTACGGGCCGGAACGCGCGATGTACAGCGGAGTCCTGGAATACCTCCAGCTGCACCGCCCCACCGATCAGCGCACCGACGACGACACGGAGCTGCTTCCATTCGGCTTCTGCGAACCGGAGCCCGGCAACTCGCTATACCCGGCCTGGACCGCCATGCAGCAGCAGATGCAGGCAGCCACCGCACAGCCGCTGAGGCTCGACGCCGTCTATGAGCTGCTCGAAGCGCCTCCTTTCGGGATACGGCCAGGCGTCATCCCGGTCATCGTGCTGACCGCGCTCATCATCGGGAGCCAAGAACTCGCCCTCTTCGAGGAGGGCACCTACCAGACACGACTAACCGCTGCCCTGGCTGAGCGCATGATCAAGAGCCCGGAGCGGTTCGCGGTCAAAGCGATGGGCGTTCAAGCAGGTCCGCGCAAGACCGCAGTAACCGAGATCGCCCAGGTGATCGGTGCGCGGATGCCGGCAGCACCACCGATCACCGTCCGCAACGTCGCGCCTCTGACGCTCACGCGTGAGTTGCTCGACCGTGCCCGGAGCCTGTCCGCGTACGCCGATCACACCCAACAACTCCCCAAGCAGGCACGGGCCGTACGTCAAGCGCTCAAGACCGCTCGCGAACCCGACACGCTCCTGTTCACCGACCTGCCGTCCGCCCTCGACCTCGAGCCGATCCCAGCGAGCGGTGAGATCGACGAGCAAATCACGCGCCGGTACGCCGAGTCGCTGAGCAAGGCGCTTACCGAACTCGGCCGGGCGGACGAACGTCTCCGCACACAGGTTGTCAAGGCCATCGCCGAGGCGTTCCACATGCCCACCGATCTCGGCAAGCTACGGCAGCGCCTTGCGGTCTACACCCGACACCTCGCCGATGTGAACCTGGTCGAGGCGAAACTCCGTGGTGTCATCACTCTCGCTCAAGAGACGACACTCAGCGATGACGAATGGCTCGACCCGTTCGTCGTCCGGATCGTTGGCCGCGGGCTCTCCGACTGGCGTGACGGTGACATCAGCACCTTCACCAACGAGGTCCGGGCAGCCGCTCGCGCTATCGAGCGGCTGGCTAACCTGCACCAGCCCACGACGGCCGAACCGACCGACGCTACCTTCGTCTCCCAGGCGATCACCGTTACCCAGGCCGACGGACACGAGCTCCACACCGTCGTCCACCTCTCCAACGACGAACGCGCCAGCGCGCAGGCCCTGCTGCCTGAGGTGATCGCCCTAGCTCGCAGGAAGATCAGCGAGAACGGCGAGCGGGCCCTGCTCGCCCTGCTGGCCGAAAGTGTCATAGTCGAGCGGGACGCTGGCAGCGACGACGCACCATCCACGCGAAAGAAGTCGACCCGATGACTGCACCCCGGCAACGTACGCCCGGCGAGACCCGCCATGTCCTCGGCATCTCGGGAGGTAAAGACTCCTCCGCCCTCGCGATCTACATGCGCGCCAAGGTGCCGCAGATGGAGTACTTCTTCTGCGACACCGGCGCCGAACTACCCGAGACGTACGACTACCTCAACCGGCTCGAAGCGGCCCTCGGCAAGCAGATCGTCCGACTGAACGCCACCCGCGACTTCGACCACTGGCTGCAGGTCTACCAGGGCACCCTTCCGAGCGCCTCCATGCGGTGGTGCACCAAGAACCTCAAGATCAAGCCGCTAGAGGAATGGCTAGGCGACAGCCCAGCCATCTCGTACGTCGCCATCCGCGCCGACGAGAACCGCCTCGGCTACGTCAGCACCAAGCCCAACATCAAGGCTGTATTCCCGTTCCGGGAAGACGGCATCGACCGTGACGGAGTCAACCGGATCTTGGAGGAGTCCGGAATCGGCCTGCCGGCCTACTACGAGTGGCGCACCCGTTCCGGCTGCTACTTCTGCTTCTTCCAGCGCAAACACGAATGGGTCGGCCTCGCCGACCGACACCCAGAGCTGTTCGAACGCGCGGTGGAATATGAGGACAAGGTCAACTACCAAGCCACAGCGATGCGCGGCCGTCAGTACACGTGGTCGCAGGGTGAGTCGCTGCGCGACCTTCTCGAACGGCGCGATGCGATCGAAGAGCGGCATGCCGCCGCTCTTGCTCGCGCGGCAGCCAAGCCCCGTTCCAATCTGCCCCTCATCGAGGTGCTCACCGATGCCCTTGACGAGGAGAATGACGAGGCGGGCTGCGCTGTCTGTCACCTATAAGCGTCGGCCTCCACTGGCACCGTCAGGAACAGTACGTCCGGGTCACGTGCCAACCTGTTGTACGGCTGGTGCCACCAGGCCCTGGCCGCTGCCGTGTCCGTAAATGATCCGACGGCAGCCCCACGCCGACTTTCGGCATTTACGATAAGCGCCATAACCCTGCCATCCCCCGCAGGCTCCGCCGTACCAAAGAGCGCGGACACCAGCTTCGGTGGCAGATGGACTAGGAGATCTGGGTTGCGGAAGGTGCCGGTCGACCGTTGAACGTCCGAGGGCGGGATCGTGGCTGCAACGAATTCAGCTTCTCCGCCATCGGAGTGCTTGACCAGGAAGTAGACGTGGCCTGCGTCAGTTGTACGTGCTTTCAGAATCACTTTATCTCCAGTGGACTAGCCCTCTCGTTGAACAGTGACCGCCGAAAATGCGATTCAGTCAAGTCGGCGTTACTGATGATGGATGTGGAACTAGCGCTAGATGAGCGTACTGAGTCCTACGGGTAGCGTGGCAGGATCAGTGGAACAGGGGGCGCGAGCTTCCTGCTGCGTGTACTCTTCGGGTCCTCGGCTATTGAACCGGCAGAATCGTGAGCTATGGACAGCGCCCAGGTGATTCCCCGCCACCAGACAGCGATCTCCCGTCAGCAGCTGTCCAAACCCATCGCGCTGGCAGTCGCCGATGGCATCCTGAGCGCTAACTCCACGCTGTTCGACTATGGCTGCGGGCGCGGAGGAGACGTCACACGCCTCCAGGCCATGGGCTACGCCGCCCACGGCTGGGACCCGGGACACAGCCCCAACGCCGAACGGCGCGCGGCGGACGTGGTCAACCTCGGGTACGTCATCAACGTCATCGAAGACCCCACCGAACGGGCTCGAACGTTGGCATCAGCATGGGCTCTGGCTCGGCAGGTACTCATCGTCGCAGCCCGACCCGACTGGGAAGCACGAACCGTCACTGGCCACCATCACGGCGACGGGATCATCACCAAGCGCGGCACCTTCCAGAAGTTCTACAACCAAGAAGAGCTGCGCAACTGGATCAACGTTCAGCTGCACACCGACTGCATCGCCGCCGCACCTGGCGTCTTCTACGTCTTCCGCCAGGATGCTGACGCCCAAACCTTTCTCGCATCGCGCACTCGGCACCGCCTCCTACCCACGAGCCGGCCACGACGCCGGCAAGCCCTCTACGACGCTCACCGGGAAGACCTGGACGCGTTAGCGGCCTTCATCACGGCCCGTGGCCGGCTCCCCGCCCCAGAGGAAGCCCCTGGAACAGCGGATCGGCTCCTGCGCGTCTTCCCTTCACTAAGACAGGCGGCAGCGACGTTACGCAACATAACCGGTCACCAAGACTGGGACAAAGACCTCGAACAAGCCCGAAATCAAGCGGAACACGATCTCTTGGTCTACCTCGCACTTTCCTCTTTCAGGGGACGGCCTAAGGCGTCCGAACTTCCCAAAGGCATAGCACTTGACGTGCGGATGCTATTCGGGTCCTATCGGAAGGCCTGCTCCAAGGCGGATGCGCTGTTACATGGCATCGCGGACCAGAGACATTTAAACAATGCCTGCAGCGCCTCCAAGATCGGAAAGCTAACGGCCGACGCCCTGTATGTGCACGTCACGGCAGTCCAAGCGCTTGATCCACTCCTCCGCGTTTACGAGGGATGCGCGCGAGCGCTCACCGGATCAGTGGCAGAGTGCACAATTGTCAAGTTCTCACGGATGATGACCAAGGTTTCCTATCTCTCGTACCCGGACTTCGACACTACGCCACATCCTGCACTGACGGCGTCTTTACGAGCAGACCTAAGGATGCTGAACGTCAAATTAACCGATTTTCGGAGATCGACCAACCCGCCTATATTACATCGCAAAGAGACGTTTGTTCCCCTCGATTACCTCGGCCGCGACAAATTCGTGCGACTAACGAAGCAGGAGGAGCGCGCCGGCCTGCTGCTCGAGTCCGCGACCATTGGGACCCGCGCCGGCTGGGAGCAACGGCTACAAGACCGGGGCTACCGGCTGGACGGGCATCGCCTCATCCGTACCGCGACAGCGACGGCTCCTGCTTCTTTGCGTAGCAAGTAGCGGTGCTTAATACCTGCTTCGCGAAGACTCGCCAGGCCACTCGGGGCGCGAGCTGCCCTTTAGGCCTGTCCTGTCGATCATGGAAGCCAGGTGATGGCGGCGATGAGGACCAGACGGGACTGGTAGAGGGATGCGCGTTTGGCGTAGCGGGTGGCCAGGTCACGCCAGTGCTTGAGTCGGTCGAGCAGCGCTCCACGACGATGCGGACCTTGTAGATCACTCGATCGAAGGCGGGCGGTCGCCCGCCGGCGCTGCCTTGAACAGCCCGGCGGGCGACCTAGTACTCCAGCAGGAGATCGTTTCTGACCTGCTGTGACAGTGTGGTTTTGTCCGTGGTCGTGGAGCAGCCACCGCTGAGTCTCGCGGTTGTGTGGACCAAAGATACGGCGGTGGCTGCCGCCTACAGAGTAGACGCCCAGCGATGGTTGGGGCTGTTCGACGAGCTGATGGACGTGGTCGGGTCGCGTTTCGGGCGGCCTGAGCCGCGTCGGCGGGTGCGGGACTTCATGGTCGGGCTGCTGGCGCCGCTGCCGACGAAGAACTGTTGGACGATCGCGGAGCACGCTGGTGACGACGGGCCGGGTGGGATGCAGGACCTGATCGGTCGGGCCCGCTGGGACGACGCGCAGGTCAGGACTGATGTGCGGGATTTCGTCGCGGTCAAGCTCGGGCATCCGGACGGTGTACTGCTGATCGACGAGACCGGGGATCTGAAGAAGGGCGTGCACACCGTCGGGGTGCAGCGGCAGTACTCCGGCACTGCCGGGAAGATTGAGAACTGTCAGCTCGCGGTGCACCTGTCGTATGCCTCACCGGCCGGGCACACCCTGCTCGATGTCGCTCTCTACCTGCCGAAGTCCTGGACCGACGACCCTGCGCGACGGGTGGAGGCAGGGGTGCCCGACACGATCGGGTTCGCCACGAAGCCGCAGCTGGCACGACGGCTGATCGACACCGCCCTCGCGGGTGGGCTGCCGTGTCGGTGGGTTGCCGGTGACGAGGCCTACGGCGGTGACCCGCACCTGGCCGCGGCCCTGCGCGGTCACGAACTGGGGTACGTCCTCGCGGTCGCCTGCTCGCACCGGGTCCCGACCGGGCTGGGTATCCAGCGAGCGGACCAGATCGCCGCCGACCTACCGACCCGGGCGTGGCAGCGGATCTCCGCAGGCCAAGGGGCAAAAGGCCACCGCTACTACGACTGGGCGTTCGTCACCCTGCCCCTGGCCACCGACGAGCACGACGGTCACCACTGGCTCCTTCTGCGCCGCAACCGCACCACCGGCGAGTTGGCGTTCTACCGCTGCTGGTCACCGCAGCTCGTGCCGCTGCACCACCTGGTCGCCGTCGCCGGCCGACGGTGGAGCATCGAGGAATCGTTCCAAGCCACCAAAACCGGCCTCGGACTGGACCAGCACCAACACCGCCGCTGGCGGGCCTGGCACCGGTGAACCACCCTCGTCATCGCCGCCCACGCGTTCCTCGCCGCCGCCGCAGCAGGGGCCACCACCAGCCCGGACGGCTTGATCCCGATCACCGTCAACGAACTCCGGCGACTGTTCCACGCCCTGATCATCGAACCCACCCGACGCGTCGGCGACGTCATCGCCTGGTCCATCTTCCGACGGCGTCATCAAGCCGACGCCAAGATCAGCCACTACGCCCGACAAGCCCTCACCGAGCCCTGAAACGGATCTCCTGCTGGAGTACTAGTCCGAATGTTCCGGGATGACGTGCCGGATTCCGCGTTGACGCAGTGACCGGCGGGTGGAGTCGTGGGCGTGGCCCCTGTTCGCGATCAGCACGTCGGGACACTTGCGGGGACGGTCAGTCCGGGCTCGTTTACCCGGATCGCGTCGAGCAGCGCGAGGAGCTACGGGTTATCACCGACTGGCCCGGAGTGAGCAGGATCGACAGCACTCGGCCCCACCCGTCGACGGCCAGGTGGGTCTTCGTGCTCAGCCCGCTGCGGGATCGGCCGATGGCCTCGCCATCGTGCGCACCAGGCGTCGCCGGACTTGCCTGGAGGCCGCCCTCTTGCGGGCGCCAGCAGCATGCTGGTGCGCCCGCACGATCGACGAGTCGATGCTGATCGTCCACTACACCGGTGGGCCATCGTCATGCACTTCTCCGCCTCCAGGATCCGATCCGACGGTCCCGTCCGCCATCCACCGACGCAAGTGCTCGCGGCAGGACTTCCGCAGCCCGAAGCGTTCTGGCAGCTCACGCCACGGCACACCCGTACGCAGCTTCCAGAGGATCCCGTTGATGACCTGCCCGGTGATCCCGCCACCGCCCCCTCGAACCGCCCGGCTCGGGAAGCAGAGGCGCGATCGCCGCCACGCGCTATTAGTCAGTTCACCACGAGCACCACCGGCACATCGTCTACCACCAACCACGGGCCGGGGCCCCAAGGGCCGGTCTACTCAAAAAAGGCGGGCAGCAATAAACGACTCGAAGGCCCCGAAAGCCGCAGTTGGCGTCCAGACCCTGAGTTCACCACTCGAGGGCTGAAAGTGTCGGAATCCTGCTCTAGGCTGCCTCCGTCAACCCGCATCGTCTACGGGCGGGCTGAAGGACCTGTCGCCTAGCAGCGGGGTGATGTCGATCTCATGTCGATCAACAGACGAGCGGCACTACGGATGGCAGACGAGCGCTTCGACCGCCTCGTCGCCCGGTATCGAGACGACCCAAGCCCCGCACTTCGCGTTGAGTGGGGCCTACTCCGCCTTCTCGACGAGCGCTATTGTCAAACCCTCGAGGATGATCTTGCAGGCGCGGCGGATCGTTGGGAAGTAATGCGGGCAGTGCCTGAACTTCACCAAAGCATCCCCGACATGCCTGGACTTTATATGTTCGTTTGGCGTCCGCCATTTCAATTCCATCTCGCACCTGAGTTATCCCAGCCGGGAACTGTATCTCAAATCCTCTACGTCGGCCAGGCGGGCGGTGGGGCCGGCAGCGAAAACACCTTACGCGGACGTTACCGAGAGTATCAGCAGTACTTGGAATCAGAACCTGCAAAGGTATGGGCAGAGCCGGCCGGCAACACGCGGAAGGAGGTCTTAGCGCGCTATCTGGCTCTCCGGCCGCTAGAGTACTGGTGGACCATCGTCAAAAACCGGACTGAAATCGCGGGCTTGGAAGACAGATTGATTAAGCTACTGAACCCGCCCGGCAATTTGAACCGTGGACCGATACTGCGGCCTCGGACACCGCAACCGGCGCTTCGACAGTAAAATTAAGGGGAAGCAACCATGCCGTCCAAGACTTTCGTACCCGCATTCAAAGCTCATGTAGGTGACTGGGAATACTACCTGTGTCTCATGAGCTACGCGCAAGTTGCCCGGGAGATCAACTTTGCTTATGAGCTTGGCGGCAACAAAGATCTAGCGACCATGATCCAGCGAGGGGTGGGCGACCGCACCGAGGCAATAACGCAATACCTGCTCACCAATGAGCATCGGTTCCTCGGCTCCTTGATTGTCGCTGCTTGGGGAGGGCACCCGGAATACATCGCGCTGACGATGGATGACAACGCAGAGCAGAACATGCTTGCGGGAGTCGACAGAGAGTTCGGTGTCCTGACCTTCGACGGCACCCACCAGTTTTTCGCGCTTGATGGACAGCATCGACTCAAGGCGATTAAGGATGCGGTGAAGCGCGACCCCGAGCTTGGCAGCGAGGACATCGGGGTAATCGTTGTCCCTCACTTCAACTCAGAAGAGGGCCGCCGCCGGACGCGCCGCTTGTTTACAAACATCAACCGAAACGCGGTCAAGACCAGCACCCAGGAGAACATTGCCCTCGATGAAGACGATAGCTTCGCTATCCTTACCCGACGGTTCCTAGATGACCACCCGTTTCTCTCCCAGCCTAATGTAGTCCAGGTCTTCAGCAAGCAGGGCAGTGATGGCGAGGTGAAGTTGGCAAATCGGAACGTAAACGTCAGCCAATCCGCATGGACGACAATCGGCATCCTTTACGATCTTCTGAAAGAAATGGGGTTCGACCTCGATGGCAGCATTCAGAAACTTTCGAAGCGAGCGACTGACGAAGTCCTCGATGAAAGCTATGAGATCCTTGTTGAGCGTCTGAACCAGCTCTTCATTGCATGCGGCGACCTACGTGCCAGGTACGAAAAGACGGGTTCCCCGCGGGAACTTCGAGCGCCTAAGGATCACGACGGGAACGGGCACCCTTTCATGCGCCCCGTCGTGCAGCTAGCCGTGGCACGTGCCCTTCGCCACGTGGTCAGTCAAGGGCTGCTCGACTGGGACTCGGCCATCAATCGCCTCTCATCCCTTGATTGGCGACTCGTTGCCACACCTTTCGCTACGGTCTGGCAATCCGGGGAGGCCGGCAGACGGGGCAGGATGATTACAGGAAAAGAGCATGTGAACCTCCTTCAAGAGCTTCTCACTGCCCACATCGCCCCAGCAAACAAGGCACAGATCGAGCGCGCATTGAAGAGCTACAAGGTTCTCCGGGGCATTCGGTACCCCATCTCGGTGGAGGAGCTCGCGAAGGGGATCGTCACGAGTACGGCCTCGGTCTTTATCCCTAAGCCGGCTCACGCTCCCGCCCCGGCCGTCTCCAATGATGTCGATATTGACGTCGAAGACGACGAGGAGGAACAGGAACCTGCGGCGAACAGCTCGACGCAATCCTGACTCCGCGACTGGCCTGCTCACTGCCCAATCCAGGACACTCATTTAACTGCCAACAGGCTTTGCTCTGGCTACGTAGAAGAGCGCCAAGCAATTGAGCGATTTTGGATATCTGAACCGCACCGTCCGTGAGTGATCTTAGTGCCGACTCATGTGGTGGCGAGAACGCGGTTGACTGCCGCCAGGTTGCGATGCGTTCTGGCAGGACGAGACGTTGCGCCGGGGTGCTCATTGGGCACCTCGGCCATTTCTTGGTGCGGCATCGTCAAGCTTGCCTGGGTCGGTATTGCTGACGCAGGATGGGCAGGGCCTCGCGGATCGCGAGGGTATCAGGGTGGTCTAGACCGAGCGTCCGCTCACACCCGGCGAGAGTTTCGTCGAATATGGCGAAGGCCTTCTCAGCGAAGCCGTCTCGTAAATACAAGGCGGCTAGGTGAGTAGCAGTGACTAGGGTGTCGGGGTGATCGTGGCCGAGGATGCGTTTAGCATCTATCAGAACGGCCGCTAGCAGAGTAATTGCGCGAGCGGTATCACCGACGTCTGCGTAGGCTGCCGCTAGTACGGCAGCCGCCATTGGCGGTCTGACCTGGTGGGATGCGGTGGGGTGATGCGACGTGGACGCAGCCGCCTGTTGATCATGTGTTTGTGAGGACGACAAGATCGAAGGCGGCTGCTGCTGCCAGGGTAACGGCTGGCCGGGCGGTGCGGGCACGGGGCGAGTTGTTGGAGCGGGTGCGGTCGTGCTTCGTCCAGACGCGGACGTGGCAGCACGCGGGCCGGTACGTGTCGGCGCTGGTGAGCAGGTTGCCCAAGCGCAACGGGTGGAGCATCGCCGAGTACGTCGGGGACGTCACGCCGGACCGGACCCAGCGGTTGTTGAACCGTGCGGTGTGGGACACCGAGGGTG
>NZ_FMCV01000023.1 GCF_900091565.1 Micromonospora marina | reverse complement strand
ACCGCACGGTTCAACAACCGCTGGGTCCGGTCCGGCGTGACGTCCCCGACGTACTCGGCGATGCTCCACCCGTTGCGCTTGGGCAACCTGCTCACCAGCGCCGACACGTACCGGCCCGCGTGCTGCCACGTCCGCGTCTGGACGAAGCACGACCGCACCCGCTCCAACAACTCGCCCCGTGCCCGCACCGCCCGGCCAGCCGTTACCCTGGCAGCAGCAGCCGCCTTCGATCTTGTCGTCCTCACAAACACATGATCAACAGGCGGCTGCGTCCACGTCGCATCACCCCACCGCATCCCACCAGGTCAGACCGCCAATGGCGGCTGCCGTACTAGTCATAAAGCGTTTTTTGTCGTATAGGTCAGCCTGCACGGGACCGGTATGATCGCCGGTCATGAACATGGTCGACGTTGATGCGAATGATGCGGCCACCGAGCACACGACATGGGGCCAGCGAGCGGTGTGGAAGACAATGCTCGTGAATCGGCCGAACGACGCTCGATTCAACATGCACCTACGAATACCGGTGCCGGTTGGTATAAGCCTCAGGGACACTATTGCCGCAGTGCGTTCGGTCGTCGCGTGCCACGAAAGCCTGCGTACCACATTCGACGACGACGCTCCGGGCCCCCCGCGCCAACGGGTCCACAGTGCCGGCATCGTCGAGGTGCCTGTCGTGGAGGATGCGGATGAGGACGGCATCGCGACTGTCACCGCGCTCGCCCAAAGGCGGTTCGACCTCACGACTGAATTGCCCGTACGCTTCGCGATCGGCGTGCGGGGCGGGGAGCCGCGGTGGATCGCGTGCGCGATGGCGCGCATCGTCACCGACGGTGCCGGTGGGAACACCCTTCTTCGCGATCTTCAGGATAGTCTGCGCGGAAGGCCGTTGGAGCGCGCCTACCAGCCACGTGAGCAAGCGCAGTGGGAGTCTTCTGCCGTCGGGCAAAGTCAGCTACGTCGATCGATGCAATTCTGGGACGCCAAGATCGCGTCGGTGCCCCCGCTGTTCACGCGCAGCCGTGGGGGGCCGCCGAACTTCCCGAGTATCACGGCATACGTCCGCGGACTCGGCTGTGCCGCCCGCAATTTGGCGAGCTCGGTGGGTGTGGGCGATGCCGCGGTCTTCCTGAGCGCTCTGGTGGCGGCGCTCGCCCGGGAATTCGGAGTGTCGAGATGTGCGGTGCCGGTGCACTGCTCAAATCGTACTCGTGCGCCGTTGAAGCGTTATGTCGGTACCCTCGCGCAGCACGGCCTGTTGGCTGTCGACGTGGTGGGCGACAAGCGGCTCTTGATGCGTCAGACGGCCTCGGGATTGTTGCTGGCGGGCCGCTACAGTCTGTACGACCCGTGGACGCGGGACGACATGTTGCGCGAAAAGGGCCACGGTGCAGACGTTGAACACTTCGCGAACTTCGTGCCGTTGCCGGGTGCTCTGAATGCGCCATCCGACTTCGCGGCGGTGGGGGACCACGATGCGCTAGTCGTGGCTGATCCGCCAATTGCCTTCAGTTCGATGCGTCTGGCGGTGCAGTTCCGAACCGACGGAACGGACGCCTCGATCAGTCTTTTCGTCGACACGCGATATTTGGATCGGGACTTGATGCCCGTCCTGCTCGCCAACATGGTCGGGTTCCTCACCGACCGGCGGACGCCTGCGCAGTCACGACTGGAGAGCTACACGTGGTGAGTTCAGCGGCCCGGGTCGACGCCGCCGGGCCCTGAGTTGCCCGTGTCGGTGTTGGCGGTCTACGACGGCGAGGTGGTGTGGGCCGACCTTTGCGCACTCGGGACCACACGTGTGGGGCAGGGGAGATAGCCTGCGAGCAGAAGGTTGCGTGAAGTGGCGATCGGGGCACGCGGACGCCACAGGGTTGCCGTCGGTACCCTGCTAGGTCTGGCCTGTCCGCGACGACATGAGGTATTCGTGAACGATCTTCGAGTGGTGGCGTTCGACCTCGACGACACCCTGGCGATTTCCAAGTCCCAGATCGATCGTCGGATGGCGGAGTTGCTCGGCCACCTGCTCACCGAGGTGGACGTACTGGTCATCTCCGGTGGCCGGTTCGAGCAGTTCCAGTCGCAGGTGCTCGCCCACCTCGACCTCACCGAGGAGCAGCGCGACCGCCTGCACCTGATGCCGACCTGCGGCACCCGCTACTACCGCTGGTCCGACGAGGGCTGGCGGCAGGTCTACGCGGAGGATCTCACCGCGGCCGACAAGGCCCGCGTCGTCGCCGCGCTCACCGAGTCGGCGCAGGCGCTGGGTCTGTGGGAGGCGAAGCCCTGGGGCGACATCATCGAGGACCGGGGCAGCCAGATCACGTTCTCCGCGCTGGGGCAGTCCGCCCCGCCGGCCGAGAAGTACGGCTGGGACCCGGACGGCGACAAGAAGCGCCGGCTGCGGGACGCGGTCGCGGCGAAGCTGCCCGACCTGGAGGTGCGCGGCGGCGGCTCGACCTCGATCGACGTCACCCGTAAGGGCGTGGACAAGGCGTACGGCATGCGGAAGCTGCTGGAGCACCTGGACCTGAAGATCGACAATGTGCTTTTCGTGGGTGACCGCCTGGACGTGGGTGGCAACGACTACCCGGTCAAGGCGATGGGCATCCGCTGTGTGCCGGTCACCCGCTGGGAGGAGACCGCCGACTACGTCGAGAGGCTTGTCGACGACCTGGTGAGACAGCGCGCCGAGCGCGCCTGAGGACAGCCCGCAGGGCCCGCCCGTCCGGTGAACCGGCGGGCTCGTTCCTGGACGGCCGCGGCGGCATCGAGCGCACCATCAACGAGATCGGCACGCCAGTCGTCGGCTCGTGCGGCACCAGCACTGTGGTCAGCTACCCCTGATCGCCGAGGCGCGGCCCGGTCGGTGCGGGACCGGCCGGGCCGCGCCCGCTCACGCCGCGAGCTGGTCGACGCGGGTGAGCACCTGGTCGACCAGGCCGTACTCGCGGGCCTGCTCGGCGGTGAACCAGCGGTCGCGGTCCCAGTCGCGCTGGATCTCCTCCAGTGTCCGCCCGCTGTGCCGGGCGATCAGCTCCTGCATGGTGCGCTTCACGTGCAGCATGTTCTCGGCCTGGATGGTGATGTCCGCGGCGGTGCCGCCCATCCCGCCGGACGGCTGGTGCATCATGATCCGCGAGTGCGGGAGCGCGAACCGCTTGCCGGCCGCCCCGGCGCAGAGCAGGAACTGCCCCATCGACCCGGCCATGCCGAGCGCCAGCGTCGCCACGTCGTTCTTGACGTACCGCATGGTGTCGTAGACGGCCATGCCGGCGCTGACCGAGCCGCCCGGCGAGTTGATGTAGAGGAAGATGTCGCGCTCCGCGTCCTCGGCCGCGAGGAGCAGGATCTGCGCGCAGATCTGGTTGGCCGACGCGTCGGTGACCTCGGTGCCGAGGAAGATGATCCGTTCCTTCAGTAGCCGTTCGAAGACCCGGTCGCCGAACGCCGGCTGCCCCTCGTCGAGCATCCAGATGCCACCCATCGCCGCCACCTCCGTACCGCCGGTGGGCGGGGGACCGCCCGGGAACCCGGCGGTCTCCAGCGTCCGCCGGCCGCATCCGCGCGGCCCAGGCTTTCTGCCCGGGGCAGATTCGCCCTGGGCAGAAGCTACGCGGCGATCGGCCGCCGCCGGCCGGCGCGGGCCCGCCGCCGGGCCACCGTGACGGAGGTACGCGGACGGGGGCGGACGGTCGGGGCGGAGGGCGCCGGCCAGATCCGGATACCGCCGGCGAACCCGATCGGCGTGGCGGCGTCGAGCGCCGGACCGAGCGGCGCGGGCCCCGCGGACACGGGCCGCAGTGCGCCGCCGAGCAGCGGCGTGGCAGTGACCGGCCGGCGGGCGACGTGCGGCCGGAGCGAGACGGCGGGCCGGCGGGACACGGATGGGCGGGGCGACACGGCCGGGCGGCGCGCGACGGACAGCCGCGGCGGTCCGACCCGCAGGTGTGGCCCGGTGCGAGCGGTCGGCACCCGGTCGAACCGGGCCGCCGAGACTCCGGGGCCGACCGGTGCCGGACGCTCCCGGCGCAGCTCGTCGCGGGCCTCTTCGAGCAGGTCGGCGAGGTGGATGCCGAGCGCGCGGCAGATCGCCGCGAGCACCTCGGAGGAGGCCTCCTTGCGTCCGCGTTCGACCTCGGAGAGATAGGGCAGGGAGACGCCGGCGGCCTGGGCCACCTCGCGCAGCGTGCGGCCCTGGCGCAGGCGGATGCGCCGGAGCACCCCACCGATCACCCGTCGTAGCAACGACATGCCGGCCTCCTCGCGGTCGGGCGTCCCGGACGTCCCCATCATGCCCCGTTCACGCGCCCGGCACCTGCCCGGTCGGCCCCGGTGGTACCGACCGGGCGCCCGGCCCAGCCAGCCTGCTCGCGGCGTACCCGCTATCTTGAGGGCGTGCAGGCGACGACGGCGGAGCAGGACCGACGGTGATCCACTTTCCCGCGCAACGGCGGGGGCCGCTGAGTGCGCTGAGTCTGCGCCTGCTCGCCGCCCTGGGCCTGGTCTTCGCCACCGTGGCGCTGGTCTGGCTCGACCGCGACGGCTACCGCGACGTGGACGACAGCGGCCTGAGCCTGCTCGACTGCTTCTACTACGTGGTGGTCTCGCTCTCCACCACCGGGTACGGCGACATCACCCCGGTCAGCCCGTCGGCGCGCCTGATCAACGTCCTGTTCATCACCCCCGCCCGGGTGCTTTTCCTGATCATCCTGGTCGGCACCACCCTGGAAGTCCTGACCGAGCAGTACCGCACCGGCCGTCGCCTGTCGCGGTGGAGGAGAACCGTGAAGGACCACGTCATCATCTGTGGCTACGGCACCAAGGGCCGCAGCGCGGTGTCCGCCCTGCTGGAGAACGGCACGGACAAGTCCAAGATCGTGGTGGTCGAGCGGAGCGGGCCGGCGCTGCGGCAGGCCACCTCCAACGGGCTGGTGACGATCGAGGGCTCGGCGACCCGATCGTCGGTGCTGGAGCAGGCGCACGTGCGTACCGCGAAGTCGGTCATCATCGCGACCGACAGCGACGACGCCTCGGTGCTGGTGGCGCTCACGGTCCGGCAGCTCACCGCCGGTCAGGTGCGCATCATCGCGGCCGTCCGGGAGGCGGAGAACGCTCCGCTGCTCAAGCAGAGCGGCGCGCACCACGTGATCGTCTCGTCGGCCACGGCCGGGCGGCTGCTCGGCCTGTCCACCTCGGCCCCGCCCTTGATCGACGTGGTGGAGGACCTGCTCACCCCGGGGCAGGGCATGGCGCTGGCCATGCGGTCGGCCGAGCGCAGCGAGGTGGGCCGCTCACCGCGCGAGCTGGAGTCGCTGGTCATCGCGCTGGTCCGCCGGGGCAAGGTGGTCACGCTCAACGACCGCGCCGCCTCGGTGATCGAGACCGGCGACATGCTCGTCCACGTCCGGGACGACCGGCCGCAGGCCACGTCCGCGCTCTGACCCCGCGCCGCTTGAGCGCCTGCGGTCAGCAGGCGCCCGTGCCGCCCTCCGCGATCACTTCGCCGCAGGTCGAGGACCGGCCCTGGGTGGCCCGTCGCAGCAGGTCGTAGAGCAGGTCTCGCTCGCCGGGTGCCAGCGCGCCGAGGACCTCCTCCTCCGCCCCGGCGAGCGCGCACTCGGCCTCGCGCAGTCGCTTCGTGCCCGCGTCGGTGAGGCGTACCTCGTGCCGCCGGCGGTCCTCCGGGGAGCGGCGGCGCTCGGCCAGGCCGCCCGCCTCCAGGTCGTTGAGCAGCCCGACCACATTCGTGCTGTCGATCTGGAGCGTGCCGGCCAGCGCCTGCTGGCTGATGCCGCCGGAGTCGCGCAGCACGGTGAGCGCCACCAGATGGCGGGGGCGCAGGCCCAGCGGCGCCAGCACCGACTCCGAGCGCAGCCGCATCCGGCGGGCCAGGTGATCGAGCAGGGGCCCGGAGCGGCGCTCGGACTCCTCGACCGGTGCGGCGGACATGTGACCCAGTTTACGCGCCCCGAGGAACATTGGCCTGCTATAAATAGTTCGTCCGACGCGAACGATTATCGGAGGGGGAACCGCAAATGGCGCACCTACTACACGTCGACTCCAGCATCACCGGCGAGCGGTCGATCAGCCGGCGGCTCACCGCCCGCGCCGCCGCCGCGTGGCGCGCCGCCCACCCGGACGGCACCGTCACCTACCGCGACCTGGGGCAGAACCCACTGCCGCACCTGAACACGGCGAGCGGCCTCGCGCGCATGGTGCCGCCGGATCAGCACACGCCGGATCAGCAGGCGTCCTGGCGGCTGACCGAGGCGGTCGTGGCCGAGGTCAAGCAGGCCGACACGGTCCTGCTCGGGCTCCCGCTCTACAACTACGGCCCGCCCAGCAGCGTGAAGTCCTGGGTCGACCACCTGATCGCCCCCGGCATCGCGTACGACCCGGCGACGAACGCCGGGCTGCTCGGCGACCGCCAGTTCGTCGTCCTGGTCAGCCGCGGCGGTGGGTACGGCCCGGGCACCCCGCGGGAGGGCTGGGACCACGCCGAGCCGTGGCTGCCACACGGCCTGTCCCTGACCGGGCTGGAGCCGCGGTTCATCTGCGCCGAGCTGACCCTCGCCCCGGTCAACCCGGCGATGACCGAGCTGATCCCGCTGTTCGAGCAGAGCCTCGCCGCGGCCGAGCGGGCCGTCGACGAGCTGTGGTTGCCCGCCTCGGCGGCCGCCTGACCGAACCGCCGTCACACGCGAAGGGCGGGCCGTTCCACGGGGGAACGGCCCGCCCTTCGCTCAGTGACGGGTCAGCGGCGGATCAGAGGATCGTCCAGGTGTCGCCGCTGCCGAGCAGCGCGGCGAGCTGCTGCTCCGGGGTCCGGTCGACGGTGGCCTTGGCGGCCGCGACCTGCTCCTGCACCACGCTGTCGTAGGAGGGACGGTCCACCGACCGGAACACCCCGATCGGGGTGTTGCTCAGGTCCAGGCCGGGCAGCCGGGACAGCGCGAACGCGTACGCCGGGTCCGCCACGCCCGCGTCGTGCACCACGATCTCCTCGACCGGCGTGTTCGCGGTCTCCCGGACCTCCAGCCCGAAGCCGCCCGGCGGGTGGACGACGCAGAACTGCCCGCCCGCGCCGAACGTGATCGGCTGTCCGTGCTCCAGCCGGATCAGGAAGTCGTCCCGAGTGGCCGGTTCCTTCAGCGGGTCGAACGCGCCGTCGTTGAAGATGTTGCAGTTCTGGTAGATCTCCACGAACGCGGAACCCTCGTGCTGGGCGGCGGCCCGCAGCACCGACTGGAGGTGCTTGCGGTCCGAGTCGATCGTCCGGGCCACGAACGTGGCCTCGGCGCCGAGCGCCAGCGACAGCGGGTTGAACGGTGCGTCGGCCGAGCCGACCGGCGTCGACTTGGTGATCTTGCCGACCTCGGAGGTCGGCGAGTACTGGCCCTTGGTGAGCCCGTAGATCCGGTTGTTGAACAGCAGGATCTTCAGGTTCACGTTGCGGCGCAGCGCGTGGATCAGGTGGTTGCCGCCGATGGAGAGCGCGTCGCCGTCACCGGTGACCACCCAGACGGACAGATCCGGCCGGGACACCGACAGGCCGGTGGCGATCGCCGGGGCCCGGCCGTGGATCGAGTGCATGCCGTACGTGTTCATGTAGTACGGGAAGCGCGACGAGCAGCCGATGCCCGAGACGAAGACGATGTTCTCCCGGGGGATGTTCAGCTCCGGCATGAAGCCCTGCACGGCCGCCAGGATGGCGTAGTCGCCGCAACCGGGGCACCAGCGCACCTCCTGGTCGGACTTGAAGTCCTTGGCGGTGAGCTTGAGGGCGACGGGCTCAGACATTCTTCAGGACCTCTTCCAGCATCGTCTCCAGCTCGGCGGCGGTGAACGGCAGGCCGCGGACCTGGTTGTAGCCGATCGCGTCGACCAGGTACTTCGCCCGGATCACGTGGGCGAGCTGGCCGAGGTTCATCTCCGGCACGACCACCTTGTCGTACCGGCCCAGCACCTCGCCGAGATTCGCCGGCATCGGGGCCAGGTGCCGCAGGTGGGCCTGGGCCACCGAGAGCCCGCGCTGGCGCAGGCCCCGGCAGGCGGCGCCGATCGGCCCGTACGTCGAACCCCAGCCCAGCACCAGCACCCGGGCGTCGCCGTCCGGGTCCTCCACCTCGACGTCGGGGACCGGGATGGTCTCGATGCGGGCCGCCCGGGTCCGCACCATGAAGTCGTGGTTGGCCGGGTCGTACGAGATGTCGCCGGTCTTGTCGGCCTTCTCCAGGCCGCCGATCCGGTGTTCCAGACCGGCCGTGCCGGGCACCGCCCACGGGCGGGCCAGCGTCTGCGGATCCCGCAGGTAGGGAAGGAACGTGGTGCCGTCCTCGCCGTTCGGCTTCGTGGCGAACTCGACCCGCAGGTCGGGCAGCGACTCCACGTCCGGCAGCAGCCACGGCTCGGAGCCGTTGGCGACGTAGTTGTCCGACAGCAGGATCACCGGGGTGCGGTAGGTCAGCGCGATCCGGGCCGCCTCCAGCGCCGCGTGGAAGCAGTCGGCCGGGGACTTCGGCGCGATCACCGCGACCGGTGCCTCCCCGTGCCGGCCGTACAGGGCCATGTTCAGGTCGGCCTGCTCGGTCTTGGTGGGCATGCCGGTGGACGGACCGGCCCGCTGCACGTCGACGATGACCAGCGGCAGTTCCAGCGCCACCGCCAGGGAGATCGTCTCGCTCTTGAGCGCCACGCCCGGACCGCTCGTGGTGGTGACGCCGAGCGAGCCGCCGTACGACGCGCCGAGCGCCGCCCCGACCGCGGCGATCTCGTCCTCGGCCTGCATGGTGACCACGCCGAACTTCTTGTGCCTGCTCAGCTCGTGCAGGATGTCCGAGGCCGGCGTGATCGGATACGCGCCGAGGAACACCGGCAGCCCGGAGCGCACCCCGGCGGCCACCAGGCCCAGCGACAGTGCCGCGTTGCCGGTGATGTTCCGGTAGGTGCCCGGCAGCATCTTGGCCGGCTTGACCTCGTACCGGACGGCGAAGTCCTCGGTGGTCTCGCCGAAGTTCCAGCCGGCCCGGAACGCCGCCACGTTCGCCGCCAC
This sequence comes from Micromonospora marina, assembly GCF_900091565.1. Lineage (GTDB taxonomy): Bacteria > Actinomycetota > Actinomycetes > Mycobacteriales > Micromonosporaceae > Micromonospora > Micromonospora marina. The sequence continues at coordinate 104,046 of NZ_FMCV01000023.1, read as the reverse complement.
CAGCTCGGGGCGGGCCGCGAACTTGCGCTCCAGGAAGCGCAGCGTGGACTCGTACGGGCGGGAGTACATCCAGCTCAGCAGCCCGAGCGCGAACATGTTCTTGGCCCGCTCGGCGTCCTTCTTGGACACGTCGTGCTCGGCCAGCGCGCCGATCGTCATCGAGGTGAGCGCCACCGGGTGCACCGCGTACCCGGCGAGCGAGTCGTCGTCCAGCGGGCTGGCCGCGTAGCCGACCTTGGCCAGGTTGCGCCGGGTGAACTCGTCGGTGTTGACGATGATGTCCGCCCCGCGCGGCAGGTCGGCCAGGTTGGCCTTGAGCGCGGCGGGGTTCATCGCCACCAGCACGTTCGGCGCGTCGCCCGGGGTCAGGATGTCGTAGTCGGCGAAGTGCACCTGGAAGCTCGACACGCCGGGCAGGGTGCCGGCGGGAGCCCGGATCTCGGCGGGGAAGTTGGGCAACGTGGAGATGTCGTTGCCTAGCTGCGCCGTCTCCGAGGTGAACCGGTCGCCGGTGAGCTGCATGCCGTCGCCGGAGTCACCGGCGAACCGGATGACCACCCGGTCCAGCTGACGGATCTGCTTGGTCACACCCGCACCTCGCTTCACTGAGCGCCGTCGCCCCTGCCGGCCCGGCCCGCTCCGATTCTCACGTCAGAGCCTACGTCGCCACGTTAGGGCCACCTTGGTCGAGGTCCGACGTATGGGACTGGATCGGGCCGCTGTATGCCCTGCTTTGCAGCGTTTAGTACCTGGGCCCGTAACCCAGATCACCGCATATCCATGATCACCGGTCGGTGATCGGACGCTCCGGCACGGTGATGTCGCTGCGGCGGCGCAGCGAACGGGTCGCCAGCGTCAGCGCGAGCACGACCAGGAGACCGGACACGGTGATGAGCGCGACGGCGACCCCCCGGACCGAGGTGCCGCCGCCGTCCCGTCCGCCGGCGGCGACGAGGACGCCCTGCGAGCCGGTCGGGGCCGGCGCCCCGCCGGGCGGGACGGCACCCGCCGCCGCCGCGCTGATCCGGAAGCTCATCTGCATCTGCCGGTCCAGCCCGCTGCGCGGATCCAGCCGGCCGATCACCGCGCCGGACAGGGGCGCCCGCCGCTGTGCCTCCGCCGAGGCGGCCAGCGTCAGCCGTACGGTCGTGGTCCGCCCGGCCGCCAGCGCGCCCAGCTCGCAGCGGGTCCGATCGGACGACACCGGGGCGCAGCCGCTCTCGCTGCCGGCCACGGTCACCCCTTCGGGCAGGAGCACCTCGATCCGGCCCGCCGCGTCGACCTCGCCGGTGTTGCCGAGCCGGACGGTGAGCGTGCTGGGCGCGCCGCTGATGTCGAACAGCACCTCGTCGGCCCGCAGCGAGATGCCGGGTACCGGCGGCCCGGGCGGGAACAGCACCGCGAAGCCCTCGTCGTCGTACGCCGCTCCGGTCACGCCGGGCGCGACGGCGGTGACCTGGACCGATCCGGCCAGCGGCATGGTCCGCCAGGCGTCGCCGTCGACCCGGAGCTGGATGGTCGCGCTGAACCGGGCGCCCGGCTCCGCGTCCCACCCGACACAGCGGTGGTTGCCGCCGCCGGCCGGTTCGCAGCCCGGGGTGCCCGCGTCGGTCAGGCCGGGCGGCAGCGTGTAGCCCAGGCTGATCCGCTCCGTCCGCCCGCCGGTGTTGGTCACCGTCACCCGCAGCGTGGCCACCGTGACGTCGGCGTTCCAGTAGGCCGGCGGGAGGACCACGTCCTCGGTGTTCACGCGTACCCCGAGGGGACCGCCGGCCGGCTGCGCCGGCGGTGGCGGCGGGGTCTTGACCGGCGGTGCGACGGGTGGGGGCGCCGGTGCCGTGGTGGTCGGCGCTGCGGTGGTCGGCGCCGGTCCGGCGGGCGCGCTCGTCGGCGGCGGGGCCGGCGGGGTGGTGACCGGCGGCGGGGGATCGGTCGCGGGTGGCGGCGGCTCGGTGGGCGGCGGGGCCGTCGCCGTGGTCGTGGGCTCGCCGGTGGGCGCGGGCTCGGTGGGCTCGCCGCCGGGATCGACGCCCGGTTCCGCGGGCTCGATCATCCGGGGCGCGGCGGCCGGCCCCGGGTGGGCGGCGGCCCCGACCGGCGCCACCGCCACCAGCGCCGCGACCAACGCGGGCGCCAGCAGCGTGAGGGTGCGGCGGAGCGCGACCCGCCGAAGGGGTCGAACGCGCAGGCGGGCCATCTGTCCTCCGGGACGATCAAGAGCTCTCATTATTCGGTGATGCTTGCCGTTCAGCACTAGTCCTGCCAGGAAACAACTTCGTAACGTGTCCGGGACATCTGGACGGGACCGGTACGCTCCGGTCGTGACCGGATATCTCGGCTCCTACGCGACGCTCGGTCTGCTGCTGCTCGCCGCAGTGCTCTTCTTCGTGACGGCGTTCTCCGCGAACCGGGTGTTACGTCCGAGCCGGCCGGCCGAGCCGTGGGGCAAGCGGACCACGTACGAGTGCGGCATCGACCCGGTCGGCGGCGACTGGGCCCAGATGCAGATCCGGTACTACGTCTACGCGTATCTGTACGTGCTCTTCGCGGTCGAGGCGGTCTTCCTGTTCCCGTGGGCGCTGGTCTTCGACCGGCCCGGCTTCGGCGCCACCACCGTCGTGGAGATGGGCGTCTTCGTGGCGATCGTCGCGCTCGGCATCCTCTACGCGTGGCGGCGCGGCGTCCTGCGCTGGACCTGACCCGTCAGCTAGGCCAGCCCGCGCCGGGTCACCGCCGGCGGCCGGTCGCCCCGGATCGACGCCACCATGTCCAGCACCCGGCGGGTCTCGCGGACCTGGTGGGCGCGGAACACCCGGGCGCCGAGCCAGGCCGAGACCGCTGTCGCGGCGAGCGTCCCCTCCAGCCGCTCGGGCACCGGCAGGTCGAGCGTCTCGCCGATGAAGTCCTTGTTCGACAGGGCCACCAGCAGCGGCCAGCCGGTGCCGGTCAGCTCCGCCAGCCGCCGCGTGATCTCCAGCGAGTGCCGGGTGTTCTTGCCGAAGTCGTGCGCCGGGTCGATCAGGATGCCGTCCCGGCGCACACCCAGCCCGGCCGCGCGTTCGGCCAGCCCGGTCACGGTGCCGACCACGTCGGCCACCACGTCGTCGAAGGCGGCCCGGTGCGGCCGGGTACGCGGGGCGAGCCCGCCGGCGTGCGAGCAGACCAGCCCGGCGCCGGTCGCCGCGGCGACCCGGGCCAGTGCCGGGTCCGCCCCCGACCAGGTGTCGTTGAGCAGGTCCGCGCCGGCCGCGACCGCCTCCACGGCCACCTCCGCGCGCCAGGTGTCGATGGAGACGACCACGTCGGGGAAGGCGGACCGGACCGCCGCGATCGTGTCCACCGTCCGCCGGATCTCCTCGGCCACGTCCACCTCGTCGCCCGGCCCGGCCTTCACCCCGCCGATGTCGATGATCTCGGCGCCCTCGTCCACCGCGCGTTCCACCGCGCGCAGCGCGCTGTCCTGGGCGAAGGTGGCGCCCCGGTCGAAGAACGAATCCGGGGTGCGGTTGACGATCGCCATCACCACCAGCTCACCGGGGCCGAACGTCCGTCCGCCCAGCCGCAACGCCCCGGTCATGCCCGCCTCCTCGCCGCCGGACCGCACCGGCCGGTCCGACGCTATCCGGTCCCGCCCGCGCCACCCGCGCCGGTCCCGCGAGCCGCAGGCATTTGCCGACCGGACGTCCCGGAGGGCTCGCCCGATCCCGGCCCGCATGCCACGATCTGTGCATGGGTGAGGTTCTGCTCCTCTTGGTCGTCGCGCTGACCGTCGCGGCTGTGGTGTTCGGGGTGACGGTGCTCGTCTCCGGCAAGGACCCGGGACTCACCCCGGCCGAGCCGGACGGACGGGCCGTGCCCCTGCCCGGCAGCCGTCCGCTCGACGAGTCGGACGTGTCCGACGTCCGCTTCGACACGGCGCTGCGCGGTTACCGGATGAGCCAGGTCGACGCGGCGCTGCGCCGGGCGGCGTACGACATCGGCTACAAGACCGAGCTGATCGGCGTCCTGGAGGCGGAGAACGCGGCCCTGCGGGACGGGCGCACCGAGGACGCCGACGCGCTGCGCCGGGCGCGCGAGGAGGCCGCCGCGACCCGCCCCGAGACCCAGCAGACGCCCGGCCCGTCCACCCCGGAGCCGGTGGTGATCGACCTGTCCGCGCCCGAGCCGCCGGCCCGTACCGACGCCGACGGGCCACCGGAACGCGCCCCGGCCGAGGCGGGCGTGGCGGAGGCCCCCGCCTCCGCGGCGACCGAGGACACCGTCTCCCCGGCGAACGGGATCGCCGCCGGCCCGGACCGCGTCGACGACGACCGGGAGCGCGGCTCCGTGGTCCGCTCGGAGTCGGCGTGACCGGCGCCGACCGGGCGGCCGACGACTTCGCCGAGGCGTCCCGCCGCGGCGCCGCCGAGGTCACCGCCACGGTGATCGTCGAGGCTCCGGCCGACCGGGTGTTCGCCGCCCTCACCGCGTGGGAGCGGCAGTCGGACTGGATCCCGCTGACCCGGGTCCGGGTGGTCGAGGGCGACGGTGGCGAGGGCAGCCTGGTCGAGGCGGTCACCGCGCTCGGTCCGGCCGTGTTGCGCGACGAGATGCGGGTGGTCCGGGTCGACGCGCCGTACGAGGTCGGCGTGGTGCACTGCGGCAAGCTGCTGCGCGGCCCCGGCGTGCTGCGCTGCACCCCGATGGACCGTGACCGCACGCAGGTGGTCTGGCACGAGTGGTTCCACCTGCCGGGCGGGGCGGCCGGCCGGGTGGCGTGGCCGGTGCTCTGGCCCGGCTCGAAGTTCAGCCTCACCCAGGCGCTGAAGAAGTTCGCCCGGCTGGTCGAGCAGGGCCGCCTGCCCTGACGGCGGTCGGCGCGGCGGGCCTGTCGGTGGCCCGGCCTATCGTGGACGCCGTGACTGACCTGGTGACCGGCCCCGACGGGCGGCCGCGCTGCGCGTGGGGGGCGAGCACCCCCGACTACGCCGTCTACCACGACGAGGAGTGGGGCCGCCCGCTGCGCGGCGACGACGCGCTCTACGAACGGCTGACGCTGGAGGCGTTCCAGTCCGGCCTGTCCTGGCTGACCATCCTGCGTAAGCGGCAGGCGTTCCGGGACGCCTTCGCCGGCTTCCGGATCGAGTCGGTGGCCCGCTACGGCGACGCCGACGTGACCCGGCTGATGGCCGACGCCGGCATCGTCCGCAACCGCGCCAAGATCGAGGCGGCGGTCGCCAACGCCCGGGCCGCGTCGGAGCTGCCCGAGGGTCTCTCCGCGCTGCTCTGGTCCTTCGCGCCCCCGCCCCGGGCCGCGCGTCCCCGGTCCTTCGCCGAGGTGCCGGCCACCAGCCCGGAGTCAGTGGCGATGGCCAAGGCGCTCAAGAAGCGGGGCTTCCGGTTCGTCGGCCCCACGACCGCCTACGCGCTGATGCAGGCCACCGGCATGGTCGACGACCACCTGGCCGACTGCCACGTGAACGGTGACCGGGCCGGGGTGTGACGGAGCGCGCCACCTACGGCGTGATGGGATTGGGGCATGACCGACACCGAGCCGCGTACGAGCGGGACGACAGACGGTGCGACCACGACCGGAGCCTGGGCGGTGCTGCTGCCCGCCGAGCGCTTCGCAGCCGAGCGGCTGGTGCACCACGACCTGCTGGAGCTGACCGGGCTGTCCGAGGCGGCCCGCCCCCGGCCCGGTGACCGGGTGGCAGTGCTCGTCGACGAGCCGCTGCGCCTGGTCGCGCTCGGCCGGGTCGCGCTCGCGTCGTCCGAGACCCGGGAGGACCCGGACGATCCGCAGTCCGACGCGGTGGCCGGGTCGCTCGTGGTCGCGTACACCCGGCGGGTGCTCGACGAGCCGGTGCCGGTCGACGGCCCGGCGCCGGACGGCCCGGTCGTGGCGCTCGACCCGGCCCGCTGGCGGTCGCTGGCCGACCGGCTCGGCCCGCCGCCCGCCCGCAGCACCTGGCTGGTCAGCCTGGACCTGCCGATCGAGGCCGCGTCGCGCGCCGAGGCGGTACGGATCTTCTGGTCCTACGTGCAGGACCTGGGCCCGCGGGAGCTGCCGGCGTTCGTCTCGCCGTACGGCGACGAGCTGGCCATGCAGGCGTTCGTGCTCGGCGTCGAGGCCAACCAGGACCCGGAAGAGGACGACTGAATCCTCCCGGCGCGGCCGGCCCGGTCAGCGGCCCTCGAAGACCGGCTTCTGCTTGGCGACGAACGCCATCGTGGCGGCCCGGTGGTCGGCGGTGGCGCCGCAGATCGCCTGGGCCTGCGCCTCGGCGGCCAGCGCGTCCGCGAGCGTGCCCGCGTCGGCGATGGAGAGCTGACGCTTGATCGCCCCGTACGCGACGGTCGGGCCGGCGGCGAGCCGGGCGGCCAGTTCCTGCGCCGACGGGAGCACCTGCTCGTCGTCGTCCACCAGCCTGGTCAGCAGGCCCAGGCGGCAGGCATCCTCGGCACCGACCGGCTCGGCGAGCATCAGCAGCTCGACGGCCTTGGCGTGGCCGACCAGCCGGGGCAGCGTCCAGGAGGCGCCGGTGTCGGCGGCGAGGCCCACCCCGGCGAACGCCATCAGGAACCGGGTCTTCGGGCCGCCGATGCGGAAGTCGGCCAGGAACGTCAGCGAGGCGCCGGCCCCGGCGGCCATCCCGCGCACCGCGGCCACCACCGGCTTGGGCAGGTTGGCCAGCCGGGCGGCGATCGGATTGTAGTGCGCCCGCACGGTGCCCAGCGGGTCGGTCTCCGAGGTCTCCAGCGTCCGCACGTGCTCATGCAGGTCCTGCCCGGCGCTGAACGAGCCGCCCGCGCCGGCGAGCACGACCGCCCGGCAGGACCGGTCGGTCTCCAGCTCGGCCAGCGTGTCCCGGAGCGCCTCCTTGAGCGCCACGTCGAGCGAGTTCATCGCCGTCGGGCGGTTCAGCGTCAGGGTGACGACGGCGTCGGTGCGGTCGACGAGGAGCGGCTCGGTCACGTTCTAACGACCCTTCTGTCGGGCGAGGCGGTTGCCGGCGTCGAGGCACTGTTCGACGTACCGGTCGGCGGCCGGCCGGAGCCGGGCCGCGTGCCGGTCGAAGAAACTGGCCGCGCTGGTGCCCGGCCAGCGCTCGGGCAGCAGTGCCGGGGGCAGTTGCGGATCCCGGAACAGGAACGTACGCCATGCGTGCACGAGCCGGAACCGGGCCGCGTACGCGTCCTCGTCGCTGCTGCGGACCGTGACGCCGGAGAGCAGCGGCTTCTGCTCGGCGACGAACCGCTCGTACGCCCGCCCGATCTCGGCCAGGTCCCAGGCGCGGCGGACCACGCCCATGGCGCCGGGTGTGCCGGCCGCGTGGGCGGCGGTGAACCGCTCGTAGCGCACGCCCGCCTCGTCGAGCAGCAGGTCGACGTCCTCGCCCGGGCGGGTGGCCACCCAGGTGCAGTCGTCGAGCGTGCCGTAGCCGAGGAAGGCGAGGTTCGCGGCGAGCCGCTGCCGGTCCCGGCGGGAGGAGGGTGCGGTGAGCACCAGGAGGTCGAACCGTCCGTCCCAGCTGTGCCGTCCGGTCCGGTAGATCCGGGACGCCGCCTCGTCGAGTCGACGAGCCGCCTTCGGGGTGATCGAATATCCCGGTCCGGACGCGAGCCGGAGTGGTTCCAGCCAGCCCTGGCGGACCATCCGGGAGACCGCGGTGCGTACCGCCGGTGGGGCGATCCCGAGTGGGGCGAGTAGCTTGACCAGGGCGGCGACCGGTGCGCGGCCACCCCGGGCCCGGAGGTGGTCGCCGTACAGGTCGAAGAGTGCCGACCGTGCCTGCATGACCGCACATTGTGACAGGCCTATCCAAGATAAGCTAGATGCTGTTACATCAATGCTGCTTCGGTTTGGGTCCGGCGGTGTTCATCAGGGAAAATCGTCTGTCGAGCCTTCCGCGACGGTTGCGGATGGCGATGGCGAAGTGGCTGTGGGGCAACTCACCGACCCTGGTGTAGGTCTGAGGGGAGACAACATGGCGGCGATGAAGCCGCGGACGGGCGACGGTCCGCTGGAAGTCACCAAGGAGGGCCGGGGCATCGTCATGCGGGTCCCGCTGGAGGGTGGTGGCCGGCTCGTCGTCGAGATGACTCCCGACGAGGCCACCGCGCTCGGTGACGCGCTGAAGGCGGCTGCGGGCTGATTCGAGGAGTGTCCCGCGCGGCGTCCGCCGTGCGGGCGGTTCGTTCTACCCTGAGCCACCGGGATGCCCGGTGGCTCAGGGTATTTCCTCGACGGGTGCGTGATGGAATGCGCCCGTTCAACCCATTTCGGAGGTACGGTCCAGCGTGCTGGTCATTCGTCTGGTGAGTGGGCCCGCGGGGCCCGACGCTCTCGTCCTGCCCGTCCGTCCCGGAGGGTCGGACTCGCCGGAATATCCGGACCCGGTGATCTCGCCGGACTCCACGGCCCGACTGGTCCCGACCGCCGTGGCGCTCGACGCCGACATCCCGGCCGAGGCCGCCGCCGTCCTGCCCGCCACCCGGCTCACCGGCGCGGCCGGCGAGGTACGCGAGCACCTGCGTCCCGGCGGCTCCCCGGCCCGGCTGTGGCTGCTGGGCGTCGGCGGCGGCGACGAGCGCGACTGGCGCACCGCCGGAGCGGCTCTGGCCCGCGCGGCGAAGGATGAGACGCAGATCACCATCGCGCTTCCCGCCGAGGCGACGGCGGCACTGCGCGGCCTCGCCGAAGGGCTGCTGCTCGGCTCTTACCGCTTCCGTCTCACCGAGGCCGGCAGGCGTCCCGCCCTGGCCGAGGTGTCGGTCCTCGTCGACGACCCGGACGCTCTCGCCGGCACGCTCGACGCCGCCCGGGCCACCGCCGAGACGACCCGGCTCGCCCGCGACCTGACCAACATGCCGTCGTCCACCAAGAACCCGGAGTGGTTCGCCGCGCAGGTGGCCGAGGCCGTGTCCGGGCGCTCCGACCTGCACCTGCGGGTACGCGGCCCGGAGGAGCTGGCGGCCGAGGGCTTCGGCGGCCTGCTGGCCGTCGGCGGCGGCTCCGCGAGCGGCCCGCGCCTGGTGGAGCTGGACTGGCGGCCGGAGGGCGCCCGGACCCACGTCGTGCTCGTCGGCAAGGGCATCACCTTCGACACCGGCGGCATCTCGATCAAGCCGGTGCCGGCCATGAAGCTCATGCGCAAGGACATGGCCGGTGCCGCCGCAGTGATCGCCGCGACGCTCGGCGCCGCGGAACTGCGCCTGCCGGTCCGGGTCACCACGCTCGCCCCGCTCGCCGAGAACATGGTCAGCGGCGCGGCGTTCCGCCCCGGCGACGTGATCCGGCACTACGGCGGACTGACCAGCGAGAGCACCAACTCCGACGCCGAGGGCCGGCTGGTGCTCGCCGACGCGCTGGCGTACGCGGTCCGCGAGCTGAAGCCCGACCTGCTGATCGACCTGGCGACGCTGACCGGCGCGAACGCCGTGGCCCTCGGCAAGCGGCACGCCGCGCTCTACAGCGAGAACGACGCGCTCGCGGCCGGCCTGCTCGACGCGATCACCGCGGCGGGCGAGCGGGCCTGGCGGATGCCGCTCGCGGACGACTACGTCGAATACCTGGCCAGCGAGATCGCCGACCTGCACAGCTCCCCGGCGCAGGGGGCCGGCTCGGTGGTCGCCGCGCTGTTCCTGCGGGAGTTCACCGGCGACCTGCGGGACAGGTGGGCGCACCTGGACATGTCCGCGCCGTCGTGGTCCGACGACACGCACGGCGAGCTGGTCAAGGGCGCCACCGGCTGGGGCGTGCGCGGGCTGCTGCGCTGGCTCGCGACGCTGGGCTGAATCGGGCGTGCAGGAGCACGGTGGGCTGAATCGGGCGTGCAGGGGCACGCTGGGCTGAATCCGGCCGGTCAGGCCTTCACGGCGGCGAGCAGGCCGTGGCCGACCGGCAGCAGCGCGGGCACCCAGTGCTCCGACTCGCGGATCGCCTTGATGGTCTCCCGCACGGTGACCGTCTCGACGTCCCGCGCGGCCGGGTCGCCGATCCGGCCGGCCGCCAGCGCGCCGTTGAGCGCGAGCACCCCGCCGGGGCGCAGCAGCCGCAGCGCCGCGTCCACGTACGCGGCGAAGCCGGTCGACACCGCGTCCACGAACACCAGGTCGTAGGCGCCGTCCGCGAGCCGCGGCAGCACGTCGAGGGCCCGGCCGGTGATGATCCGGGTACGCCCCGACGGGAAGCCCGCCTCCTGGAACAGCCGCCGGGCGATGCGCTGGTATTCGACCTCGACGTCGATCGTGGTGAGCACGCCGTCGGGGCGCATGCCGCGCAGCAGCCACACGCCGCTCACCCCGGTGCCGGTGCCGATCTCCACCACGGCGCGGGCGTTGCCAGCGGCGGCGAGCAGCCGCAGGGCGGCGCCCGACCCGGGCGTGACCGCCTCCACCCCCACCTCGTGGGCGAGGGCGCGGGCCGTGCGCAGCACGAGATCCTCGGTGACGAAAGACTCGGCGAAGTGGAGCGCCTGGGCCGTCGAACTGCCGTGACCGGCGACCGTGGCGATGGGACACCTCCGAGGGGCGGACTGGTGCGAGGGGCGGTATGCACTGTGAGCGTAGAGGCGGGCCGGTACCGGCGCAGCCGCGAGTCCGACGTGGGGTGCTCACGGAGGGCAACCCCTGACCCCGTTCGCGCCATCCGTGTAATCCTGGAGGTGTCCCGCGCGTCACTGTCGTCCGGCTCCGCCGGCCGTCGGCGCGGGGCCAGCGGGACGAGTGGGAGGCACCGACGTGACCGACGGCTGGGACTGGCGGCGGCCGGGCGGATCGCCGGCACCGGGTGGGCCGGCGTCCGGACGACCGCCGCAGGACGCCCCGGGTCAGGCGACGTCGCCGTGGTGGTCCGACGCGCTGGCCGACCCGTGGCGAGACCCGTACGCACCCGCTGCGGTGGTGGTGCCGGCGGCGCCGACGCCCGGGGCGGGGGAGCCGGAACCGGTCACCGACCCGGATCTGCCGGCCCGGCCGGGGATGCGCCAGGTGGTGCTGATCTCCCTGGTCACGGCGCTGCTGGCCGGTTCGCTCGGCAGCGCCCTGACGTACGCACTCCTGCGCGGCGGTGACGTGCCGACGATCGGCGCACAGAGCGGGCAGGCCCCGGCGCTGGCCCAGCGCAAGCCCGAGTCACTGGCCGGGGTCGCCGAGCGGGTCCTGCCCAGCGTGGTCACGATCCGGGTGGTCAGCCTCGGCGGCACCAGCGAGGGCTCCGGCTTCGTGGCGACCAGCGAGGGCCACATCGTCACGAACGACCACGTGGTCGCCGACGGGACCGGCAGGGCCACAGTCGTGTTCAACGACGGCAGCACCGCCGCCGGCACCGTGGTCGGGCAGGACCCGGAGTCGGACCTCGCCGTGATCAAGGTCTCGCGCGGCGGGCTGACGCCGGTGCGGTTCGGCGACTCCGACGCGCTCGCGGTCGGTGACCCGGTGCTCGCCATCGGGTCACCGTTGTCGCTCGCCAACACCGTCACCGCCGGAATCGTGAGCGCGCTGGACCGGACCATGCAGGCCGGCGAGCCGGGCGGGCCGACGCGCTACTACGCGGCGATCCAGACCGACGCGGCGGTGAACCACGGCAACTCCGGCGGCCCGCTCGTGGACGGCGCCGGGCGGGTGGTCGGGGTGAACTCGACGATCAAGTCGCTGGTGGCCGACGGGCAGGAGGCGGGCAACATCGGCCTCGCGTTCGCCATCCCGATCAACCAGGCGAAGCGGATCGCCGAGGACATCATCGGCACCGGCAAGGCCCGGCGTACCGTGATCGGCGCCCAGGTGGGCGGCACCGGCGCCACCGGCGGCGGGGTACGCCTCAACGCGGTCGAGCCGGCCGGCCCGGCGGCGGCGGCCGGACTGCGTACCGGGGACGTGGTGCTCCGGCTGAACCGGCACCCGATGACCGATCCGACCGACCTGGTGGCCCTGGTGCGCAAGTACGCGCCCGGTTCGGTGGTGACTGTCGAGTACCGGCGCGGGTCGTCGCGGCAGAACGCGTCGGTGACGCTCGCCGCGGATGCGAAGTGAGGACCGGTCACCCCCTCCCCGAGGGTCACCCGACGTGCGTAGTCTTGCCCTGACACGGACGAGGAGGCCGCGGTGTTCGAGAACCTGAACTGGTGGGAGATCGGCGTCCTGCTGCTCCTGGCGCTGTTGATCTTCGGTGATCGGCTGCCCAATGTGATCAACGACGGCCTCCGGATGGTCCGCAACCTGCGCAACATGGCGCACAACGCCACCGGTGACCTGAGCCGCGAGCTGGGCACGGACATCCAGCTGGAGGATCTGCACCCCAAGGCGTTCATCCGCAAGCACCTGCTCAGCGAGGACGACGAGCAGGCGATCCGCAAGCCGCTCCAGAGCATGTACGACAACCTGCGCTCGGATGTCACAGGCGTGCACGACGAGCTGAAGGACGTGGCAAAGGCGGCCGACCTGCGCACCCCCGGCGTGGCCACCAGCACCCCCGCCCCCACCCCACCGGCCCCCCGCCTGTCCTACGACGACGCCACCTGACGCCGCCCCTCGCCCCGCTTGCGCCGTCGGAAACGGGGCCGCCCCCACCCCGCGCGCGGCGGGAAGGGGGCGGTGGGGAGGGGCGGGTGGGCTCTAGCGGCCGGCGGGCTTGAGGCCCAGGGGCTTGCCGAGCAGCGACTCGCGGCGGACGGCCAGCCGGTCGGCGACCTGGAACAGGGCCTTCGCGGCCGGAGCGTCCGGCTGCGCCAGCACGATCGGCTGACCGGCGTCGCCGCCCTCGCGTACCCGGGTGTCCAACGGGATCTGCCCCAGCACCGGCACCTGCGCACCGATCGTCCGGGTCAGCGACTCGGCCACGGCCGCGCCGCCACCGGACCCGAAGACCTCCATCCGGGAGCCGTCCGGCATCTCCAGCCAGGACATGTTCTCGATCACACCGACCACCCGCTGGTGGGTCTGCAACGCGATCGCGCCGGCCCGCTCCGCCACCTCGGCGGCGGCCGCCTGTGGCGTGGTGACTACCAGGATCTCCGCGTTCGGCAGCAACTGGGCCACCGAGATCGCGATGTCGCCGGTGCCCGGCGGCAGGTCGAGCAGGAGGACGTCCAGGTCACCCCAGTAGACGTCGGCGAGGAACTGCTGAAGCGCCCGGTGCAGCATCGGCCCGCGCCAGACCACAGCGGCGTTGCCGGGGGTGAACATGCCGATCGAGATGACCTTCACGCCGTGCGACTGCGGCGGCATGATCATGTCCTCGACGCGGGTCGGCGCGCCGTCGGCACCGAGCATCCGGGGCACCGAGTGGCCGTAGATGTCCGCGTCCACCACACCCACCGACAGGCCGCGCGAGGCCAGCGCCGCGGCCAGGTTGACGGTGACGCTGGACTTGCCGACACCGCCCTTGCCGCTGGCGACCGCGTAGACGCGGGTCCGCGAGCCCGGCTGGGCGAACGGGATCACCGGCTCGGCGGTGGCGCCGCCACCGCGCAGCTTCGACTGGAGCTCCTGGCGCTGCTCCGGGCTCATCACACCGAAGGTGATCTCCACGCCGCTCACACCGGGCACGGCGGCCACGGCGGCGGTGATGTCACTGCGCAGCTTGTCCTTCAGCGGGCAGCCGGCCACGGTGAGCAGCAGCTCCACCCGGACCACGCCGTCCTCGCCGCGCTCGGCGGACTGGACCATGCCGAGTTCGGTGATCGGCCGGCGGATCTCCGGGTCGTTGACGGTGGCCAGGGCGGCCTGGATCGCGTCGGAGACGGTGCTGACGGGTGCTGACATGCCCGCAATGCTACGTCGCGGGTCATCGGCCACCGGCGCTGGCGGGGGCGGTGTGAGCGATTCGATGGCCGGTCAGGCGTCGCGCCGGCCGTCCCGCGCGTAGTCACTGTCCAGCTCGTCCCGGGGCTCGTCCAGCGGCTCGCCGCCCGCCCGCCGGCCCGCACGCTCCTGCTGCCGCCGCTCCAGCTTGCGCCGCCGCTCGGCCGCCTCGTCCAGTTCCTCACCCAGCCGGGTCAGCTCCGAGCGCAGGAAGTCCCGGGTCGCCACGTCTCCCATCGCGATCCGCAGCGCGGCGATCTCCCGGGCCAGGTACTCCGTGTCGGCCTTCTGGAGCGTGGCCCGCCGCCGGTCCTCGTCCAGCGCGATCCGGTCCCGGTCCGCCTGCCGGTTCTGCGCGAGCAGGATCAACGGCGCCGCGTACGACGCCTGCAGCGAGAGGATCAAGGTCAAGAACGTGAAGGTGTACGGGTCGAAGCGCAGATCCGCCGGCGCCAGCGTGTTCCACAGGAACCAGGCCACCAGGATCAGCGTCATGTAGACGAGGAAGTTCGCCGTACCCATGCCCCGGGCGATGCCCTCGGCCCAGCGGCCGAACGTCTCCGCGTCGACCCGCGGCAGGTGCAGGCTCCGCGGGGCGCGCGGCTGGTCGAGCCGGTCGCCGCGTCGCTGGTCACTCATCGTCGCCGTCCAGGGTGCCGTCGTCGGTGGCGGACGAGGTGGAGGCCGCGTCCCGGTCCCGCCAGTCCCGCGGCAGGGAATGGTCCAGCACGTCGTCCACGGTCACCGCGCCGACCAACCGGTTGTTCCGGTCCACCACCGGCATGCCGACCATGTCGTACGTGGCCATCCGGCGGGTGATCTCGGGCAGCGGGGTCGACGTGCGCAGCGGGTCGATGTCGTTCACCACGATGCCGCCGAGCAGGTCGGCCGGCGGTTCGCGGAGCAACCGCTGGAAGTGCACCATACCCAGGTAGCGGCCGGTCGGCGTGGTCAGCGGGGCACGGGCCACGAAAACCTGGGCCGCCACCGCCGGGGACAGCTGCGCCTCCCGGATCCGGGCGAGCGCCTCGGCCACCGTGGCGTCAGGCGGCAGGATCACCGGTTCCGAGGTCATCACGCTGCCGGCCGTGCCGGAGGCGTAGCGCAGCAACTGGCGTACCGGGTCGGCCTCGTCCGGCTCCATCAGGTCCAGCAGCACGTCCTGCTCCGGCGGAGGCAGCTCGTTGAGCAGGTCGGCCGCGTCGTCCGGCTCCATCTCCTCCAGCACGTCGGCGGCGCGCTGGCGGTCCAGCGCGGCCAGGATCTCCACCTGGTCGTGCTCGGGCAGCTCGCTCAGCACGTCGGCCAGGCGCTCGTCGTCGAGCGCGGCGGCCACCTCGTTGCGCCGGGCGTCGGGCAGATCCTGGAGGGCGTTCGCCAGGTCGGCCGGACGCATGTCCTCCAGGACGGCGAGCAGGTTCGCCGTACCCCGGTTGTCGCCGACCGCGCCCAGCCCGCGGACCCGGTCCCAGTCGACCTGGTGGAGGTTGCCGCGACGGGTGAGCCGGCCGGTGTGCTCGCGCACGGCGACGCGGCTCAGCGACCACTCGCCGCCGCGGCTGCACTCCATCGCCACGTCCACCACCGAGCCGGCCCGCCCGCTGTCGAGCTGGACCCGGCGGTCCAGCAGCTCCTGGAGCACCAGCAACTCGTTCGGACGCTTCTCGAACCGGCGCAGGTTGAGCGTGCCGCTGCCGAGCACCACCGCGTCCGGATCGATGGAGGTGATCCGGTTGATGGACAGGAAGATGCGCCGCCGCATCGGCATCTCGGCGACCAGACCGACCACCTCCGGCGGTCGCTGGGTCGCGCGCATCCGGGCCACCGCGTCGCGGACGCGGCCGACCTGGTCGCCGTTCGGGTCGAAAACGGCGACTCCGGCGAGTCGAGCGAGGTAGACCCGGTTCGGCGTGCTCACGGCCACCAGCCTAAGGGCCTACTCTCTAACAACATGTCGACCTTGGGCTACGAGATCGTGGACGTCTTCACCGACCGCCCGTTCGCCGGCAACCCGCTGGCCGTGGTGTTCGGCGCGGAAGGGCTGGCCACCGAGCAGATGCAGGCGCTCGCGCTGGAGTTCAACCTGTCCGAGACGGTCTTCGTGCTGCCGCCGACGCAGGTGGGCGCCACCTACCGGGCCCGGATCTTCACCCCGGCCGACGAGCTTCCCTTCGCCGGCCACCCGAGCGTCGGCGCCGCGGTGACCGCGAGCCGGCGCGGCGTCTTCGACGCGGGCCGGGTCACCCAGGAGTGCGGCGCCGGCGTCCTGCCGATCGAGGTCACCGCCACCGGCGCGACGCTCACCGGCGGCACACCCACGCTCGGCCCGGAACTCGACCCGGAGCCGCTGCTGGAGATGGTCGGCCTCACCGGCACCGACCACGTCGGCCCGCCACCGCGCGTCGCCGGGTGCGGCCTCGAATTCCCCTACCTTCCGGTACGCCCGGACGCGGTGGCCCGGGCACTGTTGAACACGACTGCGGCGCAGCGGTACGGAGTGGAGCATGTCAGCCTCTTCTCCTGGGAGCCCGGTTCGCAAACCGCGCACGCCCGGGTCTTCGTGCCGGGGCTCGGCGTGCCGGAGGACCCGGCGACCGGTTCGGCCGCTCTGGGACTGGGTGTGTGGCTGGTCGCCAGCGGCCTGCTGCCCGGCGACGGGCGCTCCACGTACACGGTCCGGCAGGGCATCGAGATCAACCGCCCGTCGACGCTCGACTGCACGGTGACGGCGTCCGGCGGGCTGGCGGTGGGCGCGACCGTGTCCGGCAAGGTCATGCCGGTGGCCCGAGGCGAGATCACCGTCCCCCCGTTCATCGGCTGACCCGAGCCCCCGCCCCCGCCCCACCCCCACCCCCGCCCTCGCCCCCGCCCCCACCCCAACGCCCGGTGATCAAGGAGTTTGTGTCGGCGGAGAGGCCGCTGGAGGACACAAACTCCTTGATCACACCGCAATGGGCAGGGCGCTGCGGGGCGGGGATGGGGGAGGATGGCGGGGTGAGTGACGAGGTGGACGAGCGGGTGACGCCGCCGCTTGTGGACGAGGCGGTGAAGAAGGCCGCGGTCTGCTGGGTGAGCACCGGCGGCGGTCCGGCGTACGCGCTGTGGTGCCTGCCGCTTGAGGGCACCCTGCTCGTGGTCACCGGCCCCGGTGAGCAGACCGCACCCGGGCTGGCCGACAGCGACACGGCCGACGTGACGCTGCGCGGCGACCACGGCGGGCGGATCGTCACCTGGCCGGCGCGGGTGACCCGGCTGCGACCGGGCACCGACGAGTGGGACACCGCCGCGCCGCTGGTCGCGGCGAAGCGGCTGAACGCCTCCGGCTCCGCCGCCGAGCTGGTGGAGCGGTGGGCGGCGCAGGGGTGCGCGCTCAACCGGCTCGCGCCCGACGGCACCGCTGTCACCGGCGCCGACCTGCCGGACGGCTCGCTGAGCGAGCAGCCCCGGCCGACTCCTGCGGTACGGGCCGCCCGCAAGCCGTTCCGCCTGCACCGTGTCCGCCGCCGCTGACGCGAACCCGTCGACGAGCCGGATCAGGCGACGGGGACCGGGTCGAGCAGGTCGAGCACGCCCGTCAGCGAGGTCAGCGACGGCCCGTCGAAGTCGTGGTCGGCGTTGAGGACCAGGTGGTCGGCGAGATCCGGTGCGGCCAGCCGGACCGCGCTCAGCCCCGCCCGTTCCGCGCCGGTGAGTTCCTGGCTGTCGCCGTCGCCGACGTAGAGGCAGTCGGCGGGGGCCTGACCGAGGCGGTGACACGCGGCCAGGTAGAGCGCCGGGTCCGGTTTGCAGCGCCCGAGGCGTACCGAGAAGACCTGAGCGTCGAGCAGCGGCGCGACGGCGAGCTGCGGCAGGAAGGCGGGTAGTTCGTGCGTGCAGTCGCTGACCAGCCCGGTGCGGACGCCCCGGTGCCGCAACGCGGCCAGCACCGGCACCGCCTCGGCCCGTAGCCGGGTGTCGGCGCGTACTGCTCGGTGCCGGGCGGCGACGGCGGCGCGCACGGTCGCGTCGGACGGGTGGACGCCGAGCCGGGCGCACAGCCAGCGCATCGTCGACTCGGCGTTCCCGAAGGAGCCGCTCGCCCGCTCGGCGAAGCTGCTGTCCAGCACCTCCGTCAGGGCCTCGGCGGAGCAGCCGAGCATGTCGGCGGTGGCGCGGTGGGCGGCTCCGCGCCGCACACAGTGGGTCAGGGTGCCGAAGAAGTCGAACAGCACCGCCTGGAACTTGGGCATGAGGGAACGACTCCGGACGTCGAGGGGGGATCGCCGGGACGCGCATGATCGTAACGGAGTGCTGACGGTCCGTGTCGGCCGGGTGTTCGTGTGAGGATTACCGATCGTGCCGACCGTTCCGCATCGCCCGCCGCTCGACGCCTTGACGGTGGGCGCGCTCGCCCTGGCCGTCGCCTCGGTCTCCTCATCGGCGCCGCTCGTGGCGTTCGCCGCCGCGTCCGCGCTGGCGGTGGCGTTCTGGCGTACCGCGTTGTCGGTGGCGGTCCTGGGTCCGGTCGCGCTGACCCGGCGCCGCGCCGAACTCCGCGCGCTCACCGTCGGGCCGGGCCGGCGCGAGGGGCTCTACTGCGTACTCTCCGGGGTGGCCCTGGCCGCCCACTTCGCCACCTGGATGCCGAGCGCGCAGCTCACCTCGGTCGCGGCCGCGACCGCGCTCGGCGCGACTCAGCCGGTGTGGCAGGGGCTGATCGCCCGCGGGCAGGGACGGCGGCTGCCGGCGGCGGTGTGGGCCGGCATCGGGGTGGCGGTGCTCGGCGCGGTGCTCGCCACCGGCGCCGACTTCGGCGTCTCCGGCCGGGCGTTCGCCGGTGACCTGCTCGCCGTGGTCGGCGGCCTGTTCGCGGCCGTCTACACCGCGTTCGGCGAGCGGGCCCGGGCCAGCATCAGCACGACCACCTACACCACCGTCTGCTACGGCGTCTGCACCGCGATCCTGCTCGTGGTGTGCCTGGTCGGCGGGGTACGCCTGCACGGCTTCGACGGCCCGACCTGGCTGGCGATCCTGGGCCTGGTGGCGGGCGCCCAACTGCTCGGCCACTCGATGTTCAACTACGCACTGCACCGGGTCTCCGCGACCACCGTGAGCGTGCTGATCCTGCTGGAGGCGCCCGGCGCGGCGCTGATCGGCTGGGTGTGGCTGGGGCAGTTGCCCCGGCCGCTGGCCCTGCCGGGCCTGGCGCTGCTGCTGGCCGGGGTGGCGGTGGTGGTGCTCGGCGGGGCGCGGGCCGGTCGCCGTGCCGCACCGGTCGCGGCCCCCGCCGACCCGACCCCGCTCGGCGACTGAGCCGGTCGCGGCGATCGACGAGGAGATCGCGGCGCCGGCCCGCCTCAGACGTCGCGTACCTCCAGCACCCGGGTGACGGGCGCGGCGTCGCCCAGTTCGGTGCGCAGCGCGACGCGGTCCGGGTCGATCAGGAACGCGTCGAGCCCGGCGCGGGCGGCGAAGCGGATGACGTGCACCTCGGTTTCCCCGTCGCCGGTCCGCAGCCGCCGCTCCACCCGGCCGCCGTGCCGGCCGAGCAGCGCGAGCACCGCGTCCTCGTACCGCTGCCCGGCGTCCACGTCGGCGCTCAGGTCGACAAGCGCGACCAGGAGAACCGCCTGCTCAGTGGTCATGTGCCCCGTCGGTGTCGTCAGGCGTCCAGCCCGACCGCCTTCGCGCTGGCCGTCCAGAGCCGGGCGGCCAGCGCCGGGTCGGCGGCCTTCGGCCTGGGCCGGTGCGGCTTGCGGTCGGCGTAGTAGCCGCCGTCGATCAGCCGGGACGGATCCTGGCAGGCCAGCCAGACCAGCGTCTCCGCGCCCTTCTCCGGGCTGCGGAACGGCAGCAGCCGCATGCCCAGCGCCACGATCCGGCTCTCGTTGCCGAAGCGGGTACGCACCACGCCGGGGTGGAACACGTGCGCGGGCACCTCCGGCCAGCGCCGAGCCGCCTCGGCGGTGAACAGGATGTTCGCCTGCTTGCTGGTGCCGTACGCGCGGAACGGCCGGTACGAGCGCAGCGCGGAGTTGAGGTCGTCCGGGTCCAGCACGCCGCTGCGGTGCGCGTCCGAGCCGGTGACCACCATCCGCCGGATCCGGTCCCGCAGCAGGTTGCTGAGCAGGAACGGGGCGAGGTGGTTGGCCTGCATGCTCAGCTCGAAACCGTCGACCGTGGTGATCGGTTCCAGCACGATCGCGCCCGCGTTGTTGGCGAGCACGTCGATCCGGTCGTACCGCTCGCGCAGCCGTTCGGCGAGCCCGCGTACGTCGTCGAGCACCGCGAAGTCGGCGCGGAACAGCTCCGGCTGCTCGCCGCAGCACTCGCGCACCCGCTCGCCGGCCGCGCGCAGCCGGGCCGGGTCGCGGCCGACCAGCACCACCTGGTCACCGCGGCGCGCCAGCTCCTCCGCGGCGGCCAGCCCGATGCCGGAGCTCGCGCCGGTCAGCACCACGATCCGGCGCTCAGTGAGATCTTCCACAGGTCCATTCACCCCGGTCACGGCACGAGGTTACCGTGGCGTCACCACGCCCTTTGGGATCGTTAAGTTCTCGAAATCCACCGCTGCGCCGGCATCCGCGCCGGACGCTGGAAGGAGCGCATCCATGACCGCTGTCGGTCGTCCCCGCCGATCCTGCCTGGCGGTACCCGGCTCCAGCGTCAAAATGCTCGGCAAGGCCCAGGGCCTGCCCGCCGACCAGGTCTTCCTGGACCTGGAGGACGCGGTCGCCCCGCTGGCGAAGCCGGACGCGCGCAAGAACATCGTGGCCGCGCTGAACGAGGGCGACTGGACGGGCAAGACCCGCGTGGTCCGGGTCAACGACCTGACCACGCCGTGGACGTACCGGGACGTCATCGAGGTGGTCGAGGGTGCCGGGGCGAACCTGGACTGCATCATGCTGCCGAAGGTGCAGAACGCCGAGCAGGTGCACTGGCTGGACCTGCTGCTCACCCAGATCGAGCGCACGCTCGGCCTGGAGGTGGGCCGGATCGGCATCGAGGCGCAGATCGAGAACGCGGCCGGGCTGGTGAACGTGGACGCCATCGCCGGCGCCTCGCCCCGGGTCGAGACGATCATCTTCGGCCCGGCCGACTTCATGGCCTCGATCAACATGAAGTCGCTCGTGGTCGGCGCGCTGATCCCGGACTACCCGGGCGACCCGTACCACTACATCCTCATGCGCATCCTGATGGCCGCGCGGATGCACGACAAGCAGGCCATCGACGGGCCGTTCCTGCAGATCCGGGACGTGGACGCGTTCCGCGAGGTGGCGAAGCGCTCGGCGGCGCTGGGCTTCGACGGCAAGTGGGTGCTGCACCCCGGCCAGATCGACGCCGCGAACGAGGTCTACTCCCCGGCGCAGGCCGACTACGACCACGCCGAACTGATCCTCGACGCGTACGACTACTACACCTCGGAGGCGGGCGGGAAGCTCGGCGCGGTGATGCTCGGCGACGAGATGATCGACGAGGCGTCCCGCAAGATGGCGCTGGTGATCGCCGCCAAGGGCCGCGCCGCCGGCATGTCGCGTACCTCCTCGTTCACCCCGCCCTCGGAGTGACCGGCCGGGGCCGCCCCGGGTTCGCGGGGCGGCCCACCGGGTTCAGTAGGTCGTGCTTCCGTAGCCGGACGGTTCCTGGTTGGCCACCCAGACGATGAAGATCACGATGGCGATGGTGGCCAGCACGGCCAGCACGGTGGAGATCCAGCCGACGATGATGCCGGCGGTGGCGAAGCCCTCGCCGCCTTCGCCGCGTTCCCTGATCTGCTTGCGGGCCATGTGTCCGAGGATCGCGCCCACCGCGCCGATGTAGCCGCCCAGGCCGTAGCCGCAGAGGCCGAGCGCGCCGATGATCGAGACGACCATCGCGGCGATGGCCAGGCCGTTCTGCTTCGGTGCGGGCGGGTACCCGTATCCGGGATAACCGGCCGGCGGCGGCGGAAAGGCACCCGGCTGCGGGTAGGCGCCCGGCGGGTAGCCGGCCGCCGCGTACGGGTCGGCGGACTTCATGCCGGCGTACGGATCGGCGGACGCGTACGGGTCCGCCGGGGTCGGCTGGGTCGGGACGGGATTGCCCGCCATCGGCAGCGCCGGATCGGCCGGCGGGCTCGACTGCGGTCCGGCCGTCGACGACGGGTCGTGCCAGCCACCGGACGGTGGGGGATAGGTCATCTGATCATCTCCAGGTACGTGGTCGCGCTCAGGGTAGCCACCCGGCGCGCGACACGGACGTCCCCTTTCCGGCCACCGCGTTGCCCGTGGGGTCGGCACCGGGCAGGATCCTCGGCATGGCACTTGACGCGCGTGGGGGTCGGTCGCGACGGGACATGAGCCGGCCGGGGTCGGTGCGCCGCCCGCGCGGCGGCGAGCCGGTCGGCGGCGCCGACTCCGAACGGCCGGCGCCGCTGCCGGAACCGGCCACCATGCGCCTGGACGGCCGGGTCGCGCTGGTGACCGGCGCGGGCAGCCCGGACGGCATCGGGTACGCGACCGCGCGCCGGCTGTCCGACCTGGGCGCCCGGGTGGCGATCGTGTCCACCACGAGGCGCATCCACGAACGCGCGGGCGAGCTGGGTGTCACCGGTTTCGTCGCCGACCTCACCGACGAGTCGGAGGTGGGCGCGCTCGCCGACGCGGTGGCCGAGCAACTCGGCGACGTGGAGGTGCTGGTGAACAACGCGGGCCTGGCCAGCCGGGCCAGCCCGGAGGTGCTGCGACCGGTGGCGCAGTTGACGTACGACGAGTGGCGCGGCGAGATCGACCGCAACCTGACCACCGCGTTCCTGTCCAGCCGCGCGTTCATCGGCGGCATGGCCGAGCGGGGCTGGGGCCGGATCGTCAACCTGGCCGCCACCGCCGGGCCGGTCAACGCGCTGCCCACCGAGGCGGCCTACGCGGCGGCGAAGGCCGGCGTGGTCGGGCTGACCCGGGCGCTGGCGATGGAGATGGTCGCCGACGGGGTGACTGTGAACGCGGTGGCGCCGGGAATCATCCACACCGCGGCGTCGACCATGGCCGAGATCAAGCAGGGCCTCGGTACGCCGGTCGGGCGTCCCGGCACGCCGGACGAGGTGGCCGCCGCGATCGCGTTCCTGTGCTCGCCGGCCGCGTCGTACATCACCGGTCAGATGCTCGTGGTCGACGGCGGCAACAGCGTCCGGGAGGCGCAGTTCCGCTGAGGGTCAGTACGTGCCGCTGTCGGAGTTGGCCCAGATCGCCAGCCCGATCCATCCGCAGCAGACCAGCACGCCGATCACGGTGAAGACGTAACTGAGGATCAGGCCCCAGTTGGCGAGCTGGTCGCCGTCCTCGCCGGTCTGCCGGATCTGCCGCTTGGCCAGGTGCCCGCAGACGATGCCGGCGGGCGCGAAGACGAACGCGAGGACGAGCGACAGGATGGCGAGCACGTTCGTGCCACCGGGGCGTGGGCCCTGACCGGGCGGGCCGTACTGGCCGTAGGGCGGCTGCGGGGCGTACGGGGGTTGCTGGCCCCACTGCGGATGCTGCTGGCCGTACTGCGGCTGCCCGTACGGCTGGCCGTGCGACGGCGGCTCGTACGGCGACGGTGGCTGCTCGTCGGTCACGGGCGCCCCTTCCCCCAGGTCAACGACCCTCTCTCTTGCGGACGCTACCCGCAGCGGTGAACCTTTTCACAGCGGTTGTGTGGACTGGTCACCTTGGCGCGGCCGGTCCCGGGGCCGATACTGACCGAGCGTTCAGTTACCCATGAGTAATGCGCCGACCCCGGAGGCTGAGATGGCCCGACTCGCCCAGACACCCGGACTGACCGACGTGCAGCGGTCGATCCTGGAAACCGTCCGGGAGTTCGCCGACAAGGAGATCATCCCGCACGCGCAGCGGCTGGAGCACGCCGACGAGTACCCCAGCGACATCCTCGACGGCATGCGCGAAATGGGGCTGTTCGGCCTGACCATCGACGAGGAGTACGGCGGCCTGGGCGAGTCCCTGCTGACCTACGCGCTCGTGGTCGAGGAGCTGTCCCGGGGCTGGATGTCGATCTCCGGCATCGTCAACACCCACTTCATCGTGGCGTACCTGATCTCGCAGCACGGCTCCGCCGACCAGAAGGCCCGGCTGCTGCCCCGGATGGCCACCGGCGAGGTGCGCGGCGCCTTCTCGATGTCGGAGCCCGAGTGCGGCTCGGACGTCTCGGCGATCAAGTCGAAGGCCGTCCGGCAGGGCGACGACTACGTCCTCAACGGCCAGAAGATGTGGCTGACGAACGGGGCGTACTCCTCGGTGGTGGCCACCCTGGTCAAGACCGACACCGGGGCCGACTCGGTCTACGGCAACATGAGCACCTTCCTGCTGGAGAAGGAGCCCGGCTTCGGCGAGACCGCGCCCGGCCTCACCATCCCCGGCAAGATCGACAAGATGGGCTACAAGGGCGTCGAGACCACCGAGATGGTGCTCGACGGCGTCACCGTGCCCGCCTCCGCCGTGCTCGGCGGCGAGGACAAGGTCGGCCGCGGCTTCTACCAGATGATGGACGGCATCGAGGTCGGCCGGGTGAACGTCGCGGCCCGCGCCTGCGGCATCTCGATCCGGGCGTTCGAGCTGGCCGTCGCGTACGCCCAGCAGCGCCACACCTTCGGCCAGCCGCTCGCCAAGCACCAGGCCGTCGCGTTCAAGCTCGCCGAGATGGGTACGAAGATCGAGGCCGCGCACGCGCTCATGGTCAACGCGGCCCGGCTCAAGGACGCCGGCCAGCGCAACGACGTCGAGGCGGGCATGGCGAAGCTGCTCGCGTCCGAGTACTGCGCCGAGGTGGTCCAGGAGGCGTTCCGGATCCACGGCGGCTACGGCTACTCCAAGGAGTACGAGATCGAGCGCCTGATGCGCGAGGCGCCGTTCCTGCTGATCGGCGAGGGCACCTCGGAGATCCAGAAGACGATCATCTCGCGCGGCCTGCTCAAGCAGTACAAGCAGTAGCGCTCAGCGTTCCGCCACGCCGGGGGCCGGTTCCGGGGGAGCCACCGGCAACCCCACCGCCAGCGCCTCCGGCGTGGTCCGGACCTGCTCGATCGCTGCGATCAGCCGCTCGTCCGGCACGGCCAGGTCACGCCCGCCGATCAGCGGCCGGGGCAGCCGTTCCGGTTCCAGGCAGAGGTGCACACCGCCGCCACGCTCGCCGGACCGCTGCGTGCCACGGATCCCGGACCACGGATACCAGTCCCCGTCGTACCGGAGTCCGCCGCCGGTCAACGCCAGCCGGCCGGTGAACCGCACCTCGCCGTGGACGACCCGACCCAGGCTGAGGGCCACGGCACCCAGCACCAGCGGTCGCCACGGCTCGACCTGCGGCCAGCGCTCGGTCAGGAACGAGAACCCGCCGAGCACCACGACGAGGCCGAGCGCCACGTCCGCGGTCAGGCCCAGCCATCCCGCCGCCGACCGCCGGGCCATCAGCCCCGGTTCGGCGCCGTGCGGCCCGGCCACCCGGGGTCGCCAGACCAGCCGGCCGGTCCGCCGTGGCCGCCACTGCCGCTGCGCCAGGTGCACCAAACCCACCAGCCACACCGTGCCACGAATCGCGCTGAGGTCCGAAGGATCCAGCGCGAGGAGGACCCGGCCGCTCACCGCGGCCGCCGCCGCACCGGCCAGGAGCGCGAGCAGCCTGCGGGACCAGAGCCCGTCGCGGCCGGGCACCGCCGCAGCCGCCATCGGGCCGGGACCGGACATGCCCGAAGGGTACGCGCCGCGTGCCGCGGCGTCAGGCTGACGTGCCGCCGGATGTACGGGTCAGCCCGCCGGCGGCCCGCTCGACGATGAGGCACCGGTCCTCGACGTAGTCGAGACCGGCCTCCTCGGCGATCCGGCGCGCCTCGTCCGAGAAGATCCCGAGCTGCAACCACACCGCCGGGGCGCCGATCGCCACCGCCTGCCGCACCACGTCGACCGCGTCGCGGGCCGGGCGGAACACGTCGACCAGGTCGACCGGGTGCGGGATGTCGGCGAGCGTCGGGTACGCCTTCTCGCCGAACAACTTGTCCACAGTCGGGTTGACCGGGATGATCCGCCAGCCGTGCCGCTGCATCTCCAGCGGTACGCGGTGCGCGGCCTTGCCCGGATCACGGGAGGCACCCACGACGGCGATCACGGCGGAGTCGGCGAGGATCTGCTGAGCGGAACGCATGCCCCGAGACTAGCCCCGCCGGTACGGGGCTTCCCCGCTACAGCAGGAAGAGCTGTTCGGCGGCCGGGGTGGGCGGCGGGGTCTCCGGCAGTCGGCGATTGTCGCCGGTCCCGCCCCGGTGCAGCCCGTGCCGGCGGGCCGCCATCCGCACCCGCGCGGTGACCTCCCGCTGGTAAGCCTGGGGCGCGTACGAGCCGGCCTGGTAGAGCTGCCGGTAGCGGGGCACCAGGTGGGGAAACTCCCGGGCCAGCCAGCGGGCGTACCACTCCCGGGCGCCGGGCCGCAGGTGCAGCGGCAACGGCGTCACGCTCGCCGCGCCGGAGGCGGCGATGGCAGCGACAGTGGCGTCGATCGACTCCTCGTCATCGCTGAGGCCGGGCAGGATCGGCGCCATCAGCACGCCGACGGAGAAGCCGGCGTCGGTGAGGGTGCGTACCGCGTCGAGGCGGCGGCGCGGGCTCGGCGTACCGGGTTCGGCCGCCCGCCAGAGCGCCTCGTCCACGAACCCCACCGAGTACGACAGCCCGACCCGTGTCACCTCGGCCGCCTGACGCAACAGGGGCAGGTCACGCAGCAGCAGCGTGCCCTTGGTCAGGATGGAGAACGGGTTCGCGAAGTCGCGCAGCGCCTCGATGATCGGCGGCATCAGCCGGTAGCGGCCCTCGGCCCGCTGGTAACAGTCCACGTTGGTGCCCATGGCGACGTGCGCGCCGCGCCAACGCGGGGCGGCCAGCTCGCGGCGGACCAGCTCGCCCGCGTTGACCTTGACGATCACCTTGCGGTCGAAGTCCGTGCCCGGATCCAGGTCGAGATAGGTGTGGGTGTTGCGGGCGAAGCAGTTGTGGCTCACCACGCCGTTGGCGATGAAGTCGCCGGTGCCGGTGGTGATGTCCCACAGCGGAAGCTCCAGGCCGAGATCCTCCACGGCGGTCACCTGGAGCCGCGTCGCGCACTTGAGCGCCATGCCCTCGATCGAGCGCCGGGCGGTGACGGCCGGGTCGGTGAGGTGGAAGAAGCGCAGCCGCTCCGGCAGCCCGCCGGTCAGCCGGAGCTGACACGCCGCACCGGGTGTGCCCGGCACGTCGAGCGCCCACCGGAAGCCGAAACGCTCCAGCGCTCCGGCCGTGCGGGCCCGGCTCTCGTCGTCGGCGACGCTGATCCGGAACACGCCCTGGTGGCAGGTGCCGGCGGCGTCGAACATGCCGGCCAGGTAGCCCAGTGCCCAGTCGTCTGTCGTCTCGTCGCATGGCTCGAAAAGCCCGGTGACGACGTCGGCCGGGCCGGCTGTGCGGACCACAGTGGTCGTCGACCGGCGGCCCACCCGGGCGACGGTGGCCCGCTCGACGGTGACGCCCGCGTCGGCCAGATGGCGCTCGGCCCGGTCCAGCGCCTCCGCCTCGGCGGTGGCCAGCCGGAACCGGGTGTCGCGCCGGTCGCCGGAGGGACCGTCGTCGCGGACCAGGGCGTGCAGGTAACCGCGGCGGTAGTCGGCCGAGCGTTTCGGCGCCACCGCGAACCGGCCGGTGCCCAGCAGGCGGTTGCGGGTGGTCAGGTGCGGACGGCGCCCGTCGCCGCGCATCGTCCCGGTGACGTGCTTCCAGCCGCGTTCGGTCAGGAACCGGTGGTCGCCGCTGGCGACGAGCGTGGTGCCGTCGGCGAGGGTGACCCGGTAGGCCCGCTTCACGGTCGACCACTTGTCGAGCACAGTGGTGACGACGTAGTGGCGGTAGGCGCCGCGCCGCCGGGTGCCGTAGATCCGGTCGCCGGGCTCCAGCTCGCTGATCGCTCTGGTGCGGCCGTCGGCCATCAGGATCGGTGTGTCGCCGCCCAGGCAGTAGACGCAGGCGTGTGAACAGCCCCGGTAGGGGTTGATCGTCCACTCGAACGGCACCCGCGACTGGCCGGGCACCCGGTTGATGACCGACTTGGCGTGGACCTCGTAGAAGGTCATGCCGGCGAAGTCCGGGGTGTCGAACGTGCGGGTGACGGCGCCGGGCAGCGCCAGCGGCAGGGGTGGAGCCGCCGGCGTCGCCCGATCGGGAGTCCCCTCGTCCGGGGGAGCGGAGAGGTTGTCCCAGCGCATGGAAGTCATTCGAACATGCGTACGAACGAAGTGCAAGTGATGCTCCGGACACCGCGCGCCGCCGCGAGCCGGGGCGGTGCAGGATGGGGGCATGGAGACGTCGACCTTCGTCTACGACGGCGACTGCGCCTTCTGTACCGGTTGCGCGCAGTTCATCGAGCGTCGTGTCCCGACCGGCGCCCGGGTGGTGCCGTGGCAGTTCGCCGACCTGGCGGCGCTGGGTCTGACGGAGGCAGAGTGCGAGGAGGCGGTCCAGTGGGTGGGTGCCGACGGCTCCCGGGCCGCCGGGCCCGACGCCATCGCCCGGCTGCTCGGCGACAGCGGGCCGCTCTGGCGGTTCGCCGGGGCCGGGCTGCGCCTCCCGCCGGTCCGCGCGGCGGCGTGGCCCGCGTACCGCTGGGTGGTCCGCAACCGGCATCGGATGCCGGGTGGGACGGCCGCCTGCGCGCTGCCGCAGGAGGCCCGGGAGCGGCTCTACGGCCCGGCCGGGCGGCCGGAGCCGACCGCGTGAGTCGCGTACCCGCGCTCAGGCGGTCGCCGTCGCGGACCGGTCGAGCGCAGGTGCCCCGTCGGCGGGAGACGTCGGCGGCGGGCGGCCGAGCAGGCGCCTGACGAACACCACCGGGCGGACCTTCTCCAGCGCCAGGAAACTGGTCATCGCCACCAGGTGCGGGGCGAACGAGATGGTGATCGTCGCGATGGTCACCAGGTGGAACGAGTAGAAGAAGCCGACGGTCATCGTCCGCCACCGGGCCCGCAGCACGAACACCAGTGGGCTGAGCAGTTCGAACGCGAGGATGCCGAACTGCGCCACGATCAGCAGGTGCGGCACCTGCGCGATCAGGTCGGCGAGGTCGGTGCCGCGCCTGATGATCGCCCGGGCCAGCACCGAGCCGGTCGCCCAGTCCCACCCGCCGAAGCGGAACTTGGCCCAGGCGGCGAGGAAGTACGTGCAGACGACCGAGATCTGGGTGACCCGCAACGCCCAGCCGCCCGCCTCGGTACGGATCGGGTCGCCGTGCCGGGCACGGCCGGCGGTGGGCAGCACCGCGAGCGCGACCAGGAGCGCGAAGCGGTCGTGGTCGACCTTGCCGTAGCTCATCGCCACGATCATCCACTCGAGGTAAAGCGCGAAGACCGTCCAGCCGAGCAGCCGGTGCGCCCGGCCGGTGGCGGCGAGCAGCGCGGTGACCAGCAGCGCCCAGAACACCACGCCGACCAGGGCCGGGGTGGGGGTGGGCAGCGGGAGCAGCCGGCCGACGAACAGCGGCTGGTAGAGGTCGCCGGGAACGTCGACCCGGGTGCGCACCCAGGGGGTGAAGACGACCAGGTCGGCGGCGACGAAGAGGTAGACCAGGGTGCGGAAGGCGGCGACCCGGCCGCGCGGAACCGCCTCGGTCAGCCAGGCGGTCATCCGCCGGTCTCCCAGCGTACGGCGGTCTCGTCGGTCCACTCGCCGGTCGGACGGCCGCCCTGGATGTCGAACCAGCGCACCACGATCCGGACCTCCACCAGTTCCGGTGCGCCCGGGTGGCGTTCGGCGTACGCATCGACGACGGCCCGCAGCAGGCTCGGGTCGGCGGCGTACCGGTCCTGCTGCCCCTCGATCTCGGCCCGGCGGATGCCGGTGGCCTCCTGGCCGAGCGGCACCACCGCCCCGGTGCGGTCGACGCCTTCGACGCGGGTGTCCGGTGCGGGCGCGTTCGGCGGTTCGGAGGTGGAGTACATCCGGAACGGCCCGAACGGGAAGTCGTCGTCGGTGCCGCGCACGGTGCCGTAGAGCAACAGCGCCAGGCCGATCACTGTGGCGCCCAGTCGGACCGCGCGCCCGCGGGCGGTCAAGGTCTCCATCGCATGGTGACGATACGGGAGCGAAGCGGCCGAAAGTGTCCCTCAGTCGGTCATTCCTCACTGTCCGTCCCGCCGGTTCGGCGGCGCGAGGACGCCGCCGGCCGGCGCCCGAGGCAGGCACCGGCCGGCGGCGTGCGGAGCGTCAGTGGTTGTGCTCGGCCAGTTTCTTGCGGACGTCGTCCATGTCCAGCGCCTGGACCTGCTCGATGAGGTTCTCCAGCGCCGACTCGGGCAACGCGCCCGGCTGGGCGAAGACGATCACGCCGTCACGGATCGCCATGATCGTCGGGATGGAGCTGATGTTGAACTTCGCCGCCAGCTCCTGCTGCGCCTCGGTGTCGACCTTGCCGAAGGCGATGTCCGGGTGCTTCTCCGAGGAACGCTCGTAGACCGGGGCGAAGCGCTTGCACGGGCCGCACCAGTCCGCCCAGAAGTCGAGCAGGACGATCCCGTCCTGGCCGGTCACCTCGTCAAAGTTGGCCGTGGTCAGCTCAACCGTTGCCATTTGCTCTCTCCGATCACCGCGGATTGTCGTACGTCCGGTGGAACCAGGGTCGGTCCGTCCGAATTCCCGTCGCGCGGGTGACGAAACGCTGAGCGCCGGGACGGTGACCCTGGGCACATCGAACACCATCTGTTGGCGTCGGTCGTGCGGAACGCAAATGCACGCCGCACTTGCGTGACGGGATGTGATGGGAGCGTTTCCATGGAGATCACGCCCAGTTTCCGCTACGTCTCGGTAACTTCGGGCTTGACAAGCGCCTATCCGGCCTGCGGAGATCGCTTACCGACCGCATTTCGGTTACTTTGAGTAGTGTTACGAAAAGGTAAATGTGACCTCCGTCTCTGTCGGTGCCGGGTGGTCGTACGGCAGAATTCTTCACATCAGAGCGTGGGCGGCGGGTGCCGGGGAGGGCCCCGCCGCTCATTGCGTCCGGACCTCGGTGCCCCCGGTGTGACATTTCCGCCGGTTGAGCGCCCCGCCCCTCGCCTTAACAAGCGATAAGGCATGCTGTGCCGAACTCCATCGCCGCCCGTGAAGGGGACCAGGATGCAGTTCGGCCGTTACTACGAGGAGTTCGAGGTCGGCGCCGTCTACCGGCACTGGCCGGGCAAGACGGTCACCGAGTACGACGACCACCTCTTCTGCCTGCTCACCATGAACCACCACCCGCTGCACATGGACGCGCACTACGCCGAGTCCGCCTCGCAGTTCAAGCGCAACGTGGTGGTCGGCAACTACATCTACTCGCTGCTGCTGGGTATGTCCGTACCGGACGTCAGCGGCAAGGCGATCGCCAACCTGGAGATCGAGTCGCTGCGGCACGTCGCGCCGACCTTCCACGGCGACACCATCTACGGCGAGACGACGGTGCTGGACAAGCGCGAGTCGGCGTCGAAGCCCGACCGCGGCGTGGTGGCGGTCGAGACCCGCGGCTACAACCAGGACGGCACGCTCGTCTGCGTGTTCCGCCGCAAGGTCATGGTGCCGAAGAGGGAGTACGCGGCCGCCGCCGTCCCGGACGGCGTCGACCCGGAGCGTCCCAGCTTCCCCGAGCCGCGCTGACCTGCGTCCGTCCGGTCACCGGGCCTCGTTCTCCGTTCGGCGGGGACGGGGTCCGGACCTCGTCCGGGGGCATATGCTCGGGCTGGAGGTGCCCATGAGCCACTCCGTAGCCGGAGAGCCGCCTTCCCCCGGTCGCCGCACCGCACCGGTCGCCACCGCCGCCTACTCGGTGGCGGAGTGGGACCTGCTGACCGACCTGCCGGGCCGCGTCCTCGTCGCCGCCGCCTCGCCCGGCCCCGGGCGCCCGCCGCGGGGGGTCGCGGCCGGTCTGGCCGGCCTGGACGCGGTGGCCGCCGGCCGGGCCTTCGACAGCGATCTCGTCCGCGCCGTGGTGGCCGCGATCTACGCCCGCCACGACGGCGTCACCGAGCGGGACGAGCACCTGACCGACCTGGTCGATTTGCTGGCCGCCGTCCGGGCCGCGGTACGGGTGCTGCGCCGCCGGGCCGATCCGGCCGACTCGGCGGCGTACCGGCAGTGGGTGGAGTCGGTCGCCGCCCGGGTGTGCCGGTCCGGGCGGACCGTGCCGAGCCCCGCCGACACGCGTTTCCTCGACCGGCTGGGCGGCGCGCTCGACCTGCGCTGACCGGGGACGCCGCCGGGCCGTACCCTCTGCAGACCGTGACCGACGACCAGCTCGACGTGGGTGTGGGGCCGTGGCCCGGTGACCCGCCGGACGACCCGCGCTACGACCCGGAGCTGCTCGCCGCCGGGGACCGGCGCAACGTGGTGGACCGCTACCGCTACTGGCGGCGCGAGGCGGTGGTGGCCGACCTGGACCGGCGCCGGCACGACTTCCACGTGGCGATCGAGAACTGGCAGCACGACTTCAACATCGGCACCGTGGTCCGCAACGCCAACGCCTTCCTCGCCGCCGAGGTGCACATCGTCGGGCGGCGGCGGTGGAACCGGCGCGGCGCCATGGTGACCGACCGCTACCAGCACGTCCGGCACCACCCGACGATCGAGGAGTTCGTCGCGTGGGCGCGCGGCGAAGGGCTGGCGGTGGTCGGGATCGACAACCTGCCCGGCTCCCGGCCGATGGAGACGGCGGTGCTGCCGCGTCGCTGCGTGCTCCTGTTCGGGCAGGAGGGGCCGGGGCTGTCGGCGGTGGCCCGATCGGCCTGCGACGCGCTGTTCTCCATCGCCCAGTACGGCTCGACCCGGTCCATCAATGCGGGCGTGGCCAGCGGCATCGCCATGCACACCTGGATCCGGTCGTACGCCGGGCCGCCGCCGGACTGAACGCTGCGTGGGTCCACCACCGGGCGGAAATCCCACGCTCGTCCGCCCGCCCCGCTTGACGCCTGGCGAGTCCGGGGCGACGGTGAGGGTGTGACTGTCGCGGTGAGTTGTCCGAGATGTGCGGGCCCGGTGCGCGAGCCGGACCTGATGCACGCCGAGCACCGGTGCGTCAGCTGCGGCCCGGTCGCGCCGCTGCACGTGCCGGAGCACATCAGCGCCGAGATCATGGCCAGCGTGGTCGGGCGGGTGGCGGCCGATCCGGACCCGGCCGACCGGCTCCGGATGCCGCTGTGGTGCCCGTGGCCGCTCCCGCCGGGGTGGACGCTCACCGGCGTGGCGTGGGCGGGCGACGACCGCGCGGGCGTGCGGGCCACGCTGCTCGCCTGCGCCGGACCAGCCCCCCTGGACGGTGGGCCGGCCGACCTGATCTTCGTCGCCGAGGAACCCGGCGTCGGCCTCGGATCCCGTTTCGCGGGACTGCCCGGACCCGACCCCGGTCCACAGGTGGAGGAGGCGCTCACCGATCCCGGCCCTGGTCATCCCGAGCGGCTGCCGCACGCGAAGATCCGGGCGGGCGGCCATCCGACTCCACTGTGGCTCGTTCGCTCCGAAACGGATCGAAGCGCCTACGCCGGCGAGGCTCGGGGAATGTGGCTCCATGCGATAGCCTGGCCGGCGAGTGCGGGTCACCTCCTCGCGGAAGAAGTCGTGCTGCACGACCTCACCGAGTGGACACCGCCCGAACTCGTGTACGGCGCACCGTCTCCGTACTTGCACGGACGAGCCTGACCGGCTCGTCACGGCGAGTCGGAGAGCGGACGCAGATATTCACGGTAAGACACCATGCTGATACTCTGGGTGCCGCTGCGGTAAACGGACCCGGCGCCGCGCGAGAGGATGGCCCGCTATGGTCAAGAAGGTCCTCACCTGGGCCGGCATCGCATTCTTGATCTTCTTTGTTGCGTACCGGCCCAACTCCGCCGCCGACGTCTTCAAGTCCCTCGGCGGCGGCATCATGGACATCGCACAGGGCTTCGGCGACTTCTTCACCAACCTCGTCGCCTAGCCACCCATGGGAAGCCCTTCCGGTCCGCCCTTCGACCCGGACGACCCCGACCGGGCACGCCGGGAGCGGGACACCGAGCCGATCCCGCGGATCGATCCGGACGACCCGCCCGGTGCGTACGGTCCCGGTCCGTACGCGGACGCGGACGATGCCGGCTACGGCAGCGCGTACGCCGGTGAGGGGCGGTCCGGCCGGGCCTGGGCGCGTGACCCGGACGGCTTCCCGGACCAGCCGATCTCCGAGGACGAGCTGGCCGGGCTGCGGTCAGACGCCTCCGGCATGGCACCCCGCCGGGTGCTGCCGCTGGAGGACGAGCCCAGCTCGCTCGTGGCGCGTTACCTCTTCCCCACCGAGCGGTACCGGGGCGAGTGGAAGCGGCACTGGATCCACCTCACCACCCCGATCATCGTCGGCGTGGCGGCCACGTTCGTGCTCGGCTACCTCTCCGGCTTCCTCGCCGGGCGGGACGTCGGCGCGCTGACCACCGTCGCCGTGCTGCTCTGGTTCGCCGTGATGGGCTGGGTCGCCTGGAAGGTCGCCGACTGGTGGTACGACCGGTTCATCCTGACCAACAAGCGGGTGATGGTGGTCAACGGGATCATCACCCGGCAGGTCGCGATGATGCCGCTCACCCGGGTCACCGACATGAAGTACGAGCAGAGCCCGACCGGCCGCGCCCTCAACTACGGCACGTTCGTGCTGGAGTCCGCCGGTCAGGAACAGGCACTTCGGGTGATCAAGAACCTGCCCAACCCGAACGAGCTCTACCTGCGCGTGGTCGAGGAGATGTACGAGCCGCAGGCGGTCGAGGCGCGGCTGGGCAAGGAAGCCGACGAGGCCAAGGCCGACGACGGAGCCTGAAACTTTTCGTCCGAACATCGGATGGACTGCGCACCTTCCGCCATCGACCCGACCGGGCAGGCCGTGGCATCCTGCCAGGCAGGACGGGGGGAGATGAGTGTGGTGGTGAGCAGAGATCCGCTGGAGGAGGAGTTCCGCGAGTTCGTCGCGGCCCGGTCCGGCGCCCTGCTGCGCACCGCGTACCTGCTCGCCGGTGACTGGGCCACGGCCGAGGATCTGCTCCAGACCGCGCTCACCAAGACCTACCTCGCCTGGAAGCGGCTCGGCGGGATCGACGCCATCGAGCCGTACGCCCGCCGGGTCATGGTCAACACGTCCACCAGCTGGTGGCGGCGCCGCTGGCACGGCGAGCGCCCCACCGAGGTGCTGCCGGAGCGCGCCGGTGTCGACGAGATCGAGCAGCAACTCGACCGGGACGCGCTCTGGCGGCACCTCCAGGCGCTGCCCGCCCGGCAGCGGGCCGTGCTGGTGCTGCGCTTCTACGAGGACATGTCCGAGGCGCAGACCGCCGCGCTGCTGGACATCTCCCCGGGCACGGTCAAGAGCCAGACCTCCCGGGCGCTGAACACGCTACGCCGCCGGCTCGGCTCCGAGGCGGCCCTGAGCCTGCCCGCACCGGCCGACGCGCCCACCGCGACCCCGCCCGCCCCGCCCGGTCCCGCCTCGGCCGGCCGGGCCGTCCCGCCGGCCGGGGACGCCGAGCCGGCGCGGGACGCCGAGCCGGCCCGTACCCCGGCGCGACGGCCCGCCGCCCGGGTGCCCCGGCCGGTCCCACCGGCGGCTCCGGTCCGCCCCGCGGCCCCGATCCCGGCGGAAAGCCGATGAGCGGTACCCCGCACGACGCTGACAACCGGACGGGCAGCCCGGAGCGTCCATTTCCCGTGAGCGACGACGAGCTGGAGCGGGCGCTGCGGGAGACGCTGACCCGCCGCGTCGCGACGTCCCGTCCGCTGCCCGCCGACCCGGCCGGGGCTGTCCTGCGCCGGGCGCGGCGCACGGGCCGGCGCCGCACGCTCACCGGCCTGGCGCTGGCCGGGGTCGCCACCGTCTTCATCACGACCGGGGTGGCCCAGATCAGCGCGTCCGGCGGCGACGGCGGCACGCCCACAGTGGTGCTCGGCGACCCGCCCGTCCTCTTCCCGTCGCCGTCCGGCCCGTCCTCGGTCACCCGCTCCGGGCCGGTCCGCGCCGAACTCGACCTGCTCGTCGGTGACCGGCTGGACACCAGCGGCGGCGAACGGCGGCAGCTGCCCGGGGTGAGCGGCGTCGAACGGGCGCAGCGGATCCACGACCAGGAGGGCTGGCTGCTCACCTCGGCGGCCACCGTCGCCGGCCGTACCCTCTGGTGGGTGCCGGTCGGTGGCGCCGCGCCGCAGGTCATGCTCGCCGCCGCGGACGCGGTGGCGGTCTCCCCGGACGGCCGCCAGGTCGCCTGGCGGGACGGCACGGACGTGATCGCCGCCGGTGTGGTCGCCGGTCAGCTCATCGCACCGGTCCGGACCGCCGCGCCGGAGGGTGCCGTGCCGGTCGGTTTCGCCGGTGACACGGTGCTGATCCAGCAGCCCGGCGACGGCGGGATGAGCGTCTGGGACCGCGCGCTGGGCGGGCAGCCGGGTCCGGTGAACCCGGCCGTCCGCACCGTCTACGGCACCCGGCCCGACGGTCGGGTGGTCGGCCTGGTCGCCGCGGGCCGGGACCAGCAGCTCTGCCTGGCCCTGCTCGACCCGGCCCGCGACCTCGCCCCGGTGCGTACCGGATGCGGCCTGAAGCTGGCCACCGACGGGCTCGGCGCCGTCTCCCCCGACGGGCGGTGGCTGCTCGCGAACGGCACGTCGCGAACCGCCCTCCTGGTGGACCTGGGCGACCCGGCCCGCCCGGTCACCCACCCGGCCGGCCCGGTGCTGGCCGGCGGCGTGGCCTGGACCCGGGGCGGCGTGGCGCTGCACGTGGACGCGAGCGGCGGGTTGGTCCGGGTCGAGCCCGAGCAGGTGCTGGCCGGTGACCGGCCCACGGCCGCGACTGTCGAAGGGCTGGCGCCGGAGGACCACCCGGTGGTGGTGGCCGACGTCCCCGCGGTGCCGGACGGGGCGTAGCGTCGGGCGGGTGAGCGTCCCCGCCCGCATCGACCTGCACACCCACTCCACCGCCAGCGACGGCACCCTGGCCCCCGCCGACCTGGTCCGGGCGGCCGCCGACGCCGGGCTCGACGTGGTGGCACTCACCGACCACGACACCACAGCGGGCTGGTCGCCCGCCGTCGCCGCCCTGCCGCCCGGCCTCACCCTCGTCCGTGGGGCGGAGATCTCCTGCCGCTGGTCCGGCGCCGAGCCGGCGATCCCGCTGCACCTGCTCGCCTACCTGTTCGACCCGGCCGAGCCGCACCTGGCCGCGGAGCTGGCCCGGGTACGCCGGGCCCGCGAGGAACGCGGCGAGCGCATCGTGCGGCTGCTCCAGGCCGACGGCGTCCCGGTGAGCTGGACGGAGATCCTGACCGGCGCGGGCGGCGGCACCGTCGGCCGACCGCACATCGCGCAGGCGCTGATCCGGGCCGGCCTGGTCGCCACCACCACCGAGGCCTTCGGTCCGGACTGGCTCGGCGAGCGGTACCGGCTGCCGAAGGACGACATCGAGGTGTTCCGGGCGGTGGCGCTGGTGCGGGCGGCCGGTGGCGTGCCCGTCTTCGCCCACCCCAAGGCGAGTCGGCGCGGCCGGATCGTGCCGGACGAGCTGATCGCGGACCTGGCGACGGCCGGCCTGGCCGGGCTGGAGGCCGACCACGAGGACCACGACCCGGCCGAGCGGGCGCACGTCCGCGGGCTCGCCGCCGACCTGGGACTACTGGTCACCGGCTCGTCCGACTTCCACGGCACGCACAAGACCGTCCGGCTCGGCGCGCACACCACAGGGCCCGAGGCGTACGAGCGGATCGTCGCGCTGGCCCGCGGGGTGACCCCTGTCGCTTCGAGCTGAAGTGCCGCGGCGGCACGGCTACCGTGTCGGCGTGGATCTCAAGCTCTTCGGCGAGGTCTTCGTGACCCTGCTGGTGATCGTCGACCCGCCCGGCATGATGCCCATCTTCCTCGCGCTGACCGGGCCGCTGCCCGCGCGCGACCGGAACCGGGCCGCCTGGCAGGCCGTGGCGCTGGCGCTCGTGGTCATCGTGCTCTTCGCGGTGGCGGGGCAGACGATCCTGGCGTACCTGCACGTCGACCTGCCCGCCCTCCAGGCGGCGGGCGGCCTGTTGCTGATCCTGGTCGCGCTGGAGCTGCTGACCGGCAAGGCGGACGACCCCAGCAACCAGGTCACCTCGAACATCGCGCTGGTGCCGCTCGGCACCCCGCTGCTGGCCGGGCCGGGCGCCATCGTGGCGACCATGCTGTTCGTGCAGCAGGCCGGCGGCCCCGTCGACTACCTCGCCATCGGGCTGGCAATCGTCGCGGTGATGGTCACCGTCTGGGTGGTGCTGCGTTTCTCCGGCGGGATCGTCAAGGTGCTGCGTCCCGGCGGCATCGAGGTGCTGACCCGGATCGCCGGCCTGCTGCTGGCCGCCATCGCCGTGCAGCTCATCGCCGACGCGATCGCCGCGTTCGTCACCCAGTACCTCAACAACGCCTGAGCGGGTCGTCCGGTGTCGTACCCGGATGGCAGGATTCTCCGGGTGCGACGACCGTCAGCAGCCAGCGGCTCCCGGGCTCCCCGACCTCGCGCCGAGCAGTCCGAGCAGCTCGGCTTCGAGGGCATGCCGGAACGCCTGTTCGTATGCACCCCGAGCAAGCTCGGCGCGTACGCGGACTGTCCCCGCCGCTACCGCTACGCCTACGTGGACCGGCCCGCGCCGCCCAAGGGCCCGCCCTGGGCGCACAACTCGCTCGGCGCGAGCGTCCACACCGCGCTGAAGAACTGGTACGCGCTGGACGCCGGCCGCCGCCGCCCCGAGGTGCTCGGCACGCTGCTCAAGGGCGCCTGGGTCCGCGAGGGCTACCGCGACGACGAGCAGGAGCGCGACGCCTTCCGGCGGGCACTGACCTGGCTGGAGAGCTACGTGACGGGCCTCGATCCGGCCGACGAGCCGGTCGGCGTGGAACGGGTGGTCGCGGTCAAGACCGTTGTGCTCGCGTTCAACGGCCGCACCGACCGGATCGACTCGCGCCCCGGCCCCGACGGGCGGCCCGAGCTGGTCATCGTCGACTACAAGACCGGCCGCACCGGCCTCGACACCGACGACGCGCGCGGCTCGCAGGCGCTCGCGCTCTACGCTTACGCGGCCGAGCGGGTGTTCCGCAAGCCGTGCCGCCGGGTCGAGCTGCACCACCTGCCCACCGGCACCGTAGCCGCGCACGAGCACACACCGGAGTCCCTGCGGCGGCAGCTCACCCGCGCCGAGGACACCGCCCGCGACATCATGGCCGCCGAGCGCGCGGTGGCCGACGGCGCCGACCCCGACACGGCGTTCCCCACCGAGCCGGGTCCGCGGTGCGGCTGGTGCGACTACCGGCGTACGTGCCCGACCGGCGCGCAGACCCCGGGCAAGGAGCCCTGGTCCGCAGTCGAGCGCCTCGCCGGCCCGGAGTGAGTGCGTTGCGCCGTCAGGCCGCGGTCAGGCGGGCGGCGCGTTCCTTGGCGGCCTGCTGCAACGGGCCCTCCCGGTAGCGCCGGGGCACCGCGGCCAGCGCCAGCCGCAGCGCCCGCGCGCTCAGGTCCGCCGACAGGGCGGTGGTGGGCAGGCCCAGCCCGCCGTACAGCCGCAACGCCCAGGGCGGCAGCATCCCCAGCGCGGTGGCGGCGATCCCGAAGTACGCCCAGCGCGGCGGGCCCAGGTTCAGGCCGACCCGCGCCGGCAGGCTGAGCTTCCACGGGATCGGCGGCGCGGTCAGGAACACCGCTGTCTCGGCCGCCTCCCGGGTCATCCGCAACTGCGGGCGCACGTCCCGGTAGTAGTCGGCCACCTCCGCGGCGGTGCCCGGCACGTCGCCCGGGCCCAGCCCCACCAGGGCCGCCGACCGGCGCTGCTCGGTGTAGTAGCCGTCCACCTCGTCGTCGGTCAGCGCCAGCCCGGCCCGCCGGGCGGTGCTCACGAACGACTCGACCTCGGTGACGTGCACCCACCGCAGCAGCTCCGGATCGTCGACGCGGAACTCCTCACCGGTGAACGGGTCGGTGGCGCGCATCCGGGCGTGCCGCGTACGCAGTCGTCGCCCGGCCGCCTCGGCCTCGGCGGTGGTGCCGTAGATCGTCGTCCCCACGTACGTCGCCGTGCGGACCAGCCGCCCCCAGGCGTCGGTGCGGTAGTTGCTGTTCTGGGCGACGCCGGCCATCGTGCGGGGGTGCAGCGCCTGGAGATAGAGCGAGCGCAGGCCGGCGACGATCAGGATCGGTTCCTCGTGCACCTTCCACGTGACCGATCCCGGACCGAAGAGGCCGAGGTCTTCGGTGTCCACCGATCAAGAGTGCCACGCGCCGCCGTCCGCCGTCCTCGGTGCGGCGGCCAGGCGGCGGCCGTCCTCGGCGCGACTGTCAGTCGTCGGCGGAGCGGCGGGACTGGCAGGCCGGGCAGAGACCCCAGAAGGTCACTTCCGCCTCGTCCAGCTCGAAGCCGTGCGCCACGTTCGGGTCCAGGCAGGGGGCGCTGCCGACCGCGCAGTCCACGTCGGCGATCTGCCCGCAGCCCCGGCACACCACGTGGTGGTGATTGTCGCCGACCCGGGCCTCGTACCGCGCCGGACTGCCGGCCGGCTCGATCCGGCGGGACAGGCCGGCCCGGGACAGGGCCCCGAGCACGTCGTAGACGGCCTGGGTGGAGACCGAGTCGATGCGCTGGCGGACCCGGCGGGTGATCTCGTCGACCTCCAGGTGGCCGCCGGCGGAGAGCACGTCCAGGACGGCGAGGCGAGGCCGGGTGACCCGTAGACCCCTCGACCGGAGCAGATCCTCGCCTGTGGACATGGATCCATGACAGCACGGGGCAGTCGGGCCGACAAGCGAGCGTCGTTCACCCGTGGCCGGGGCCACAGGTGAACGGGTTCCGCCGCGCCCGCGTGTATCGAGGAAGACGGCGGCACGCCGTACGCTGAGCGCGCCAAACCACCCACTCGCCGGAGGTGTCGGTGTTCAGGGAAATCAACGGTCTGCCGGCCCACGTGCTGGTCATCCACGCGGCGGTGGTGCTGGTGCCGCTGCTGGCACTGCTCGCCGTCGGGTACGGGGTGCTGCCCCGCTGGCGGCACCGCCTCGACTGGGCGGTCGCGGCGCTCGCCGTCGTCACCCCGATCGTCGCCTGGGTGGCGACCGAGTCCGGCGAGGAACTGGAGGAGGCCCTGCGCGCGAAGGGCTACCCGCCGGACCGGCTCCAGCAGATCAGTGAGCACGCCGAGTACGGCGACATGCTGTTCTGGTTCGCGCTCGGGCTCGGCGTCGCCGCGCTGCTGCTCGTGCTGTCGACGAGCCGCTTCGTCGCGGGCCGGAACCTGCCTCGCTGGCTCCCGGTGGTGCTCACCGTCGTGGTGGCCGTGCTCGCGGTCTTCGCGCTCGTGTACGTCTACTGGACCGGGGACAGCGGCGCCAAGATGGTCTGGGACGGCGTCGTCTGACTCAGAACAGCACCCGCGAGCACAGCAGACAGGTGAGCAGCACCAGCACCACGGCGACGGCGGCCCCGATGCCGTAGGTGAGCCGCTGCGCGCGCTGCTCCGCCTGGTCCATCGCGGCCATGTCCTGCGGCGGGAGCCGGCGGGGCGGTGACGGCTGCACGTGTACCGGTGGCCGCCACCCGGGCGGTGGGGGCGTGCTCGGCGGCGGTCCCGCGTACCCCGAGGCAGGGGTGCCGCCACCGGGCGGGCCCGGCCACGCGCCACCGGCGACCGTCCAGCCGCCCGCCGCCTCGGACCGGGCCCACGGGCTGTCGGTGGCCGCCTCGCGTGACCACGGGCTGGCGTTCCCGGCGGCCTCCGGCGTGTCCGCGTCTCCGGCGTCGGTTCCGGCGGTGTGGATCCTCCCGGCTGCGGTCGGGTCCGCCGCGGGGGTGCCCGGATCGGGCTGCCCGGTGGTCCCGGCCGGAACGCCGGTGCGGTCCGGGTCATGATCTCCGCCGGCACCGCCCGGCCGAGATCCAGGACCGCTCGGGCCGTCCGCTTCCGGGGGGACCGCCCCGGAGGCGTTCTCCCCGGCCGTGGCCGGTTGCTGCGGGCGTCGCCAGGTCTCGTCGTCGGGGCTGCCACCGCTCGGCGTCGTCACGCCGTCCGACGCTACCAACGCCCCGGCCGGTCGGCCGCCCGACGCGTCGATCACCGCCGCTGCGGCCCGTCGCGCTCGGTGATGGAATTCCGCAGCTTTGGCCCGGTACGGCCGGGCTCGACACGACCCGGCCGGTGTGCGGGATCGAGCGGGCGGCCCGTCCGGCGGTATCGTTGCTGCTCGTGACCGACCCCGCCATCCGGACACCGCGCGACGACGACGACCGCGTGGTCGACCTCAGCGACGACTTCGTGGTGCTGCCCGAGCAGACAAGCGACGACACCGACCGCGGCTGGGGCGAGCGCCCCGGCGGCAGCGACGACTGGCTGCTCGCCGAACGCCCCCCGCACTGGGGCTGATCAGCGCCGGGCCGAGGCCGACCGCACGGCACCAGGGCGGACCGGTTCGGGTCAGCCGCGGACGACCACGGCGAAGCGACTGCCCTCCGGTAGTCCGACCGCCCGCCGGGCCTGCTCCGGCGGCAGCGCCAGGTAGAGCGCCGAGGAGCCGTCGACAGCCCCGGTGGTGCCGACCACGTCGAGCACCAGCGCGCGGGGCGCCAGCAGCGTCGGGTCGGGCGAGCCGCCGGCCGGGACGACGAGCAGGTCGACGCGGGCGCCCGGGCGCAGCACCGCGAGGGCCGCCGGCTCGGCCAGCCGGATCGGTACGCCCACCGCACCGGCCGGCAGCGCGCGGATGCCGCCGGACGGCGACGCCGTCGCCGAGGCGGCCGGCGGGACGCGGGGCGGTGGGCAGGACGGCGGCGTCTGGAGCACCGCCGCGGCCAACCCCAGCAGCACCGCGACGAGCGTCACCCGCAGCAGCGTCCGGCGCCGGGGCAACCCGCGCCAGCGGACCGGACGCAACGTCCCCTCGCCATCCGTCACCGCTGCCTCCCGCCGCCTGTCGTCCGACCGCAGGCTAGGCCCGGACTCCCGGTGCGCGCCGCCCCACCGCCCGCGCCTGTGGATAACCCGCCGGCCTGTGGAAAACCACGCCTTCGGGCGGGCCCGCCGTCACCGGCGCGGAGGCCCGGTGCGGCCGGGACCGCCAGCTCGGGGGACTTGCTGCTTCCGGACCGGCGGATGCAGCAACCTCGCCGAGGTGGCGAGCATCCGCCGCTAACGGGAACGTGGCCGCCCCCGAGCGGGAACGGCCACGTGTCGCGTGCGACAGCGGGTCAGGACGAGCTGGACGCCGCCGGTGCCTTGCTCGCCGTCGACCCCGACCCCGAGCCGGACGACGAGGACGAACCGGACGAGGAGGACGACGACGAGGAGTCCGACGACGAGGACGACGACTCGGACTTGGCCGGCTTGCTCGTGGTCGAGGTGCCGTTGTCGGAGCCGGACGAACGGGAGTCCGTGCGGTAGAAGCCGGAGCCCTTGAACACGATGCCCACCGAGTTGAAGAGCTTGCGCAGCCGCCCCTCACACGCCGGGCACTCGGTCAGCGGCTCGTCCGAGAAGGACTGCACCGCCTCGAGCTGGTGGCCGCACGCGGTGCAGGCGTACTGGTACGTGGGCACGTTCTCCTCCGGATCTTCGGCACGGCCTTCTGGCACTCGTGGTCTTCGAGTGCCAATGGTGCGTCATGACCCCCGGGTTCGTCCAGCGGAAGCGCCCGGGCCCACACCCGGGACCGCCACGAGCCCGTCGGCTGGAGTGATCACACAGTGCACCGGGCGGTCGTGCGGCAGGGCGGGCACCGCCTCCACCAGCTCGCCGTCGTGCAGCAGCGCCACGGTCGGCACCG
Source organism: Micromonospora marina (assembly GCF_900091565.1). Classification (GTDB taxonomy): domain Bacteria; phylum Actinomycetota; class Actinomycetes; order Mycobacteriales; family Micromonosporaceae; genus Micromonospora; species Micromonospora marina. The sequence continues at coordinate 60,459 of NZ_FMCV01000023.1, read as the reverse complement.
TCGCGGGCACCCGGGCCAGCGCGCGGTCGTACGAGCCGCCGCCCCGGCCCAGCCGGACGCCCCGGCGGTCGACCGCGACCGCCGGCACCACGACCAGGCCGGCTCCGGCCACGGCGGAACGCCCCCGGGGCGAGGCGGTCGGCTCGCGCAGGCCCCGGCCGGCGGCGCGCAGCGACTCCGGGCCGGTGTACGGGGCCCAGTCCAGGTCCAGGTCCTCGCGGAGCACCGGCAGCAGCAGCTCGGCGTCGGGCGGCAGCGCGGCGCGCAGCACGTCCGGCAGGTCGTCCCCGCCGGGCTCCGAGGCGACCGGGACGTACGCGCTCATCCTGGCCGGCCGCAGCCGGCGTACCAACGTCACCAGCTCGGCCTGGACGGCGGCCGCAGCCACCGCGCGGTCGGCCGCGGACAGCGACCGGCGCGCGGCGAGTAGCGCGATGCGCATCTCCCGCTTCGCATCGTGCGCTTCATCCGAAAATTCCGGCACGCAACACTCCTGACGCAACGCTTGCCTAATGGTCGCTCTGTGTCAGCATCGCACCAAGGGAGCGGAACTTCCGGGGGGAAGATTGACGCTACGCGGGCGGTTGACGGCGGCTTTCCTCGCGGTGGTCCTCGGCCCCGTCCTGCTCGGCGCGTTCTTCGTCGGGGTCACGCTCAGCGCCGTCGACCACAGCCGCGCCACCGAGCGCCTGGGCCTGGCCGCGGCCGGTGTCCGTACCTCGATCGACGCGCTCTGCCAGCAACTCCGCGCGGCGGCCGACGCGGTCGCGCTGGTCGGCGACCCGGCCGCCCGGTCTCGTGCGGCCGACCAGGTGGTCGCCCGGGGCCTGGCCGCCGCCGTGCGGATGGCCGACGCCGCCGGCCGCACCACCTACGCCACGGCCGGCGGGCCGGCCGGGCGCTGGCAGGACTGCGCCGGCTCGCCCGCCACCGGAGCCGGAGCGCTCTCCGCCCGGGTCGGGCTCCGCGACCCGGCCGGCACCGACCTGGGCGCGGTCGCCGCCGCCCAGCCCGTCGACCGGGCCTTCGTGGCGCGGCTCGCCGCCGTGACCGGCGTCGGGGTCACCCTCCTCGACGACCCCGGCGGCATCACCCACACGACCGAGGAGCAGGGGGTACGCGCAGCGGTGCTGGCCGCCGCCGGCAAGGCGGACGGGAACCGGGTGACCGGGACCGGCGACGGCCGGTACGTGCGCCGCGTCGGTCCGTCTCCCGGTCAGCCGCTGCCGCTGGTGCTGTCGGTGCCGGGGGAGCGTGCGCCGGGCCTGTACGGGGCGCTGATCGCCGCCGTGGCGCTCGCCGCCCTGCTCGCGGTGCTCGCCGCCTGGCGACTGGCCCGGGTGACCACCCGGCCGCTCGGTGAGCTGGCCGGCGCGGTGGACCGGGTGGCGCGCGGCGACCTGAGCGCCCGGGTGCCGGTGCGCAGCCGCGACGAGGTAGGGCGGCTGGCGAGCGCGTTCAACCGGATGACCCGGGAGACCGGCACCTACGTGACGGCGCTGACCAGCAGCCGCGACCAGCTCCGCAACCATCTCGCCGTGCTCGGCGACACGCTCGCCAGCACGCACGACCTGCAACGCATCCTGCGGGTGATCCTGGACAGCGCGATCGCCGCGACCGGCGCCCAGGCCGGCGCGGTGCTGCTGGTCGACGGCGACGGCGTACTCGTCGGCCGGTGCGTGGAGGGGCTGACCGGACGCTGGCCGACGCCCGACCCGGCCGACCCGGCGACGCTGCGGGTGCCGGTCGGCGCCGGGGTGCTCGGCGCGGTGGCCGCCACCGGCGAACCGCTGCGCGGACGGTGGGCGCCGCCGGACGCGCCGACCGGGGAGCCTACCTGCGAGACGTACGTGGCGGTGCCGTTCGCCACCCCCGGCGGCGCCGAGCCGCGCGGCCCGGACCGGCCCGGCCACCCGCCCGCCGACGGCGACCCGTCCGGCTCGGACTGTGCGGCGCTCGGCGTGCTCGTGCTCTACGACCGGGTCGGCGGGCACGAGTTCCACGACGACGACGTGGTGACGCTGCGGACGTTCGCCGGGCACGCGGCGGTCGCGGTGGAGAACGTCCGGGTGCACGAGGAGGCGCAGCGGCTCTCCCTCACCGACCCGCTCACCGGGCTGTGGAACTACCGCTACCTGCGCGAGTCGATCCGCCGCGAGGTGGAGCGGGCGAACCGGTTCGGCCGGATGCTCAGCGTCCTCGCGCTCGACCTGGACCGGTTCAAGAACGTCAACGACACCTGGGGACACGCCGCCGGGGACGCCGTGCTGGTCGAGTTCGCCCGCCGGGTACGCGGCGTGATCCGCGAGGTGGACCTGGCGTTCCGGCAGGGCGGCGAGGAGTTCGTGGTGCTGCTGCCGGAGACCGACGCCCGGGGTGCCACGATCGTCGCCGAGCGGCTCGGCGCGGTGGTACGCGACCAGCCGGTCGCGGTCGAGGGGAGCGGCGACGAGCCGGTGTGGGTGCCGGTGACCGTCTCCATCGGCATCGCCGTCTACCCGGACCACGCGGCCGGCGGCCAGCAGGTGCTCGACGCCGCCGACGACGCGTTGTACGCGGCGAAGGCCGCCGGACGCGACGGCTACCGGCTGGCCCCGGCGCCCGATCCGGTGCCCACCCGGGAGATCCCGGTGGTGGCCGCCGGTGCCGGCCCGCCGGACGGGCTGCCCCGGGCCGGCGCGGCGGACCCGGCGGGCACCGCCCAGGGCGGCGCGTCTTCCGGTCCTCACCCGCCGCGGCAGAGCCGTGGCCGATAGTCTCGCGACATGTCGGAGCACTCAGCGAACCCCTCAGCGGCCCCCGGCCGCCCCCGCGCGGTCAAGGCCGTGATCCCGGCCGCCGGCCTGGCCACCCGGTTCCTGCCGGCCACCAAGGCGATTCCCAAGGAACTGCTGCCGGTCGTCGACCGGCCGGTGTTGCAGTACATCGTCGAGGAGGCCGCGCAGGCCGGCATCGACGACATCCTGCTGATCACCGGTCGCGGGAAAACCTCGATGGTGGACCACTTCGACCGCCGGTCGGACCTGGAGGAACGGCTCGCCAAGAAGCCGGAGCTGCTGGCCGAGGTCAAGCGCACCGAGGAACTGGCCGCCATCTACACGGTCCGCCAGCCGGAACAGCTCGGCCTCGGCCACGCCGTCGGGTACGCCGAGTCGCACGTCGGCGACGCGCCCTTCGCGGTGCTGCTCGGTGACGAGTTCGTCAAGCCGTCCGAGCCGCTGCTGCCGGCCATGCTGGAACTCCAGGCCCGCACCGGCGGCGTGGTGCTCGCGTTCTTCGAGGTCGATCCGGCGGAGACCAGCCGGTACGGCATCGCGTCCGTCGAGCCCGCCGAGTCGGAGTACTCCGACGTCGCCGAGGTCGTCAAGGTCACCGGCATGGTGGAGAAGCCCAGCCCCGAGGACGCGCCCAGCAACCTCGCCGTCCTCGGCCGGTACGTGCTCCCCGGGCGGATCTTCGACGCGATCCGGCGTACCGAGCCGGGCAGCGGCGGAGAGATCCAGCTGACCGACGCGATGGAGCTGCTGCGTACCGAGGGGGTGCCGGTGCACGCCATCGTCTACCGGGGCACCCGCTACGACACCGGCATGCCGCTCGGCTACCTCCAGACAGTGGTGCAGATCGCCGCCGAGCGCGACGACCTGGGTGCCGAGTTCCGCAAGTGGCTGACCGAGTTCGTCAACAACGGCGACGAGACGGTCACCGCCGCCGTCCGCAACGGCATCCGCGACGCGTCCGGCGGTGCCGATACATGACCGCGACGGCCGACGCCGAGGCGGCCGCGAACGAGTTGACGCCGCTCGCCGACTACCTGGGCAGTGTGCTGCGCAGGTTACGCGCGCTGCCTCCACTCGACCTCGACCTGACCCAGGCGTACGGCAACGTGCTCGCCGAGGACGTGGTCGCCCCGCACTCGTACCCCGCCTTCCACCAGGCGGCGGTGGACGGGTACGCCGCGCGCTGGGAGGACATCTCCGGTGGGAGTCGGGGGCCGGGCTACGTCCCGGCCCCCTCCGGTATGCCCGGCGGCCGCACCATCCGCCTGAACGTGGTGGGTGACCTGGGCGCGGCGAGCTGGCGGCCGGTGCGACTCACCCCCGGCTCGTGCTTCTCGGTGGCGGCGGGCGCGCCGCTGCCGATCGGCGCGGACGTGGTCGTCCCGGTGGAGTGGACCGACCAGGGCATGGCTGCCGTCGAGATCTTCCGGGCCCCCAAACGGGGGTACGGCCTGCGCCGCGCCGGGGAGGAACTGGTCGCCGGCACGCTGCTCGCCCGCGCCGGGGCGTACGTGTCACCGGCCCTGGTCGCGGTGTTCGCCGCCACCGGCATCGGGCACGTCGTGGTGCGGCCCAGCCCGCGCGTGGTCGTCGTGGCCACCGGCGACGAACTGGTGGACGTGGGCCGGGGCAGCCAGCCCGGCCAGGTGGTGGACACCAACTCGCACGCGCTGACCGCGGCGGCGGCGGAGGCGGGCGCGCTCGCGTACCGGGTGGGGATCTGCGACGACGACCCGGAGGCGCTGCGCGGTCTGCTGGACGACCAGACGTTGCGCGCCGACCTGATCATCACCACCGGCGGCACCGGCACCGGCCCCGGTGACATGGTCCGCCGCATCCTGTCCCGCCGCGACGGCGGCCGGGCCGGGCCGGTCGCCTTCACAGAGGTGGCCCTCTATCCCGGAACGGCTCTCGGGTTCGGTACGGTCGGCGCCGAGGAGGTGCCGGTGGTGTGTCTTCCCGGTGAGCCCGGCGCGGCGCTGATCGGCTTCGAGGTGCTGGCCCGCCCGGCCATCCAGCTGCTGGCCGGCGCCGAGCCGGTGTTCCGGCCGAGCGTCCGCGCGCACCTGCTGGAGACGGTCTCGTCCCCGGTGGGGCTGCGCGAGTTCCGGCCCGCGCACGTGGCCGAGCGGCGTGGCGGCGGGTACACGGTGCAGCCGCTGGCCGGTGGCCCGTACACGCTCTCCGGCCTGGCCGAGGCGAACGGCCTGCTGGTGCTCGGCGAGCGGGTCACCACGGCCGCCGCCGGATCGACAGTGGATGTGTTGTTGCTGGACCGGCGCCGGTGAGCGCGAGGAGTGAGCTTGCGAGCCCCGCAGTCGCGAGCGGAAGGCAAGCTCGGTGAGCGCGAGGAGTGAGCTTGCGAGCCCCGCAGTCGCGAGCGGAAGGCAAGCTCGGTGAGGTTCCGGCGGGTGCCGGGGTGGCCGGCGGTGCTGGTGGACGGTCCGGTGGTGCTGCGGCCGTACCGGCGTTCGGACGCCGCCGCCTGGTCGGAGATCCGGCGCGCGAACCGGGAGTGGCTGGCGCCGTGGGAGTCCCATGTGCCCGGTGGCTGGTACGAGACGAACTCGCCCGCCGCGTTCCGCCTGGTGCACGCCGACCAGCGCAGGTCCGCGCGTACCGGTGAGGGCATGCCGTTCGCGGTCTGCCTGCGCGAGACCGGGCGGGAGCGGCTGGTCGGTCACGTCAACATCGGCAGCATCGTGCGGCGGGCGTTCTGCTCCGGGTACGTGGGCTACTGGGTGGACTCCCGGATGGCCGGCCGTGGCGTGATCCCGACCGCTGTGGCGCTCGCCGTGGATCACGCGTTCGGGCCGGGCGGCCTGCACCGGATCGAGGTGAACATCCGGCCGGAGAACATGCCGTCCCGGCGGGTGGTGGAGAAGCTCGGCTTCCGCGAGGAGGCCTATCACGTGCGCTACATGCACATCGACGGCGCGTGGCGCGACCATATCGGATACGCGATGACGGGCGAGGAAGTCGTAGCCGAGGGCGGCTTGCTGGCGCGGTGGCACCGCGTACGTGACAACCGCCGCTGAGGCGAGCGCCCGGCGCGGCGCACTGTGAACCGGGTCGGCGGCCCGTAACCTCAAGTAACTGCAAGCTGCGGCAAGCGCTGCCCGCCCGCACGAAGTGCGCCGTAAACGACGGTCGACGGAAGAAGTTGCGGCGGTGTGGCGCTCGCCGGAGAACATCGGTGACGGGAGGGGTGAGGGTGCCCACGTCGGTGCTCCTCGCCGTCCTCGCCGCCGCCGGTCTGCTCGCCCTCGCTCCGGCGCTGGTCCGCCGGTACGACGCCACCGAGCGGCTGGTGGCGGAGCGGGCGCAGTCGACGGCGCGGGTGCTCCAGCGCCAGCGTCGACGGCGCACCGTGCCCGGACGGCGACCGCTGCACCCGCCGCGCTCCCTCGTTGTGACGCTCAGTGAAGACTCCGACACGGGTAGTCTCGCCCGCCCGGTATCGGCCCCGCCGCTGCGTCGCCGCTCCGGTCGGCTCCGGCCCGTCTCCGCGGTGCCGGCCCAGTCCCGCCGACGGCACCCGCCCCGGCGGCGGCACACCCCGGCGATCTACCGCCGGCGCCGGGTGCTGGCCGCGCTGCTGTTGCTCAACGTGGTCGAGCTGGGCGGTGTGGTGCTCGTCGGCCCCGGGTTCTGGATCAGCGTCTCGGTCACCGGCACGCTGCTCGTGGCGTACGTCGTACACCTGCGGCAGCGCGCCCTGGCCGAGCGCCGGCGGCGGCGCGCGGACGCCCGCGAGGCAACCTGGCTGGCCGCCCGCCAGGCCGAGGTGCGCCGCGAGCAGGCCCGGCGCGCGGCCGCCCGGCGGGAGGCGCAGCGCCGGCTGGCCGCGCAGCGCGAGGCGGTCCGGCGTACGGCGATGGGGCTGGACCGTCCCGCGGACCTGCCACCGGCGGCGAGCGGCGGCTCGGTGTCCTACCGGCGGGCGGGCGGCCTGCGCGGGCGCCCCTACCAGTCCGGCCGAGGCGCCTGACCGCCTTGCCCGCCTCGTCGGCGCGGCCTTCGTTCGCGTGTGATCTCCCAGCGAGTGGAACGCCGTGGGTGTCTCCGGCCCTCCATGACACCCGCGACGTTCCACTCACGCGGTTCGCGTCGCCCGCGGCGGGCGATCTTGGAGGAAATGGGCCCCTCTGGGGGCCGCCTTCTTCCAAGATCTATGTGCGCGGTGGGGCGGTTCGCGTCGTGGGGGCGCGACCTGTTAGCCTTGTCGCCGGCCCACCCGGTGAAAGCTGGGTGGGACCGACGCCGGTTCGCCGGCGGAGGGGCTGTGGCGCAGACCGGTAGCGCACCTCGTTCGCATCGAGGGGGTCAGGGGTTCAAATCCCCTCAGCTCCACCCAGTTCAAGGGCCGTTTCCCGTGGTGGGAGGCGGCCTTTTTCGATCTTGTACAGCAGTGAAGTGCAGCAGTCATGCGAGCTGGGCCCGCCAGGATGAGGTGGCCGGAGGCGGCTGCGAGGTGTGCGCTCAGCCGCGACTCTCTCCAGGTGGGAGTCGCGTCTTCCGTCTGGATCACGCCTGGTCAGGAGGCAGCGCGCCGGGTTTCGGCGAGATGGTCGACCTTGACGGTTTCTGGATATAAGATGTTTCCGTTCGGAACGGAACTAGCTAATTACCCGAACCCAGCGATGGGGGTGAGGCGTGCGATCCTCACGCAAAGCTTCCCTTGATGCGCCGCCGGAGCGCGAGGCCGATGTCCTCCGCCGCGCCCTGGCACTCGTGGAGGATCGCCTGCCGCCTGGGTGGTCGATCCGCCTTGCTGGCCAGGAGGTGGACCGCCGGATCGACGGTGTAGCCGAGTTAACCGCTCCTGATGGGACGCAAGCGGTCTTCTTCATTGAGGCAAAGCGCTCAGTCGTCACGAGTGATCTTGCTGCGGCCCTTGACCAACTTCGCTCCTACAGCCTTCCTCACGTCGATCGTCCGGCGCCTATGCTCGCCGCGCGATACATCGGGTCTTCCGCTCGCGCATGGCTAGAAGAACGCAGGGTTTCCTACGTTGACGCTACTGGGAACATGCACATCTTGCTTGAACGTCCAGCGATGTACCTGCGTGACAGGGGCGCTGATCGAGATCCCTGGCGGGGGCCAGGCAGGCCGCGCGGAACATTGCAGGGGTCTCCAGCAGCCCGTGTTGTGCGTGCCTTGGTCGATATCGCTGAGCCCATGACCGTTCCGGACTTGATACGCCTGTCTGGGGCGTCGACAGGTGCGACGTACCGAGTGGTTGAGTTCCTTGAGCGTGAAGCGCTTGTTAGACGTGATCGACGCGGCCCGATAGTGGACGTCGAGTGGCGTCGAATCCTAGAGCGATGGAGCGAGGATTACGGTTTTCAGCGCAGCAACACTGTCAACTCTTACTTGAGTCCGCGAGGTCTGCCGGCGTTGCAGGAAAGCCTGCGGGGAGCCCAAGGATTGCGCTACGCATTGACTGGTTCTCTGGCGGCCCATCGCTTAGCGCCGTATGCTCCTGCCAAACTAGCGATGGTTTATGTAGACGACGTAGACCAAGCCGCCGAAAAGCTCAGGCTGCGCGCCGTTGATACCGGCGCAAACGTACTTGTCGCTCAAGGAAAATATGACGTCGTATTCGATCGACTGGTGCAGGATGACGGTCTACTTTATGTGGCTCCGAGCCAAGCTGCTGTCGATCTACTAACAGGTCCTGGGCGGACTCCTGCTGAGGGACAAGAACTCCTTGATTGGATGGAGAAGCATGAGCGGGCTTGGCGACGCTGACCTACTGGTAGCCGCACGTAGCGCGTTACTGGATGCACTGGAAGCCCTCCGCGAGCATGCCGACGCTGTGGTCGTAGTGGGAGCGCAAGCCATATATCTGCACACGGGGGCCGCGCCCATCGCCTTAGCGGAGGCGACCAAGGATTGTGACCTTGCGCTCGACGCACGTGCGCTCCCGCAGGAGCCGTTGCTGGAGGAGGCCATGCGCGCTGCCGGCTTTCATCTCGATGTTCAAGCGCACCAGCCTGGAGCGTGGCTGAATCCCAAAGGCATTCCCGTTGACCTGATGGTTCCGGAAGCGCTTGCTGGTGGATCAAGTCGCCGCGCAGCGAATATCCCACCTCACTCCAAAAGTGCTGCGAGGAGAGCGGTCGGATTGGAGGCCGCGGTCGTCGACCATGATGCGGTTGAAATACATGCGCTCGCTCCGGGGGACAACCGGGTCTATACGGCCAATGTTGCAGGCCCTGCCGCTTTGCTCGTGGCCAAGTTGCACAAGATCGGCGAGCGGCAGGAAACGCCCAGGCGCCTTGTGGACAAGGACGCGCACGACATCTATCGTCTGCTCGTAGCCGTGCCAACCGAGCAGCTTGCTGCCAAGCTACGGGAGCTGCGGGCTGATGATCTAGCTGGACAAGTTACTGACCAAGCCATGGGATTTGTTGCGAACCTATTCGCGGCAGGCCCCGATGCCCTCGGATCGGTAATGGCGGGAAGGGCTGAGGAAGGTATCGGAGATCCCCCCGTCGTTTCGGCCGCCGCTTCTGCTTTGGCTGAGGATTTGCTGGCTTCGGTCGGCTGACTACGGACAGGGATCGAGCCGCCCACCAAGTCGCTTCAAGGCGGCTTGGGTCGCCTCCGAGGTGGCTTCGCTGTAGATGTACATGGTCACGGCGATCTGGCTGTGACGCAGGATCTGCATGGTCACCCGGGGGTGGACGTCGAGCGCCACCAGCAGGGAAGCGCAGGTCCGTCGGGTGGTGTGCACCGAGATCTCCCGTACGCCGGCCTTGCGGCAGCGGGTCTTGAACTCCCGATGGAAGTTCCTCGGCTCGATCGGCGTACCGAGCCGGGTGGTGAAGACCAGGCCGTTGTCCTGCCAGGCCCGGCCGGCGTGTTTCTGATGCCGCTTTTGATCTTCCCCACGGGAGCGCAGGGCAGTGGCGCAGGTGGCCGGCAGAGGCAGGGTCGCCTCCGACGACTCGGTCTTGGTCTCCCGATGCAGGAGCTGCCGGCGGATGCGCTGGAGCTGGTAGGCCACCGACAACTCGTTGACGGTCAGGTCAACGTCCTCCCACCGCAGGCCCAGAACTTCACCCCGGCGCAGCCCGAGGACCAGGATCAGCACGTACGCGGCGTAGAGCGGGTCGCCGTCAGCACGGGCCGACTCCAGGAATTGGCGAACCTCGTCGACGGACCACGGCCTGGCCTTGTGCGGGCGAGGCTTGGCGCCCCGGAGCAACGCCGCTGGGTTGCGGGTCAGCAGCTCGTCGCGGACTGCGTTGTTCAGCGCGGCGCGCAGGGTTGTCCAGGCATCGCGGGCGGTGCGTTCGGACACGGCCCGTTGACAGCAGCGGCCAACGGCACAGCACTTCCGCTTGCCCTCCGGCCGGGCGGCGTCCTTGCCCTGTAGGCAGCACTGACAGGCGGACCGGAGCTGGTTGAGCCAGGTCTGCACGTCCCGCACGGTCAGCTTGTCCACCCGTCGGGAACCCAGCTCTGGGGCGATGTAGAGGCGGACGAACATGTCGTAGTTGGCCGCCGTGGCGGGGGCCAGGTTCGGCTCGACGACGTCACGGAGCCACGAGTCGAGGTAGCCGGCGAGGGTGGGCAGGCGGGTGACGACCGGCCCAGCCTTCGCCTGCTGGTGCAGTTTGATCTACTTGTCGTGGACGGCCTCGCGGGTCCTGCCGTAGATGTACTTGCGGGTGCGTTTGCCGTCCGGTTTGGTGACCCAGACGTAGGCGGCGAAGCCGTTGCGGTACGGGAAGATGGAGCCTTCGCCGTTGGCTCGGGCGCGTCCGGGCATCAGGCGGCCTCCTGGCGTTCGACCTGTTCGCGGATGTAGTCGTCGACCCATTCGGGGAGGATGCGGCGGTACTTGCCGTCCTTGATGGAGCGCAGCTCGCCGGTGGCGATCTTCATCTTGACCTTGGAGATGCCGAAGCCGAGTAGGACGGCGACCTCGGCGGGTGAGTACCAGCGCGGGGTGAGGTCATGGCTCGTGCGGCGGCCCGGTGAGCCAGGCTTTGTGGGCGAGTTCTTCGCGGCCGATCCGTCTGCTTGCTCGTCGCTGCCTGGCGGCGGTGTTGGCCAGGAGTGCGTCTCCGTCGGTGAGCCAGCCGGCCCCGATGTAGGTGAGGGTGCCGACGGTGACGGTGTCGGCGGGATCGTCGTCTTCGGTGCGGCGGTAGGTGGCGCGGGTGTCGCGGAGCAGGCCGAAGGTGACTGAGTAGCGGCGGGCTTTGGTGAGGAAATGGCCGCCGAAGCCGAGCATGTGCGCCCAACGCCGCAGCCCGGCGTAAGCGTTCGGTCTGGTGTCAAGGCTGTCTTGACGGTCGTCGGCGGTTGCGGCGCCGCTGGCGGTGTCGGTGTGGGCCGGGCCAATCAATCCGCTGCTGGCGTCAGTCGAACAGCCGGTCGAGCGCTTCCTGTTCGAGGTCGCACCAGCGCTGGGCGTCCTTCATCGCCTTGGTGATCTCCTTCTCGTCGAGGTGGTGGGCGCCCTCCTCGCGGATGCACGCGACGCTGAACGGGCCGCCGACCGACGGCGAGGTCTTCTCCAGGGCCTCCAGCACCCGTACCACGCCCACCACGCCGTACTCGACGGGGCGCGTCGTCATCCGGAAGTGGGACAGCAGTGCGCCGGCCTGCTGGGCCATGGGCGCGCCGGAGCCGATGGCGTGGAAGCCAACGTCCTCATAGCGGCCGATGAGCCCGTTGGGGTTGATCTCCACGATCCACGGGTTCCCCTGGCTGAAGCCGGCCGCGAGCAGGTACGCCGACACCCCGCCGCCGCTGCCCTCGCCCGGTACGTCGGGGATGTAGTTCTTGTAGTGCTTCTTGAAGATGGGCAGGACGCGCTCCTGCAACTCGTCGCCGATGTCGGGTGCTTCGAGGATGGCGGTGGCCGAGTCCTGGAGGAGAGGGCGCAGGTCGTTGAGTACGCCTCGCGCGCCGCTGCCGCCCCAGGCCGCGCAGTCGCCCAGCGGGTGCAGCTTCTGGGCGGGAAAGCTCAGGCCACGGTCGCTCTCGGTGATCTGGGAGTCCGCGCCGATCACCACCCCGTCGCTGCAGACAACGGCGAGTACGACGGTCATGGGGTCCTCCTGCGCAGGGGTAAGGGGTAACGGGCGAGGTACCCGGCACCCCGCCCGCCTACACCCCGGCAGGTGTCGGCCCGCTCACTGCCCGGATGAGGACGTCGTGCGCGGTCAACCTCTGACTCGATCGAGAGACGCTGAGGGCCGCCGCAACCTCCGCAATATCCCGCCTCGGTGAACCGGCCGGCGTAGCGGTCCAGGTAAAGCGGCCAGCCCTCGTCGTGGCCGACACCGTCACGAACCGACCCCCCGTCCGGACCGTGCCGGTCCAGGTTGCGGTGCTCCAACTCGGCCCGGGTCCGCTGCGGTGTCTCGGCGACGAACCGGACGGCGATGGCCGCCGCCACCGTCAGCTCCGCCGAAAGCTCCGGTTACCCGTGGGTGGCAAGCGAAGTGCTCAGGACGTACGCCGACGACGGCCCGAGGTGCGACGGCGGAACTGCGGACGTTCATCGGCCGGTGCCCCACCGTCGCGTCACCGGGCCAGGACGGCGGCAGCCACCGTTTCGCGGTGGTACCGGGCCGCGACTCGGCTCGCCGGAGCCGCGCTCCGCAGCTTCCAGACGGCCGGATCCTGAACACCCTCGGGCGATCGGCGGCAGCTCACGTCGTCGCGCTACTGAACCACCTGGTCAGCGCGGCTTCCAGCGTCTGCTGATCCGCACCCACCCAGGCCACGTGCCCGTCCGGCCGCAACAGCACCGCCGGCACGTCCAGCTCGTCGGCAGTGCCGGCGACGAGCTGGACCCGGTCGGCCCAGCCGTCCACCGACAGCTTCCCGGTCCCGTCCAGCAACACCCCACTGCCGGTACGCATCAGCTCGTACAGGCGCCCCTCCCGCAGCGGTACGTCGCGCAGCCGCCGCCCGAGCAGGGCGTGTCCCTCGCCGAGGTCGTATCGGACGCCGATCGCCGTGACCTTCTCGATCAGGAAGCGGTTGACCTCGTCGAAGTCCATCAGCTGCGTCAGCACCTCACGCACGGCGTGCGGTCCGGGTTCGTTGGTGGTCAGCAACATCTGCGCGCGAGTGTTCGTCAGCACGTCGGCGGCGACCGGACGCCGCTCGGACTCGTAGGTGTCCAGCAGGCCGTCCGGCGCCCACGCGTTCACCGTCGCCGCCAGCTTCCAGCCCAGGTTGAACGCGTCCTGGATGCCCAGGTTGAGCCCCTGCCCGCCCAGCGGCGGGTGGACGTGCGCGGCGTCGCCGGCCAGGAACACCCGTCCGACCCGGTAGCGCTCGGCCAGGCGGGTCGCGTCGCCGAACCGGGACAGCCAGCGGGGGGAGTGAGCGCCGAAGTCGGTGCCCGCGTACGCGGTCAGTTGCCTTTTGAAGTCGTCGAGCGTCGGCGGCACCGAAGTCACGTCGGCCGCCGGTACGACCACCCGGAACACGCCGGGCCTGCCGGTCGGCCCGAGCCCGAACCGCTTCTCGGTGCGGCGTACCTCGGTCATGATCGCGGCGATCTCGTCCGGGGAGGCGGTCACCTCCATCTCGCCCAGCAGCGTGTCGACTGTCGATGGCTCGCCGGGGAATCCGACGCCGAGCAGCTTGCGGACGGTGCTGCGCCCGCCGTCGCAGCCGACGGCGAACCGCGCCCGCAACGGCTGGGTGCCCTCGTCGTCGAGGTGGACCGTCACGCCCTCGTCGTCCTGCTCCAGGCCCACAACCGCACGGCCGCGCCGGATCTCGGCCCCGACCTCGGCGGCGTGGTCGGCGAGCAGCCGGTCGGTGAGCGTCTGCGGGATGCCGAGGACGTACGGGTGGGCGGTGTCCAGGTCGGCGGGCGCGGGCTTGTCGATGCCGGCGAAGAAGCCCCGGATCGGGTGTGTGCCGCCGTGTTCCAGGAACCGTTCCAGCAGCCCGCGCTGGTCCATCACCTCGATGCTGCGGACGTGCAGGCCGAGCGACCGCACGTACGGCGGCGGTTCGGCGTCCCGCTCCAGCACGAGCACGCCGACGCCCTGAAGTCGCAGCTCACCGGCAAGCATCATGCCGGTCGGCCCACCGCCGACCACGATCACGTCGAACACACACGCCCCCGTGTGGAGTGTCAGGCGACCGTCCTCTCGGGCGGCACGAACCGATCATAGCCCTCGCGTCGGGACGCCCGGGCCCCGAAGGGCAGGCAGGGGCCTGTTCGTTCAGACCCCCCGGCGTCCGCCGTTCCCGGCGAGCCTCGACAGCAGAACGAGGGCACCACCGCCGATGACGAGACCGACGACGGCGAAGGCCAGCGTCTGGAGCAGCCAGTGTGTTCCGCTCAGCAGCGACGTTGCCAGCCACACGCAGAGCAGGCCAGCCGGCGCCGAGAGAACCAGGGCCACGACGACGGCCGTCGTCCACTGCTCGGTCGTGGCCTCCGGGTACGTGTTCCACAAACGCTGTCTCGACCCCTTGATCCGATCCATGATGGATCGGTTACCCGGGCCGGCGCGCCGGCAACCCGGTCAGTCGCGGCGGAACGGCCGGCGGTAGGTGTCCGGCGGCACGCCGACGGTGCCGATGCTGTCGTCGGTGTTCTCCAGCAGCTCCTGCGCCCGCCGGATGCGCTACGTCGCGAGCCACTGGGACGGCGTGGCGCCGGTCGCGGCGGTGAAGTGCCGGACCAGGTTGCGGGTGCTCATGGCGGCCTGGCGGGCGAGGTCGACGGCGGCGGCCTTGCCGGCGGCGGCGAGCACGCACGCGCCGGTGCAGAACGAGACCATCCGGGCGTGGTCCAGCCCGTGGTCGGCTCCCGCGCGTACGGGTGAACGCCCTGACGGCCCGCTTCTTCGCGGGTGTGCCGTGGCGGATCAGCAGTCCCGGCACGAGTTCGCACCGGACCGATGATTCTCGCGGCCGGCGCCGGTCGACAGAGGCATGAAGACGCTCACGCTCCAGACCCCCGAGGTCGACCTGGTCTACGACGTCCACGCTCCCACCGCGGCCGAGGCCGGGCACCGCCCCTTGTTCATGATCGGCCAGCCGATGTGCGCCGACGGCTTCACCACGCTCGCGTCGTACTTCCCGGACCGCAAAGTCATCACGTACGACCCACGCGGGCTCGGCCGCAGCGTCCGCAAGGACGGCCGGACCGACTCGCTGCCCGAGGTGCAGGCCCGGGACGTACGCGACATCGTCGACGCTCTCGGCCTGGGCCCGGTCGACATGTTCGCCAGCAGCGGTGGCGCGGTGACGGCCCTGGCCCTGGTGGCCGCATACCCGGACGTGGTGACCACGCTCGTGGCGCACGAGCCGCCGCTGGTCGCGTTGCTCCCCGACGCCGAGGCGGCCCGCCGGGCGACAGCCGCCTGCCAGGAGGCGTACCAGAAGAACGGCTGGGGCGCCGGCATGGCGGCGTTCATCGCCATGATCTCGTGGCGGGGCGAGTTCACCGACGACTACTTCGCCCAGCCCGCGCCGGACCCCGCCGCGTTCGGGATGCCGGCCGAGGACGACGGCAGCCGGGACGACCCGCTGCTGTCCGACCGGTCCGCGGCGGTCACCGCCTTCCGGCCGGACGCCGACGCGCTACGTGCCGCGCCGACCCGCGTGGTGATCGCGGTGGGCGAGGAGTCGGCCGAGACGCTCACCGCGCGGACGTCGGTGGCCACCGCGGAGCTGCTGGGCGGACCGCCAGCGGTCTTCCCGAGCCACCACGGCGGGTTCCTCGGCGAGGAGATGGGCCAGGCCGGGCAGCCGGAGGCGTTCGCACGCCGGCTGCGGGAGATCCTCGACGCCTGACCGGGCTCAGGCCCGGCGCACGTCGGTGACCATCGCCGGGTAGGGCCCGGCCGGTGTGCCGGGCCCGGCCTGGTCCGCGGGGACCACGTTGTCCATCCGCAGCCGCAGGACGGCCGGGTCGGCGGCGTCGAGGACGATCCGCCACCCCCAGCCGCCGCCGTACTCGGCGGTCAGCTCGACCGCTGCCCCGCCCGCCGCGCCGGTGAGCGTCATCGGGGTCGGCTGCTGGTGCCACGAGTCGCCCCACCAGGCGACGAGCGAGCCCTGCCGCTCGCCGGCGGCGATCACCAGCAGCCCGTCCTGCGGGCCGTCGTCGGGATGCTCCCACGAGTACGACACGGTGGTCAGGTGCCCGCCGGCCGCGGTGGCGACCGTGAGCGCGGCCGTCGACTCGGCGAGCGGATCGGCGGGCATCAGCCGGAAGCCGCTGGTGCCGGCCCACGACCCGGTGGCGTCGGTGAGAATCATCGCCCCAGGATAGGGACCAACCCGGACAGTGGACGTCCGCCGGGCCGGGACCGACCTCGGATGTGTGGCGGGACGCGTCAGGCGGAGAAGTCGTCGTCGGCGCCGCGTCCCCGCTGGCCCGGCCGGCAAACCGCTCCCTGCGGCCGGGCGCGGCCCGCCGTGCGGTTATGCGGGCGGCAGGGCGGCGATCAGGTCCTCGGCGTGCCGCAGCGTGTCCGCCAGCGCGTCGCGCGAGCCGTCGTCCAGCGGGATCGAGCGGGCCTGCCGCACCAGTTCCCGAGCGGAGTCCGGCTCGTCGAGTTGCAGCGCCAGCCCGGCCCGGTAGACCAGCGCCTCCACCTGGACCGCCGGGTCGTCGGCGGCCTCCGGGCGGGTCAGCGCGCCGTCGAGGATCCGCGCGGCCTGAGCGGGATTGCCGCGCGAGTCGGCCTGCACCACCGCGTTGCCCAGCGTGCGGGCCAGGCCGCCCCGGTCGTCGGCCTGGGGTGGCTCGGCCCGGCCGACGAACCGGATCCCACGTACGGGTTCGGGCGCTCCTGCCGGTACGTGATCTCGAAGCCGAGGGCCTGGTAGAAGGGCGCCACGTCGTCCAGGGAGCGGCACGGCAGAAGGGGGATCGTCGTCTCGTTCGCCATGCCCCGAGCCTGGCCACCGTGAGCCGTCATGCGCACATGGAAATGTCCGTTGGGCTGCCGTCGTCACCCGAACGGATACGGGACCGGTCCGCTGTGGACCGGCCCCGTGCGGGGTTTCGCTCGGGTCAGGGCTTCCAGGACCCGGCCGAACGGAAGCGGTGCTTGTACTCGACGACGCCGTTCTGGTCCTTCACGTCGAAGATGAGCTGGCCGCTGCGCTTGGAACCCTCGGGCAGGTTGGTGCCCGAGGTCATCAGCTTTCCGCAACCGGAGAAGGCGCCGCCGATGCCGCTCTCCTCGGTGCCGTCCGCTGCCACCCAGGTGAAGTAGAACGGGTTGATGGAGCCGGTGCCCTTGGTGATCTCGGCGGTCACGTCGGCGATCAGGAACATGCCGTTTCTGGGGCCGGGCATGACCTCGGTGCACGCGGCGTTCCTGGTCTGGAAGTTGCCGACGGTGATCTCGATGGTGCCGCGGTCGTCGTTCACGACCAGCTTGTCGCCGGCCGGCATGTTGAACGTCTTGTCGTCGGTGTTGCCCGGCTGTGGTGTGCCGGTGGGAACGCCCGTCGGTGTGTCACCTGTGGGCTGGCCGTAGGTGACGCCCGGGGTGGGCAGCGAGTCGATCGCCTCCTGGGTCGTCTTCACGCCGCTGTAGATGGCGAAGATCCCGCCGCCGCAACACAGCAGCAGCAGGATCACCGCGATGACGCCGACGGTGATCCAGACGTTCTTGTTCGACTTCTTCGCCGGCGGCCCGAACGGCGCTCCGGGCGGCGGGTACGCGCCACCCGGCGGCGGGTAGCCACCCGGCGGCTGGTACTCGCTGCCCGGCGGGGGGTACGGCGCACCCGAGACGGGCGGCGGCGGGTAGGGCGTGCCCGAGACGGGCGGCGGCGGGTAGGGCGTGCCCGAGGTCGGAGCGGCCGGCGGCGCGTACGGGCTGTCCGGCACCGGCGGCATCGGTGCGGTGGGGAACGCCTGCGTCGGCGGTTCCGGCGGCTGCTGGTTCGGGTCCGGTGACCCGGACGGAGGCTGAGGGTGGCTCACCGTACTCCTTGGGGCGCCTTCGGGACTTGCAGTCGCAACGACGGTACCGGCCGGGCACAACCCGGCCGTCCTGCCTCAGCGACGGGGCAGGACGGCCGCGGTGCGGACCAGGTCCTCGTCCACGGCGAACCGGCCGGTCACCGCCGAGGGGGGATCGGGCACCGGTGCGGCGGCGAGCCGGGCCGGGGCGATCTCGGCACGGAACGTGCCCGCCTCCGGGTCGAGGACGACGCGCGCGTCGGCGAAGCCCAGCCACGTGCCGACGAGCGGGTGCCAGACCTTGTAGACGGTCTCCTTCGCGCTGAACAACACGGTCGGCCAGGGCGTGCCGGACGGCAGCCGGGCCAGGTCCGCCTCCTCGTCGGGGCGGCACACCTTCCGGCGTACCCCCGGGGAGAGCGGCCGGTGCCGTTCGGCGTCGATGCCGACGGCGCGCACGTCGGTGCCGCGGGCGGCTGCCGCGGCGCAGTAGTCGCGGGTGTGGGTGATGGCGCCGACCACGCCGGCGGGCCAGATCGGGGCCCGGTCGGCGCCGGCCGGTACCGGCGTGGCGGGCAGGCCGAGCGCGCCGAGCGCCCGGCGGGCGCAGACCCGCCCGGCGGTGAAGTCGCGGCGACGGCCGGGCACCGCGCGCTCACTCAGGCCCGCCAGCTCGGCCGGGAGCAGCTCGCCGGCCCAGTCGGCCGGGCCGGCCACCGCCACGGCGACCGCGGCCGGAAGCAGATCACGCACGACAGGTGGATGACTGGGACACGCGGTGAACGTACCGTAACGCTTGGGCGTGCCGCCGCGCTGAAGGAGTCTTGCGGGGAGGCAACCGGTGCATCACCACCCATACCCGACCCCGGAAGGAGCGGCCGATGACGCCTGGTGCGGAGTTTTCCGGGAGTACCGGCGAGCACGTGCCGGTGATCCCCGACTGGACCTGCGGCTCGTGCGGTGACGACTGGCCCTGTGCCGCGAAACGTCATCACCTGCTGCGCGAGTACCAGGTGGACCGGGCGTCGTTGAGCGTCTATCTCGGCTCCTGCCTCGCCGCGGCGACGCAGGATCTGCGCTCCGTGCCGGTCACCGCGCTCCAGGACCGGTTCATCGGCTGGGTGCCGCGCGGTCCGCGTACCGCGCAGGCGTGAGCGCGTCCGGTGGCCGCCGCGTCGGGTTCGCGGCGGCCACCGGACGCGGTCTCGGCGGGCGGCGGTCCTCAGGGGCGGCGCGGTCGCCGGGTGAGCCCGAAGCCGACCACGCCGGCCACGGCGGCGAGCACGCCGCCCACAGTGGTCCACACCCAGCGCGAACCGGCCTCGGGAAGCCAGCCGGTCAGGTCGGTCTCCTCGTCGGCCACCGGCGCGGGCGTCGGCTCGGCGCCGAGCACGGTGCCGGCCCTGGTGTTCGGCACCAGCGGCGCGGCCAGTTCGCCGTCGTCGCCGGACGCGCCGCCGGAGTCGGTCGCGCCGACGAGCATCTCCACGTCGATCGGCAGCCCGAGGTCGGGTTCGGGCAGGTCGGTCACGGAGAGCCGGATGTAGTAGGTGCCGGGCAGCGGGTCGCCCGACCAGGGCTCGGCCCACGGCCGTACCCGGCGCAGCGTGCAGCCCAACGCGACGCTCGTCGCCGACGCGTCGGCGGTGGGGGTCTGCGCGCCCGCGGTGCACGCCTGCCGGCGGCGCAGCCCGTCGAAGACGTCGACGGTCCAGGTGGACGCGCCGCTGCGTGGCTTCGGGAACGTGACGGTGGCGGCGATCTTGTGCACCTGCCCGGCGTCGGCCCGGAACGACCAGTACAGGTGGTCGCCGGTCGACGCGCCGACCTGCACCGGCTGGCCGGCGGTGACGGTGGCGGCGGTGAGGAACGAGGTGCCGGCCTTGGTGACGGTGGTCGCGCCCGGTGACGGGCTGGGCGCGGCCAGGGCCGCCGCCGGGGTGAGGGCGAGGCCGGCGGCGGTGGTCGCCGCCGCGGCGCGGATCAGCGTACGCATGCTCAGTTCGTCCTCCACGTGTGCACCCACCAGCGGGTGAGCAGTCCGGCGACCAGCCCGGTGAGCAGTCCGGCGAGCGTGAGCAGGAGCAGCAGCACCCAGCCGCGACCCAGATCCGGCCCGTCCGGCGCGGGGGAGGCGGCCACCACGTCGACGGTCAGCTCCACCGGCATACCGGGCTGGGCCCGGGTGCCGGGCCTGGCCGCGAACGAGTTGCTGACCACCAGGCAGACGGTCCGTACGGCCTGCTCGGCGCCGGGCGTGGGCTCGGCGCTCGGGCCGTCCTCGTCCTCCTCTTCGGCGGCCGACCAGCGCAGCCCGGCGGAGACCACGTCGGTACGACCGCTGCCGGCGTCGACGCCCCGGACCAGTTCGCGGCCGTCCGGCGCGGTGGCGCGCAGCAGCACTCCGTAGTCCGGGTTGACCGGGCGGTCCAGCGCGACGCTCACGGAGGCGCGCAGTTCCTGCCCGGGGCGCACCGGCACCCGGTACCAGCGGTGCTCGGAGAACGCCTCCCGGTCGCTGTAGACGCCGGGGGCGAGCAGCGGCGCACCCTCGCACGCCGTGCCGCCGCCGACCACCGCCGGGGCGGCCGTGTACGTGTCCCGAGCGCGGTCGACGAGCTGCTTGATCCGGCCGGTCAGCTCGTCGGCGCTCTGCGCTGCGGTGTACGTGCCCCCGGTCGCGCCGGCGATGCAGAGCAGCTGCCGGCGGACCTTCTCGTCCGGCGCCAGGCCGAGCGTGTCGACCACCAGCCGGGTGCCCTGGGCGGCCAACTCGCGGGCCACGTCGCACGGGTCGGGCGGCGCGCAGGTGTCCTCACCGTCGGTGATCAGCACGATCCGGCGGGCGGTGCTGCCGGTGCCCAGGTCCTGCGCGGCGGAGCGCAGCGCCAGCCCGACCGGGGTGAAGCCGGTCGGGCGCAGCCCGGCGACGGCGGCCTTGGCCTGGGTGCGGTCCACCGGCCCGACCGGCACGATCTGCTGGGTGTCCAGGCAGCCCTGCTTCTTGTCCTTGCCCCGGTAGGTGGCGCCGAGCACCCGGATGCCGAGCTGTGTCTCGTCCGGCAGGGCGTCGACCACCTCGTTGAACGCCTGCTGGGCGACGGAGATCCGGCTGCGGCCGTCGATGTCTTTGGCCCGCATCGACCCGCTGACATCGAGGACCAGCTCGACCTTGGGTGGTTCGGCGACGGGCTCGGTGGTCTCGTCGTCGGCCCTGGCGGGGCTCGGCCCGATCAGCGCGGCCGCCGCCAGCAGTCCGATGAGGACGGCCGTCGATCGTCTCTTGTTGATCACCGGGCGGAGTGTAGCGGGATCCACATTGGAAGATCATCCGGGTCGGAGTCGCCCCCGGGGTCCGGGTCCGGGTGCCCGGCCGGGCCGTCATGGTCGCGCACGGCCACCCGCCGTCAGCTGCACCAGGTAAACCTTTCAGCCGGTGATGCACTCGTCGGAAATCTGACCGACCCGCACCCGTTGTGCCGTTGCCGGAACGTGGTTAAGCTCTTCTTGCGCGCCCCAATCGCCCGCTTCCCCCGTGGCAGGCGATCGGGGCGCGCTTCTCTGTGCCCGGCACCGCGCGTCAGATCCAGCGGCCGTCCAGCCACATCCGCGCCGACCAGTCCGCGTACGGCAGCACCCGGCCCACGAAGATCGGGTAGAAGTAGGCGAAACAGAGCGCCACGAGCAACACGTACGCGCCCGCGATGATCCCGCCCACCAGGCGGCGGTCGTGGACCTGTTGCGGGTCCGGTGGCGTGGCCGTGCCGGTCACCGGCGCCGGGGTGGCGATCGCGCCGAGCACGTAGACCACCGCGAGCACCAGGAACGGCACCGCCGGCGCGGCGTAGAAGGAGAACATCGTCCGGCCGTCGAGGGCGAACCAGAACCACGGCAGCAGACCGGCGGCGACGCTGAGCAGGATCGCGCCCGCCCGCCAATCACGCCGGGCCAGGCCGAGCCACGCGGTCGCGGCCAGCGCCGGCAGGAACGACCACCACAGCAGCGGCGTGCCCAGCAGCAGCACCTCCGAGGCGCAGCTCGGCGCGCCGCAAGCGCCGTCCCCGGACCAGTGGAACGCCACCGGGCGGCCGAGCAGCAGCCACTGCCAGGGCCAGGACTGGTACTTGTGCGGGTCGTCGAGCTGGGTGTGGAAGCCGAACGAGGCCTTGTGGTACTCCCACAGGTTGATCAGCGCGCCGACGACCGGGGTGTCGCTCAGCTCCGGATTGTTCGGGTAGCGCTCCGCCAAACGGTAGTAGCCGTCCTGTCCGAGCAGCCAGCCCGACCAGGTCGCCACGTAGGTCACGAGAATCAGCACACCCGCGGCGAGCAGCCACGGCAGCTCGTCGAGCACCGCGTCACGCCACGGCCGGCGTACCCCGGACGAGCGGCGGACACCCACCTCCCAGAGCAGCACCAGCAACGCGAACGCCGGCACGAAATAGAGGGCACTCCACTTCACCGAGCAGGCGCAGCCGAGCAGCACGCCGGCCGCCAGCCGCCACCACGGCCAGTCCCGCCAGCCCGACGACGGCCGCCCCGCCCTGCCCGGCTGGGCCGGATCGAGCCCGCCCTCCAGCGCCCGGGCCCAGCGCCGCCGCCGGGCGTCCCGGTCGAGCACCAGCGCGCCGAACGCGGCGAGCACGAACAGCAGCAGGAAGATGTCGAGGATGGCCGTGCGGGACAGCACCAGGTGGAAGCCGTCGAGCGCGAGCAGCAGACCGGCCGCGCAGCCGAGCACCGTGGAGCGGAACATCCGCCGCCCGATGCGGACCAGCAGCAGCACCGACAGCGTGCCGGCCACCGCCGCGCCGAACCGCCAGCCGAACTCCGGCGCGGTGGTGATCAGGTGGCCCGGCACCGAGACGCCGCTGTCCGCGTCCTGGTAGCCGAAGGCCCACTCGCCGATGCCGATCATCCACTTGCCCAGCGGTGGATGGACCACGTACGAGGGGCCGTTGTCCTTGTAGTTCCACTCGAAGCCGCGGTCGATCAGCCCGTACGCGTCCTTGGCGTAGTAGGTCTCGTCGAAGATCTTCCCGGGCGGGAAACCGAGCCCCACGAAACGCAGGATCGCCGCGACGGCCACCACCACCGCTGTCGCCAGCCACGCCTGGCCTCGGCCGATGCGGTCGTCGACGGTGGCGAGCCGGCGCCGCACGGCGGCGGGGAGCCCGCGCCCGGCGCCGTCGCCCCGGTCGGTGGTGGAAGGGTCCGGGTTCGCGCTCTGTGCTGTCGACGCACTCGTCACCCGGCGATCGTAGGCTGCGAGGGTGCCCGGTGGCGTCTGTCGTCTCCGAAATTGGCACGACCGTCGATGAGGGAGCGCACGCCGTGGGGGAAATGTCCGAGCTGGGGCGGCTCGTGTTGCTCGGCGCGCCGCTCGGCAACCCGGCCGACGCGTCCGCCCGGTTCCGCGAGGTGCTGGCCGCCGCCGACGTGGTCGCCGCCGAGGACACCCGGCGGCTCACCCGCCTGGCCCGCGACCTGGACGTGACGGTCCCGGGCCGGATCGTCTCGTACTTCGAGGGCAACGAGGAGCGGCGGACCCCCGAACTGGCCGAGGTGCTCGCCGCCGGATACACGGTCGCGCTGGTCACCGACGGCGGCATGCCGAGCGTCTCCGACCCCGGATACCGGCTGGTCCGGGCCGCGCTGGACGCCGGTGTGCCGGTCACCGCGGCGCCCGGGCCGAGCGCTGTCACCACCGCGCTGGCGCTGTCCGGGCTGCCCTGCGACCGGTTCTGCTTCGAGGGCTTCCTGCCGCGTACCCCCGGTGCCCGCCGCTCCCGGCTGCGCGCGCTCGCCGCCGAGGAGCGCACGCTTGTGTTCTTCGAGGCGCCGCACCGCATCGCCGGTGCGCTCGCCGACCTGGCCGAGGCGTTCGGCGCGGACCGGCCCGCCGCGCTCTGCCGCGAACTGACCAAGACCTACGAGGAGGTCGTCCGCCGGCCGCTCGGCGACCTGGCCGAGTGGGCCGCCGAGGGTGACCCCCGGGGCGAGATCACGCTCGTCGTGGCGGGTGCGCCGGCCACGCCCGCGGTCCGGCCGGACGACGAGACGCTGCGCGCCGCGGTGGCCGAGCGCGAGGCGGCCGGGCTGTCCCGCCGGGACGCGATCACCGAGGTCGCCACCGCGTACGGGCTGCGGCGGCGCGAGGTGTACGCCGTCGTGCACAGCTGAAGGAAGGGCCCCCTCTTAACGCCTCCGGTAGAGGAAGGGCCCCCTTTTAACGCCTCACCTCACCAGGCGGCGGCCAGGAAGCCGACGGTGATCAGCAGCGGCCCGGCCAGTGCCAGGCCGACCGCCCGGCGCCGCTGCCGCTCGTCGGTGAGCCGGGTGGCCCCGGTCCACCTGGCGATCCCGGCGGCGCAGCCGGCAACCAGGGCCAGCCCCAGCAGCCAGTGCAGGTGCCGTCCGGCGCCGGTGTCCGCGTAGGCGGTGGACCCGTCCGGCCCGGTCATCCGCGCGCGCAGCGAGCTGCCGGTGTCGGTGCGCCCGGCCGGTACGCCGCTGACGCGTACCCCGTGGGCCTGGAACCGGTCGCCGTCGGCGGAGAAGATGCCCCGGCAGCGCTGGGTGAATCCGCCGCCCGCGCACTCGGTGATCATCACGGTGCCGCCGGTCGAGTGCCCGACCGCCAGCCAGAACGGCCCGGCGCTCACCCAGGCGAAGAACGCGGCGAGCAGGCTCAGCGTCACCAGCACGGCCAGCCCGGCGGGCGGGCTCGGCGGCGCGGGCGGGCGGACGCGTTCCCGCCGCGCGGGCGGCCGGCCGGGAGGCGGGCGCGGCTCGTCCCGCAGCGGCGTGCCGTCCCAGTGCACCTCCTCGATCGGTGCCCAGCCGCCGGCCGGGGCGGCCTCGCGCTGCCAGCGCGGCTGGCGCACCGGCACCCGGTTCGGCACGGCGTCCACCGGCGCTCCGGTGGTCGGCTCCACCTCCACCGGCGGGTCCGCCGGGTCGAGCCGTGGCTGCGGGGCGAAGGGCCCGCCGGGCGGCACGGGCCGCGCCGCCCGCCGCGTGGCGGCGGCCGACGGCTCGGGCGCCGGTGGTCTGCTGGTCACGATGTTCATTTCACACCGGTACGTCGGTATTGTCGGTTAGCCGAGGCCGCGTGTCGGCGAACAAATCGGACGTACGGTCCGAGCGCACACCCCATTGGTTCGCGGCACACCCGCGGCAATCACTAGGCTTGCTGCTCATGAGTCACGTTCTCGCCGCGGTCGCCTGGCCCTACGCCAACGGCCCGCGCCACATCGGCCACGTATCCGGATTCGGCGTTCCCTCCGACGTCTTCTCCCGGTACATGCGGATGGCCGGTCACGACGTGCTCATGGTCTCCGGCACCGACGAGCACGGCACCCCGATCCAGGTGCAGGCCGACGCCGAGGGGGTCACCCCCCGCGAGCTGGCCGACCGCTACAACCGGGTGATCGCCGAGGACCTGCGGGCGCTGGGCCTGTCGTACGACCTGTTCACCCGCACCACCACGCGCAACCACTACGCGGTGGTGCAGGAGCTGTTCAGTGGCCTGCACCGCAACGGCTACATCGTCCCGAAGGTCACCACCGGGGCGATCTCCCCGTCCACCGGCCGGACGCTGCCCGACCGCTACATCGAGGGCACCTGCCCGATCTGCGGCTACGACAGCGCGCGCGGCGACCAGTGCGACAACTGCGGCAACCAGCTCGACCCGATCGACCTGATCGACCCCAAGTCGAAAATCAACGGGGAGACGCCGGAGTTCGTCGAGACCGAGCACTTCTTCCTCGACCTCCCCGCCCTGGCCGACTCGCTGCGGCAGTGGCTGGACACCCGCGAGGGCTGGCGCCCGAACGTGCTGCGCTTCTCCCGCAACCTGCTCGACGACCTCCAGCCCCGGGCCATCACCCGGGATCTGGAGTGGGGCGTGCCGATCCCGCTCGACGACTGGCGCGACCGCCCGGACAAGCGGATCTACGTGTGGTTCGACGCGGTCATCGGCTACCTGTCCGCGTCCATCGAATGGGCCCGACGCACCGGTGACCCGGAGGCGTGGCGCAAGTGGTGGTCGGCGGACGGCCAGGGGAAGGACGCCCGCTCCTACTACTTCATGGGCAAGGACAACATCGTCTTCCACTCGGTGATCTGGCCGGCGCTGCTCGGCGGCTACTCCGGTGAGGGCGCCCGCGACGGCGAGCCGGGCGAACTGGGCCGGCTCAACCTGCCCACCGAGGTCGTCTCCAGCGAGTACCTGACCATGGAAGGGCGCAAGTTCTCCTCCTCCCGCAAAGTGGTCATCTACGTCCGGGACTTCCTGGAGCGCTACGACGCCGACGCGCTGCGCTACTTCATCGCGGTGGCCGGCCCGGAGAGCAACGACACCGACTTCACCTGGGCCGAGTTCCTGCGCCGCAACAACGACGAACTGGTCGCCGGCTGGGGCAACCTGGTCAACCGGTCGGTGTCCCTGGCGGCGAAGAACTTCGGCGCGATCCCGCCGGTCGACCCGGCCGGGCTCACCGAGGCCGACCAGGCACTGCTGGACACCGCGAAGGCCGGCTTCGCCGTCGTCGGCGACCTGATCGCCCGGCACCGGCAGAAGCAGGCCATCGGCGAGGCCATGAAGGTCGTCGCCGAGGCCAACAAGTACCTCTCCGAGCAGGCGCCCTGGAAGCTCAAGGGCGCTGACGACAAGCCCCGCATGGGCACCGTCCTGCACGTCGCGCTCCAGGTGGTCAGCGACGCCAACACGCTGCTCACCCCGTTCCTGCCGCACTCCGCCCAGAAGATCCACGAGTTGCTCGGCGGCACCGGCGTGCACGCGCCGATGCCGGTCGTCGAGGAGGTCGACGACCTCGACGGCGGACCGTCGTACCCGGTGCTGACCGGCGACTACACGGTCGGAGCGCGCTGGGAGTCCGTACCCCTGGAAGCGGGCCGGCCGCTCGCGGCGCCGAAGCCGGTGTTCCGCAAGCTCGACCCGTCCATCGTCGAGGAGGAACTGGCCCGCCTGGCCGGCTGAGCACACGCGCGGACCGCGGCCCGGGGATCTCCCCGGGCCACGGTCGTCTCTCCCGTCAGGCGGTCGCCATGCTCGGCTCGCCGATGAACTCCATGATGGCCGTGTTGACCTCGGTGGGATGGGTCCACGGCGTGCCGTGCGGCGCACCCCTCAGCGTGACCAGCTCGGCGTCGGACAGCATGTTCACCAGCCGCTGACCCGTCACCGGGAACGGCAGCACGTTGTCCTTGTCACCCTGGATGATCAGCACCGGCACGTCGATGTTCGGCAGGTCACCGCGGAAGTCGGTCTGCCAGGCGTCCACCGAGTCGTGGGTGCCCTTGGCCGACGCCTGCGCGCCGATCTGCCAGTGCGCGCGGTACGCCTCGTCGCTGACCAGCTTCCCCCGGTTCTCGCTGGCGTTGAAGAACGCGTCGCAGAACTGGGTCAGGTAGGCGAACCGGTCCTGGATGATCGCCTTCTGGAACCCGTCGAACATGCTCTTGTCGACGCCCTCCGGATCGTCGGGCGTCTTCAGCAGGTACGGCGCCAACGGGGCCATCAGCACCGCCCGGTCCACCCGGTCCGACCCGTACGCACCCAGGTAGCGGGTCACCTCACCGGTGCCCATGGAGTGCCCGACCAGGATCGCGTCCCGCAGGTCCAGCTCGGTCATCAGCACGTCCAGGTCGGCCGCGAACGTGTCGTAGTCATAGCCCATGGCCGGCTGCGCGGAACTGCCGAACCCTCGCCGGTCGTACGTGATCACCCGGTACCCGGCGTCCAGCAGCGGACCGCTCATCTTCTCCCAGGTCGCCCCGTTGAACGGAAAACCGTGGATCAGCACGATCGGCTGACCGGAACCGTGATCCTCGTAGTACAGGTCGATGGGTGCGGAGTTCTCCGTACCGACAGTGACGAAAGGCATGTCGGGATTCCCCCTCGCGCGGGCTTCTCGGACCCCCCACGCCTTCCCGACCTGCCCTCGTCTATTCGTGGCGGGCCGGATAGGGCACGTCCGCCACCCGGTCGTCGGTCAGCTCGCCGCCGGGCGCCCAGACCTCGTACACGCCGCGTTCCAGGCACTGCGCGCCGGTCGCGGCCACCCCGTCCGGATCCGGGCGGCGCAGCCGCAACCGCAGCCAGCCGCCCTCCTCCCGCAGCACCAGGCACGGCACCCCGCGCCAGACCGCCGTACGCACCCGGCGGGCCGCCGCCTCCACCGGGTACCGGGCCGCCCGGGTCATCGCCAGCACCCGGAACCCGCCCGGCTGGTCGGCCACCGCCTCGTACTCCGAACCGGCGTACGTGCCGACGAGCCGGGTCGAGCGCGGAGCCTCGCCGGTCGGCACGTACTCCTGGTCGGCGGCCAGACCGGGCACCGCGGCGAGCAGGTGCCGCCACTGCGGCCCGGCCAGGCGCAGCCAGCCCCGCTGCTCCGCCTGGTAGGTGTAGAGCACCACCTCCACCCCCTCCGCCGGGTAGGCGAGCAGCGTGGCGTTCGCCGGCATCGGCAGGTCGGCGAACTCCCGGGTGACGAACTCCGGTACGAGCTGCGCGCTGCTCGGCACGAACCCGGTGCCCAGAACCGGCGGCCCGAGCCGGTCCCGGGGCGGCAACGCCATGAGCCCCCGGTGCGCCGGGCCCACCGGCACGTCGTAGTCGGCCGGGTCGGCGGCCCGCCAGCGCAGCGCGTACGCCACGTCGCCGCCCTCGGAGTCGCCCCGCAGCACCGCCATCCCGGCCGGTGTCCGCAGGTGCGCCACGTCGTGCTCCCGGTAACAGAAGCCGTGCGGCAGCCAGCCGCGCACGTACCCGGCGAGCTGCCGGGCGGAGAGCACCTTCACCATCCGGGTACCGGGCCGGACCACCGCCGACGCCCGCACCGCGGCGAGCGTCGGATCGGCCGCCGCGCCCGGCTGCTGGCTGAGCTGGTGCAGGTACGCCCAGCCCCGGTCCCGGTGCACCGGCATCAGCAGCGGCGCGTCCGTGTCGTCCGCCGGCTCGGCGCCCCCGTGCACCGCGTCCACCTCGGTCGCGTGCACGAACCGGCGCCACGGATAGCCGTTGCCGGGCCGGGGACACCACTCGAACCCGGGCGCCTCGTCGGCGCTGAACAACTCGTACGCCGCGCCCCGGGCGATCTCCTCCGCCGGATGCACCCGGCCGCCGTACGTCACGCGCAACCCGGCCCGGTCGGAGGCGGGCCCGCCGGCGTGGTCCGTGACGGTCACTCCAGGACGCTAAGCCCGCCAGATGTGAGCCATGTGAACAGGCGGTGGCGGTCCGGGAACGCCGCACCGGGCGGGTGTGTGATGCTGGCCGCGATGACCGAGCAGACCGAGACCCGCAAGCAGCGCGCCGCCCGCCGGGCCGGGGAGTTCCCGCCCGCCCCCGAGCCGCTGCCCGTACCCGTGCCGGACAGCCACACCCATCTCGACATCACCGTCGGCGAGTTCGGCACGCCTCCCGGCGGCGCATCCGGCGACGACCCGGTGGCCGCCGTGATCGACGTCGCCGCCCGGGCCGGCGTGGACCGCCTCGTCCAGGTCGGGGTGGACGTCGACTCGTCCCGGTGGGGCGCCGACGTGGCCGACCGGTACGCCCCGGTGCTCGCCACCGTCGCGCTGCACCCGAACGAGGCGCCCCGGCTGGCCGACCTGGACGAGGCGCTGCGCGAGATCGAGACGCTCGCCGGCCGGGACCGGGTCCGGGGTGTCGGCGAGACCGGCATGGACTTCTTCCGTACCGGCGACGACGGGCGGGCGGCGCAGGAGGAGAGCTTCCGGGCGCACATCGCCATCGCCAAGCGGCACGGCAAGGCGCTCGTCATCCACGACCGGGACGCGCACGCCGACGTGCTGCGCGTCGTCGACGACGAGGGCGCCCCGGACACCGTGGTCATGCACTGCTTCTCCGGCGACGCCGACTTCGCCCGCGAGTGCGTCCGGCGCGGCTTCCTGCTCAGCTTCGCCGGCACCGTCACGTTCGGCAGCGCCGCCGCGCTGCGCGAGGCCGCCGCCGTCACCCCGCCCGCGCAGATGCTCGTGGAGACCGACGCGCCCTACCTCACCCCGATGCCGTACCGGGGACGGCCCAACGCGTCGTACCTGATCCCGCTGACGGTCCGCTTCCTCGCCGAGACCACCGGCACCGACCTGGACGCCCTCTGCGCCGCCCTCTCCACCAACGGTGAGCGCGCGTTCGGCCCGTGGCGTTAAGAAGGGGCCCCTCCATATCGCGAGGCGTTAAGAAGGGGCCCTTCCTTCCCCGCGGGCGGGGGCGCTTACGCTACGGGGCGTGACCGGACTCCTCGGCCCGGCGGAGATCCGGGAACTCGCCGCGCGCCTCGGCGTCACGCCGACCAAGAAGCTCGGCCAGAACTTCGTGCACGACCCGAACACCGTGCGCCGGATCGTCACCACCGCCGGCCTGACCCCCGACGACGTGGCGCTGGAGGTCGGCCCCGGCCTCGGCTCGCTCACGCTCGCCCTGCTGCCGGTCGCCGCGCACGTGCACGCCGTGGAACTCGACCCGGCGCTGGCCGCCGCGCTGCCGGAGACCGCCGCCCGCTTCGCCGGGACGGCCGCCGGGCGGCTCACCGTCCACCCGGCCGACGCGCTGCGGGTCACCGCCGCCGACCTGGGCGACCCGGCGCCGACCGCGCTGGTGGCGAACCTGCCCTACAACGTCGCCGTGCCGGTCGTGCTGCACCTGCTCGCCGAACTGCCCACGCTGCGCCACGGCCTGGTGATGGTGCAGAAGGAGGTCGCCGACCGGCTCGTCGCCGGTCCCGGCTCCAAGGTGTACGGCATCCCGTCGGTCAAACTCGCCTGGTACGCCCGCGCCCGCGCCGCCGGTAAGGTCCCGCCGAACGTGTTCTGGCCGGTGCCGAACGTCGACTCCGGCCTGGTCGCGTTCGCCCGCCGCGAACCGCCCCGGCCGGACGTACCCCGGAGGACCGTCTTCGCGGTCGTCGACGCCGCGTTCGCGCAGCGCCGCAAGACGCTGCGGGCCGCCCTGGCCGGCTGGGCCGGCGGCGCCGACCGGGCCGCCGCCGCGCTCACCGCCGCCGGCGTGGACCCGGGCGCCCGGGGCGAATCGCTCACCGTCGAGCAGTTCGCCGCCATCGCCGCGTCGGCCCCGGGCGCCCCCGGCGGCGAGCAGTAGGCTGGCGCCGTTGCCCGACCCTGCGCCGAGGAGCTGACCGTGCCGAAGCCGTTCGACATCCGCCCACGTCCGGTGGAGTCCGCCCGGTGACCGAGGCATGGCGACCGGAGGACGAGGACGGGCAGCGGCGCGGGTCCAGCGGCCCGGTCAAGGTGCGGGTGCCGGCCAAGGTCAACCTGCATCTCGGCGTCGGGCCGCTGCGGCGTGACGGCTACCACGAGCTGAACACCGTCTACCACGCGATTTCCATCTACGACGAGTTGACCGCCCGTCGCGGCGACACGCTCACCCTCACCATGGAGGGCGAGGGCGCCGGCGAGCTGGCCCTGGACGACACCAACCTGGCGCTGCGCGCCGCGCACGCGCTCGCCGGCTACGCGGGCGTCGCCCCGCACGCCCGGCTGCACCTGCGCAAGCAGATCCCGCTCGCCGGCGGGCTCGCCGGTGGCAGCGCCGACGCCGCCGCCGCGCTCGTCGCCTGCGACACGCTCTGGGGCACCGGGCTGTCCCGCGACGAACTCGCCGGCATCGCCGCCGACCTCGGCTCCGACGTGCCGTTCCTCATCCACGGCGGCACGGCGCTCGGCACCGGCCGGGGCGAGGCGGTCAGCCCGGTGCTGGCCCGCCCCACCTCCTGGCACTGGGTGGTGGCCATCGCCGACGGCGGCCTGTCCACCCCGGCCGCCTACCGGGAACTGGACCGGCTGCGCGACACCGGAGCCGCCGGCACGCCGCTGGGCAGCACCGACGCACTGCTCGCCGCCCTGCGCCAGCGCGACCCCCTGGTGCTCGCCGCCACGCTCGGCAACGACCTCCAGGACGCCGCGCTGACCATGCGCCCGGCGCTGGCCGAGACGCTCAAGGCCGGCGAAGCCGCAGGCGCGCTCGCCGGTATCGTCTCCGGCTCCGGTCCCACCTGCGTCTTCCTGGCCACCGGCGAGGCCGACGCGGTCCGGATCGCCGCCGAGATCACCGCCGCCGGGGTGTGCCGGGAGGCCCGCGTCGCGCACGGTCCGGTCGCCGGCGCCCGCGTCGTCTGACGCCCCGTACCCTTGACTCAGGCGTCCCGGGCCCCCGGGACGCCTGAGTCGTGAGGGGTGGGTCAGTGGCCAACATCGTCAACCTGGACCGGGTGTCCAAGGGGTACGGCGCCGCGGGGCCGCTGCTCACCGACGTCTCGCTCGGCCTCGACGACGCCGACCGGGTCGGTGTGGTCGGTCTCAACGGCGCCGGCAAGTCGACGCTGCTGCGGCTGCTCACCCGCACCGAGGAACCCGACGACGGCCGCGTCACCCACCGCCGCGACCTGCGGGTGGCCTGGCTGCCGCAGCGCCTGGACCTGGCCGGAGACCTCACCGTGCGGGACGTCGTGCTCGGCACCGCCTGGCTGAGCGAGAGCATGGGCGCCGAGCACGAGTGGGCCGGCGACGCGGGTGTGCGCGCCATCCTCGACGGCCTCGGCATGCCCCACCTCGGCCTGGACACGGCCGTCGGCCCGATGTCCGGTGGCGAACGCCGCCGGGTCGCGCTTGCCGCGCTGCTGGTCCGTGACGCCGACCTGCTCGTCCTCGACGAGCCCACCAACCACCTCGACGTCGGTGGCGTCGACTGGCTGGCCCGGCACCTCGTCACCCGCAAGGGCGCGCTCGTCGTGGTCACCCACGACCGCTGGTTCCTCGACGCCGTCTGCACCACCACCTGGGAGGTCGCCGACCAGACCGTCCGGGCGTACGAGGGCGGCTTCGCCGCCTGGACGCTGGCCCGCGTCGAGCGGCAGCGCGTCGCCGCCGCCACCGAGGCCCGCCGGCAGAACCTGCTCCGCAAGGAGATCGCCTGGCTGCGCCGGGGCGCCCCGGCCCGCACCTCCAAGCCCAAGTTCCGCATCGACGCGGCGAACGCGCTCATCGCCGACGTGCCGGAACCCCGCGACACCATGTCGCTGCAACGGCTCGCCACCGCCCGGCTCGGCAAGCAGGTGTACGACCTCGAACACGTCCGGCTGCACGCCGGGCCGAAGGAGATCCTGCACGACACCACGTGGCAGGTCGGCCCCGGCGACCGCGTCGCGATCCTCGGCCGCAATGGCGCCGGCAAGACCACCCTGCTGCGGATGCTCGCCGGGGTGACCGGTCCCGACGGCGGGCGCTTCGCCGCCGGGCAGACCGTCCGGCCCGCGTTCCTGTCCCAGGAACTCGCCGAACTCCCCGGCCACCTGCGCGTGCTGGAAGCCGTGGAGGAGGTGGCCCGGCGTGTGCAGTTCGGCGACCGGGAGATCAGCGCCGCCCAGCTCGCCGAGATCTTCGGCTTCGACGACAAGCGGCTCTGGACCCCGGTGAGCGACCTGTCCGGCGGTGAGCGCCGCCGCCTGCAGATGCTGCGGCTGCTCGCCGGGGAACCCAACGTGCTGCTGCTGGACGAGCCCACCAACGACCTGGACACCGACACGCTCGCCGCGCTGGAGGACCTGCTCGACTCGTGGCCCGGCACGATCGTGGTGGCCAGCCACGACCGCTACCTGATCGAGCGGGTCACCGACGTCGCGTACGGCATGTTCGGTGACGGCCGGCTGGTGCACCTGCCCGGCGGCGTCGACGAATACCTGGCGCGCGCCGCCGCGGCCGGCGGCCCGGCACCCGCCGACCTCACCCCGGCCACGGCGGCGCCGGCGCGCGAGGGCATGTCCGCGGCCGAGGTACGCGTCGCGAAGAAGGAACTCAACCGGCTGGAACGGCAGATCGCCAAGCTCGAACAGAAGGAGGCGGGCCTGCACGAGCAGCTCGCCGCGAACGCCACCGACTACGCCCGGGTCGCCGAGCTGGACGCCCAGCTCAAGGAGGTGCGGGCCGAGCGGGACCGCACCGAGGAGACCTGGCTGGCCCTCGCCGAGGAGCTTCCGGCCGGCTGACCTGCCGCCGGGGTGGGGGGTGTGCGGTGTCACTGACCGGCGTACGGGACAATCACCTGTGGAACCCTCGTCCGTTCGGTCTTTTGGAGACGCAGAGATGGCCCACACCCCCGTCAACCACCCCGCGCGGCCGATCTACCGGGCGATCGGCGGGCTCGTTGGTCTGTACTTCGTCGTCTTCGGCGGCCTCGGCGTCATCGCCAGCGCCGGCAACGACTTCCTCGCCCAGGACGGCACCAAGGTCCTCGGCCAGGGCACCAACATGGCGTTCTCGCTGCTGTCGATGCTGCTCGGCGTCGTGATCCTGGTCGGCATCGCGATCGGCCGCAACCTCGACGTGGCGATCAACCAGTGGCTGGCCTACACGCTGATGGTGATCGGCCTGGCCGCGCTGGCGTTCCTCCAGACCGACGCCAACATCTTCAACTTCTCGATCATGACCGACATCGTGGTCCTGACGCTGTCGCTGGTGCTCCTGATGGTCGGCATGTACGGCAAGGTCGGCTCCGACGACGAGCACGAGGCCTGGCAGAAGGCCCGCCTGGTGCTCTGATCCCGCCTCGTACCGAAGGCCCGGCCGCTGCGCCGGGCCTTCGCCGTTCTCCGGACGGGAGCGGACAACCCGGGCGACAATGACCCCGAATCAGTCACACGGCTGGAGGGCATCATGGCGCACTTCCCGGTGAACCACCCCGCACGGCCGCTCTACCGGGTGCTGTCCGGGCTCATCGGCCTCTACATCCTGGTCTTCGGTGTCTTCGGCGTCTTCCAGACCTGGGGCGAAGGACTGTTCGGCCGGGACAGCGACTGGGCGCTCGGCCTGCGCACCAACCTGGCCTTCTCGCTGGTCTCGGTGGTCTTCGGCGCGGTCCTGCTGGTCGGCGCGTCCCGCCGCGACAACCTCGGCCACTACATGAACCTCACCGCCGGGGCGGTCTTCCTGGTCACCGGCATCCTCATGATGTCGGTGCTCCAGACCCCGGCGAACTTCCTGAACTTCTCGATGTCGACGGTCATCGTGTCGCTGCTGTTCGGGCTCGTCCTGCTCGCCACCGGCCTCTACGACAAGGTCGGCTCACCCGAGCACGCCGAGGAGGAGCGGCAGCGCCGCTACCACCCGATCGCCGACAACCGCTGAGGCTCAGCCCCGGGGGATCGGCCCCGGCTTCGACTCCAGGTGCGACAACCCGTTCCAGGCCAGGTTCACCAGGTGCGCCGCCACCGTCTCCTTGCGCGGCTTGCGCACCTCCAGCCACCAGCGGCCGGTCAGCGCCACCATGCCCACCAGGGCCTGCGAGTAGAGCTCCGCCAGCTTCGGGTCGTACCCCCGGATGGAGAACTCGCCCGCCAGGATGTGCTCCACCTGGTGCGCCACGTCGTTCATCACGCTACTGAAGTTGCCCGTCGCCGACATCAGCGGGGACTCCCGGACCAGCACCCGGAACCCGCTGGTCTCCTCCTCGATGTAGGTCAGCAGCGTCAGTGCCGCCTGCTCCAGCAGCTCCCGCGGGTTGCCCGCGGTCAACGCCGTGGTGACGCGGTCCAGCAGGGCGCGGACCTCCCGGTCCACCACCACCGCGTAGAGCCCCTCCTTGCCGCCGAAGTGCTCGTAGACCACCGGCTTGGAGACCTTGGCGCGCGCCGCCACCTCCTCGATCGAGGTCGCGTCGAAGCCGCGCTCGGCGAAGATCTGCCGGGCGATCGAGATCAACTGCTCGCGTCGCTGCGTCGCGGACATCCGCACCCGGGAGGGCTTCGCCGCCGGCACGGGCCGCCGTCGGGCGCGTTCACTGCCGGAAACGTCGGTCACCCGTCCATCCTGCCAGGCGCGGCGCCTCCGGTCAGACCGGTCGCTGTCGTACGTACGTTCTACGTTGTGCCGGTGACCGACCCACTCGCCGCCGAGGCGCGGCGCCTGCGCGTGGACGAGCAGCTCTCCGTCGCCGAGATCCGGGCTCGCCTGGGCATCAGCCGCGACCGGGTGTACGCGCTGCTGCGCGGCATCCCGCCGCCGGAGTGGACCCGGCGGCCGCGAGCCCGGGACGACGCGCGGGCCGAGGCCCTGCGGCTGCGCGCGGTGGGCCGGTCGGTCGACGAGATCGCGGTGCGGCTCGGGGTGGCGAAGTCGACCGCCTACCGCTGGGTGGGGCACATACCGCTCGACGCTTCCTCCGACGCCGCAGCACAACGCCGTCGGGCGGCCGGTGCCCGGCGTGCGCTCGTATGGGCGGGGAAGCGGACGCTGCGCGAGGCGGCCGAGTGCGAGGCGCGGAGACGGGCGGCCGACTGGGTCGGGGCGCTCGCGTCGCGGGAACTGCTACTCGTCGGTGCGGTGCTCTACATGTGCGAGGGCACGAAGAGTAGACCGGCCAACCCCCGATACGACCTGACGTTCACCAACAGCGGCATCCGCCTGGTGGAACTGTTCGTCCGCTTCGTCGAGACGCGACCGGGCGAAGCCGCCATGAGCTGAGATATCGCGTGGCCATCCATGAGAACGCGGACGCCGAGGCGGCCGGTCGATGGCGGGCGGCCGAGCTGGGCGTGGACGTCGGTTGCTTCCAGCGAGGGCATGGCCGCGGCCCCTGCCCCCGATCCGAGACCTCCCGGGATGGACGACACCCGCTAAGCTGTCTGCGTCCCTTCGGCCGTGGTGTAACTGGCAACACCCAAGATTTTGGTTCTTGTGTTTCAGGTTCGAATCCTGGCGGCCGAGCAATTCCAGGTATAGGTGCCCTTCTTGGGGTACGCGGCAACCTGCGGGCTGCTCTGGTTAGCATGACCGCGAGACTGTCGCCGTCCCGACGGGAGCCACGTCGTGTCCCAGCCCCACCTCCGCACCGTTGTCGTGCTCGCCGCCGGTGAGGGCAAGCGGATGAAGTCGTCCCTGCCCAAGGTGCTGCACCCGCTGCTCGGCCGTACCCTGCTCGGTCACGTGCTCACCGCGGCCGGTCCGCTCGGTGCGGACCGCACGGTGGTCGTGGTCGGCCACGGCGCCGACCAGGTCCGGGAGCACCTGTCCGAGGTCGCCCCCGGTGCCACGCCGGTGCTCCAGGAGCGCCAGCTCGGCACCGGGCACGCGGTCCGCATGGCGTTGGACGCGGTGCCGGACGCGAGCGGCACCGTCGTGGTCATCAACGGGGACGTGCCGCTGCTGCGGCCGGAGACGGTCCAGGCGCTCGTCGAGGCGCACGAGGACGCCGCCGCCGCGGCGACGGTGCTCGCCGCCGAGGTGCCCGACCCGACCGGCCTGGGCCGGATCGTACGGGACGTGCAGGGGCAGCTGGAGCAGATCATCGAGGAGCGCGACGCCACCCCGCAGCAGCGCGCGCTGCGGGAGATCAACGCGGGTATCTACGCGTTCGACGCGGCCCGGCTGCGGGAGGCGCTGGGCAAGCTCTCCACCGACAACGACCAGGGCGAGGAGTACCTGACCGACGTCTTCGCGCTGCTGCGCGACGCCGGGGAGCCGGTGGCGGTGCACTGCGCCGCCGACTACGTGGAGACGCTCGGCTGCAACGACCGGGTCGAGCTGGCCGCGCTGCGCCGGCTGCTGCGGGACCGGGTGAACGAGGGCTGGATGCGTACCGGGGTCAGCATCCTCGACCCGCACACCACCTGGATCGACGTGACGGTGACCGTCGAGCGGGACGCGGTGATCGACCAGAACACGCAGCTCCAGGGCGCCACGACGGTCGGCGCGGGCGCGCTCGTCGGCCCGGACACCACGCTCATCGACACGGTGGTGGGCGCGGGCGCGAGCATCGTGCGCAGTCACGCGCTCGGCGCCGAGGTGGGCCCGCAGGCGAGCGTCGGCCCGTACGCGTACCTGCGTCCGGAGTCGCGGCTGGGCCGCAAGGCGAAGGTCGGCACGTTCGTGGAGACCAAGAAGGCGTCGATCGGTGACGGTTCGAAGGTGCCGCACCTGTCGTACGTGGGCGACGCGACGATCGGCGAGTACAGCAACATCGGCGCGGCGACCGTCTTCGTCAACTACGACGGGGTACGCAAGCACCACACCACCATCGGCAGTCACGCCCGTACCGGAGCGGACAACATGTTCGTGGCGCCGGTACGGGTGGGCGACGGGGCGTACACGGCTGCGGGTTCGGTGATCACCGGGGACGTGCCGCCGGGCGCGATGGCGGTGGCGCGTGGTCAGCAGCGCAACGTGGAGGGCTGGGTGCTGCGCAAGCGGGCCGGTACGGACGCCGCGGAGGCGGCGCGGCGGGCCGGTGAGGGTGAGCCGGACGTGGGCGGCGCCGCAAGCGAAGGTGACTGAATCCACGGGGATCGGCGGGCCGTGGGTGGATCGCTGAACCGGGGGCATACTGCAACCGAACAGTCCCCGGCCCCACCGCCGCCGGGTACCACCGACATACGGGAGCAGACGGGCCCATGGGCAGCATCGTCGCCGAAAACCGCAAGAGCCTGATGCTCTTCTCCGGGAGGGGTTTTCCGGAGCTGGCCAAGGAGATCGGTGAGGTGCTCGGCGTCGCGCCGACGCCGGCCGACGCGTACGACTTCGCCAACGGCGAGATCTTCGTACGGTACAAGGACTCGGTCCGTGGTTCGGACGCCTTCGTGGTGCAGTCCGTGACGCACGGCGTGAACACCTGGGTCATGGAGACCCTGATCATGGTCGACGCGCTGAAGCGCGGCTCGGCCAAGCGGATCACCGTGGTACTGCCGTTCTACCCGTACGCGCGGCAGGACAAGAAGCACCGCGGCCGGGAGCCGATCTCGGCGCGCCTGATCGCGGATCTGCTGAGGACCGCGGGCGCGAACCGGATCCTGACCGTGGACCTGCACACCGCGCAGATCCAGGGCTTCTTCGACGGCCCGGTGGACCACCTGTTCGCGATGGACGTGCTGGCCGAGTACGTGGAGCACAAGTACGCGGGCCGGCCGATGACGGTGGTCGCGCCGGACTCGGGCCGGGTACGCGTGGCCGAGCGCTGGACCGACCGGCTGGGCGGCTGCCCGCTGGCGTTCATCCACAAGACCCGCGATCCGCTCAAGCCGAACCAGGTGGTGGCGAACCGGGTGGTCGGTGAGGTCGAGGGCCGGGTGTGCCTGATCGTGGACGACATGATCGACACCGGTGGCACGATCACCAAGGCGGCCGACATCCTCAAGGAGCAGGGCGCGGCGGAGATCGTGGTCGCCTCGACCCACGCGCTGCTGTCCGATCCGGCGACGGAGCGGCTGAAGAACAGCCCGATCAGCGAGGTCGTGGTGACGAACACGCTGCCGCTGCCGTCGGAGAAGCAGCTGGACAAGCTGACCGTGCTGTCGATCGCCCCGCTGCTGGCGCGGGCGATCCGGGAGGTCTTCGACGACGGTTCGGTGACCACCCTGTTCGGTGGCCTGAGCTGAGCACGCCGGCCGGTCGCCGGAGAGTCTCCGGCGACCGGACCGATGCCCTGCGGACACCGGCGGGGCGGTGATATGGGGGACTGCCGGAGAGCCGGGAAATCCCTCGGGTAGACTGGTGCGGTTGCCACGGCGAGGGTGCCCGGCGGGCTGCTGACAAGCACCGCACGGAGGCGCCGTCATCGACGCGGTGCTCCGGGCGGTCGTTCATGACCCTAGCCCCAGCGAGCCCCTCGCCCCAGCACCGCCAGACGACAAGCCGCCGCAGCGAAGCATCAGGAGTTTCCCCGTGTCCGAGGTAAAGATCAGCGCCGAGCCCCGTACCGAGTTCGGCAAGGGTGGTGCCCGTCGTACCCGCCGGGCCGGCAAGGTGCCCGCCGTGCTGTACGGCCACGGCGAGAAGCCCAAGCACATCGCGCTTCCGGCGCGGGAGTTCGCCGCCGCGATCCGTAAGGGCGGTGCGAACCAGCTCTTCGCGATCGAGGTCAGCGACGGCACGCAGGTGCTGGCGCTGCCGAAGGCGATCCAGCGTGACCCGATCAAGGACACCTTCGAGCACGTGGACCTGCTGCTGGTCCGCCGGGGCGAGAAGGTCACCGTCGAGGTCCCGGTCCAGCTGACCGGTGAGGCCGCGAGGGACACGCTTATCGTGCACGACCACGACACGCTGTCGGTGACCGCCGACGCGACCAAGGTGCCGGACCACCTGGAGGCGTCGATCGACGGCGCCGAGGTGGGCACCCAGATCACCGCCGCCGACGTCGAGCTGCCGGCCGGCGTCGAGCTGGCCACGGACGCGGAGACGCAGGTCGCCTCGGTGACCGCCGCCCCGACCGCCGAGCAGCTCGAGGCCACCCTCCCCGAGGTCGAGGAGGCCACCGAGGAGGCCGAGGCCGAGGTCGGCGAGGAGACCGCCGAGGCTCCCGAGGGCGCTCCGGCCGCCGAGGGCGAGGAGACCCCGGCCGAGGCGAAGACCGAAGCCTGACCGGTCCGCGAGGCTGTGCGACAGGCGTCCCCGGTTCCCGGGGGCGCCTGTCGGCGTATCGGGACGGCTGGTCGGGCGAGCGAGCGGGAAGGGGCGTCGGGTGACGGACGAGGCGGGGCCGTGGCTGGTGGTCGGCCTGGGCAACCCGGGCCGGGAGTACGCGCACAACCGGCACAACGTCGGGTTCATGGTGGCCGACCTGCTGGCGGGCCGGGTGGGCGCGAAGTTCGGGCGGCACAGGCGCGCGATGGCCGAGGCTGCCGAGGGGCGGCTGGGGTTCGGCGGTCCGAAGCTGGTGCTGCTGAAGCCGTTGACGTACATGAACCTCTCCGGCGGTCCGGTGGCCGGGCTGGCGCAGTTCCACAAGATCCCGCCGGCGCACGTGATCGCGGTGCACGACGAGCTGGACGTCCCGTACGGGCAGGTGCGGGTGAAGTGCGGCGGCGGCGAGGGCGGGCACAACGGCCTGCGCTCGATGTCGAAGTCGCTCGGCACCAAGGACTACGTGCGGGTGCGGTTCGGCATCGGCCGGCCGCCGGGACGGCAGGACCCGGCTGACTACGTACTCTCGGATTTCTCCCCGGCGGAGCGCAAGGAGCTGGAGTTCCTGGTGGACCGCGCGGCGGACGTGGTGGAGTCGGTGGTTCTGAAGGGCGTGGAGCCGACGCAGAACCTGTACCACGGGGGTTGACCGGCGGGGCGGAGCCCGGCCGGTAGCCTCGGGCGACGGGAGCGAACGCGGGTGAGGGGAGCAGCATGGGCAGTCCTCCGATGATCGACGGCGGGTTCGCCCGGTGGCTGGCGTCCCGGGCCGGTCAGGCGCTGACGGCGCTACGCGCGGAGATGGGCTTCGCCGACGCGGGCGCGCTCCGGTCGGCCGGCGACAAGGTCTCGCACGATCTGATCCGGACCGAACTGGCGAAGTGGCGGCCGGCGGACGCGGTGCTGTCCGAGGAGGACGAGGGTTCCCGGCTGGCCTGGACGGCGGAGGTGACCGATGCGGCGCTGTCGCGCCTGACCGCCGACCGGGTCTGGATCATCGACCCGCTGGACGGCACCCGGGAGTACGCGGAGGAGGGGCGCGCGGACTGGGCGGTGCACGTGGCGCTCTGGTCGCGCAACGCGTCGACGCCGCACGGTCTGGTGGCGGGTGCGGTGGCCCTGCCGGCCCAGTACCGGGTGCTCGGCACCGACCACCCGCCGGCGTACCCGCCGATGACTGTGGAGGCGGCCACCGGGGGCGGCGCACGGGTCATCCGGTTGGCGGCCAGCCGTAGCCGTCCACCGGTTTTCCTGACCGACCTGGCAGAGGACGTCGGCGCTCATCTGGTTCCGATGGGCTCGGCGGGCGCGAAGATCGCCGCCGTGGTCACCGGTGAGGTCGACGCGTACATCCACGCGGGCGGTCAGTACGAGTGGGATTCGGCTGCTCCGGTCGCTGTGGCGACGGCCACCGGTCTGCATGCTTCCCGGATCGACGGTTCTGCGCTGAAATACAACGGAGCCGACCCGCGCCTACCGGATCTGCTGGTCTGCCGCAAGGATCTCGCGAGTCGGTTGCTTGCAGCGTTGCAGCGGCATTCCGGGTAACCTGAGCGTTCTTCCTCACGAGTCCGACCTGAAAGGTCTGGAATCCGATGTACGGATCCGAGCGAATCGAGTTCGTGTCATGACGTCCCCCGCCGCGTACCAGGTGTCGCACCTCGACGCGCTCGAGGCGGAGAGCATCTTCGTGATGCGCGAGGTCGTCGCCGAGATGGAACGGCCGGTGCTGCTGTTCTCCGGCGGCAAGGACTCGATCGTGATGCTCCGGTTGGCCCAGAAGGCGTTCGCGCCGGCCAACATCCCCTTCCCGGTGATGCACGTGGACACCGGGCACAACTTCCCCGAGGTGCTCGACTACCGCGATCAGCGGGTGGCCGAGCTGGGCCTGCAGCTCATCGTGGCGAGCGTGCCGGAGGCGCTGAACAAGGGCCTGGTCCGCGAGTCCGCCGACGGCATGCGCAACCGGATCCAGACGCCGGTGCTGCTGGAGGCGGTGGAGAAGCACCGCTTCGACGCGCTGTTCGGCGGGGCCCGGCGCGACGAGGAGAAGGCGCGGGCCAAGGAGCGGGTGTTCAGCTTCCGCGACGAGTTCGGCCAGTGGGATCCGAAGAACCAGCGTCCCGAGTTGTGGTCGCTCTACAACGGCCGGCATCACCCGGGCGAGTCGATCCGGGTGTTCCCGCTGTCGAACTGGACCGAGCTGGACGTCTGGCACTACATCGAGCGGGAGCGCATCCCGCTGCCGTCGATCTACTACGCGCACGAGCGCGAGGTGATCGAGCGCGACGGCATGTTCTACGCGGTGAACGAGTTCTTCCGGGCGCGCGCCGGTGAGCAGTCGTTCACGGCCCAGGTGCGGTACCGGACCGTGGGTGACGCCTCCTGCACCGCGGCGGTCCGTTCGGACGCCGACACGGTGGAGAAGGTGATCGAGGAGGTGGCCGCCACGCGGATCACCGAGCGCGGCGCGACCCGCGGCGACGACCGGGTCAGCGAGGCCGCCATGGAGGACCGCAAGCGAGAGGGCTACTTCTGATGAGCGTCGAGACCCTGGCCCCGGCCGAGAGTGAGACGGCGCGGCCGATGGACCTGCTGCGGTTCGCCACCGCGGGCAGCGTCGACGACGGCAAGTCGACGCTGATCGGCCGTCTGCTCTACGACACCAAGTCGCTGTTCAGTGACCAGCTCGCCGCCGTCGAGGCGGTCAGCGCCGCCCGGGGCGACGAGTACACGAACCTGGCGCTGCTCACCGACGGGCTGCGTGCCGAGCGGGAGCAGGGCATCACCATCGACGTGGCGTACCGCTACTTCGCCACGCCGCGGCGGAAGTTCATCATCGCCGACACCCCGGGGCACATCCAGTACACCCGGAACATGGTCACCGGAGCCTCCACGGCCGACCTGGCGCTGATCCTCGTGGACGCGCGCAAGGGCCTGGTGGAGCAGTCCCGCCGGCACGCGTTCCTCTGCTCGCTGCTGCGGGTGCCGCACCTGGTCCTGTGCGTGAACAAGATGGATTTGGTGGACTGGTCGCAGGAGGTCTACGAGCGGATCGCGGACGAGTTCACCGCGTTCGCGGCGAAGCTCGACGTGCCGGACCTGACGGTGGTGCCGGTGTCCGCGCTCCAGGGCGACAACATCGTCACCCGCTCGGAGAACATGCCGTGGTACGAGGGCCCGTCGCTGCTGCACCACCTGGAGCGGGTGCACATCGCCTCGGACCGCAACCTGGTCGACGTGCGGTTCCCGGTGCAGTACGTGATCCGGCCGCAGTCCACCACCGTCACCGACTACCGGGGTTACGCCGGTCAGGTGGCCTCGGGCGTGCTCAAGCCGGGCGACGAGGTGATGGTGTTGCCGTCGGGCTTCACCAGCCGGATCGCGGCGGTGGAGACCGCCGACGGCCCGGTGGACGAGGCGTTCCCGCCGATGTCGGTGACGGTCCGGCTGACCGACGAGCTGGACATCTCCCGTGGCGACATGATCTGCCGTCCGAACAACGCCCCGACGGCCGTGCAGGACATCGAGGCGATGGTCTGCTGGATGGACGAGACGAGGCCGTTGCAGGTCGGCGGCAAGTACGCGATCAAGCACACGACCCGCTCGGCGCGGGCGATCGTGCGCGGGCTGCACTACCGGCTGGACATCAACTCGCTGCACCGCGACGAGACGGCCGGTGAGCTGAAGCTCAACGAGATCGGCCGGGTCCGGCTGCGGACCACGGTTCCGTTGCTGGCCGACGAGTACCGCCGCAACCGGACCACCGGCGGTTTCGTGATCATCGACGAGTCGACGAACCGTACGGTCGGCGCCGGCATGATCGTCGAAGCCGGCTGACCCCTGCATGTAAGGAAGGGCCCCTTGTTAACAGCTCACTGTTAACAAGGGGCCCTTCCTCTACCGGAGGCGTTAAGAAGGGGCCCTTCCTTACACCTCACCCCAGGCGGGTTACTCCGCTGGACGGCAGGACGGTGAGCGTGCCGGGGGCGGTGAAACCGCGTTCGGCGTACGCCTCGGTGACGGCGGCCGCCACCGCATCGGCGGCGCCGGCGTCGACCAGGGCGAGGACGCAGCCGCCGAAGCCGCCGCCGGTCATCCGCGCCCCGTACGCCCCGGCGGACAGCGCCGCCTCGACCGC
This sequence comes from Micromonospora marina, assembly GCF_900091565.1. Taxonomy (GTDB): domain Bacteria; phylum Actinomycetota; class Actinomycetes; order Mycobacteriales; family Micromonosporaceae; genus Micromonospora; species Micromonospora marina. The sequence continues at coordinate 16,148 of NZ_FMCV01000023.1, read as the reverse complement.
GGTGTCGATCTCCGGCACGGTGATCTCGAAGTCGTCGCGCATGGAGACGTGCGAGGCGGTCAGCAGCGGACCGGTGTCGCGGACCCGGCCGGCGCGCAGCAGCGCTACGGTGTCGAGCACCCGTTGGTTCTCGGTCACCACGTGCCGGACCCGGCGGCGGGTCTCGTCGTCGCCGAGGCGGGCCAGCGCGGCGTCGAGGCCGGCCACCGGGACGTCGCGCAGCGCGGTCACCCCGAGCGCCGTGGCGGCGTGCTCGCAGCCGCGGCGCCGCGCGGCGTACTCGCCGTCGGCGTGCCGGTGCGGCGCCCGGCTGTCGACCACCAGCACGGCCAGCCGGGCGCCGTCCAGGTCGAACGGGATCTGCTCGACCTCCTCGGTGCGGCAGTCGAGGAACAAGGCGTGCCCGGCGCGGCCACGGATCACCGCGGACTGGTCCATGATCCCGGTGGGCGCGCCGACGTAGTCGTTCTCGGCCCGCTGGGCGAGCCGCGGCCACCGTTCGGCGGGCAGGTCGAGCCCGCCAAGGTCGACCAGCGCGGCGAGTACCGCCGACTCGATCGCGGCCGACGAGGAGAGCCCGGAGCCGACCGGCACGTCGGAGGCGACGGCGAGCCGCGCGCCCGGAACGTCGTGGCCGTCGGCGCGCAGCGCCCACACCACCCCGGCCACGTAGGCGGCCCACCCGTCGACCCGGCCCGGCTCGTCGGCCTCCGCCGCGCCGAACTCGACCGGCTCGTCGTCCAGCTCCGACCAGACGGTCCAGCGTCCGTCGGGGGCGGGCGCGGCGGCCACCACGGTACGCAGCGGCAGCGCGAAGGGCAGCACGAAGCCGTCGTTGTAGTCGGTGTGCTCGCCGATCAGGTTGACCCGGCCGGGAGCCGCCCAACGGCCCGCGGGCTCGACGCCGTACCGCTGCCGGAAGCCGGCCGTGGCGCGGTCGGCGACATTCATCTGGTGTCTCATTTCGCTCGCGACTGCGGGGCTCGCAACCCCGGCTCACTCCTCGCGCTCACGTGGTGTCTTCTTTCGTTCGCGACTGCGGGGCTCGCAACCCCGGCTCACTCCTCGCGCTCACGCTCACCAGCGACGTGTGCCCGGTAGAAGGCCCAGGCGTCGCCGACCATGTCGTGCAGGGTCGCCTTCGCCGGCGTCCAGCCCAGCTCGTCGCGGGCCAGCGCGGAGGACGCGACCAGCTCGGCCGGGTCGCCCTCGCGACGGGGGGCCACCTCGACCGGCACCGGGTGCCCGGTGACCTCGCGGACCACGTCGACCACCTGCCGGTTGGTGAAGCCGTTGCCGTTGCCGAGGTTGTAGATCCGGTGCCGGCCCGGGGTGGCCGCATCCAGCGCGAGCAGGTGGGCGCGGGCCAGGTCCTCGACGTGGATGTAGTCGCGTACGCAGGTGCCGTCGACAGTGGGGTAGTCGTCGCCGAAGAGCTGGAGCTTGTCCCGCCGCCCGGCGGCCACGTCGAGCGCGATCGGGATGAGGTGGGTCTCCGGGGCGTGCCGTTCGCCGATGGCGAGCCCGTCGCGCAGGTACGCCCCGGCGACGTTGAAGTAGCGCAGCGAGACGGCGGCCAGGTCGTGCGCGATGGCCTCGGAGGTGAGCGCCATGTCGACGGCCAGCTTCGTCGCGCCGTACGTGCTGGTGGGGGCCTTGACGGCGGTCTCCGGGATGGGCAACTCGGTGGGGTTGCCGTAGACGGCGGCGGTGGAGGAGAAGACCATCCGGGGCACCCGGGCGGCGCGGACCGCGTCGATGAGCGCGAGCGAGCCGACCGTGTTGGTGTCCCAGTACAGCTCGGGGCGGATCATCGACTCGCCGGCGGCGATCAGGGCGGCGAAGTGCAGCACGCCGTCGAACCCGGCGTCGGGGGTGAGCACCCGGGCGGCCTCGTGCACCGGCAGCTCGGCGTGGGTGGCGTCGGGGGCGAGGGCCTCCCGGTGACCGGTGCGCAGGTCGTCCAGCACGGTCACCTGGTGGCCGTGGTCGAGCAGCATCCGGGTCACCACGCTGCCGATGTAGCCGGCGCCGCCGGTGACGAGCAGTTTCACGTCGGTCCTCCTGCCTGGGCCGCGTCCCGCGGCGGCCGTCCCGTGATCACCCTACGGGCGGGGGCTGTGTCACGGCTGTCGAGTTGAGCCCGCCTCTATTCCACCATAATCTTTCACGATTGAACAGATCCGCACATTGGGCCGAGCGGGCCGTCGCCGCTGTCTACCATCCTTCTCATGCGGGAGGGTGGTGGTCCCGGGCCCCGGCGGCGACCGTCGGGGCGGCCCCGACGCGAACCCGGCCCGTTGGCCCGCACCGTGGCCCGTCTCGTGGTGCGCGGCGCCGACGGTGCGACCCGTCTGGTGACGGCACTGCTCGGGGCCAGCCCCACCGCCGGGCGGGAGCGGATCAGCGAAGCCGAACTGCGTGACCTGGTCGCCGCGAACACGCTCCTCGACCCGGACGAACGGCGGATCATCGACGAGGTGCTGCTCGCCGGCGCCCGGCTCGTCCGCGAGGTGATGGTGCCCCGCACCGAGGTGGTCTTCCTCAGCGCGGCGCTTTCGCTGGCACAGGCCCAGCGGCTGGTCCGGGCCCACCCGCACACCCGCTACCCGGTGGTGGACGGCACCCACGACGACGTGGTCGGCATGGTGCACCTGCAGGACGTGCTGCTGCGCCCGGAAGCGGACCGCCCGCTGCTGGTCGGCGACCTGATCCGGGAGGTGAAGCGCCTGCCGGACAGCAAACGCGTGCTCGCGGCGCTCACCGAGATGCGCCGGGAGGGCCACCACCTGGCCGTCGTCGTCGACGAGTACGGCGGCACCGCCGGCATCGTCACCTGTGAGGACCTGGTCGAGGAGCTGGTCGGGGAGATCCGGGACGACGAGCACGGCCCGCTCGAACCGGAACCCGCCGGTCTGCCCGCCGTCGTCGACGGCCGGCTCAACCTGACCGACTTCGCCGAGCGCACCGGTGTGCCGCTGCCCGCCGGGCCGTACGAGACGGTGGGCGGGTTCGTGATGGCGGCCCTGGGCCGGCTGCCGGTCGCCGGCGACGAGGTGCCGGTGCCGGTCGGCCCGGCCACCGGATCGGTTCCCGCCGATCCGGCGGGCTGGCTGCTGCGGGTGCTCACACTCGACGGCCGGCGGGTGTCCCGCCTGGCCGTCTCCGCCGCACGGCTGCCCGAGCCCCGGCGTGAGGTGAACGGTCCGCTTCCGCCCGTACCCGCCCGATCCACCGGCCCGTCATGACGGACGCCGGGGCTTGCTGACAGAATTGCCGCCATGTCCGACGTACCCGCCCGCCCGCGCGTCTTCTCCGGCATCCAGCCGACGGCCGACTCGTTCCACCTCGGCAACTACCTGGGCGCGCTGCGGCACTGGGTGGCGTTGCAGGACAGCCACGACGCCTACTACTGCGTGGTCGACCTCCACGCGATCACCGCCGGGCACGACCCGTCGGTGCTCAAGCGCCGCAGCCGGTTGGCCGCCGCGCAGCTGTTCGCGCTCGGCCTGGACCCGGAGCGCAGCACGCTGTTCGTGCAGTCGCAGGTGCCCGAGCACTCGCAGCTGGCCTGGGTGCTCGGCTGCATCACCGGCTTCGGCGAGGCCGGCCGGATGACCCAGTTCAAGGACAAGTCGCAGAAGCAGGGCAGCGAGCGGGCCAGCGTCGGCCTGTTCACGTACCCGATCCTCCAGGCCGCCGACATCCTGCTCTACCAGGCGAACGCGGTGCCGGTCGGCGAGGACCAGCGGCAACACCTGGAACTCTCCCGCGACCTGGCGCAGCGGTTCAACTCGCTGTTCGGCCGCACCTTCACCGTGCCCTCCCCGCACATCGTGAAGGACACCGCGAAGATCACCGACCTCCAGGATCCGGCGGCCAAGATGTCGAAGTCGTCGTCCTCCCCGGCCGGCATCATCGACCTGCTGGAGGAGCCGGCCCGTTCGGCCAAGAAGATCCGCTCGGCGGTCACCGACACCGGCCGCGAGATCGTCTTCGACGCCGAGGGCAAGCCGGGCATCAGCAACCTGCTGACGATCTACTCGGCGCTGTCCGGCCGCTCCATCGACGACCTGGTCGCCGCGTACGACGGCAAGGGCTACGGCGACCTGAAGAAGGACCTCGCCGAGGTGGTGCGGGAGTTCGTCACGCCGATCCAGGAACGTACGAACGCCTACCTGAACGACCCGGCCCAGCTCGACAAGCTGCTGGCGCGGGGCGCGGAGAAGGCCCGGTCGGTGGCCGCCGGGACGCTGCGGGACGCGTACGAGCGGGTCGGTTTCTTCCCGCCGGTGCGGTTCGAGTAACGGCCCGGACGGGCGGGAACGGGTGACGCAGCCGGTGGCCGGAGGGGTGGCGCGCGACGTGGCGGGCAGTGGCACGGCGCCCGGCGGCGCGGACACGATCCAGATCGGGATCGCTGTCGACGTCCCCGAGCCCTGGGGTGGGCTGCTCACCCGCCGCCGGGTCGAGGCCGGCGACCCGCTCGCCGTCCCCGCGCACGTCACCCTCCTCGGGCCCACCGAGATCCCGGTACGCGCGCTGCCCGCTGTCGAGGAACACCTGGACCGGGTCGCCGCCGCGCACCTGCCGTTCACGCTGCACCTGCGCGGCACCGGCACGTTCCGTCCGGTCACCCAGGTGGTGTTCGTGGCGGTGGCGGCCGGGATCAGCGAGTGCGAACTGCTGGCCGCCGCGATCAACTCGGCTCCCGAGCTGCGGCGCGAGCTGCGTTTCCCGTACCACCCGCACGTCACCGTGGCGCAGGACGTGCCGGCCGAGGTGCTCGACAAGGCGTACGAGGACCTGGCCGACTTCTCCGCGTTGTTCCAGGTGGAGGCGTTCACGCTGTTCTCGCACAGCGGGGCGACCCGGTGGCAGCCCCGCCGCGACTTCCGGCTCGGCGGCCGGAGCTGAACATCCGACCGGCCGGGGCCCCTCCGCCACGGGCGGAGATCGGCGAGGATGACGGGGTGAATGTCTTCGGCCGGATCGAGGCGGCGGCGGGGCGCCGCATCGACGCGGCCCGGGGCCGCTCGTCGGTCTTCGACCACGTCTGGCGGGCGGGGACGCTCTACGCCGACCTGCTCGCCGGGCGGCTCGCCGCCGCCATCGCCTACTACGGCTTCTTCGCCGTGTTCGCGCTCGCGCTCGTCGCGTACTGGATCTTCGGGGCGGTGCTGCGGGACAACGAGGAGGTCAGCCGCGGCGCGGCCCACTTCCTGCAGGAGAACCTGCCCTTCCTCGACCCGGTGCAGATCGCCGAGAGCAGCGGCACCGTCGGCGTGGTCGGCCTGGTCATCCTGGTCTTCACCGGCATCGGCTGGGTGGAGGCCATCCGCTCCTCGCAGCGGTTGATGTACGGCTTCAACCAGCAGCCCGGCAACCTGGTGGTGCGGCGCCTGGTCGACCTGGGCGTGCTGGTCGCGGTCTTCGTGCTGCTGTTCGTCTCGGTCGCCGCCGTGGACGCGCTGGAGTCGCTGCTGCGCTTCCTGCTGCGCAGCACCGGCTCGGTGGGCCTGACCACCGTCAGCGCGGTGCTGAGCGTGCTGGTGAACGCCGTGCTCGCCGCCGCGCTGCTGCTGGCGGTGCCCCGGCTGCGGATGAGCCGGCGCCGGCTGCGCCCGGCGGTGCTGACCGTCGCCGTCGGGATCACCCTGCTCAACACAGTGGGGCGCTACTACGTGGTACGCACCGAGCGGAACCCCGCGTACACCGTGGTCGCCACCGCCGTGGGCCTGCTGCTCTACCTCTACCTGCTCAACCAGTTGGTGCTCTTCGGTGCCGCGCTCGCCGCCACCAGCCGGTACGGCCGGGTGGTGGACCTGGCCGAGGGCGGTGCCCGGGAGGTGGACGTGGAGGCGGACGTGCTCGACGAGGAGACCGAACCGGGCACACCGGGGGGAGCGGGATGAGCGCGCGGATCCGGATCGACGCCGAGTCGGCGGTGCCGCCGTACGAGCAGGTGCGGGCGCAGTTCGCCGCGCGCATCGGTGACGGGCGGCTGCCGGTGGGCACCCGGCTTCCGGCGGTGCGGCAGCTCGCCGCCGACCTGGGGCTGGCGGTCAACACGGTGGCGCGGGCGTACCGGGAACTGGAGGGCGCCGGGCTGGTCGAGACGCGGGGCCGGCACGGCACCGTGGTCGCACCCGGCCGGGACGACGCCACCGACCGGCTGCAGCGGGCCGCCGCCGAGTACGCCGAGCAGGCGCGCCGCCTGGGTGTCCCGCCGGAGCGGGCGGTCGCTCTGGTCCGTGCGGCGCTGGACGCCGGTACGCGTGGCTGAGCGTGGTCCCCGAAGCGGGGAGAGTCGGATGATTGCGTTCCCCGGGCCGATGCGTGCCGACCATGATGGGCCGGTGGGCGCACTCGTGACACTGGACCTGCCGGACGACTCCCCGATCCGGGGCCTGCCGTGGATCATCACGTTCGGCCCGCTCGGCGCCGAGGACGACTGGGAGCCGGTGGTCTGCGGCCCGTACGAGCGACCACACGCGCTGGCGCTGGCCGAGGCGGTGGTGGCCGACGAACAGTTGATGGCGGTGGTGGAGCCGCTGCTGCCGGCGCTCACTCCGGAGGAGATCCGCGGCGAGATCGCGGTCGCGCAGATCGCGGCCGAGGACGAGGCGGCGCAGGTCGACCAGGCGGACCTCTACGGCGACTTCGAGGACGTCATCGACGAGGAACTGGAGCGGGCCGCCGAGCGCGAGCCGGAGCCCGAGCCGGCGAGGGCACCCGACCGGGAGGAGATCCGGGCCGGGTTCGCCCGGATCGCCGCGCTGCTCACCACGAAGGGCGGCTGAGGCGCTCAGCGCCACCGACGGACGCCGGCCCCCGGGGAGCACACTCCCGAGGGGCCGGGGCCACCTCACCCCCCACCACAAGGGGTCGGCAGCCCAGCCGCCCGTCGGCGCGGGGCACAACGGACGGCCAGGTCGTTGGCGGGTTACCCGGCTCAGCGCCGTTCGAACCACGCAGCCGCGTCCACCGGCAGGACGTGCCCGTCGCCCCGCTCGGTGAGGTCGGCGCTCGCGACGAGCGGGCGGCCGTAGCCGCGCACCGTCACGTCGGCGCCGCTGATGTTCACCACGCAGGTCACCTCGGCGTCCCCGGTGGTACGGCGGAACGCCAGGACGCCGGGCTCGGTCTCCAGCCAGGTGATGGCGTCCAGACCGGCCAGCGCCGGGTGTTCGTGCCGGATGCGCAGCGCGGTCCGGTACAGCTCCAGTGTCGAGCCGGGCGCCGCGGTCTGGGCGGCCACCGACAGTGACCGCCAGGTCGCCGGTGCCGGCAGCCAGCTCAGCTCGCTGCCGTCCGGCCCGAAGCCGTACGGGGGCAGCTCGCCGCCCCACGGGATCGGCACGCGGCAGCCGTCCCGGCTCTCCCCGGTACGCCGGAACGCCGGGTCCTGACGCAGTTCGTCGGGGAGGTCCAGCACCTCCGGCAGGCCCAGTTCCTCGCCCTGGTAGACGTACACGCAGCCGGGCAGCGCGAACATCAGCAGCGCGGCGGCGCGGGCGCGGCGCAGGCCGACCTCGCCGTCGCCGTACCGGGTGACGTGCCGCTGCCGGTCGTGGTTGGAGAGCACCCAGGTGGTCGGCGCGCCCACGATCGTGGACTCGGCCAGCGCCGTGTCGATCACCTTGCGGAACGAGTCGGCCGACCAGGTGGCGTCGAGGAAGTCGAAGCTGAACGCCTGGTGCAGCTCGTCCGGGCCGATGTAGCGGGCCAGCCGCTGCGGCGTCTCCGCCCACGCCTCGGCGACCGCCATCCGGCCACCCGGGTAGCTGTCCAGGATCGGCCGCCAGGCGCGGTAGATGTCGTGCACCTCGTCCTGGTCGAAGTACGGCAGCCGGCCCTTGCCCAGCAGCTCGGACTGGCGCTGGCCGGTGGTCATCGAGTTGAAGCCGACGTCCGGCAGACCCTCGGCCTTGATCATCCCGTGGGCCACGTCGATCCGGAAGCCGTCCACGCCCCGGTCCAGCCAGAAGCGCAGCACGTCCTCGAACTCGGCCCGCACCTCCGGGTGGCGCCAGTTCAGGTCGGGCTGGGCCGGGTCGAACAGGTGCAGGTACCACTGGCCGTCGACCACGCGCGTCCACGCCGGACCGCCGAAGATGCTCTCCCAGTCGTTCGGCGGCAGCTCGCCCTGCTCGCCCTTGCCCTCGGCGAACAGGTAGCGCTCGCGCTCCGGCGAACCCGGTCCGGCGGCGAGCGCGGCGGCGAACCACGGGTGGGCGCTGGACGTGTGGTTCGGCACCATGTCCACGATGATCCGCAGGCCGAGCGCGTGCGCGTCGGTGATCATCTCGTCGAAGTCGGTCAGGTCGCCGAACAGCGGGTCCACGTTGCGGTAGTCGGCCACGTCGTAGCCGGCGTCGACCTGCGGCGAGGTGTAGAACGGCGTCAGCCAGAGCGCGTCCACGCCGAGGTCCCGCAGGTACGGCAGGCGCTGCCGGATGCCCTGGAGGTCACCCACACCGTCGGAGTTCGCGTCGGCGAAGCTGCGGACGTACACCTGGTAGACGACAGCGGACCGCCACCAGTCGTCGTCGGCGGTGCGTGAGGTGGTGCGGGGGGCGGAGGCCATCGCTGTCGGTCCCGTTCTGTGGCGGCTTCTGGTGCGGCGCAGGGTGTCTGAGCAGAATGCCGCCATCACACTGCAAGAGTCAAGCATTCCTTGCGCAAGAAATGGCCGTCATCACCCGCGCCACCCCCCGCGCCGCCTCCCGCATCCCGGGACGCCCACTCACCCGCACCGCCCGCCCCGCCCAACTCCGGGCGGGTTGAGCGGTGATCAAGGAGTTTGTGTCCGGGAGGGAGATCGACTGCGCCGCAAACTCCTTGATCAACGGGGAGAAGGGGGCGGGGCAGTGGGGGAGTGGGGAGAGGGGGTGCGGGGTCAGGCGGGGATGGGAAGGGACGGGGTGGGGCGCTGGCGCTTGGGTGGGTCGGCGGGGCGGGCCACCGCTGTGGAACCGCGTACCACCAGCTCGGGGCGGAACAGGTACTCCGAGTTCGGGGAGGGGTGCCCGTTGATCTCGTCGACCAGGGCCCGCACCGCGGCCACGGCCATGGCGGCGACCGGCTGACGCACCGTGGTCAGCGGCGGGTCGGTGAACGCCATCAGCGGGGAGTCGTCGTACCCGACCACGGAGATGTCGCCCGGCACCGACAGCCCGCGCTGGCGGGCGGCCCGGATCGCGCCGAGCGCCATCAGGTCGGAGCCGCAGACCAGTCCGGTCACGCCGCGCTCGATGAGCCGTCCGGCGGCCGCCTCGCCGCCCTCGACGCCGAACAGGGACAGCTCCGTCAGCTCGGCCAGTTCGTCGGGGGCGATGTCGGTCAGACGCCCCATCGCGGCCTTGTAGCCGGCGACCTTGCGCTGCACCGGCACGAACCGGTCCGGGCCGGTGATCAGACCGATCCGGCGGTGCCCGAGCGCGACCAGGTGGGCGACGGCGAGTTCGGCGGACTCCCGGTCATCGCAGGAGACGAACGGCGCGGGGATGCCCGGGGCGTAACCGTTGATCATGACGATCGGCAGCGGCCGGGCCAGCAGGGTGCGGTAGCGGTCGTGGTCCGCGGCGGTGTCGGCGTGCAGGCCGGAGACGAAGACGATGCCCGAGACCTGCCGGTCCAGCAGCATCTCCACGTATTCGTCCTCGCGGACGCCACCAGGGGTCTGGGTGCAGAGCACCGGGGTGTAGCCGGTGGGGGCGAGCGCGGACTCGATGATCTGGGCGAACGCCGGGAAGATCGGGTTGTCCAGCTCCGGCACGACCAGGCCGACCAGTCCGGCGCTGCGCTTGCGCAGCCGGGCCGGTCGTTCGTAGCCGAGCACGTCGAGCGCGGTGAGGACGGCCTGCCGGGTCTCGGGGGCCACACCGGGGCGGTCGTTGAGCACCCGCGACACCGTGGCCTCGCTGACTTCAGCCTGTTGGGCGATGTCGGACAGTCGAGCGCGCATGTGCGGCACTTTAGCCCAAAGGCAAAGTCTTGCGTACGCTCCTGCAAGCCCTTCCATTCTCTGCAACCTCTTGCTAACGTCCCCGCAACATGCGAGAGCAGCGGCGCAGCATCCCCGCGCCGGTCAGCAAGAAATTTCAGAGGTTTCCACTGGCGGGCCGCCCTTCCCCCGGCGGGCCCGCCATGACGACAGGAGTACCGATGCGCATCCGTACCGCGGGTGTGGTCGCCGTCCTCGGCCTGGCGCTCGCCGCCTCCGGCTGTGGTGACAGCGGCAGCGACAAGCCGGCCGCCGACGAGTCCGCCAAGGCGACCGGCGGCAAGCTGGTCATCTGGGCCGACGACAAGCGCACGGCCGCCCTCAAGCCGTTCGCCGAGGAGTTCGGCAAGGAGAACGGCGTGACCGTCGAGGTCCAAGCCGTCTCCAAGGACCTGCAGACCAACTTCGTCACCGCCTCGCAGCAGGGCAGCGGCCCGGACGTCGTGGTCGGCGCGCACGACTGGATCGGCAACCTGGTCCAGAACGGCGCCATCGACCCGGTGCAGCTCCCGGCCGAGCAGAAGTCCGGGTTCGACGAGACCGCGATCAAGGCCGTCACGTTCAACGGCCAGCTCTACGGTGTGCCCTACGCGACCGAGAACGTCGCGCTGATCCGCAACACCGAGCTGGCCCCCGAGGCGCCGAAGACGATCGAGGACCTGGTCGCCACCGGCAAGAAGCTCAAGGCCGAGAAGAAGGCCAGCGAGATCCTCTGCCTGCAGTCCGGCCAGAACGGCGACGCGTACCACATCTACCCGCTCTACACCTCGGGCGGCGGCTACCTGTTCGGCACCGCGGCGAACGGCGACTACGACCCGAAGGACCTGGGCGTGGGCAAGCCGGAGTCGATCGCTGCCTTCCAGAAGATCGCCCAGCTGGGTGAGAAGGGCGAGGGTGCGCTGAAGCGCTCCATCACCGGCGAGAACTCCATCGCCACCTTCACCGGCAAGAAGTGCGCGTTCCTGGTCTCCGGCCCGTGGGCCGTGGCCGACGCCAAGAAGGCCGGCATCGCGTACGACATCTCCCCGGTCCCCGGCTTCGCCGGTGGCAAGGAGGCCCAGCCGTTCGTGGGCGTCCAGGCGTTCTACGTGGCCGCCAAGGGCAAGAACAAGGCCCTGGCCCAGGAGTTCGTCACCAACTACGTGACCAAGCCCGAGCTGGCCGTCGCGCTGTACAAGGCCGAGCCGCGCCCGCCGGCGCTGACCGCCGCCTTCGACCAGGTCAAGGGCGAGGACGCGGACCTGGCCAAGTTCTCCGAGGCCGGCAAGAACGGCCAGGTGCTCCCGGCGATCCCGGCCATGGCCGCGATCTGGGACCCGTTCGGCAAGGCCGAGGCCGCCATCATCGGCGGCGCCGACCCGGCCAAGACGATCACGGCCGCCGGCAAGACCATCCAGGGTCAGATCAAGTAATGAGCGCGCCGCCGTCCGGCCCGGGGCCTGCACCGCAGGCCCCGGGCCGGGAGCCCGTACGCCGTGGGCTCCCGCGCACGTCCCGTACCGCGCGGCAACACGCGCCGATCACCGCGACCGGCCTCGTCGTCAAGGTGGTCCTGCTCGGCCTGGTGGCCGGGATCGCGATCTGGGCGGCGTTCCCGCTCATCGAGGCCGAACACTGGATCGGGCTGGGCGTCCTGGTGGCCACCACCGCCGGTCTGTTCTACCTCTACCTGAGCCGCCGGCACATCCCCGCCAAGTACCTGGTCCCCGGCACGCTCTTCCTCATCGCCTTCCAGGTCTTCCCGGTGCTCCACACCGCGAGCACCGCGTTCACGAACTTCGGCGACGGCCACCGTGGCAGCAAGGACGACGCGATCGTCGCCGTGCAGACCTCCTCGGTGAAGCAGGTCCCCGGCTCGACCGAGTACAACCTCACCATCGCCACCACCGGCGATCCGGCGACCGGCTCGCTGACCTTCCTGCTCAGCGACCCGAAGACCCAGGAGGTCTTCGCCGGGGACGCGGACGGGCTCCGCAAGCTCGACGCCGCCGACGTCGAGGTGAGCAGCCTCAGCGGCAAGATCACCGCCGCGGACGGCTTCACCCTGCTGAACATCGGGCAGGCCAGCAGCCGCAGCGATGCGATCACCGCGCTCATCGTGCCCACCGACGAGGGCGCCATCCGCTCCAACGGCCTGACCCGGGCCTACGAGGGCAAGGCGATCCGGGCGTACGACGCCGCGTGCGACTGCGTCAAGGACAGCGAGACCGGCAAGACGTGGACCGCGGACGAGAAGGTCGGCTCCTTCGTCGCCGCCGACGGGGAACGCCTCGCCCAGGGCTGGAAGGTCGACGTCGGGCTGAAGAACTTCAGCACGGTGCTCACCGACCCGAACATCTCCAAGCCGTTCTTCGGCACCCTGGCCTGGAACTTCGCGTTCGCGATCGCCTCCACCGGCTTCACCTTCCTGCTCGGTATGGCGATCGCGCTCGCGCTGCACTCACCCCGGATGAAGGGCACCAACTTCTACCGGGTGCTGCTGATCCTCCCGTACGCGATGCCGTCGTTCGCGATGCTGCTGATCTGGCGGGACATGTTCAACACCGACTTCGGCCTGCTCAACAACCTGTTCGGGCTGAACGTCGACTGGTTCGGCGGCAACTGGTCCGCCCGGATCGCGGTGGTGCTGGTGCAGTTGTGGCTCGGCTATCCGTACATGTTCCTGGTGGCCACCGGCGCGTTGCAGGCCATCCCCCGGGAGCTGACCGAGGCGACCTCGGTGGACGGGGCGTCGCCCTGGCAGTCGTTCCGGGCGGTCACCCTGCCGCTGCTGCTGGTGGCGCTGTCGCCGCTGCTGATCGCGTCGTTCGCGTTCAACTTCAACAACGTCAACGCGATCCTGTTCACCACCGAGGGCGGCCCGTTCGCGCCGGACAACCCGACCAACGGCGCCACCGACCTGCTGATCACCTACACGTACCGGCTCGCGTTCGGCGCACAGGGCGCCGAGTTCGGCCTGGCCGCCACCGTCTCGATCTTCATCTTCGCGATCGTGGCGACGGTGTCGGCGATCAGCTTCCGGCGGACCCGCAAGCAGGAGGAGGTGTACTCGTGACCACCATCGCGCAGACGCAGGCGGCCACCCGCCGGCCGGCTCGCCGCTCGCGCGGCCGCTGGTTCGCCCAGGTCGGCTGGCGGCACCTGGTCGGGGTGCTGGCGGTGGCGTTCAGCCTCTTCCCGATCCTGTTCGTGATCTCGGCGGCGTTCAACCCGCTCGGCACGCTCTCCTCCACCGAGCTGCTGCCGACCGGGGCGTCGCTGGAGAACTTCACGAACCTGTTCGACCAGACCGCGTTCGGCCACTGGTTCCTCAACTCGCTGCTGCTTGCGGGCGTGGCCAGCTTCGCATCGATCTTCCTGTCGTCGCTCGCGGCGTACGCGTTCTCCCGGATGCGCTTCGCCGGACGCCGGGTCGGCCTGCTCGCGCTGCTGCTGATCCAGATGTTCCCGCAGTTCCTGGCGATCGTGGCGATCTTCCTGATCTTCACCACGCTCACCGACCTCTACCCGTCGATCGGGTTCAACACCCCGTGGGGCCTGTTCCTGCTCTACATGGGTGGCGCGCTCGGCGCGAACACGTGGCTGATGAAGGGCTTCTTCGACACGCTGCCGAAGGAGTTGGACGAGTCGGCGACCATGGACGGCGCGTCGCACGTGCAGGTCTTCTTCCGGATCATGCTGCCGCTGGTGGCGCCGATCCTGGCGGTGACCGGCCTGCTCGCGTTCATCGGGTCGATCAACGAGTTCATCATCGCCAACGTGTTCCTCACCGAACCCGAGTCGAAGACCCTCGCGGTCGGCATGTTCGGCCTGGTCGCGGGCGAGCGCAACAACAACTTCGGGATGTTCGCGGCGGGCACGCTGCTCACCGCGATCCCGACGGTGCTGGTGTTCCAACTGCTCCAGCGCTACATCGTCTCCGGGCTCACCTCCGGAGCGGTAAAGGGCTGAGCCTCCTCGGCTCACGCTGCGGCAAGGGCGTCGTGTCGGCGTACACCGGAGCGGTTCTCGGGCGGACCGCCGCGGTCGGGTGAACCGGCCGCGGCGGGTGCCCGCCCCCTCTCCCTGTCGGTACGACGCGAAAGGCAGCACCATGCCCCTTCAGCCGCACCACGACGGCTCCGCCACCTACGTCCCGGAGCAGGAGCCCGCGCTCGGACAGACTGTTCCCGTCTTCGTCCGGGTACCGGCCGGATCCGGCGTCTCCGAGGTGCACGTGCGCACCACCGGCGACGGCGAGCCGCGCTTCGCCGAGGCGCGGATCGACCGCACCGAGAACGGCGATGTGTGGTGGCGGGCCGACGTCGAGGTCCGCAACCCGGTCAGCAACTACCGCTTCCTGCTCGACGGCGAACGCGGCACCCGCTGGCTCAACGCCGCCGGCCTGGCCGGGCACGACGTGCCGGACAACGGCGACTTCAAGCTGGTCGGCTACGCCCCGCCGCCGGCCTGGGCCCGCGACGCGGTGATCTACCAGATCTTCCCGGACCGGTTCGCCCGCTCGGCCGCCGCCGACGGCCGGACCCCGCCGGACTGGGCGATCCCGTGCGACTGGGACACCCCGGTCGTCGGCCGCGGCCCGGAGACGCCCCGCCAGTTCTACGGCGGCGACCTCGACGGCGTCACCGAGCGCCTCGACCACCTGGACCGGCTCGGCGTCAACACCGTCTACCTCACGCCGGTCTTCCCGGCCCGCTCCAACCACAGGTACGACGCGTCGAGCTTCGACACCGTCGACCCGCTGCTCGGCGGCGACGCGGCGCTGGCCCGGCTCGCCGACGCGGTGCACGCCCGGGGCTGGCGGCTGCTCGGCGACATCACCAGCAACCACACCGGCGACGCCCACGACTGGTTCACCGCCGCCGTCTCCGACGTCGACGCGCCGGAACGCGAGCTGTACTACTTCGACCTGCCCGGCTCGGACTACGAGTCGTGGAACGGGGTGAAGTCGCTGCCGAAGCTCAACTGGGGCAGCGCGGAACTGCGCCGCCGGTTCGCCACCGCCGAGGACTCGCTGCTGCGCCGCTGGCTGCGCCCGCCGTACCGGCTGGACGGCTGGCGGGTCGACGTGGCGAACATGACCGGCCGGCGCGGCGCGGACGCGTACACCCACGAGGTGGCGCGGCTGCTGCGCGAGGTGGTGGCGCAGACCCGCCCGGACGGGCTGCTGCTGGCCGAGCACGGCCACGACCACAGCGGTGACCTGGACCGCGACGGCTGGCACGGGACGATGAACTACGTCGGCTTCACCGACCCGGTCTGGTCCTGGCTGCGTCACGGCGACGACCCGGTGCCGAACTTCCTCGGCACCCCGGGCGGGGTACGGCGACGCGACGCGAGCGCGGTGCTCGCCACCATGAACGGCTACCGGTCGCTGGTGTCCTGGCGGTCGTACACGCACTCGTGGCAGCTGCTCGGCTCGCACGACTCGGCCCGGATCCGCACCGTGGTCGGCGACGCGGCCCGGCAGGAGGTGGCGGCCGGACTGCTCGCCACCATGCCCGGCACGCCCGTGGTCTTCGCCGGTGACGAGCTGGGCCTGACCGGTACGAACGGGGAGGGCTCGCGTACCCCGATGCCGTGGCACCGGCCGCAGAGCTGGGACCGGCGCATGTTCGAGGCGTACCGGTCGTTGCTGACGCTGCGCCGCGACGAGCCGGCACTGCGGCACGGCGGCCTGCGGTGGGTGCACGCGGACGCGGACACGCTGGTCTTCCTGCGCGAGGCGCCCACGTCGACGGTGCTGGTGCTGGCCCGCCGGGCCCCCGGCACTCCGGTCCGCCTGACCGGCCTGCCCGCCGCCGACAACGTCTACGGTGGTGCTCCCGCCCTGCGCCCCGGCGCCGACAACAAGGTAACTCTCTCCGCCGAGGGCCCCACGTTCCAGGTCTGGCGCCTGCGCTAGAGGCCGTCCGGGTCATGAACGGACAAGCGGCGCGCCCGGCTGGTTGCCGGGCGCGCCTGCCTGTCATGAGGGATTAGACGATGCGGTTGTAGCCGCCCCAGTTGCTGCCGATCTGGCGGACGTCGCCGTACGGCGTCCCGCCGTCCCGGGTGTAGTTGTTGGAGAAGAGCCACATGGTGCCGTCGGCCTTGATGCCGATCAGGTCGGTGAAGCCGTCGCCGTTGGCGTCGGCGG
>NZ_FMCV01000035.1 GCF_900091565.1 Micromonospora marina | reverse complement strand
CTGTCCAAGGAGTGGACCGGAAACGAGGAAGTGCCTTCTGATCAGGGAAAATAGGACTTGCTGAGGGTCCGATGTTCCTGTCACGGAAGGCACTTGCTGGATGAAGGCTACCGCAATACGTCCGAAGATCATGGTGACTGGAGACGGGCGGGGCATCGTCGGGCACGCTGGTGCCCGGCTGCTCGCTGATCTGGCTGATGCGACCGGCCTGACCAGCGCGTTCAGCCACGCCCTTGCGGGTCTGCGGCAGCGGCAGCGCGGGCACGACCCGGGTCGGATCGCCGTCGATCTTGCCGTGATGCTCGCCGACGGTGGTGAGGCCATCGCTGACCTGGCAGTACTACGAGACCAACAGGCGCTGTTCGGGCCGGTGGCGTCCGACCCGACCGCGTGGCGGCTGTTGTCGCAGCTCGACGACACGGTGCTGGTCGATCTGCGGTCTGCACGGGCACACGCCCGTGAGGTCGCTTGGGCCCAGCACGCCGAGGTCCGCGGTGACCTGCCGCAGCCGATGGTGGCCGGCCGGCAGGTTGACGGCCTGGTCCTGGACATCGACGCGACCATCGTGATCTGCCACTCCGGCAAGGAATCAGCGACCCGCACCTGGAAGAAGACGTTCGGCTACCACCCGCTGCTGTGCTTCCTGGACAACACCGGCGAAGCCCTCGCCGGCCTGCTGCGCGAAGGCCGGGCCGGATCCAACACCACCACCGACCACATCACCGTGCTCGACCAGGCCCTCGCTCAGCTTCCCGACGCCCACCGGCACGGCACCCCGATCCTGCTGCGCGCCGATTCGGCTGGTTCCAGTCACGGCTTCCTCGCCCACATCCGGTCCTTGCGCGAGCAGCACCACCTGGACATCCGGTTCTCCGTCGGTGCCGCGATCACCGCCGGCGTGCGCGAGGCGATCCGGGCTGCGACCGGCTGGGCTCCCGCCGTCGACACCGTCGGTGACCTGCGTGAACATGCCGAGGTCTGCGAGATCACGGGCCTGTTCGACGCCACCGGCTGGCCGGAGGGCACCCGGTTCCTGGTCCGCCGGGAACGCCCGCACCCCGGTGCCCAACTGTCGCTGTTCGACACCATCGAGGGCTGGCGGCATCAGGTCGTCGCCACCGACACCCCACCCGGCGGCGGCAGCGTCCAGTTCCTGGAGGCCCGGCACCGGGCACACGCCCGCGTTGAAGACCGCATCCGCACCGGCAAGAACACCGGTTTCGGCCGGTTCCCGTCCCGACACTTCGCCATCAACCAGGCCTGGCTCCAGTTGGCGCTGACCGGCATCGACCTGCTCGCCTGGACCCAGAACCTGCTCCTGGACGGCGAACTGGCCACCGCCGAGCCCAAGAAGCTGCGTTACCGGCTGCTACACGTCGCCGCCCGGATCACCCGCACCGCCCGCAGGACACGACTCGCCATCGCCGCCAACTGGCCCTGGGCCAACGCCCTGACCAGCGCATTCAACAAGCTCGCCGCACTACCCCGGCCCACCGGCTGACGTCGAGGCTCACGCTCCAACCCGCAACACGGAGGAACCCGGCCCAGCGCCGGGCCCTCAGCATGCCAACAAAGCGGCAAAACCAGCGCGAATCAACTTCATCGATAACAAGCTATGGATCCATGCTCAAGTGAAAGACCGAGGCTAGCGGATCTCCTGGTCGGCTGTCGCCAGATCGTCCAGGCTTCGCAGGCGAGCGCCCTGCCGGAAGAACGACCCTGGCCCCGTCCGGGGAGGCTGGTAGCCCTTGTGGTGCCCGGCGAGGTGATCAGCGGCGGTTCGACGGCGAGGAAGAGGCGTCACGCCCTACAGACGCCCTGACGGGTGATTGCGGTGGTGTTTCCGCAGCTCAGCGGGGACGCTGCTTCCAGAATCCGGCGTA
Source organism: Micromonospora marina (assembly GCF_900091565.1). Classification (GTDB taxonomy): domain Bacteria; phylum Actinomycetota; class Actinomycetes; order Mycobacteriales; family Micromonosporaceae; genus Micromonospora; species Micromonospora marina. Next base: position 27,504 of record NZ_FMCV01000035.1, on the reverse strand, counting down.
CAGGTCGACTCGTCCGTCGCCCACCAGCTCAGAGCGGATCCTCCCCGCTTACCGGAACCCACAGCACCGCGGCAGCGAACCCCCGTCGGCCTGCGCGCCCTGCCTCGCGAACGGGTGGCTTGCGGATCTTGCCACGACCACCGCGCACTGGCAGGCTTCGAAGATGACCTTGCTCAGGCTGAACGAGCCCCTTCCCGGGCAGTATTCGCTGCTGCTGGATGCCGGGACTGCTCCAGTTGACAGTGTGATCGGGGAGCTTGGTCACGAGCCCAACGGCTACTTCTGGGCAGGTGTCGCGGAAGTTCTTGTCAGCACCGAATCTCCGGCGCTCGAAGGTCGTTTCGCCTACGACCCTGAGGCCGGCATGTTCTGCGCCTACGGCACCGATCGAGGCGCGCTACAGGAACTCGAGGCCTTGATGAACACGGTCGCCACCGACGGGGAACGCATGCGGCGGCTGGTCACTGACGCCGAAGCGCGCGGGTTCGAGTTCGACGACTGACACGCGAAGGTGGCCGGTCCCGGTTCGCGGAAGCCCGGCTGTGACTCCGGAGTGGCCGCCGTGTTCGCCGGGGTGCTCGGCCGGTGGCGGCGCTGGCATCGTTACCCGTCACCGTTCGGGGAGGAGCGGCGATGACAGACGAGCCGGTCGAGGTGGCGTCGCCCCTGCGCGAGTGCATCATCTTCTGCGAGGTCGAGTGCGTTCGCCCGAGCTGCGGGATCGACGCCGCCCGCCCGGCCGAGGGGACGCGGACGAGAAACTGGCTGGCTGACCGGGCCGGGTGCGGCAGTGGTGGCCGACCGGCGGACGGCACCGGCTGGGTGGTGCTCGCCGACCCGGAGGGCATCCTCCGCAGCGACGCCGAGGCGGCCGCCACCCGATCGTGACAGGACCAGCCACTCCAGCGTTCTTGGAGTTGTGGCGCCGCGCGGCGGGGACGGCGCGGGCTGTGAGGGCCGGTGTGGCACGCTGCGGTGGTGATCGAGCTTGCGGACATCCAGGCGGCCGCCGACCGGATCGCCGACGTCGTGGTGCACACCCCGACCGTGCCCAGCCCGGGACTGACCGAGCTGCTCGGCGTACCGGTCACCGCCAAGCTGGAGCTGCTGCAACGTACCGGCTCGTTCAAGGCCCGGGGCGCGGCGGCGAAGCTGCTCGCGCTCGACGACGCGGAGCGGGCGGCCGGGGTGGTGGCGGTCAGCGGCGGTAACCACGGCATCGCGGTCGCGGTGATGGCCGGTGCTCTCGGGGTGACGGCGACTGTGGTCATGCCCCGCACGGCGCCGGCGCGCGCGGTCGAGGTGGCCCGTGCGGCGGGCGCGGACGTGCGCCTCACCGAGGACATGGCCGGCGCGTTCGCCCTGATGAACCGGCTGCGGGACGAGGGCGTGACGCTACTGCACCCGTTCGACGACCCGATCGTGCTCGCCGGGCAGGGCACCGTCGGGCTGGAGTTCGCCGACGACGCCGGTGAGCTGACCGACGTGCTGGTCAGCATCGGCGGGGGCGCCCTGATCTCGGGTGTGGCGGCGGCGCTGCGGGCGCGACGGCCGGGGGTACGGATCTGGGGCGTGGAGACCGAGGGCGCGCAGGCGATGTCGCAGGCGATCGCGAAGGGCGGTCCGGTCGAGGTGCCGCTGTCGTCGATCGTGACCACGCTCAGCGCGCCGAGCGTCTCGCAGCTCACCTACGACCATGTGACCGCGCTGGTGAGCGACGTTCTCGTGGTCTCCGACGCCGAGGCGGTGCGGGGCACCGTCGAGTTGGCCGAGCACGCCAAGGTGTGGGCCGAGCCGGCCGCCGGGTGCCTGCTGCCTGCCGCCCGTCGGGTGGTCGAGCGGATGGGTGGCGACGCCCGGCTGGGCCTGGTGGTCTGCGGCGGCAACGCCACGGTGGCCGACGTGACCGCGTGGGCCGGCCGCTTCGGCGTCTGACCCACCGCACCCACCGTTGCGCGGCGCGACCGCACCACCGCTGCGCGGCGCGACCGCGCCGACCGGGCCGCCGCGGCAGGCGCCCCACCGCCGCGCCACGACAACCACAGGACCCGGAGGTACGCCGGCCGCCCGCGGCCCGGACGGGTGGGACCGAGACGACCGGCGTACGTCAGGACGTGGCCGGGCTGACGCCGTCGAGCAGTTCGGCGAGCCGGGCCGCTGTGGTCGGGGCGTGCAGGTGCAGCCGCGCCACGTTGATGCTGTCCGTGCCGATCACGGCGAGCAGCGCGTGCCCGTTGATCGCGTACACGCTGAGGTAGCCGCCGGCGTTACGTACCGTGGACTGCTGGAAGTCGCCCTGCCCGAGCCGGAGCCCGACCTGACGGCCGAGCCCGTACATGGTGGCGGCGAGCGCGGCCAGGTCGTCCGGGTCGGCACCGTTCTGCAGGTTGTGCGTGACGAGCAGGCCGTCGACGCCGCCGAGGACGCAGCCGTGCACGCCGGGGATCTGCAACCGCAGCGTGGAGAGTTCCTGGCCGATGGCCGGGTACGGCAACGCCGGGTTGCCGGCCAGCGACTGAGGGAGCGCCTGTGGCGGCGGCAGGGTGCCGGGCTGGGGACGCGCACGGCGGGGAAGGTCGTCCACCCGGCTCACAGTTCCAGGCTCTCCTCGATCGCGCGCAGCTGGTGTCTGGCCATCGCGAGGTTGGCCCGGCTCTTGCTCACCATCAGGTAGAGGAACAGGCCCTTGCCGGTGCGGTTGCTCAGCGGGCGGATCAGGTGGTACTGGCTGCCGAGCGTGATCAGGATGTCCTCGATCTCGTCGTCGAGCCTGAGCATCTCGATGGTGCGCAGCTTGGCGCGTACGACGTCGGTGTTGCCGGCGGCGGCGACGGTCAGGTCGATCTCGCCGGTGCCCCCGGCGACGCCGAGGGTCATGCCACTGGTGTAGTCGACGAGCGCGGCCCCGATCGCGCCGTCGATGTCCATCGCGTTCTTCAGCGCGATGTCAAGGTTGCCCACGATTTTTCTCTCCCCAGCTCGGGCCGCTGTCCACCGGAGCGGGTGGGCAGCGGGTTCGGTCCGTCGAGGTTCGCATACGGAGTCGGGGCCCGCACCCGGGCCGCTGGTGATCCACCTGAGCGGTCCCCACGGGACCGGCCACCGGTCCCCGCATGGGAACGCGCCGTCCGATGGCCGATTCCCGGCTGGGCTGCTACGACGCCGTCCTCAGCGGGTCGGGAGGCGCAGATCGCGCAGGCCCGACCAGGACGCGAGCGCGGCCATCTCGGCGTGCACGGCGGCGGTCAGCTCCGGGGTGAAGGGCACGTCCGGGTGGATCGCGTCGACCCGCAGCACCGACGCCCTGCGGTCGGCGGTCGCGTCGACCTTGCCCACCAGCCGGTCGTGGTGCAGCACCGGCAGGGCGAAGTAGCCCCAGCGCCGCTGCGTCTTCGGCACGTACATCTCCAGCCGGTAGTCGAAGTCGAACAGCTCCTTGGCGCGGACCCGGTCGTGCACGAGCCGGTCGAAGGGGGAGAGCAGTGCGGTGCGGCCGGTGAACGGCGCGTCGTCCAGCGCGGCCGGGGCGACCCGCCAGACGCCGGACGTGCCCTCGATCCGCGCCGGCTCGCCCGCGTCGCCGACCACGGCCGCCCGGGCGACGCCGAGCGAACCCAGCCGCCGTTCGGCGCGTCGCCGCGCGGCCTCCTCGGCGGAGACCGGGGCGGTGGCCGGGTAGACCCGTTCGGCCAGGTCCCAGGTACGTTGGCGGCCGACCCGCCCGGCGACGGCGACCTCGCCCCGGGCGGCGAGGAACTCCAGCATCTGGGTGACGTTGCGGTTGTTCGTCCAGCCACTGGACGGCCACGGCACCACGCTGCGGTCCTCGATGTCCCGGCTGAGCCGGGGGCCGGCGTCGCGCAGCACGTCCAGCACGTAGCGGCGGAAGCTGTCGTTGGCGGCCAGCCAGTCCCGCCGTCGGGCGTCGGGGGGCCAGGCGGCCATCTCGGCGAGGTGCAGGGACAGGTCGGCCATCGGCCTGATCATGGCCCGGTGCTCGAAGAGGCTGCGCTCGTGTTCGAGTGCGCGGACCAGGTCGTTCGGGTGGTAGCCGGCGCCCAGGCGGGTCCAGGCCACCAGGTCGGCGTTGGGTGCGACCGCGGCGGTCGGGTCGATCTGCAGGAACGTCAACCGGTCCACAGTCGACAACAGGTCGGCCGGCCGGTGGGCGTCGAGCAGTTGAGCGCGGACGGCGATCCGGCGGGCGGTGGCGCGGTCGAGCAGGTGCGGGGTCACAGCCGCGAGGCTAGTCCGTCGGCCCGCCGGGGGCTTCGACTGGAAGGAAGCCGACCCGGCCGTCGCCGGTCACCCGGCCCGCCGCTACTACCGCCTGACCGGCGTGGGCATCCGGTCGGCCCGGCTGGCACTGGCCGAGCTGCGTGCCGACCTGGCCCGGGAGTGGACCGCCGAGCTGGCTCGCACCAGCCGTCGCTGGAGGATGGTCCGGTACGCTGCGAGCCAGGCCGTCCGCCGGGCGGCCACGCCACCCGAGCATCCGGTGCCGCAGGCCGGTCGGCGGGTGGGTGGCGAACAGCGAGGTGTCCTCCCGGACGGTGAGCTGGCGTTCCAGCGACAGCCGCTCGGCCGCCGCGTCCAGCGCGCGTCCCGTCTCCACCCGCCAGGTGTCCGGCCCGTGGCCGCCGCGTACCGCGGTGGCCACCGACTCGGTCCGCAGGAACGTGTCCAGCAGCCGCCGTGCCGCCGGCGCGGGCCGCCATCTCGTCGGCCAGGTACTCGGCCCGCTAACCGCCGTTGCCACCTCCCGGACCAGGGCGTGCAGCTCCGGCGCCTCCCGTTCGGTGAGCACGTCCAGGTCCCGGTCGAGCCGGCCGAAACGCGGCCGCAGCGCCACCGCGAGCGCGAGGAGCGCCACGCCGCCGACCACCGCGAGGTTCGGGAAGGGGTACGCGAACAGCAGCCACACCCCGGCCACGGCGAGTCCCGCAACGCCGAGCAGGAGCAGCACCGAGATGCCGGTGACCAGAATGCCGGCGAACCCCTGCCCGGCCGGCTCCAGCGACCGGCCGAGCAGGGCGGTGTACTGCCGGCGGGTGAGCCGCGCGGCGAGTCGGTAGGTCCGCCGGTCGACCCGGGACCAGCCGAACTCCGGCGGCTGGCGGCGCGCGTCGTCGGTGTCGAGGTTCCAGTCGCAGCCGGCGCACCAGGGCAACGCCCCGTCCAGCGACACCGGCGTCGCGCCGCATCGCGGACAGGCCCCGTGCCCGTCGTCCTGGTGATCACGAGCGCCGGTCCTGGCTGCTGCCCGCCCGAGCCGGTAGCGGCCGTTCGGACGAGGGCGGGCGTGGCCGGGTCTTCAGCCGTTCCCCGCCACAACCGCCGTGACCAGGTCTAATGTGGAGAAGGATGTGGCTATTTGTGCCGTTCCGGTGGCGGCCAGGCGGTTCCCGGTGCACAGTGATCGCATGAGCGACGACGGAAGTGGTGGGCACTACTACTGGTGCACGCGACACCACCGGGTCGAGACCGATGCCGACGTGTGCCCCGCACGGCACGTTCTCGGACCGTACGCCTCAGCCGCCGACGCGGACAACGCCCTGCAGACGGTGCGGGAGCGCAACGACGCGTGGGACGCCGAGGACGCCCGTTGGGCCGGGGAGGGCCGCTAGACGGCGCGGGAGGGCCCGCGTCGAGGTGATCCGTGCTCCGCGAGGGCGAGAGCACGTCCCCAGGAAAGGGAACCGAGATGGCCGAAGCACAGCAGGCCACCCGCCCGGCCGCGAAACGGACGACCGCGAAGAGAAGCGCCGCGGGCAGGACGACCACGGTCACCAAGGCGTCGCCGAACGCCTCGGGCGCCGGCGCCGGACGGACCCCGGCGAAGAAGGCGGCGGCGAAGAAGGCGGCCGCCAGGAAGGTCGTGTCGGCGGCCCGTAAGGCGCCGGCCACCAAGACCACAACCAGCCGGACGGCGGCGAAGAAGACCACGGGCCGTACGGCGCCGGCCGGCCGGGCCACCGCCAAGAGCGCGCCGGCCAAGAAGACCACGGCGAAGAAGACGACCGCGAAGAAGACCACGGCGGCCAAGAAGACGGCGGCGGCGAAGAAGACCACAGCGGCCCGGAAGACCACGACGGCCCGGACCACCGCGACCGCGAAGAAGGCGCCGGCCCGCAAGACGACGGCGGCGAAGAAGACGACGGCGGCGGCGAAGACCACGGGCGCGCGGAAGGTCACCGCGGCGGCGAAGAAGGCGCCGGCGAAGAAGACCACCGCCTCGACGCGTCCCACGGCGCGCAAGGCGGCGGCGAAGAAGGCACCCGCGCGCAAGACCACCACCGCGCGCAAGAGCACGACGGCGGCGAAGAAGACCACCGCCGCGAAGAAGGCGCCGGCCCGCAAGAGCACGACCGCGAAGACCACCACCGCACGTAAGGCGCCGGCCCGCCGCGCCTGACGCCGCTCCCTCCCGGGAAGCGGAACGTGCGGGGCGCTGTCAGGATTGACCGCGTGGTGATCCGACGCGTACTGGCGCCCCGTATCGACTTCGGCGCGCTGCGCCGCGAGCTGGGACTGCCCGAGGGCTTCCCGGCCGCGGCGCAGCGCGAGGCCGACCTGGCCGCCGCCGCGCCGCCACCGGCCGTCGCCGACCGGACCGACATCCCGTTCGTCACCGTCGACCCGGCGACCTCGCGCGACCTCGACCAGGCCATGCACCTCACCCGCCGTCCCGGCGGCGGCTACCGCGTCCGGTACGCGATCGCGGACGTCCTGACCCACGTACGCCTCGGCGGTGACCTGGAGGCCGAGACGTGGCGCCGGGGGCAGACGGTCTACCTGCCCGACGGCAACGTGCCGCTACACCCGCACACGCTCAGCGAGGGGGCGGCGAGCCTGCTGCCCGACGCCGACCGGGCCGCCGTGCTCTGGACCGTCGACCTGGACGCCGACGGCGGCACCGTCGCCGTCGCGCTGGAGCGGGCGCTGGTGCGCAGCCGGGCCAAGCTCGACTACGCCGGCGTGCAGCGCGACGCCGACGCCGGCCGGCTGCCCGAGCCGATCGCCCTGCTGCCCGAGATCGGGGCCCTGCTCACCGCGCGGGGACTGAGCCGGGGCGCGATCAGCCTGCCGCTGCCGGAGCAGGACGTCGAGTCCGACGGCGACGGGTGGCGGCTGGTGCTGCGCGGGCCCGTCCCGATGGAGGAGCACAACGCCCAGATCTCGCTGCTGACCGGGATGGCCGCGGCAGACATCATGCTGGCCGGCCGGATCGGGCTGCTGCGCACCATGCCCCGCCCACGCCCGGAGGCGGTCGAACGGCTGCGGCTCGCCGCCGGCCCGCTCGGCGTGCCCTGGCCGGACGGCACGCCGGTAGGTCAGGTGCTCGACGGGCTGGACACCTCCCAGCCCCGGGTGGCCGCCTTCGTCGACCAGGCCGCCGAGCTGATGCGCGGCGCCGCGTACACCGCGTTCGACGGGGAACTGCCCGAGCAGCCCGAGCACGGCGGGGTGGCCGCCGCGTACGCGCACGTGACGGCGCCGCTGCGCCGGCTGGCCGACCGCTACGCCACCGAGGTCTGCCTGGCGCTGCACGAGGGCCGCGACGTGCCCGAGCAGGTCCGGGCCGCGCTGCCGAAGCTGCCCGAGGCGATGGCCGCGACCGACCGGATCGCCGGCGCGGCCACCCGGGGCGCGGTGGAGCTGGCCGAGGCGGTGCTGCTCGCGCACCGGGTGGGGGAGACGTTCGATGCAGCGGTGCTCGACGTGGACGAACCGCGTCCGGCGGGCAACGGCCGTCAGGGCCGCCCGCCCGGCGGCACGATCGCGCTCGACGAGCCGCCGGTGCGCGCCCGCTGCACCGGCGAGCTGCCGCTCGGCGAACGCGTCCGGGTGCGGCTCACCGTCGCCGACCCGGCCCAGCGCCGGGTCGCTTTCGAACGGGCGTGACCGGCGCGGCGATTGTCACAGCATCGGGACGCACCGCTCGCCGCCCCGCTTTGCGAGGATGAGCCCATGGCTTACGACGCGACCACGCTGCCCGACGTCTCCGGGCTGACCGTCGGCATCATCGGTGGCACCGGCGACCAGGGACGGGGTCTCGCCTACCGGTTCGCCCGAGCCGGGCAGACCGTGCTGATCGGCTCCCGTACCGCCGAGCGGGCCACCCAGGCCGCCGCCGAGATCGCCGCCCTGCCCGGGGTGCCCGACGGCGCTCTGGTCTCCGGCGGCGACAACGAGGACGTCGCCCGGCGCAGCGACGTGGTGATCGTCGCGGTGCCGTGGGAGGGGCACGCGGCCACCGTCGCCGCGCTCGCCGGACCGCTGACCGGCAAGATCGTGGTGGACTGCGTCAACCCGCTCGGCTTCGACAAGCAGGGCCCGTACGCGCGGACCGTCGCCGAGGGCAGCGCCGTGCAGCAGGCCGCCGCGCTGCTGCCCGAGTCGCGGGTCTGCGCCGCGTTCAACCACGTCAGCGCGCCGCTGCTGGCCGACCCGGAGATCGACCGGATCGACCTGGACGTGCTGATCTGCACCGAGGACCGGGAACTCGTGGGCGTGGTCGCCGCGCTGGCCGCGCGGATCCCCGGCATGCGGGGCATCTACGCCGGGCGGCTGCGCAACGCCCACCAGATCGAGGCGTTCACCGCCAACCTGATCGCGATCAACAAGCGCTACAAGGCGCACGCCGGCATCCGGGTCACCGACCTCTGACGCGCTGCCGCCGTCCCGTTACCTTTTTGATCGTCCCCAGCCGGGGACTGCTCGGTCGCTCGGTCCGGTATGACTACCTGCCCCTGTCGTACGCATGATCCGGGGGGTGTTGTCGCCGGGCCGGGTGGCGTCGGCGGACCGCTGATAGGGACCCGGCCGCCCCTCGTGGGTAGGTCTCTCCGTAACGTGGCTGCCGGCAGTCCGACGCTCTGACCAGCGGCCGAGCCCTTGTGGACCATGGGGAGGCGAGACGTGACCAACGAGTACGGCGTGTTCCTCGGCCTCGATGTCGGCAAGAGCGGCCATCACGCGGTCGCGCTGAGTCCGGCGGGTAAGCGGCTGCATGACGCGGCGTTGCCGAACACCGAGGCTGGGCTGCGGAAACTGTTCGACAAACTCGGCAGGCACGGCCGGATTCTGGCGGTGGTGGACCAGCCTGCCTCGATCGGCGCCCTGCCCGTCGCGGTCGCCCGCGCGTGTGGGCATCAGATCGCCTACCTGCCCGGTCTGGTCATGCGCCGTCTCGCCGACCTGCACCCGGGCACCGCGAAGACCGACGCCCGCGACGCCTACGTGATCGCTGACGCCGCCCGGACGCTGGCGACGACACCCTCGCCGAGCTGGAGATGCTGGTTGGCTACGACGACGACCTCGCCGGTGAGGTCACCCGCGTCGCGAACCGCATCCACGGCCTGCTCACCCAGATTCACCCGCCTCTCGAGCGCGTGCTGGGCCCAAAAGTTCAGCACCAAGCCGTCCTGGAGCTGCTGTCGCGGTGCGGCGGCCCGGCCGGGCTGCGCAAGGCCGGCCGGTCGAAGCTCGCCGAGATCGTCACGCCGCGTGCACCTCGGATGGGCGCCCGCCTCGTCGAGCAGATCTTCACCGCCCTGGACGCCCAAACCGTCGTCGTCCCGGGCACCATCGCCGCCGAAACGATCCTGCCCAGACTCGCCGACAGCCTTCGTGAACTGCTGAAGCAGCGTGACCAGATCGCCGTCCAGGTCGAGGAGATGCTCGATGCGCACCCTCTTGCCGAGGTCCTGATCTCGATGCCCGGCGTTGGGATCAGGACCGCAGCCCGGATCCTGCTCGAAGTCGGCGACGTCACCTCGTTCCCCACCTCCGCTCACCTGGCCGCCTACGCCGGACTCGCGCCTGTCACCCGCCGCTCCGGCACCAGCATCCGCGGCGAGCACCCGCCCAGAGGCGGCAACAAGCAGCTGAAACGCGCGTTCTTCCTATCCGCGTTCGCCGCACTGTCTGACCCGCTGAGCCGGGCCTACTACGACCGCAAGCGCGCCGAGGGCAAGAAACACAACGCCGCTCTCATCTGCCTCGCCCGCCGCCGCGTCGACGTCCTACACGCCATGCTCCGCACCCGAACCCCCTACCAACACAAACCGGCAGAAAAGCTCGCCCTCGCCGCTTGACAAAAACCATAGGGACACCCCCCCCGCCCGCGCCGTGGGCGGTGGGCACGGCGGCAGCGCGTGTTAAGAAGGGGCCCCTCCTCTACGCGAGGCGTTAAGAAGGGGCCCTTCCTTGCACCCTCAGAAGGTGTGCTCGGCCGCGGGGAACTCGCCGTCACGCACCTCGTCGGCGAACCGGCGGGTGGCGTCGGTGAGCGCACCGGCCAGGTCGGCGTAGCGTTTGACGAAACGCGGCGCCCGGCCGGTCCGCAGCCCGGCCATGTCCTGCCAGACCAGCACCTGCCCGTCGGTGTCCGGGCCGGCCCCGATCCCGACGGTGGGGATGGGCAGCTCGGCGGTGACCCGCTTCGCCACCTCGCCGGGCACCATCTCCAGCACCACCGCGAACGCGCCCGCCTCGGCCACCGCCCGCGCGTCGGCGAGCACCTCCTCGGCGGCGTCACCCCGGCCCTGCACCCGGTAGCCACCGAGGGTGTGCTCGCTCTGCGGGGTGAAGCCGACGTGCGCCATCACCGGGATGCCGGCGCCGGTGATCGCCTCGATCTGGGCGGCGCAGCGCCGCCCGCCCTCCAGCTTCACCGCGTGGCAGCCGCCCTCCTTCATGAACCGCACCGCGGTGCGCAGCGCCTGCGCCGGCCCCTCCTCGTACGAGCCGAACGGCAGGTCACCGACGACCAGTGAGTGTTTCGTGGCCCGTACCACGGCACGGACCAGCGGCAGCAACTCCTCGGCGGTCACCGGCAGCGTGGTCTCGTAGCCGAAGACGTTGTTCGCCGCCGAGTCGCCGACCAGCAGCACCGGGATCCCCGCCTGGTCGAAGATCGAGGCCGTGTACTGGTCGTACGAGGTCAGCATCGCCCACCGCTCGCCGCGCTCCTTGGCGGCGATCAGGTCGCGGGCGCGTACCCGCCGGGTGGCCGGCCCGCCGTAGAGGGCGGTCACCTCGGCCGGGGTGGACTCCACCATGACAATCTCCTTCCTCGAGGCCGCGCACGCGGTCCCCGGGTTCCCCGCGATCGTCGCACCGGGCGGCGGGCCGCGGGCAGGTCGGAGTGGAGGATTTCACTCCCCGGCCGGGGAAGCGGTCAGCCGTCCTCGCGCCACCGGTTGGTGATCGGCAGCCGCCGGTCCCGCCCGAACGCCTTCATGGAGATCTTGGTGCCGGGCGCCGACTGCCGTCGCTTGTACTCGGCGGTATCCACCATCCGCAGCACCTTGTCCACCACGGCCGGGTCGTGGCCGGACTCGACCAGGCCGTCGCGGCCCAGGTCGCCGTCGACGTAGCCGATCAGGATCGGGTCGAGCACGTCGTAGTCGGGCAGCGTGTCGCTGTCGAGCTGGCCGGGGCTCAGCTCGGCCGACGGCGGCTTGCCGATCGAGTTCTCCGGGATGGGCGGCGTCTGCCCGCGCCGTACCGCGTCGGCGTTGCGCCACTTCGCCAGCCGCCACACGAGCGTCTTCCAGACGTCCTTGACCGGGTTGTAGCCGCCCACCGAGTCGCCGTAGAGCGTCGAGTAACCCACCGCCAGCTCGCTCTTGTTGCCGGTGGTGAGCACCAGGTGGCCCTCCTGGTTCGACAGCGCCATGAGGATCACGCCGCGTACCCGTGCCTGGAGGTTCTCCACCGCCACCCCGGACAGCGACATGTTCGCCAGGAACGTGTCCACCATCGGCTGGATCGGCTCGACCCGGTAGTCCAGGCCGGTGCGCTTCGCCAGGTCCTCGGCGTCGGTGCGGGAGTGTTCGGAGGAGTGCTGGCTGGGCATCGAGACGCCGACCACGCGGTCCGGGCCGACCGCGTCCACCGCGATCGCCGCCGCCACCGCGGAGTCGATGCCGCCGGACAGGCCGAGCACCACGGACGGGAACCGGTTCTTGTCGACGTAGTCGCGCAGGCCCAGCACCAGCGCGTGCCACACCTCGGGCTCGTCGGCGACCGGCTCGATGACGCCGCCGTCGGCAGCCGGGCCGGACGGCGCGGCCGGGATCGCCGGGAGGTCGTGGCGGGCCACGCGCATCCCGTCGGCCGGTGCGCCGGTCCCGCCGGGCGCACCCGCGGCCGCCGGCAGCTCCAGGTCGTGCACGAGCAGGTGCTCGACGAACTGCGGCGCCCGGGTCAGCAGCGTGCCGTCCGCGGCGACGATCATCGAGTCACCGTCGTAGACCAGCTCGTCCTGGCCGCCGACCATGTTCACGTACGCGACGGCGGCCCCGGCCTCGGCGGCGCGCCGACGCACCAGCGGCAGCCGCACGTCGTCCTTGTTCAGCTCGTACGGCGAGCCGTTGATGCTCAGCACCAGCCCGACGCCGGCCTCCCGGGCCACCGCGAACGGGCCGCCGGCCTGCCACAGGTCCTCGCAGATGGTCAGCGCCACGTCGACCCCGCCCACGCGCACCACCGTCAGCGTGTCACCGGGGACGAAGTAGCGGTCCTCGTCGAAGACGCCGTAGTTGGGCAGGTGGTGCTTGAAGTAGGTGGCCACCACCTCGCCCCGGTGCAGCAGCGCCGCCGCGTTGCGGGCGCCCCGGCCCGGCTCGGCGTCCGAGCTGACCTGCGGGGGGCCGTCCGCGTCCAGGTAGCCGACCAGTACCGGCAGGTCACCGAGACCGTCGGCGGCCAGGTCGGCGGCGAGCCGGTGCAGCGCGGCACGGGACGCGGCCACGAACGAGCGGCGGAACACCAGGTCCTCGACCGGGTAACCGGTGAGCATCAGCTCGGGGAACAGGACGAGCTGGGCGCCGGCGTCGGCGGCCTGACGGGTCCACGTGCGGACCAGGCCGGCGTTGCCGGCGAGGTCGCCTACCGTCGGGTTGACCTGGCACAGGGCGAGACGAAGGGTGGGCATGGCTCCATCTTCCCCCAGCCGTCCGGGACGGCCGGCCGGGGAAGGCGTAACGTCGGCGTAACGAGCCCGGTGGAGACTGGGCGGTCAGGCCCGGCCGGCCCGACCGGTGCGGACGTACGTGTCACGAGGGGTGGAAGTGGACCGTCAGCAGGAGTTCGTCCTCCGCACGCTGGAAGAGCGGGACATCCGTTTCGTCCGGCTGTGGTTCACCGATGTGCTCGGCACGCTCAAGAGCGTCTCGGTGGCCCCGGCGGAGCTGGAGGCGGCCTTCGAGGAGGGCATCGGCTTCGACGGCTCCGCGATCGAGGGCTTCGCCCGGGTGTTCGAGTCGGACATGGTGGCCATGCCGGACCCGACCACGTTCCAGGTCTTCCCGTTCGAGGGCGGGGTCAGCGGCGAGAGCGCCCGGATGTTCTGCGACATCATGCTGCCCGACGGCAGCCCGTCCTGGGCCGACCCGCGGCACGTGCTGCGCCGGATGCTCTCCCGGGCGGCCGACAAGGGCTTCACCTTCTACACCCATCCGGAGATCGAGTTCTTCCTGCTGGAGAACGGTCCGCAGGACGGCTCGGTGCCCATTCCGGTGGACACCGGCGGCTACTTCGAGCACACCACGCACGCCGTCGCGCGGGACTTCCGCCGCCAGGCCGTGCTGGCGCTGGAGCGGATCGGCATCTCGGTGGAGTACAGCCACCACGAGGTCGCCCCCGGCCAGCAGGAGATCGACCTGCGCTACGCCGACGCGCTCACCACCGCCGACAACATCATGACGTTCCGGCACGTGGTGAAGGAGGTCGCGCTCTCCACCGGCGTGCAGGCCAGCTTCATGCCGAAGCCGTTCACCGACCAGCCGGGCAGCGGCATGCACACGCACCTGTCGCTGTTCGAGGGGGAGCGCAACGCGTTCCACGACGCCGGCGACCCGATGAAGCTCTCCAAGGTCGCGAAGTCGTTCATCGCCGGGCTGCTCACCCACGCCCGCGAGTACACCGCCGTCACCAACCAGTGGGTCAACTCGTACAAGCGGCTGTTCCCGCAGGCGCTGCCGGACCGGATCACCGAGAGCCCGGCGTACGTCTGCTGGGGTCACCTGAACCGGTCGGCGCTGGTGCGGGTGCCCGCGTACGGCAAGCCGAACTCGGCCCGGGTCGAGGTCCGCTCGCTGGACTCGGCGACCAACCCCTACCTCGCGTTCGCGGTGATGCTCGGTGCCGGCCTCAAGGGCATCGAGGAGGGCTACGAGCTGCCGCCGGGCGCCGAGGACGACGTCTGGTCGCTGAGCAGCGCCGAGCGCCGCGCCATGGGCTACGAGGCGCTGCCGGAGAACCTGGCCGAGGCGATCGACGTGATGGCCGGGTCCGAGCTGGTCGCCGAGGTGCTCGGCGAGCACGTCTTCGACTTCTTCCTGCGCAACAAGCGCTCCGAGTGGGAGCAGTACCGCCGCGAGGTCACCCCGTACGAGCGGCAGCGTTACCTCTCGCTCTAGATCACGCTGGCGCGGTGCCGCTATCGTCTGCGGCACCGCCCCGGCACCACCGCCGGGCGGGGTGAGCCGGGGAGGCGTTGGTGCTGGGAGATCTGCTCGACGGGGCGTGGCAGAGCATCGTTTTCGGGATCGTCGGGGTGGCGCTGATGGCCGCCGGCTTCCTGCTCGTCGACCTGCTCACCCCGGGCAAGTTGCGGGAGCTGATCTGGGTGCGCCGCAACGGCAACGCCGCGTTGCTGCTCGCCGCCAACCAGGTCGGCATCGCCGGCATCGTCTTCACGGCCATCCTGACCAGCTACAGCTCGTTCACCAAGGGGCTCGCGTCCACTGTGGTGTTCGGGCTGGTCGGTCTGCTGGTGATGGCGCTGGCGTTCCTCGTGCTGGACCTGCTCACCCCGGGCAAGCTGGGTGACGTCATCGCCGCCGAGCAGCCGCATCCGGCCGCCAGGGTCAGCGCCGCCACCCACTTCGGCGCCGCGCTGATCGTCTGCGCCTGCATCGCCTGAAGCGGTCCCGTCCTCCCGGGCAACCTGCTCGGTGTCTTCGCCCCGCGGGCCGAGGGCTGAGCGCGCTTCGGGTGCGCGCCGTCGCCGGACCGGGGCGACAGCACCCGTAGCGGCGTGGTGGCGGTGCCCGGTCGGGCACCGCCACCACGGGTGGCCCCGCTCGGCTCCGGCCAGGAGGAGGGAACGGCCGGTGCGGGGCGGCGGGGCCACCACGTCACTTGCCGCCCTGGCCCTCCTGCCCGGCCTCGGCGCCCTGGCCGGGCTTGTCGCCACCCCGGCCGTGGTGGCCGCCCTTGCCCGGGCCCGGGAACACGCCCGCCTCGGCGGCTTCGAGCACCGCGTCGGCCTGCTCCTGGGTGAGCTCGCCGTCGGTGACGGCCTGGTCCAGCCGCTCCTTCAGCGCTGCCTGCCGGTCCTCGGTCGACGGCCGTTCCGGGCGTTCCGGGCGGTCGCCCTGGCGCTGCTCGCGCAGCTTCTCCAGCGCCGCGGTGACCTTGTCGGTCGAGACGCCCAGCTCCTCGGCGAGCGCCTCGGCGAACTCGGCCTGCCGGTCGGCGTGCTTCTGGCGGCGGTCGTCACCCTGGTCGGTGGTGCTGGCGCTCGAGGACGGGTTCGGGCTCTTGTCGTCGGCGAGCGCCACCGTCGGGGCGGCGATCCCGACGCCGAGCATGCCGGCAGCGGCCAGGCCGGCCAGCAGGTGCTTCTTCGACATCGTGCGGATCATGCGATTCTCCTGTTCGGTGGTGGTGCGATGACGTCACCGACAGTGGTCGCCGGAACTGAGGGCCACCCGTGGCGGACCTGTCAGCGAGCTGGCAATTCCGTCCGGAAGGCCCCTTTTATTCGCTTTGCCGGGGTGTCGAAGTGCCCGCGAGGCTGGGCGAAACCCGACGAAAGGCCACTTGATGACGAAGCCCGCCATCCGCGAGATCCCGCTCACCGGGCCGGGCTCCGGCCCGTACTCGATCACGGTCGGGCCCGACGGCGCGCTCTGGCTGGCGCTGGCCGGCTCCGGCGGCGTCGCCCGGCTCGGTCTCGACGGTGAGGTACGGACCTACCGCGGCGACCCGCCCGGCAGCCGCCCGCTGATCATCGTCGCCGGCCCCGACGGCGCGCTCTGGTACAGCCGCTCGGGCGACGACCGGCTCGGCCGGATCACCGTCGGCGGCGAGACCGGCTCGGTGGCGCTGCCGCCCGGCTGCGGCCCCTGCGGGCTGGCGGTGGGCGCGGACGGCGCGCTCTGGTACGCCGGCATGAGCGACGACACGGTCGGCCGGGTGAGCGTCGACGGGGAGGTCACGTCGTTCCCGCTGCCGGTGGCCGAGGGCTTCCCGTCGATGCTGGCGGCCGGCCCGGACGACGCGCTCTGGCTCACGCTCAACCAGGGCAACGCGATCGCCCGGGTCGACCTGAACGGGAAGGTGTCGGTGCATCCGCTGCCCACCGGGGCGGCCGGGCCGGTCGGCATCACCCGCGGTGGCGACGGCGCGCTCTGGTTCGTCGAGATCCTCGCCGGGCAGATCGGCCGGATCACCCCGGACGGGCGGATCGACGAGTTCCCGTTGCCGGACCGGGCGGCGCGCCCGCACGCGATCGTCGCCGACCCGGCCGGTGGCTGCTGGTTCACCGAGTGGGGCGCCAACCGCATCGGCCACGTCGACCCCGACGGCCACGTCACCGCCCACCCCCTGCCCACCCCCGCGTCCGAGCCGCACGGTCTCACGGTCACCCCCGACGGTGCGGTCTGGGCCGCCCTGGAGATCGGCGCCGTGGCCCACCTGGCCCCGCCCTCCCAGGGTTGATCATGAGGTTGGCGGCAGTCCAGAGATCCACGACTGCCGCCAACCTCATGACCGCCGGGCCTCGGCCTCGGGTCAGCGGACGGCGGCGGTCACCGTCAGGGTGCCTGCGGTGGCGTCCAGGGTGGCGGGGGTACCCACCGGGACGGTGAGCTGGCCGGGGCCGTGGCCGACGGGCAGGCCGCCGAGGACCGGTACGCCGAGGTCGCCCAGGCGGTCGGTGAGCACGTCCACGACAGTGGTGTCCCAGCCGTCCGCGCACTCGGTGAACTGGCCGACCGCCACTCCGGCGATCCCGTCCAGCGCGCCGCAGCGGCGCAGGTGGGTGAGCATCCGGTCGATCTTGTACGGCGGCTCCTGCACCTCCTCGACCAGCAGGACCGCCCCGGTCAGGTCGGGCATGTCAGGCGTGCCGACGGATGCGGTGATCAGGCACAGGTTGCCGCCGAGCAGCCGGCCCCCGGCCCGGCCGGGCACCCGCACCGGGTACGTCTCCTCCGCCTCGACCGCCGCCACCGTCACCGGCTCGGTGCTGGTCAGCGCGGCGTGCAGCGACTCGGCCGAGCGGATCGGCGTGCGCTCGTCCCGCCACGCGGCGCCCGGCCCGTGCACCCCGGCCAGCCGGGCACCCCGCCAGAGCGCGAACTGCACCGCGGTGATGTCGGAGAACCCGGCCACCACCTTCGGATCCCGGCGTACCGCCGCCATGTCGATCAGGTCGACCACCCGCTGCGCGCCGTAGCCGCCCCGGGTGCAGACCACCCCGCGGATCTCCGGGTCGGCGAACGCCGCGTTCAGGTCCGCGGCCCGCAGCGCGTCGTCGCCGGCCAGGTAACCCCGGCGGGCGTACGCGTTGGGCGCGGGCACCGGCCGCAACCCCCAGCCGGTGAGCAACTCGACGCCGCGGGCCACCCGTTCGGGACGGGTCGGCCCGGACGGGGACACCAGCATCACCGCGTCGCCGGGACGCAGGGCCGGTGGGCGCAGGCAGTCGTCAGGCACGATCGGAGCCTAGGGCCTGCCGGAACCGGCCCGGTCGGGCGCACCGGTTAGCCTCGACGTCGTGGCGACCGCTCTGGTGATCGAGAACGACCCGACCGACGACCTCCGCCGACTGGGGGAGTGGCTCACCGAAGGGGGCCTGGAGCTGCGCGTGCTGCGTCCGCACGCCGGTGACCCGCTCCCCGCCGACCTGGAGGGGTACGCCGCGCTCGTCGTGCTCGGCGGCGACCAGCAGGCGTACCCGGGGCCGGACGGCGGCCCCGGCGCGCCCTGGTTCCCGGCACTGGAAGGGCTGCTGCGCAAGGCGGTCCGGCAGCGGGTGCCCACGCTCGCCGTCTGCCTCGGCGCGCAACTGCTCGCCACCGCGCACGCCGGCCGGGTCGAGCGCAGCCCGTCCGGCCCGGAGGTCGGCCCGGCGCTGGTGGGCCGGCGCGACGCCGCCGAGGACGACCCGCTGTTCCGGTACGTGCCGCTGATGCCCGACGTGCTCCAGTGGCACGCCGACGAGATCACCGAGCTGCCGCACGGCGCGACGCTGCTGGCCGCGTCCACCCGCTACCCGCACCAGGCGTTCCGCCTCGGCGACCGGGCCTGGGGGTTGCAGTTCCACATCGAGTGCGACACCGCGATGATCGCCGAGTGGTCCCGCGACTCGGCGGTGCTGGCCGAGCTGGGCTACGACCCGGAGCTGGTGGTGGCCGCCTGCGACCGGGCGATGGCCGACGTCGAGGAGGCGTGGCAGCCGTTCGCGATCCGGTTCGCCGCGCTCGCGCTCGGCGAACTAGGCGACGACAACCCGCGCCGCAGCCTGCCGCTGCTCGGGGCCTGACGGTGGCCCGGCCGGCCCGCGGGCGCCTGGCCCGCTACGGATTCGCCGAGGGCGACGGCGCCGTCCGCGCCGCGGACCTGCTCGGCCCGGACGGGCTCGCCCTGTGGCGGCCCGACACCCAGGAGCCCGCCGACGACAGCGCCGCCGAGATGCTCGCCTCGCTGTCCCGCGCCGCCGATCCGGACCTGGCCCTGCGTCAGCTGCACCGGCTGGTCGAGTCCGAGCGGCGCTCCGGCGACGAGACGGCCGTACGCGACGCCCTGGCCGCCGACCCCGGGCTGCGCCGCCGGCTGATCGCGGTGCTCGGCGCCTCCTCAGCGCTCGGCGACCACCTGGTGGCCAACCCCGGCCAGTGGGCGGTGCTGGCGACCGAGCCGGACGGGCTCGCCCCCACCGCGGACGGGCGGCTCGACCTGAGCGTCGCGGCCCGGCTGACCACCATGACCGGCGCGGTCCCGCTGCTGCGGCAGGCGTACCGGCTCGCGCTGCTGCGAATCGCGGCGGCCGACCTGACCGGCGGGCGCGGCCTGGAGCAGACCATGGCGGCGCTGTCCGGGCTGGCCGACGCCACGCTGGCCGCCGCGTACGACATCGCCGCCGACGAGCTGCCCGACGGCACGCCACGCCCCCGGCTGGCAGTGGTGGCGATGGGCAAGTGCGGTGGCGACGAGCTGAACTACGTCTCCGACGTCGATGTCATCTTCGTCTCCGCGACTGACGACGACCTGCCCGCCGCCACCCAGGTCGCCACCCGGCTGATCCAGATCTGCGGGCTGGTGGCCTGGCCGGTCGACGCCGCGCTGCGTCCGGAGGGCAACCGGGGCCCGCTGGTCCGCACGCTCGCCAGCCACCTCGCCTACTACAAGCGCTGGGCCCGCACCTGGGAGTTCCAGGCGCTGCTCAAGGCCCGCCCGGCGGCGGGCGACCTGGAGCTGGCCAAGGAGTGGATCGACGCGCTGGCCCCGCTCGTGTGGACCGCCGCCGAACGCCCCGAGGCGGTCGAGGACGTCCGGTCGATGCGCCGCAAGATCCTCGACAACGTGCCGCCGAAGGAGCTGGAACGCGAGATCAAGCGCGGTCCGGGCGGGCTGCGCGACATCGAGTTCGCCGTCCAGCTGCTCCAGCTCGTGCACGGCCGGGGCGACGAGTCGCTGCGGGTGCCGGGCACCGTGCCGGCGCTGCGCGCGCTCGTCGCCGGTGGCTACGTGGGCCGCGCCGACGGGGAGGCGCTGCTGCGCGGCTACCGCTTCCTGCGCGCCGTCGAGCACCGGCTCCAGCTCCAGGCCCTGCGCCGGACCCACACCGTGCCGACCGAACCGGCCGCGCTGCGCTGGCTCGCCGCCGCGCTCGGCTACGCGGCCACGCCGGGCCGCAGCGCCGTCGAGGAGTTCCGCGCCGAGTGGGTCACCCACGCCGCCGAGGTACGCCGGCTGCACGCCAAACTGCTCTACCGGCCGCTGCTGGAAGCCGTGGCCCGGGTACCGGCCGAAGGGCTGCGCCTCACGCCCGAGGCGGCCCGCCACCGGCTGGAGGTGCTCGGTTTCGCCGACCCGGCCGGCGCGCTGCGGCACCTCCAGGCGCTCACCGGCGGGGTCAGCCGTACCGCCGCCATCCAGCGCACGCTGCTGCCGGTGCTGCTCGACGAGTTCGCCGACGCCCCCGAGCCGGACCGCGGGCTGCTCAACTACCGGCAGGTCTCCGACAAGCTCGGCAGCACCCCGTGGTACCTGCGCCTGCTGCGCGACTCCGGCCCGGTGGCGCGCCGGCTGGCCCGGGTGCTGTCGTCGTCCCGGTACGCGGCCGACATGCTGGCCCGCGAACCGGAGGCGCTGCGGCTGCTCGCCGAGGACAGCGAACTGACCCCGCGTCCACGGGCGACGCTCGTCGAGGGGTTCGCCGCCGCTGCCGCCCGCCACGACGACCCGGTCGAGGCGATCCGGGCGGTCCGCGCGCTGCGCCGCCGGGAACTGGTCCGGATCGCCGCCGCCGACGTGCTCAGCCGCGCCGGTTCGCTCGCCCCGCTCACCCCGCGCCCGGTCGGCGGCGGGGAACGCCGGCCCACAGTGGTGGACGTGACGGCGGTCGGCACCGCGCTGTCCCACGTCGCCGACGCCACACTGGCGGCCGCGCTGCGCGCCGCCCGTACCGTCCACCCCGGACCGCCCGGCCTGCGCTTCGCGGTGATCGGCATGGGCCGGCTCGGCGGGTACGAGTCGAACTACCTCTCCGACGCCGACGTGCTGTTCGTCTACGACCCGCCGCCCGGGGTGGAGGAGAGCGCCGCCAGCGCCGCGGCCCACGCCGTCGCCGAGGAACTGCGCCGGCTGCTGTCCGCGCCCGCTCCCGACCCGCCGCTGGGCGTCGACGCCGACCTGCGCCCCGAGGGCCGGCAGGGCCCGCTGGTCCGCAGCCTGGCCGCGTACGCCCAGTACTACGCGCGCTGGTCGCGGGTGTGGGAGGCGCAGGCGCTGCTGCGCGCCCGGTTCGTCTGCGGCGACGCCGACCTGGGCGCCGAGTTCGAAGCCATGATCGAGCCGGTGCGCTACCCGGCCGAGGGGCTGAGCCGCGAGCAGGTGGTCGAGATCCGCCGGATCAAGGCGCGGGTGGAGACCGAGCGGCTGCCCCGCGGCGCCGACCCGGCCACCCACACCAAGCTGGGCCGGGGCGGGCTGGCCGACGTCGAGTGGGCGGTGCAGTTGCTCCAGCTCCGGTACGCCGGTCAGGTGCCCGCCCTGCGCGGCACCCGTACGCTCGACGCCCTCGCCGCCGCCCGCGACGCCGGCCTGCTCGACCCGTCCGACGCCGCCGAGCTGGCCGCCGGCTGGACGCTCGCCGCCGAGGTGCGCGACGCGCTGATGCTGGTACGCGGCCGGGCCGGGGACCAGTTGCCCCGGCACGGGGTGGAGCTGGCCGGGGTGGTGCGGCTGCTGGGGCGCGAGGACCAGGGCGAGTTCCTCGACGAGTACCTGCGCACCGGCCGCCACTCCCGCACGGTCGTCCAGCGAATCCTGGAGTCCCCCCTCTAGCCCCTGCGCCCGTCCGCCGCGCCCTCCCACCCCGCCCTCCGCGCCCCCGCACGCCGTCCCGCGCGGCGATCGTGCAGTTGCGGCCCCGCGCAGGCCGGATAGGCCCGATTTGCCGGGGCAGAAAGCGCAAGATCGCCGCGCTCAGGGGACGGTGGATCAGCTGGTGAGGGTGTAGGTGCCCGCCTGGGGGACCGTCACCGTGGTCCAGGTGCCGTTCGGGGTGACTGCGGCGCCGCCCGAGGCGGTGAGCCAGCGGGTGTGGCGCACCCGGATCGGGATCGGGCCGGCGGCGGGGGCGCGGAACGTGATCGAGGCACCGTCCTGGCGGATCAGCTCGCCCGGCGCGCCGACCAGCGGAGTCGGCTCGGTGACCGCGTACAGCTTCCAGTGCCGGTCGTACCAGACCTCGGTCAGGTACGGCTGGCCCGCCTCCACCAGCTTCGCCTCCGACGCACCCACCCAGGAGAACTCGGCGTCGGGCACCGCCACGTACTGCACCGCGTTGTCGGCCAACCAGTCCCGGTAGGTGACCGGGGTGAGCGGGACGCCGGTGCCGTCCGCGCCGGGCACCGTGGTGAAGAACAGCGGATTGCGGTCGATGTCGGCCTGCCGCAGCCAGCCCCGGGCCAGCGGCACCTCGCCCATGTGGGCCGCCTCCCAGTAGTTGCGGGTCGGCGGCACCTCCACCCGCCCGGTGAGCCCGCGCCGGGCCAACTCCGTGCGCAGCGGCGCGAAGTACGCCGGGTCGGCCGTCGGGTCGTCGGCACTGCGCAGGTCGGCGGTGACCACCGGCGGCTGCCACCAGCAGACCACCGCCAGCAGAGCGGCCAGCCCGGCCGCTCCGGCGACCCGGGAGCGCCGACCGGCAGGGCGCAGTCGATCGGCGAGTGGGGCGGGGAGCGTCGCGGCGGCGGCCAGCACCGGCAGCGCGAACATCACCACCAGCCGGGTGGCGTTCAGCCCGACCGGGGTGTGCAGCAGCGCCGACGCCAGCACCCCGGCCGCGGACAGCAGCGCGCCCGCCCGCACCGGCCGGTACGCCACGAGTGCCGCGACCAGAAGGCTCGTCACCACGGCGTGCACGGTGTCGGCCGTGCTGATGTTCATCCAGCCGCCCTCGCCGAACAGCAGCCCGGTCACGGCGAGTGGCGCGGCGGCCGGCACGGCGAGCAGCAGGCCGTCGGCGTACCGGCGGATCAGCAGCAGCGCGACGCCGGCGAGCCCGACGAACAGCCCGGCCACCGGGCTGGCCGCGGAGGCGAGCAGCGCGGCGGCAGCGGCGGCGACGGTCGCCCAGACGCTCCGGTCACGACCGGAAGCGCCGGGCCCGACCGGCTCGGCGGCGGCACCGGCGGCGAGGCGGGTGCGGCGGGCAGGAACGGTGAGCGCCAGCAGCGCGGCCAGGCCGAACGCGACGCCGAGGGCGTACGTGACCCGGCCGGAGACCAGGTTGCCGGCGATCGTGACCACGCCGACCAGGCTGCCCAGCAGCGGTCGGGGCACCCGGGCCCGCACCAGCAGGGCGGCGAACGCGGTGGCGGAGGCGAGCAGGGCGAGCGCGCCGGTGACACGTACCCCGAGCAGCGCCATCAGCGGCGGCGAGACGAGGCTGTAACCCCACGGGTGCACGCCGCCGTACCAGCGCAGGTCCACCAGGGCGGCACCGTGCTCGGCGAAGAAGCCGGCGCGGGCCACCTGCGCGGACAGGTCCGAGCCGGTGGCCGGCAGCGTGAGGTGGAACGCGGCGAGCACGAGCGCCGACACGGCGGAGACCGCCACCACCCGACCGCCCCGCATGCCCACCTCCTGATCGCGAACCACCGTACTGGCAGCATGTCGGACGTGCCTCACCACCTCTCGCGCTGGATCGGCCTGGCGGGCTCCGTACTGCTCGCCGTGGCCGCGTTCCTCGGCGGCGCCCTGCCCGACGGAGAGTTGCGTCCCACCCCGGTCAGCATCTGGCAGGGCCCGGACGGGCCGCTGATCATCGGGTTGTGGCTGCTCGGCACCGGGCTGCTGGCGTGGGCCTGGTGGTCGCTGCGGAACCGGGTGCCGTCGGCCCGGTGGGTGCTGGTCACCGTCGCGCTCTGGCTGCTCCCGATGCTTGTCGCGCCGCCGCTGGGCAGCCGAGACGTGTACGCGTACGCCTGCCAGGGCGCCAGCTTCTCGGCCGGGATCAACCCCTACGAGCAGGGCGTGTCAGCGTTGCCCTGCCCCTGGCTGGACACCATCTCCTTCATCTGGCGGGACACCCCGGCGCCGTACGGGCCGCTGTTCGTGCTGCTCGCCGGTGCGGTGGTGGAGGCCACCGGGTCGCTGTTCGCCGCCGTCGCGCTGTTCCGGGTGCTCGCCGTGGCCGGGGTGGCGCTCACCGCGTGGGCCCTGCCGGTGCTGGCCCGCCGCTGCGGGGTGCCGCCGCAGCGGGCGCTCTGGCTGGCGCTGGCGAGCCCGCTGGTCCCCGTGCACCTGGTCTCCGGCGCGCACAACGACGCGTTGATGATCGGCCTGCTCGTTGCCGGGCTGGCGGTGGTGGCGGCCCGTCCGGGGCGGCCCGGACCGCTGCTCGCCGGTGGGGCGCTGCTCGGGCTGGCTGCCGCCGTCAAGGTCACCGCGCTGGTCGTGATGCCGTTCGCCGCGCTGGCCGCGATCGCCGGGGCGTACCGGATCAGGACGCTCGTGCGCGACGGCGGGTGGGTGGTCGGCGGCTCGCTCGCGGCGCTCGCCGCGGCGACCGTCGCGTCCGGCCTGGGGCTGGGGTTCATCAGCGGGCTGGAACAGGGCGGGTTGGTGGTGGCCTGGACCTCGCCGCCGACAGCGGTGGGGCAGACCGTCGGCTACCTGCTGGCGCCGTTCGGCGTGCATGTCGACGCGCTGCCGGTGACCCGGGCGATCGGCATGGTCGTGCTGATCGCCGTGCTGATCTGGCTGTGGTTCCGGTCGTTCCGCCGCGGTGAACCGTTCTGGCACGCCGGGCTGGCGCTGACCGCCACGATCGCGCTCTCCCCGCTGTTCCACCCCTGGTACTGGCTGTGGCCGCTGGCGGTGCTCGCCGCCACCGCGCACCGCACGCTCTGGTTCTCGATCGTCACCGTGGTGTCGTCATTTCTGGTGCTGGCCGACGGCACCGGTTTACCCAGGTACACCAAGATGCCCGGTGCGCCCCTGATGACCCTGTTCGTGATCGGGCTGGTGGTGTGGTTGGTACGGTCGGCTCGCCAGGGTCGGCAGCCGGTTCCCGCGGACTGAGGAGAGTGCCGGTGAGCGAGCCCGACGGACCTGTCCGGCCGGTCGCCGCCGGTCTCGCCCGCTACGCCGGCCTCGCCGGGGCGGTGCTGCTCACCGCCGCCGGATGGCTCGGCGGCGCGCTTCCCGGTACGCCGTCGCGCGGCACGCTCGCCGCGATCTGGGCGGCCCCGCACGGGCCGGTGGCGCTCGGCTGCTGGCTGGCCGGGACGCTCCTGCTGGTGGGCGCCTGGTGGTCGCTGCGGTGGGGCGCGCCGTCCGGACGGTGGGCGTACCTGACCGCCGGGCTCTGGTCGCTGCCGCTGCTCGCCGCGCCGCCGATCGGCAGCCGCGACGTCTACTCGTACGCCTGCCAGGGCTGGACGTGGACGCAGGGCCTCAGCCCGTACCGGGTGGGAGTCGCCGGGGCCGGCTGCCCGTGGACCGACTCGGTGCCGCCGATCTGGCGGGACACCCCGGCACCGTACGGGCCGTTCTTCGTGCTGCTGGCCGGGCTCGCCGTCCTTGCCGGTGGCGGCCTCATCGGGGCGATCGTGGCGCTGCGGCTGGCCGCGGTGGCCGGGGTGCTGCTGGTCGCGCTCTGCCTGCCCGGCCTGGCCCGCGCCGCCGGGGTGCCCACCCGCCGGGCCGCCTGGCTGGTGCTCGCCTGCCCACTGGTCGGGATCCACCTGGTGGCGGGCGCGCACAACGACGCGCTCGCGCTGGGGCTGCTCCTGCTCGGCCTGCTGGTGCTGGTCCGCCTGCCGGGCAGGCCGCGCGCGCTGCTGGTCGCCGGGGTGCTGCTGGGCCTGGCGGTGGCGGTGAAGGCGGTCGCGGTGGTGGCGCTGCCGTTCGCTGCGCTCGCCGCCGTGCTGGGCCGCTACACGTGGCGGGCGCTGCTGCGCGACGGCGGGCAACTGGCCGCGTCGGTGCTCGGCACGCTGCTGGTCGTGTCGCTCGCCACCGGCCTCGGGCTGGGCTGGGTGGACGGGCTCGGCCACAGCGGCGACTCGCAGCAGTGGACCTCCCCGCCGACCGCGATCGGGTTCGTCGTCGACTACGCCGGGGAGCTGGCCGGGCGGCGGCCGGCGGCGGTGCCGGTGATCCGGGCGGTCGCGCTGGTGCTGCTGACCGGAACGCTCGTCGCGCTCTGGTGGTGGGCGTGGACGACGCTACGGCGGCTCGACGACGCCCGGCAGCGGGTGGCCCGGCTGACGCGCGCCCGCCCCCGGGTGGTGCTGCTCGGCGCGGGCCTGGCGCTCGCCGCCACGGTGCTGCTCGCCCCGGTCTTCCACCCCTGGTACGCGATCTGGCCGCTGACGCTGCTCGCGGTCGCGGCGGTGCCGCTTGCCCGGCAGGTCTGGTTCGTGGCACCCAGCGCGGTGGCGTCGGCCCTCACCCTGCCGGACGGCTCCAACCTGGCCCGGTTCAGCAAGGCGCCGGGCGCGGTGCTGATGACGGCGCTGGTGGTGGTCGTCGCGGTGGCCGGCCTCCGGGCCGCGCTGCGCCGCCGTACCGCGTGAAACGGCCGGGCCGGCTCCGCCATCGCGGAGCCGGCCCGGCCGGTGCTGACGAGCGTGCTCAGCAGTCGAAGTACATCGCGAACTCGTGCGGGGTCGGGCGCAGGCGCACCGGGTCGACCTCGTTGGCCCGCTTCCAGTCGACCCAGGTGGAGATCAGGTCGGGCGTGAACACGCCGCCGTCGAGCAGGTAGTCGTGGTCGGCCTCCAGCGCGTTGAGCACCTCCGGCAGCGAACCCGGGACCTGCTTGACGTCGCCCCACTCCTCCGGTGGGAGGTCGTAGAGGTCCTTGTCGATCGGGGCCGGCGGCTCGATCTTGTTCTTGATGCCGTCGAGGCCGGCCATCATCATGGCCGAGAACGCCAGGTACGGGTTGCTGGACGGGTCCGGCACCCGGAACTCGACGCGCTTGGCCTTCGGGTTGCTGCCGGTGACCGGGATGCGGGTGCAGGCGGAGCGGTTGCGCTGGGAGTAGACCAGGTTGACCGGGGCCTCGAAGCCGGGCACGAGGCGACGGTAGGAGTTGATGGTGGGGTTGGTGAAGGCGAGCAGCGACGGGGCGTGGTGCAGCAGGCCGCCGATGTACCAGCGGGCGGTGTCGGACAGGCCGGCGTAGCCGGTCTCGTCGTAGAACAGCGGTTCGCCGCCGCGCCAGAGGCTCTGGTGGGTGTGCATGCCGGAGCCGTTGTCACCGAACAGCGGCTTCGGCATGAACGTCGCGGTCTTGCCGGCGGCCCAGGTCTCGTTCTTGACGATGTACTTGAACAGCTGGAGCTGGTCGGCGGCGTGCAGCAGGGTGGAGAACTTGTAGTTGATCTCCGACTGGCCGGCGGTGCCGACCTCGTGGTGCGAGCGCTCGACGGTGAAGCCGCCGTCGACGAGGCGCCGCACGATCCGGTCGCGCAGGTCGGCGTAGTGGTCCACCGGGGGCACCGGGAAGTAGCCGCCCTTGTACGCGGTCTTGTAGCCGCGGTTGCCGCCCTCCTCGATCCGGCCGCTGTTCCAGGCGCCCTCGATCGAGTCGATGTAGTAGAACGACTGGTGCGCGGAGGTCTCGTGGCGGATCGAGTCGAAGATGTAGAACTCCGCCTCGGCGCCGAAGTACGCGGTGTCGGCGATACCGCTGGCGGCGAGGTAGGCCTCGGCCTTCTTCGCCACGTTGCGCGG
>NZ_FMCV01000056.1 GCF_900091565.1 Micromonospora marina | reverse complement strand
CAGCCCTACGCCACAACAGCCGAAACCCCTACCGGCCACTCCAACTACTCGGAATCACCTGAAACGGTCAAACAACTACCTTGCCGGAGCCCTGGCCCAGGATGGCCACCGCCGGGCTTCGTGCATCCATCGCGACTCGAAGGCCACGGGCCGTGGATGCCCGGTGTGGAACGTGTGCACGAGCCACCCGATCGGCGTCGGTCGAACTGAGGTATCCGATCGCGGTCACATAGCGCCATCCGCACTGCACTTTTTAGAGCGATAAAAACCTTTGATCCTAGCTGTTTGTGATAGTTATTGACCTGAGACTTACTGACTGGATAGCTTGTTCGGGAACAACAGTTGATCGATGACAACTAGCAAGTTCAACGGGGGATGCGTGAGTCACGATGGCTGACTGAATTTCTGAACCCCGGCGCAGTGGCGTCTATCTAGGCGCGGTCGACTGCTGCCGGCCACGGCCCCGGGCTGGGCCGTTTCCGCCGCTCGCGGAGGCGAATGTCGTATCGACCGCGAGTTACGCTGCTGCGATGACCGGCGCGAATAATGCGCACCATTCGTTGCGTCCAGCGTCCGCGATAAATCGCCCGCCAGCTTTCTGCGTCCTAAAATTGTTCGCTGACCTTGTGCGCTGAGCGGGTCGGCTCTCTATCAACCATGCCGTTCACGGTTCGCCGATGAAGGGTGTGGTGAGCTATGTCCTTTTCCTGGCGGATCGGCCGTCGGGTGAGGTGTGGAAGAGGGAGTGTTGATGGGTCAACGTCGAGTGGCTGTGGGGGTGGCGTCCGCGCTGCTGGCCACGTCGGTGCTGGCGGTTCCGCCGGCTGTGTCATCCGCCGCGCCCGCGGCGCCGCAGAAGGAGGTGTCGGAGGCGCCGCAGGTGTCGCCGCGGTCGTCGTCGAAGGTGTGGTTGTTCGACTCGCCGCAGCGCGCGGTGACGCGGGCCGCTGCGGGGGCGGCGCCGTCGGTACCCAAGGGCACCGGGCCGGTGCGCAACGGCACCCTGGTGTCGTTCTCGCTGGCGGACCGGATGGAGGTGAAGGTCAACGTCGGGTCCGGGAACCTGATGGTGAACACCACCGACCTGACCCTGCCCGGGATCGCCGGGAACGTGACGCTGGGCGCGTCGTTCAACAGCCTCATGCTGGGCAGCGACCTGTCGATGGGCTCCCACGGGCCGGGTTGGCGCACACGGGCCGGGCAGGACGTGAAGCTGTATCCGGCCGATGACAGCTCGGTCACCTACGCCGCCGCCGACGGCGTGGTCGGCAAGTTCACCTGGACCGGTTCGGCCTACACGACGCCGGGTGAGTTCAAGGCCAAGCTGGTCAAGAACGGCACCGGGTGGAAGCTGACCGAAAACGACAGCGGCAAGGAGCTTTTCTTCACCTCCGACGGTCTCCTGGACAAGACCGAGGACCGCAACGACAACGTCACCGACTACACCTACAGCGGCGGGCAGCTCACCCAGGTCGTATCCGACCGGGGCAGCCAGTACGCCCGCAAGGCCACGGCCACGTTCGTCAACGGCCGGTTGAAGACCTACGAGCAGAGCGACGCCTACAACGTCATCCGGACGGTGTCCTACAAGTACGACGCCAACAACCGGCTGCAGGCGATCGACCTGCTGGGGGCGACGCGGCAGTGGGCGTTCGAGTACAGCACCGCCGGTGACCTGGTCAAGATCTGGTCGAAGGACGACCTTTACAGCGTCGTCACCTACGACGGGCAGCACCGGGTGACCTCGTTCACCCAGGTCACCGACACCACCACCGGTCAGGGTGCGACCACCCGGTTCGCGTACCCGACGTCGTCGCAGTCGATGATGGCCGACCCGCGCCAGGACCTGGCGCAGCCGGTCGCGTCGGTGCCGCACACCACCTACTACCTGAACAGCGACAAGCGGGTCACCAAGGCCACCGACCCGGCCGGTAACGAGCGGTCGAAGACCTACACGACGTTCCAGGACGTGGCCACCGACGTCAGCCCCGAGGGCAGCACGACCACCAACACCTACGGCGCCAACGCCGGCCAGTCGCTGACCAAGTCGGCGTCGCCGTCGGGCGCCAGCGCCTCGGCGGCGTACGCGAACGCGGCGACCTCGACGAACCCGACGGCGAACTTCCAGCCGTCCTCGTCGATCGACACCCAGAGCAACACCTCCACCTACACCTACAACGGCGCCGGCAACGCCACCTCCACCGCCGACGCCCTCGCCGCGAAGGCCGAGGTCGACTACAACACCGACGGCACCGTCAAGACCTCCACCGACCCGGCGAACACCGGCAACCCCACTACCTACACCTATGACAGCGACAAGCAGATCACGACGCTAACCCCGCCCACCGGTAACGGCCTGGCCGTCAAGACGTTCACCTACGACGTCCTCGGCCGCGTCCGCACCGTGGCGCAGGGTGGCTGCACCACCACCTACGACTGGACCAAGGACGACCGGCTGGAGAAGACTAGCTACTCCGGCTGCGGCGCCAACCTCACCCCCGTCACCTACGAATACGGGCGCGTCGGGAACCTGCAGAGCCGCACCGACTCCACCGGCACCACCACCTGGGAGTGGGACAACCTCAACCGGCTGCGCAAGCGCACCGACCCCGGCGGCGTGACGCTGCTCTACGACCACGACCTCGCCGGGAACCTCACCGGCATCACCGACGGCCGTGGAACCACCAAGCACATCTACAACACCCGCAACTGGCTCGTCGGCACCGAGACCGCCAGCGGCACCCGCTACAACTACTCCTACGACAAGGACGGCAACCGCCTCAACACCTGGTTCGCCGCCAACACCGACAACAGCGTCTACGCCCTGCGCGTCAAGACCACCTACGACAAGTCCGACCGGCCCACCCGCATCACGGCCACCCGCAACTCCGCCGCTCCTGCGACGGTGTTCGACGTGACCTACTGCTACGCCAAGTACACCTCCGGACAGCCGTGCTCCACGGCCAGCGGTGACGACACCGGGCTGCGGCAGTGGCAGAAGGACGAAACCTCCGGCGCGATCAGCCAGTTCACCTACGACAAGGCCAACCGGCTGACCAAGGCCACCAACTACAACGGCAAGACCTACGACTACACCTACGACAGCAACGGCAACCGCAAGACGGTCAAGGTCGACGGCACCACCACCCAGACCCTGACGTTCAACACCGCCAACCAGGTCACCACCACCAACAACACCTACGACAACCGCGGCAACCAGACCCGCGCCAGCGCCCCGTCGGTCAACCCGGTCACCTACAACGGCGCCAACCAGATGACCGGCGCGAACTCCAGCACCTACGCCTACGCCGGCACCGACCAGGTCGAACTCACCCGCGCCGGCACCACCACCCTGCAGTACGGCTACGAAGACCAGCACGGCATGCCCTGGCTCCAGTCCTGGACCGCCGCCGGCACCACCGTCTACGTCGAACGCGACGGCCTCGGCACCCCGCTCGGCCTGCGGATCAACGGCACCGACACCGCCTTCGTCCTCGACGGACTCGGCACTCCAGTGGCGATCGTCAAGGCGAATGGCACTCTCGCCGCCAGCTACAAATACGACCCCTACGGCAACGCCACCACCACCGACGAAACCAACCTCGGCGCTTCCAACATCGTCCGCTACACCGGCGGCATCTACGACCAGAGCACCGGCTTCACGAAGCTCGGCCAGCGCTGGTACAACCCCCAACAAGGTCGCTTCACCCAACAGGACAACCTCAGCTTCATCGGCAGCCCCAACAAGGGCAACCGCTACGCCTACGCTGGCGGCAACCCCGTTAACTACATCGATCCAACTGGCCAAAGTGGAATCGACCGGTATGCTGCAGGTGCCTCGATTGCAATCGGTATCGACATTGGGCTCTTGGCCCTGACCGCCGGTCCGGCGCTTCCCGCCCTCGCTCTAGCAGGAGTGGCCGCCGTGGCACTCGGAGGACTTGTCATCGCCTCAGCGTTGATGATCGACGGGATTAACTCTTGCTTCGAAGGTGACTGCTGGTAGAGTTCCCGAAGTCACCACACTCTGGAGTGGAATTGAAGCCAATTAGCATCCTTACCTCCGGCGTCGTATTGATGCTTGCTGGTAGCTGCTACGCTATATGGATCGGTCATGACGAGCAGGATGACCTTGTCTTTACACTCGGGCTGCTCGGTCTGGGCGTCACCCTGCTCTTCGCAATAGTCGGAAACCTCGTACTTGTAGCTGACAGGAGGCGCCGCCGACGCTAAGTCGGGTACGGAACAGGCCATGAGGTAGGTGCCGCCGGATTCCGCGACGCGGACTGGCGGCACCTCCGGCTTTAGAGGGCGTCTGATTCACGTATTTTGCGAGTGATGCCGCCTTCAGATGTCTCGCCAGGTTGGGGTGGTTTCGTCGGCGACGCGTTTGGTGAGGTTGTCGATCATCGCGATGCGGATCATGCTGGCCGAGTTGTCGGGTAGGGCTTCGTAGTCGCGGGCCAGACGCCGGTGCAGCATGATCCAGCCGAGGCTGCGTTCGACGTCCCATGGCCACTTGACCACCGAGAATCCCTTGACCTGCGGGTCCTTGGTGACGACCTCGACGTCGATGCCGAGGGTGGCGCCGTGCTCGATGACCTTGTTCTTGAAGCCTGCGTCGACCCAGGTCTTGGCCAGGGTCGGGTAGGTGGCTTTGGCCTGTTCCAGCAGGTCGATGCCGACTGTGTTGGCGCTGGCGGCGGTGACGACGACCGCGAGGAGCAGGCCGAGAGTGTCGGTGACGATGCCGCGTTTGCGTCCGACGATCTTCTTGCCGGCGTCGATGCCCTGCGTGGGCAGGGGCGCGTTGGTGGAGGTCTTCACACTCTGGGTGTCGATGACGCAGGCCGACGGCTGTGTGGCGCGTCCGGCCTTGGTGCGAGCCAGGCCGGTGAGCTGGTAGTTTAGCTGGGTGAAGATGTCGTCGTTGGTCCAGGCGGTGAAGTAGCCGTAGACGGTCTGCCAGGGCGGCAGGGCTCCGGCAAGGTAGCGATATGGCCGTTGTGGGCGTTTGGGTGTAGACGCTCCGGATCATGGTGGTATAGAGGCGGGCGCGGCCTTTCGATGATCATCCAGGTGTCGAGTCTGGGAAGATCAAAGAGGACCACGCCCGTTGGGATCATCATCGCTGATTGACGTTGTGACCGTGCACGCGGACCGCCTGGACGAGCCGGTGCCGGTCGGACGCCGGTCGAGCCTGGTCGGGGCATTGGCGGCAGTGCCGGACCGGCGAGACCCTCGCGGTGTCGTCCATGCGCTGCCCGGAGTCCTGGCCACACTCGTCGCGGCGGTACTGACCGGTGCCCGCTCCGTAACGGCGGTCGCGGAATGGGCCGACGACGCGCCGCAGCAGGTTCTCGCCGAACTGGGCGTGTTCCGGGATCCGTTCACCGGCCGGTTCCGGGCTCCGGACGAGTCCACGTTCCGGCGGATCCTGGCCGGGATCGACGCCGACGCCCTGGACGACACAGTCGGCCGGTGGATCCTCGCGTCCCGGCCGCCAGCGGGCGGTGGACGGCAGGTGTACAGCGTGGACGGCAAAACCTTGCGGGGCAGCGGCCCGGCCGGCAGTCAGGTGCATCTCCTGGCAGTGCTGGATCAGCACACAGGGGCGGCCCTCGGCCAAGTCGATGTGGCCGGCAAGACCAACGAGTTGACCCGCTTCCAGCCGCTGCTGACCCCGCTCGACCTGACCGCGGTGGTCGTCACCGCAGACGCTCTGCACACCCAGCGTGAGCACGCCCGCTGGCTGGTCGACGACAAGAAGGCCGGCTATCTGTTCACCGTGAAGAAGAACCAGCCGCGTCTGCACCACCAGCTCAAAACGCTGCCCTGGGCGAAAATCCCGACCCAGGACGAGACCAGCACCCGCGGGCACGGCCGCTACGACATCCGCCGCCTGCAAGCAGTCACCTGCACCCCAGCCCTCGCCCTGGATTTCCCGCACGCCGTGCAAGCGCTACGAATCCGCCGCCGACGGATGAACCTGGCCACCGGCCGCTGGTCCACCGTCA
>NZ_FMCV01000040.1 GCF_900091565.1 Micromonospora marina | reverse complement strand
CCCACCCGCGTCGACCCACCGACGCCGGGCCACCCCCGCGCGCCCAAAACCCACCGTGGTACAGGTCATTTACCGGTCAGATCGCCCCGGATTCCACGAGCCATGGGACGGGCTCTACGACCTCACCCTGTCTATCGCTTGGTCGAACATTGCCAGGGCTGGGATCCGCAGGGGGGTTGGTGGCGTTCCTGGTGATTGAGCCGGTAGACCCGGATCAGGCGCGTCCTGCGAGGAAGCGGTGGCAGCGGGCCGGGCATGGACAGAGCCGGCCGTACGAGATCGTCGTTCCGCTCGCCTGCATGACTCCGGGTCGCGACCTGCTGCGCCGCGAGCTGTCCCAGCGAACCGCTGCTGCTGACCGCCATGACGTCTGAGGGCGCGGCACGGGGCGCGGATGATCTACGGACCGGCACGGGCGGCGGTGCTGTCGTCGACCTTGGGCAACGGCGAAGCCCAGGCCGATGACCTGGGCTTCTGTACCGAGCCGCCGGACGGAGTCGAACCGTCGACCTACGCTCCTCGACCGCCGGGGCCTTGGACTTGTCATCTAGCGTTTGACACTCGATGGCCAGCGGCATCATGCGATGCTCTTGGGATGCTCCAGGTCATCATGGGGATGCACTACGGTGACGTCGCCCTGAACGCGACCGAGCACGGCCGCTGCGCTGGCCCAGGCCACCGCGGTAGGCAGTTCCGAACTCGGCCCTTGAGAAGCATGGGAACAAGCGTGCCCGCGTGGGGATGCAGGACCTGCGCGTGCGCGGGCCGGTGTCACCCGGCGACGGTGTCGCTGGTCGGCTTCGATACGGTTGCCGGTGTGGTGGCAACGGTCCGTTGAGGACCCCGGGCCAGGACGTAGACGAACAGGATCGCCATGACGGCGACCCCTGCCCACATGGCATGTTGCCAGCCGTAGACGAACGACTCCTGGGCGGCACGGATGAGGGCAGGTGCTTGGGTGCCGGCGGTGTCAGCGGTGTCGATGGCGTTGGCGATGCCCTCGCGGGCGGTGTCGGCGGTGTCGGTGGGGATGGTGTCGAGGCGACCGTTGATGGCGTTGCGGTAACCGGCCGTCAGGACTGCTCCGAGCAGTGCGACGCCGAGGGCGGTGCCGAATTCCCGGGTGACGTCGTTGAGGGCGGAGGCGACACCTTGACGCTCGCGGGGCAGGGCGGAGGTGATGGCTTCGGTGGAGGGGGTCTGGGCCAGGCCTAAGCCGATTCCCATGGCGAGCATGCCGGGCAGGATCGCCGGGTAGCCGCCGTCGACGGAGACGAGGATGGCCATCAGCGCCAGTCCCGCGCCGCCGAGCAGGATCCCGGCCGCCATCGTCGCGCGGGCTCCGGCGCGGGCGGCCACCCGGGGGGCGAGCCCGGAGGCGAGCATCATCATGACTGCCATGGGCATCAGCGCGAGGGTGGAACGCAGCCCGGACCAGCCGAGGACGGCCTGGAAGTAGGGGAACAACACGACGAAGATCCCGGCTAGGACGCCGAACAGTGCCAGCAGGGCCAGCGAGCCGGCGGCGAGGCGCCGGTCGCGGAACAGGCGCACGTCGAGCAGGGGCGCCACCTGGCGTAGTTCCCAGGCCACGAACCCGATGGCTGTGACGACGCCGACGAGCAGGCCGGCCACGGTGAGCGGTGCGGTCCAGCCGTGGACCGGGCCTTCGTGCAGGACGTAGATGAGCGCGACCACGGCGATCACCGACGTCAGCGACCCGACCATGTCGAAACGGTGCTGCGACTGCTCGCGAGAGTTCGGAACGGTGCGCAGGGCCATGGCGGCGGCCGCGACGACGAGCACGACCGGCAGGACGAACAGCCACCGCCAGTTCCCCCAGTCGACGAGCACCGCGGACAGGTACATGCCGAGGATGCCGCCGCCGCCGGCGACGGCGCTCCACACACCGATCGCTTTCGAGCGCTGCTCGTCGGGGAACGTCGAGGTGATCACGGCCAGAGTGACCGGCATGATCATCGCGGCGCCGACCCCGGCGAGCAGCCGGGCGGCGAGCAGCATTTCGGAAGAGATGGCCAGGCCCGCCGCCGCATTGGCGACGCCGAACAGGGCCAGGCCGGCGAGCAGCATCGGTTTGCGGCCCCACCGGTCACCTAGGGAGCCGAGCGGCAGCAGCAGCGCGGCCAGACTCAGGGTGTAGAGGTTGATCATCCACAGGACGGTGCTCTGGGAGGCGTCGAACGCGACAGCGACCTGCGGCTGGGCGACGTTGAGCCCAGAGACCGAGGCGATGACCGCCATGAGGGCGACGCACACCGCGATCAGGATCGCGCGGCGCTGGCGCGGGTCGTGGATCGTCGCGTCGGCGACGCTCACGCTCCGGGAGTTGTCTGGGGCGGACATGGGGGTTCCTTCCAAAGGGCGCGATGAGGTACGACGCCGGGGTGGACCTCGGTCCCGGCGTCGCAGAGCAGGTGGGTTCAGGGGCGGTGGGTGGCGCGCACGACGACGTCGTGCAGCGTGACCGTCTGGCCGCCGGGCACGGGGACCGGGCGCTGGTATTCCTTGGCGGTGACGATTTCCCACTCGGCCGCGTCGAGGCTGGCGGTGATGTCGGCGAGGGTGACCGTCGCCTCGGCGGGAGGGTGATGCCCGTGCCCGTGGCTGGTGGTTTCCGGGGTGTGGAGGTGTCCGACGATGAGCAGGGTGCCGCCGGGAGTCACCCAGTCGGCGATGCGCCGGTAGAAGGCGAGTTGCGGCATGGTGGGGTGCGCGTAGTGGGTGGTGACCAGGTCAAAGCGCATGCCCGGTTCCCAGGCGGTCAGGTCCGCCTCCACCCACCGGATGGTCTCCGTCAGCCCGCTGGTGGTGGCGCGGTCGGCGGCTCGGGCGAGGGCGTCGGCGGAGATGTCGGCGGCGGTGACCTGCCAGCCGTGGGAGGCCAGCCAGATCGCCTCGGCGCCGGCGCCGCACCCGGCGTCCAGGGCGGTCCCTGGGGCCAGGCCGGCGGCCTCTTGGGCGAGGTACGGGTTGGGTGGGTTGCCGGCCATCGAGCCGGGCCGGTCACCGTGCGCCTGCTGCCAGTGCTGCTGCCAGTAGGCCCGGTCGAAGCTGTGCGTCATCGAAGGTTCTCCGCGTTCGTCAGCCGGGCAACCGCCCGGTCGGTGTCCTCAGCGACGAGGTCGGCGTTGAGGTGCGCCGCGGTCCGGGCGCCGCCCGCGGCGGCCGCACCGACCTGGGCGGACAGATCGGTGGAGTTACCGGCCACCCACACCCCGGGCACCGAGGTCCGGCCGGTCTCATCAGCAGCGACGACGGAACCCTCCGGGTGCTGCGTGGCGGTGATGCCGATACCGGCGAACACATCGGCGCGGGCGACCATCCGCGACGCCACCGACCACGACCACGTCCCGCACGACCCTTGCTGCTCCACCACTTGCTGGCCTGGCCTTTCCCCGTCTTCGCCGGTGCTGAGTTGAGCTTGAGCCCTCCAACGCATATGCGCAAAGATCTTTGCCGAATGGCAAAATGGGGACGTGGATGAGAACCTGGATCGCACCCTGGACGCGGTGGGCCCGCGGTTGAAGCAGCTACGGCAGCGCCGCAACATCACCCTGACCGACCTGGCCGAGGAGACCGGCATCTCCGTCAGCACGCTGTCGCGGCTCGAGGCTGGCCTGCGGCACCCCACGCTCGAGCAGTTGCTCCCGCTCGCCCGCGCCCACAGCGTCACCATCGACGAACTCGTCGACGCCCCACTGACCGGCGACCCCCGCGTCAACCTGCGCCCCATCGCCGTCTGCGACGGATCAACCGTCCTACCCCTGACCCGCAGGCCTGGAGGCATCCAGGCCTACAAGTTCGTCCTGCCCACCGGCGACGACAACCGCGTACCCAACCTGTGCACCCATGAGGGCTACGACTGGATCTACGTCCTCAACGGCACCCTGCGCCTGATCCTCGGCGACGACGACCT
Source organism: Micromonospora marina (assembly GCF_900091565.1). Taxonomy (GTDB): domain Bacteria; phylum Actinomycetota; class Actinomycetes; order Mycobacteriales; family Micromonosporaceae; genus Micromonospora; species Micromonospora marina. Next base: position 15,723 of record NZ_FMCV01000040.1, on the reverse strand, counting down.
CACCCTGCATCCCGGAGAGGCCGCCGAGTTCGACACCCGCACCCCCCACTGGTTCGGCGCCACCAGCTCCGGCCCCGTCGAGTTCCTCAGCCTCATCGGCAGACAAGGCGAACGCGCACACGTCCGCGTCACACCAAAATCAGACACGCCCCGCTGAGCAACAGAACTGCCCAACCACTCCGCACCCGGCCGACTATAAGCAAATGACAATCGTTGTTTTGAAGTACGCTGCTGCACCTGCTCGCAGGCGTCACACAACCCACCGCAGGGCGCGTCCGCCGCAGCGCCGGCACCGCCTCACCCTACTGCCGCAGCACGGGACTCAGGGGCCGACGGCAAGCCCTTGACCACGGCCATCATGCGTTCGACTTTCCCTCAGGCGCCGAGAAGCCTCGGGACGAGGGAACCATCGCCGCAGCCGCTGGAGCGGCAAAGCACACCACCGCACAGACCGCCAGCACCACGGTTGCGCCGAACTGGTCGATCGCGGGTGCGATGAGCGCAAGGCCGACCGGCGCGAGTCCGTAGGAGAGCAAGAAGTCAAGTGAGGACACCCGGGCAAGTTTGGTGGGCTCGACCTCGCGCTGGGTGGCAGTGAACCAGGGAACGTTGAACAGCTCGATGCCAATGCCGGCGAATACATACGCAGCGAAGATCACTGCGGGGTGCACCGGCAGTAGCAGACTCAGCGGCACGAGTCCGTAGAGCGCAAGTCCGGCCAGCGCTGACCAGCCCTGGGCCCGGGGCCGCCACCTCCCGATGATCAGGGCGCCGACGAGGGCGCCGATCGTATAGGTGGTCATCGCGGCGGCCAGCACGGCCTCGCTGCCGAAGCGGTCCCGGCTGACCAGTGGCAGGACCACGAAGGTGGCCGAGTATCCGGTGGCGATCACCGCAGTCAACGCGGCAAGGCCGGCGACGAACCAGGGATGCCTACGGGCTTCACGCATGCCGTCGGCGAAGTCGGCCAGGATGTTGGGCCTGGTGGTCGAAGGTTCGGGCGGATCGTTCCCGGCGGGAGGAGCCAACGCGGCCACCAACCACAGGGCGCCGACCCCCCACAGCAGCACCGGGGTGGAGACGGCCACGGCGAGCAGCGCGGTGAGTGTCGGCGCCACCAGGGTGGTGACCCGCACCGCGAGGGTGATCGCGGCGTTGGCCTGCTGCCTCTGTGGCTCGGCGACCACCTCGGCGGTCAGTGCCTGGAAAGCCGGACGGCACGCGCCCTGCCCAGCGCCCACGACGAACGCCGCGGCTGCCGCCACCAACAGCGACCGGTCCAGACTCACCGCCATGACGGGCGTGGCGAGGGCGGCCATCAGCCCGGACCAGAGCACCGTCTTCCTCCGGGAGTACCGGTCGGCCAGCACACCGGCGACCGGCATGGCGGCGAGGAAACCCGCTGTGCGCGTGGCCAGGAGCACTCCGAGCCCGACTCCGGTCAACGACCGGTCGAGGACTGCCAGACCGAGGATGAACGGAAGTGCCCACGTCGCCACGCCGGAGGCCATCGTGCCGGTCCAGAGCCGCACGAAGGAGGGGCTTCGCAGCAGGGGGGTCGGCGTGGGAGGGCTTTCCACAGCACTGTCATGCATCTGAATCGTTCTCCAGTCACGGATGACGTCAACCCGTGACGGCTGTCGCATCAGCCGTTCGCGGGGCGGTGGCAGCCAGGTAGGTGATACGGAGAATGCCCGTGGTGGGCTCCCGGTCGACGAGCACCTCCACGCCGTAGACCGATTTGATCAGTCCGGTGGTGAGCACCGTTTCGGGCGTGCCGGCGGCGACCACCTGCCCGCGATCGAGAACGACGACGTGGTGGCAGTAGCGTGCAGCGAGATTGAGGTCGTGCAGGGCGACCACGCAGGTGACCTCAAGCGATCCCAGCAGGTCGAGCAGTTCGAGCTGGTAGCGGATGTCGAGGTGGTTGGTCGGTTCGTCGAGCAGGATCTCCCGGGGCTCCTGGGCGAGGGCACGGGCGAGTTGAGCGCGTTGTTTCTCGCCTCCCGAGAGGGTGTGCCAGCTCTGGCGCTGCCTGTCGGTCATGCCGACCCGGTCCAGCGCCGCATCGATGATCTGCTGATCGCGCTCGGTCAGTGCGTCGAAGCGGCCCCGGAACGGCGTGCGGCCGAGCTCGACGACCTGCCGGACGCTGACGTGGTTGTGGGCGGTCACGTCCTGCTCGACGACGGCGAGCCGCCGGGCGAGCACGCGGCGGCTGAGGTCGCGCAGGCTGGTGTCGTCGTACTCGACGGCGCCGGTGTCGGGGCGGCGCAATCCGGCGAGCAGGCGCAGCAGTGTCGACTTGCCCGAGCCGTTGGGACCGAGAAGCCCGACGACCTTTCCGTCTTGGGCGGCCATCTCGATGTTGTCCAGCAGCCGATGACCCTTGACCGACCAGGAGAGTTCGGTGGCGTTGATGCGGCCCATCAGGACTCCAGGCGCTTGAGGACCAGCGCGAAGGCCGGCGCGCCGAGAAGGGCGGTGATGACGCCGACGGGCAGCTCATACGGCGAGAACGCGGTCCGGGCGAAGGTGTCCACCCAGATGAGCAGGATGGCGCCAACGGCCGCGGACAGGGGAAGCAGCGAGCGGTGCATCGGGCTGGTCAGGATGCGGACGGCATGCGGGACGAGTAGCCCGATGAAGCCGATCGCTCCGGAGGACGCCACGGCGGCGGCCGTGATGAGCGAGGTGAGCACCATCAGCCAGATGCGGACCGCGGCGACATTGATTCCCAGGGCGGAGGCGGAGTCCCAGCCGAACGTGAAGGCGTCCAGCGATGGCGCAAAGAACAGGATGGCGACGAGGCCGATGAGGATGATGACGGCAGTGACCGTGACCCCCTCCCACCGGGCACCCGCGAGGGTGCCGAGCAGCCAGTAGGTGAAGCCACGGGTGGAGTTCGCGTCCCCATTGATCATGAGAATGAGCGAGGTGACCGCGGCGAAGAACTGGGAGACGAGCACGCCGGTGAGCACCACGCGGGTGGGGCTGGCCACGCGCCCGCCACCGAGCAGGACCAGCAGCAGGCCGAAGGCGACCAGACCGCCGACGAACGCCCCGGTCGACAGCGAGACACCGCCGCCGACACCTAACAGGAGCACGGCCACCGCCCCGGTCGAGGCGCCGGAAGATACCCCCAGCAGGTAGGGGTCGGCCAAGGGATTTCTGGTGATGGCCTGCAGCACCGCGCCCGAGACCGCCAGTGCTGCGCCGACGACCGCGGAGAGCAGCACTCGTGGGAAGCGAGACTCCCAGATCAGCGCGTCGAGCAATGGCGGCAGTGGCGGGTTCGGGGCGATCTCACCCAGGCCGATGTGCCGCAGGATCGTGGAGACGACATCGCCAGGACTGATGTTCGCGCTGCCGAACAGGGACGCCGCGATGATCGACGCCAACAGTCCGGCCACGGTCAGGAGGACGATGGCCGCGGCCGAGGCGCGCCGCAGACCCGATGGCGCCGGTTTGTGGCTGACGATCGGGTCTGCGCGCCCAACGGGCGGGTGCAGTTTCGTTGTCATGGTTGTCGACCGCTCACCGGAACTTGTTCAGGCCTTCGACGAGAGGGGGAACGATGCTCACGGTGCCGTAGGAGGGGTCCATCTGGGCACCCGGGAGGGTGATGAACCGGTCACCGGTCACCGCGCCGAGCTTGCTGGTGAGTGGGTCCTTCTTGAGCAGTTCGATCTTCTCCGCCGCGGTGTCGTTGGGTTCGCCCCGGGTCAGATCGGCCAGGATGATGACGTCGGGATTCCGGGCGGCGACCTCGTCCCAGCTCGTCTCGATCCACTTGTCCTTCGCGTCGTCAAAGATGTTCTTGACCCCGACCAGCTCGGAGATGTGCTGGGGCAGGCCGCCGGGACCGGCCGCCCACGGCGTGCCGTTGTAGGTGGAATAGAACCACAGGACCCTCAGCGGCTTGTCCTTGTTCTCGACGGTGCTCACCCCCTTCTCCACGATCGCCTTCTGTTCGGCCACCAGCTTCTCGCCCGCGTCCGCGACGTTGAAAATCCTGGCCAGATCGCGGTACTCCTCGTACAGCATGTCGAAGTTCGCGCCCTCCACGGCGGCGTGGTAGGTGCAGTCGAATTCGGTGACGTAGGTCGGCACGCCCAGGTCGTGTAGTTGCTTACGCTCGCCGCCCGTCTCTGCGGTGAGGAAGCTTGCGAAGCCGCTGTAGACGAACTCCGGCTGCGCCTCCAACAGCTTCTCGTGCTTGATCGATAGACCGCGCGGCGCCAGTTGCGGGATCTTCCCGTACGGCTCGGCCAACTCTGCCGGTGGCTTGTAGATCTCGTAACCGGACCCGACGACCCGGTCACCCACCCCCAGTTCGATGAGAATCTCGGCTGCCGTCTGGTTCAGCGTGACGGCCCGTTGCGGTGCCGCCTTGATGGTCACGTCGGTGCCGCAGTTCTTCATCGTGAACGGGTACGTCGTGCCACCCGGCCCCGTTGACGCCACTGGCGCGGACGAGCCGGGGGACTCGCCGCTCGAACATCCGGCGAGGACCAGCACCACCGCAGCAGTCATGACTTTGAAACTCATTTTCGTTCTCATCGGTGGCAGGGTAGCAGTCCGACGCAGCGGGGCGACTACGTCGCCATCAGTAACCGACACGCTGCACAACGGAGTCAAGCCCGTCACGCTCACCGCCCCACGGCACCGGGCCGCCCGAGCGCACGAGTTCATCACGACACTGCCGAACGGCTACGACACCGTCGCCGGTGAGCTCGGCGCGCTCATGGCCGGCGGCAAGAGGCTGGTCATCCCAGCGGAGGTGCAGTGCCGCGGCGACCGACCGGTGCGTGACGATGACAAGAATCAACAAAGCTCCAGCGGCGGCACCTGGACCGACGAGACTTGCGCCGTTCGCAACCGGTTCTCACGGGTGGGGATTCACGTTGAGACGGTGTGTGAGGGCGGTGTGGCGGCGGCCCGCGCCCACGGTGCGGACAGCCGCGGCCAGCGCCCGACGCGAGCCGACGAGAACGACGAGCTTCTTCGCCCTGGTGATGGCGGTGTAGAGCAGGTTGCGTTGCAGCATCATCCACGCGCTGGTGGTGATCGGAATGACCACCGCCGGGTACTCCGAACCCTGGGAGCGGTGGATGGTCATCGCGTACGCGTGAGCCAGCTCGTCGAGTTCATCGAAGTCGTAGTCGATGAGTTCGTCCTCATCGGTGCGTACCGTCAGGGTTTGCTCGTCGGTGGACAGGGCGGTGACGACGCCGACGGTGCCGTTGAAGACTCCGGCCACGCCCTTGTCGTAGTTGTTGCGGATCTGGGTGACCTTGTCGCCGATCCGGAACACCCGGCCGCCGACCCGCCGTTCCGGCAGATGCTCGCGGGCCGGAGTGAGCTGCTGCTGCAACAGGATGTTCAGCGCACCGGCACCCGCCGGGCCCCGGTGCATGGGCGCGAGTACCTGCACGTCACGTCGCGGGTCGAGGCCGAATCGTTTCGCTATTCGGGTGCACGTCACGTCGACGGTGAGAGCGGCCGTAGCTTCGGTGTCGTCGCAGGGGAACAGGAAGAAGTCGCTCATGCCCTGCAGGACCGGCGGTCGACCGGCGTTGATCCGATGGGCGTTGCTGACGACACCGGAGTCCGCGGCCTGCCGGAACACCTGGGTCAGCCGGACCCGGGGGACCCCGTCCGCGGCGAGCAGGTCCCGCAGCACCTCACCGGCGCCGACGGACGGAAGCTGGTCGACGTCACCGACCAGTAGCAGGTGCGCCCCGGGCGGTACGGCTTTGATCAGCTTGTTGGCCAGGATCAGATCGAGCATGGACGCCTCGTCCACCACCAGCAGATCCACGTCCAAGGGGGTGTCCCGGTCGTAGGTGGGCTCACCGCCGGGTTGCAACTTCAGCAGCCGGTGCACCGTCGCGGCGGGCTGGCCGGTCAGTTCGGCGAGGCGTTTCGCGGCCCGGCCGGTCGGTGCGACGAGGAGGATCTTCGCCTTCTTGGCGGCGGCGAGTTCGACGATCGAACGGACGGTGAAGCTCTTTCCGCAACCGGGACCGCCGGTGAGCACGGTGACTTTCGACGTCAGCGCCAACCGGACGGCCTGCTGCTGCTCCGGTGCCAGGTCGGTGCCGGTACGGGCCTTCAACCAGGTCAGTGCTCTGCCCCAGTCGACGCCGGTGAACTGCGCCATCCGGTCCGTACGATCGCCGAGCAGCCGGAGCACCGAGCTGGCCAGGGACTGTTCGGCGCGGTGGAACGGCACCAGGTAGACCGCCGGAACCGGCCCGTCCGGGCCGGGCAGGCTCTCCCTGACGACGCCTTCCTCACCGACCAGGTCATCGAGACAGCTGATGGCCAGCCCGGCGGGCACATCGAGAATCTTCACCGCGTCCGCGACCAGGTGCGGAGTGGGCAGGTAGCAGTGCCCGTTGTCGGTGGCCTCCGACAACGTGTACTGCAACCCGGCCTTGACCCGTTGCGGGCTGTCGTGCGGGATCCCGACGGCCTGCGCGATCGTGTCGGCGGTCTTGAACCCGATGCCCCACACGTCCGCGGCCAGCCGGTACGGCTCGTGACGCACGACGTCGATCGAGGCGTCGCCGTACTTCTTGTAGATGCGTACCGCGATCGACGTGGACACCCCCACCCCTTGCAGGAACACCATCACCTCCTTGATGGCCTTCTGTTCGGCCCAGGCGGCGGTGATCTTCGCGGTACGTTTCGGGCCGAGACCCGGCACCTCCACCAACCGGCCCGGTTGCTCCTCGATGATCTGCAACGTGTCCAGACCGAAGTGCGCCACGATCCGCTCGGCGAACACCGGACCTATACCCTTCACCAGACCGGACCCCAGATAGCGGCGTATGCCCTGGATCGTCGCGGGCAGGACCGTCGTGTACGAGAGGACCTCGAACTGGCGGCCGTACTGCGGATGCGACGACCACCACCCCTGCAACCGCAAACTCTCACCGGGCTGCGCCCCCAGCAGCGCGCCGACCACGGTCAGCAGATCTGAACCACGCCCGGTCGCCACCCGCGCGACGGTGTACCCGGTCTCCTCGTTGACGTACGTCAGCCGCTCCAGCACCGCCTCAAGGACATGTGGAGACGGGCGGGACGAGACAGCCCTGGGCACGAGTCAGTCGAGCAGGCTGCGGATGTCAGCGGCAGTCAGTTCGGCGGAGGCGAACTCTCCGCCGTCGAGGACGCTACTGAACAACTCGGCCTTCCTGGCTTGAAGCGCCATGACCTTCTCCTCGATGGTGTCCTTGGCGACCAGGCGGTAGACCATGACCGTCCGCGTCTGGCCGATGCGGTGAACACGGTCGACCGCCTGAGCTTCGGTCGCCGGGTTCCACCACGGGTCCAGCAGGATGCAGTAGTCGGCCTCGGTCAGGTTCAGCCCGAAACCGCCCGACTTGAGGCTGACCAGGAAGGCCGGCGCCGTCCCGTTCTTGAAGTCGGCGATGACCTCCGCCCGCCGCCGTGTCTTGCCGTCGAGATAGCAGCAGGTGACGCCGGCCTCCTCGAGACGTTGACGGGCGGTGGCCAGGAAACGGGTGAACTGGCTGAAGATGAGAACCCGGTGCCCCTCGGCCGCGAGATTGGTGACCTGATCGCGGAGCGCGTCGAGTTTCGTCGACGTGATGGCGTGGTGTTTCGGATCGACCAGGGTCAGGTCGAGGCTGGCCTGGCGCAGCAGAGTCAGCGAGCGGAAGATCTCGAAGCGGTTCTTCTGCATGTCGCCGAGCAGGCCGAGGACCTTCTGCCGTTCCCGCTGCAGATAGGTTTGGTACATCCGGCGATGCTTGGGGTTCAGATCCAGTTCGATGACCTGTTCCTGCTTGGCCGGCAGCTCGGTGACCACCTCAGCCTTGCGGCGGCGCAGCATGAGCGGGCGGATCCGGCGACGTAGCTGCGCGAGCCGCTCCTCGTCGTGGTCCTTCTCGATCGGCCGGCGGTAGTAGTCGGTGAAACGGTCGAGCCGGGGCAGCAGGCCCGGGGCGGTGATGGAGAGCAGGGCCCACAACTCGACCAGGTTGTTCTCCATCGGTGTGCCGGTGATCGCGAGCTTGCAGACAGCCGGCAACTGCTTCGCACACCGGTACGTCTGCGACTGGGCGTTCTTGACGAACTGCGCCTCGTCCAGGATCAGTCCGGTCCACGGCAACGCCGCGTAGTCGTCGTACTCGAGCCGGAACAGCGTGTACGACGTGACCACGACGTGCGATCCGGCGACCGTCTGTTCCAGCGTGCCGGCCCGACGCGCGCCGGTCTGAACGATGGGGGTGACGGTGAGATGCGGGGCGAAGCGCGCCGCCTCGTGAGCCCAGTTGCTGACGACACTGGCGGGGGCGACCACCAGGAACGGGGCACCGGCGGGCGCCCGTTCGACGGCATGGCAGATCAGGGCCAGCGCCTGGAGTGTCTTGCCCAGCCCCATGTCGTCGGCAAGCACACCGCCGAGATCATGCCGGTGCAGAGTGGCGAGCCATCGGAAGCCCTCCAGCTGGTACGGCCGGAGGGTGGCGTCCAGCCCCACCGGTGGCGGATCGGCGGGACCAGCCTTGACGTCGCTGAGCCCGCGCACGGACTCCTGCCAGACCGCCGCCTGACCGGTGACCTCGCCCAACTCGGACAACTCCTGCCACAGCCCCGCCTGAAAGCGTCCGACCCGCAGCACACCGGGCGGGGCGTCCTCCAACTCGCGGGACTCCGCTATCAGGTCGCGCAGCTGCCGGAACTCTGGCTGCTCCAGCCGGAAGTAGCGACCGCTGGGCAGGATCATGAACTCCTGTTCGGCGGCGAGCGCGAGGAACAGCCCTTCGAAGCCGACCTCCTCACCATCGACGGTGACCCGGACGGACAGGTCGAACCAGTCCTGCGTGCCGGCGCTGCCCCCGGTCGCGCTCGCGAACGAAACGACCGGGGCTTCCTGCGTCTCGACATACTCCGGAACGTCGTCATGCGGCTTGACGGCCACGTCAACGCCGTCCATCTCGACGAGTCGGGGAAGCGCATCGCGTACGAGCCGCAGCATGGCGTCGTCGGCGACGACGGCATGCGCCAGCAGCCGCCGTCCGGCGGGGATCCGCTCGGTCAGCCCGTACGCCGAGTCCGCCAGCAGAGCTGTGACGCGTTGCAGCGTCGCGGCCCGGTCGGAGTCGTGGTGCAGATCGGCGTGCAGCGGCTCCACCTGGTTCTCCGAACCGACGACGGCGACCCAGTCCCAGGACAACGACATGCGGTGCTCCGGTAGCGGCTGCACCGACAGCGTCAGCACCGCCTTCCCCAGCTCAGGCAGACTCACCGTCTCGTCGGCCGGCACCACCTCGGCCTGGCGGACGAGCCCCGGATAGTACTGCCGCAGGAAACGAGGCTCTTCGGCGGCGGGAACGACGATCTCTGGCGCAACAAGCGCCCCCATGGCCCGCGGATGCAGGGGTCTCGCCAGGGGCGCGAGCCGTAGGGTACCCGGATCAGTCGAGGAACCCGGCCCCGTCGTACCCCACCAGGCGACGCCGTGCGCCGGACGCCCGACCACGATCAACTTCTCGGGATCGATCGTCTCCGTGCCGTCGGCCAGCGCCGGACGTAGCCGCAGGCCCGCTGCGACTCGATCGGCCCGCACCGAGAATCGCACCGGACGTGCCGATGCCTGAACCGGTGACGCGGCCCGGCCGCTCTGCACCAGCGGCAGCCCCGCCTCCCGCGCCTCGGCCAGAACGTCCCACACCCGCCGGCTACGAAACTCATCCAGGTACACGACGCGCTGACCCGAGCCGTAGTAGCGGTGTGCGTACGGGTCGCTAACCTCCTCGTCCGCCAGCGCGAGCAACTCCGTCAAGAGATCCACGTGATGCTGCGTGTGCGGTGAATCGGGAACGTACTCGAAGCCGAGGGTCCCCCACGAGACACCGCCGCGGATCCAGCCCCTCTTGCCCGGCACGACCGGCCGGAGCGCGATCCGCCACCTTCCCCGGCCGTCACCGTCCTCAAGCTCGAACTGCAACGCCAGTTCCGCAGAACCTGGCACGACGGCCGGGCTGTCCACGCTGACCAGACCAGCCAACGCCAACTCCCACGACGACGCCGGCTCCGGTCTGGACCCCTCGGAGGTGCAGACGATCAACGCCAAGGCAGCCGGATGCGCGCACACCGGAGCTGCCGAGCACGTGCATGCGCCGCTGACGCTCTTGAGCGCACCGTCGGCGCCGACGACGACCGACACCGTCACCGTCACCCAACCAGATCTCTCGCCTTGTACGGCAGCCCGCCCACGGCCGGAACGCGGGTCCCAGCTCACCTCGGCCAGAGCGCCGTTCGCCACCAGCGAACGGGCCTGCACAAACGATCTGACCCCGACGGCCTCGCACACCGCCGCCTCATCAGCCGTCAGCACCAGCCGCCCCACAAAGAACCTCCGCCAGATCGGTGATCGGACACAACGCTACCGAGCGACCAGGTGCCGCCGATCCGGGCATCACCCATCCGAGAAACCGGGACCACAGTCCGCTCCCGGCTGGGGGAACTTCTGGTCCGGCTGGACGACGTGACCAATGGCCTACCCGGAACTGTGTCCGCACCTCACGGCTCGTCCGCGGTGCATCGTCACCGGCGGCCGGCCACGCTCGCACGACGTCCCGATCTGACTCCAATCAGCCGGCACCAGGGGGCGTTCTCGGGGCCGATTCAAATCTTCATCGATAAAAATGATGCCCTGACCAGCGCTTTCGCCGGTCAGGGCATCGCACCGAGCCGCCTGACGGAATCGAACCGTCGACCTACACTTACCGAACGTCGCGGTCCTGGGCTTGTCGTTGATCGTCATAACCCATCGCCGACCTGCACAGACGCCATCATCAGCTCGTCAACGCCAGTCACTCATAGTCGACCCTTAGCTAGCGAGGGCTTCTTCACGGTGTTGCGAGACATCCTCAACCGCCGCGCGATGGCCTGGATCGCCATGCCCTCCGACCGCCGCAGCCGTCGGATCTCTGCCCAATCCTCCACGCTCAGCACCTCCCGATGCCTGGGGCAAATGGTGCCTCCACGTGACGAATGGCCAGCCTGCAGCAAGGTGTCGGACCGCTCAGGTTCCGCGTCCGCCGGCCCGCAGACCGCGGATTCTAGGGCTTGTGCTCCCTGCCGGATCCCCGAGCGATCCACTCCGTCGGGGCCGGTGCGGCGAGGCAATTTCGTACAAGACCGCTGCCCGCCGAGAGCGAAACAATCGCCATATGGAGACCAGCACCGAACCCGTGCGCTTCGACACGAAGATCGCCGTCCTCCTCCGCGACGATCTGCAGATCTGGCAACGCCTCAACATGACCGCCTTTCTTGTCAGTGGCATCAGCACCGCGGCACCCGAGGTCATCGGCGATCCCTACGCCGACGCCGACGACACCACGTACCTGCCGATGTTCCGGCAGCCCGTGCTCGTGTTCGTCGGATCTAAGGAGCTGCTGACCACGGCCCACAAGCGGGCGGTGGATCGCAACCTGCCACTGTCGGTGTTCACCTCCGACCTGTTCCGCACCAACAACGACAGGGCCAACCGGGCAGCGGTCAAGGCCGTCGGGCGTGACCATCTGGATCTCGTCGGGATGGCCGTCTACGGCCCGCGCAACGCCGTCGACAAGGTGCTCAAGGGCGCCCAGATGCACCCATGACCTCGGCACGGATGCCGGCGGCATCGGGCGGTACGAACGATCGACCGGATGCGCTCCTCCAGGCACATCTCAGTCTGCTCACCACCATGGCGCTCTTCGGCAGCGCCTTCGCGAGTTCGAAGGTGGTGGTCGGCCACCTGCCGCACTCGATCGCGGCCACACTGCGTTTCGGTGGCGGTGCGATCGTCCTGCTGCTGATCACGCTGGTCCTGCGCCGCAACGGCGCGAGTTTCACCCGGCGGGACTGGTTCCGGGCCGGTGCGGTCGGCCTGCTCGGAGTGTTCGCGTACAACCTGCTTTTCTTCTGGGGCCTGTCGCTCGCGCCGTCGATCGACGGCAGCATCATCGTGCCGGTCCTCAGCCCGGTCATCACCACCGGCGTGCTGCTCCTCATGGGCCAGGAGCGCCCCTCCGCCCGGCGGACCTGGGGGCTGTTGCTCGGCCTCGGCGGCACCGCAGTGTTCTTCCTCGGGCCGGGCACCTCGCTTGACAGCCGGCGACTCACCGGGGACCTGATCTACCTGCTCGGCGCGGTCGCCTGGGCTGCCTACAGCATCACCTCCAAGCGGGTGCTCGTGCAGATGGATCCGCTGCGGGCGACCACGGCGGGCACCGCGGTGGGCGCGTCGATGCTGGCCCTGTTCGCAATCCCGTCTATCTCCGACGCCGACTGGGCAGCCGTACCCGGGTACGGCTGGGTGAATGTCGTCTACCTGGCCATCGGTCCCACCGCCATCGCCTACCTCTGCTTCTACTGGGGCCTGCGATCGGTGAGCCCGTCGACGGCGACGATGACCATGTTCGCGGTGCCGATCTTCGGCATCGCCTGCGCGATGCTCTTCCTGGGCGAGACGTTCCACCCCCTCCAGGTGGTGGGAGCCGCGATCATGGTCGTCGGCGCGCTCCTGGCGGTCAGCGGCCAGATCCGCCCGAGCATCGCCGCCGCCGAATCGGAGCCGGACGTACCCACCCATGCTGCCACCAAGTGAAGGACGCACAGCTCTCATCTGATCTCGTCGATCATGGCGTCTCCCCTATTCATGCGGCGGACCGCACGACGAAGTCCTCGCCGTGGTTGTTGGAGGTGCGAATGCGGTCGCCAGGGTGAAGACCGAAATGGTGACGTCGTCCGGGCTCCGGTCACCGATTCGCGGACGAACTCGAAGTCCGCCTCGCTGGCGGACGGGTAGCCGACCTCGATGTGCTTCAGGCCCAGCTTCACGAGCAGGTCGAACATCCTGCCCTTACGAATCGGATCCATCGGGTTGGCGAGCGCCTGGTTCCCGTCGCGCAGGTCGACCGAGGCCCACAGCGGCGCCCGTACCAGCTCCCGCGACGGCCAGGATCGATCCGGAATCACCAGCGGCATTTGCGGCTCGGTACGGGTGTACCGGTGTGCTGGCATGGTCGAGGCCCGTTGACGGTTCCACCATGGCTGCCCGGCGCTGGGCGATCCCAGCGGCGTACCGGGCGGGCCGGTGGAGAGCTGGACGGATGGCGCCTGGGTCATGCCGGCCTCCGAGGTTTCCGGGCGAATCAGCGCGTGTCTGACGCCCGGAAAGCTATCGACCCGGATCCCCGCCCCGTCCTCCCGTCGTCCCCTCGGGCCTCACCGCGTCGCGAGCAGTTCCGGCGCTCGTACGGCGACGCGTCCTGGCCTGCGACGCGGTCCCCCGACGCTGTACTGGCCGGGGTTGAAGCCCAGGATCCGCTTGAAGTGCCGCCCCAGATGCGACTGGTCGTAGAAGCCGACAGCGGTGGCGACTTCCCCAGCCGGGGTGCCTTCGAGCAGCAGCCGGCGGGCCAGATCCACCCGGCGGGAGATCAGGTACTGGTGCGGACCCAGGCCGAACTCCCGGGAGAACGCCCGGACCAGATAGGTGGGGCTGGCGAACAACGCCGTTGATGCCTCCCGCAACGTCACACCGGCGACGAACCGCTCGTCGAGCAGGTCACGGAGCCGGTGCGCGAGCGGTGCGTCGTCGACCGTGAACGCCGGAAGCGGCGACCGCCGTTCCAGATGGGCCTGCAAGCGTTCCGAGACGAATGCGAGATGCGCCTCGGCGGTCAACTCGTTGCCGGGATCGGCCAGCACCATGTGCATCCGATCGATCCACCACCGCAGGACGGGGTCGTCGAGCGCGGGCCGGTCGACCGCACGACCGACCAGGTGCTCGCCCAGCTGCGCCGGGTCAAGATAGAGGACGCGTTTCCGGAAGCCCTTGGCGGTCGCCGGATGACCATTGTGCGGCACGTTCGGCGGCAGCAAGGTGACCACCTTTCGGAACGCGCCGTGCTCGTGCCGGTCGAGGTCGTATCTGACGACACCCTCGTCGACCACCATCAAGGTCCAGGTGTCGTGGGTGTGCATCGGGTAGATGTGATCGGTGAAGTGGGCGTGCAGCACCTCCCGAATGCCGTCGACCGACGGCAGCCAAGCTGACACCTCACCCCGGCTGGACACGCGACAGACTGTAATCGGCGGATACGGCCCTCGCATGTCTATGCCCGTGCGCCGACGACCACAATGCCTCAGCGGGTGCTCACGCCCCGACAGTGGGGGATCGGACCGGCAGCGGCACCACCCTGGTGGGCACCGCGCGGCGGCTGCGGATGGTGCTCCCAGAGCTGATCGTGGTCGGGGTCGACATGGCCGGGTCGACGTTGTTCGGGGGCTCCGCCGGTGAGCGGACCCTTCCCGGCATCGGTCCCTGCCGGTGCGCAGGCGGTGGCTCCGTCGAGCATGGTGGTCGGTGCCGGAGACCCCCTGTCCCCGAAGGGTGCCGAACCGCTGCAGTGACGAGCGGGGAGCTACCGATCCGCTTCGGGTCCGGGGCGACGGCCTCCGACACCGGGTCGTGGCGACCCAGCAGACGCAGCAGCGGCGCGGCGACGACAGATCAGCGCCACTCTCAACATCTGTGCACACGTGGCCCCCGAGGTTGCGCGGGAAGCCGCGTCATGGTTGGAGGGGCGCTGTGGTCCCGTGAGCAGGTTGGCTGCTCGCTTGGCTGCTCGGCTCGGCGACAACGAGCAAAAGGCCCAGGTCAAGATCGGCGATCAAGCCGGTGACCTGGGCCTTTCCATGGAGCCGCCTGACGGAATCGAACCGTCGACCTACGCTCCTCGAACCCTGCGCTCTTGGCGTTGTCATCGACTGTCAGTATTTGGCGCTGACCTGCGCAAACGATCGGGCAAGGTGATCATTACTTGTCGCCGCTGGTCAATCGCTGGCAGGGGTTTTCGGGGGGTAAACGGGGGCGGCAACCAGGCGCGGCGCATCGCTGCCGCCAGGGCTGGTGCAGGTTGGCGCCCCGCCGGGGGCACGGTTGTGCCGGATCTATGCCCGTTGATCTTGACGGGGCCACCGCTGGTCCAACGTCCCCTAGCCGTCGCTGGCCTGCTAGCAGTGTCTTCCACTGGTCGATCTCCGACTGCCTGCGCCGACTGGCTTGCTGTACGGATGGTGGTACTCCCCGTTGATCAGCTGCCGGAAGATGGAAGCGTGAACCTTCTCCTGGGAGGGTTGATCACTCTCGTGGTGACCGCCCTCGTGCAGATCTTCGTCATACCAAGAGTCCAGCGGTACAACCGTCGCGTCGAGCGGTGGGAGAAAGAGATCACAGAGTTGGCGAACCTCCTGGAGGAGGACTTGCCTCGTGCTCTCAAGACGCTCAGCTATGCCGTCATCTCGTTGGATGTGAACCGGACCCTCAAGAAGGAGTGGACGGCCGAAGGCCCAATGCTGCGTAGCTTAAGTTGATCTTGGGGTGTGGTCTGCGGTTGTGTGGATGCTGTCGGGTGGTGCGGCGTGGCGGGCTGCGGGCCGACGGGGTTGGCTGTTCTGATTCCGGGTCATGTCGGTGGATGCGGTGGTGCGGCCGGACCAGGTCACGCTCGGGGTGTTGATCTCGCGGGTGTCGCGGGAGGAGGTCGACGCCGCGGTCGAGGTGTGTGGGGTGCGGGAGCGGCGGTCGGACGGGAAGTTGCCGGCGCATGTGGCCGTGTATCTGACGTTGGGGCTGGCGTTGTTCCCCGATGATGACTACACCGAGGTGGCGGCCCGGGTCACGGG
>NZ_FMCV01000034.1 GCF_900091565.1 Micromonospora marina | reverse complement strand
CCACCGACGTACAACTCCCCCACCACACCGATCGGCACCGGCCGCAGAAACCGATCCAACACATGAACCACCGTGTTCCACACCGGAACCCCGATCGGGCTCGGCAGGTGAGCGTCGAATGCCGGGTCGGCCGTCCAGGACGTCACCTGGATGCAGGTCTCCGCCGGCCCGTACAGGTTGACCAGTGTCGCGCCGCTCACCCGGTGGAACCGGTCACGTAGCCTCGGCGGCAACGTCTCACCGCCGACGAAGACCTGACGCAGCTCGGTCAACTGCGCGAAGCCTGGCGTACCCAGCAGCACGTCCAACATGGAGGGCACCATCTGCAGGACGGTGATCCGCTGGGTGGCGCAGGCCCGCACCAGGTACGCCGGGTCCCGGTGCCCGTCCGGCCGGGCCATGACCAGCGTGGCCCCGGCGACGAGGGGCGCATAGAACTCCCAGACCGAGGCGTCGAAGCCGCACGGGGTCTTCTGGAGCAGCCGGTCCTCGGCGGTGAGCGGGAACGCCGCACGCATCCAGAGCATGTGGTTGGCGAGCGCCCGGTGGGTGATCATCACCTGCTTGGGGGCACCGGTCGACCCGGAGGTGCTCATCAGGTACGCGAGCTGGTCGGGATCGATGGGCACCTGGGGATCGTCGGCGCGGCCGTACGGATCCGGCGCGGTGACGTCGACGACCGGCAGACCGAGACCGGCGACAGCCTCCCGCGTCGCCTCGGTGGCACAGAGCACGGCGGTGACGCCGGAGCGCAGCAGCAGGTCACGGCGGCCGGCCGCCTCGGCCGGGTCGATCGGTAGGTAGCAGCCACCCGCCTTGAGGACCGCGAGCATCGCCATCGGCAGGTGTCGACCCCGTTCGATCAGCAGTGCCACCGGCGACTCGGCGCCGAGCCCCCGGTCGACGAGATGCCGGGCGAGGCGGTTGGCGGCGGCGTCGAGCTCGGCGTAGCTCAGTTCGCCGTCCTCGGCCAGGACAGCAACCCGGTGCGGGGTACGGGCCGCCTGCGCGGCGACGAGCTGGTGGACGAGCGCGGCGGGCAGGTCGGTGGCGGTGTCGTTCCAGGACCGCAGCAGGGCCAGTTCGGCCGGCGGGGGCAGCAGGGCACCCACCGGCCGGTCCGGGTGGTCGGCGGCGGTGCGCAGCACGTGCCGAAGCTGCTCCACCAGACGCGTCACCCGGTCGGGTGCGAACAGGTCGCTGCGGTAGGTCAGGTCACCGGCGATGCCGCCATCGGTCTCCGCCAGGTTCAACACCAGCTCGAACTTGGCCGCCGTCACCGGCAGCGGTCGCGGGGTCAGGGTGAGGCCGGCGACCTGCGGGTCGGGCGACGGGACGTTCTGCACGGCCAGCATCACCTGGAAGACCGGGTGCCGGGTCAGGTCCCGCTCGACGCCCAGGTCGGCGACTACCTCCTCGAAGGCGACGTCCTGGTGGGCGTACGCGGCGAGACAGGTCTCGCGGACCTGGCCCAGCAGCTCGGTGAAGCTGGGGTCGCCGGCCGTGCTGGTCCGCATGACGAGCGTACTGGCGAAGAAGCCGACCAGGTCGGCGGTGCCGGGAGCCTCGCGGTTGGCCACCGGGGTGCCGACCGCGATGTCGTCCTGCCCGCTGGTTCGCGCCAGGACGGTCTGGAAGGCGGCCAGCAGAACCATGAACAGGGTCGCGCCGTGCGCCCGGCCGAGTTCGTGCAGCCGCTCGGTGAGCGCACCGTCGATCGTGATCGGGACGCTGCCGGCGGGCACCCCGTCGGTGGGGTGGTGGGGGTGGTCGGTGGGGAGGTCGAGGGTGGGGGTGTTGGCGAGGTGGTGGGTCCAGTAGGTGCGGTGGTGTTGGTGTCGGGTGTGGTGGTGGGGGTGGTGGGTCCAGTGGGCGTAGTCGCGGTACTGGTGGGTGGGGGTGGGCAGGTGGTGGGGTTGGCCGGTGCGGTGGTGGTGGTAGAGGGCGGCGAGGTCGGTGATGAGCAGGCCCATGGACCAGGCGTCGGCGGCGATGTGGTGGACGGTGAGCAGGAGGTGGTGGTGGTCGTGGTCGGTGGTGACGAGGTGGGTGCGCAGGGGGTGGTCGGTGGTGAGGTCGAAGGGTTGCTGGGCCAGGTGGGTGAGGTAGCTGGTGGCGTCGGTGTGCGGGGGCAGGGTGTGGACGGTGACGGGTCGGGTGGGGGGCGGGTTGAGGTGTTGGGTGGGTGGCTCGGTGGGGGTGATGGTGGTGCGCAGGATCTGGTGGCGGTCGGTGAGATCGATCAGGGCGTGGTGCAGGGCGGTGTGGTCCAGTGCGCCGGTGAGGTCGATGGCGGTGGGGATGTTGTAGGCGGGGCTTGCGGGGTCGAGTTGGTGCAGGAACCACAGGCGTTGCTGGGCGGGGGTCAGGGGCGCCGGTTGCTGCGGCGGGGTCGACCGCAGCGGCGGCCGGCCGTCGGAATCCTGTCCGGTGACGGTGTCGAGGTGCGCGGCGAGCGCGGCCACCGTGGGATGCTCGAACACCCACCGCACCGGCACGTCCCGGCCGAGTGAGTCACGCAACCGCGCCGCGAGCTGCATGGCCCGCACCGAGTCCCCGCCGAGCCCGAAGAATGAGCTGTCCCGGTCGGTCACCGGCTGACCGAGCAGCGTCGCCACCTCTTCGGCGACGAGCCGTTCCGTCTCCCCCACCGGTGGCTCCGGCGTGTCCGGTGCCGCCTCGGCCGGTAGCAGCCCGGCCAGTCGAGATCGGACCAGCTTGCCCGAGCCGGCCCGGGGCAGGGCGTCGACCAGGACGACGCGGTCCGGCACCAGGCCGGAGGTCGTCCGCTGTCCGAGCCAGGCAGCGAGCGCGGCCGGGTCGATCCCGTCTCCGCCGGTCGGCACCACGCACGCGACCAGCGCGGCGTCCGGCCCGGTCCCGGTCACCAGCACACCGACGTCGGCCACCTGCGGATGGTTCCGCAGGGTCGCCTCCACCTCGGCCGGCTCGACCCGGATCCCCCGGATCTTGGCGGTCGTCGTCCGCCCGGCGAACTCCACCGCCCCGTCCGGCCCGATCCGGCCCAGGTCCGCGGTGCGGAAGAGGCGCGTCCCGGACCCGGCGGGGTCGGGTCGGAACCGGTCGGCGGTGGCAGCCGGATCCCCGACGTAGCCGAGGGTGAGGTGCCGGGTCCGCACCACGATCTCGCCCAACTCACCGATGCCGCACGGCCGGCCGTACCGGTCGTGCACCGCCATGCGCACACCGTCGACGCCGACGCCCACCGGCACCGGGTCCCGCTGGTCCCGGTCGGTGTCGTGCCAGCTCATCACCTGGGGTGTCTCGGTGGCCCCGTAGACGTTCACGAGGGCCGCCTGCGGGGCCACCGCCCGCAGTCGCGCCAGCACGTCGCGGGTGAGCAGGTCGCCGCCGAGGAACACCAGGCGCAGCGGCAGGCGCAGCCCGGCCGGTGCCGTGGCCGCCAGGATCGTGGCCAGCGCCGGAGTGATGTGTACGACCTTCACCGTGGCCTCGTGAAGCCACCCGGCGAGGTCCGCCATCTCGGCGAGGACGTCGCCGGGCGGCAGGCAGAGGGTGGCCCCGACGGTCAGCGGGGCGAAGAGGTCCCGCAGCAACGGGTCGTGGCCGATCCCGGCGAGCAGCGCCGTGCGGTCCGCCACCGTGAGCGTGAAGCGCTCGCGTTGCCACCGGAGGAAGTGCCCCAGCGGTCCGTGGGTGCCCAGCACCGCCCTCGGCCGGGCGGTGCTGCCGGTGGTGAAAGCCAGGTAGGCCACGTCGTCCGGGGTGACCACGACCTCCTGGTCCACCGCCGGCTCGTCGGTCAGCAGCCAGCGCGGACCGTCGGCGAGCGGAATCACCGGCAGACCGACGCCCGGCAGGGCCGTCGTGGGCGCCCCGCAGCCGAGGGCGGCGACCGGTGCGGCGACGTCGACGCAGGCGGCCAGGGCCGATTCCGGGGCGTCGGCGTCGAGTACCACGCAGACGCCACCGGCCCGCCAGATGCCGAGCAGTGCCACCGGCAGTTCCGGGGTGCGCCGGGCCAGCACAACCACCCGGTCACCAGGTCGCAGCCCCGCCCGGCGCAGCCGGGCGGCCACCTGGCCGGCCCGGTGGTCGAGTTCACCATAGGTCAGGTCGACGCCGCGACCGGAGACCGCGACGGCCTCGGGACGTGCGGTCACGGCGAGGGCCACCTGCGCCGGTACGGTGGGCGCGGGCGTCGCGGCCGGGACGGCCGGTTCGGCCGGCGGGCCACCCGGCACGTCGCGCAGGTCGATCAGGTCGACCTGGCGGCGCGGATCGGCGAGTCCCTGCCGCAGGACGGTCTGCCACTGCCGCATCAGCGCGGCGATCCGGTCGGCGTGGAAGAGATCGGTGTTGTAGAGCACCGACAGCCGGTAGCCGGTGGAATGTTCCTGCACGTAAACGGTGAGGTCGAACTTCGCGCCGACGTTCTGCGGCTCGCCGAACTCCGCGGCCACGCCCGGCATCTCAGCCACCGCCGCCGGAACATTGACCATGTTCAGCAGTACCTCGAACAGGGGGGCGCGATCCAGGTCGCCGGAGCGACCCAGCTCGGCCTGGACCCGCTCGAAGGGCACCTGCTGGTGCTCGAACGCGCGCAGGGTCTCCTGCCGGACCCGGTCGACGACCTCGCCGAAGGTGGGGTCACCGTGCAGATCGCAGCGCACCGCCACCAGATTGAGGAAGCAACCGACCAGCGGTGCGGTGTCGGGGTGGTCACGTCCGGCCACCGGGGTGCCGACCAGTAGGTCACGGCGCCCGGTCTGGCGGCTCAGCAGTACGGCCAGGGCGGCGAGCAGCACCACGAACGGGCTGGCCCCGGCCTGCTGCCCGAACGCGCGGATGCCGTGTGCCATCGCCTCGTCGAGGTGGAACTCCCGCTGCCCACCGCTGAACGTCCGGGTGACCGGCCGGGCGGCGTCGTGCGGCAGGCCGAGCGGCGCGACGTCGGCCAGCCGTTCCCGCCAGTACGCCAGCGCGGCGGCGTGGGCGCCACTGTCGAGTTGGCGGCGCTGCCACACTGCCCAGTCGGGGTACTGCACCGGCAGGGGCGCCAACCGAGGTTCCCGGTCCTCGACCACCGCGGTGTAGCACTCGGACAGCTCCCGTACCACGATCGCCACCGACCAGCCGTCGCCGACGATGTGGTGCATGGTGATCAGCAGGTCGTACCGGTCCTCGGCGAGCCGGACCAGGCGGACCCGCAGCAGCGGACCGGCACCGAGGTCGAATGCGGCGGTCGCCTCCGCCGTGGCGATCCGTTCGGCGACCCGGTCGCGCTCCGGCAGGTCGTGCCGGCAGAGGTCGTCGACGGTCAGCACCACCGCGGGATCGGAGACGACCCGCTGCCACGGGGTGCCGTCGGCGGCGCCGAACACCGTCCGGAGCGCCTCGTGCCGGGCGACCAGCATCCGCACCGCACGATGCAGGGCCGTGACGTCCAGGTGGCCGCTCAGGCGGACCGGGACGGCCATGTGGTATGCCGGATTGCCCGGGTCGATCTGTTCGAGCAGCCAGAACCGCAGTTGCGCATCGGTTAGTGGGAAGTGCCGGCCGCGATCCGGGTCGGCGGTCGGCCCGCCGGCCCGTACCGAGACGCCGGCGTCACGCAGTCGGGCCTGGAAACGGGCCCGCTGCTCCGGGGTCGGCGCGGCGCGGCGGCGCGGCGGCCGGGTCACGGCGCGCCCACCAGGTCCTCGTCGGTCAGCTCGTCCTGCACCTGCTGCCAGATCCGGGCAATCTGCTCGGTCTGACCCGGACTGGCCTCCCTGGCGGTCAGTGCCGCCGCGAGGCCCTCGACGGTGGGCTCTTCGAAGAAGACCCGCAGCGGCACGTCCACCTGGAAGATCTCCCGCACCTCGGCGATGATCCGGGTGGCCAGCAGCGAGTGCCCGCCGAGGGCGAAGAAGTCGTCGTGCACCCCGAGGTCGTCGTCGGCGAGCGCCGACTGCCAGACCTCGACCAGTACCTCCTCGACCGGGCTGCGGGGTGGCACGTACGGCACCTCCTCGCCGTCGGATCCGCCGTCGTCGATGGTGGAGCCGAGCCACTCCAGTCGTGCGTCGTCGCAGACCCGGGCGAGGGCGCCGGTGGATTCGCCGCCGTCGACCCGGTGCACCGTGCCCCTGCGGCGGACACCGGCGGGCTGCCCGAACCGGTCCTGCACGACCAGGCAGCAGCCGGGCAGCGGATGTCCGAGCCACCGGCCGTGGGCGTCCCGGGTGAACGCACTCGACGGCTCCCCACTGCTGGGGTCCAGCGGGACGAACAGCGCCGTCGGCGTGGCCGGCGGCCGGTCTCCGGTGTGCACCACGTGGATGCCGGGGGCGGTCGGGTCGGCGGCCCGGCCGACGGCGACGGTCGGTTCGCCGGCGCCGCCGAGGAGCAGCGTCGCCCCCGCGCTCAGCGCGACGAGGGCGGCCCAGACCGTCTCGGGCGCATCCGTCGGGCCGTCGACCCGGACCCGGTCGGCGGGGCCGACGCCCAGCTCCGCGCGCAGGGCGGGAACGGTCCGGCGGAGCGCGGCGTACCGGAGAATCTGTTGGCGGGTGCCGGCGGTGGAGTAGCGCAGCCATGCCGGGCCGGGCTCCGGCTCCCCCACCGGCGCGGGCCCGGCGCGTACCCCGTCCGGTCCGCTCAACGCGGTCGGTGCCGCGTCTCCGGTGACCTGGTCGTGCCACCACCCGGGGCGTTCGACGGGCATGGGTATCACGGTGGCGTCGAGGGCCAGCACCGCCAGCAGGGTCACCAGCCGGTCGAGGTCGGAGCCCTCACACGAGCCGACCCTGCTGCCCGCGGTCACCCCGGTGCCGCGCAGCTCGGCGACTCGCTTGCGCACCAGCCCGGCCAGATCGGCGTAGCTGGTCGGACCGGCGCCGGTGAGCACGGCGGTCGACGTGCCGCCGTCCCGGACGCCGTCGGCGAGCAGCACGTCGAGCGTCCAGTCCGCCGGCGGCGCCGTCGCGCCGGCCACCGGCGGTGCCGGATCCGCGGCGCGGGTCAGGACGCTCGCCGGCAGCGCCGGGTGAGCGGTGGCCCGGCGCAGCAGGGCGACCAGTTCCCCGCCGAGTCCGGCGACGGTGGACTCGTCGAAGAGGTCCCGGTTGTACTCGACGGTGCCGCGGATCCGGTCGCCCTCCTCCCACAGCGACACGGTCAGGTCGAACTTCGCCGTACCGGTGGTCACGTCGAGCAGTTCCAGGTCGAGGTCACCCAGGCGTAGGTGCGGGCGGGGCGCGTTCTGCCAGGCGAACACCACCTGGAACAGGGGGTTGCGGCCCAGGTCCCGGTCCGGCTGCACCGATTCGACCAGCAGCTCGAACGGCACGTCCTGCCCCAGCGAGGCGTCCAGTACCGTCTCCCGGACCCGGCCGGTCAGCTCCGTGAAGGTGGGGTCGCCGGACAGGTCCAGCCGTAGCGGCAGCGTGTTGGCGAAGAACCCGATGAGCTGCTCGGTCTCGACCCGGTTGCGACCGGAGATCGGGGTGCCGACCACCACGTCGTCGACGTCGCCGTGGCCGGCGAGGACCAGCCCGAAGGCGCTCAGCAGCACCATGAACACGGTGGCCCGGCCCTGCTGCGCGACGTCGCGCACCGCCGCGGTCGTCGCGGCGTCGAGCTGCCACGGCAGGACCGCCCCGGCGAAGCTCTGCACCGCCGGTCGGGGCCGATCGGTGGGCAGCCGCTGCGGCGGCACGTCGGCCAGCACCCGGGTCCAGCGCAGCAGGTGCGGGCGCAGCGACTCCGGTGTCAGCGTGGCGCGCTGCCAGGCGGCGAAGTCGGGGTACTGCACCGGCGGAGTGGGCACCGGGTCGGGTCGACCGGCGCACAGCTCCGGGTACGCGCTGGCCAGTTCGTCGGTCAGGACGCCAAGCGACCAGCCGTCGGCGATGCTGTGGTGCAGGACGATCGACAGCACGTGGTCGGTGCGGTCGAGCCGGAACAGGCGGGCCGTCCACAGGGGTCCCTCGGCCAGGTCGAGGGGGGTACGGGCATGCGCCTGCAGTGCCTCGGCCAGCCGGCCGAGCCGGTCGTCCGCCGGCACCTCGCTGATCGGCACCCGGATCGGCGCGGGCGGGTCGACCCACTGCACGGGTGCGGTGCCGACCAGCCGGAACGTGGTCCGCAGCGCCTCGTGCCGGGCGGCGACCCCGGTCAGCGCGGCGTCCAGGGCGACGCGGTCGAGCTCGCCGCGGAGCCGGACCGCGACCGGGATGTGGTACGCCACGTTGCCGGGCAGCAGTTCGTTGAGGAACCACAGCCGCTGCTGGGTGTACGACAGGAGGGCCGGCTCCGGATCGGCGCGGCGCACCGGTCCCGCGTCGGCCGGTACGTCGTCGGTCAGCCGTTGCCGCACCGCGGCGGCGAGGCCCGTGACGGTCGGATCGGTGAAGACCGCACGGAGTTCAAGTTCCACCCCGAAGATCGCGCGCAGGCGGGCGGTGAGCCGGGTGACCAGCAACGAGTGCCCGCCGAGGGCGAAGAAGTCGTCGTCGCGGCCGACCCGCTCCACCCCGAGGAGATCGGCGACGGTGCCGGCGACGAGGGTGGCGACCTGGTCGTCGGCCGGCGGGGGTGCCGAGGTGGGACCGGCCACGGTCACCGCCGGCAGGGCGCTGAGGTCGACCTTGCCGTGCCGGGTGAGCGGCAGTTCGTCGAGGTGCACGAAGACCGCCGGAACCATCGCCGGCAGGACACGGCCGCGCAGGAAGGACCGGAGCGTGTGGTCGTCGGCCCGCTCGGCGCCGTTGCGGTCGACCAGGTAGGCGACGAGCGCGTGGTCCCGGTCGAGGCCCTCGATCCCGCGTACCACGGCGGCGGCGACGGTGGGATGGTCGGTCAGCGCCGCCTCGATCTCGGCGGGCTCGATCCGGACCCCCCTGATCTTGAGTTGCATGTCGGCCCGCCCGACGAACTCGATGTTCCCGTCGGGCAGTCGCCGGCCCAGGTCGCCGGTGCGGTACATGCGGGCTCCGGGCACGTCCCCGAACGGGTCCGGGAGGAACCGCTCGGCGGTGGCGGCCGGCAGGTCGTGGTAGCCCCGGGCCACCCCCGCACCACCGATGTGGATCTCCCCGACGGTGCCGGCGGGCGCCGGGTGGCCGTACCCGTCCAGCAGGTAGATCCGGTAATGCCCCACCGGTCGGCCGATCGGCAGTGTCGGCCGGGTCGAGGAGCCGTCCACCCGGTAGGCGGTGCACCACACGGTGGCCTCGGTCGGCCCGTACTCGTTGACCAGCCGGGCCTGCGGCAGCACCTCGCGGTGCCGGTCGGCGACGGTGGTCGGGCAGGACTCACCCGCGAGCACCACCGACCGCAGTTCGGGCAGGTGACCGGCGGGAAGCAGGTCGAGCAGGTCGAGGTAGAGCGACGGCACGCTCTCGAAGTGCGACACGCGGTGCCGGTGCAGCAGTTCCCGGTGGTGACCCGGGTCCTGGTCCCGCTCCGGGTCGGGGAGCACCAGCGTGCCGCCTTCGAGCAGGGTCCAGAAGAGACCGGCCACCGAGCTGTCGAAGCCGAGCGAGGAGATGAGCAGGAAGCTGCGCACCCGGTCGGGGAAGTAGCCGAGACGGGCGAACGTGGAGTGGAGCAGGTTGTCGTGGCTGACCTCGATGCCCTTCGGCCGGCCGGTGGAGCCGGAGGTGTACATCACGTACGCCAGGTCGTCGGGGCCCGGCCGGGGTCCCTGCCCGTTCTCGTCCGCGCCCGGCCCGTCGAGCCCGTCGGGCCGCAGCACGGTCGGGGCGGCCGGACCGTCGTCGGGCACCGGCAGGTCGGTGACCAGCACGGTGATACCGGCGTCACCCAGGATGTGGCGTACGCGGGCCGGCGGGGCGGCCGGGTCGACGGCGACGTACGCGCCGCCGGCGCGCAGCGTGGCCAGGATGGCGACGATCGCCTGCGGTGAGCGGGGCAGGTGGATGCCGACCCGATGACCCGGCCCCACCCCGGCGGCCCGCAGCCGCCCGGCCAGCGCGGCGCTTTCCACATCCAGGGCGGCGTAGCTGAGGGCGGTGTCACCGCAGCGGACCGCCACGGCCTGCGGGGTCCGCGTGGCGTGGGCGAGGATCAGCTCGTGCAGTCGTACGTCGGCCGGGGGCGGCGGCTCGTCGGGGCCGCTCCAGGTGGCGCTCTGCGGGCGGGTGGTCGCCGGCATCGCGCCGATCGGCAGGTCGGGTCGTTCGACCAGCGCGGTGAGCAGCAGTTCGTATCCGGCGGCCAGGTCGTCGACCGCGCTGGCCGACACCGCCGTCGGCTCGTACTCCCAGGCGAGGAGCAGGCGGCGGGGAACCGGGGCGGCCCGGAGCACCAGGTCGGCGGTGGCGGCGTGGCGGGGCAGCGGCCGGGGGGTGAGGCGCAGCGCGCCGAGCGCCAGCGGGGTGGCTGGATCCTCCATCGCCAGTGCGGCGACCGCCGCTCCCCCCGGCGCCTGCTCCAGCACGAACATCGCCTGGACCGGGAGGGCCGAGCCATTTCCACCGGCTGCCCGCAGATCGCGGACCACCTCCGCGTAGGGGTGGTCACGGTGGTCGAGGGCGGCGGCGACGCGCGCCGCGTTCGTCGCCAGCAGGTCGGTGAAGGTGGGGTTGCCGCTCAGGTCGGCCCGGTGCACCACGGTGTTGAGCAGGTAGCCGACGGTCGTCGCGGAGGCGGCGTCCCGGTGCAGCGCGGCCGGTGAGCCCACCAGCAGATCGGTTTGACCGGTGAATCGGTGCAGCAGCACCTGGAAGGCAGAGAGCAGCACCACGTACGGGGTGGTACGGGCGCTCACGGCCAGCGCGGTGACCTGGTCGACGACCGGCCCCGTCAGCACTCCCTGGATCATCGTCGGTGTCGCCGGGTCGGTGCCGCCGACGGCCAGGGCCGGCAGGGTGAGCGCGGCCGGATCGCCGGCGAGCGCGTCTGCCCAGTACCGCCGCGACTCGTTCCGGCGGGCCGGGGTGGCGACGAGCCGGCGCACGGCCCGCCGGTGGTCACCCGGCTCGGGCAGGTCGACCGCCGTACCGGTGGCCTCGGCCGGGTAGATCCGGCGTAGTTCGTCGAGGAGGACCGCTGCCGACCACAGGTCCGTGGTGATGTGATGCGCGGCCAGCAACAGCACCGGAGGGCCGACGGTCGGGGTGAGCAGGCAGGCCCGCACCAGGGGACCCCGGGTCAGGTCGAACGGTTCCCGGGCCCGGCTGGCAAGTTCGGCGTCGAGGTCGGCGGAGGCGCAGGTCACCTCGTCGAGCAGCCGGGGCGGTAGCTCCGCCTCGGCGGCCACGGGCGCGCCGTCCTGCTCGGGGTAGCAGGACCGTAGCGCCGGATGCCGGGTGAGCAACCGGCGCAGTGTCCGGTCGAGGGCGTCCGCGTCAGGTGCTCCTCCGTCGATGGTGAACGCCCTCGCCAGGTGGTACGCGGTCGACGTGGGGTCGAGCCGGTGCAGGTACCACAGCGCCTCGACGCCGGGGGAGATCGGGGTGCCGCCGTCGTCGTCGGCCGGGCCGGCGTCCCGGTCGGCGAGCCGGCCGGCGAGGTGTTCCGCGAGGTCGGCGATCGACCAGGGCTGGAGCAGGCCGCGCAGGTCGAGGTGGACGCCGGTGAGACGTTCGAGGTCGTGCAGCAGTTGCGCCGAGGCGAGGGAGTCCAGTCCCACCGCGTCGAGCCGGTCCGCGGCGGTGATCTGACCGGTGCCGCCGCCGGTGGCCCGGCCGACCAGCCCGATCAGGTGCTCGGTCAGCTCGGTGGCGGTGCGGGGCCGGGCGGGCGGCCCGGCGCCGTCCGCGGGCGGCCCGGTGACCGCCGGCCCGCCGGCGTCACGGTGGACGACGTCGAGGGTGCCCGCGCGGTACCGGGCGGCGGTCTCCCGGCGTTGGGTCTTCCCGCTGGAGGTCTTGGGGACGGTCCCCCGGGAGACGAAGACGACCTCGTGGACCGGGGCGTCGTGGACGGTGCCGACGAGTTGCCGGATCCGGTGGGCCGCCTCGGCGTCTGCCGGTAGGGCATCCGCGTTCCGCTCGGCGACCACCACGACGCCTTCGGTCTCCTCGACGGTGACCGGGAAGGCGGCGACACAGCCCGGCCGGACCCCGGCCGCCGCGGTGACGGCGGTCAGCTCGATGTCCTGCGGGTAGAGGTTGCGGCCCCGCACCACGATGACATCGCTGGAGCGGCCGGTGACGAACAGTTCTCCGTCGAGCAGGAAACCGAGATCCCCGGTCCGTAGGAAGAGGCGGCCGGCCCGCTCGACGAACACCTCGTGTTCCGCCGGCGTGCGCCAGTAGCCCGCGCAGACGCTCGGCCCGTGGACCTGGATCTCGCCGACCTGACCGTCGCCGCGTTCGGCGCCGGTGGCCGGATCGACGATCGCGACGGTCTGGTCGCCCAGCGGCCGACCGGAACCGACCAGCGTGGTAGCAGGGTCGTCGTCGCGTGGTGGCCGGGCCAACCCCGTGGCGAGCGCCCCGGAGTCGACCCGGTGGTGTACGGCACCCTGCCCGGCGGGCGCGCCGGTCACGATGAGGGTGGCCTCCGCCAGCCCGTAGCAGGGCAGGAAGGCGGTGGGCCGGAAGCCGTAGGGGGCGAAGGTCGCCGCGAACCTTTCGAGCACCCCGGCGTGAATCGGCTCCGACCCGCTGAAAGCTACCTGCCAGCCGCTGAGGTCCAGGTCCACGCAGCGCTGCGGGTCGAAGCGGCGGACACACAGGTCGTACGCGAAGTTCGGCCCGCCGCTGGCGGTGATGTGCTGCGCGGCGATGGTGTCCAGCCAGCTCAGCGGATCGGTGAGGAACTCCAGCGGGGAGGCGAGGACCATGTCGAAGTCCACGTAGAGCGGTTGCAGGATGCCACCGATCAGTCCCATGTCGTGGTAGAGCGGAAGCCAGCTCATCCCCCGGGACCGGGGGGTGGTCGCGAACGACGAGCGGATCAACTCCAGGTTGTGGCGGAGGTTGGCGTGGCTGACGACGACGCCCCGGGGGGCCGTCGTCGACCCGGAGGTGTACTGGAGGAAGGCGGTCGTCGCGGGCGTGATCGGCGGTCGGCGCCAGTCGGCGGCGGCCGAGTCGGGCAGCGCGTCGGTGGCGATCCAGGTCAGTGCCGGAACATCGGCCAGGCTGGCCAGACCGGCGCCAAGGTCCACCAGGTCCTCGGTGGTCAGGGCGGCGGCGGGGGCGGCGTCCGCGGCGACGGCGATCAGCCGGGGCAGGCTGCGTTCCAGCCGGGCCGGGTCCGGCGGGAAGACCGGAACCGCCACCACGCCGGCGTACAGGCAGCCGAAGAACGCCGAGACGTACTCCAGACCGGGCGGGTAGACCAGCAGCACCCGCTCACCGCGCAGGCCCCGGGCGAGCAGTTCCGCACCGATCGCCCGGGCCCGGCGGTCGAGGTCGGCGAACCCGAGCCGGTGGCGGCTGGACCCGGACACGTAGGTGTAGCCCCGGTCGCTGCCGGTACGGGACGTCAACAGGTCGACTAGCGTGCCGCCGACCTCGGTACCGCTGTGGGGTGCCATGCCGCTCCTCGCGTCCACGTGCTGTCCGTCCGACTACTCGCCGCTCTGCGCCGCGAGCCTGCGGCGCAGGCTCAACGGGCGCATGTCGGTCCACACCTCGGCGATGTACGCCAGGCAGTCCGCCTTCGGGCCGGTCCGTCCGGCGTCCCGCCACCCCGGGGGAAGGTCCCGATCGGCCGGCCAGATGGAGTACTGCTCTTCGTCGTTGACCACTGCGCGGTAGATCGTGAGGTCCTCGTCGGGTTCCATGCGCTGCTGTCCTCTCTGTCGGCTTCCGGTGCGGGTCGGGTCTCGTCGTCAGCCGCGCGCCGGGGCGTCCGCCGCCGGCTCGTCGCGGCCGGCAAGGTCGACGATCACGGTGCGGAACTCACTGGTGTACGGCTGCTGGTCGCCGTCGCGTAGCCAGGACTGCGAACCGGTGGGCAGCATCTCGGTGAACGTCGCGGAGCCGTCGACCGGCCCGTGCTCGAGGGCGCGGCGCAGCCCCTTGACCATGATGTTGACCAGGATCGGGCTGGTGAAGTCGAGGTAGAGCGGCTTCTGCTCGGTGGGGAGCTTGACGAAGACCCGCTCCGGCAGGCCGTGGTGCCGGGCGAACCCGCGCGACGCGACGAACCGGTCCACCTCGCCGTCGCCGGTGAGGTGACGCAGCTCGGCCAGCGGAAAGCGCCAGGATTCGCGCTGCGCCACCAGCCGGCCGATCTGCACGCGGGGGGTGTGCGACCGACCGGTGCTCAGGCCGAACACGTCGACGACGTTCGTGGAGAGCAACTCGCCGACCAGTTCCACCGCCGGCAGGTCGACCCGCCGGTCGAAGGTACGGGCCCGCAACACGCCGTCGATCTCCTCGATGACCAGGTCGCTGATCGCGACCTGGTTCTCGACCGGCACCGACGGCTCGGCGAACTCGTGGGACATCAGCAGTTGGACGTCGGTCGGGCGTCGCAGGGCGTCGCGGGTGCTGGAGGTGACGCCGGGCCACACCCGGGGCGCGACGGTGGCCACCACCCGGGTGGGCAGATCCCAGGCGACGTACTCGGACAGCTCGCCCGGGGCTGTGTGATTGTCGGCGAACCCGGCGGCGGCGAGGGTGTTGTTGGCCGCGTGCATCTCGCCGAGCACGAGGGTGTACTCGCCGCGTTCGACGGCTGCGACGTCTGCTGCGGCGACAAGGACGTCCGGGCTGTGGTAGCGCGCGTAGCCCCAGCCTGGACGTTCGGCGGGGAAGACTCGCGCCACGGCCGCCCGCACCGAGGCGGCGTCGCGTTGGACGACCCGCTGTCCCGAGTCGAGGTCGAGCACCTGTTCCCAGCGGCGCTGGAACTCGTCCCGCAGGTCGGTGACGAAGGGGGCGGCTTGTTGCCGGTCGCTGCCGAGGCCGGGGAAGAGCCGTGGCAGCACCTGCCACAACCGGGCGGCGGGCACGTAGGTCTCCGGTCCGTCCGCCCGCAGCTCGTGGAAGAGCTCGAGCAGTCCGGTGTGCGCCAGTTGGGCGGCCCGCACGCTGAACCAGCGCAGACTCTGCAGCAGGGGCACGAGCGCGACGCCCAGTTCGGTGCGGATCTCCGGGCCGAGTTCGACGTCGAGGTCGCGTGTGCAGTCCTCGTAGACGATCGCCCGGGCGGCGTACATCTGCCCGTGTCCGCGTACGGCGGGTTGACCGGTGAGCCGGGTGAAGATCCGGTCCGCTGTCTCCAGGCTGCGGTAGAGCGGCTCGACCGTGCCGGCGCTGGCGGCGACCGCGCCGATCGCGCTCTGGTAGACCTGGAGCATCCGCCGGGCGACCGGCTGGAGACGGTCGTCGTCGATCCCGTCCAGCAGGGCGGACAGTTCACGCTCGGGGGCGGTGACGAAGGGCACCTCCAGATGCCATTCCGTGATTCCCCGGTTCGTCAGATCGGCGAGGAAGGCGTACACCTCCTCCTCGTCCCGCAGTGTCGGGTCTTCGGCGGCCAGGGCCAGGGCGGCCACGTCGCGGGCCGACCGCTTGCCGTCGCACGCGGCCAGGGCGGCGGCCTGCCCCGGCGACAGGTGGATCGGGGGTGAGCCGGAGGGCTGCACGACGTCCTCGGTGCGGTGCGCGAAGGGCAGCAGGCGTGGGCGGGCCCACCGCCGGGCGTTCGGGAGCCCTCCGATCGCCTCGGCCAGCGCGTCGATCCCCCACTGCTCGCAGTTGACCCGGCGGTCCCGGATCAGTCCCGGACCGGACACGGCGGTCAGCGCCGGCCCGGTGTCGAGAAAACGAGCCCAACTGATCGGACCGAAGTAGCCGATGCTGTCGTTCTTGGCGCAGTAGCGCTGCGCGTAGCGGGCGATGAGTTCCTCACGCCGCCGCCGGGTCTGGTTGTACGACCCGCCGGTCCCGTCGCGCCGCAGCGGGGCGACGACGGTCTGGAACGCCTCCCGGTTCTGCCAGACGATCGCCTCGGCGATCCGGTCGTCGGCGACCAGATCGGCGGTGGCGGCGGAGGTCCGGGCCCGCGCCTCGACCCAGGTGCGTTCGAGCTCGGCCCTGGCGCGGCCGACGGCCCGCCGGGCGGCATCGTGGACGTCGGCCGCGGCGACGATGTCCGTCGGAATACCTTCCGGCAGCGACCTGCCGCGGCGCAACGCCTTCATGGCCCTCAGTAGCGGGCGACGCCGCGGTGAGTCCCAGTCGTCGGCCTCGCGCAGGTCGTCGAGGCAACCCCGGACGACGGCCAGCGCCCGGAGGTAGGCCTGCCGTTCGTCGTCGCGCGCGTCGTTGAGCCGGTCGGCGGCGGCTGCCGCCGGAGCGTCGGAGAGGGCGGCCAGCCGGGTCAGCGGGAAACCCGCGGAGCGGAGGCAGGACCAGCGCCAGATCGCCCACTCGTCGGAGGCCAGGTCGGCCAGGTGCGGGGGGAGCCCGGTGGGCGTCACGATGCCTCCTGACGTATCGATCGGGTACGCCACAGCGGGGTGCCGAGGCCGACCAGCACCACCAGGAGGTTGAGCGACCCGATCACCACGAAGACCGTCGTCGTGGCGAACAGGTCGGCGGCGGCGCTGACCAGGACGATGCCCAGCGCCTCGGTGGCGAGGAAAACGGTCAACACGGCGGCCGAGACCCGGCCCAGCAGCGGATCGGGGGTGATCTCCTGCCGCAGTGTGGTGCCGAGAATCGCGGCCACCACCTGCCCGAACGCGAAGACGACGGCGAGCGGAGCCACCACCCACACCGAGCCACCGAGGCTGACGGCGGCCAGCGCGACCCCCTGCACGGCCACACTCAGCAGCCACGCCCGCCCGACGCCGAGGAGTCGCCGCAGCGCGCCGGTGCTGACCGCCGCCAGGACCGCACCGACGCTGGCCAGGCTCAGCAGCAGGCCGATCTGACCACTCCCGACACCCAGATCGGTGCGCAGGTAGTAGATGAACAGCATGGTGGTGCCGGCGATGAGCATGCCGTTGACCAGTTCGAGGGCGACCAGGTGCCGCAGGAACGGGTGGGCCAGGACGAACCGGAGGCCGGCGAGGCGTCCGGCCAGGGGCACCGAGGTGGCCTCGTCGACCGCGCCGGCCGTGATCCGGGCGGCGATACGCGGACGGACGAAGGCCCAGGCGAGCGCCGACACACCGAAGGTCAGGGCGTTGATGCCGATCGCGCCGGCCTCGCTGGTCGCCGCGATGACGACTCCGGCGAGCGCGGGCCCGACACCGTACGCCACCTCGCCGAGGGTGATCAGTTGCCCGTTGGCCCGCACCAGGCGATCCCGGCCGACGATCTGCGGCATGATCGCGCGCAGGCCGACCGTGGAGAGGCTCACCGCGATGCTGCTGGCCACGACCACGGCGTAGATGAGCCAGATGCCGTACCGGTCCCAGACGGGCGCCGGGACGACCCACCAGACCAGCGGAACCGAGCCGGCGAGAGCGAACTGCGCCCAGTCGCAGGCCATCAACAACCGGCGTCGGTCTACCTGGTCGACGATCGGTCCGGCCAGGACCCCACCGACCAGCTGCGCCACCATGGACAGACCGGCGACGATACCCATCTGGGTGGCCGATCCGGTGCTGGCCAGGACGAGCAGCGGCATGGCCACGTTGGCGAACGCGTCACCGAGGGCCGAGATGGACTGCCCGGCGAGCAGGAAGCCGAAGCTCCGGCCCCGGGACGAGGGCGCGTCGGTCGAGGGCCCGGTGCCCATCTGGTCGGCGGTGGCTCCTGCCGGGGCTATGACTTCCCTCCTCGGGTCGAATGGAACGGGACCTGCTCGCCGCGGGCGTCCAGGAATGGCTCCCGCCGGAATTCGGGTGTCCGCGACCGCGCCACGGACGAAAATCTCGTTAGCTGCGCGACGGGTGGAGCGGAGGAGGCCACGTCGCGGTCGGTAGATTGCGGCCCTAATTCCACTCCGAGGTTGACTGCTTTCATTCCGTAACCGTTCCCTGGAATAAACTTGGCACATTTATGCCAACCTTCGGGCGTCCGCTTGCATGGCCCGCGATCGCCACTTAAAGCACCGGCACGACAACGACAGCGAACCACCCGACGAGCGACGAGGCAGCCATGCCACCTGCGCGTATGACGGAGAACGGCGCCGCGTCGAGCGGGTTCCCAGCAGCGACATTGGCGAAGAGTAGCCCCGCCGGATGGGTCTGGCAACGCACCATCGGCGTTAAATTTCTGCGCCCACCCGGAAACCTCTGCCCGGCACGCGAAATCACACCACGGGGTCGATTGCTCACGGCAAGCCACGACAGGCTCACCGGCCGGGCAACATCTCAGTCTTCAATAGAGTCCGTGCGGAACGCCGTCCTCGAGAAGCATTCCGAGACCATTGCGCGGCCTAAATTGTTCTGCTAGACAATGGGACCACACAGCGATCCGGCAAGCCGGATGTCGACGCGCTCGGCGAGGAGGTGGTCGTGCTGAAGGTGTCGCGGGGCGCCCCCGTGGTGGGCGCCGCACTGCTGCTGGCCGCCGCTTGGTCCGCGTTGGCGTCCGTGGCGACTCCGGGACCGATGCCGTCCTCGACGCCCGACAACCAGTTCTCCGCCGAGCGCGCGATGGCCCACATCCGCGCCGTCGCCACCGCCCCCCGCCCCACCGGCAGCCCCGGCGCCGAGGCGGCCCGCGATTACCTGGCCCAGACTCTCACCGGCCTCGGCGTCAGCCCGACCAGTCACGTCGCCGACGTCTGCCGTCCCGGTCCCGCCGAACCCGCCTGTGGACGGGTACAGAACCTGTCCGCCACGATTCCCGGCCGGGACGCGCGGGGAACCGTCGTGCTCGTCGCGCACTACGACTCAGTGCCCGGTGGCCCCGGCGCCTCGGACAACGGCCTGGGTGTCGCCACCGCCCTGGAGATCGCGCGAGCCCTCCTCGCCGGCCCACCCCCGGCCAACGACGTCCGCCTGATATTCACCGACGGCGAGGAGGCGGGGCTGCTCGGCGCCGCAGCGGCACTCGACACAGGGCTGCTGCCGGACCCGGCCTCGACCGCGATCGTCAACCTGGAGTCACGCGGGCAGTCCGGCCCGGTCGTGATGTTCGAGAGCGGAGACGACAACCTCGCCATGGCCCGGGCGCTCCACAGCAACGCCGCCGTGGCCACCTCTCTCGCGGAGCTCGTCTACCGGATCCTCCCGCACGAGACTGATTTCAGCGTGTTCCGGGCCGCCGGCTACACCGGCCTGAACGTCGCTCCTGTAACGGGTTCAGCCCGCTACGACACCGCTCGCGACG
Organism: Micromonospora marina; assembly: GCF_900091565.1. Classification (GTDB taxonomy): domain Bacteria; phylum Actinomycetota; class Actinomycetes; order Mycobacteriales; family Micromonosporaceae; genus Micromonospora; species Micromonospora marina. The sequence continues at coordinate 10,545 of NZ_FMCV01000034.1, read as the reverse complement.
ATCTGTCCGCCGTCGATCCGGCGACCCTGCAGGACATGGGAGACTCCGTGCTGCCGGCGGTACGCCGACTCGCGCGCACCGATCTGCCCGCCGTACTCGGTGCCGGTCCTTCGACCTACTTCCCCGTCTTCGACCGGCTCGTCGTGCTGCCCACCACGGCGGCGTACGGTCTGGGGCTCCTGGTGGCAGCTCTCGTCGCGTCGGCCGTGGTCGTCGCCGCCCGGCGCGGGCAACTCCGGGCCAGCCGGGTGGCGCTCGCCGCCGCCGGTCTGATCGGCGTGCCGCCGGCCGCCGGCCTGGCCGGGGCCGCCGGCTGGTGGACAGCGATACACCTGCGGCCCGACCTGGTCGGTTTCGTGCTCGGTGACCCCTACACGCCCCTCCTGGCGTACACCGGCTTCGCGGTCGCCGCCGCCGCGATCGCCCTCGCCGTCACCAGCCTGGTCCGCCGCGCAGCGCGCGGACCCGAAGTACTCGCCGCCGGGCTCGTCCTCGCCACCCTGGTCGGTGCCGCCGCCCTGATCGCCGCCCCCGGCGCCGCTTACCTGTTCCTGCTACCCGCCGGCGCGGGGACCGCCGCCCTCGCAGTCGGCCACCGGGGCGGCGTCCACCCACGGTGGCTCGCCGGGGCCGCTGCGGCGGCCGTGACGCTCGCTACCTGGCTGCCGCCGACGCTGCTGCTCTTTCCGACCACCGGGCTCTCCCTGGTCGCCGTACCGATGGCCGCGCTCGGCCTCCTGGTGGCAGCGGTCGCCGTCCTGCTCGATCCGCGCGCCGGTCCGGGGCTGCCGCCGGTCGGGCAGGCCGACGGTGGTGAGGCACCCCAGCGGCCCGCCGCACGTCGGCTGCGCGTCGCGGCGGTCGCGCTGCTGGCGGTGTCGGGACTGGCCGTCGGCGTCGGTGACGCGGTCACCGATCCCTCTGACGACCGGCACCCCCGGCAGGTGTCGCTCATCTACTCCTGGGATGCCGATGCCGGCATCGCCACCTGGCTGAGCCCCTACCCCGCACCGAACACCTTCGTCGACCGCTACGTCGGCGGCCGACCGACCGCCCCCGACAGATCGCTGCCGCTGCTCTACTCGCCGACCTACCGCAGCGGCCCAGCCCGGGTCGTTCCGGTGGTCGAGCCGTGGACCACCGTCGCCGCGGACCGCACCGCCGGCACCACCCGGACGGTCACGTTCCGCGTGGGTAGCACCGACGCCGCCGCCAACCGCATCGGCGTGTACGTCGACGGCGAGGTCCGCGCCGCGCGGGTCGCCGGGCGACCGCTCGCCGGCGGCGTCAACCGCTGGTCTGACGCCGGCTGGCGGTGGGGGTTCACCGTCGTCGGCGCGCCCGTCGAGGGCACCGAGGTCCAGCTCGACGTCCCGGCCAATACCCCGGTGCGGGTACGGCTGCTGGCCCAGAGCGCGCAGTTGCCGGCGGCGGCCCTCGACGCACCGATGCCGGACGACGTCATCGGTGCCATCGGGCCGGCCGTCCAGACCCTGGCCGCGGTGACCCGGCAATGGTGACCCTGCATCCGTCCCCCGCGCGCTTCCTCGCCGACGCTCTGCCCGGCGCCCCACGACCCCTTGGCGGTGAACCGTGACCAGCTTGCTTCCCCACCCCGTCCGGCCTGATCTGCGGACGACCATCACGCAGCTCGTCGCGCACTGGGTGCACGTCGCCCCCGACGCGCCCGCGATCCGCTACGGGGCGGACGAGATGCGCTACGGCGAACTGTCCGCCCGCGCCGACCAGCTCGCCGCGCGGCTGGCCGAGCACGGGGTAAGCCTCGAGACGGCGGTGGCGGTCGTGCTGCCCCGGGGCCCGGAGCTGGTCGTGACGATGCTCGCGGTGCTGCGGGCCGGCGGGTACTACGTGCCGCTGGATCCGGCCTACCCCGTCGAGCGGCAACGATTCATCCTCACCGACTCCCACGCCACCCTGGTGGTCACCGACGCCGCCCACGCCGACAAGCTGCCCGCCGACTCGCCACCCGTGCTCCGCATCGACGACCAGGACTCGTACGACCCGGCCGACGGCGTGCGCACGCCTCCGGTCGATGCGACGCCGGACGGCGCCGCGTACCTGATCTACACCTCCGGGTCCACCGGCCGCCCCAAGGGGGTGGTGGTCGACCACGCCAGCGTCACCGAGCTGGTCACCACCGAACCACGGATCGCCATCGCGCCGGGAGATGTGGTGGCCCAGCTCGCGCCGACGTCATTCGATGCCTCGACCTTCGAGATCTGGGGAGCGCTGTGCCGGGGCGGGACGCTTGTGCTGTTCGACACGACCGTCGTGGGTGTCGCCGAGCTCGCCGCCCAGATACGCCGCTGGCGGCCCGACTGGCTCTTCCTGACCACCGGGCTGTTCCACCTGATCGCCCGCTACGACCCGGCCGCCCTGGACAGCGTCGGATGCCTGATCGCCGGTGGTGATGTGTTGTCGCCGGAGTACGTGGCCGAGGCCGCCCGCCGGACCCGCCTCTACGCGGCGTACGGGCCGACCGAGACGACTGTCTTCGCCTCCCTGCACGCCGTCACCGCGCCCACGCCAGACCGGGTGCCGATCGGGACGCCGCTGGCCGGCATGCACTGGCGGGTGCTCGACCCGCAGTTGCGGCCGGTCCCCGACGGCGAGATCGGCGAGATCGTCCTCGGCGGCGTCGGGATCGCCCGCGGCTACCACGGTCAGCCGGAGCTGACCGCCGAGCGCTTCCTGCCGGATCCGTTCAGCCCTGAGCCGGGCCGGCGCATGTACCGCACCGGGGACCGGGGCGCCCGCCGTCCCGACGGCGCCCTCGACTTCCACGGACGGCTCGACCGGCAGGTCAAGATCCGCGGCTTCCGGGTCGAGCTGGGCGAGATCGAGGCGGTTCTGCGGCGCCACCCGGACCTGGCCGATGCTCTCTCGGTGGCGGTCAGCACCAACGCCGAGGAGAAGCGGATCGCCGCCTACGCGGTGCCCCACCCGGGCCGGCAGGTAAACACCTTCGCCCTGCGGGCCTGGCTCGGCGAGCGGCTGCCCGGCTACCTGATGCCGGCGACCCTGGTCCTCCTCGAGGACCCGCCGCTGGACCCCAACGGCAAACCGGACCGGTCCCGGCTGCCCGCACCGTGGACCGCCCGTGCCGACCTGCCCGGCCTGCCGGACTACTGCGCGCCCGCCACCGACCTGCAACGGCTGCTCTGCGAGGTCAGCGCCGAGGTGCTCGAACTCGACCAGGTCGGCGTCGACGACGACTTCTTCGAACTCGGCGGTGACTCGCTGCGCAGCGTCTGGCTCCTCGAGCGCCTCCGGAGCGTCGGCGTGGAGATCAGCGCCGGGGAGTTCTTCGGCGGTCCGACCCCACGCGACCTCGCCGACCTGGCCGGCGCCCGGTCGGCACGGACCCCGGAGGCGGCACGATGGAGCTGAGCGCCGCCACCCCCCGGGCGCTTGTCGAGCTCGGTGACATCGACTTGTACGACCCGGCCGCCTACCAGACGGCCGACCAGCACGCGACCTGGCGGACCCTGCGGCAGAACGCCCCGGTGTGGTTCCACGACCGCCCGGGGGCAACCGGCTTCTGGTGCGTCACCCGGCACGCGGACTGCGAGACCGTCATCAAGGACCACCAGACGTTCAGCTCGCAGGAGGGGACGATCCTCGCCTCGGTCGGGGTCGGCGACGCGGCGGGCGGGCAGACCATCACCCTGATGGACCCGCCGCGGCACGGGACGGTCCGGGGCCCGACGATGCGGGCGCTCGGCCACGCCGTCGTACGGGATCGCGCCCCCCGGATCCGGGAGCGGGTACGCGACCTCGTCGCCCCCTGTCACGACGGTGAGCAGGACTTCGCGCGGTTGATGCGGCGACTGCCGATGATCATCGCCGGGGAGCTGATGGGCGTTCCCGAGCGCTACTGGGACGACATCGCCATCTGGGCGGCGGCCTGCATCGCGCCCGACGACCCGGAGTACGCGCTCGCGTCGACACCGGCCCGGACCCTGCGGATCGCCCACCACGAGCTGTTCGCGTGCTTCCGCGAGCTGATCCAGGACCGGCGACGGTCTCCGCGGCAGGACCTGATCTCCGTACTGATCTCGCTCGACGCCCTCGACGACCGGGAGGCGCCGGTCCAGGACTGGCGGATCCTGCTCAACTGCTACAGCTTCATCCTGGGCGCCAACACCACCACGCCCCACGTGGCCAGCCACACCCTGCTCGCGCTCGTCGACCGGCCCGACGTGTGGGCGCAGCTCACCGACCCCGCCGCCGTCGCGGGACTGGTCGAGGAGGGCGTCCGGTGGACCTCGCCGACGCACCACCTGGTCCGTCGGGTCACGGCAGACACCAGCATCGGCGGCGTGTCGATCCCCGAGGGCGACTGGGTGGTCGCGTGGGTCGCGTCGGCCAACCGGGATTCGGCGGTCTTCACCGACCCGTTCACCTTCGACATCCAGCGCGCGCCGAACCGTCACCTCGGCTTCGGTGGCGGCCCGCACTACTGCGTCGGAGCACCGTCGTCGCGGTTGGCCCTGTCCATCCTCTTCGAGGAACTGGCCGCCGCGTACACCCGGTTCGACCGGACCGGACCGCTGGTCCACCTCCAGTCGAACTGGATCAACGGACTCGTCTCGATGCCCGTGCAGGGCATCCCACGGCACTGAGGAAGGCGCTGGCCATGCGGATGGCGGAACCGGCGAGCACCCCGCCGCCCACCCTCGACACCATCGACCTGTACGACCCCCAACGCTACGTCGACTCCTCGCAGCACGGGGCCTGGCGGCTGTTACGCGACCAGGCGCCGATCTGGGCGCAGCAGACCCCCGACGGCAGCACCTTCTGGTCGGTCACCCGATACGACGACGTGACGGCGGTGCTCCTCGACGACGAGAACTACGGCTCCGAGCACGGCACCATCCTCGCCGTCACCGGCGGCGACCCGGCCGGGGGCCGCACCATCAACCTGATGGACCGACCCCGCCACACTCGGGTCCGCCAACCCACCATCCCGCTGATGTCCATGCACGCTGCCCGCCGCCACGCGCCCCGGGTCCGCGACCGCATCCGTCGGATCGTCCGCGACCGACTCGCGGCTGGCGGGGTGACCGACTGGACCGAGCTGACCCTGGCCCTGCCGATGGTCGCCGCCGGCGATGTCATCGGCATTCCCGAGTCCGCCTGGTCCGACGTGTCCCGGTGGGCGATGGCCGGGGTCGCGCCGGACGATCCGGCGTACGCAACGGGTTCGGCGAGCGCTACCCTGCACCGCGCCCACCTGGAACTCTTCACCGTCCTGAACGAGGTGATCCGGGACCGTCACCGCCGCCCGCAGGACGATGTCGTCTCCGAGCTGCTCCACCTCGACGTGGGCGGACGCCGGCTCGACCAGCAGGAGGTGCTGCTGAACTGCTACAGCTTCGTCATGGGGGCGGTCACCACGACCCCGCAGGTCGCCGCCCACCTGGTGCTGGCGCTGGCCGAACGGCCCGAGGCGTGGCACACCGTACGCGCCCGTCCCGACCTGGTCCCGCGTGCCGTCGAGGAGGCCCTGCGGTGGGCTTCGCCGACCAACCACCTGCTCCGCCGGACCCTCGCCCCGGTCCGACTCGGCGAGGTCGACCTCGGACCGGGAGAACTCGTCGCCGCCTGGATCGGCGCGGCCAACCGCGACGAACGGATCTTCACCGACCCCTACCGGTTCGACCCGGCCCGCACCATCAACCCCCACCTCGCGTTCGGCGTGGGCGTGCACCGCTGCATCGGCGCACCGCCGGCCCAGTCCGTGCTGCGGATCCTCCTGGCGGAGATGATCGGGCAGCTCGACGGCTTCGAAGTGGCCGGGCCGGTGGTCCACCTCCGCTCCAACTTCATCAACGGCATCACCCAGCTGCCGATCGACTGTCGACCGGTGCCGGCCCGGCAGGCCGGAGTGCTGGTATGACCGGCCCGGTCGGCGCGGGTGCGACCCCTCCTGTCGTACGCCCACGTAACCCCGACCTGTCCAGCGAGTACCGTGCCCCCACGACCGAATTGGAGGAACAACTCGCCACGTTGTGGCAGGCCCGCCTGGGCCTGGACCAGATCGGGGTCGACGACGACTTCTTCGAGCTGGGCGGGCACTCCCTGCTCGCGGCCGAACTTCTCGTCGAGATAGAGCAGACGTTCGGGGTGACCGTACCCGCCGCCACCCTCTACCTTGATCCGACCGTGGCCGACCTGGCCGCCGCGATCGACGAAAATCGTGCCGGGAGCGGCGCGTGCGACTGATCCCCGCCCCGCCAGGCCCCGACCGACCGGCTCCGCTCGATCTCGCCGACCCGACCATCCACGCGACCGACGACCCGCACGCCGCCTGGCGCTGGGCCCGGGCCCACGCTCCCGTCTCCTGGCAACCCACCGGAGGACTCGGATTCTGGTCGGTCACCCGGCATGCTGACGTCCGGATCGTGCTGCGTGACCACCAGACGTTCACCTCGGAGCGGGGGACTCTGCTGACCCTGCTGGGCAAGCCGGACCCGGCCAGCGGCCGGCAACTCGCCGCGACCGATCCACCCCGGCACACCCGCATGCGGGCACCGCTGCACGGGCAACTTGACACCGCCGCCGTCGCCCGGCACGCGCCGATGATCCGCGCGCGAGTCGCCACCCTGCTGTCAGACCTGCCCGAGGAGGGCGTCGTCGACCTCGCAGGGATCTTCAACCGGTTGCCGGTCGCGGTGCTGAGCACGCTGATGGGATTGCCGGACGCCGACTGGGACCGGCTCACCCGGCTGGCGATGATGGCGATCGCACCCGACGACGAGACGTGGCAGTTACCCCGTGGGCCCGTCGCCACCTTGCAGCGGGCCCACCGAGAGCTGTTCGCCTACTTCCAGGACCAGGTCCGGCAACGACAGCGACGGGGTGGGGACGACCTGATCGGTACCCTGCTGGCCTTACAGGTCGATGGTGCCGCCCTCGATCCCGGTGCCGTACTGTCCAACTGTTACAGCCTGCTGCTCGGGGCGGCCGTGACCGTGCCGAACGTGCCGACGGCCGCCCTACTCGAACTGGCCCGCTCAGGTGACTACGGCCGGTTGTCGGCCGCTGGTCCACGCCTCGACCTGCTGGTCGAGGAGGCGCTGCGCTGGGCGTCACCGGCGAACCACTTCCTGCGCCACACCACTCGCGAGACCGAGCTCGGCGGAGTTCAGCTGCCGGCGGGCGCACCGGTCGTCGTCTGGCTCGGCTCCGCCAACCGCGACGAGAGCGTCTTCGTCGACCCGTACGTCTTCGTACCCGACCGGCAGCCGAACCGGCACGTCGCGCTGGGCGGCGGGGCGCACTACTGCATCGGCTACGCGCTGGCCCGGCTGATGCTCACCGCCGTGTTCGACGAGTTCTTCGCCCGGGTGGCGGAGGTGCGACCGGTGGACGGGGTGCGGCACATCCGGTCGACCTTCGCGGCCGGTTTCACTCACGCGCCGGTCCGGGTGACCCGCCGGACTTCCGCCGGCACCGGGGGTGCGCGGTGACGTCGCCCGCCCGACGCCGCCGGGCGCCTCGCTGGCTGCTGCGCGATCCATCCCCGGACTCGGCTGCCCGGCTGTTCTGCCTGCCGTACTCCGGCTGCGGAGCGAGCATGTTCCACCGGTGGCCCAGGTTCATCGGTGATCTGGAGATCTGCCCGGTGCAGCCGCCCGGGCGGGAGAATCGGATCCGGGAACCTGCTCCCGCCACGTACCAGGACCTCGCCGGGGCACTGATCCCCACACTTCGTCCACACTTGGACCGCCCGTTCGGCTTCTTCGGTCACTGTGGCTCGGCGCTCGCCGCATACGAGGTCGCCGCCCAACTGGTCGCCGCCTGCGGCCCGACACCGCGGTGCGTGGTCGTCTCGTCCGAGGTCGCTCCCCAGGACGGACCCTACGGTCGGTTCCTGAGCATGAATCGGGCCGAACTCACCGTCGAGATGGCCGCGATCGTGCGGCACCTCGGCGGTACACCGGTCCCGGACCTACTCGATCTCGCCGTCACCACGCTGGCGACCGACGTCGCCGCCAACGCGGCGTACGTCGTACCGGATCCGACGCGGCTGCCTGGTCGCGTGCTCGCGCTCTCCTGGACCGACGACGCGGACGTCCGGCCGGAGCAGATGAAGGGCTGGGACCGGTGCGGTGACACCCGGTTCGTCACGCTGCCCGGCGGGCATTTCACCTTCCTCGATCCACCCGACGTCCTGCGCGATGTGCTCCTCACGGAGCTGCTGGCACCGTCGTGATCGGGGCGAGGTGGGAGACCGGGGTCGCGTGGATCGGCGCGACGGATCCGGCCGTCCCAGCCTTCAGGAGACTCCCCGTCGCGGGAGGAACCCAAGCAGGCGGCGCTCGACGGTCATCCCGGCGTATCGAGCCCGCCTGTCCGCTGCCACTGAAGTTGGTCCCCGTTACCTTTTTGATCGTCCCCAGCCGGGGACTGCTCGGTCGCTCGGTCCGGTATGACTACCTGCCCCTGTCGTACGCATGATCCGGGGGGTGTTGTCGCCGGGCCGGGTGGCGTCGGCGGACCGCTGATAGGGACCCGGCCGCCCCTCGTGGGTAGGTCTCTCCGTAACGTGGCTGCCGGCAGTCCAACGCTCTGACCAGCGGCCGAGCCCTTGTGGACCATGGGGAGGCGAGACGTGTCAATCCCCTGGAATCGTGGAGGACTCGGTTGTGCGGCCTGGTCCTCCAGGACGCGGATTGCCGATCGCTCGTAGTCGTTCGGTGAGCGTCCGCCGCAGACGGAATGGCGGCGGCGACGGTTGTAGAAGTCGGTGATCCAGATGGCGATCTTTAGTCGGGCCTCGGTGCGGGTGCGGAACTGGTGGCGGTGGACGTCCTCGACCTTGAGGGTGGAGAAGGTGGCCTCGGCCGGCCGCGGCGTTGTCGTAGCACGAGCCGACCCGGCCCATCGACTGACGTACCTTCCAGCGGGCGCACGCCCTGGCGAAGTCGGCCGAGCAGTATTCGCTGCCCCTGTCGCTGTGGAAGATCACTCCGGCGACATCGCCGCCGCGGGTGACCGCGGCCATGTTCAGCGCGGCGACGACCAGGCCGGCGTCGTGCCGGTCGCCCATGGCGTAGCCGAGGATGCGTCGGGAGTACAGGTCGATGACGGTGGCGAGGTAGAGCTTGCCCTCACCGGTGACGATCTCCGTCATGTCGCCGCACCAGGCCACGTCAGGCGCGGACGCGGTGAACCGGCGCTTGACCAGGTCCGGGGCGGCTGGCCGCTTGCCCTGCCGGGTCAGCCCACGCCGGCGCCGCTTCGCTCTGGCGACCAGGCCCAGCTCGGCCATGAGCTCGGCGACCGTGGTGTCCGACACCCGCCAGCCCTGTTCGCGTAACTCGTCGCCGACGCGAGGACTGCCGTAGGTGCCACCCGAGGCGTCGAAGACACGCCGGACCGCGTCCGCCAGCCTGGTCCTACGGTCCTGGCGGGGTGTCGGCGGACGCTCCCGCCACTTGTAGAACCATGACTCGCGTTGCACAGCTCGTCGAACGGCATCCACGTCTGCTGGAGGACATCGATGGCAGGTGCGCCGCGGTACGCGCCCTGGTACCGCTGCTGTATGAGGCGGCAAACCCGGACGAGGCGGTCCGCGTTGGGCGACGCATCGTCGAGCTCACCGGGGTTGGGGTCGACACCGTCGCAATCGCCGCGCTCACACACCTTGTAGACGCTCTGAATCGCGCCTAACTCGCTCTCGAGACGGCCGCAGAATCTTGAGCCCTGAGATGGAGCGTTCGACCGCGACCTCATCTGCCGAGAACGGTGCGTCATCGAGCCCCTGATGCGGCCGCACCGGCGGACCGGCGAAATCCACCGCGTACGTTGTGTAGGCCAACAGACGAACGTGACGGGGTCGTGTTGCTATGACGCTGTGGAGTCCTCCTCATCGGCGTCACAGGGTGGCCGGTGCGTCAGTCAGGCCGTGGCGGGCATCCACCGCTTGAGCAGCGTGGGGTCGGCGACGACGGACTCGACCTGACGACGCTCCTCCATGGTCAGGCTGAGTTGCCGAAGCCTGGCGCCCCACTCCGGTACCCGTTCCGACTCCTCCAGTGCCGTCGACAGCTCGATGAGCACGGCCAGCGCCATTGCCTGCTGCACGGCCGGTGCGCTGTCGCCGTGGCGGCGCAGTCCCGAGTTCAGTGCTCGGAAGGCATGCCGGTCGTCGTTCTTGAACTCGCGCAGGATCCGAGCGTTGTCCAGAACTCGGGCAAGCCCTTGCAGCTGCTTGGAGCCGCCGTACTCCACCTCCGTCGGCTCGTCCCGCTGGATGAAGATGATCGAGTTTCCCGACGGGTCTGTGACGGTGAACCGTGAGGTGCCGGGCCGGTACCGCGTTATCCGAGGTAGCCCTTTGGCAAGCACCTTTCCGTACGTGCGGCGCATCGCCTCGGTGAACGCTGCGTGGTACGGCGCGACCGTATCGACCATTACCAGGCATCCGCCGGTGTTCTCCGACGGGTCCAGGTTCCTGGACGCGCGCCCGTAGTGCAGCTCGAATCCGCGCCACCGGAACGCCAGGTATAGGTA
>NZ_FMCV01000030.1 GCF_900091565.1 Micromonospora marina | reverse complement strand
ACGACTGTGACCTCGTGTCCGGCGGCGGCCAGGGCGACCGACAGGGCGTGGACGTGGCGGCCGAGGCCACCGACGAGCACCGGCGGGTACTCCCACGACAGCATCAGGATGCGCCGCGTCCGGGGCGCGGCCCCGGCCGGCGACGGCGGGGTCGGGCGGGAGGTGAGAGTGGGCCGGTGGAGCCGGTCCGTCGCGGTGGCGGGCTGGGCGCCGACCCGCAGAGTGGTCACGTGGATCTCCGTCCGTGCAGGGTGAGACACGCCGGCTTCGGTGGCGGCGACAGGCGGTGGTGAGGGTGGTGAGGGTGGTGAGGGTGGTGAGGGATGACCGAACGGCCGGGCGGCCCGCGCGCGGGCCCGGATCCAGGAAAGTCCATCCGGCGCCGGTCCGCATCTCGAAAAGGGCGATCGTGACGGATGACACCTGAACGTCTATCCGGACTCAGGAGGGTGGATTCGGTTACGGTCCGAACGGGTGGATTGGCGGAGGGTGCGGCGGGGCATCACCGACGTGCGCATCGGCGGTTCCCCTGTCCGGTGTGCTCACGATCATGGGCCGAAGGAGCGACATGCAGGTCTGGCCGGGCGAGAGTTACCCCCTCGGCGCCACGTACGACGGGATGGGCACCAACTTCGCGATCTTCTCCGAGGTGGCGGAGAGGATCGAGCTGTGCCTGTTCGACGAGTGGGACATCGGCACCGAGCGCCGGGTGGAGCTGCGCGAGGTCGACGCGTACGTCTGGCACGCCTACATTCCGGGCGTCGGGCCCGGCCAGCGCTACGGCTACCGGGTGCACGGCCCGTGGAACCCGGCCGAGGGGCTGCGCTGCAACCCGCACAAGCTGCTGCTCGACCCGTACGCGAAGGCGGTCGACGGGGAGGTCACCTGGCACCCGTCGGTCTACGACTACGAGGTGGGCGGCGACCCGGACGTGATGAACACCGCCGACTCGGCGCCGTACATGCCGAAGTCGGTGGTGGTGAACCCGTACTTCGACTGGGGCAACGACCGGCCGCCGCGCACGCCGTACCACCACTCGGTGATCTACGAGGCGCACGTGCGCGGCCTGACCATGCGCCACCCCGGCATCCCGGAGGAGTTGCGCGGCACGTACGCGGCGATCGCCTCCCCGGTGATGATCGAGCACTTCAAGCGGCTCGGCGTGACGGCGGTGGAGCTGATGCCGGTGCACGAGTTCGTGCACGACCACCGCCTGGCCGACCTGGGGCTGCGTAACTACTGGGGTTACAACACCATCGGCTTCTTCGCCCCGCACCACGGCTACTCCGCGCTGGGCCGCCTGGGCCAGCAGGTGCAGGAGTTCCGGGGCATGGTCAAGGCGCTGCACGCGGCAGGCATCGAGGTGATCCTCGACGTGGTCTACAACCACACCGCCGAGGGCAACCACCTCGGGCCGTCGCTGAGCTTCAAGGGCATCGACACCCGGAGCTACTACCGGCTCTCCGAGGACGACAGGCGCTACTTCGTCGACTACACCGGCACCGGCAACAGCCTCAACGTGCGCAGTCCGCACTCGCTGCAACTGATCATGGATTCGCTGCGCTACTGGGTCACCGAGATGCACGTCGACGGCTTCCGGTTCGACCTGGCCGCCACGCTCGCCCGCGAGTTCTACGAGGTGGACCGCCTGTCCACGTTCTTCGAGGTGGTGCAGCAGGACCCGGTGGTCGGCCGGGTCAAGCTCATCGCCGAGCCGTGGGACGTCGGTCCCGGCGGCTACCAGGTCGGTAACTTCCCGCCGCAGTGGACCGAGTGGAACGGCAAGTACCGCGACACCGTACGCGACTTCTGGCGCGGCGAGCCGGCCACGCTCGCCGAGTTCGCCTCCCGCATCTCCGGCTCCGCCGACCTCTACCAGGACGACGGCCGCCGCCCGTTCCACAGCATCAACTTCGTCACCTGCCACGACGGGTTCACGCTCACCGACCTGGTCTCCTACAACGACAAGCACAACGACGCGAACGGCGAGGACAACCGGGACGGGGAGAGCCACAACCGGTCCTGGAACTGCGGCGTCGAGGGGGACACCGACGACCCGGGCGTACGCGCGCTGCGCGCCCGGCAGCGGCGCAACTTCCTGGCCACGCTGATCCTGTCCCAGGGTGTGCCGATGCTCGGTCACGGTGACGAGCTGGGCCGCACCCAGGGCGGCAACAACAACGCCTACTGCCAGGACAGCGAGATCGCCTGGGTCGACTGGGAGCGGGCCGATGACGAGCTGCTGGACTTCGTCCACCGGCTCACCGCGTTCCGCAACCGGCACCAGGTGTTCCGCCGCCGCCGGTTCTTCACCGGCCTGCCGGTGGGCGGCCGGGCCGCCGGCTCCGGGCTGCCGGATCTGGCCTGGTACACCCCGGACGGGCGGGAGATGACCGGCGAGGACTGGGGCAACGACTTCGGCCGCTCGGTGGCCCTGTTCGTCAACGGCGACGGCATCGGCGAACGCGGCCAGTACGGCCAGCGCCACCGGGACAGCTCGTTCCTGCTGCTGTTCAACGCGCACGACGCGCCGCTGGACTTCACGCTGCCCGGTGAGGAGTTCGGCACCCGGTGGGAGCTGGTGATCAGCACTGCGGAACCCGATCCGGAGAAGACGACGCTCGTCGAGGCGGGCGGCACGGTCTGCGTGCCGGACCGCTCGCTGCTGGTCCTGGAGAGGACGGCCTGACCGATGCCCGACACCCCTCGCTCGACCTACCGGGTCCAGGTGCGTCCCGGCTTCGACCTGGACACCACGGCCGAGCTGGCGGGCTACCTCGCCGCGCTCGGCGTCACCCACCTCTACACCGCGCCGCTGCTCACCGCCACCCCCGGCTCCGCGCACGGCTACGACGTGGTCGACCACCGCGCGGTCAACCCGCAGCTCGGCGGCGACGCCGCCCGGGTGCGGCTGGTCCGGGCGCTGCGCGCGGCCGGGCTGGGCCTGGTCGTGGACATCGTGCCCAACCACGCCGGAGTGGCCCGGCCGGAGGCCAACCCGGCCTGGTGGGACGTGCTGCGGCGGGGACGCGACTCGGCGTACGCGCACTGGTTCGACATCGACTGGGACCGGGGGAGGCTGCTGCTGCCGGTGCTGGCCGACACCGCCGACGCGCTCGACGACCTGCAGTTCGTCGACGGGGAGCTGCGCTACCACGAGCACCGCTTCCCGGTCGCCGACGGCACCGGTGAGGGCACGCCCCGCCAGGTGCACGACCGGCAGCACTACGAGCTGGTGAACTGGCGGCGCGGCGACGCCGAGCTGACGTACCGCCGGTTCTTCGCCGTGTCCGACCTGGCCGGCCTGCGGGTGGAGGACCCGGAGGTCTTCGACGCCACCCACGCGGAGATCCTGCGCTGGGTCGACGCCGGGGAGGTCGACGGCATCCGCGTCGACCACCCGGACGGGCTGCGCGACCCGGCCGGCTACCTGGCCCGGTTGCGCGCCGCCGCGCCCGGGAGTTGGCTGGTGGTGGAGAAGATCCTGGAGTACGGCGAGGACCTGCCGGACTGGCCGGTCGACGGCACCACCGGCTACGACGCGCTGGCCGCCGTGTCCGGGCTGTTCGTCGACCCGGCCGCCGAACCGGAGTTCACCACGCTGGACGGCCGGCTGACCGGGCGGCACACCTCCTGGCCGGACCTGACACACGCCACCAAGCTGGAGGCCGCCACCCGGCTGCTCGCCGCCGAGCTGACCCGGCTGGCCGCGCTCGTGCCGGAGCTGCCCGGCGAGCAGGTGCGTGCGGCCCTCGCCGAGCTGGCCGCGTGCTTCCCGGTCTACCGCGGCTACCCGCCCTCCGGCGCCCGTCATCTGGCCGCCGCCCGCAGCGAGGCCGGCCGCCGCCGCCCCGACCTGACCGGCGTGCTGGACGCGGTCACCGCCCGGCTGCGCGATCCCGGCCACGAGCTGGCCGCCCGGTTCCCGCAGCTCACGGGTGCGGTGATGGCAAAGGGTGTGGAGGACACCGCGTACTACCGGTGGAGCCGGTTCGTCGCCCTCAACGAGGTCGGCGGCAGCCCGGCCCACTTCGGTGTGCCGCCGGCCGAGCTGCACCGGTTCGCCGCCACCCGGCAGGTGCGCTGGCCGGCGAGCATGACCGCGCTCTCCACCCACGACACCAAGCGCGGCGAGGACGTCCGCGCCCGGCTCGCGGTGCTCTCCGAGCTGCCGGGCCGCTGGGCCGAGCGGGTCGCCGACTGGATGTCCCGCGCGCCGCTGGCCGACCCCGCGCTGGCCCACCTGCTCTGGCAGACCGCCGTCGGGGCGTGGCCGATCGAACGGGAGCGACTGCACGGGTACGCCGAGAAGGCCGCCCGGGAGGCGTCGGTGAGCACGAGCTGGGCCGACCCGGACCCGGCCTTCGAACACGAGCTGCACGCGCTGGTCGACCGGATGTACGACGACCCGGAACTGCACGCCCAGATCACCGCGTTCGCCGCCGAGATCACCCCGCCCGGCTGGTCGAACGCGCTCGGGCAGAAGCTGGTGCAGCTCGCCATGCCCGGTGTGCCCGACGTCTACCAGGGCACCGAGCTGTGGGAGAACTCGCTCGTCGACCCGGACAACCGGCGGCCGGTCGACTTCGCCGTACGCCGGGACATGCTGGCCCGGCTCGACGCCGGATGGCGGCCCGCGGTGGCCGGCGACGGCGCGGCCAAGCTGCTCGTGGTGTCCCGCACGTTGCGGCTGCGCCGCCACCGCCCGGACCTGTTCGGCGGCTACCGGCCGGTGCCGGCGTGCGGTCCGGCCGCCACGCACGCGGTGGCCTTCGACCGGGGCGGCGCGGTCGCGGTGGCGACCCGGCTGCCGCTGCGGCTGGCCCGTTCCGGCGGCTGGCGGGACACGACCGTGTCACTTTCCGTTCATCAGTGCACCGACTTGTTCACCGGGCGGGTCTACAGTGGTTCTGAGCTGCTCCTGGATGATCTGCTGAGCACCTACCCCGTCGCCCTCCTCGCACCCACCGACTCTGTGGAGGCCGCCGCATGACCGAGTTCACGGTGTGGGCGCCCGAGGCCGCCCGGGTGCGGCTGCGCCTGCCCGGCGCCGCCGACCAGGCGATGCGTCAGGGGCCGGACGGCTGGTGGCGGGTCGAGGTGCCCGACGCCGGGCCGGGCACCGACTACGCGTTCCTGCTCGACGACGACGACCAGGCCCTGCCCGACCCCCGCTCGGCGTGGCAGCCGGCCGGGGTGCACGGTCCCAGCCGGCTCTACGACCACGCCGCGTTCGCCTGGTCCGACGCCGACTGGACCGGCCGGCAACTACCCGGCAGCGTGCTGTACGAGCTGCACATCGGCACGTTCACCCCCGAGGGCACGTTCGACGGGGCGATCGCCAAGCTGGACCACCTGGTCGACCTCGGTGTCGACATGATCGAGCTGCTGCCGGTGAACGCGTTCAACGGCGAGTACAACTGGGGCTACGACGGTGTCTGCTGGTACGCCCCGCACGAGCCGTACGGCGGTCCGGACGGCCTGAAACGGTTCGTCGACGCCGCCCACGCCAAGGGCCTGGGGGTGATCCTCGACGTCGTCTACAACCATTTCGGGCCCTCCGGGGCCTACGCGCCGCGGTTCGCGCCGTACCTCACCGAGCAGAGCAACACCTGGGGCCGCACGGTCAACCTGGACGGCCGGCAACTCCGACGGGGTGCGCCGCTACATCGCCGACAGCGTGTTGACCTGGCTGCGCGACTACCACGTCGACGGGCTGCGGCTGGACGCCGTGCACGCGATGCCGGACGGCCGGGCCGTGCACTGGCTGGAGGAGGTGGCCACCGAGGTGGCGGCGCTGTCGACGCACCTCGGCCGGCCGCTGTCGCTGATCGCCGAGAGCGACCTCAACGACCCGCGCCTGATCACGCCCCGGGAGGCGGGCGGGTACGGCCTGCACGCCCAGTGGAACGACGACGCGCACCACGCGCTGCACACGCTGCTCACCGGCGAGCGGCAGGGCTACTACGGCGACTTCGGCTCCCTGGAATGCCTCACCGACGTGCTGACCGGCGGGTTCTTCCACGCCGGCACCTGGTCCAGCTTCCGGGGCCGCAGCCACGGCCGCCCGGTCGACAGGCAGCGCACGCCGGGTCACCGCTTCGTGGCGTACCTGCAGAACCACGACCAGATCGGCAACCGGGCCACCGGTGACCGGATCTCCGCCACCCTGTCGCCCGGCCTGCTGCGGGTGGGCGCGACGCTGCTGATGACCGCGCCGTTCACGCCGATGCTGTTCATGGGGGAGGAGTGGGCGGCAGCCACGCCGTGGCAGTTCTTCACCAGCCACCCGGAGCCGGAACTGGCCGCGGCGGTCGCCACCGGCCGCCGGCGGGAGTTCGCCGATCACGGCTGGGCCACCGACGACGTGCCCGACCCGCAGGACCCGCAGACGTTCCTGCGATCCCGCCTGGACTGGGCCGAGCTGGACAAGCCGGAACACCGTGAGACGTACGACCTCTACCGGCGGCTGATCGCGCTGCGCCGGTCCCGGGCCGACCTGTCGGACCCTCGGCTGGACCGGGTCGACGTCCGCAACGGTGACCGGTTCCTGGTGATGCGGCGCGGCGACACGCTCGTGGTGGCCAATCTGGCCGGCCGGGCACAGCGGATCAACCTGCCCGGGGTGGTACGCCGCGTGCTGCTCGCCACCTCCGAGGGGGTGACGGTGATGCGCGACGGCATCGAGCTGCCGCCGGAGTCGGCGGCGATCGTGGCGCTCTGACCGTCCGGCCCGCCCGTCCCGCCCGCCCGTCGGCGCCGATCTTTGGAGGTGTGGCGCCTCGAATGTCGTAGATGCCGGGTTGGCGAACCACCGCAACTCCAAGATCGGCGGAGAGAGGGCGGTGAGTTGGACGCGGCGGCGTGGTCCAACCTCCGACGGCCCGACTCTGGAGGTTCCCCATGTCCGACAGCCCGACCCGGGACGAACTGTGGGCGCTCGCGCACGTCGAGCGCGCCGCCCTGGCCGACGATCTCGCCGGGCTCGACGCGGCGCAGTGGGGCTCGCCCTCGCTGTGCGGCCGGTGGACGGTGGAGGAGACGCTCGCGCACCTGACGGCGGCGGGCAGCGTCGGCCGCGTCCGCTGGCTCGTCAGCGTGCTCGGCGCCCGGTTCGACTTCGATCTGCACAACGACCGCCGGCTCGCCGAGCACCGGGGCGCCGACCCGGGTGAGACCCTCGACCGGTTCCGCCGGATCATCGGCCGCACCACCTCGACGTTCGGGCCGACCGAGGCCTGGCTCGGTGAGGTGGTCGTGCACGCCCAGGACATCCGGCGTCCGCTCGGCCTGGCCCGGACGCCGTCGGTCGAGGCTGTCACGCCGGTTGCCCGGTTCTTCGCCGGCCGGGACTTCACTGTGGCGGGGCGCAGCGCGATCGAGAGCCTGCGGGTGGAGGCGACCGACGGGCCGTTCACCGCCGGCGCCGGCGCGCTGGTCAGCGGCACCACCGTCGCGCTGGTGATGGCGATGGCCGGGCGGGCCGCCTACTGCGACGACCTCACCGGGCCGGGCGTGCAGACGCTGCGGGAGCGCTGCGGGCCCGCCTGACGACGCCTGCCTGACGACGCCCGGCGGTGGCGGGGACGTCATCTCGGCAGCGTCAGGATCTCCGCGCCGTCGTCGGTGATGGCGATGGTGTGCTCGCTGTGCGCGGTGCGGCAGCCGGTCGCGCTGCGCAGCGTCCACCCGTCGGCGTCGGTGACCAGCGACGCGGTGTCCGCCATCACCCACGGCTCCAGCGCCAGCAGCAGCCCGGGACGCAGCGTGTAGCCGCGACCGGGCCGCCCGGTGTTCGACACGTGCGGATCCTGGTGCATCGTCGACCCGACGCCGTGGCCGCCGAACTCGGTGTTGACCGTGTATCCGGCTCCGGTGAAGACCGAGCCGATGGCGTGCGAGAGGTCGCCGACGCGGGCCCCGGGACGGGCTGCGGCGATCCCGGCCTGCAACGCCCGCTCGGTCGCGTCGATGAGCGCGACGCTCTCCGCGGGCCGGGCGTCGCCGACGAGGAAGCTGATCGCGGAGTCGGCCACCACCCCGCCCAGTGAGACGGCCAGGTCGAGGCTCAGCAGGTCGCCGTCGGCGAGCGTGTAGTCGTGCGGCAGCCCGTGCAGCACCGCGTCGTTGACCGAGGTGCAGATGTAGTGGCCGAACGGGCCGCGGCCGAAGGACGGCTCGTAGTCGACGTAGCAGGACTGCGCCCCGGCCTCGACGATCATGCGCTGCGCCTCCCGGTCGATGTCGAGCAGGTTCGTGCCGACCGTGGTGCTGCTGCGCAGCGTCTGGAGGATGTGGGCGACCAAGGCGCCGGTGTCCCGCGCCCGCCGTACGTCGGTGGGGCTCAGGATCTCGATCATGCAGGCGCCTTCCTCGCGGGACCAATAAGTATCCCGGCCATGTTATCCCGGTACTAGAATCCTGGCATGGTCAGGTTGCCCCTCACCCCCGCCGAGGTCGAACGCGGGCAGCGCCTCGGCGCGCTCCTGCGCCGCGCCCGGGGTGGGCGTTCGATGCTGCTCACCGCGCTCGACGCGGGCGTCTCCCCGGAGACGCTCCGGAAGATCGAGTCCGGCCGGGTCGCCACGCCGGCGTTCCCCACCATCGCGGCCATCGCCGACGTTCTCGGCCTCTCCCTCGACGAGGTGTGGTCCGAGATCAACAGTTCCGGAGCCGCGGGGCGCCTCGCGCCGTCCGAACGACGCCTGGCCTCGTAGGGCCGCCCAGCGCCCTGCTGATCGTCGCGGTGCCCAGCTACCACGTCGCGCCGACCCGCCGGCCGGACGCACGGTCACCGCGCCGGCCCGGGTCAGGGGATCGGCCACTCGTGCACGGGCCGGTTGCTGTGCATCAGGTCGACGTAGTGGCGGACCACCTCGCGCAGTGCCGCCGGCCGGTCCATGTGGTCGGCCGACTCCAGCCGGTGCAGCGTCTCCACCTGCCACGTCGCGCCGTTGCGGCCGGTCAGGCAGCGCTGCTCGACGATGCCGAGCAGCCGGTCCCGCTCCGCCGGGTCCAGGCCCCACCGGTCCAGCCCGTGATGGGCCATCGGCAGCAGCCGGCGCAGCACCAGCTCGGTCACCGGCAGGTAGCCCAGCCCGGGCCAGTACACCTGGGCGTCGATGCCGTGCCGGGCGCAGGCGTTGAAGTTCTCCTCGGCCGCGCTGAACGACATCTGCGACCACAGCGGACGGTCGGACTCGGCGAGCGCCCGCACCAGGCCGAAGTAGAACGCGCCGTTGGCGACCGTGTCCAGCACGGTCGGCCCGGCCGGCAGCACCCGGTTCTCCACCCGCAGGTGCGGCCGGCCCTTGAGCACGTCGTAGACCGGCCGGTTCCACCGGTAGACGGTGCCGTTGTGCAACCGCAGCTCGGCCAGCTTGGGGACGCCGCCGCTGTGCAGCGTGGCCGCCGGGTCCTCCGGGTCGCAGACCGGCAGCAGCGCCGGGAAGTAGCGGACGTTCTCCTCGAACAGGTCGAAGACCGAGGTGATCCAGCGCTCGCCGAACCACACCCGCGGGCGTACGCCCTGGGCCTTGATCTCCTCCGCCCGGGTGTCGGTGGCCTGCTGGAAAAGCGGCACCCGGGTCTCGCGCCACAACTCCCGGCCGAAGAACAACGGGGAGTTCGCCCCGAGCGCCACCTGGATGCCGGCGACCGCCTGGGCCGCGTTCCAGTAGTCGGCGAACTGCGCCGGGCTGACCTGGAGGTGGAACTGGGTGCTGGTGCACGCCGCCTCCGGCGTGATGGTGTCGGCGCTGGTGGCCAGCCGCTCCACCCCGCTGATCGCGATCGGCAGGTCCTCGCCGCGGGCGGCGAAGATCTGCTCGTTGAGCAGCGCGTACCGGGGGTTCGCCGACAGCGTCTCGGCGGTCAGGTGCTCCGGGCGCAGCGTCGGCAGGATCCCGACCATCACCATGTGCGCGCCCACCGTGCGGGCCTTCTCCTCGGCCGCGTTCAGGCTGGCCCGGACGTGCTCCTCGAACGCCGCCGTGCCGGTGCCGGCGAGCCGCCGCGGCTCGACGTTGATCTCCACGTTGAACTGGCCCAGCTCGGTCTGGAACGCCGGGTCGGCGATCGCCTCCAGCACGTCGGCGTTGCGCATGGCCGGGTCGAAGCCGTCGTCGACCAGGTTCAGCTCGATCTCCAGGCCGGTCATCGGCCGCTCCACGTCGAACCGGGACTCGCGCAGCATCTCGGCGAACACGTCCAGGCACCGCCGGACCTTCTCGCGATAGCGGGCCCGGTCCTCCCGGCTGAAGGTACGTACGCCGACGTCCTCGCCCATGGTCACCACCCTGTCACCGTTGGTTCTCCCCAACCTCGCACGCAGTGGCGGGTCAGGAAAGGCCCGGAGGCCCTTTCTGTACCCCGTGACGGCCCCGGTGATCCCCGTCGCGGGGCGGCGGGTTCCGGCCGGGCGGCGCGGCCAGGGCGGATAGCATGGCCGCCGACGGCGAAGGGGAGTGGCTGATGCGCGACGGGTGGAGCCGGGCGTTCGTGGTGGCGGCGCTCGCCGAGGCCTGCTCGTGGGCGGCGCTGCTGGCCGGGATGGCGGTCAAGTACGGCCCGCCCGGTGACGAGATCGGCGTGAAGATCTTCGGCCCCGTCCACGGCGCGCTGTTCGTGGTCTACGGCCTGCTGGCGCTCGTGGTGGCCCGGCGGCGCCGCTGGACGCTCGTGCAGACCGGGCTGGCCCTGGTCGCCGCCGTGCCGCCGTTCGCCACGGTGCTGTTCGAGCGCTGGGCGAGCCGCCGCGGCCTGCTCGACGCGCCGGCTGTCGCGCAGCGGCCGCTCACCCCGGCCGGTCGCTGACCGCGGCGACGTCCCCCGCGAGGAAACCGGCCAGCACGTCGGTCAGCTCCCGCGGCGCCTCCTCGGCCATGTGGTGCCCGGACGGAACCGACGCGGTCCGCACGTCGTCGGCCCAGTCCCGCCAGATCGCCGCCGGGTCGCCGTACAGGTCGACCATGTCGTCGCGCTCGGACCAGGCGAACAGCACCGGGCAGGCGATCCGCCGCCCGGCGGCCCGGTCGGCGTCGTCCGCCGCCCGGTCCGGGCCGAGCCCGGCCCGGTAGTCCTCGCACATCGCGTGCACCGTGGCCGGATCGTGGATGGCCTGCCGGTAGTCGGCGTACGCCTGCTCGCCCATCTCCTCCGGTGATCCGCCGTACCAGGCGTCCGGGTCGGCGTTTATGACCCGCTCGGCCGGCTTGGCGAGCTGGCCGAGGAAGAACCAGTGCCACCAGCGGGCGGCGAACCGGGCGTCGCAGCGGGCCAGCGCCTCGCCGATCGGCACCCCGTCCAGCACGCCGAGACGGCTCACCCGGTCGGGATGGTCCAGGGCGGTCCGCATGGCCACGTACGCGCCGCGGTCGTGACCGATCACGGCGGCCCGGCGGTGGCCGAGCGCGTCGAGCAGCCCGACCACGTCGGCGGCCATCGCACGCTTCGAGTAGACGGTGTGCTCCGGGTCGCTCGGCGGCTTCGACGAGCCGCCGTAGCCGCGCAGGTCCGGGCAGATCACCGTGTGCCGCGCCGCCAGCCGCGGGGCCACCCGGTGCCAGGTCGCATGGGTACGCGGGTGCCCGTGCAGCAGCACCACCGGTGGCCCGGAGCCGCCGTGGCGTACGCGCAGGCGCACCGCGCCGACGTCGATCTCGGTGAGCGTGAATCCTTCGAACATGGCCGCAGCGGTGCCCGCCGTCGCCCGGCGGGAAACACGCCCTACGTCAGGGCCGAGCAGGCGGCCACGCCGAGCAGCAGCACGACGCCCAGCATCGCCTGGAGCAGCAGCGCGGGCCCCAGGTGCGACCAGAGCGTCGCGGTACGCGGGGTGAGCAGTTGCCCGGTGGTCAGGTTGACGATCCGCTCGACCCGCGGCGGCAGGTCCTCGTCCCGTTGCGGCCGAAGCGTGAGCTGGACGTGGTCGCCGGGGTGCAGCGCGCTCTGCGGCAGGTGGCCGTGCAGCTCGACCTCGACCAGCCGGCCGGTGGCGTCGCGTACCCGGACCGGGGTGACCAGGAACTCCGGCCCCTTCTTCAGCTCCTTGAAGCTGCGCCGGGCCCCACCGCCGCCGCTGCTGAGCAACGCGCGCACCACCTTCAGCAGCAGCCCCACCACCCCCGCGGCGGTCAGCACCGCGACCAGGGCGGGCTGCCCGATCCGGACCTCCCGGGCGTAGCCCTCCATCAACCGGATCAGACGCCCGGTGACGACGCGTTCCGTCGGGCTGACGATGCGCCGGCTGTACAGCTCCGTGTCCATGTTCACCACCGAGAGTCCCGTTCCGTGCACAGATGGTATCGGCCCTTCGGGTTGAACGACGTGAATGAACATCGGTCACGCCCGGGATGCGGGGCAGGTGAACTCCGCCGGGGCGCGGGTATGCGTGCGGCCGAGCCGGAAAGGGGTCGAGCATGCAGCTGTCCTTCCTGCGCCCGCTCTACGACCGTCCCGGGCCCTGGTGCTCGGTGTACATGGACGCCTCCCGCGACACCCAGGACGCGCGAGCGCAGGTCGACCTGCGCTGGCGGGCCCTCAAGGGCGACCTGCTGGGGCAGGGCGCCGACCCGGTCACCGTCGAGGCGGTGGAGGAGGTCGTACGCCGGCACCAGCCGATGCCCGGCGACTACGGCATCGCCGTGTTCGCCAGCCGGGGCCGGGTGGTGCTCACCGAGTACCTCTCCGCGCCGCCACTGCGTGACCTGGCGAGCTGGTCGGCGTTGCCGCACACCATGCCGCTCGTGGCCCAGCGCGGTGAGCAGGTGGCCTGGGTGCGGGTACTGGCCGACCGTACCGGCGCGGACGCCATGGCGGTCAGCGCCGGCGGGGTGCCCCGGCGGGCGCAGGTGCGGGGCGGGCAGAGCCGCCAGCTGCGCCGGGTGCAGCCGGGCGGCTGGTCGCAGTCCCGCTACCAGCGCGCCGCGATGGAGGCGTGGCACCAGAACGCCGGTGACGCCGCGGCGGCCACCGCCGACCTGGCCGAGCGCGTCGGCGCGGACGTCGTGGTGGTGGCCGGGGACGTCCGGGCCACCGGCATGATCGCCGCCCAGCTTCCCGCCCGCTGGCAGGACGTCCTGGTGCGCACCGACGCGGGCGCCCGCGACGTCGGTGCCGACGACACGCTGATGGACGACATCACGGTGCAGACCGTCGCCGAGGTCGCCGACCGGCGGATCGCCGACGCCCTGGACCGCTTCGGCGTCCAGGAGGACGTCGGCGCCGGACTCGACGCCGTGGTCTCCGCGCTGCAACGCAACCAGGTCGACACCATGCTGATCGTCGACGACGCGTCGGCCGACGGCGAGCTGTGGGTGGGCCCCGAGCCGACCGAGATCGCCACCGACCCGGCGCAGCTGGCCGGGATGTCGGTGGCCGACCCCCAGCAGGTACGCGCCGACGCGGCGTTGCTGCGCGCGCTGATCGGCACCGACGCGGACCTCACCGTGCTCGCGCCCGACGAGGCGCCGGAGTTGACCGACGGGGTCGGTGCGGTGCTGCGCTACGTCGACGCGAGCACGCCGGGGCGGGGTAATGGCTGAGCGTGTCGTCGCCGACCTGGTGGTCGAGCGCCTGCGGGCCTGGCGGGTGCCGCGGGTGTTCGGCTGTCCGGGCGCGGCGATCGCCCCGCTCGTGGGCGCGCTCGACGACGCGGGCGGGGACCCGGCGTTCGTCCCCGCCCGGCACGAGGAGACCGCCTCGTACATGGCCACCGGCCATGCGAAGTTCACCGGCGGTGTCGGGGTGTGCCTGGCGACCCAGGGGCCCAGCGCGGTGCACCTGCTCAACGGGCTCTACGACGCCAAGCTCGACAGCAAGCCGGTGGTCGCGATCATCGGCGAGGACGTCACCGGCCCGCTCGGTGGCGCGCACGAGGAGATCGGGTTGAGCCGGCTGTTCGGCGACGTGTGCAACCAGTTCGTCCGCTACGGCCGCAGCCCGGAACAGGTGCCCGTGCTGCTGGACCAGGCGTTCCGCACCGCCGCGGCGACCCGCAGCCCGACCTGTGTGGTGCTGCCACGGGCGTTGCAGGTCACCGCCGTACCGGACCTGGTGCCGCAGACCGCCGGGGTGCTCACCGCGACGCCCGGCGAGCCGCTGGCCCGGGTGCTGCCACACGACGCCGACCTGGACGCCGCCGCCTCGCTGCTCGGCAACGGGCAGCGGGTGGCGGTGCTCGTCGGTCAGGGCGCGCACGGCGCGGCCGAGGAGATCGTCGCGCTCGCCGACCGGCTCGGCGCCGGCGTCGCCACGTCGCTGCTGGGCAAGCCGGTGCTCGACGAGCGGCTGCCGTTCCACACCGGCGTGCTCGGCGAGGTCGGCACCACCGCCGCCGCGCAGCTCATGGGCGGCTGCGACACGCTGCTGATGATCGGCACCAACGATCCGTGGACCGACTGGTTCCCGATGCCCGGCCAGGTGCGGACCATCCAGATCGACATCGACGGCCGCCGCATCGGCACCCACTACCCGGTGGACGTGCCGCTCGTCGGCGACGCCGCCGAGACGCTGCGGGCGCTGCTGACCCGGGTGCCGGAGAATCCGCACCGCGAGTGGCGCGCCATGGTGGAGAAGATGGCGGACCGGTGGCGTGCGGCCGCCGCCGAGCGCACCGCCACGCCCGCCGAGCCGGTCGACCCGCGGCTCGTGCTCCGCGAGCTGTCCGCCCGGCTGCCCCGGCACGCCGGCGTTGCCGTCGACGTCGGCTCGGTCGTCTACTGGTACGCCCGGCACCTGGAGCTGCCGCCGGGAGTGCAGGCCAGGCTGTGCGGCACGCTCGGCTCGATGGGCTGCGCGCTGCCGTACGCGGTCGCGGCCAAGCTGGCCCGCCCGGACGAGCCGGTGCTCGCGCTGCTCGGCGACGGCGCGATGCAGCTCAACGGCCTGGCCGAGCTGATCACGGTGGCGCACCACTGGACGGCCTGGCGCGATCCCCGGCTGATCGTTCTGGTGCTGAACAACCGGGACCACTCCGGCGTCGGCAGCGGCCGGTCACCGGGGGAGCGGCGGCTCGAGGTGCCGTACGCCGGGTGGGCCCGCCTGCTCGGGCTGCACGGCGTGCGGGTGGACCGGCCGGATCTGATCGGACCCGCCTGGGACGAGGTGCTCGCGGCCGACCGGCCCGCCGTCCTGGAGGCGGTGGTGGACCCGGCCGTGCCGCTGGACCCGCCGGAACCGGCGCTGGCCGATCTGCGCGGCCTGGTCGCCGACGGGGACGCGGCCCGCCGGGTGCGGGAGCGGGTGATCCAGACCGAGGCCATCGCGGCGGACGAAGTCGTTTAGCGGCATCGCGGCGGGGCACTGCGACCGGGCGCAACCGTTCCAGGAGGTCACATGTCAGTCGCCGCCGACAGTCGTTACGGCCCCGCCCCGCTGCCCGCGGCGCGCGGGCCCGTCTCCGCCGCGCTGCTGGCCGCGCTGCGCGAGGCGCCGCACCCGCTGCCGGCCGGGCTGGGCGCACACCTGGACGCGGTCGCCGCGCCGCTGACCGACGAGGACCTGCAGCTCACCCTGTTCCTCTGCTACGAGCTGCACTACCGGGGCTGGTCCGGCGTCGACGAGACGTGGGAGTGGGAGCCGTCGCTGCTGGCGCTGCGCGCCCGCGCCGAGCGGCCGTTCGAGGCGGCGCTGCGTGAGCTGGCCGGCCCGCCCCCGGTCGTGTTGCCGGCCGCCGTGCCGGGTGCGCTGGCGGACCTGGTGGCCGCCGACGACGGGCCGCCGCTCGCTGCCGCGCTGCAACGCCGCGCGGACCTCGGCCGGTTCCGCGAGTTCGTCACCCACCGCTCGATCTACCACCTGCGCGAGGCCGACCCGCACAGCTGGGCGTTGCCCCGGCTCGGCGGGCCGGCGAAGGCGGCGCTCGTGGAGATCCAGACCGACGAGTACGGCAACGGCCGGCTGGACCGGATGCACGCCGAGTTGTTCCGCACCACGATGGACCGGCTCGGCCTGGACACCGGGTACGCCGCCCACCTGGACCTGGTGCCCGCGGTGACACTGGCGACGAACAACCTGATGTCCCTGTTCGGCCTGCACCGGCGGCTGCGCGGGGCGCTGCTCGGGCACCTGGCCGCCTACGAGATGACCTCGTCGCTGCCGAACCGCCGCTACGGCAACGGACTGCGGCGGCTGGGCTTCGACGCGGCCGCCACCCGCTTCTACGACGAGCACGTCGAGGCCGACGCCGTGCACGAGCAGATCGCCGCGTACGACATGTGCGGCGGGCTGGTCCGGGCCGAGCCGGCGCTCGCGTCCGATGTGCTGTTCGGGGCCGCCGCCGCGCTGGCGGTGGACGCCCTGTTCGCCGCGCACCTGTTGGACGCCTGGTCGGCCGGGGAGTCGTCGCTACGCCAACCCGCCCGGGTCCCCGCCGCAGCCTGACCCCGGGGTCAGCCCTCGCGGTCGCTGCCGGCGCGGAAGCCCGCCACCTTGTGCGTGCCGTCGCAGAACGGCTTGATCGAGCTCTTGCCGCACCGGCACAACGCGACGGTGCCCCGGCGCGTCTCGATCGGCGTGCCCTCGGGCGTCACCAACGCGAAGTCGCCGCGTACCAGCAGTGGTCCGTCCCGGTACGGGGTGATGGTCGCCGCCGGGGTGCTGTCGTCGTCGGGCATGCGCGGTGCAGTGCCCGTCCCGGTCCGGCCCAAACCCGCCCGCGACGACGGCCACGCGGCGCGACGGCGTACCTGGGTGCCGCGGGCGGTGCCGATACCGGGCGGGCCTTGGTCCTGACCCGTGGGGAGATGCCCCGTTTAGACCCCAGAGGGACGGGAAGCCGGGCCGCGTGGTGAGCGAACGAGTCGAACGGACGCCGGTCAACGGCGCGGGGCTGCCCCCGGAGCGGGTGGTGGCGGCCGGCAGCGCCGCCCGGGTCCTGGTCGCCGCGACCGCCCGGGCGCTGCGCGGCGACGACTGCGGCGACCTCGGCCACCCGGGTCCGCTGTCCCGCCTCACCGGCGCCCCCGAGCCGGTACGCCGGGCCGCCGCCGTCCGGGCCGCCGGGCGGGCGGCGCTCACCACCGACGAGATCGCTGCCGTGGACGCCGAGCGGGTGGCCGGGTGGTTCACCGGGCAGTACCCGGACCGGCGTTACCCCGGCGTGCTGCTCGGCTCGCCGCACGGTGCCGCGGCCCACCTCGCGGCGGCGCTGGGCGTGCCCTGGCTCCCGGCCGGGTTCGAACTGGCCGGCCAGTGGGCCCGGGGGGCGGTGGACCGCCCGGACGCCGCGTACGCGCACGGGGCGACGCTGGCGGCCCGGCTGCTCGACGCCAACCCGCGCGTGCACGTACGCCAGGTGCACTGTCCGGCCAGCCGGGGCGCGGCGGCGGGCGCGGCGGTGACGTTCGCGGTGCGCTGGCGCACGTTGCCGGAGGCGTACGCGCGCTTCCTGTCCGACCGGCTGGAACCGGCCGCGCCGGTGCTGCTGCTGCACGACGCCCGCACCTGGCCGGTACGGGACCGCGGCGACGGGCACAGCTTCCAGGCCGGCTGTCCGGCCGGCGGCTTGGACCCGGTCGACTTCCACCCGGACGCCCGCGCGCTGGGCCGGGTGCTGCGCGCGGCCGGTGGCGAGGAGACGCGCTGGACGGCGCCGGAGGTCACGGTGGCGGGCGCGTTCGCCGAACACGGCGTGGAGTCCGGTTTCGAGCACGACGCCCGCTCCTTCGGCGACCGGCACGGGCATCCGCTGCACCGGGTGGTCGTGCCGCAGCCGGACGCGCTGAGCGCGGTGACCGCCGACCTGTACCGGGGCTGGCTGCGGCGGGCCGGCAAGACCGGTAACCGGCTGGTGGTGGAGTGCGGCCGGCTGCTCGACCCGGGGCAGGTGGTGCGGGCCGGCCTGGTGCCCTACTGGTGCGAGAACGCCACCACGCGCCGGGTCGCGGGCGTGGAGTGGTGGCTGGCCGGCAGCGAGCCGTTCAGCTCGGTGGACGTGCTGCCCGAGCCGCCCGGCCTGCGTTCGCCCGCGTACGCGGGCCTGCCCCAGTGGCTGGCGGTGGCCGGCTTCGGGCGCCGTCGGCGGGCCCTGGACCGGGGTGCCGCGCGCGGCTACCCGGTCGCCTCGGTACCGACCCGACGTGCCACGGAGGTGTTGCGCAACCAGCCCTGCGACCTGCCCGCGCCGCCGCCGCTGCGGATGGCCGAGGCCCTCACCGCGCTGCGTGACGCGGGCGCGCACCAGGGTCTGCTGGTCTGCTGAACCCGCCGCCGGGACCGGCTGTCCGGCCAACCTGGCGAAACTTCCTCGCGATCCTGCGGTCCGTGATTGAGTACCTACGGAGCGGGAAGACCGCTCGCCGCGAAACGGCCCACGACGCCGTGCGGCGGGCAGCCACCGCCTTCGACGTATCCGTCACGTAACCCAACTTCCTCACCCGGTGCGTGGTCCGACCACGCGCACGACCGGTTCCGACCGGGCGGGGGTTCTTCGGCGAGGGGGCGCGGATGTTCGGACAGACCACCACACCCACACCACCGACCACCGACCGGGGTCTGGAGGACCTGGACGCGGCGGCGCTCGCGTACGCGGCCCGGATCGAGGGCCTGCCACCGGAGCGGCGGCAGGAGGCGCGCGACGACCTGGTCCGGTTCGCGCTGCCGTTCGCCGGTCGGCTCGCCCGCCGCTACCGCGGGCGCGGTGAGCCGCTGGAGGATCTGGAGCAGGTGGCCCGTCTCGGCCTGGTCAACGCCGTCGACAGGTACGACCCGGAACGCGGTTCGTTCACCGCGTACGCGGCCATCACCATCGTCGGCGAGATCAAGCGGCACTTCCGCGACCGCACCTGGGGCGTCCACGTCCCGCGCCGGCTGCGGGACCTGATCCTCGAGGTGGGTCAGGCGACGGCGACGCTGACCAGCGAGCTGTCCCGCGCCCCGACCGTGGCCGAGCTGTCCGTCCGGCTGGAGACGCCGGAGGAGGAGATCCTCGCCGCGCTGGAGTCGGCCGCCGGCTACAGCCCGGCCTCGCTCAACGCGCCGGTGGGCGGGGAGAGCTCGGCCGAGTTCGGCGACCTGGTCGGCGAGTCCGACCACGCGCTGGAGTCGGTGGACGACCGGGTCACGGTCAGCGGCCTGCTGCACCGGCTGCCCTGGCGGGAGCGCCGCATCCTGGCGATGCGCTTCTACGGCAACCAGACCCAGGCGGAGATCGCCGCCCGGTTCGGCATCTCGCAGATGCACGTGTCCCGGCTGCTGTCGCGGGCGCTGACCTGGCTGCGTCAGGCGATGCTCGCCGACGCACCGCCGCCCTGGCAGAACGGCACGGCCGAGGCCGTGCCGGCGAAGGCGCGGATCTCGGTGAAGCAGAACGGCGACCGGGTGGTCGTCGAGGTCGGCGGCGAGGTGGACCGGGCCGGCGCGGACCAGTTGCGCCGGGCGGTGCTCCAGGCGGTCACCGGGCAACCCCGCGAGGTGGTGGTCGACCTGGTCGGCGCCGGCGGCTTCGACGCCGGCGGGATCGCCGCGCTGATGGCCGGCCGGGAGGCCGCCGCGCGTACCGGGGTGCCGCTGCGGCTGACCCGGGTGCAGCCGGCGGTGCTCCGCTCGCTGACCGCGGCGGGACTGCCCGCCGCCGACTGAGAGACCGGCACGTGACGCGCCGGCTCCCGCCACGGAAAGCCGGCGCGCGGCGTACGACGAGAGGGCCGGCACCGCACGGTGCCGGCCCTCGTCCGCCGTCTCAGTTCTCCGGGGTGTCCCCGTGCCCGCGCGGGTGCCGCCACCTGTCGTTGGGCTGGTCGGCGCGTTCGGCGTTGAGCGCGCTGCCCTCCGGCTCGTCGGTCTCCTCGAAGCTGGGCCGACGCACCTCCTCCGGCTCCGGCACCTCCACCGGACGCGCGCCGGACTGCGGCGCCGGCTGGTACTCCACCGCCTCGCGTGCCCCGTACGCGCCGCCCGCCGACGGCGACTCCGGCACGTGCCGCTCGTGGTGCAGCTCCTCGCGGAACGACTGCGGCGGTTTGGTGGTGCGCTGCGGCAGGTCCCGGCCCAGGTCGGAGACGAGCGGCCCGTACTTGAGGTCGAACGCCGGCCGCTCGGAGCGGATGCGCGGCATCCGGTCGAAGTTGCGCAGCGGCGGCGGGCAGGTGGTGGCCCACTCCAGCGAGTTGCCGAAGCCCCACGGGTCGTCGACTGTGACCATCGCGCCGTACCGCCACGACTTCCAGATGTTCCAGATCACGAACAGGGTGGACGCGCCGAGCACGAACGAGCCGATGCTGGAGATGGTGTTCAGCGTGGTGAAGCCGTCGCCGGGCAGGTAGTCGGCGTACCGGCGGGGCATGCCTTCGCTGCCGAGCCAGTGCTGCACCAGGAAGGTGGCGTGGAAGCCGATGAACATCGTCCAGAAGTGCACCTTGCCCAGCCGCTCGTCGAGCAGCCGCCCGGTCATCTTCGGGAACCAGAAGTAGAGGCCGCCGAACGCGGCGAACACGATGGTCCCGAACATGACGTAGTGGAAGTGCGCCACCACGAAGTAGCTGTCGGTGACGTGGAAGTCGACCGGCGGGCTGGCCAGCAGCACCCCGGTCAGGCCGCCGAGCAGGAACGTCACCAGGAAGCCGATGGCGAACAGCATCGGCGTCTCGAATGTGAGCTGTCCCTTCCACATGGTGCCGATCCAGTTGAAGAACTTCACTCCCGTGGGGACCGCGATCAGGTAGCTCAGGATGCTGAAGAACGGCAGCAGTACCTGCCCGGTGGCGAACATGTGGTGCGCCCAGACCGTCATGGACAGCACGGTGATGGCGATGGT
Organism: Micromonospora marina; assembly: GCF_900091565.1. Taxonomy (GTDB): domain Bacteria; phylum Actinomycetota; class Actinomycetes; order Mycobacteriales; family Micromonosporaceae; genus Micromonospora; species Micromonospora marina. The sequence continues at coordinate 36,112 of NZ_FMCV01000030.1, read as the reverse complement.
GGCCAGCACCAGGCCGGTGTAACCGAAGATCGGCTTGCGGGAGAACACCGGGATGATCTCGGTGATGATGCCGAAGAACGGCAGCGCGACGATGTAGACCTCGGGGTGGCCGAAGAACCAGAACAGGTGCTGCCAGAGCATCGGCCCGGCGGTCGTCGGGTCGTAGACGTGCGAGTGCAGGATCCGGTCCGAGGCGAGCGCCATCAGCGCGGCGGCCAGCAGCGGGAACACGAAAATCACCAGGACGCTGGTGAGCAGCGCGTTCCAGGTGAAGATCGGCATCCGGAACATGGTCATGCCCGGCGCGCGCAACGTCACGATCGTGGTGATCACGTTGACCGCGCCGAGGATCGTGCCCAGGCCGGACACGGCCAGGCCGACCACCCACAGGTTCCCGCCGACGCCGGGGGAGTGTGGCGCGGTGCTCAGCGGCGTGTACGCCGTCCAGCCGAAGTCCGCCGCGCCGCCCGGGGTGGCGAACCCGCCCACGACCATCAGCGCGCCCAGGAAGTACAGCCAGTACGCGAACGCGTTCAACCGGGGGAACGCCACGTCGGCGGCGCCGATCTGCAGCGGCACCAGGTAGTTGGCGAACCCGAAGAACAGCGGGGTGGCGAACAGCAGCAGCATGATCGTGCCGTGCATGGTGAACATCTGGTTGTACTGCTCGGGGGAGACGAGCTGCATCCCGGGCCGGGCCAGCTCCACCCGGATGACCATCGCCATGACCCCGCCGACGATGAAGTATCCGAACGACGTGACCAGGTAGAGCAGGCCGATCTGCTTGGCGTCGGTGGTGCGCAGCAACCGCCACAGCGCGTTGCCCTTCACCGCCTCCCGCACGGGCCCGGGATAGCCCCCGAACCGGGCCGGCGCGAGGATCGCGGGCCCTCGGTCTCGCGCCGGTTCCGTGACTACCCGCTTGGGCATGGCATCTCACCCCGTGTGACGACAGACAGGACGGGCGGGCGTACCCGGCCCTCTGCCCATGTAACCAGGCGAGAGTGGAGAATTCGGTCAGTTCGCCGGGAGCATGGCCCAGACGACCTTGCCGGCACCGACCGGAGTGCTGCCCCAGCGCTGGGTCAGCTCGCGGACCAGCATCAGCCCGCGGCCGCCCTCGGCACGCGGATCGCGGCTGCTCACGGCACGGGCGTCGGCCGGGCTGCCGTCCATCACCGCGACCCGCAGGTACGGCCGGCGCAGCGTCAGCGTGACGTGCATCGGGGTGCCGGCGTGCCGCACCACGTTGCCGACCAGCTCGGTGAGCACCAGTGACGCCGGCCCGGCCAGCTCCGGCACGTTCCACCTGCCGCACGCCTCCGTGACCAGCTCCCGGGCCCGCCGGCAGGCGCCGGCGACCGGCTCCAGCCGGGCCCGCAGCCGGGGTGCCGCCTCCGCCCCGGCCAGCGCCGTCGCCTCGGCGCAGTCCCGGCGCACCGGCACCACCCGGCAGGCGGTGGTCTCGTTCAGCCAGGCCGCCGTCTCGGCGCAGGGCGCGGCGAGCACCATCGGCACCGCCGGCCAGTCGGCGGCGCGCCGCGCGGCGGCGGCGAAGACGGACAGCGCCAGCGGCTCGCCGACCTCGACCTCCTCCAGGTCGACCACCAGAGCGTCCGGCTGCGCGGCGAGGCAGTTGTCGAGCACCTCGTGCACCGCACGCATCGTGCCCAGGTCGAGCGCTCCGGCCAGCCGTACGACAGTGACCGGCGACTCGTCGCGGACCTCGCACCTGATCCGGGTCACCATCGCCGCCTCGTTTCCTTCTCATCGCCACAGGGACGCCGGCCGGGACGCTCGCCGCCTGCCCGCAACCGGAGGACTACGGACGTACCCGGGGCCCGGACCGGCGAAACCGGGCGCCGGGGACCGCCGGGCCACAGGTCAGCGGCGATCCCCGCGCCGCGCCGTGACCAGCCCCAGCGCCAGCATGGCGGCGCCCAGCAGCAGGTGCAGCCACGAGTCGGCGCGGTTGACCGCGAGCGCGTTCGCCGCGTCGCGCCTGTCCACCGCCAGACCGAAGAGCCACAGCGCCAGATAGACCGCACCGGCTCCGACCAGGAACGCGCGGGCGCCGGCGACGGTACGGGCCAGCACCAGCCCGGCCACGCCGAGCACCAGGTGCACCAGGTTGTGCACCGCCGAGACCTGGAACACACCGAACAACCGGGCGCCGGAGCCCGGCCCGGCGAAGCGCAGGTCCGCGTAGTCGCTGGTGACACCCGGCACGAAGCCCAGCGCGCCGAGCAGCAGCAGGAGCACGGCGAACCCGGAGGCGACCCGGCGTACCGGCGCCCGCCCGTCGGCCGGGTTGCGCCGCGCCCGGGAGTGCGCCATCGAGTTCGTCACGCCGGCCTCCTCGCCACCGCGGGAAGCGCCGGTTTCCCGCGGCCGGCGGGGGCAAACGCCGGCCCGGCCGCGCTCGGGCGGCCGGGCCGGTGACGCTCAGGCCGGCTGCAACGGCTTCGTCACACCCGCCCGGACCCGGTCGTACAGCTCCACGTACCGCTGTGCCATCCGGGCCGGGGTGAACCGCCGGGCCGCCTCCCGCCGGCACTCGGCCGGCTCCAGCCCGCCCGCGGCGAGCACCAGGTCACCCAGTTCCTCCTCGTCGCCGGTGAGCAGGCCGGTACGGCCGTGCTCGATCAGCTCCGGCAGGCAGCCCCGGGCGGTGGACACCACAGGCGTGCCGAGCGACAGCGACTCGACCACCGCCGTGCCGCCCGGCTCCTCCCAGCGCAGCGGGAACAGCGACGCCCGCGCCGAGGCGACCAGGTCGTCGCGCTCCCACCCGGCCACCGTGCCGACCCAGCGCACCCGGTCGCCGTCGACGTGCGGCGCGACCTCGTCGTAGAAGAAACGGACGTCCGGGTTCTGCCGGGCCTCGTCGCCGGCCGCGGCCAGATCCTCCGGCCGGTGGTACGGGCCGACCGGCCCGGCCAGCACCAGCCGGAAGCCGGCCTCCTGCGCCAGCCGGGCGCCCAGGTCCTGCCCCTTGCCCGGGTTGATCCGGCCGAGGATCACCACGTGGTCGCCCTTGGCCACGGGCGCGTGCCGGTCCGCGTCCACCGCCAGCGGGGTGGACAGGTGCACGTGCCCCACCGAGTGGGCGCGCAGCGCCTCCGGGGCGCGTGCCAGCTGCGAGGCGGACACGCCGTTGACCCGTACCCGGTCGCCGCCGTCGAGGTTGCCGTACAGCTCCGGGTGCTTGGCGAGATCCCAGTGCAGCGTGTGCAGCACCGGTGGGGCGTCCGGGCCCATCGCGGCGAGCGTCGCCAGCCCGACCGCCTCCACGTGGTCGTGCACCAGGTCGATGTCGTCGCGGGCGTGCAGCGCCCGCACCACCCCGGACAGGTGCGCCTGGGAGACGCCGCAGACCTGGTTGTACGGCCGCTGCAACGCGTGGAACTGGCCGTCCGGGAAGACCGCGATCCGCTCGTCGACCGGCAGTGTGCTGCTCTCCACCGAGGCGAGCACCACCCGTACGCCCAGCCGGCGCAGTTCCGGCACCAGCGTGGCGATCACGTTCTCGATGCCGCCGTAGCCCGGCGGCGGCACGGACAGCCACGGCCCGGCGTTCATCAGCACGGTGAGCGTCATGCGCTGTCCTCTCCGAAGTCCTGGCCGGTCACGCGGCCGCCACCCGGCGGCGGGGAAGGCGCTGCCGCATCTGCGCCAGCGGCGGGCGTTCCTGCACCGACACGTCGCTGACCACGATCTCGCGGTCCAGGTTGGGCAGCGCCTCCGAGCCGCCCCGGCGGAACTGGGTCAGCAGCGCGGTCGGCGCCACCCCCGGCGCCGCCCACCCGCGCCGTTGCAGCCGCGACCAGGCGGTCAGCATGATCTGCGCGGACATCCGGCCCAGCGCGGCGGTGTCCTGGTGCCGGTGCTTGCGCTCACCCAGGTCGACCTGGGCCAGCGCGTCCAGCCCGACCAGCTCCAGCAGGTCGATCAGCATGGCCGTCTCGACGCCGTACCCGGTGACGAACGGCACCCGTTCCAGCACCTCGCGGCGGCCGGCGTACTCGCCCGCCAGCGGTTGCACGAACCCGGCCAGCTCCGGCCAGAACAGGTTCAGCAGCGGCCGGGCCATCAGCTCCGTCACCCGGCCGCCACCGTCGGGCTCCACGCTCGTCGCACCGACCAGCGGCCGGTGGTAGAAGCCCTTCACGAACTGCACGCCCGGATCCGTCAGCAGCGGCCCGAGCAGCCCGGTCACGAAGTGCGGCCGGAACTCACGCAGGTCGGCGTCGACGAACGCGACCACGTCCCCCTCGGCCGCGGCCAGCCCGGCCCAGAGCGCGTCGCCCTTGCCGGCCAGCCGGGGCAGCCCACGCGTCATCGCGTCCTGGCTGACCACCTCGGCGCCGGCCGCGCGCGCCACCTGCGCGGTCCGGTCGGTGGACCGGGAGTCCACCACGATCAGTTCGTCGACGAGCGTCCATCAGGTGTTCCCGGACGGTCGACACGATCGCGCCGACGGTCGCCTCCTCGTTGCGGGCCGGCAGCACCACGCTGATCCGGCTCGCACCCTTGGCCCGTACCAGTCGCCGCGCCGGCCAGTCGTCGGCGGTGCTGGTGCGGTACGTGGCCCACGCCTCCACCACAGGTGAGACGGTCGAATCTGATTCCCGCACGGGCACCCCCATTGATGGTGGAATCGCGGACCATGGTTTTCCCAGTCCCGCATCGGCGCTAACCGGATCTTGCCCAACATCCTGATCACCTGGCGCGTACCGGGAGGTTCCGGGCGGATGAACGTTGCGTTGCGCACGGCTCGGCGTTTGGCGCGCGGCGAGCGGGGGGAGTGGGACCGCAGTCTTCCAGTCGTGGCGAGAGGGTTGGTCGGATGCGTACCTGCCGGGTGGGACTAGTCGGAGCCGGTGGGGTGGCGCAACGCCACGCCCGGGTGCTCACGGGCTTCGAGGACGTGGAGCTGCTCGGCGTGACCGATGTCGCACCGGACGCGGCGGGCGCGCTCGCCGGCACGTACGGCGGCCGGGTGTTCCGCGACGTGGACGAGCTGCTCGCGGCCGGCCCGGACGCGGTGTACGTCTGCGTGCCGCCGTTCGCGCACGGCCCGGTCGAGGAGGCGGTGGTCGCCGCTGGCGTGCCGATGTTCGTGGAGAAGCCGGTGGCGCTGGACCTGGAGACCGCCGAGCGGGTCGCCACGCTGGTGCAGCAGCGCGGCCTGCTCACCGGCGTCGGGCACCACTGGCGCTACCTGCACGTGGTGGAGGAGGCCCGGCGGCTGCTCGCCGACCGTCCGGTGCGGATGGTCAACGGCGCCTGGCTGGACAAGGTGCCACCGGTGGCCTGGTGGGCGCGGCGGGACCGGTCCGGCGGCCCGGTCGTCGAGCAGGCCGCGCACGTGCTGGACCTGGTCCGGCTGCTGGCCGGCGAGGCGGTCGAGGTGACCGCGTACGGCGACGGCAGCCCGCCGCCGGTCGACGGCGCGGACATCGACTCGGTGACCGCCGCCACACTGCGCTTCGGCTCCGGCGCGGTCGGCACGCTCACCGCGTCCTGCGTGCTCGGCTGGAAGCACCGCGCCGGCCTGGAGATCCTCGCCGACGGGCTGGCGCTGTGGCTGGCCGAGGACGGCCTGACCGTCCGCGACGGCGACGGCGAGCGGCACCTGCCCGCCGACCCGGACGGCGCGCGGGTCGCCGTCGACCGGGCGTTCGTCGACGCCGTGTGCGGCCTCGGCGACGACGTCCGGGTGCCGTACGCCGAGGCGCTGCGCACCCACCGGCTCGCGCTCGCGGTGGCCGAGTCGGCGCGTACCGGACGGCCGGTGGCGTTGCCGACCGGCCCGGCGTCCCGGCTCACCGCGCCGGTCGCGGACGCGGGGGTGGGCGTCGATGCGTGACCGGGTGGTGGTGGTCGGCGGCCCCGGCCGGGTCGAGCTGGCCGAACTGGACGCGCCGGAGCTGCGCGAGGGCACCTTCCGGGTGGAGACGCTCTACAGCGGCGTGTCCGTCGGCACCGAACTGAGCTTCGTCAAGGGCACCAACCCCTACCTGCACGTCACCTGGGACGCCGCGCTCGGGCTGTTCCGGCCCGGCGCGGCGAGCACGCCGTACCCGGTGACCCGGCTCGGCTACATGCAGGTCGGCCGCGTGGTGGAGAGCCGGACCCCGGCCGTCGCGGTGGGCGAGGTCGGCGCCATGACGTACGGCCACCGCAGCGGCTGGGTCGCCGACCCGCTCACCGAGCGGTTCGTGCCGCTGCCCGACGACCTGGACCCGATGCTCGGGGTGTACGTCGCGCACATGGGCCCGATCTGCGCCAACGGGCTGCTGCACGCCGCCGCCGACCTGTGCGGCGCCGACGTGCGCACACTCGGCGACGGCGTACGCGGGCGCCGGGTCGCGGTGGTGGGCGGCGGCGTGGTGGCGCTGCTGACCGCGCTGTTCGCCCGCCGCCACGGCGCCGCCTCGGTGGTCGTGGTCGACCCGACGCCGGCCCGGCGGCAGGTCGCCGAGGCGCTCGGCCTGGACACGCTCGACCCGGACGCGGACGACCCGGCGGTGGTGCTCAAGACGCGGTGGAACCACGCCGCCGGGGACCGGGGCGCCGACGTGGTCTTCCAGTGCCGGGGCCAGGACTGGGCGTTGCGGCTCGCGCTGCGCCTGCTGCGTCCGCAGGGCACGGTGATCGACCTGGCGTTCTACCAGGCCGGCGCGGACGCGGTCCGGCTCGGTGAGGAGTTCCACCACAACGGGCTGTCGCTGCGCTGCGCGCAGATCGGCCGGGTGCCGCGCGGGCTGGCGCCCACCTGGGACCGGGAGCGGCTGTCGGCGGAGACGATCGAGCTGCTGCGCCAGTTCGGGGACGTGATCCGCAAGCACCTGGTCTCGGCCGTGGTTCCCCTGGACGAGGCCCCCGCCCTGCTGACCGACCTGGCCGACCGCCGCCGCACCGAGCTGCAGGTCGTCCTCACCCCCTGACACGCCCCCGCCCGAACGCGTCGATCATGAGGTTGGCGGTGACAAAACGGACACAGAAGGCCGTCAACCTCATGATCGACGGAAGCGGGCCGGAAGGGGTGGGCCCGGCACGCGGCGGGCGGGGGTCACAATCGGCTCCGGTTCGCGTACCGTTGCCGCTCATGGGTGTGTCGCAACGGTTGAAGACCAGGTTCCGCCGGTTCCTCCAGCGCCCGGGGACGACTGTCGACCTGGCGCCGCTGGAGAAGCTGCTGCCGGCGATCGAGGCGCGCGAGGCGGACCTGGAGCAGCTCTCCGACGCCGAGCTGACCGAGGCCGCGGGCCGGGCCACGGGGTACGAGGAGATCTGCGCGGTCGGCCGCGAGGCGGCCCGGCGCGGGCTCGACCAGCGCCCCTACGACGTGCAGCTGCTCGGCGCGATGGCGCTGCTGTCCGGCAAGGTCGCCGAGATGGCCACCGGTGAGGGCAAGACACTCACCGCCACCGTCGCCGCGTACGGGCACGTCCGGCTGGGCAACGGCCCGGTGCACGTGCTCACCGTCAACGACTACCTGGCCCGCCGCGACGCCGAGTGGATGACCCCGGTCTACGACCTGCTCGGGCTGAGCGTCGGCTGGGTCAACGAGGCGTCCACGCCCGAGGAGCGGCGCGCCGCGTACGCCTGCGACGTCACCTACGTGTCGGTCAGCGAGGCCGGCTTCGACTTCCTCCGCGACCAGCTCGTCACCGACCTGGCCGACCGGGTGCAGCCGCCGCTGAAGACCGCGATCGTGGACGAGGCCGACTCGATCCTGATCGACGAGGCCCGGGTGCCGATGGTGCTGGCCGGTGCGGTCGGCGGCGAGCAGGACCCGGTGCACGCGGCCGCCGCGCTGGTGCGCGGGCTGCGCAAGGGCAAGCACTACACGGTCGCCGACGACGGCCGCAGCGTCGCCTTCACCTCCGTCGGCCTGGCCACCGTCGAGGCCAAGCTCGGCGGCATCGACCTGTACGACGCCGAGCACGTCGGGCAGCTCTCCACGGTGAACGTGGCGCTGCACGCGCACGCCCTGCTGCACCGCGACGTGGACTACATCGTCCGGGACGACTCGGTCGAGCTGATCGACGAGATGCGAGGCCGGGTCGCGCAGCGCCGCCGCTGGCCGGACGGGCTCCAGGCCGCGGTCGAGGCGAAGGAGGGCCTGGACGCCACCGCCGAGGGCGAGGTGCTGGGCACGATCACCGTGCAGGCGTACATCGCGCTCTACCCGACGGTCTGCGGCATGACCGCGACCGCCGTGCTCGTCGGCGACCAGCTCCGCGAGTTCTTCGGCCTCGAGGTCGCGGTGATCCCGCCGAACACCCCGTGCGTCCGCGAGGACGAGCCGGACCGGATCTACGCCACCCGCGCCGAGAAGGAGGAGGCGCTGGTCGACGAGATCACGCGCTGCCACCAGGCGGGGCGGCCGGTGCTGATCGGCACCCTCGACGTCAAGGAGTCCGAGGGACTGGCCGCCGCGCTCAACGCGGCCGGGGTGTCGTGCGTGGTGCTCAACGCCAAGAACGACGACGAGGAGGCCGGCATCATCGCGGAGGCCGGCGCGTACGGCGCGGTGACTGTCTCCACCCAGATGGCCGGGCGGGGCGTGGACATCCGGCTGGGCGGCAGCGACCAGGCCGACCGCGACCGGGTGGCGGAGCTGGGCGGCCTGTACGTGATCGGCAGCGGCCGGCACGACAGCCGCCGGGTCGACGACCAGCTGCGCGGCCGGGCCGGCCGGCAGGGCGACCCGGGCGGGTCGGTGTTCTTCGTCAGCCTGGAGGACGACCTGGTGGTCCGGCACGCCGGCGACACCGTGCCGGCCTCGCCCCGGATGAACGCCGACGGCCTGGTCACCGACCCGCAGGTCGACTACGCGGTCGAGCACGCCCAGCGGGTCGCCGAGGGCGTCAACCACGAGATCCACCGCAACACGTGGCGCTACAGCCAGGTGATCGAGCAGCAGCGCAAGGCGCTCGCCGAGCGCCGGGAGCGGCTGCTGACCAGCGACATCGCCGCGCTGATGCTGCTGGAGCGGGTGCCGGAGAAGGCCGGCGAGATGGACGAGGACCTGCTCGCCGACGTGGCCCGCACGATCGCCCTCTACCACCTGGACCGGCTCTGGGCCGACCACCTGGCCGAGTTGTCCGAGGTCCGCGAGGGCGTGCACCTGCGGGCGCTGGGCCGGCTCGACCCGCTCGACGAGTTCCACCGCAGCGCGGTGCCGGCGTTCAACGCGCTGGTGCCCGAGATCGAGACGCGGACCGTGGCCACGTTCGAGGAGACCGAGTTCGACGAGGGCTGGGAGCCGGACTCGTCGAAGCTGGTGCGGCCGAGCGCCACCTGGACGTACCTGGTGCACGACAACCCGTTCGGCTCGGAGCTGGACCGGCTGATCGCCTCGGTGGGCCGGCGGCTCATCTCCGGGTCGCGCTGACCTGCGCCGAAGGCCCCTTCCGGTGCGCCGGGAGGGGCCTTTTTGCGCGGTTTCGCCGGCGGTCTGCGAGGGTAGTAGGCCGGGGCCCGGCCACAGGAGGGACGGACATGGGACAGGCAACGGTGCCGGACGGGGAGACCGCGTGGACGGGGGAGGCTCCGGCCCGGTGAACCTCCACACGCGCCAGCCCATGATCGACAACCTCGGCGTGCTGGAGACGGCCGCGCTGCTGCGCGAGCTGACCGCCGGCCTGATCGGCGTGGCCCGTTTCGACGAGGCGCTCGACCGCCTGGTCCGCATCGCCCGCGACGTCGTGCCGGGCGTGGACTGCTGCGGCTTCACCGTGCTGCGCGCCGGTGAGCCCGCCGGGGTGGCCGCCTCCGACCCGGACCGGGCCGAGCTGGACGACCTGCGGCACGGCCCGGACACCCCGGCGATGACGGCCATCCGCCGCCGGGAGATGATCATCGCGGGCGGGCTGTCCGGCGAGACGCGCTGGCCGGCCTGGAGCGAGCGGGCCCGTACGCTGGGCGTGCACGGGGTGATCTCCGCGCCGGTCGACGTGGACGAGCAGGTCATCGGCGCGATCAACCTGTACGCCGGGTCGCCCGACGCGCTCACCCCCCGGCACCAGCTCACCGCGATGCTGCTCGCCGAGCACGCCGGGCTGCTGCTGGCCGCCGCCCGCGACCGCGAGCGGGCCGCCAGCCGGGCCGACGAGATCGACGACTCGCTGCTGGCCGAGGGGGTGATCGGGCAGGCCGTCGGCGTGATCATGACGCAGCGCGGCTGTCCCGCGCCGGAGGCACTTCGGGTGCTGCGCAGCGCCGCGTCCTCGCTGGACATCCCGCTGCGCCAGGTGGCCGAGCGGCTCGTGCTGACCGTCTCCCGGCCCCGGGACAACTGAGCGACAGTCGTTTCGCCTCGCGGCACCTCGGGTAGCACTCTGGACTGGTGAGCTGCGCCGACCTGGGGAGGAAGCGATGCAGAGCCGACTGCGGGTGCAGGGGCATCCCATTCAACCGATGCTTGTCACGTTCCCGTTCGGCCTGTTCGTGTGCGCCGCGATCTTCGATCTGGCCGACGTGGCGGGCGGCCCGGCGTTCCTCGGTGAGGTGGGCTACTGGACCGCGGTGGCCGCGCTCGTCGCCGCCGGGCTCACCACGGTCGCCGGTCTGGTCGACCTGTGGGACGTCCGCACCGGGCGCACCAGCCGGACCGTCCTGGCGTTCAACCTCGTCAACGCCGTGATGGCGGCGCTGTTCCTGCTGTCCTGCCTGATCCGGGCGAGCGCGCCGCAGCGTGGCGCGACGGGCGTCCTGCTCGCCGCCGAACTCGTCGCCCTCGCGGTCGGCGCGGTCGGCGTGGCCCTGGGCGCGCGGCTGATGCAGCAGTTCGACCGGGCCACCGAGCCGACCGGCTTCGAGCCGGTCGGCGGCGTGCCCGCCGGGTCCACCGTCGAGATCGCGCGTCCGCGCCCGTTCTGACCCGCCGGCGCCACGGGCCGCCGTCCGTCGGGCGCTGGCGCGGGCTCCGCCGCGCAGGCCCTGGGCACCGGCAGCACCGCCCGTCGGCTGCGCCGAAATGCGTTGCCGCGGCCGCCGCCGGGCGGCAGGCTCGCGGGCATGGTCCGCATGTTCTCCGAACTCGTGGCCGAGGCCGAGGCGGCACCGGTCGAGGGGTGGGGCTTCGAGTGGCTGCGTGGCCGCGCCACCGAGGAGCGCCCGCCCTGGGGGTACGCGCGCCGGGTGGCCGACCGGATGGCCGGCGTGACGGCGGCGCTGGACATCGACACCGGCGGGGGAGAGGTGCTGGCCGAGGTGCCGGCGCCGCCGCCGCTGCTGGTCGCCACCGAGGCGTGGCCGCCGAACGTGCCGGTGGCCCGGCGCAACCTGCGCCCGCTCGGCGCGACTGTGGTACGGGTGGCCGACCGGCCGCCGCTGCCGTTCCGGAACGCCGCCTTCGACCTGGCCGTGAGCCGTCATCCGGTGCACACGTGGTGGGACGAGGTGGCCCGGGTGCTGCGCCCCGGCGGCACCTACCTGTCCCAGCAGATCGGCCCAGGCACGGTACGGGAGCTGAGCGAGGCGATCCTCGGGCCGCTGCCGCCACCGGAGCACCGTCACCCGGAGGCGGCGGTTGCCGACGCGCGTGCCGCCGGGCTCACCGTCGTCGACCTGCGCGAGGCCACGCTGCGTACCGTCTTCCACGACATCGGCGCGGTGGTGTGGTTCCTGCGCAAGGTGGTCTGGACGGTGCCCGGCTTCACCGCCGGCCGCTACACCGACGAGCTGCGCCGCCTGGACGAGCGGATCCGCGCCGAGGGACCGTTCGTCGCGCACGCCCGCCGCTTCCTCATCGAGGCGCGCCGGGGTTGACCGGGCCGGGCCGGTGCGCCGCGGCGTGGTGCGCGGCCAGCACGTCGGCGCCGAAGTCACCGGCCGGGCGGCGCAGCACGGTGTGCGCGTGGTTGCCGTCGTCGGTGGTGTTGTCGTACTCGATCAGCAGGTCCTCGCCCTGCACCCGGTAGTAGTGCCGCCGGCCCGGCTCGACCGGTCCGGCCCAGGCGAAGTGCAGCTCGCCGCCGTCGAGCCGGTCGGCCTCCCGGGCCGCCAGCTCCGGCGGCAGCCGGTCCAGGTAGAGCGCCACGAGCCGGTCGAGCAGGGCCCGGCCGGTCGGCCGCAGCCGCCCCCGGGGTACGCCGAGCGGGTCGAGCCGGTCCGGTGCGGTGGCCCGGGTGGCGCTGATGATGTCGGCGGGCGCCTCGTCGGCGATGATCGCGGCGGACCGGCCGCCCGGTCCGAGCGCGTCGAGCAGCTCGCGGGCCAGGTCCTCCTCGGGGCCCAGCGGCCGGGAGACCGGGCGCCCGGCGTGCCGGACGGTGGCCGGGTTGGCGCCGAGGAAGACCGGCGCGGGGCAGACCCGGTCGTCGGCGACGGTCATGCTCACCGACAGGTGGTGTCCCTCGAACCGCCAGGCCCAGTAGTCGTCGCGGGCCGGGTCGCCGAAGACCGCCACCCAGTAGTCGCCGCTGTGCCGGCCGCGCCGCCAGTCCTCGGCCCGGTCCAGCACCTCCTCCAGCGCCATGACGGTTACGGCCTGCGCGTACGCGGCCGGGCTGAGGGCGGTGGCGAGCAGCCGGTGCGCGGCCTTGCGGGCGTCGACGTCCAGGCCGGCGAGGGTGACGCCGGGCCGGGGCCGGGGCCGGTACTCCAGCCACCGGCGGGCCGGTTCGTCGTCGAAGGTGTGCCGGGCGGCGTGGCGGGCCGGCTCGTCCAGCGCCGCCAGGAACGCCGCCGCCGCCGTTCGCATCTGCTCGGGTACGGGATCCTCCACCGTCCCTGTATACCGCCCGCGGCTCACGCGCGGCCGAGCAGCGCCAGCATGTCGGGCAACTCGAAGAACCGTGCGGTCTCGACCGCGGACGGGCCGCCGTGGTCCGGGTCGGCGCCGGCGTCGAGCAGCGCGCGGACCGCCCGCTCCTGGCGCCGGAACACCGCCGCGGCGAGTGCGGTCTGGCCCCGGTCGTTGACCCGGGCCGGGTCGGCGCCCCGGGCGAGCAGCGCGGCCACCGTGTCCGGGTGGGCGTGGTACGCGGCGAGGATCAGCAGCGTGTCGCCCTTGGCGTTGGTGAGGTTGACCGGCAGCCCGGCGTCCACGTTGGCCGCCAGCTCCTCGGTCGAGCCGGCCCGGGCCAGGTCGAACATCCGGTGGGCGAAGGCGATTGTCTCGTCGTCGAGTTCGTCGGGCATCCGCCCAGGCTATGGCGTCGTGGCCGGATACGCCTGGTAGCTTGCGCAGCCGGGCACGGGAGGCGCGCGCATGGACGATCGGGTGTACGTGGGCAACGCGGCGGTGGACGGCGCGACCGACGCGGGCTGGCTGCTGGGCCACTTCAAGCCGGCCGGGGACGTGCGGCACAGCACCGACGTGGAGGTGAAGTGGGGCGTGCACCCGGCGGGGGAGACCCGGTCCCGGTGGGCCACCGGTGAGCGGCGTACCGCCCTGCTGGTGCTGATCAGCGGCGCGTTCCGGATCGAGTTGCCGGACCGGACGGTGGTGCTGCGCGAGCCCGGCGACTACGTGGTGTGGGGCCGGGGCGTGGACCACTCCTGGTACGCGGAGCGGGAGTCCACGGTGCTCACCGTCCGCTGGCCGTCGGTGCCGGGTTACCAGGTGGAGCCGCCGGTGCGGCGGTGAGCGCCCCTCGTCCCAGCATCCGGTATCACCTACCTGATGGTTCGTGATCGAGCGCAACGTGGCGGCGCCCGCCCCCGGCGGCGTGCGCATCCTCACCGGCAGCCGGCGCGTCCGCCACGGCGGCGCCGAGACCCCGCTGGCCCGCATCGATGACGACCTGCTGCGGTTCCTCGCCGAACATCCCGCCGGATGTTCACCCGCCGGCAACTTCTCACGAGCGTCTGGGGCTCCGAGCACGCGGTGGCGCGCACCGTCGACGTGCACGTGCGCCGGCTGCGGGCCAGTTCGGGCCGGACACGCCGCTGGTGACCAGCGTGTACGGCGTGGGCCACCGACTCGCCGACGATCCCGCGATCGTCGTGGGCCACGACGCCTGACCTCGGCGGACCGGCGCGCGGCGCACCCGTCCCCGACGTGCGCCACGTTCACGTTCCCGGCCGATCCGCCATTGTGAACCCCCCGGGGAGACCCCCCGTACCATCCCGAATCGGTGCTCTGCTGTAATCAACGGGCCTCGCACGCAGAGCGAGCGCACGGCTGCGATGTGTTCGTCAAATGTCACATTCATGCAACGCAGCCGCCCCTTGACCCTCGCAGAGACGCCGGGAAGCATCGATGAAGCGGCGTCCCGGGCCGTGGGGAGATACCCGGACCAGTCCAAGGAGGACCATGTCGGTCAGCCCCGCCTCGTCGCGCGCCGGATGGCATACGTCCCAACCCGCGGTCCCCGGACGTCCCCCCGGCGGCCAGCGCCGTCCCGCCAACACCGCCGCCGCGCCCATGCTCACCGTCACCCTCACCATCCCTCTCGCCTGCGAGGAGTCGCTCACCCCGGCCGCCCGCCGGCTCCTCGACGCCGCCCGCGAGATGCTCGAACGCGGCGACGCGGTGGTCAGCGTGGGCACCGTCCCGGCCGAGCGCCGCCCCGACGCCGTCCCGGCCGGCCGCGCTCCGGCCCGCCCGCTCGCCCCGACCATCCCGGCCCTGCACATCCTCGCGTCGTCCCGGTCGGTGCTGCGGGACGGCGAGCCGCTGCCGCTGACCCGCCTGGAGTTCGACCTGCTGCTGCACCTGGTCGCCCACCCGCGCCGGGTGTTCACCCGGCTGCAGCTGCTCAACGCCGTCTGGGGGTACGAGCACGCCGGCGTCCGCACCGTCGACGTGCACGTGCGCCGGCTGCGCGGGAAGGTCGGTGTGGACGTCCCGCTCGTCACCACCGTCTACGGCGTCGGCTACCGGCTCGCCGACGACGCCCGGGTCACCATCGACCGCACCGGCTGACCACCGGGACCACCACCGGACGACCGCCGCCGGACGGAGCCCCGACCGCCCGGAGGAGACCAGGTGGTGACCCGCCCGCCCGGAGGAGACCAGGTGGTGACCGGCCCGCCCGCGCGGCACGATGGTCCGATGCGCGTGCGACCGATCAGTCCCGACCTGCTCGTCGACGAGCTGGCCGCGCGTCTGGTCCGCACCGGGACGCCCGGCCGGCTGCGGGTCGCCGTGGACGGGCCGCCCGCCGCCGCGCCGGACACGCTGGCCGAAGCGCTGATCGACCCGCTGCGCGCCGCCGGCCGGCCGGTGCTGCACGTCCGCGCCGACGACTTCCTCCGTCCCGCCTCGGTACGCCTGGAGCACGGCCGCACCAACCCGGACGCCTACTACGAGGGCTGGCTCGACGAGCCGGGGCTGCGCCGCGAGGTGCTCGACCCGGCCGGCCCGAACGGCTCCGGCCGGCTGCTGCCGTCGCTGTGGGACGCCGCCGCCGACCGGGCCAGCCGCGCCGCGTACGTGGACCTGCCCCCCGGCGGGGTGGTCCTGGTCAGCGGCGCGCTGCTGCTCGGCGGCGCGCTGCCGTTCGACGTCACCGTCCACCTCGTGCTCTCCCCGGCGGCGCTGGCGCGGCGCACCGAACCCGCGCTGCGGTGGACCCTGCCCGCCTTCGCCCGCTACGCCGGTGAGGTCGAACCCGCGTCCTTCGCCGACGTGGTGGTCCGGGCCGACGACCCGCGCCGTCCAGCGCTGGTCGAGGCCACCTGACCAGGGGTTCCGGAGTCACCGAAAACACTCAGGCAACAGCCGGTTTGACCCGCCGAGGGCGGGGGTAATCGCCCGGCTCACAGAGCACGGGTGATCTCGTCGCCCGCGCTCGCACAGTCGGACCGGGTCCGGGGCGCTGGCCGCCCCGGACCGGTATGAGGACGTTGGAAAGGCAGGCAGCGATGCTCGTCCACGACACGACAGCCACGGGCCGCTCCCAGGCGGAGGTCGACCAGATCCGGCAGTCCCTGCGGTCGCGGTACGACGAGCTGACCGCCGAGTACGAGCAGACCATGGCGCAGAGCCAGGTGCTGCGGCTGGTCGAGGTCGGCGACACCGCCGGCGACGACCAGGCCGACAGCGGCACCAAGACCGCCGAGCGGGACACCGCGCAGTCGCTGCTGCGGACCATCCTGGACCGGCGGGCGCAGTTCGAGCACGCGCTGACCCGCCTGGACGAGGGCACCTACGGCTTCTGCGAGGGCTGCACCGCGCCCATCCCGGTGGAGCGGCTGGAGATCTTCCCGTCCGCCACCTCCTGCGTGGCCTGCAAGCAGACCCGGGAGCGGCGGGCGGCCTGAACGCCGTTCCGGTTGCCGGTCGGTCCTCCGACGCGGTGGACTGTCCCCATGGGTGAGATCAAGGTGGGCACCGCCTCGTGGACCGACCGGACCCTGCTCGACTCCGGCTGGTACCCGGCGGGCGCCGACACGCCGGAGAAACGGCTGTCCTACTACGCCCGGCAGTTCCCGCTGGTCGAGGTGGACGCCACCTACTACTCGCCGCCGGCCGAGCGGACGGCCCGGCTGTGGGCCGAACGCACCCCGGCCGGGTTCACGTTCAACGTCAAGGCATTCAGCCTGCTGACCGGCCACCCCACGCGCGTCTCCGCCCTCTACAAGGACCTGCGCCCGGAGACCGACAAGCGCAACGTCTACCCGGACGACCTGCCCGCGCAGGCGTACGAGGAGGTCTGGACCCGGTTCCTGTCCGCCCTCGACCCGCTCGTCGAGGCCGGCAAGCTGGGCGCGTTGCTGTTCCAGTTCCCGCCCTGGTTCACCATCAAGCGGGCCAACAAGCAGTACCTGCTGGAGGTGCAGCGGCGGTGCGCGCCGCTGCGCCCGGTCGTCGAGTTCCGGCACGCCTCCTGGTTCGACGGCGACAACGCCGAGGAGACGCTCGGGTTCCTGCGCGAGCACGAGCTGCCGTTCGTCTGCGTGGACATGCCGCAGGGACACAGGTCGTCCATCCCTCCGGTGCTGGCGGCCACCGCCGACCTCGCGGTGGTCCGGTTCCACGGGCACAGCGACAAGTGGACCAGCAAGGACATCCACGAGAAGTTCGGCTACGACTACTCCGAGCGGGAGCTGCGCGACTGGGCGCCGAAGCTGCGCGAGCTGGCCGGCCGGGCCGAGCGGACGCACGTGCTGATGAACAACTGCTACCAGGACTACGCGCAGCGCAACGCCACCACACTCGCCGGCCTGCTGGACGCCTGAGCGTCTCACCCGGTGCGGGTGAGGCCCGCTCACCCGCCCCCGCCGCAGCATGGAGTGTGGGCGCCGGTTCGGGCGCCGCGACGAGGAGGTGGGTCATGACGGTACGGGTGGTGGCGGACCGGCGCCGCGGTGGCGTACTGCACGTGGTCGGCAGCTCCGAGGCGCCACGGCGGGGCGAACGACCCGGCCGGTTCAGCCCGACCCGGCTGTGGCGGGGCCCCAGCGGTCCGCCGCGCCGCGCCGACGACCGACGCTGGGAGACCGAAGCACGGGGGTGAGCCCGATGGCCGAACAGCTGTTGTCCGCGTTCGAATCCTCGCTGGACAAGACGAACGTGATGCTCAAGGAGATCGAGTCCGCGTACGGCTGGCCGAAGGAACAGCGCAACCAGTCCTACGCCGCGCTGCGTACCGTCCTGCACCTGCTGCGGGACCGGCTGCCGGTGCAGGAGAGCGCCGAGTTCGCCCAGCAGTTGCCGGTGCTGGTGCGCGGGATCTACTTCGACGGCTGGCAGCCGGAGAACGTGCCGATCAAGCTCAACCGCGACGACTTCCTGTACGAGGTGCGCCAGGGCTTCCCGTACGACGTCCAGGGCGGCGCGCAGCGGGTGGTGCAGGTCGTGCTGGACACGCTGCGCCGGCACGTCACCCAGGGCGAGTGGGAGGACGTGAAGGCCACGATGCCGCGTGACCTGCGTCAGATGATTCCCTGATCCGGCACGGGACCGGCCCGTCCCGCCCCCTCGGCGGGGCGGGCCACGGGCGTCCGGGACACCGGCCGCCCGGCCGGGTGGAACCGCTCCCGGCCAGTTCCGGTGCTGCCAGCCCGACGTGGCGACCAGGAACATCGCCGCGCCCAGGTACGCCCCGTGTGCCCGCAGCGACGCCACGCCCCGGTCCGGTTGCCGGCGTCGCAGACCGCGTCCATCGTGGCCCGGCCGCAGGCGATGTGGTCGGCCTGGTTCAGCGCGTACGCGCCGTCCCAGGTCGCCCGGAAGTTGTCGGTCAGCACCGAGCTGGCGTCCGCCCGTTCCGGCAGCTTGCCCGCGAACCGTCCGTACGACGAGGCCCGGGCGTCTACGGTGTGGTTAGAGAAGATCGGGTGTGGGGTACCACCCGCTGCACACGGACCCCGGCACCACGCGGGGCGGCACACCGAGGGAGCACCCATGGCATTGAACGACGACGACATCCAGAGCAGCGGCGGCAGCGGCCTGGAGGGCCCGGCCGACGGCGGTGCCACCCCGGGCCAGCACGACGGTGGCGCGGACGGCGGGGCCGAGGGTCCGGCTGACGGCGGCGCGACCCCGGGCCAGCACGACGGTGGCGCGGACGGCGGGGCCGAGGGTCCGGCTGACGGCGGCGCGACCCCCGGTCAGCACGACGGTGGCGCGGACGGCGGGGCCGAGGGTCCGGCTGACGGCGGCGCGACCCCCGGTCAGCACGACGGCGGCGCCGACGGCAGCGCCTGACACATGAGCACCACGCACGTCGACCCGCCGGGTGGCCACGGCCGCCCGGCGGTTCCGTTCGCCGCGACCGAGGCACTGGCCCGGTGCGTGGCGGTGGAGCCGGCCAAGTTCGCCGCCGACCACTGGGGGCGCAGCCCGCTGCTGTCCCGCGCCGCCGAACTGCCCAACCCGGACGGCTTCGCCGACCTGCTCAGCCCCGCCGACGCCGACGAGCTGCTCAGCCGCCGCGGCCTGCGTACCCCGTTCCTGCGGGTCGCGAAGGACGGCCAGCTGGTGCCGGCGGCGCACTACACCGGCGGCGGTGGCGCGGGCGCCGAGATCGGCGACCAGGTCCTCGACGAGAAGGTGCTGGCGCTGTACGCCGACGGTGCGACGCTGGTGCTGCAGGGTCTGCACCGCACCTGGCCGGCGCTCGTCGGCTTCGCCCGCGACCTGGGCACCGCGCTGGCCCAGCCGTTGCAGGTGAACGCCTACCTGACTCCGGCCGGCAGTCAGGGCTTCGCCACCCACTACGACACCCACGACGTGTTCGTGCTCCAGGTGGACGGGCGCAAGCACTGGCGGATCCACCCGCCGGTGCTGGCCGACCCGCTGGAGCGCCAGCCCTGGGGCGGCCGGGCCGACGAGGTGTCCGCGACCGCCGACGGGCGACCGGCGCTGGACGTCGTGCTCGAACCGGGCGACGCGCTCTACCTGCCGCGCGGCTGGCTGCACAGCGCACAGGCCCAGGAGTCCAGCTCGCTGCACCTGACCGTGGGTGTCCGGGCGCTGACCCGGTACGCAGTGGTCGAGGAACTGCTCGCGCTCGCCGCCGAGGACGCGCGGCTGCGCGCGAGCCTGCCGTTCGGGCTCGACCTGGCCGACCCGGACGCGATCGAGCCGGAGCTGACCGAGACCGTCGAGGCGTTGCGCGACTGGCTGCTGCGGGCCGATCCGGCTGCGGTGGCCGGCCGGCTGCGCGCCCGGGTCTGGCCGGCCTCCCGGCCCGCGCCGATCCGGCCCCTGGCGCAGGCGCAGGCGCTGGCCCGGCTGACCGCGGACAGCGAGGTCGCGGTGCGCGGCGGCCTGCGCTGGCAGCTCGCCCCCGCCACCGACGGGCGGGTCACGCTGCGCGTGCCCGACCGGACGCTCACGCTCCCCGGCACCTGCGAGGCGGCGCTGCGCGCGCTGCTGAACGGAGAGGTGACCCGGGTGGGCGACCTGCCCGGCCTGGACGACGACGCCGACCGCCTGACCCTGGCCCGCCGCCTGCTCAAGGAGGCGGTCCTGACCCCCGCCTGACCCGGGCGCGACCGTGGGGCCGACCGGCTGTGGGCCGCCGACCTCACGATCGGCGCCGGGGGGAGCCGGCGGGCGGGTCAGGGGGTCAGCGGGTGTAGGTCACCGTCAGCAGGAGCAGGGTCGTGACCAGGCCGGAGGCGGCCACCAGGATCATCGGGCGCGGGGTCAGGACCGCGTGGCGGCGGTCGGCCAGCAGCCGGGCCGGCACCAGCCCGATCACCGGGCCGAGCAGCGTCACCACCAGGGCCAGCACCGGCAGGCCCACCGCCAGGTCACCGCTGGAACCGGCGGCGAGCGCCCGCGCCCCCACCCCCAGCGCGTACGCCACCAGCGCCCCGCCGATGCCGCACGCGACCAGCAGCGGGTTCACCGAGCCGGGCAGCTCGCCCGGCGCACCGGTGCGCTCCAGCAGCTCCCGGACCGTTCGCAGCAGCGGCACCGGGTCACCGGCGGTGCCGTGCACCGGGCCGGGCGGGTCACCCAGCCGCCGGGCGCCCGTGCCGAGCCGGGCCCGCAGCTGCGCCCACAGGTGCGTGACCTCGCCGTCGACGCGTTCCACCAGCCGATACGCCTCGGCCACCTCCGCCTCGGCCTGCCGCACCTGCTCGGTGGCCTCGGCGACCGCCCGGTCGGCGGCGGCCACCTGCTGGGCGTACCAGGTGTGCGCCTCGGCCCGCTGGGCGGACACCCGGGCGGTCAGCTCGGCGAGCCGGCGGATCTGCGCGTCGTACGTCTCACTGGCAACCGGTTCGTTCATCGGGACGGACCATAAGGGATGATCACCTGTCCGGTGCGGTGCACCGCCCGGTCGAAGTAGAGACCGCGCCACGGCCGGGGATACCAGTCCGGCCCGCCGCTGCCCGGATAGAGCGACGAGCCCAGCTCACCGCCCTGCACGTCCAGCGCCACCCAGGCGCCGATCTGGTCGGTGCGCGCGCCCGCGCCGCCCAGGTCGACGCGCATCCGGGCCACCCCGCGCCACCACGCCAGCACGTGGGTACGCCGTTCCGGCCCGTCGTGCAGGATCCGGCGCAACTGCTCCAGCCCGGTGCGCGTACCGGCCTTGCCGGCCAGCGCCGCGGCGGCCGCGTCCACCGCGTACAGCAGCAGGAAGTGCGGGGTACGCACCGCACCCGGCGCACCGAGTCCGTCACCCGCCTCGGCCATCAGCTCCGGCACCGTCTCCTCGTCGTACCAGGAGGCGTCGCCGGCCAGGTCCTCGTACAGGGCGCGGGCGGCCGGGTCGGCGTCCGGGTCCAGGCAGGCGATGGAGAACCGGGCGGTGCCGGGCCGGTACTGCCGGGCCAGCGACCGGGCGGCGGCGTCGAGCACCGCGCACGCCTCGTCCACCCGGGTGCCCAGCACGGCCAGGTTGCGGCCGGGAGCGCGGGGCAGCCGCAGCGCCGCCGAGCGGGCCTGCACGTCGATGATCTCGCCGAGCAGCGCCACCGGGCTGCGCGGCACGCCCTGCTCCGGCGCGGTCAGCGCCCGGAAGTCCGGCGCGTCGGCCAGGCCCGGGATCGCGTCGCCGTCGAACAGCCGGGCCGGCGCGGCGTCCTGCGGGCGCATCCGCCACAGCCGGTGCTGAAGCTCGCTCCACGTCTCCCAGTCGCTCGCCGACGGGATCCGGGCCACCTCGTTCCCCTCGGCCAGGCCCGACTCGGCGTTGATCACCGCGTGGTGGCGGGGCAGCGACTGCGCCGCGTCGTTGCGCTCGGCCAGGATGCGCAGCGCCTTCGGCAGCGCGATCCGCAGCGTGAACTGGGCGACGAGCGCGGGCCGCCCCCACAGCGCCTCGATACCGCGCACGTCCTGCGAGGCCAGCACCAGGTGGATGCCCTGCGACCGGCCCCGCCGGGCCAGGTCCTCCAGCAGGTCGGCGGCCTCCCGGGCGACCACGTCCCGGCCGGCGAGCAGCGCCTGGAACTCGTCGACCACCGCCACGATGCGCGGCCAGTGCCCGTCCGGGTCCACCGCGCGCAGCTCGGCCAGCTTGGTGACCTCGTGCTTCTTCGCCGCGTCGGCGCGGCGGCGCAGCTCCTCGGCGAGGAAGCGCAGCAGCGCCAGCCCGAACTCCCGGTCTGTGTTGACGTTGATGCCGACCAGCCGCATGTGCGGCAGCCAGCTCGGGTCGCGCCGGCCCTGCGCGAACCGGGCGAACGACACGCCCTCCTTGAAGTCCAGCAGATAGAACTCCAGCTCGGCGGGGGAGTAGCGGGCGGCGAGCGCACCGATCCAGGCGAAGATCAGGTTCGTCTTGCCGGTGCCGGACGGGCCGCCGATCAACGCGTGCGGCGGGTAGTCGCCGAGCGTGAGCAGCACCTGCCGCCCGTGCGGGCCCTCGCCGACCGGCGCGCTGAGCCCGTGCGCCGAGTCCTCCCGCCAGTACTCCTGCGGCGGCGGGAGCAGGTCGGTGAACGGCGTCGGCGGCGGGCCGGCGGCCACCCGGGAGGCGACGGTGCGGCACGTCTCGGTGACCAGCGCGGGCGGCGGCGGCGCGTCGAGCACCACCGGCAGCCCGGCCACCCGGGCGTCGTCGCGCTCCACGGTGATCCGGGTGACGGTCGGGTCGTCGGGCAGGTCGACGCCGCGCACCACCAGGTGCACGCCGCAGGCCGCTCCGGTGCGGACCACCCGGTCGAGCTGGCCGCGTTCGTGCCGGGACAGCTCGTCGCCGCCGAGCAGCACCGCCACCCGCCACGGCTCCGGGCGGCGTCCGGTGGCGGCGGCCAGCTCACGCAGTGAGCCGTACTCACCGGCGAGCACAGTGGCGTTGATCCGGCGGATCTGCTCCACCAGGTCGTCGAGCAGCCGGCCAAGTCCGCCCGGTCCGACGAACGTGAGCAGCCCGGCCGTGCCGAGCGGCGCGAACCCGGCCAGGCCGCCGCCCAGGTGTTCCGGGTCGTACCCGTGCAGCCGCACCGCGCCCGGGTCGGCCCGGCCGACCGAGCGCAGCAGCAGCGCGGGTACCACGGCGGCGAGCCCGTCCCGGTCGCCGCCGGCCAGGTGCGCGTGCCCGGCGTCCAGGAGCGGAACCAGCGCCGGCACCGGTTCGGCGCCGTCGAGGCGTACCGTGCCGACGCGCAACGCGCCGGGCGGCTCGGACCGGCCGGCGGGCGTAACCTGCCAGCGGTCCCAGGGCGCGGACGCCGCGCCCGGCGCCTCCCGCTGTGCCGCGGCGGCGGCCCGGCGGGCCAGCTCGGTGAGGCGGGTGGTGTGCCGGGCGTCGATCTCGGCCAGGCGCCGGTCGCGGGCGGCGCCCACCCGGGCGGGCACGGCGGCGGCGGCCCTTCGGGTACGGTCCAACCGGTCCCGCCCGGCGGCCAGCTCGGCCTCGGCGGCGGTGAGCCGGGTACGGGTGGCGCCCAGGGCCTCGGAGAGCATCCCCCGGACCCGCGTCACCAGTCGAACGCGGACGTCAGCCACGGGACGACTCCCGATCGTCGGTGTCCTTGGGCAGGTCCCGGCCGAGCCGGTCCAGCAGCACGCCGGTGAGCACGCCCGCGGTGACCGCCGGGTCGGCCGCGTGCGGCTGCTCCGCGTCGTCGTCGCGGCGCGGCGGGGGCATCCGGCACACCCGGGTCAGCAGCGTGTCCAGCACCGGGCGCGGCAGCCCGGGCAGCAGGTCGCGGACCCGGGAGTCCAGCGCGCCGCGCAGCCGGGGCAGGTCGTCCGCGCGGGGCGGATGACCGAGCAGCTCACCGGCCAGCTCGCGCAGCAGCGGCGGGGTGATCGCGGCCAGCCCCAGCCCCACGTCGGCGTGCGCCCGGCGCAGCTCGCGGTGCAGCCGGTCCCGGTCGCCGGAGCGGATCCCGGCGACCACCCGGCGCAGCAGCTCGTGGGCGTCCCCGACGCGCTCGTCCGGCTCGTCCGGCGCGCCCTCCCGGCCGCCGGTCAGCTCCGCCACCCGCACCGCCCACCAGCGGCGCACCGCCGGCTGCTCGCCCGGCTCGGCGGCCGGGCCGGCCGCCGGTGGTTCCTCGCCGCGTGGCGTGTCGTGCCGGGGCGGTCGTTCGCCCGGCGGCGCCGGCCGCGCGCCGTCGGCGGCCAGCCCGATCGCGGCCAGGTACGCGGTGAGCTGCTCCTGCGCCACGCGCAGCGCGTAGCCGGCGGTCTCGGCGTGCTCGGTGGCCGAGGACAGTTCCGGCACCCCCATCGGGTCGGACGACTCCTGGCGCACCCAGCGCAGCCGCTCCTGCGCCTGGCCGAGCTTCTCCAGCGCGGCGGCGAGCTGGGCGAGGGGCAGTTCCTCGGCGGCGGCGCGCACCTGCGCGCCGATGTCCTCGACGATGGACACGGCCGGCCTCAGAGCGTCGCGACGTAGAGCTGTGCCTGCTCCACCGCGACCAGTGTCGCGGCCAGACACTCCTCCAGTTCCTGGCCGGCCTGTGTCAGCGAGGCCTGGGCCGCCTCGACCGTCTCGTGGCCGCTGCCCTCCAGCGCGCCGGCCAGCGTCTGCTGCGCCTCGGCCAGCTTCTCGCCGGCTGCCTGCACCGCTGTCTGGCCGTCACCGATCTGCTGGAGAGCGACATCGATGGCGGCCTTCAGCTCGGCGACGCTCGCCACGGGGACCTCCTGGGGGCGGAAGAGATCTCCATTACAACCCATGGCGGCGGGTGGGCGAACATCCACCCTCGCGGCGTTGCGGCCCCGGTGTCCGGTTCCGGCCCTGACGTGCGCGAAGACCGCGCCGCTGGTCCCGTCGGCGGATGCCTCGGTCCCGCCGGCGGGACCGGGTGACCTAGCGGACCAGCCAGCGCGGGCCGCGTACCTCCGCGCCGAGCGCGGTCACCCGCCCGCGCAGTTCCCGGTCGGCGGTCACCACGACCCGCCGCCGATCCGGCGCGGCGGCGACCAGCTCGACCATCGTGTCGTCGCCGGAGCCGGGCGCGGAGACCACCTCCACACCGGGCGCGGGCGCCACGTGCCGGGCCGCGCCCTCCACCACCAGCACCACCTGCACCGGTGGCGGCAGCTCCGGCGGCACGCCCGCCTCGCCGACGGGCGCCAGCGCGTCGCGCAGCCGGACGGCCGCGCCGGCCCGGTCCCGCCACCACCCGTCCGGGCGCGAGCCCACCACGTTCGCGCCGTCCACGATCAACAGCGGTCTGCTCTTCATGCCCCCAGCCTGCCATCCGGTCGCGTTTGTCGCGCCGACCGCCGGGTAGCCACCGCCGACCGTGCCGCGCGTGCCGGGCGCCGGTCGTGCCGACTGACTGCGGAGGACGAGATGATGGGACCGGGTGACTTCGGCAACGACCCCTGGGACGAGTTCCTGGCCCGATACTTCGGCCGGGGCGAGGGGGGACGCCGGCCGGCGCACCGGGTCGACATCACGCGCCTGATGACCGCCGACGCCCGGGAGATGCTCGCCGACGCGGCCCGCCGTGCCGCCCAGAAGCACAGCAACGACCTGGACACCGACCACCTGCTCTGGGCGGCGTTGCAGCGCGAGCCGCTGCGCGACCTGGTCCGCCGGGCCGGCGCCGACCCGGAGGCGCTGCTGGGCGCGCTGGGCGGGCCGGGTGAGGGCGCGTCGCGGGGCGAGGTGCCGCCGAACCTGTCGCTGACCCCGGCCGCGAAACGGGCGCTGCTGGACGCGCACCAGCTGTCCCGCGCGATGGGCGCCAACTACATCGGCCCCGAGCACATCCTGATGGCGCTGCCGCTGAACCCCGAGTCGCCGGCCGGCCGGATGCTCGCCGCCGGCCGGATCCAGCCCGAGTCGTTGCAGGCGGCCAGCGCCGAGCGCGGCGCGTCGAACGTCCCGCGCCCGGACCGGGGCACCCCGACGCTCGACCAGTACGGCCAGGACCTCACCGAGCTGGCCCGGATGGACCAGATCGACCCCGTGATCGGCCGGGCCGACGAGATCGAGCAGGCCGTGGAGATCCTGTCCCGGCGGACCAAGAACAACCCGGTGCTGATCGGTGAGGCCGGTGTCGGCAAGACCGCGATCGTGGAGGGTCTGGCCGAGCGGATCTGCGACGGCGACGTGCCGCAGACGCTGATCGGCAAGCGGGTCATCCAGCTCGACCTGTCCGGCCTGGTCGCCGGCACCCGCTACCGGGGTGACTTCGAGGAGCGCCTGAAGAAGGTGATCGACGAGATCCGCGCCCACCGCGAGGAGCTGATCATCTTCCTGGACGAGATCCACACGCTGGTCGGCGCGGGCGGCGCCGGCAGCGAGGGCGGCATGGACGCGTCGAACATGCTCAAGCCCGCCCTGGCGCGCGGCGAGCTGCGGGTGATCGGCGCGACCACGCTCGACGAGTACCGGCGCAGCATCGAGAAGGACGCCGCGCTGGCCCGGCGGTTCCAGCCGGTGCTGGTGCCCGAGCCGACGGTCGACGACACCATCTCGATCCTGCGCGGCCTGCGCGACCGGTACGAGGCGCACCACCAGGTCCGGTTCACCGACGAGGCGCTTGTCGCCGCCGGTGAGCTGTCCGACCGGTACGTCACCGACCGGTTCCTGCCGGACAAGGCGATCGACCTGATCGACCAGGCCGGCGCCCGGGTGCGGCTGCGCACCCGTACCCCCGCCGAGGACGTACGCGAGCTGGAGCAGCAGCTCGACGAGACGCGGCGGGACAAGGAGCAGGCGGTCTCCGACGAGCAGTACGAGCGGGCCTCCGCGCTGCGTGACCGGCTCGCCGAACTGGAGGACCAGGTCCGCCGCGCCCGTGGCGACGAGGGCCCCAACCACGTGCCCGAGGTGGGGCCGACGGAGATCGCCGAGGTGGTCTCCCGGGCCACCGGCATCCCGGTCACCCAGCTCACCGAGGAGGAACGCGACCGGCTGCTGCGCCTGGAGGGGCACCTGCACGAGAAGGTGATCGGCCAGGACGACGCGGTCAGCGTCGTCGCCGAGGCGGTACGCCGGTCCCGTACCGGCCTGGCCGACCCGAACCGGCCGATGGGCAGCTTCCTGTTCCTCGGCCCCACCGGCGTCGGCAAGACCGAGCTGGCCCGCGCGCTGGCCGAGGCACTGTTCGGCGAGGCGGACCGGATGGTCCGGGTGGACATGAGCGAGTTCCAGGAGCGGCACACGGTCAGCCGGCTGGTCGGCGCCCCGCCCGGGTACGTCGGCTACGAGGAGGCCGGTCAGCTCACCGAGGCGGTCCGCCGCCGCCCGTACGCGGTGGTGCTGCTGGACGAGATCGAGAAGGCGCACCCGGACGTGTTCAACATCCTGCTCCAGGTGCTCGACGACGGGCGGCTCACCGACAGCCAGGGCCGGACCGTGAACTTCAAGAACACCGTCCTGATCATGACCAGCAACCTCGGCTCGGAGCTGATCACGGGCACCCAGCGCACCGTCGGCTTCGCCACCGGCGCCCCCGGCGAGCAGGAGAGCGACGAGCTGCGGGACCGGCTGATGCGCCGCCTCCAGGAGAACTTCCGCCCGGAGTTCCTCAACCGCATCGACGAGGTGATCATCTTCCAGCGGCTGGAGGCCGAGCAGCTGCGCCAGATCACCGGCCTGCTGCTGGAGGAGACCCGCCGCCGCATGCACGCCCAGGACATCCAGGTCGACTTCAGCACCGCCGGCGTCGACTGGCTCGCCGAGCACGGCTACCAGCCCGAGTTCGGCGCCCGCCCGCTGCGCCGGGTGATCCAGCGCGAGGTCGACAACCGGCTGTCCCGGATGCTGCTGGAGCACCAGGTCTCACCGGGGCAGAAGGTCACCGTCGACACCCGCGACGACAAGCTCGTCTTCGACGTCGCCGCAGGTGAGCGGGGCTACACGCCGGCCACCACGTCCCATCCCCGATGACCGGTCCGTCCCGGCCGGGACGGACCAATCCGTCAGCGAAGGACCGGAGGGCGGACATGACCGAACCCGAGGAATCCGGCGACGACACGGGGGCCGTCGGACCGATCGAGGCGGCCCCGACGGCGAACCCGTCCCGGGTCCGGGTGCCGCCGGAGGGCCTGCAGCAGCACACACCGAACGAGGGCGAGCCGGCACCCGGGCCGCCGCCGGGAGAGGAGGCGTGATGGTACGCGAGGCGCGACTCGACCCCGAGGTCGAGGTGATCTGGGACGACTTCCACGCCGAGGTGAACGTGCCCTCCGAGACGCTGCGGCAGTGGCTGCTGACCCGCGGCTCGGGGGAGGAGGCGTTCGGGCCCGGCCCGGACCTCGACCTGCCCGAGCCCGGCCGGCAGATCCTCGCCGTGCTGCGCAAGCGCAAGGTGGACCTCACGCCGGAGGACATCGAGGTGATGCGGGAGGCGATCAGCCGGATCCGGGAGCTGACCGCGCAGCGGCCACGCCGGGGCAACGCCGACGACGAGTGGCGCCACGCCCTGCTCGACCTCGGGCACGACGTGCTCGTCGAACGCTGAGTTCCTGCGGCGGCGCCCGGGCGGACCACCCGCCCGGGCGCCGCCCGCTACTCCGACTCCAGGCTGGGCAGCCGCAGCCCGGCCGCGTCCGCCGCGGCCTGCCGGTCGGCCCGGGCGCGTTCCTCGCGGCTGAGCAGGTTGGCGT
This sequence comes from Micromonospora marina, assembly GCF_900091565.1. Lineage (GTDB taxonomy): Bacteria > Actinomycetota > Actinomycetes > Mycobacteriales > Micromonosporaceae > Micromonospora > Micromonospora marina. The sequence continues at coordinate 7,713 of NZ_FMCV01000030.1, read as the reverse complement.
ACTCGGTCACGTCGGCCGGACCCGGCGTCTCCGGCAACCGGCGCAGGAACGCCTCCACCTCGGCTGCGGCGGTGGTGTGCGTGGTGGCCGCCTGGCGCAGCAGCTCCCGCTGGTCGGCGGCCGGATACAGATCAGTCATGTCGCCGGTGATACCCGGGTTCAGGCGATTCGCACCCCGCCCGAGCCGTTGGGCTGCACGCCGAACTCCGGGTGCGCCAGCAGCCAGCCCAGGTATTCCGGATGGTTCGCCAGCGCGTCCGTGTACGCCGCGACCGCCGCCGACAGCACCGGCTCGGCCACCGCCGCGGCCGGCACGTCCGGATGCCAGCCCAGCAGCAGCCGCCAGCGCAGCGGCGTACCGGCCAGCCGGCGGGTGACCAGTCCGGCCACCGGACGGAACGTGGCCTGGCACAACGCCACCGCCTCGCCCGCGTCCACCAGGTCCAGCGCGGCCCGCACGTCCGCCTCGTACACCTTCTTCGGGGTGAAGCCCGAGCGGGCGCAGGCGGCGGCGAAGCAGTCGCCGAAGCAGCCGTCGCCCGGCGCGGCCACCCACCGCTCGCGCCGCAGGCCGACCAGGTCGACCTCGGCGCGGCCGGCCAGCGGGTGGGTCTGCGGCAGCAGCACGCAGATCGGCTCGACCGCCACCTCCCGCCAGCTCAGCCCGAACCCCGCCGACGGCGTCGAGTCGCCGCACACGCCGGTCAGCGCGAAGTCGAGGCGGCCACCGGCCACCATCTGCGCCAGCTCGTCCACCGACCACGAGCCGTACGTGGTGATCTGCGCGTCCGGCCGCTCGGCGGCCAGCCGGTGCACCAGCCGGCCCAGGATCGGGCTGTTCACCCCGCCGAAGCGGTACCGGCGCAGCGGATCGCCCGCACCGGCCATCCGGGCCGCCTCGTCCCGCAGGCCCTTCATCGCCGGCAGCAGCACCCGGGCCCGGTCCAGCACCAGCTCGCCCAGCGCGGTGGGGCGGGCGCCGCGGCGGTCCCGTTCGAACAACGGCCCGCCCAGCGCCCGTTCGATCCGCTGGAGCTGGGCGGTCAGCGCCGGCTGGGCCAGGCCGAGCGCCGAGGCGGCCTTGGTGACGCTCCCCGTCTCCGCGATCGCGCAGACCACACGCAGGTGTCGCAGCTCCAGATCCATACCGTGACGGTAGGACCACGAATCGATACGCGGAAGGGTCGATCTGCTCACCCCTCGCGGCGATGCTCCAGGTCGCTCAGCCGGGTACGCCGCCCGGTGACCGCGTCGCGCACCTTGTCGAGCACCCCGACGGCCGGTTCGACGATCTTGTTCCAGGGCGGGGTGGCCGGCGTGCCGGGGTGCGGGCGGGTCGGCGCCGCCTCCTCCGCGATCTCCCACCGGTTGCCCAGCCGGATCAGCTCGGCGTCGCTGGCCACCTCCCGCAGCGGCGTGACCAGCGCCGCGACACGGCTGACGTGGCACCGCACCCGCTCGGCCACGTCCGCGACCGCCGGGTCGTCCGCGCCGGACAGCTCCTTGAGCGCGGTCAGCAGCCCGGCGTCCGCCTCGATCTCCCGCTGCACCAGTTCGGCGGCGTCCGGCATCGCGGCGCGGGCCGCCGGGAACAGGTACTGCTCCTCGGCGGACAGGTGCCGGGACACCGCGGCGGTCAGCACGTCGAGCACCTCGCCCCGACCGGCCGCGTCCAGCGCCGGGTCGGTGACCCGGTCGGCCAGCCCCAGCAGCGCCCGGTGCTCGGTGTCCACGAGGTCGGCGACGCTGCGCCCACCCGGCCGGTACGCGTCGTCGGCGGCGGGCGGCAGCGGCGGCAGGGGGACGGTCATGGTGCCCTCCTCGTGACGGCCGGAGTCGATGTCCGGGCGGTCCGGCGGTACCCGGCCGGACGACCCGCGAAACCGCCGCCGGAGCACCACCGCTCCCCGGCCACCTCACCTGCTGGTATAAGGAAGCGATGACGAGCGACGCCGCCCCCGCCCGACCCGACGCCACCGACGAGGTCGTCGACCTCTGCCGCGACCTGCTGCGCATCGACACCACGAACACCGGCGACAACGACACGAGCGTGGGGGAACGGCGGGCCGCCGAGTACGTGGCGGAGAAACTCGCCGAGGTCGGCGTCGACGCCGAGATCCACGAGTCCGCGCCCGGCCGGGCCAACCTGGTCGCCCGCATCCCCGGCACCGAGCCGGGCCGCGACGCGCTGCTCGTGCACGGGCACCTCGACGTGGTGCCCGCCGACCCGGACGAGTGGTCGGTGCACCCGTTCTCCGGCGAGATCCGCGACGGCTACCTGTGGGGCCGCGGCGCGATCGACATGAAGGACTTCGACGCGATGGTGCTGGCGGTGGTCCGTGACTGGCAGCGCACCGGCGTCCGTCCCCGGCGCGACGTCGTGCTCGCGTTCACCGCCGACGAGGAGGCCGGCAGCGACTACGGCGCGCACTTCCTCACCCGGCGCCACCGCGACCTGTTCGACGGCTGCACCGAGGCGATCGGCGAGGTCGGCGGCTTCTCCTACTCGGTCGACGAGCAGCGCCGCCTCTACCTGATCGAGACCGCCGAGAAGGGCATCGACTGGCTGCGCCTGCACGCCAGGGGCCGGCCCGGCCACGGCTCGATGGTGCACGACGACAACGCCGTCACCGCGCTCGCCGAGGCGGTCGCCCGGATCGGCCGGCACCGCTTCCCGGTGGTGATGACCGACACCGTACGGGCGTTCCTGGCCGAGGTCGCCGACGTGCTCGGCATCGAGATCGACCCGGACGACCCGGAGACCGCGATCGCCAAGCTCGGCCCGATCGCCAACATCATCGGCGCGACGATCCGCAACACCGCCAACCCGACCCGGCTCGCCGCCGGCTACAAGGACAACGTCATCCCCGGCCGGGCCACCGCCACCATCGACTGCCGCAGCCTGCCGGGCCAGAGCGAGGAGCTGGAACGGCAGCTACGCGAGCTGGTCGGGCCGGACATCGCCATCGAGTACGTCCAGCGCCAGCCGGCCCTGGAGACCACGTTCGACGGCGACCTGGTGGCGCGGATGTCCGAGGCACTGCGCGCCGAGGACCCGGGCGCGCACCCGGTGCCGTACATGCTCTCCGGCGGCACCGACGCCAAGGCGTTCTCCCAGCTCGGCATCCGCTGCTTCGGGTTCGCGCCGCTGCGGCTGCCCGCCGACCTCAATTTCTCCGGCCTGTTCCACGGCATCGACGAGCGGGTTCCGCTGGACGGACTACAGTTCGGCGTGCGGGTTCTGGACCGCTTCCTCCGTACCTGCTGACCGCGCCCGCCGCGGCGCCGCCGGCGCGGAACCTCCCCCCATCGCGAAGGGACTGCCACACATGACCGACCAGCACGGTGAGCTGGACGCCGCCCTCGAGCGGGTGATCGACGCGGCCCGCGCCCACCTGGCCGCCGTCCGGGCCGCCCAGGGCCGGATCGACGACGACGCCGTCTGGCAGGCGTACGTCGCGTTGAACAACGCCTCGTTCGCCTACGACGAGCAGCTGCTCGACGCGTTCGGCGAGGTGACGCCCTGGGACGTGGACTCGATCGACCCGGACGAGGCCGACGAGCGCTTCGGCGCCGTCGAGGGTGGCGAGCCCACCGACCCGCACCCGCGGGTCATCTCGGTGCGGCAGCGACGTGACTACCGGGTGCCGAGCGTCGCCGCGCTGCTGCGCGCGGCCGAGGCGGCCCGCCGGGAGGGCACCCCGGAGGAGGACGAGCCGGCGCCGGTGGAGGGAGTCGGCGAGGCGGTGCTGGAGCTGCTGCAGAGCGGCGACGGCTCGCTGTCCGCGCTCGACGTGCCGGAGCTGGAGCCGCTGGACGGTGTGGTGATGGTCAGCGAGGTCGGCACCCCCGTCGACCTGGAGTCGTTCGACGACGACGACCCGGTCGGCCCGTTCCAGCCGGCCGCCGACGACCGGCTGGTCGGCCGGCTCGACGAGCACCCGTTCATGGAGCTCGACGAGGAGCACGACCACGCGCACTAGGCCGTACGCGTCCCCGGGGCGGCGCCGCGTCGCGCGGCCCCGGGGACCGGGCCCGGTGTCAGTACGACAGGCCCGGCTGCGACTGGTTGGCCAGGCGGCGCCGCAGCACCACCTGCCGCGTGCCGTCCCGGTAGAGCCGCACCCGGGCCAGCTCCCAGCCGGAGAACTCGGCCTGGATCGCCAGCTGCGCCGTGGCGGTCAGCCGATCGACGTTCGAGGGCAACCGCAGCGGCGCGTATTCGTAGTCCATGCCCCTATGCTGCCCAGGTCGCGGGCCCTCCGCCACCCCCGGCGGGTGACCCGGATCGCCCTCGCGCCGCTCAGCCGTCGCGCTCCGGGTAGCCCACCGGCGCCGCCGACACGTCGTCCAGCGCCGTGACGATCTCCGCCGGCAGCGTCATCCGCTCCACCTGCAACGCGCCGAGCAACTGCCCGACGGTCCGGGCGCCCAGGATCGGCGCGGTCACGCCGGGCCGGTCCCGGACCCAGGCCAGCGCCACCTCCAGCGGCGACACGCCGAGCCCGCCGGCCGCGATGGCGACCGCCTCCACGATGCTGGAGCAGCGCGGCTCCAGGTACGTCGCGACGAAACGCTCGAAGTGCGGCGACACCGCCCGCGAGTCGGCCGGGCGGCCGTTGCGGTACTTGCCGGTGAGCACGCCCCGGCCCAGTGGCGACCAGGGCAGCACGCCCAGCCCCATCCCGGCGCAGGCGGGCAGCACCTCCCGCTCCACGCCGCGCTCCAGCAGCGAGTACTCCACCTGCGCGGCGACCACCGGCGCGCGCCCCGGCCACGCGGCCTGCCAGGCGGCGGCCCGGGCGGTCTGCCAGCCGGAGAAGTTCGACACCCCCACGTAGCGGGCCTTCCCGCTGGACACCGCGTGGTCCAGGGCCGAGAGCGTCTCCTCCAGCGGGGTGTGCGGGTCGTACCCGTGCACCTGCCACAGGTCGACGTGGTCGGTGCCCAGGCGGCGTAGCGAGGCGTCCAGCGTGCGCAGCAGGTGCCCGCGCGAGCCGTCCCGGCGGCGGCTGCCCGGCCGCAGGCCCGCCTTGGTGGCGATCAGCAGCTCGTCGCGGTCCACCAGGCTGCCCAGCAGCGAGCCGATCACCGACTCGGCGTCGCCGTCGGCGTACACGTCGGCGGTGTCGACCAGGTTCCCGCCCGCGTCGAGGTAACTCTTCAGCTGGGCTGCCGCGTCGTCGGCGTCGGTGTCCCGTCCCCAGGTCATGGTGCCGAGCGCGAGCCGCGATACCGCCAGCCCGCTTCGGCCGAGCGGTCGCTGTTGCATGGGGTGAACCTTATTTCGAACCCGGCGTCACGGATATCCTCGCCGCAGTCAACTTCCCGCGCGTCCTCAACCGGTGTGACGTGTTCGGGGCGAGCCGGACGTCGAGGGTGCCACGCTCATTGCGTAACCTGATGCGACCTGTGGTGCGGACGGTGGGAGGATCAGTGCGACTCGGGCTCAACCTCGGATACCAAACGGCGTGGAGCACGCCGTTCGACCACCTGGCGTTGGCCCAGGAGGCGGACCGGCTCGGCTACTCGGTGGTGTGGGCCGCGGAGGCGTACGGCTCGGACTCGCCGAGCATGCTGGCCTGGATCGCCGGGCAGACGGAGCGCATCGACGTGGGCTCCGCGGTCATGCAGATCCCGGCCCGTACCCCGGCGATGACCGCGATGACCGCCGCGACCATCGACACGCTCTCCGGCGGCCGGTTCCGGCTCGGCCTGGGCGTGTCCGGCCCGCAGGTCTCCGAGGGCTGGCACGGCGTGCGGTTCGCCAAGCCGCTGGCCCGCACCCGGGAGTACGTCGACATCGTCAAGCTGGCGGTGGCCCGCAAGGAGGTCGCGTACGACGGCGAGCACTACACGCTGCCGCTGCCCGACGGCCCCGGCAAGGCGCTGCGGCTGGGCTTCCACCCGCCGCGCGAGCACATCCCGATCTACCTGGCCGCCGTCGGCCCGAAGAACCTGGAGCTGGCCGGCGAGATCGCCGACGGCTGGCTGGCCGTCTTCTACTCCCCGGAGTTCGCCGAGGAGCACCTCGCCTCGGTGCGGTCCGGCCGCGCGGCGGCGGGCAGGGAACTGGCCGGCTTCGACGTGGTGCCGTCCGTGCCGGTGGTGGTCGGCGACGACATCGCCACCTGCGCCGAACTGGTGCGCTGGTACGCCGCGCTCTACATGGGCGGCATGGGCAGTCGCAAACAGAACTTCTACAACCAGCTCGCCACCCGGATGGGCTACGGCGACGCGGCCCGCGAGGTGCAGGACCTCTACCTGGCCAAGCGGCAGCGCGACGCGGCCGCCGCCGTGCCGATGGAGTTCATCGACCGCACCTCGCTGCTCGGCCCGAAGGAGCGCATCGCCGAGCGGATGCGGGAGTACGCCGCCGCGGGCGTGACCACACTGTCGGTGTCGTTGTTCGTCGCCGACCGGGAGAGCGGGGTGCAGACCCTGCGTACCGTCGCCGAGGCGCTGGAGCTGTCCGGAGTCGGCGAGTGACCTGGATCGAGGCCATCGTCCTGGGGCTCGTCCAGGGACTGACCGAGTTCCTTCCGGTGTCCTCGTCGGGGCACCTGCGGATCACGTCGGCCGTCTTCTTCGGCCGGGACGCGGGCGCCTCGTTCACCGCGGTGACCCAGCTCGGCACCGAGGCCGCCGTCCTGATCTACTTCGCCAAGGACATCGGGCGGATCGTCCGCACCTGGTTCGTCGGCCTGGTCGACCGCTCGGTGCGTTCCAGCCTCGACTACCGGATGGGCTGGTACGTCATCGTCGGCACGATCCCGATCGGCATTTTCGGGCTCATCTTCAAGGACCAGATCCGCACCGCCGGCCGGAACCTGTGGCTGATCTCCTGCACGCTGATCATCGGCGCGGTGCTGCTGGCCTTCGCCGAGTACTGGGGCCGGCAGACCCGTACGCTGGAGAACTTCCGGATGCGCGACGGCGTGGTGATGGGCTTCGCCCAGGCCGCGGCGCTGGTCCCCGGCGTGTCCCGGTCGGGCGGCACCCTGACCGCGGGCCTGCTGCTCAACCTGACCCGGGAGACCGCGGCCCGTTACTCGTTCCTGCTGGCCATCCCTGCCGTGGTGATCTCCGGCCTGTTCAGCCTCCCGGACGTCTTCGAGCCGTCCGCGCCGGGCACCGCCGCGCCGAGCATCGCGCAGATGGTGATCGCGACGCTCATCGCGTTCGCCGTCGGGTACGCGGCCATCGCGTGGCTGCTGCGCTACGTCGCACACCATACGCTGTACGTCTTCGTGCTGTACCGGGTGGCGCTGGGCAGCCTGGTGATCTGCCTGCTGGCGACCGGCACGATCAGCGCCACCTGACGCTGCCTCCCGGCACGCGTGCAGGCCGGCACCCCGTAGTCGGGGTGCCGGCCTGTCTCGCTTACTTGTTCCAGTGCTCGGCGACCAGGTCGGCGGCCTGCTGCTCCCACTGGGCGTAGTGGTCCGGGTAGGCGGACACCTGGACGGTCTGGGCGGCCTTGGTCAGCGGCATGTCCTGCCAGCCGTCGACCTGCTTCAGACCCTTCAGGAACGCCAGGGTGGAGTACTCGGGGTCGGTGATCTGCTCCACCGTGCCCCAACCGGTGGAGGGGCGCTGCTGGAACAGGCCCTGCGAGTCGTGGTCGTTACGGTCACCCAGGTGACCGAGGTTCTCCAGCTTCGACTCCTGCAACGCCGTCGCGATCGACACCACCGCGGCACGCTCGTCCAT
>NZ_FMCV01000029.1 GCF_900091565.1 Micromonospora marina | reverse complement strand
GGGTTCTGGTGGTGCTGGTCTGGGTCCGGATGTGCCGGCTGCTCCGGGTGCGCCGGTGGTGCCGGATGTGCCGGTGGTGCCGGAGGTTCCTGGTGCGCCGGATGTGCCGGTGGTGCCGGGTGTTCCGCCGATGGTTCCGCCGATGATGCCGCCGGGTGCTCCCGGGCCGGGCGGGACGGACGGTGTGCCCCTTCCCGACCTGCCGGACGCCAACGGGCTCGTCACCGGAGACGAGGGCAACTGGCAGGGAAGCGGGGGCGAGGCGGACGGTCCGGCCGCGCCGGACGGCACCCTCGCGGGCGGTCCGGGCCTGGGCGCCCAGCCGGTCGGCACTCCGCCTCCGGACATGAGCACCCTGCCTCCGGGTGCGAGCAACTCACCGACGGACGTGTCCCCGCCGTACACCGGAATGGCCCCGCCGTTCGCCGGGATGCCGGGCCTGCCCGGTCCTGCGGGAACTCCGGGCGGCGGTGGCCCGAGCATGCCGGAAACCCCGGACGCGCAGGGCCTGATCGGAGCCGATCCGGGCAACTGGCACCCGGCGGGTACCGGTGTCGACCTGCCCGGTGCCCCGGCGGGCGCCGGACCCGGGGGACCGGGGCTGACCGGTCCCGGCGTGCCCGTCCCGGCCGACGCGGCGGTTGACGTGCCGGCTGCGGACGTACACGAACCCGGGATGCCGGAATGGCCCGGGGTGCCCGGCGTGTCCGTACCGGCCCAGCCAGCGGGACCGGCGAGTGGTGGAGCCGCCGTGCCGGAGCGGCCCGTCGCAAGTGGCCTGGTCGGCGCGGACGGCGCGGACTGGCTGCCAGCCGGTGGACCGCAGCCCGGCGAACCGCATTCCGGTGAGCCGATCGCCCGAAGCGGGACGCCTACGGGCGGAGTGGGCCTTGTCGCGCCTGCGGAGCCTGCGCAGCCCCCACCCGCGGTGGCCGTTGCCGGGCTGGCCGCCGCAGCGTCCCTCGCGGCAGCGGCCACCGCCCCGGCCGGGTCGGGGCCGAACCGTAACGCCCCGGCCGTACCGGGGACGAATCCCGGTACCCCGGTCCGGGCGGTCAGCCCGCCGACGCCACCGGTGGCCCGGGAAACGGCGGTTCCGGTCGAACACCGTGGCCCCGTCGTCGGCCCGATCAGCCAGTCCGAGGACGACCGGGAGGACCCGGACCGGCCCGAGTCAGCCGAACTGCTGACCGAGCAGGCCGCGACCTGGGCGACCGAGGACCCGGACGCCGACGCACCGACGGGCGACGAATTCGTACCGGTGATCCTGCCGGACGACGAGCAGACCGACACGACCGGTTGGGACGACGCCGGTGCGTCCTGGTTGGACGGAGGCACCGGCGAGGTGGACCGGAAGGCGAACGATGACTGAGCACCTGACCGGGCGGGCGGTGTGGCGGCGGACGGCCACCGGAGCCCGGACCGCCGACGAGGACGAGCGGCTGAGCTGCGGTGGGCGGGAACCCTCCGTCGAGGAGCGGTACCTGATCATGCGGGAGCGTCGGCTGGCCCGGAAGGCCGAGGAACGCGCGCGGGCCGAGGCCGAGGCGCGCACGGCCGGACCGGCCTCCCAGCGTCGGTCCGACGACGAGGAGGAGGACGACCTCAAGGCCGCCGAGCGTTTCCGCAACGACCGGTACGCGGTCAAACTGCTCCACCAGGACGATGCCGCCTGGACCGGCGGCGGCGCCGGCCCGGGGGTGCTCGGATGAGTACGGTCACCGTCAAGCGCCCGCCGCGGGCGGCCGGTCCGGACGCGCCCGAGGGCCGGCTCGAGTTGCAGGAGCCGCCGCTGATGGCGGAGGAGGCGCCGCTGGACTTCCGGTCGTTCGCGATGATCGTGCCGATGGGCCTCGGCATGGGCGCGATGATGGCCATGTTCGGGCTGTTCAGCCGCTCACCGATCATGTACGTGATGGGTGGTGCGATGGCCGCCGGTATGTTGCTGATGGGCGTCATGCAGATCGGCCGGGCCGCCGCCGACCGGAAACGCAAGATGCGCGGGGAACGCCGGGACTTCCTGCGCTACATCGGCCAGTTGCGCAGGCGTGCCCGCGCCGCGGCGGACCAGCAGCGGCAGTACGTGCTCTGGAACAACCCGCAGCCGAGCTGGCTGTGGTCGGTGGCGATGAGCAGCCGGCTGTGGGAACGGCGGCCCAGCCACGACGACTTCGGCCGGGTACGGATCGGGATCGGCCGGCAGAACGCCATGCTCGAACTGAGTCCGCCGTCGACAAAGCCGATCGAGGACCTGGAACCGCTGTCGTCCATCTCGCTGCGGCGCTTCTCCGAGGCGTACCGGACGGTGTCCGGCATCCCGATCTCGGTGGGGCTGCGCAGCTTCACCAGCATCGAGTTCGAGGGCGATGTGGAGTCCGCGGTCGCCCTGGCCCGGGCGATGGTGGCGCAGCTGGTGACGTTCCACGCTCCGGACGAGCTGCGGGTCGCGGTGCTCGCCGAGGAGGTGCACCGCGATCCGTGGGACTGGGTCAAGTGGTTGCCGCACAACGCGCACCCCACCGCGTACGACTCGGCCGGGCCGGTGCGGTTGTTCTCCGGCCGGTACGAGGAGTTGATGGACCTGCTCGGCCCGGAGGTCGGTGACCGCGGTGACCACGACCGGGCGGCCCGGCCGTCGGCCGTCGAGCCGTTCCTGGTGATCGTGGCCCATCTGGTCGAGCTGCCGGAGAGTGCCCGCCTGCTGGGTGCCGGGATCCGCAACGTGGTGCTGCTCGACCTGACCGGTGGGATGCCGGGCGGCCCGAAGGTGCTGCGCCTGTCCGTGGCGGACGACCAGGTTTCGTACCCGGCCGGGGAAACCACCGGCACGGCGCAGCGGGACGGCCTGGACGTGACGGCGAGTGAGGCACTGGCCCGGATCATCGCGCCGAAGCGGACCAGCGGCACCCTCGACGTGGTCGACGAGCCGATGGAGTCCAGCTTCGAGCTGACCACCCTGCTCGGCATCCGCGACGCCTACACCTTCGACGTACCGGCGTTGTGGCGGACCCGGCAGCCGCAGCGCAACCGGCTCACCGTGCCGATCGGGGTCACCGAGGACGGCGAGGTCATCGAGTTGGACCTGAAGGAGTCGGCGCAGGGCGGGATGGGTCCGCACGGGCTGCTCATCGGGGCGACCGGGTCCGGGAAGTCGGAGCTGCTACGGACGCTGGTCTGCGCCCTCGCCGCCACGCACAGCTCGGAGATCCTCAACCTGGTGCTGGTCGACTTCAAGGGCGGCGCGACCTTCCTCGGCATGGAGAGACTGCCGCACACCTCGGCGGTGATCACCAACCTGGCGGACGAGCTGCCGCTGGTCGACCGGATGCAGGACGCGCTCAACGGCGAGATGACCCGACGTCAGGAGGCGTTGCGGGCCAGCGGGTACGCCTCGTTGTTCGACTACGAGAAGGCGCGGGCCGCCGGTGCCCAGCTGGTGCCGTTCCCGGTGCTGTTGATCATCGTGGACGAGTTCAGTGAGCTGCTCTCCAGCAAGAGCGAGTTCATGGACCTGTTCGTCTCGATCGGCCGGCTGGGCCGCAGCCTCGGGGTGCACCTGCTGCTCGCGTCGCAGCGCCTCGACGAGGGCCGGATCAACCGGGTGGAGGGGCACCTGTCGTACCGGATCGCGTTGCGTACCTTCTCGTCGATGGAGTCCCGGTCGGTGATCGGGGTCGGCAAGGCGTACGAGCTGCCGCCCGAGCCGGGCAACGGCTACCTCCGGCTGGACACCACCAACCTGGTCCGGTTCAAGTCGGCGTACGTCTCCGGCCCGTACACCGGGACGGGGGCGGTGCGGGAACGCCGCGACGACGAGCCGGCCCCGCTGCGGGTCGTCGAGTTCACCGGCCGGCAGGTCGACACCCGGCACGACCCCGGCCGCGAGCGGCTGATCGCCGCCGAGCCGACCGAGCTGGCGGAGGAGGCCGAGGCGGCGACCGGGCCGACCCTGGTCGAGGTGCTGCTCGACCGGCTGGCCGGGTCGGGGCCGCCGGCCCGGCAGGTCTGGCTTCCGCCGCTGTCGGCCGCGTCGAGCCTCGACGCGTTGCTGCCGAGCGTGGTGCCGGACCCGGTACGTGGGATGACCGTGGACGACCCGGACGCGCAGGGCCGGCTGCGGGTGCCGGTCGGTGTGGTGGACCGACCGCAGGACCAGCTCCGCGAGCTGCTGACCGTCGACCTGGGCGGGGCCGACGGGCACGTGGGCATCGCCGGTGCGCCGCAGAGCGGCAAGTCGACGCTGCTGCGCAGCCTGCTGCTGGGCCTGGCGTTCACCAACACCCCGCAGGAGGTGCAGTTCTACGGGTTGGACTTCGGTGGCGGGGGACTGTCGTCGGTCGCCGGTCTGCCGCACATCGGCTCGATCGCCACCCGCATGGAGCGGGACCGGGTGGTCCGCACGATCCAGGAGATCGGGCAGGTCATGGAGCGGCGGGAAGCCGAGTTCGCGGCGCGTGGACTGGACTCGATGCAGAGCTACCTGGCGGCTCGCGCGCGCGGTGACATCGACGACCCGTTCGGGCATGTCTTCCTGGTCATCGACGGCTACTACACGATGAAGCAGGACTTCACCGAGCTGGACAGCCGGTTCCAGGAACTCGTCTCGCGGGGGCTGTCCTTCGGCATCCACGTGATCATCACGGCGACCCGCTGGTCGGAGATGCGGACGTGGCTGCGTGACCTGATCGGCACCAAGCTGGAGCTGCGGCTCGGCGACGCGATGGAGTCCGAGGTGGGCTCCCGCAAGGCGGCCACCGTGCCGAACCAGCCCGGCCGTGGCCTGACCTCCGACGGCCTGCACTTCCTGGGCGCGCTGCCCCGGATGGACGGCAGTACGCAGGTGACCGACCTGGCCGAGGCGACCAAGTCGGTCACCGAGGAGATCGGCACCTTCTGGTCCGGTCCGCCGGCCCCCAGCGTACGGATGCTGCCCACCGTACTGCCGGTCGAACGGCTGCCGGACCCGGAACCGGGGTTCAGGGTCTGCCTCGGCCTGGACGAGCAGCGCCTGGCCCCGGTCTGGCACGACTTCATGACCACCCCGCACCTGCTGGTCTTCGGGGACAACGAGACCGGCAAGTCGAATGTGCTGCGTCTGGTGCTGCGGGCGATCCAGCGACGCTGGACCCCGGAGCAGGCGAAGGTGGTGCTCGGCGACTCCCGGCGGGACCTGGACACCGCCCTGCCGGCCGCCTACCAGGTCGGGTTCGGTTTCACCGGGGACAAGCTCTTCGAGCTTGCCGGGCAGGCCGCGGTGTCGATGAACCGGCGGGTGCCGGGCCCGGAGATCTCGTCCGAGCGGATGCGCAGGCGGGACTGGTGGGAGGGGCCGGAGCTGTTCGTCGTGGTCGACGACTACGACCTGATGACCAAGAGCGGTGGGGTGGGCTCGACGCTCGAACCGCTGCTGCCGCTGCTGGCCCAGGGCCTGACCATCGGTCTGCACCTGATCGTCGCCCGCAGCACCTCCGGCGCGATGCGGGCCATGATGGACCCGGTCATCCGCCGGCTCTGGGAACTCGGCACGCCGGCGACCCTGCTGTCGTACCCCAAGGAAGAGGGCAAGTTCCTGGGGGAGGCGGCGCCGCGCCGGTTGCCGCCGGGACGGGCCCAGCGGGTCACCCGCCGCGGGGTGTCGCTGATGCAGACCGGATACGTCGAATGAGCCTTCCGGCTTCGAAGGGAGTACGCGGGTGACCACCGCGATGCAGGGGCGGTTGTGCCGGATCAGCGTCGTCGGCCCGGACCGCAGGGTCGACGTGGCTGTCCCGTCCACCATGCCGGTGGCCGCTCTGCTGCCGATGCTGCTGCAGCACGCCGTGCCGGACCGGCGGCCCGAGGGCGACGACACCGGGGGCGCCTGGGTGTTGCAGCGTCTCGGCGCGGCCCCGTTCGACCTCGCCGCCACCCCGGAGAGCCTGGACTGGCTGGAAGGGGAGGTACTGCACCTGCGCCGGGCCGAGGACCCGCTGCCCGAGCTGGACTTCGACGACCTCGCGGAGGGCATCGCCACCACCGTCAACCGCCGCTCGGACCGCTGGCAGCCGGAGTACCGCCGGCCGCTGTTCCTGGTGCTGTCCTCCGTCGCGCTGAGCCTGCTCGCCGTGCTGCTCACCGATCGGGGTCCGGTGCTGGCGCAGGTGGTCGCCGCCGGTGTCCTCGCGGCGGCGTTCCTCACCGCCGCGCTGGTCTACGCCCGCCGGGTGGCCGACGGCGTGTTCTCGCTGCTCTTCGGTACTGCCGCCGCGGCGTTCGCGGCGCTGGCGGCCGCCGGCGCGGTGGACGGGGATCCGACCGGGATCGCCGTCACCGGACCGGCGGTGCTGGCCGCCGCGACCGCGGTGGCCGGGGTGGCCGCGGTGCTGCTGCTGGCCCAGCGGACCCTCACCCCGCACCTGCCGTTCGCCCCGATGCTGGTGTTCGCGGCGACCGGCACCGCGACCAGTGTGCTGGTGCTGGTACACCTGGCCTCGTCGCTGGCCTGGCACCAGAGCGCCGGCATCGCCGTCACGGTGGCGCTGACGGTGGTCGTGGTGGCGCCCCGGGCGGTGGTGAAGTTCGCCCGGCTGCGCGGGCCGCAGCTACCGAAGACCGGCGCCGACATGTCGTACGACATCGAGCCGGTCCCCTCCGACGTGGTGCGGGAGCGCACCGACGACGCCGACACCTACCTGACGGTGACGATGGTCAGCGTCGCGCTCGCGCTCCCGGTCCTGTTCGATCTGGTGCTCGCGACACCCGGTTGGGCGGGGTGGGCGCTGGTGTCGACGGTCGCGAGTGCAATCCTGCTGCGCGCGCGTACCTTCCTCGGGTTGTGGCAGCGCGTCGCGCTGACCGCCGCCGGTACGGTCGGGTACCTGATGGTCCTCGATCGCTTCTCCCAACTGCTGCCCGACGGATGGCGGTGGGTCCTGCTGGCCGGGTTGCTGGCGGTGCTGGTCCCGCTGGTGCTGGCCGCGATGCGGCCCTGGCCGCGGCGGCTACTGCCGTTCTGGGAGTACACGGCGACGTTCCTGGACGTGGTGACGGGGGTGGCGGTGTTGCCGGTGCTGGCGCAGATCCTCGGCCTGTACGCCTGGGCCCGCGGGTTGTTCGGGTAGGCCGGGGTGCAGACGCAGCGCGACCACGTCCACGCCCACACGTTCATGATGGGCCGGCTCAGCTCGGCCCTGGTCGAGGGGGATCCGACCGGGGCGGAGATCCCCGGCCGCCGCTCCCAGACCGGCCTGCTGGCCGGGGTCGTCGTGCTGGTGCTGGTGCTGGGTGGCTTCGCGGTCTACGGCTGGATCGTCCCCGGCGGCAGCCGGGCCTACCGGCAGGCCGGCGTGATCCTGGTGGAGAAGGAAACCGGTAACCGGTACGTGGTCGTCGACGGGGTCCTGCACCAGGTGCCCGACCTCACGTCGGCGATGCTGATCCAGGGCGCGGCGGGTCAGGTCAAACTCATCTCGAGGAACTCGCTGACCGACGTGCCCCGGGGGGTGCCGCTGGGGCTGGTGGGCGCCCCGCGGCAGATGCCCGCCGCCGACGCGTTGACCCGGGGCCCGTGGCTGGCCTGCCTGCCCGGCTCGGTGGCACCCGCCGGGGGCAACACCGGCCTGGGGGTCCAGCTCGCCCCGAGCGGCCCCACCACCGTCCTGCCACCGGACCGGTTCCTGGTGGTCCGCGACGGCGCCGGGGTGCGGTACCTGCTGGCCAACCAGCTCAGGTACCGGATCGACGACGAGGCGGTGCTGGTGGCCCTCGGTGCTGCCGCGCTCGACCCGCCGCCGGCCCCGAAGATGTGGCTCGACTGGCTTCGGGGCGGCCCGGCGCTGGCTCCCGCCGAGATCGCCGGGGCGGGCGAGACCGGACCTCCGGTCGGCGGGCGGCGGTACCCCGTCGGCACGCTGTTCCGGCAGCGCGCGGAGACCGGCTCGGCGCAGCATTTCGTCCTGCGCCGGGACGGGCTGGCACCGATGAGCCGTACCGAGTTCCTGATCGCCGACGCCGCGACCACCCAGCCCCCGGTCGAGGTGGGGTCGGCCGCGATCGTCGACGCCCGCCGTTCGGCCGACCGGACGCTGCTCGACCGCCTGCCCGACGTCGCGTCGTGGCGGCTCGCCGAGACCGCCGACCAGGCCGTCTGCGTGCGACAGATCCAGGTCGGGCCCGAGACGGTCGCCGGCGTGGTGGTCCTCGCTGCACCGGGGGACTCGGGGGTCACCGCCGACGGGACGGCGACCGTGCAGGTCCGCCGCGGCTCGGGGATGCTGGTGCTGCCGGTGCCGGCCGCCTCACCGGCGGCCACCCGCCAGCTCGCGTTCATCTCCGACGAGGGCCGGGTCCACCGCCTGGCCGACGAATCCACGGTGGCGGCGCTGAAGCTCTCCGGCGTCAGCCCCGTGCCGTTCCCGAAGGAACTGCTGTCGGTGCTGCCCCAGGGTCCGGTGTTGAGCCGTGGAGCCGTTACCAGCCTGGCGGAAGGGTGAAGGCATGTCCGTGATCCGTGGTCTGCTGCGCGGCCAGGGCGGCCCGGCCGGCGGTGTCGTCCAGCACACCGTCGGTAACGCGATGGTGTTGCACGCCGAGGAGACGATCAGCGCCGAGGCGCAGTCGTTGGCGTTGACCGTGGTCGAGGACGCCGACAACGACGTGGTGGTGCTCGATCTGGGACACAGCCTGCCGATCGGATCCTGGGAGTCGATGGCGCTCGTGCTGCCCCGACGCCGCCGAGGCATCCGGCTGATGGCCTGTGGGTCGTACGGCGACACGGCTGCGATGGCCGGGCAGTGGCTGTCGGAGCGGCTGAACCGCACCGTCATCGCCCCTGACGGTGAGCTGATCCGGGGCGCGGGCGGCGGGCTGTTCGTGCACTCCACACCGAACAGTGGGTGGATCAGGTTCCGTCCGGGCAAACCGCCTACCTGGGACGCCAAGCGCTACCCGGCCCCGATGTGGGACAAGGCGGCGACCGAGCGGCGGGCGTCCAGCTCGACCGGGGAGATCGAGCCGTTGCCGGGTGGCGTCTGGATCCACGACGTACGCGACCCGGAGACGGTGGCCGAGCATCGTCAGCGGCTGGTCACCGACGTTCCGTGCCAGCCGGAGGTGATGACGGTGCTGCTCGGCTGCCCAGGCACCGCGCCGCTCTCTCTCGACGACGTGGTCCGCTTCTGGCGTGGCCTCGATCCGCAGAGCCGGGACCGGGCCCGGTTCGTCCAGTACGGCGACGTCCGTCTGCCGGAGGGCGAGGCGTTCGGCCAGGCCCTCGCCGACCTGCTCGCGACCGGTGTCATCTGCTACACCGGCGTGCCCATCGGTGCTCCGTACAAGTACGAGATCCGGGCGGTACGCGCCGACGGCGTGCTGGGCTGGCAGCCGTTCGCGCTGGAGCTCGGCTACGTCCCGCGTTCGCGGGACACCGTGAAGGGGCGGCGTCCGGCGGTGCTGCGCCACCGTGCCCCGCTGCCCCACGTCGAGGAGATCGAGAGCCGGACCTACTGGTACGCCCCGGACGCCGTGATCGAGGTGGTCCAGGCCGGGCTGTGGGTGCGTTCGGCGCAGGTTCCGCCGAACGCCGACCAGATCCGTGACCTGCGGCTCGACCCGGAGGGAAGCAGGCTGGTCTTCGACGACTCGGTGGCCGACCGTACCGGCCGGATGCGTGAACTCGCCGAGGACCTCGCGGCCCGGGTCGAGAGCAGCACCGGCCCGGAGCACACGCTGCTGTCGACGTCGGAGCTGGTACGGCAGCGGCCGGCGGGCCGGGCGGAGGCGGTGTTGGTCGCCACGGCACCGCCGATCGTCATCCGGGCGCCTCGGGAGGCACCGCAGCCGGCCGTGACGGCCGTCCCGGCACCGATGGCCGAGGCCGTCGTCCATCCGGCGGTGGCGGTGCGACCGGTCCCCGCGCCGGTAGCGGACCGGGTTCCGCCGGTGGCCGCGCCCATCGCACCGCCGGTCCCGGTGGCGGAGCCGGCGACGGTGGCCGTTCCGCCCGTACCTCCGGCAGCCGTGCCGGTGCGTGCGGAGCCGTCGTCCCACCCGGAACCGGCCGGGCCGCCGCCGGTCCCGATCGGGCCGGTCGCGGTGCCCGAGCCGGCGGTGACCCCCGTGACGGCCCGGTCGGTGGCCGGCACCGAGCCGGTCGCCGCCCCGCCGGCTCCGGTCGCCCCGCCGGCTCCGGTCGCCCCGCCGGGGATGGCCGCCGCGGAGCTGGTGGTGCCGCCCGCTGCGGCGCCGGACCGGCCGGCCGGCGCAGCGCCGCCCCCAGCTGTCACCGCTGCGCCACCCCGACCCGCGCCGGGCCCGGTGGACCTGGGGGTACGGCACCAGCCGGTGCCCGCCGCGTCGGCGTCCGCGCTCCTGCCCAAGCGCCGCCAGCTCGACGACGAGCGGGCCTGGCTGCGTCGCGCGCTCAGTCGGGATTTCGACACGATGGCCAGCTCGGTCGCCCGGATCATGTCCGAGCATCCGGGGCTGCAGGGTTCGGGAGGTGTCAGTGCCGACGACATCCTCGCCGACTCGGTGGCGGTCCGCCTCTACCTGTCCGGGCGGGGCGCTGCTGTCGACGTCGGCCTGCGGTCCGGGACCATCGGCCCGCACGTACCGTTCGCGCGGTGCGTGGTCGCGGGGCTGTCCCGGCTGCCGTCCTACCGGGGCGCGGCGATCTACCGCACCTCGCCGCTGGCCGCGGAGTGGGCGTACTACCGGCAGCGCCGGCCGGTCACCGACTGGTCGTTCGTCACCGCGCTGACCGCGCCCTGTTCGGGGCAGCCGGGCGACACCGACGTACTGATCTGGTCGATGACCGCCCGTCGGACGGCGCTGCTGGAGCCGGCGGGCGACGACCGGGTCGAGGACCGGGTGCTGTTCCTGCCCGGAACCCACTTCAAGATCCTGGAGTTGCGGGAGCCGGCGGGCGACCAGCGCGGCGCCATCCTGATGCGCGAGATCGGGGCCACCGAGATCGGTCCGGACGGGCGAGTCGATCCCGGTCGGGCGTCCTTCGACGAACTCGCCGCGACATCGCTGCGGCGCAGCCTGAACCGGTGGGCCGAGGCCGAACCGGCCCGGCGGGTCGGTTCGGCCGCCCGGGACCGGTTCGGCGTGCTGCCCGGCCTGGACCGCCGCCCGGCGGATGAGGAGGTGAGCGGGGGATGACCCGACAGGTACTGGTGGTTGGCGGGGGCAAGCCCGGCGCGTACCCGACGATCGGTGCCGCGGTGGCCCGTGCCCGGGCCGGGGCGACGATCACCGTCCATCCCGGCCGGTACGCCGAGAAGATCGTCGTCGGCGACCGGATCACGATCAGCGCGGCCGAACCGGGCTCGGTGGAGGTGCGGGTCGAGGAGGGCAGCGTACTGGTGGTGCACGGGGACGGTGCCCAGTTGCGCGGCATCACCCTGGCCAGTGCCGATCCCGCCCTCGCCGCCGTCGACGTCTATTCCGGTGAGGCCGCGCTCGACCACTGCGTGATCAGCGGTGCGTCCTGGACGACGCTGCTCGCCCGGCTGCAGGGCTCGGTGGCCCTGCGCGGCTGCGAGATCCGCGGCCCGGCCGGGAGCGGGGTGGTGGTCACCTCGGCGGCGCCCAGCACCATCGAGGACACGGTGATCAGCGAGGTGGCCGGGTCAGGGGTGGTCGTCACCGAGACGGGTGTGCTGACCCTGCGGCGGTGCGCGGTGCGGGACACCGGCGCCAACAGCGTCTGTGTCAACGGCGACGGGCGGTTGACCGTCGAGCAGGCCGAGATCAGTGGGGCCGGCAAACCGGCCGTCGTGGTGGAACAGCGGGGCTGGGCGCGGATGGGCCGGTTGACCGTCACCGACAGCAGCAACGTCGACCTGTTCCTTCGCGGCGCCGTCGACGTGGTCGTCACCGACTCCCGGTTCACCGGCGCGGCGGTGCAGTCAGCGCACATCGCCGACGGCGCTGCGCCCCGCTTCGAGGGTTGCCTGTTCGGCGGCGCCGGACACAGCGCCGTGCACGTCACCGGAGCGGCCCGGCCGGTCTTCACCGACTGCACGTTCGCCGACACGCCGATCGGCATCAGCGTCGCCGGATCGTCCGCGCCCCGCTTCGCGGGGGCGACGATCCGGGGTACCACGACCCACCTCGCGGTCGTCGACGAGTCCGCGTCGGCAGTGGTACAGCGGCTGCGGGCCGAGATCAGCTCCGGAGCCGGACTGCGGGTCGCCGGTGGTGCCGCGCTGGAGGGTACCGACCTGGTGGTGGCGGCGGGTCCGGCGCTCGCGCTCGAAGTCACCGAGGGGGCGCGTGGCGCGGTGCACGAGGCACGGATCACCGGTACGGCGGCGAGCGCGGTGGTCGTCGGCGGGGGTGCCGTCCTGGAACTGCGGACCGCCCTGATCCGGGGTACCGGCGTCCGTGTCGAGCACGGCGAGCTGCGGCTGCGGGACAGTGAGGTCGTCGAGGCGGCGGGCACCGGGATCGAGGTCGGCCCCGCCGGGGTGATCTCGGCCACCGAGACCCGCGTCCGGCGGGCGGGGCATGCCGGTGTCGCGTTCGGCCGGGGCGGCCGGGGCGATCTGACCGACTGCGAGCTGCTCGGCAACGGCACCGTCGGAGTCGACGTGGACACCCCGGAACCGGTGACGTTGCTCCGCTGTGTCGTGCAGGACAGCGGCGTGGAGGACGTCCGGCGGGTCGCCGACGCGCAGCTGACGGTCGAGGGACTGAGTTCCGACCGGCCGGCGGAACCGGTGTCCCCGGCGGCCGGTGGGCCGGCGTCCTCAGATCCGTCCGGCGGGGACGAGCAGGACGGTGGTCCGCCACCGGCCGTGCCCGAGCTGGGCGGACCGCTGGGCGAACTCAACGGCCTGATCGGGCTACGGGAGGTGAAGCACGAGGTCACTGCGTTGATCAACCTGATCAAGATGGCGCAGGTGCGGCAGGAGATGGGCCTGCCGATGCCGCCGATGAGCCGTCACCTGGTCTTCGCCGGCCCGCCGGGAACCGGTAAGACGACGGTGGCCCGGCTCTACGGGTCGGTCCTCGCCGAGCTGGGCATCCTCACCAAGGGCCACATGGTCGAGGCGGCGCGTGCGGACCTGGTCGGCCAGTACATCGGCTCGACGGCCATCAAGACCACCGAGCTGGTCACCAAGGCGCTCGGCGGGGTGCTCTTCATCGACGAGGCGTACACGCTGTCGGCCGGGTCGGGCGGGTCGGGACCGGACTTCGGCCAGGAAGCCATCGACGCGCTGATGAAGATGATGGAGGACCACCGCGACGAGCTGGTGGTGATCGTGGCCGGCTACTCCGAGCTGATGCAGAGATTCCTGGCCTCCAACCCCGGCATGGCCTCCCGGTTCACCCGGACCATCGAGTTCCCGAACTATTCGGTCGAGGAACTCGTGACGATCACCTCGAACCTGTGCGGCAAGCACTACTACGAGTTGACCGACGACGCGGTCGAGGCGTTGCGGACGTACTTCACCCGGGTGCCGAAGAACGCGACCTTCG
The DNA here is from genome assembly GCF_900091565.1 of Micromonospora marina. Classification (GTDB taxonomy): domain Bacteria; phylum Actinomycetota; class Actinomycetes; order Mycobacteriales; family Micromonosporaceae; genus Micromonospora; species Micromonospora marina. The sequence continues at coordinate 51,932 of NZ_FMCV01000029.1, read as the reverse complement.
GCAACGGCCGGGTGGCCCGCAAGCTCTTCGAAGCGATGATCAACAATCAGGCGTCGCGGCTGGCCACCACCCCACCGTCGAAGGACAGCGAACTCAACCGGCTCACCGCGCTGGACCTGGTTCCGGAGCTGGAGCTGCTGGACACCATGCCGGTGGCGGAGTCCGACCAGCCGGACTCCGCCCGCAATCCGGCCGCCGCGATCAACGCCGCCCGGAGCTGGCGGCGGGTCTGCGACCTGGTCGGTGTCGCCCCGGTGCGGGACGCGGTCGGCGCGACCCTGCTCCAGCTCTGCGAGCTGCGGAACCGGCGACGCGGGTACGGCAGACACGCCAACACGGTGATCTCCGGCCCGTCCGGCAGCGGGCGCAGCGAGATCGCCCGCCTCTACGCGGCGGGCCTGTCCGAACTGGACCTCGTCCCGGTCGGGCAGCTGATCCGGGTGGGCAGCCACGACCTGACGCCGCAGTGGCCGGGCCAGACCCGCAGCCTGGTCGAGGCGGCGCTGCGTGACGCCGAGGGCGGGGTGCTGCTGGTCGACTGGGCCGACGACGGCACCGGCGCCGGGCCGGAGATCATCGAGCACCTCGTCGCGGAGACCCGCCGTACCCCCGGCGACCCGGTCGTCGTGCTGCTCGCCGAACCGGAAACGGCGACCGCGCTGAGCCGGGCCGTTCCCGCCGTCGGTGAGATATTCGGGCAGCACTGGTCGATGCCCGCCTACTCCCCGGAGGAACTGGCCGAGATCGTCGTGCGGCATCTGGTGCGCCGCGGTCACGAGGTCCCCGACGATGTCCGGGCCGCCCTGGTGGGTCTCGCGGCGGGACTGCCCGCACGTACCGTCCGGGCCGCGCACCTGTACTCGTGGCAGCTCACCCGCACCGCGGCGTCCCGCACGCTGGCCCTCGCCGACCTGCACGGCGTGACCGCCCGACGCGTCGCCACCAGCGAGCCCGCCGTCGGCCTGGCCGCGGTCGGCTGAGCCGCCCAACGGCCGCGGAACCGATCCAACGGAGGCGCAATGACACCCGAACTACAGCAACTGCTCGACCGGGCACAGGCTTTCGAGCAGTCGATGCGGGACGCGCAGGACACCCTGGCCAGATCGGTCGTCACCGGACGGTCCGCCGACGGCGCGGTGACCATGGTGGTCAGCGGCCTCGGCAGACTCCAGGCCGTCCGCGTCGATCCGGACGTGTTCGACCGGCGGGACCCCGAAGCTTTGCAGGACGCGATCGCGCAGGCGGTTCGTGCCGCCGCCGCGTCCGCCGGCGCCCTCGCCGAGCAGAAGCTCGGTCCGGTCGAGATCACCCTGCACTGAGCAGGTCGGCGCGGACCGGGCCGCCGGCCGGGTCGATGCCGTATTCGGTGAGCCTGCGCCGCAGCCGGCGCAGATCCCACCGGGCACCGAGCAGGGTGTACAGCTCGGCCGCCTCGCCGCCGGTCCGGGCCGCCGCATGCGGCTGGCGGCTCGCCGCGAGCAGCACCGCCGCGTCCTCCAGTGCGGCACCGAGTTCGGTGACCCGGCCGGTCCTGCGGTAGCGGGCCGCCGCGGTGAGGACGGGGGCCGGGTCTCCGGTCACCAACGCCCGGCAGCGCGCCACCGCCGCATGCGCCCGCGCCGGGCGGACCTCTCTGGCGGCCTCGTCGGCGCAGACGGCCACCGCCCGCTCGGCCATCTCGACCCGGCCCGTGGCGAGCGCGAGCCGGGTAAGGGCCGGCAGCCACTGGTGGCGCAGCAGCATCGGGGCGTACCCGGACATCAGTAACGGCTCCAGCACCGCCAGCGCGTCGGCCGGTCGGCCGTCGCGCTCGGCGACGGTCGCGTGGGCCGCCAGCAGGAAGTCGCGGCACTCCCGCTCGGCGTCACTGGACGGAAGGACCTCGGCCGACTCCAGGTGCGCCCGGGCCAGTTCCGGCTCGTCCCGGCGGGCGGCGACGAGCGCGGCCACACCGTGCAGCAGCATGGCGACCGCGGCCGGCTCCCGGGTACCCAGGAACGTGATCCCCGGGGCGTCGTCGGTGACGGAGTTGACCTCGGTCAACGTGTCGTCCCACCGACCGCGCCAGTAGTGCTGGACGGCGGTGGCGACCTGCAGGCTGCGCGGCAGCCGGTGCCGGATCGCATAGCGGGTGGCCGCCCGCAGGGTCTGTTCGGCTTCGTCCAACCGGTCCAGGTTCTGCAACGTGAACACCCGGTTGTCGAGCAGGTGGAAGTACATGCCGGCGAACGCCGGGCGGCCGACCAGCAGGTCCAGCGCCTGGTCGAGGTAGTGCAGCGCCTGTTCGTGGTCACGCCGGACGGAGTTGGTCAGCCACCTGGTCTGAAGGGCGAGTGCCGCCTCGTACGGTTGGCCCGCGGCGATCGCCTCGCCGTGCAGCGCCCCGGCGGTGCGGTCCGCCTGGTCGAGGTCGTCCAGCGGTCCCTGGCGGATCTGTGCCAGCAGCATCCGGTGCCGGGTACGCCAGAGCTCCGGGACGGACCTGTCGGCCATCGCGTCGGTGAGGATGCCGATCGCGGTGCCGGCGTCCCCGCGTCGGTTCAGCATCGTGGCGAGCAGGTGCCGCATCTCGGCCCGGTCAGCCGGATCGACGGCCGAACGGGCGGCCTCACGGGCCTCGTCCAGCGGCCAACCGGCGTGCCGGAAGTCCAGCCTGACCAGCCCGACCAGGAGCTGTGCGCGTTGTGGTGGCGTGGGCAGTCCGCTGTCCAGTGCCCGACGCAGCAGGTCGGTGGCGACGCGGGGAGCCTGCCGGGCCAACTCGGCGAGGTGGGCGACCAGCCAGGTGACCACCCAGTTGTCGAGTACCACCGGCCGCGCGGCCAGTTGTTCGGCGACCCGGCTCACCGGGCTGCCGTGCCGGTGCAGCGCCTCGGCGGCCTGCCGGTGCAGCGCCGGCCGGTCCGCAACCGGGATCTGCTCGAAGAGCGCCTGACGCAGGAACCCGTGCCGGAACGCCAGGTCGCGGTCGACGGCCACGACGACACCGGCGGCCAGCGCCTCCTCCAGACCGGACACCACATCCACGGCGGCGCGACCGGTCACCGCGACCAGGTCGCCGACGGCGAAACCGGCGCCGAGCAGGGCGGCTGCCCGCAGCACCTGCCGGGTGTCGGGAGCCAGCACCTCGACCGTGGTGCACATGGCCCTGACCAGTGAGTCCGGTGCGGACACCGCGACGGTGTCCGGGATGTCGGCCAGGCCCCCGTCGACGCGTACGACGTCGCTACGCAGCAGCGCCTCGGTCATCTCCCGGGCGCACAGCGGGTTGCCGCCGCTGGCCGGCACCACCGCGGCCAAATTCGGCCCGAGCGGAGCGCCGGCCTGGCTGATCACCAGTTGTTCGACCGCCTCCGGCGGCAGGGGACCCAGCTGGAGCACCAGCCCGCCGCCGGCCTGCACGCGGCGTCGCACCTCGGCCAGCTCCCGGTGTCGCGGGTGGGGCCGGGCCGCCGCGACCAGCAGCAGCGGCAACCGCCGGGTGACCGCGACCAGCTGGCTCCACACCCGTACGGTGGCCGCGTCGGCCCATTGGAGGTCGTCCACGACCAGTACCAGCGGGGCGGTCGCGCAGGCCCCCCGGAGGTACGCCAGCACCTGCTCGCTCCCGGGCACGGGAGCGGCCGGGTCGGCTTCGTCGGTCTCGTCGGTCCCGTCGGTCTCCGGCCCGGCCGCGGGCACCGTGACCCGGTACCGCCCCGACGCGCGGTCGAGCCGCAACGCCCGGGCCAACACCGCCAAAGGTGCGCGCAGGTCCGGTCCGGCGGCGACGCCCCAGGCGAGCTGGCAGCCCCGCTCACCGGCGTCGGTGAACGCGGCGGCGAGCAGTTCGCTCTTGCCGATGCCCGGTTCGCCCTCGACCCAGACCGCTGCACCCTGCCCGTCGGTGACCGCCCGGAGCTTGTCGCGTAGCCGGCTCAACTCGCCGTCCCGCCCGGTGAACCGGTGGCCGGCGGGCCGGTCGCGCAGCGCCTGGAACACCTGCGGGGGCAGTACCACGGGGAGCCGGCGCGGCGTGACCGGCTGCGGTGCGGCGGCGGTGCGCAGTTGCTCGTACCGGGCGGTGAAGGCGGGACGCGGCTCGGCGCCCAGCTCGTCGCGGAGGGTACGTCGGGCCGTGTGGTAGACCTCCAACGCCTCGGCCCGCCGACCGGCCCGGTCCAGGGCGAGCATCAGCAGCTCGTGCAGCGGCTCGTGCAGCGGATGGTCGCGGACCAGCCCGGTCAACTCGGCCACCACCGACTCGTCGCCCAACTCGCAGAGCAGTCGGGCCCGCTGCTCGACGGCGTCGAGCCGTTGCTGGGCGAGCCGGGCCCGCTCCACCTCGAACCGGTGACCGGTAAGCCCGGCGTACGCCTCACCGTGCCACAGCCGCAGCGCTTCGTCGAGCAGGCTGCCGGCGACCGTCGGCTCCCGGTCGCCGGTGTCGCTCGCCTGGGCGCAGAGTGCGGTGAACCGGAAGCTGTCCAGCTCACCGGGGAGCAGCCGCAGGACGTACCCGGACGGTCCGGAGAGGATCAGGTCGTCGCCGAGGTTGCGCCGGAGACCCGAGACGTACGTGTAGAGGTTGCCGGTCGCGGTCGGTGGTGGCGAGCCGTCCCAGACGCCGCTGATCAGGTCGTCGCGCCCGACCGGCCGTCCGGCGGCGGTGGCGAGCAGCGCGAACACGGCGCGTTGCCGGGCCGGCCCGAGGGTGAGTTCACGCGCGCCGCGCCACGCCCGGACCGGGCCCAGGACACTGACCCGCAGCCGGTCGTCCGGGGCGGGCCCGCCGACGCCGCCGTCTGTCGGCCTGGCGGCGGGGGATGAGGCGCGGCTCACCGCAGGACGGGAATCTGCCCGCCGACGAGCGCCGAGCGCGACATGCGCGGTGCGGTCGGATCACCAGGCAGGTGCGGACGGATCCGAGTGAGCAGGTCCTTGAGCCGGCCGGTCCAGTGTGGTGGGAGCCGGTGTTCCCGTAGCGCCGACCAGGCGATGTCGGCGGCGGCCTCGAACTCGCCGCGCTGCTCGTACGAGCGGGCTGCCACCCAGCGCATCTCCCCTTCGAGATCGAGGTCGGTGGTGCGGGCGGCGACCCAGCTGGCCGCTGCCACGGCGTTACGCTCCTGCTCCAGCAGCAACCGGGCCAGCCAGGCGGTCAGTGACAGCCGCCGGGCAGGCTCGAGGTCGGCCTGGGTGCGGGCCCGGTCCAGGGCGGCGATCGCGATCCGCGGTGCCCGCTCGGCCAGCAGCTCGATGTGCCCGGCCAGCCATTCGCCGGTGGCCCGGTCGAGCGGTACCTCCCCGGCGAGCAGCTGCGCGGCGACCCGTTCGGGCGGCGCGCCGCAGGCGGCGAGTCGTTCGGCGAAGGACCGGTGCAGGGTGCCCCGCAGGGCGGCGGGTGTGCACTCGTAGAGGGCCCGGGCGACGATCGGGTGCCGGAACTCCAACCGGTCACCGCCGTGGGCGAGGACTCCGGCCGCCAGTGCCGGCCCGAGCGTGCGGAGCAGGTCACCGCGCGACCGATCGGTGACCGCGGACAGTTCGGCCAGGGTGCAGCCCGCCGGCTCGGTCCCCGCTGCCGTCAGCCCGTACCCGGCGAGCAGGGCGACCGTCCGAAGCCGGTGGCGGACCTGCTCGGGCAGCGGCGCGAGATGCGGGTCGACCGCGGCGGCCAGGTCGACGTCGCCCGGCACGGCGGCGGCGAGGTGCCGCAGATAGTAGGGGCTGCCTGCGGCGTCGTGGAGGATCCGTGCCAGCCGCTGTGGGTCGGGCGGCTCGCCGGCGGCGGCCCGGACCAGTGCGGCCGCCGCGTCGCTGCCGAGCGGCGCCAACTCGATGCGCTCGTGGGCGGGCACCGACTCGGTACCGGTCGCACCGGTGCGGGCGGCGGCCACCAGCAGCAGCGGGAGCCGGCGGGCCTGCGCGCCGAGCATCGCCCAGACCCGCAGCGTGAGGGGATCGGCCCACGGGAGATCGTCGACGACCAGGACGAGAGGTGCGGCGGTGACGGCCCGGCGGATCACCTCGACCGCCCGGTCCGCCACCTCCGCGTCCGAGCCGGTGGCATCGAGGCCGGCGAGCTGCGCGACCAGAGCCACCCCGGTCGGCTCGCCGGCCAGGGCGGACCCGAGGCACTCCAGCAGGACGCCGAGCGGCCTACGCTGGGCGACCTCGTCACCGACCGCCCAGCCGGTGCGGGCGGCACCCCGCAGTGCCGCCGCGAGCAGGGCCGACTTGCCGATGCCGGCGGCGCCTTCGACGCGGATGCTGGCACCGTGACCCGCGGCGGCTCCGGCGGCGGCCCGGCGCAACCGCCGCACCTCGTCGCGCCGGCCGACCAGGACGGGACGCTCGGAAGAGCCGGTCCTCGCCGGTCCGGGTCCGGGGCGGGCCGTCGCAGCGGCGGCGTGCGTACGCGTCGCCTCGACACCAGGTGCGGCGACCTGGAGCGGAACGGCCAGCGTGGCCCGTACGCTCTCCCGGGCCGGGTGGGTCGCCGCCAGTTCGCGCAGGACCCGGAGCGCCTCGTCGTGGCGGCCGGCGACGGTCAGCAGATCGGCGTACCGCTGGCGGGTGGCGAGTCGCAGTTCGGCCAGGCGGCGCCGCTGTGCCTCGACGAACGGGCCCGGCACGCCGGCCAGCGCCACACCGCGCCACAGCCGCAGTGCGGACTCCACGGCGGCCAGTTCGGCGACGGGGTCACCGGCGGCCCGGTGCGCGCGGGCCGACTCCCGCAGCGCCTCGAACCGGACCACGTCGACCGAATCCGCGGCTACGTGCAGCTGGTAGGTCCCGCCGCCCGAGGTGAGCAGTCGACCGCCCGTCCACCGGTCACGGCCCGGCTCCAGCAGGTGCCGCAGGGTTGAGATGTAGGTGTAGACGTTGCCGGTGGCGCTGGCCGGGGGGTCGTCGCCCCAGACCGCGGCGACCAGCCGATCGCGGCTGACGGCCCGGCCGGCGTGCAGGGCGAGCACGCAGAGCACCGCGATGCGACGGCCGGACCCCAGTGGACGCTCCATACCGTCCCGCCGGATCTGGACCGGTCCCAGGAGCCGGAGATCCAACCGACCGGGCTCGGCGGAAACGCCGTACTCATCAGACACTGCTACCTCGTCGCTCCGGCTTGCACGCTCCCATTTCTAGTGGCGGCTGTCCTGGTCTGCCACCGAATGGCCGGGATGTAAGGAACCTGTCGTGCAATGTTCGCCGGCCGGAAGCCTGGGGCGACCGGGATCCGGGGCAACCCGAGGCGGAGGCGAGGGCAGCGATTGTCTCGGCGGGTTCCCAACGGACCGACCGGCCTGGTGGACTCGACCGGTGGTGGCCTACCCCGATGCTTCGACCAGCCCGTTCGCGGGCGAACTATTCCGGACGCTCGCCGAGGAGGGCCGACTGGTCCTCGACGCGGGCCGGGCCGACGAGGCCATCGCCGATCTGGAACGCGTCCTGACGGAGGTCCGTGCCCGGCTGCGCGTCATCCAGAGGTGGCGGCAGGCGCCCACTCCGCGGATCGGTCAGCTTCCCGCGGAGCCCGCGGCGGAGTTGGTCGACGCCGTCTTCGCCGACCAACTCGCTCCCGGCTGGTGGGAGACGGTCGCCGAGGAGATCCCGAAGTACATCGAGGCGCTGCGCCGGGCGCGCCGACCCCCACCACCGACCGGACCGCTGCACTGACCGTCGTCGGGGCGTGAAGGTTTTCTGAAGACCGTCCGCCCAGACTGTCGCGGCGTCCCCACGACACGCGGAGGTATTCAGTGGAACGAGTTCGGGTGGTCCTGCAGGCGTCGGATCCGCTCAGTCACGCGGGACTCGCCAGCTTCCTGCAGGCCGGCCAGGAGATCATCCTGTTGCCCGCGGAGGAGCGGGCGGAGGCCGATGTCCTCGTCTACGCCAGCGCCCGGCTGACCTCGAGCGCGGTGGCGCTGCTACGCCGCTGGACACTGGAGACCCGTCTGCCGGTCGTCCTGGTGATTGACGAGATCAACGAAGGTGAGCTGCTCACCGCGGTGGAGAACCGGGTGGTGGCGGTCCTGCCCCGCGCGGCGGTCAGCGGAGAACGGCTCGCGCACAGCGTGCTGGCCGCCGCCAGCGGGGGCGGGGTGCTACCGTCCAGCATGGTCGGCGAGCTGCTCAAGCACGTCGAGCGATTGCAGCGCGAGGTGTTCGCTCCCAACGGGCTCAACGCGGCTGGTCTCACCCCGCGTGAGGTGGACGTACTGCGGCTGATGGCCGACGGGCTGGACACCCAGGAGATCGCCGGGGAGCTCTGCTACTCGGAGCGGACCGTCAAGAATGTGATCTACGGTCTGACTCACCGGCTCAAGCTGCGTAACCGGTCGCACGCGGTAGCGTACGCATTCCGTTCCGGAATGATCTGAACCTGATGGTGCGATCAGGGCCGGCGGTCGGGCGGCACGTCGTCGGCAGCGCCCTCGTGCTGCACGCCCGCGACCGGATCAGCGCCGAGGCGCGGTCACTCGCCCTGGGCATGGCCGGCGACGCCGACCACGACATCGTCCTGCTCGACCTGCACGACGCGCTGCCGGTCGGGATCTGGGAAACCGTGGCCCGCGAACTGCCACGCCGTCGCCGCGGAATCCGGCTGGTCGTCTGCGGCGCGGCGCCGGACGTGACGGCCCTGGCCGGTCAGTGGCTCGCCGACCGGCTCCGACGTCCGGTGGTGGCGCCGCACGGGCACCTCGTCGCGGGCGCGGCCGGTGTGCTGTTCGTCCACGCCGGGCGGGACAGCGGCTGGGTACGTCACCGTCCGGGCCGGAACCCGGTCTGGACGGGCAAGCGGCACCCGCGTCCCGAGTGGGACGGTGCCGCCAGCGCGTACCTGTCGACCAGCGCGTACCGCGTGGTGGAGCCGCTACCCGGCGGCGTGTGGCTGCGGGACACCCGTGACGCCCCGGGCGTGACCAGGCACTGGCGGCGACTGGCGCTGAGCGTGCCCTGCCAGCCGCAGGTGCTCACCGTGGTGCTGGGCTGCCCGGAGACCGCGCCCCTGCCGCTGGACGACGTCGCCCGGTTCTGGCGCCGGCTGCCCGCCGCCGCTCGTCGGCAGACGCGGTTCGTCGCCTACGGGCCGGTCCGGCTACCGGCCGGTGCGCCGCTGGGCCAGGCACTCGCCGACACGCTGGACACACCGGTCGTCTGCTACTCAGGGCTGCCGGTGGGCGACCCGGAGCATCCCCGGATCCACACCGTTCCCGTCGACGGCGGCCCCGGTTGGCAGGTCCACGCCCGCGAACTGGGCTACCGACCCCGGCCGTGGCCGTGGCCGGGCACCGCGGCCTGCCTGCCGCACATCGTCAGCCACCGGACACCGGAGGCGCTCGGTGAGGTGGTCGCCCCCCGGGTCCACCGCTACACCGACGATGCGGTGGTGGAGATCCTCCAGTCCGGCCTCTGGGTGCGCCCGCCCGAGGCACCCAGGCACGGAGCCCGCGTCCGGGCCCGCCTGGCCGATCCCGACGTGCACACCGTCGTGGTCGACGACGCGGACCCGGCGTTGGTGCCCCGGCTGCGGGAACTCGCCGACGACCTGGTGGCCCGCCTGGACGCCGCCACCCGGGCGCGCAGCGTGCTGCACCTCGCCTCCGGGATCACAGCGACCGCCGGCCCGGCGAGCGAATCGGCCGACCGCCCGGCGACGGGCAACGTCACCTACCGGTTCACCGCCTTCGACCTGGGTCTGGACGTGCCGCTCCGGCCGCCGACGGAGGCGCCGCCAACCGCCTTACGTCCCGCCGGCCCGGTGCCGGTCGGCACCGGGCCGGTCGCCTTCCCACCTGTGAGCGCCGTGCCGGCCACTTCGGTACCGGTCTGCGGGCCGGCAGCCGAACCACTGTCGATCCAGTCTCCGCCCGACCCGGAAGCCCGGGCGACGCCCGGCCCCGACCTGCAGGAGGCCGACCGGGCGTGGCTGCGTCGCGTGCCGACCGACCAGGCCGCCGCGGCAGCCGAGGAGGTGCCCGGAACCCTCGGCGAGGAACCGCACGCTGCGGCCGGCACGGCGGCGGTACGGCTCTATCTGTCGCCGGCCGGCGCCGGCCTCGACGCGGCGCTGCGCTCGGGCCGACCCGGCCGGCGGATCAGCTTCGCCCGGTGCGTGGCCGCCGGTCTGGACCGCCTGCCGGTCCACCGCGGCCCCGCCCTGCTGCGCGCCGACCTGACCGTGGACCGGCTACGCGCGGTCGCCGCCCACCGGACGCTCACCGACCGGGGCTTCACCAATGCCGTGGTCGAGGCCGTCGCGTTGCCCGGCACGGTCGACGTACTGATCTGGTCGGTTGGCGGCCGCCTCACACGGATGCTGGAACCGGCCAACGGCGTACCCGTCCGTGTGCTGTTCCGGCCCGGAACCACGTTCAAGGTGCTGGCTGCCGTCGACCCGGCACCGGACCGGCCTGGCCGGTTGTTCCTCCGCGAACTGGTCGCGGACGAGCCGGACCGCGACCACGTGCCGTTCGACAGCCTGGCGCTGACCTCGCTGCGGCAGTCGATCCCGCAGTTGACGGCCACCCGGCACGACGCCACGCTCGATGCGGCCGACCTGGGTAGGTTCGGTGCCATTCCCGGCGTCCGCTGATCCCGTCGCTGTCGACGGTCGGGTGACCGACGGGTCGGCGTAGCTGCAGTCTCTGGAACAAGGCACTGAGGGACGGTGTTTCCGCAGGCCCGTGCCACAGAGTGGGCGGCGAGGCGGCATGCGGTGACGTCTCCCGACGGTGAGCGGTCCCGGGCAACCCGCCCGGGACCGCTCACGGCCTGGCTGCCCGGGGGCCGAAGCCCCCGGGCAGCGTGTCTCACGAGTGCGTGACGGTGAGCTTGTAGATGCTGGTCTGGCCGTAGTTGCTGCTGCTGCACGGCGAAGACTTGGAGCAGTTCGCCTGCGTGTAGGCGCCGGCCTTGAAGTATGCGCCGGAGAAGCTCTTGGTGATGGTGGTCTGCAACTGCCCGTTGTAGTAGGCCTTCACCTGCCCACCGCTGACCACGAACTTCGCCTCGAAACGAGTTCCCAGCTTGTAGTCGTTGGTGACCAACTTGTAATTGCTGTCATCACCGTTCGTCACGTAGAGGTTGGTGCCCTCGAGACGGAAGACAGTGATGTCGTCGCCGCCGTCGTGAATCTGCGCGCCCACCAGATGCGGCTTCACCTGCGGCAATGCGTCGAATGCGAGTTCCGCCACCATCGTGTGCGTACCCGAGGTCGACGACCAGCTCGCCTGGCTCGACCCGTTGTTCGCCATCTCCCGCAGCTCAGAACGCGGGTAGCTCGAACCACTCGTGGTCACACCGTTGACCGGAGCCTGGAACTGCACCGACGCACAGTCCGCCGACGCCACGAACGAAGGCGAAACCGTGTACCCCTTCAGGGCAGGCTGCTTGATCTCGGTGGGGCTGCTACCCGACCCCGTCGGCAGCGTCACCTTCCAGTTCGTCAGATCAAGCACATCCGACGGACTCGCGCAGTCGGTCCCGGTGCCACCGCTGCCGCTACCGGGTTCGGTGCCGGTGTCACCGCTACCGGGTTCGGTGCCGGTGTCGCCGTCGGCTGCGTAGACCGCTGCCTCGCTGATGCTGTTCCAGTTGTTCTCGGAATTGCCGAAGCCTACGACCTGCACGTAGCGGGCGGCACGATCGGTGAAGTCATAGACCTCGAAATCCTTCGTCTTTCCGCTGCTCTCACGCCGAGCGACCACCGTCTGCCACGACTTCGCGTCGGCAGACGCCTGTACCAGGAACGTGCTCTTCCGCTGATCACCCCGATGCCAGGCGATCCCGATCGAAGCGACCTTCGCGCTGGACCCCAGGTCGTACCGGATCCACGCGCCGTCACCCTTGCCAGACCAGCGAGTCGACAAATCACCGTCCACCGTGTTGGCCGGCACATTACCGTCGTGCGTGCTGGCAGTCATGGAGGAGACTGGTACGCCGGTCGTCGCCTGGGCGGGCAGCGTGACCGCCGCGGCGCCAACGACCACCAACGCCACTGGAATACCCAGCAGGATCTTTCGTTGCATCAGCTTCCCTAAGGGGATGTCATTACTGACATGGACAGGATTGCACTAGTGCGAGACAAAGGCTAAGCCGCATCTCCTGCGCCCGCAAGGAGAGGTTCCAGTCCATGCGGAAAGGATTGGGCAACGCGAACTTAAATCTGTCTTTGAAGTGTATTAGGTATCATCGGCGGGTCAGTGCACCGTCACAGAACGCTGTTACTCGGCATGTCGCACGTCACACCGGGCCATTTTCTCGTGGAGTATTGCGTCTCGTCTCGACGTGACGTGACGTGACGTGACGCCGGACGAGGGCGGCTCCCGTGACGGAGTCGACTCGAATAGCGGCGCAGCGGTCAGCGCGGATCGGCCCCCGAATTCTTCCGGCGCTGGGCCCTGACGCCGTACCGGGTGAAGTCGACTGGATCGAGCGGTGAAGACGCGCGGACCGAACCCGCGGTCGGCGTATCGCGCGAGGATGGGGAGGCTTTGCGGATGTGGCGACCGGATCGGAGTAATCGTCTTTATCGATGAATTCGCGGAGCCCGTAGAGGGCGCTCATCTTGTTGGTGGCCGCGTCGTCCAGATCTGCGGCGAGCCTGTGTTCGAACCGTGTCCGCGACCTTCTACCAGGACGGATGCCAGCGGGTCGTCACCCGGCTCCGGCCAGGCGTAGGTCGGCGAGGAGCCGGTCGAGCAGCCGCTCCTCCATCACCGCTCGGCCGGTCTGCCGCATCGACTCGCCGAGCGGATGGTCCCAGGGTGTTTCGGTGGGCGTACCGAGCAGGGCGGTGCCGGTGCCCGCCGCCGGCAGGTAGTCGGCGGCGGTCATCCGCCACGGGACCGCGCCCGGGTACCGCTGGAGAGCCGCCGCGGTCAGTCGTACGCCGATCCAGTCGAAGTCGTTGCGCCAGCGGATCACTGCTCGGTGAGCGGTGCCCAGCAGTGTGTGAACGGCGACCGACGGCACTCCTTCGGTGCAGATCAGCGGTGGGGCCTGGGCTCCGAGCGCGGTGGTGGCCGCGCGCAGCACGGCGGGGTTCTCGCAGACGTACACCTCGTCGCAGTTCATGGTGAGCGGTGCCAGGCGCAGTTGGTGCAGGGTGACCCGGATCGGCACGCCGGCCTGCGCGGCTTCCGTCAGCCACCGCCCGACGAGCCCGCCGGTGGCCGGTGCGTTGAGCACCAGGACCTGGCTGGCGAGATCGTCCGGGACCAGACCGACCGATTCCCACAACGCCCGTTCCCGCTCGCCGCCGACCGGGAGCGCCGTCTGTTGCCAGGCGGCGACGGCACGGAGGACGAGCCCGCGCAGCGGCCCGTCGGTGAGGGCCTTCGTGTCGTCCAGCACCCGGTCGGCGAAGACCGGAATCGGTTCGTCGGCCGCGGGCAGCGCGTCCAGGACGCGGATCACCTCCTCGAACGGTAGTCCGGTGCGGACGATGCGGGTCAGGGTGCCGTCGCGGCGCAGGCCGTCGAGCCATTCGGCGTACCAGGCGGTGCCGGCGTGTCGGCCCTCGTGGGCCACGGCGAGGACGGCGTCACGGGCCACCGCCTCGCGTTTGAGGTCGGACGGCCGGTTGCGCAGCGGGGCCGTCGTGGTGAGCACCTCGATCAGGCCGACTCCGTGCGCCGCGTGGAGGTGCTCGTCCACCGCGCTGAGTCGGACGCTGAGGCGTGCCGCCGCGGCCGAGCGGTGGGTGCCGGTGATGCCGATGATCACGAGGCGTTCGTCGTCGTCGGGGTCGGAAAGCGTCACGGTGGTGTCGAGCCGGCCACCGGTGCGTTCCAGGCTGCGCCGGGCGGCCGCCAGCAATCGCCGCCAGCCGGGCTGCTCGACGAGATCCGCCGGGCGGGCCGGCCGGTCCCGCCCGGCCGGCACCAGCGACGGGTGTGCGGCGGAGCGGTCGGGCGGCCGTTCGCCGCGCCCGTCGGTCATTCGTCGGTGAGGTCGAGCAGGACGCCGGCCCGTTCGAGTCCGCCACGACCACCGGGGGCGCGGCGGGTCTCCGGGGAGCCGAGGGCTCGGGCCAGGGTTCCGTCGAAGTCGGCGATGTTTGTCGTTCCGTCCCAGACCAGCAGCACGGTGGAGACGGCGTGTTCCACGGCGGAGTGGGACAGGTCGTAGTGGGCGGCGCCGCTGACCGCCGGGTGGGTGGCCCAGAGGTCGTAGCCGGTCATGAACAGGTCCAGGTCGAACTGTTTCGCCAGGGCCATCAGCTCACCCCGGCCGGTGTCGTCCACGCCGGCGAATGCCTCGTCGAGGCCGAGCAGTCGGGGTGCGTCGGGTCGGGCCGAGCCGAACAGCGCGTTGGCGGCGGCGAACAGCGGCAGGTGCAGGGAGACCGACTGTTCGCCGCCGGAGAGCTGGCTGTGTCGGGCCCGGGTCAGTGCCTCCGTGTCGCCGCCGGGCCGGTGCAGGGTGAACGCGAACGTGCGCCACTGCCGGTAGTCGAGGACGTCGCCGAGCAGTTCGCGGTAGGGCTGTTCGGGCGCGGCGGCCCGCGCCGTCTTGATCCGGGCGGCGAAGTGCCGGCGCATGGTGGTGAGCTGGGCCGGGCCGAGCCGGGCCGGATCACGTTCGAGCAGTTTGCACACGTCGCGTTGCTCGGTGTCGAGGTCGTCGGCGAGCCGCCAGCCGACGCCGACAGTGAGCCCCGAGGACATCCGGCGGGCCCGCATCTGGCTGTCCATCGCGGCCACCAGGTCGCGGGCCTCGATGGTGCGGTGGTGGATCTGCCGGGCGAGTTGCCCGAGGAGGGCGTCCTCCAGCACCCGCTGCTCGGAGTCGGTGAGTAGTTGCTCCTGGTCGCGGCGCTCGCGGGCGATCCGCTCGGCGAAGTGCGCGACCGGGGTGAGGCCCTGTTCGTCGGCGACCCGGACCACGATGACCCCGTCGTCGGTGTCCCACTCGGGTCGGTGGTCGAGGCCGGCGGCGGGTAGCTGCGCCTGCAGGTCGGTCAGCGCGGTGGTGAGCCGGGTGGCGCTCTGCTTGAGTGACGTCTCGGTGGGGCTCAGTTCCCGGGTGGCGGCGAGGATCGCCTCGTGCAGGGCCGCCACCTGTGGATGCAGTTCGTCGTCCGGGGTCTGCGTCGGCCAGCGCAGCTCGGTGGGGCAGCGCAGCAGGCCGAGCAGGTCCGGTTGGGCGTACGGGCGCAGCCGCTGGGCGTCGTGCTGCGCCTCGGCGACGGCGACGACCAGTGCCTGCTCACCCAGCTCCACCCGGGTCAGCGCGGCGGCCCGCCGCTCCCGGGCGGCGCCGAGCGAGGTGCGAGCCTGCTCGACGGCCCGCTCCGCCTCCACGATCGCGTCGGCGGTCCGGGCCACGTCGGCCAGCACCCGTTCCGCGTCGGCGCCCACGCTGTCGCGCAACGTCCGGTACGCCTCTGCCTTCTCCTGGTGCCGTGTACGGGCCGTGCGTGCGGTCTCCGTCGCGGCGGTGAGTCGGTCGACTGCCTCGTCGTGCCGCTGCCGGGCCTGATCCTCCTGCTCGGCGGCACGCGCGGCGGCTGTCCGTGCGCCCTCCAGGCGTACCCCACCCCGCTCGAAGCGGCTCACCGCTTCGGCGGTGTCGTCGAGCCGGTCGACCGGCAGCGACCGCTCTGCCGCGCTCCGGCGCAGCGCGGCAACGGCGGTGGCCCGCTCGGCCAGGGCCTGGTCGAGGCGGGCTGCGGCGGAGGCGCTGGCCTCCTGCCGGGCGCGCAGCGTCGCGGCGGCCCGGTCCAGCTCGCGCAGCGCCGTGTGGACCGGTGCGGTTGCCGGCAGGTGCGCGGCGGCCGCGTCCACCGCCGCCAGTAGCGCCGCGACGGACGCGCGGTCGCGGTCGACCGCGTGGAGGTCGGCATCGATGACGGCCAGCGCCTGCTCGCACTCGGTGACCCGGGCGGCACGGCGGGCGGCCCGGGCGGTGGCGCCGATGTACTCGCAGGAGGTCTTGGCGAAGCGGCCGGCGGCGATGCCCTGGGCGTACCGGCCGTCCACGCCGATGGTGACCGGCGAGGTGCCGGGCGTGGTGATGTCGGCCAGCGCCACCGAGGTGAGTACCTCGGTGATCCGCGCGGCGGGCACGTCGTCCTGTTCCTCAGGGGTCAGCACGTCGGCGAGGGTGGCCCCGGTGGGCCGCCGGTGCGGCGGCAGCGGCAGCAGGTAGGCGTCCAGGTCGTCGCCGGCCAGCGCGGTCGCCGCGGTCCCGGGGTCGGGATGCAGCCAGGCGTCCAGCAGCCCGGCCGCGTCCAGCGCCGCCTCGACGGACGCCGCGTCCGCGCCGGTCACCCCGTCGGCGAACCGGACCAGCCGCCACAGCGGTGCGCCAGGTCGGCCGGCGCGTCGCGCCGGCCGGGTCACCGGCACGGGTGGCGCGTCGTCGTGTTCGGCGGCGATCCGGTCCCGTTCGGCGGCCACCTCGGCCCGCCGGTCGGACAGCGCCGCCCGCTGCGCCGCCAGCGCCGCGAGCCGGTCCCGCCGCTGACCCACCGCGGTGGCCGTGGCGTCGGCGTACACCTCGCGCAGGGTCCGCGCGCCCGGCTCACCGGTGGTGTCCACGGCGGCACTCAGCCCGGCGGCCAGGTCCGGACGCGCGAGGTCGGCCAGCAGCCCGGCGTTGCCCTGCGCCCACCGCTCGATCTCGGCGCGCAGGCGGGCGCGGGCCTGAGCGACGGCGTCCTCGGCGCGCCGCTCGGCCTGCTCGGCGTCGTCGGCGGCGGAAGCGGCACCGGCCGCGTCGGCGGCGGCCCGGGCGTGGTCCCGGTCGGCCTGGTCGTGCCGCGCCACCTGCGCTCGCAACGCGCGTACGTCGTCGCGGCGGGCGGCGGCCCGCGCGGTGATCCGGGCCGCCAGGTCGTCCGGAGCGGCATCTTCGGCGTGCCAGGCGATCCCGGCCGCCTCGGCGTCGAGCAGGAGATCGGCGGCGAGCCGGTCGGCCGCCGTCCGCGTGTCTCGGGCCGCGACCGTCGCCCGTTCCGATTCGGTACGCCGCCGCGCCACCGCATCCTCCTCGGCGGCGACGGCCTCGTCGGCCCGCCCGGCTGCCTCAGCCAGGTCGTGCACGTGCCGTTGCAGGTCGGCGAGCTGCTCGTGGGACTGGTAGGCCGCCGATGCCTTCAGGCTGTCCAGGTGGGCGCGGAGCCGGCCGGGCTCGCCCTCGACGGCCCGTAGCCGCTCACCCGCCGCGGACTCCGCCTCGGCCGCCGCCTCGGCCGTGGCACGGGCGTCGCCCAGTGCGGTCGACCGGGTGGTGACCGCGTCGCGGCGGGCGGTCAGGGCATCGGCGGCCGCCCGCGCGTGGGTCCGCAGGTAGGTGGAGTAGACCGTCAGGAACGCGGCGGTGGCGCCGTCCGCCGCCACCAGCCCTTCGAGGGTACGGGCGACCGCCTCCATGTCGTCGAACGAGCGGGCGGCCTCCACCAGCAGGTGGTCCTCGACCGGGCGCAGCCCTCGTTGCAGCGTGCGGGACAACTCGACCGGGTTGAGGTCCTTGGCCAGCTGCGGCTTGCGCAGGGTCAGCACCAGGTCCAGCAGTTGCTCGTAGCGGGCCGGGCCGAGGCCGAACAGCCGGGCGTCGACGAGCTGACGGTAGTCCTCCGCCGAGTCCCGCACCGCGTCGGCGCCCAGCCGGTCGATCAGGTCGCGGCGGGTCAGTGGCCGGTCGTCGGCGTCCAGCAGGGAGAAGTCCACCCCGACCCGGCCGTCGATCACGAAGTGCCAGCGGGTGACCCGGTCGACGTGCCGGTGCGCCCGCAACCCGATGCCGACGGTCACGTACTGCGTGCCGTCGCCGAACTCCATCCACACGTACGCGTGGGTGACCTCCTGCCCCCGGTAGAGCAGGTTCGACTTCATCGTCCGGTCCTCGCTGGCGAACGGATTGAGCCGGCGCGGTTCGATCCGCCCGTCGAGGACGAACGGGAACAGCACCTCCAGCGCCTTCGTCTTGCCGGAGCCGTTGGGCCCACGCAGCACCAGCCACCCGTCGACGAAGCTGAACTCCTCGTCCCGGTAGTCCCACAGGTTGATGATCCCGGCCCGGGTCGGGGCGAACCGGTGGACGGCGCGTTGCTCGATCACGATCGACTTTTCCTCAGAACAGGGTTTCGGTGGTGGCGCGGGGCTTGACCGTGGCGACGGTGTGCCGGTAGCGGCCGACCAGCGGTCGGACGAGCACCCCGCCCGGCACGACGGTGACCGCGCCGAACCGTTCCAGCAACGCGACCGCCTCGACGCGCAGCCGGTCCGGGTCGGTGTGCCACTGGGCCCCGAACGCGGTCCCGTACCGCTGCAGGATCTCCCCGACGGCCGTGCGCAGGAAGCTGTCGGTGATGAACGGTAACCGGCCCGCGCCGTCGGCCTCGTCGTGGTCATCCCGGTCGTCGGCGGTCCACGGCTCGTCCGGACCGGCGTCGTCGAGGCGTACCAGGGTGGCCGTGGGCAGGCCGGTGTCGACGTGGCTCGCCAGCGCCCGCTGCCGGGCGAGCCCGCCGGGCGGGGGCAGCCGTTTGACCCGGCGGCCGTCGGGATCCGCGACCCGGTCGGCCATCTCCACCGCGAGCAGCACCGCGGCCTGCGCCACCGAGCCGGTGCCCGGGAACCGCTCCGCGGTGAACCCGGCGGTGTCCACCAGCAGCACGCCCTCGGCCCGCCGTTCCACCCGCAGGCCGGTCAGCCGGGCCAGGTCGGCGGCGAGCGCGGAGCCGCGCAGATGGTTGGCGACCGCCGGCTCGACATCGGCGTGGTAGACGACCGGTGACTCCACCACCGCCCGCCGGGCCGCCTGGGCCGCCTGCCGGCGCTCGGCGTTGCCGCTGCTGCCCATCGCCCGGTCCAGCAGCGCCGACACCGAGCCGATGTGCTGCAGTACCCGGGTCGGCCGGAACAGCGCGAACACCACGTCCCGCGCCACGTCGTACAGCGCCTCCCCGGCGCCCGGGTCACTGGCCCAGGCGGCGCTGGAGCCGTCGGCCAGCCGCAGCACGCCCCGCTCCTCCAGCCAGCCGACCGCGTCCACGAACGCCCGCCGGTCCGGGCCATGGTCCGGATCCAGTCCCAGGCCGGTGATCCGGTTCGCGTCGCCGGCCACCGAGTCGGCCAGCTCGCTGAGGGTGATCTGGATCCCGGCGCGGCCCAGCACGGCCAGACACAACGACAGGTACGCGTAGCGCTGCCGGTCGAACGGCCGCCCGGTGCGCGACACCGCCGGCTGGGTGCCGTCGAGCCGGTCCTTCGCCCGTACCAGCCGGGCCGTGGAACCGTGCAACTCCAGCCGGTACCCGAACGCCTCGGCGAGATCCCGACGCAGGGCGGCGGAAAACCGCCGTACCCGGGGCAGCGCCCGCTCGTCCGGCCACGTCGCCGTGATCAGCGGGTGACGCAGGACCAACCGCACCGCCCGCTGGTAGTCCGCCAACTCCAACTCCGGGACGTCGACGGCGAACCGGTGCACCGCCGGCCGGGGAGCGTGGGGTTCCGCGGTCACGCCGGCACCAGCTCGGGTCGGCGGACCGCGGTGTGCTGCGCGGCGGTGACCGTCAGCGCGTACCCGTCCAGATGCAGCCGGCCCCCGGCGGTGCGCACCGTGGTGAACCGGCCCGGCGTCGGGGTGAGGGTCAGCCGGACGCCGTGCGCGGCGGCCGCCAGGGGCACCCCGGCCCCACCACCCACCCGGGCGGCGAGCGCGATGTCGAGCAGGCGCAGCAGGACCTGGGTCTGCGACCCGTCCAACTGGTGGTCGTCGACGCCCATGGCGGCCAGCGCCGTCGCCGCGCCGGCCCACCGGCGCTCCCGGGCGAGCTGGTCGTCGCGCAGCCGGTGCCGGCGCTCGTCGACCCGGTCCAGCCGGGCCGGCCGCCCCCGGCCCTGCCCCGGGGCCCGACCGGTGGTCACCAGCGTGCGGGACAGCTCCACCGCCGGAGCCTCCCACCACGACAACCGGCCGGCGATCGCCTCCGGATCCGGATGCGCCACCCCGACGTGGCGCGGTGCGCCGAGGCCGAACACGACGTCGAACAGGGCGTGCGCGGCCTCCAGGCCGCCGGTGTGGGTGAACCACGCGGCCAGGTGCCGCAGCTGCGACTCCCGGCTCACCCCGCCGCGACGCGCCTCGGTGACCCGGCGCAGCAGAGCGAGGACGTCGCCGATCGCGGCGACGGTGGCGTCCGACAACCGGTCCGCCTCGCTGGGCTGCTCCGGTCCCGGCGGCGCCAACCACGACCGCAGCCCCGCCCAACGCCGCCGCCAGTCCTCCAGCCGCTGCACCGGAGTGTGGAACAGCCGCTCGTCCGCCTCGGCGGCGGCCTCGATCAGCCGGTCCAGACCGGTCGCCTCGACCTCGTGCACCGCCGCGCGCAGCCGGGGCGTGTACCGCTGCAACTCGTCGTGGAAGTCCCGCAGGTGAGCCAGCAGCGCGTCCTTGTGGGCGAGGAACACCTCCGGCCGCACGTCGTTGGTCCGCCCCAGGTCACCCAGCATGTGGTAGAAGCGCGCTGCCCGCTCGGCGATGTCGGCCAACGCCCGGTCCAGCCGGTTGAACTTGCGGTAGACCTCCTCGGCGTCCCCGGCCTCGTTGGCGACGGCGAGCGCGTTCAGGTCCGCCAGCAGGTCGGCGAAGACCAGCCGGGACAGCGTCGAGTCGTCCATGCTCGCCGACAACACCGCCTCCACCGCCCGGTGCGCGCGGTATCCGGCCTCGGTGAACTGGTACACCGAGTGCCGGTTGCGGTACTCGGCGAGTGTCGTGGCGCGGGAGCCGTCCTGCCCCCGGTCGAGCACCCCCCACTCCACCAGAGCGTCGAGCAGCCGCGGCAACTCCAACCCCGTCGGATCCGGGCAGTCGGCACCCGCCTCGCGCAACGCCGCCAACGCCGCGGCCACGTCGGAGGTGTGCAGCACCACGTGATAGCTGGACCGCGCCGAGTCGAACGCCCGCAGCAGCCACAGGTACGCGAGCCGGTTCTCCGCCGTCACGTAGCCGAACAGCCGCATCCGGTCGTCCAGCCCGAAGTCGTCCAGCCCGAACGTGGGCCTGGATGGCTGCGTGGTCATCGTTCTCCTCCACCGGGACGCGAACGGTTACCCACCCTACCCAGCCGACCCCGGAGGGCGGCGGGACGCGCGAGGCACCGAGGGTACGCGAGGTGCTCGCGGGATCTGCGCCCGTGATCGCACTTCGGGAGGGCCGGGCGTGACGCTACCCGAGAGTAGTCATGCGGATGCACTCAGCTATTTCTCAGGTGGCGTTGGTAGCTTTCCGGCGCGACTGCTCCCATCATGGACGTCGCTGATTTCGTTGCGTCTCAAGGGTTCCGTGTGGAATTGCCACCGGGCCTGCGGTTGTCGCGCGCCCGATGGTCGTCGAGGAGAGGTTCGTGGTGTTCAAGAAGATGCTGGGCGCGTTCGGGGTGGGCGGCCCCAGCGTCGATACGGTCCTGTCAAACCCGAACACCCGCCCGGGGTTGGTGCTGGGCGGGCAGGTGAACCTGACCGGCGGCAGCCACGATGTGGAGATCGACCACATCACCGTCGGCCTGGTCACCCGGGTGGAGATGGAGGGCGTGGACGAGGAGTACGACGCCCTCGTCGAGTTCCACCGGGTGCAGGTCGCGGGTGGCCTGCACCTGCGCGAGGGTCAGCAGCTGTCGCTGCCGTTGCAGGTGGCGGTGCCGTGGGAGACCCCGGTGACCGACCTGTACGGGCAGCACCTGCACGGCATGACCATGGGCCTGCGTACCGAGGTGGCCGTCCGCGGTGCGCTCGACAAGGGCGACCTCGACCCGGTGTCCGTGTATCCGTTACCGGTCCAGGAGGCCATCCTGGAGGCGTTCGGGCGGCTCGGTTTCGCGTTCAAGGGCGCCGACCTGGAGCGGGGGCACATCTCGGGCCTGCACCAGAGCCTGCCGTTCTACCAGGAGATCGAGTTCTACGCCGCCCCCCAGTACGCCCACGTCGTCAACGAGGTGGAGTTGACCTTCGTCGCCAACGAGTACGGCGTCGACGTCGTCCTGGAGTTCGACAAGCGCGGCGGGCTTTTCGCCGGCGGCCACGACTCCTTCGGCCGCTACCACGCCGCGCACGCCGGCGCTGACCAGGTCGACTGGGCGGCGCAGGTCGACGGCTGGGTCCACCAGGCCCTCGACGGTTACCAGAGCCGGCACGCCGGCCACGGCTACGCCCCGCCTGTCCAGGGCTACGGCACGCCGGGTTACCCGCCTCCGCCGCCCGGCTACGGGCAACCCGCCTACGGGCACACCGGGTTCGGCCACTCCGGTGGGCACCACGAGGAGGAGCACCACGAGCGGCGCGGCGGCCCCGGCATGGGTGCCGTCGCTGCCGGTGTGGTTGGTGGCGCCGCGCTCGGCTTCGCCGGCGGCATGGTCGCCGACGAGGTCTTCGATTCCTTCGGTGACGACGAGGGCGGCGACGAGGAGGCATGAGAGCCTGCGATCCACAGTGGATCCGAGTGGTCGCTTCATGATCTAATTCTGTAGGTTCGTCCGCACCTGGTCGGAATGCCCGATCGGGACGTAGAAGGAGTGTGCATGCCCGTCACCGCCGACCTCACCAAGCTGGTCGACAAGGCCTACCAGGACAAGACCCTGACCGAGATCGTCGACGCCCCGGTGTCCGCCCTCGCCGGGGTCAGCGACGGCGACGCCAAGCTGCTCAAGGACGCCTTCAACATCACCACCGTCGGCGACCTCGGCCGCAACCCGTACTTCCGCACCGCCAACGCCCTGGTTGCCCTCACCGGCGCCAAGTAGCACCCCGCCGATGCCCGGTGGCCCAGGAGAACCCTCCGAGCCGCCGGGCATCGGCTGTTCTACGGCCGCCGCCGCATCCATCGACCGCCACACCGCCGTGCTGCCGGCATCGGCGGCAATCGCGGCAGCGGTCCGCCATGCCGCTGGACAATCTCGGCGCGCTTCGTCACCCGGGAACCGTGTGCACCCGGCCCGTCGATGACGAGCCCCGATCGTCGGAATCGCACCGGCCCGGCGCGCGCCGCGCGATCGGCCCTCGCGCCGGCGCCGTCGTGTGGTGCGGACCTGCCGATGTCGCACTGTTCGGGCGACAGCCTCGATGCGCTCGACCAGCCGCCCGGGGGCGCCCGGACGTCGTGAGGAGGTCGCCGCCATGGAGCGCGCCGCGGTGGATCAGGACAAGGTGTGGGGCCTTCCAGATGGCACCAATCGCCGGTCACTCCTGACGCCCGATCCGCCCGTACGTCTCGAGCGGAACGTCTGTCATCCCCGACTCCCTTCCCAGGAAAGCTATAGAATATAGAAGTGAACTGCGGGTGAGTGTCGACGAAGGGGGCACGCGTGACGGAGACGACCGCGCCGACGTGGCTGCCGCGGCAGGACCGGCTAGCCAGCCCGGACGCCGACGTCCATGAGTGGCTCACCGGCTGGCGCCGCCGCGTCCCGATGCGCGTGGACGTGGTGCCCCTGACCGGCCTGAGCGGCTGGCACCAGGACGCCGACACCGGGGTGCTGGCCCACGGCAGCGGCCGGTTCTTCCGGGTGGAAGGGCTCTCCGTCGACATGCCGGGCGCGGCGGTGCCCCGCTGGGATCAGCCGGTGCTGCACCAGCCGGAGGTGGGCATCCTCGGCCTGCTCGCCCGCCGCGACGGTGACACGCTGCGCGTGCTGGTGCAGGCCAAGGCGGAGCCCGGCAACCAGGACGGCCACCAGCTCGCACCCACCGTCCAGGCCACCCGGAGCAACTGGACCGGCGTGCACGGTGGCCGCCCGGTGCCGTTCCTGCACCATTTCCGCGACCCGGACCCGCGCCGTGTCCTCGTGGACGTCCGCCAGTCCGAGCATGGGTCCTGGTTCCTACGCAAGCGCAACCGCAACATGGTCGTCCTCACCGACGAGGACATCGCGCCGCCGCCCGGCTTCCGCTGGCTCAGCCTCGCCCAGCTGCACCGGCTCCTGCGTCACGACGACCTGGTCAACATGGACGTCCGTACCGTGCTCTCCTGCCTGCCGGCGGAGCTGACGGCCCGGGCGGTGGACCCGGCGCGGGACGCCTTCACCGCCGCGCTGCACTGTTCCTGCCGGCCCGAGGTGGGCAGCCGGCACCGCACCGGCGAGCTGCTGTCCTGGATCACCGGCGTGCGCAGCCGGACCGAGGTACGCACCGACCGGACGGCACTGCGTGGTCAGGCGGCGTGGCACCTCGGCGAGGTGTCGCTGCGCCACGACAGTGGGCTGTTCTTCGAGGTCATCGGCGTCGACGTGGAGGCCGAGGGACGCGAGGTGACGAGCTGGTCGCAGCCGATGCTGCGGCCCTGCGGCCAGGGGGTGGTGGCGTTCCTCGCCACCCGGATCGACGGCGTGCTGCATGTGTTGGCGCACGCCCGAGTCGAAGCGGGCTTCGTCGACGTGGTGGAGCTGGCGCCGACCGTCCAGTGCACACCCGCCACGCTCGACTACCTGCCCGCCGCGGCGCGTCCGCCCTTCCTGGACCAGGTGCTCGGCGCGCCGCCGGAGCGAATCCGGTTCAGCGCGGTCCTCTCCGAGGAGGGCGGACGGCTCTATCGTGCCCGCAGCAACTATCTGGTGGTGGAGACCGACGACGTCGACGTGGAGACCGACCAGTATCGCTGGGTGACCCTGCACCAGCTCTCGGAGCTGCTCCGGCACAGCAACTACGTGAACGTCTCGGCCCGCAGCCTGATCGCCTGCCTGCGCGGGCTGCTGGACGCCGGCTGAGCCGCGACGACGGGCCGGGCCGGCGGCGGGCGCACCGAGCCGCCCCGGTGCGCCCGCCGCGACGGCCGTCAGTCCTCGAAGCCGGCCGGGTGGGCGTCCCCGACCGCGTTGAGCAGCACGCCCTGCTCCAGCAGCGCCTTGCAGGCGCAGAGGACCATGGTGAACCCGCCCATCGAGTCGATCGCCTTGCTCACGGCCTGGTCGGCGGTGCCGGCGAAGCCGGTCTCGGTGATCCGGACCAGCGTGGTGTCGCCCTCGCCCGGCAGGAACCGCCACTCGATCCGGGTGGGGGACTCCGGATCCCACTCGGCCAGGATGCGGCGGTTCTCCTCCACCTCCTTGACGGTCACGACGGTGGAGACGCCGTACATCTCCCAGTCCCAGGTGACAGTGGCGCCGGGTTCCAGCCGGCCGCTGCTCCTGGTGAACCAGAATCTCGTGGTCACCGCCGGGTCCGCGAACGCCTGGAAGACCTCGGCGGCGGGCTTGCGGATGAGCATCTGCGCGGTGACGGCAGGCGGTTGAGTCAGACGGTCGTTGTCCACGGGTTAGCCGTGTTCCCTTCTCGTGTCATCGGTACTGCGTGCAGGTGGTGGCGGGGGTCAGGCCCGTCGCCGGTAGAGGAACAGGGAGAGCGGCGCGAAGATCGCCACGAGCGCCGCGCAGCCGGCCAGCGCCGCGCCGACCTCACCGGCGGTCGCCGTGCCATGGGCCAGTCCACGCGCGGCGGTGATGGTCAGCGCGAACGGGTTCAGGTTCACCACGGCCTGAAGCCAGCCCGGGAGCGTCTCCTGCGGCACGAAGAAGTTGCTGACGAACGACACCGGGAAGACGATCGCCTGGCAGGCGCTCAGTGCGGCGGTCGGTGACTTCAGGGCGAGCCCGCATACCACGTACACCCAGGAGAAGGAGAAGACGAACACCAGGGTGATCAGGATCGTGGCGAGCAGGCCGAGCACGCCGCCGTCCGGCCGGAAGCCGACCGCGAGGCCGACCGCCACGGCTACCGCGCAACCGACCACGTAGAGCACGTTGTTGCCGAGCAGCGTGCCGACGATCGCCGCCGGACGCCAGATGGCGAGCGCGCGGAAACGGTCGGTCACCTCCCGGGAGTTGTCCAGGTTGACCACCGCGCCGATCCGCATGCTGATCATGATCCCGGTGAACACCACGATGCCCGGGATGTAGAACTGCATGTAGCCCGACGTCGAGCCGGCCAACGCGCCGCCGAACAGGAAACCGAAGACCAGCGTGAACATGATCGGCACGCCGAGTGCCTCGAGGATCTGCGTCGGGTCGCGGCGTACCTTCTGCACCGCCCGCCACGCGAAGGTCAACGTGGACGACAGCGCGCCGGGACGGGTTGGCCGCGCAGCGGCCAGCGCCGACATCCCACGGCCGGGACCGGCCTCCACCACGCTGCTCACGCCGCCTCCTCCGTCTCGGCCCGCGAGCCGTCCGCGGGGTGCCCGGTGAGGGCGAGGAACACCTGGTCCAGGGTGGCGTGGCCGAAGGCGTACTCGGCCAGCCCGATGCCGGCGCCGGACAGGCCGGCCAGTGCCAGGGTGGCCTCCTCCTCGGCCGCCACCTGCGCAGTCAGCTCCAGCCGGTCGGCCCCGGTGTGCACCGCTGTGCCCAGCGCCTCGGTGAGCATCCGCTCGGCCGTGTCCCGCTGCCCGGCGTCGCGCAACCGCACCCGCAGCACGCTCGAACCCACCGACCGCTTCAGCTCCACCGGCGTGCCGTCGGCGATGACCTGGCCGTGGTCGATCACCGCGATCCGGTCGGCGAGCTGGTCGGCCTCGTCGAGGTACTGCGTGGTGAGCAGCACCGTGGCGCCCTCGCCGACCATGCCCCGGACGAGTTCCCACACCTGGTTGCGGCTGTGCGGGTCGAGCCCGGTCGTCGGCTCGTCGAGGAACATCAGGTCGGGCGTCACGATCATGCTGCTGGCGATGTCCAACCGCCGGCGCATGCCACCGGAGTAGGTGCGGACCAGCCGGGAGGCGGCCTCCTCCAGACCGAACGTGGCGAGTAGCTCGCCGGTGCGGCGGCGTGCCGCGCCCCAGGAGAACCCGCGCAGCCGGGAGAGCAGGACGAGGTTGTCCCGGCCGGACAGTTCCTCGTCGACCGAGGAGTATTGCCCGGTCAGCCCGATCCGGTCGCGGATCGCCCTGGCCTCGCGCACCACGTCGTGACCGAGCACGCGGACCTCGCCGCTGTCGGGCGGGATGAGGGTGGCGAGGGTGCGGACGATCGTCGTCTTTCCGGCGCCGTTGGGGCCGAGCAACCCGAACACGCTTCCGGCCGACACGCGCAGGTCGACCCCGTCGACTGCGCGCACCTCGCCGTAGGATTTGCGCAATCGAGCGACCTCGACAGCGGGAGTGTCGGTCTGCTGCGCGGACAAGCCAGCCGTACGCGACATTGTGTTCACAAACATATAGTAGCAGGACGTTTCGCTCCGGTCACGCCTCTTGATCCGTGCGTCGTACCCATTCCATCGCCACGGAACCGTCGCATGGACAGTCGTCGGTGTGTAGCTATAGCATTCTCAAGCAGCAGGTTGCCGCCGAGAGTGAGGAGCGGACGTGTCCACACGCGAGCTGACCGAGATCGACGAGGTAGCGGAGATCTACGACGACGGCGCCTGGGCCGTCGAGGTGCTCGGCGGGAACATCCACTTCGGGTGGTGGGAGGGCGACGACGACCGCACCCCCTTTCTGGAGGCCATCAACCGGTTCACCGACATCGTCGGCGACCGGCTCGCGTTGCGCCCCGGCGAGCGGCTGCTCGACGTCGGGTGCGGCGCCGGCGAACCCGCGATCCGGCTCGGCCAGCGCAGCGACGCCGACATCACCGGCATCACCAACAGCAGCGAGCACCTCAAGCGGGCCCGGGAACGGGTCAACGAGTCGGGGTTGCGGGGCCAGGTCCGCTTCGAGTTGGGCGACGCCGCCGCGCTGAGCTACCCGGACGCCTCCTTCGACAAGGTACTCGCCTTCGAGTCCCTGGTGCACGCCCAGGACCGCCGCCAGTGGCTCGCCGAGATCCACCGCGTGCTCCGGCCCGGCGGCCGGCTCGTGCTCACCGACCTCGCCGAGGACGCGCCGCTGACCGAACGGGACCGGCAGATCCTCACCGACTTCACCCTCGCCCCACCCGGCCCGCCGATGGCCGCGTTCGACCTGGTCCGCGACGCCGGCTTCGTGGTGGACGAGTTCCTCAGCTGTGGCGACAAGATCAGCCGCTCGTTTCCCGCGTACCACGAGCGGGTCCGGCAGCGGCGCGACACGCTCGCCGCCGCGCACGGGGCCGAGAAGATCGACGCCTTCCTCGCCGAGATGCCGACCGTGCTCGACGTCCTGCGTACCAAGGTCGGCTGCGTCGTCATCGCCGCGCACCGGCCGCACTGAACCGGCCGCGCCGCACCCGAAGGGATCAGGCAGATGACCGCCCCCGCCGTCAGCGGTTGCCGGATCTGCGGCGGCCCGGTGAGCGAGATGCTCGACCTCGGCCGGCAGCCCCTCTCCGACGCGTTTCCCCGCCCGGCCGACCTGGCCGGCGAGTTCTTCTACCGCCTCGGGCTGGGCCGGTGCGCCGACTGCACGATGGTCCAGCTCGTTCAGGAGGTGCCCCGCGAGCGGATGTTCCACAGCGACTACCCGTACCGCTCGTCGCTGTCGTCGGTGATGCGCGCGCACTTCACCGGCACCGGCCGGGAACTGCTCGCCACCGAGCTGACCCGGCCCGGCGCGTTCTGCGTCGAGCTGGGCTGCAACGACGGGGTGATGCTGCGGACCGTGGCGGCTGCGGGCGTACGCCACCTCGGCTTCGAACCGTCGGCGGAGGTGGCCGAACTCGCCCGGCAGCAGGGCGTACGGGTGCGTACCGACTTCTTCGAGGAGGAGACCGCCGCCGAGGTGCACGCCACCGACGGGCCGGCGGACGTCATCTACGCCGCAAACACGATCTGCCACCTGCCCTACCTGGACTCGGTGCTGCGCGGGGCGCGGTTGCTGCTCGCCCCCGGCGGCGTCCTCGTGTTCGAGGACCCGTACCTCGGCGACATCCTCGCCAGGACCGCCTTCGACCAGATCTACGACGAGCACTTCTACTACTTCACCGCCCACTCGGTGCGGGCCGCCGCAGCCCGCTCCGGGCTGGACCTCGTGGACGTAAGGCGGCTGCCGGTGCACGGGGGCGAGGTGCGCTACACGCTCGCCCACGCCGGGCGGCGTACCCCGTCCCCGGCCGTCGCCGACCTGCTGCGCGAGGAGCGGGATCGCGGGGTGACCGGGGAGGAGGCGCTGCACCGGTTCGCCGCCGACGTCGCGCGGACCCGGACCGAGCTGGTCGCGCTGCTGCGCTCGCTGAGGGAGGAGGGCCGCACGGTCGCCGCCTACGGCGCCACCGCGAAGAGCGCCACAGTCACCAACTACTGCGGGCTCGGGCCGGAGCTGATCTCGTACGTCTGCGACAGCACCCCGGCCAAGCAGGGCCGGCTGACCCCCGGCGCGCACATCCCGGTCCGCCCACCCGCCGCCTTCGCCGACCCGTACCCGGACTACGCGGTGCTCTTCGCCTGGAACCACGCCGACGAGATCGTGGCGAAGGAGACCGGCTTCCGGGCCGCCGGAGGCCGGTGGATCCACTACGTGCCCACCGTTCGCGTCCGGTGACGGCGCCAGTGGCAGACAGCTTCTACCGCGCCGGATACCCCGAGGTCTACGACCTGGTGATGCGGCACCGTGGCCGCGACCACACCGCCGAGGCCGCCACGCTCGCCCGGCTGGTCCGGCGCCGGAACCCGGCCGCCGCCTCGCTGCTCGACGTGGCCTGCGGCACCGGTCTGCACCTGGAACACCTGCGGGCCCACTTCGCCGCGGTGACCGGGGTGGACCTGTCGGTGGAGATGCTCGCCCGTGCCGGCCGCCGGGTGCCCGGCGTGACACTGCACGAGGGCGACATGCGTGAACTGGACCTGGGGGCCGCCTTCGACGTGTTGGTCTGCCTCTTCGCGGTCCCGCACCTGCGCTGCACCGACGAACTGGACCGGACGGTGGCGCGGCTCGCCGCCCATCTGACCCCGGGCGGCGTGCTGCTGGTCGAGCCCTGGTACACGCCGGAGGAGTTCGTTCCCGGCTACATCGCCCGCGACATGGTGCAGGAACAGGACCGGGTGGTGGTCCGGCTGTCCCACTCGACCTGGCTCGACGGCGCGCGTGACCAGATCCGGATGACGGTGCACCAGGCGTACGCCGACCCGGCGGCGGGCATCGGGCACGACACCGCGACGACCGAGCTGACGCTGTTCCGGCCGGAGCACTTCGCCGCCGCGTTCGCCCGGGCCGGGCTCGCCGCCGCGCACGTCGGGGCACCGCCGTTCCGCTGGGGCCTGTGGATCGCCCGTCCGGCCGGTGCGCAGTGACCGGTGACCGGCCGCGTGCGGTAGTGCTGGGCGGCACCGGATTCGTCGGCCGTCACGTCGCGGACGCCTTCGCCGACGCCGGTCACGACGTGCTGACGGTTGCCCGCCGCGCCCCGGCCCTACCGGGCCGGCACCGGTTCACCGCGCTCGACCTGGCCGGCGCCGATCCGGGCACGCTGGCGCGGCTCCTGGACGCCGAGGGCCCGGTCGCCGTGGTCGACGCCACCGGCAGTAGCTGGGGACTCGAGCCGGACCGGATGGCCGAGCGCTGCACCCGGCTCAGCGGGCAGCTGCTCGCCGCGCTGCGCCGCGCCTCCTGGCGCCCACGGCTGATCCACCTGGGCTCGGTGCTCGAGTACGGCCCACAGTCGCCGGGCGGACCGGGCCCCGCGCCCGAGCCGGACACCGCGTACGGCCGGGCCAAGCTCGCCGCGACCCGCGCTGTGCTGGCGGCGGCCGACGCCGGTGACGTCGACGCGGTGGTGCTGCGCCTGGTGAACGCGCTCGGCCCCGGGCTGCCCGCGACCAGCCTGCTGGGCCGCGTGGCCGCCGCGCTGGCACCGGCCGCACGGGCCGGCGTCCCCGGGCGCGTCACGCTCGCGCCGCTCGTGGCCCGGCGCGACGTGGTCGACGTCCGGGACGCCGCCGGGGCGGTGCTGGCCGCCGCCGCCCGGCCGGTGACCGGCCGGGTGCTCGACATCGGCCGGGGCGAGGCGGTGCCGGTGCGGTCGCTGGTGCGGCTCCTGGTGGAGGTCAGCGGCGTGCCGGCGACAGTGGACGAGCGGACCGGTCCGGACGACTGGCGGGCTGCCGTCAGGTGGTCGTGCGTCGACCCGGCGCCCGCCGCCACCGCGCTCGGCTGGTGGCCACGCCGCGACCTGCGGCGGGCGGTCACCGACTTCTGGCACGACGAGCTGCGCCGGGTAGCCGGGCGTGCGGAGCCGATGTCGGCGGGGGAACCGCGGCAGCGGGCGCCGTAGCGCCGCCGCCGGTCCGGGCGACGAATCGACAGGTGGCGCGACCGGTGCCACCGGCTTGGCGGGACGGCGTCGGCCGTTCCGCCTCGGCGACAGGGAGGGCAGGAGTCATGCGCGTACTGTTCATGCCGGGTCCGGCCATCGGCCACGCGTTTCCCCTGGTACCGCTCGGGTGGGCGTTCCGCGCGGCCGGGCACGAGGTCGTCTTCGTCACCGCCGGTGACGCGCTTGCGGTCGCCCGGGCCGGGCTCTCGGTCCTGGACGCCGTGCCCGGACGGACCACCTCGGACATGCAGGCACAGTTCATCAGGGACGTGCCACGCCTCTTCGAGCCCATCGGCACCGATCCGATCGGCGAGATGGAGGAGCGCAAGCCGTACATCGTCTCGGCCTGGGACCCGTTCGTGGACGCCCACGTCGCGCTCGGCGAGTGGGTCCAGCCGGATCTGGTGGTGTACGACCCGATCTTCGCGGTCGGCCCGGTCGTCTCCGCGAAGCTCAAGGTGCCGGCGGTGGCGCACAGCCTCGGGCTGGCCCGGTTCACCCCCGACCTTCTGCGCGAGCTGCCCGGAGCGGTGGCGATGCGCCGGCACGGGGTGGCGTTGCCCGAGGGCATCCCGACCGTGGACATCGCCCCGCCCAGCCTGGTCGAGGGCGGGCCGGCCGACATCTCCATGCGCTACGTGCCGTACAACGGGGGCGGGGTCCTGCCCGACTGGCTCCGGGAGCCGGTCACCCGGCCTCGGATCGCTGTCACCTTCGGCACCCTCGGCGGGCCGGAACGGTTCGCCGCCGGTATCGAGCGGGTGCTCACCGCCGCGTCCGAGATCGACGCCGAGTTCGTGCTGGCGATCGGGGAGTCCGCGGCGCCGGCCGACCTGCCGCCGAACGTGCGTACCACCGGCTGGGTGCCGCTGAACCAGTTGCTTGGCGGCTGCGTCGCCGCGATCCACCACGGCGGTGACGGCACGACCCTCACCTGCGCCTCGCTCGGCGTCCGCCAGATGGTGCTGCCCGGAGCGCCGGACGAGCTGGTCACCGGGGAACTACTGCGCACCCGGGGGCTGGCGCACGTGCTGGACGCGATGGATGAGCTTGACGTCGCCGCTGTCGGCCGGCTGCTCACCGACGCGGAGCTGGGCCGCGTGGCCGCTGAGGTACGGGCCGAGATCGCCGCGCTGCCGTCACCGGCCGAGGTGGTGTCTCGGCTGGCCGCGCCGGCGTGACACCGGCTGCGGGCGGCTCGTGGCAGCCCGCCGCCCGCCGCCGGTCGTCGGGCTCCCGCCGTCGGCCGCGCTGGTCGGGGTGTAGTGCGTCGGCGCCTGTGCCGCGTTCGCCCGGCATCGTGGTCGGCGGCGCCACGGCCGCCGCGATTCCGTCCGATCGGGCCGGTGGGCCGGTGGGCCGGTGGGCCGGCGGGCCGGTGGGCCGGGGCCGCAGGTACCACTTTTGGTTGACGAACATATAGCTAGCCGGTGGGCCGCCGCCTAGGATGCGAGGTGGTGATGCCGGGGTGAGGCACCGCGGCGACGACGCGCTCCCAGGGAGGTCCGCCGCCATGACCGTCGGAGTCTGGAACTACCTGGCCGAGTACGCCAGCGAGCGCGAGGACGTCCTCGGCGCCGTGGATCAGGTCTTCTCCTCCGGCCGGCTGGTGCTCGGGGAGAGCGTGCGCGGCTTCGAGCGGGAGTTCGCCGCCTACCACGGCGTACCGCACTGCGTCTCCGTGGCGAACGGCACCGACGCCATCTCGCTCGCCCTCTGGGCGCTGGGCGTACGCCCCGGCGACGAGGTGGTCACCGTCGCCAACACCGCCGCGCCGACAGTGCTCGCCATCGACGCCGTGGGTGCCGTGCCGGTCTTCGTGGACGTGGACGAGGCGACCTGTCTCATGCGCGTCGACCAGGTCGCCGATGCGATCACGGCGCGTACCCGGGTGCTGCTCCCGGTTCACCTCTACGGGCAGTGCGTCGAGATGGCGTCACTGCGGGCGCTCGCCGCCGAGCACGGCCTCGCGGTGCTGGAGGACTGCGCCCAGGCCCACGGCGCGCGCCACCACGGCCGCGTGGCCGGGTCACTCGGTGACGCCGCCGCCTTCTCGTTCTACCCGACGAAGGTGCTCGGCGCGTACGGCGACGGCGGCGCGACGATCACCGCCGACCCGGAGGTGGAGCGGCGCCTGCGCCGGCTGCGGTTCTACGGAATGGAGGACCGCTACTACGTGGTCGAGACGCCCGGGCGCAACAGCCGCCTGGACGAGGTGCAGGCGGAGATCCTGCGCCGCAAGCTGAGCCGGCTGGACCGCTACGTCGCCGCCCGCCGCGAGATCGCCCGCCGCTACGACGAGGGGCTGGCGGGCACCGGGCTGGCCCTGCCGGTCACCGCGCCCGGCAACGAGCACGTCTACTACCTCTACGTGGTGCGGCACCCGCGGCGCGACGAACTCCTGGAGGGGTTGCGTCCGCACGGCATCGAGCTGAACGTCAGCTACCGCTGGCCGGTGCACACCATGCGCGGCTTCGCCCACCTCGGCTACTCGGACGGGTCGCTCCCGGTCACCGAGCGGCTGGCGGGGGAGATCTTCTCGCTGCCCATGTATCCGTCCCTGGATCCGGACACCCAGGCCCGGGTGATCGACGCGCTGCGCAAGGTCCTGCTGGCCGGGTGAGGTTCGGAGCCCGGGACCGCAAGAATTGAGAATCATATAGCAAACCCCGGTCGTGCGGATCTACCATCGTCGAATGGAGCCTTCCACGTTCAGCACCCCGGTCGGAGACTTCGCCGACCTCCGTGACGACTTCCTACGGCTCACCACCGAGATCGGCTGGTGCACCGTCGCCACAGTGGACGGGCGGGGCCGGCCGCGCAGCCGCATCATGCACGTCTCCTGGGAGGTCGGCGATGTCGGCCCGACCGGCTGGGCCAGCACCTCCCGCACCCCGGTCAAGACCGCCCACCTCAACCGCAATCCGTACGTCTCGTGCAGTTACTGGACGCCCGCGCACGACGCCGTGTTCGTCGACTGCCGCGCCACCTGGCTGGAGCCGGGTGACACCAAGCGTCACGTCTGGGACCTGGTCGCCACCGAGGCGACCCGACGCGGCTTCGACCCGTACGCGGTCTGGCCCGACGGCCCTACCGACGGTGGCTTCGAGGTGCTCCAGTTCGACCCCTGGCGCGTCCAGATCACCCTTCAGGACCTGGCCAACGGGCAGACCATCGGATCGTCGCGGGTCTGGCACGCCGCCGGGCGGTCCGCGCCCACCGGCGCGCTGCTCACCGGCTGATCCCGTCCCGGGCCGCGGTCCTACCCGCCGGCGCGGCCGGCCCGTCCCCCGCCGACGCGGCGCGCCGCGCCGGCCCGACACCGAGGGAACGCACCATGACCAGCACCCTGCGCACACCCGCGTCGGCGCCCGGCCGCCTGCCAGTCGTCGGGCACGGCCTGCAGATGAAGCGACGGCCCGCCGAGTTCCTGCTCGAACTCCAGTCCGGCGAGCCGGTCGTCACCATCGCGCTCGGCAAACGCCCGGCGTACGTGGTGAACGATCCGACACTGATTCGCGAGCTGCTCCGCGACGGCGACACCTTCGTCCGAGGCGGGCCGATGACCGACCGCTTCCGGTCCATGTTCGGCAACGGCCTCGGCATCTCCGAGGGCGAGTTCCACCGCCGCCAGCGGGCGCTGATCCAGCCCGCCTTCCACCGCAACAAGGTCATCCACTACACCGAGCTGATGAGCCGGACGGTCGCCGCCAAGCTCGACTCCTGGCGGGACGGCCGGCTCATCGCGGTCGAGAAGGAGATGGACGAGCTGGCCCTCACGAACGTCGTGGAGGTCGTCTTCGCCGGCGACCGCAGCCTCGACCGCACCCGGTTCATGGCCGCGACCACCACCGTCCTGGGCGGGCTGTTCCGCCGGATCACCGACGTGACAGGCGTGCTGACCCGCCTGCCCACCCAGGCCAACCGCGACTACGACGCCGCAGCCGAGTACCTGCGGACCACCATCCGCCGGGTCATCGCCGAGTACCGCGCGGCCGGCACCGACCACGGCGACCTGCTGTCGATGATGCTCTTCGCCCGCGACGACGACGGCCGGCCCGCGATGAGCGACGAGCAGGTCCACGACGAGGTGATGACGTTCTTCATCGCCGGCAGCAACACCATCGCCAACACGCTCTGCTGGGCGCTGCACCACGTCGGCGCGGACCCCGAGGTACGCCGTCGGCTGCACGCCGAGGTGGACCGGGTGCTCGACGGACGCGCCGCCGGCTACACCGACGTGGCGGCGCTGGGGTACACCCGCCAGATCCTCTCCGAGACACTGCGGCTGCGTACCCAGGGCCTGTTCAACAACCGGGTGACCGCCCGCGACGCCGAGCTGGGCGGCTACCTGATCCCGGCCGGCTCGGACGTGCTCTACAGCTTCCACGCCGTGCACCACAACCCGGGCATCTACCCGGAGCCCGGGCGGTTCGACCCGGACCGGTGGCTACCGGAGCGGGCACGGGCCCTGCCGCGCGGCGCCTTCATGCCGTTCGCCACCGGCGTGCACGGCTGCATCGGCGACCAGTTCGCCTGGACCGAGATGATCGTCTCGCTGGCCAGCATCGCCGCCCGCTGGCACCTGGAGCCGGTGCCGGGTCACGAGCCGAAGCCCGTACCGGCCATGACCATGCCCGTCGACGCGCTGCCGATGACCGCGCGCCGCCGTTCCCGCTGACCGGTGGACGCCCGGCCACCGGCCCGCTTGGGCGGGTGGCCGGGCGTCGACGGGTACGGGGACCGGACGCTCAGAGCTCCCCGGCGATCACGTTGCCCGGCGCGTCCGGGTCGGCGCTGAGATAGAACTCGTGCGCCGCCCGGCCGTACTCCTCGCTGGTGAGGTAGCCGTCCCGGTCGGTGTCGAGCCGGTCGAAGATCCGCTGGGTCTCCTCCGACCGCATGCCGCTCTTGCTCTGCGCCGCGAACATCTCCGCGTGGTTGATGCGCCCGTCCCGGTCGGCGTCTGCCACGTCGAAGACGGCCAGGCTGAACGGCACCGCCGCGTTCGTCACGAACTCCGGGAACTCCGGCTTGTCGGCCCAGGCCACCCACTCGGCGACTGTCACCCGCTTCTCGCCGTCCGGCCCGTCGCTGCCGCGCATCCCGCGCCACATCCGGGCCGCCGCGCCGTGGATGCGCCGCCAACCCGGCGAGTACGGCTCCACCCCGTACGTGTCGCACCAGATCTGGGCCATCGCGGTGATGTCCAGCCCGTCGACGACGCCGTCCCCGTCGGCGTCGTACGAGGCGAACACCTTCTCCAGCTTGCGGCGTTGCAGTTCGGTGGTCATCTCGATCCTCTCGTGGCGATGGATGGGGGTCAGGCCGGGGCGGTCGCCCGGACGGTGAGCGCGGTCGAGGTCAGGTCGACCAGGCCGTCCGGGTCGGCGCGTCCCCCGGCGGCGGCGGCCACCTCCGCCCAGAGCGCGTCCCGCCCGGCCGCGTCGAGCGCCTCTACCCGGCGGCGGACAGGTGGTGGCGCCACCGCCCGGGTGAACCGCGCGTACTCGGCCGGGTCACGGAACCGGAACGGGACCGGGTACTCGTCGACAGTCACGTCCCGCAGGCCGGCGCCCGTCAGTCCGGCGGCCAGCGCCTCCGGGTCGCAGAGGCGGTACGGTCCGGGGACATCCGGTGGCCCGGACGGCAGGTCCAGCCGTCGCGCGAGCACGCCGTACCCGAGCGACATCAGCGGCACCCGCGGCGGCGGTGCCCACACCGCCGCGGCGAGCACGCCGCCCGGCACGAGCATCCGGGCGATCCGGCCGAACGCGGCGCCGGGGTCGACGGCGAACATCAGGCCGAGCCGGCTGAGCACCACGTCGAAGGCGCGTGGCGGCAGCTCCACCGTCTCGAGATCAGCGACGAGGAAGTTGACGTTGCGCCGCCCCGCGGCCCGGCGGCGGGCCACCGCGAGCATGGCAGGGGAGAGGTCGACACCGGTGACGGTGCCGTTCGGACCGACGACGTCGGCGGCGCTGAGCGCCGGTTCTCCCGGCCCGGTCGCGACGTCCAGGACGCGGTGACCCGGCCGTACGCCACCCAGCTCCAGTAGCCGCGCGGTGAGTGCGGCGCCGCCCCGCTCGAACGTCTCCCACTCGCGGGTCCAGCCGTCGCTGACGGCGTCCCAGGTCCGCCGCTGTTCGGCCTTCACGGCAGTGGCATCTGTCGGTACGGACATCGCTCCTCCTGTGGTCCGTCAGGTCACCGACCCGATCGGGCCGGCTCGTGGTCGGCGGACCGCTCGTCGGCGTCCTGGGGTTCCCGCAGCACCCAGGCCCGCCGTCGCCGGCCCGGCCCGGCCCCGTCCGGCGACCCGGCCGGGCGGTCACGCCGCCCGCGTGCCATCAGCAGCAGCAGGATCGCGCCGGTCGCCACCGGCAGCAGCAGCAGGACCAGCCCGGCCGCTCCGCCCGTACCCCCATGGTGGCCGCCCCCGGCAGACCCCTCCGGCGGCGCGGTGACCGGCGGCGAGACGGTCCGGGCCGCCTGCGACGGCGCGACGAGCCCGGCGGCGACGGTGAACGGGACCACGCCGGTGGCGGTCTGCCCGGTGGCGAGCCGGGCGTGGTAGCCGAGTCGGTAGCGCCCGTCGCCCACCACGGTCACCGGCAGCTCGACGTCGGTCCCGCTGAACCGCGGCGCGCCGGTCGCGGCGAACGCCGCGCCCGGGCCGACCAGCCAGACGTGCGTCTGCCCGCCGTCGAGCGGGCCGGTGAACGTCAACGTCGCAGCCGTCGGCGCCGTGGTCAGCCGGGCGCCGGCCGGCGGGTCGGTGGTCACCAACCGCGCCGGTCGCACCTGAGCCGCCAGGATCAGTCCGGCGATGCCGAGCGCGAGGAGCGTGAGCAGTCCCGCCGCCAGCCACCTCGGCCCCGGCCCGCGTTTCACCGGACCTCGGCCGCCCGGCGGCAACTGCACCGCATCCGGGCCAGTTCGTCGGCGAGCGGCGTGCGGTGCAGGTACATCGCCACCATCATCGGCAGGAACACCACGGCGTTGTAGAACAGGTGCAGCTCCACCCGGGGCGTCACCAGTTGTAGCAGGCTCGTCGGCACCGGCTGCCCGGCCAGGTTGCTGCCGGTGAGCGACTGCACCAGCAGCAGCAGGTGCTCCAGGTGGTGCCACACCTGGATCAGCAGCGCCGCCGTCCACCAGGTCCGGGCACGGCCGACGAAGCCGCCGCGCAGCAGCCAGAAGCCGGCGAGCATGACGAGCGCGTACCCGTAGTGCAGCCACTCGCTCTCGACCAGCCACGGGAACGGCATGCCGAGCACGCCGCGCGCCTGCGGCCGGGACCAGCCGAACACCCAGATCTGGGCG
Source organism: Micromonospora marina (assembly GCF_900091565.1). Classification (GTDB taxonomy): domain Bacteria; phylum Actinomycetota; class Actinomycetes; order Mycobacteriales; family Micromonosporaceae; genus Micromonospora; species Micromonospora marina. The sequence continues at coordinate 13,456 of NZ_FMCV01000029.1, read as the reverse complement.
GCCTGCACCAGGTGTTCGGCCCAGTGGGCGGTGACGACGACAAGAAAGATGTGCAGGGCCGCCCGGTGCCGGCTGCCGTTGAGATCGAGCTTCGGCCCGCCGGCGTCGCGCTTCTCCGACAGGGTCACTGCGCCTCCTTCAGGAGCTGTTGGATGTGCCGGCGGCCGGCGGCCGGGTGGGGGTCCCCGGACCTGTCGAACCGGCCCCGCCGGAAGATCAAAGCGTCGCGGTCGGCGCCCGTGCGCGCGGCCACCAGACGGCCCACCACGATCACGTGGTCGCCGCCGTCGTGGCAGCGCCACGGTCGGCACTCCAGCCAGGCCAGCGCGCCGTGCAGCAGCGGCGCGCCGGTCCGCTCGCCGGGCGACCAGCCGACGGTGGCGAACTGTGCGTGTCCGGGCCGCCGGTGCCGGTCGGTGAAGTGCCGGGCCAGGTGCTCCTGCCCGGCGGCCAGCACGGAGACGCCGAACCCGTCCGCATCGGCCAGGCAGGCGGACATCAGGCTGTCCCGGCTCACGCACAGCAGCACCAGCGGCGGGTCCAGCGAGACCGAGGTGAACGAGTTCGCCGTCATGCCGTGCGGCAGCGCGCCACCCACCGTCAGCACCGTCACGCCGGTGACGAACTCGCCGAGCACCGTACGCAGCGCCCCGGCGGCCGGCGCGTCCACTGCGCGCTCAGGCACGACCGGACACCCCCTCGGCCGCCCGGTACGGCGCCAGCGCCCGCACCAGCGGCGGCGGCACGCGGGTCGGCACCACCTGCCCGGCGACCTCCCGCATGCAGGCGATCCGCTGATGCCCCCGGGCCACCGGCACCAGTCCGCCGGGGCCGTCGCGCAGATAGTCGAAGGCCAGGCCGAGCTGCGTCTGGGTCAGCTCGGCCAGGCTCATCCGGATGCGCAGCTCGTCGAAGGCGTCGAGTTCGGCGAGGAACTCGCAGTCCACCCGCAGCGTGAACAGCTTCAGCCCGGCGCGCAGGTCGTCGACCACCGCCGGGGCATGCTCGTGCAGGAACATCTCCCGGCAGCGGCCCTGCCAGCGCAGATAGTTGACGTAGTAGACGTTGCCGACGAGGTTCGTCTCCTCGAAGCCGACCACGTGGCGGTACTCGTACCAGGAGGACACGTCACACCCCCGTCGCGGTGAGGACGGCGACGACCACCGGCTGCGGCTCGCCGGTGACGCGGACCGGGCCGGTGGCCACAGTGACCCGGCCGCTGCGCAACAGCACCCACTCGCCGTCGACGCCGGCCACCGTGAGCGGGGCGTCCACCGGCAGCCCCGCCTTGACCAGGCACTCCTTGGCGCACCACACCCGGGTGGCGGCGACGTCGGCGTCCTCGCCACGGTCGGCGGCGATCTGCCCGGCCAGCCCGGCGTGCCGGCCGAGCAGGTCGGTCCAGACCTCGGCGGGCCGGGGCCGGACCACCTCCAGATCGCAGGCGAGCGGCCCGGCACCGGCCACCAGCAGGCTGGCGGCACCGCTGTGGGCGGCCGAGACGTGCCGGCCGTTGACGTCCTCCGGCCGTCCGTCCGGCCGGTACCGCAGACGCACCGGCCGCCCCACGGCCCGCCCGACGGCCACTGCCGTGACCTCCCGGCGCGGTCCGTCCGTCCGGTCCGGACGCGGTTCCACCACCACCGCAAGGTCGGCGCCGAGCAGCTGGCCCAGCCGCCGCTCCAGCACCGGCCCGAGCAGCGCGGGCGGCCACGGCAGGGCGGCCGGTCGGTGGCGTACCGCGCGCAGCCGCAGGCCGAGCCAGCGTTCCACCACCACCCCGGCCGCGCCGAGGACGGTCACGTCGTACCGGTAGGTGTCGTCCCGGTGCTCCCGCTCCACCGCCACGAAACGGATCTGTTCGGTGGCGGCGAGCTTCGGCCCGGCCGGCTCCACCCGGTCCACCGACACGGGCAGCAGCGTCGAGTCCGGTACGCAGACCTGGATGCCGTGCAGGAAGGCGTCCCGCGCGCCCGCGTCGCCGAGCAGCAGCCGTTGCGGCAGGAACGCGTGGAACCAGCGCAAATCCTCGGTGGTGGCGACGTCCGCCTCGGCCCGTCGGGATGCGACCCGGTGGTAGCGCACCAGCCGGCGGAACCGGTCGCCCTGGAAGAGCAGGTCGCCGTAGAGGTCCCGGCCCGGCTCCAGCGGTACCGGCGGCAGCCCGCCGGTCACACCGGGCGCCTCCCGGTCGCCCTCGTCCGGCTCGAAGCGGACGGTGCCCCGGAAGTGGTCGGCCGCGAAGCCCGTCTCGTCGCTGCGGATCGCCACCTCCACCACGCCCGCTTCGGCCTGTACGGCGGCGATCCGGACGGTGACGCGCCCGCCGCGTGCCACCACCACGGGCCGGGGGAAGCTGACGCCGGTCAGCACCGGCACACCGGTGGCGCCGCTGAGCGCCGTGGCGACCTGCGCCATCGCCTCCATGCCGAGTACCGCGGGCAGCAGGAGGTTACCGTCGAGGTCGTGCTCGGTCAGGTACGGATCGCTCTCTGCCGAGAGGTCCGCCTCGACCACCAGCTCCACCCCGTCGTACTGCACCAGCGGGCGTTCCAGGAAGCGCAGCAGCGGCAGCTCCCGCCGCTCGTGGCGCAGCGTGTCCAGCCCTTCGGTCCGGCCGGTGACCACCACCGCGGCAGGCAGTCGGGACAGCGCGAGTACCTGTCGCAGCGCCCGTACGCCCTCGTCCGGCGGGATCGGGGTGATCCCGGCGCGCAGCAGGGACTCGACGGCGGAGAGCCGTTCACCCATGCCGACGCCGGACCAGACCGACCACTCCAGACACACCGCGCGGCATCCGGGGTACCGGCGGCCGGTCTCGGCGGTCAGCCGGGCCAGCCAGTCGTTGGCCAGCGCGTAGTGGGCCTCGCCGGGCAGGCCGCCGCGCCCGATCACGCTGCCGAACGTCACCAGCAGTCGCAGCCCGTCCGCCTCGACGGCGGCGAGGATGTTCGCCAGGCCGTCCACCTTCGGTCCGAGCGTGGCGCGCAGCGTGTCCGGGTCCAGTGCGGCGAGGGCTGCGGGCCGGTTGACCCCGGCGCCGTGCAGCACACCGGCGACCGGACCCAGGTGCTCCCGCACCTGCGCCACGGCGGCGCGTACCGCCTCCGGGTCGGTGACGTCGGCGCGGACGTACCGCAGACGCACCCCCGCCTCCCGCATCCGTGCCAGGTTGGCGGCCAGCTCCGGGTCTCCGGCCGGGTCCGCCCGTCCGAGCAGCGCCAGCCGGGCACCGGTGTCCCGGGCCAGCGCGAGGGCGCACTCGGCGGTGATGCCCTTCCCGCCGCCGGTCACCAGCAGCACGTCGTCCGGTCGCAGCTGCGGACCGGCCGGTCCGCCGTGTACCGGGCCGGGCGGTGGCAGCGGCCGGAGCAGGGGAACACGTCGCGTGCCGTCCGCGTCGTGGTGCGACTCGGCGTACCCGTCGGTGGCGGCCACCTCGCGTACCACCCGTTGCACCAGGTCGTCGAAGGGTGCCGCCTCGACCAGCGTCACGTGCAGGTTCGTGCCCTCAAGCCGGGCGGTACGGGCCAGCCCGGAGACGCCCCGGCCGTGCTGGACGACCACCAGGCGGTTGCCCGGCCGCTGGGCCACCGCCGCCTGGACGGCGCGCAGCGCGAGGTCGACGTCCACCTCTTCGTCCTCGTCCGGGCAGAGCAACACCCCGGCGCCGACGCCCGCACCGGCGAGCGCGTCGCGCAGCGCCTCCGCGTACGGGTGACCGGCCGGCGCGTACAGACGCCAGTCACCCGGTCCGGCGGGGCCGGCGGGGATCCGCTCCACCGGCTCCTCGACCAGCTCGATGGTGAAGCCGCGCACCCACGGGGCGACGCCGTCCACCCGCCGGTCGACGGCCGGGGTGGCCGGATCCAGTTCCCGCAGCGCGTCGGCGATCTCGCGCAGTGTGGCGGTGGCGAAGTTCGTCGGGGCCTGCACCGCCGGCAGGCCGAGTTCCCGGGCCGCCTCGTTGACCAACTGTCCCACCGCGATCGAGCTGAGGTGCAGGCCGTCGAGGAGCCGGATGTCCGCGCCGACGCTCTCGGCCGGCAGCTCCGCGCGGGAAGCGGCCAGCCGGCGCAGCACGGCCAGCGGATCGGCTGCCGGCTGCCGTTCACTGCCGGTGGCGGGTCGTCCGGCGTCAGCCGGCCGGGCCGCGACGGCCGGGGACGCCGCGTCGACGACGACCGGAGGGGCCGCCTCGCACGGGCTGGCGAAGAAGCGCTGCCGGGCGGTCAGGTCGAGTGGACGGACCGGGCGGTCGCTGACGAGCGTGCCGTGGTCGACGGGCGCGCCCAGCGCCCACAGTGCGCCGACGGTACCGAGGAACCCGGCGAGCGTCGGCGCGTCGGTGCCGGTGGCGAACACCGGCACGTCCACCAGGTCCCGGGCCATCCGCGCGAGCACCTGGCCTGGGCCCACCTCGACCAGCGCGTCCACCCGCTTGCCGGCCTCGGTGACCGCCTCGGCGAAGCGCACCGGCTCGGTGATCTGCCGTCGCAGCAACGCCATCAGGTCCGTGCCGGAGCTCAGCTCCGCGCCGGTGACGGTGGAGACCACCGGCCGACGCGGCGGGGCGAGCCGGACCCCTTCCAGCCAGTCGCCGAACTCGCGCGCCGCCGAGGCCATCAGGGGGGAGTGGAACGCGTGCGAGACGGCCAGGTCCGCCCAGTGCACACCGGCCTCGGTGGCCCGCTCGCACACCCGTCGCACCGCGTCGGACGGACCGGCGACCACTGTCTGCCGTGGCCCGTTGTAGCCGGCCACCACCACCGGCTCCGCGCCGATCAACCGGGCGGTAGCGGTGTCGTCGGCGGCCAGGCCGGCCATCGTGCCCGGTTCCCGGCAGCCGGCCATGACCGCGCCGCGGGCCGCGGCGATCCGCAGCACCGCCTCCGCGTCGACGGTGCCGGCCCAGTGCAGCGCGGTGATCTCGCCGAGGCTGTGCCCGACCGCCACCCGCGCCTCGACGCCGAGTTCGGTGAGCACCCGCAGGCCGGCCAGGGAATCCGCCGCGATGCGCGGCTGAGCCACCTCGGTGGCCACCGGGTCCGCGCCGGCCGGCAGCGCCGCCCGGCGGTGCACCTCGGCGGCGGCCGGGAAGCGCCGGGCCAGCGCGCCGCCGTCGACGCGCCGGCCGGAGCCCTGGCCGGGAAAGAGGAACCCGAGCCGGGCCGGCCGTAGCGTGCGCCGCAGCGCCAGCCCGTCGGCGAACAGTTCCTCCTCGCCCCGGTCGAGCGCCGCCAGGGCGCGCCCGAACCGGTCGGCCGCCTCGGCGGGGGAGGCGGCAACCACCGCCAGCCGCATCGGCCGATCGCGTACCTCACCGGCCAGCGCGCCGGCCAGGTCGGTCAGCTCGCCGTACGACAGCCGGGCCAGCGGGGGCAGCAGCGTGGCCACCCGTTCCCGCAGCGCGGCCGGATCGGCCGCGTCGAGCAGCAGCAGCTCGGCGTCCTGGGCGTGCCGGGCGAGCCGGAGCTGCTGTCGCCGGATGCGCTCCGGCACGGCGGACGGGCCGGCCTCCAGTACCAGGTGGGTGTTGATTCCGCCGAAGCCCATCGCGATGACCCCGGCGCGCAGCGGCGCCCCGTCCGGCCAGGGCTCGGCCACCGGCGCGGCGCGCAGCGTCCGGTCGGCGGCGGTCAGCTCCGGGCGCGGGCGGGTGCAATTGGCTGTGGGCGGGACGATCGCGTGCCGCAGCGCCATCGTCGCCTTGATCAGCCCGGCCACCCCGGCGGCGGCCTTCGTGTGCCCGATGAGCGCCTTGATCGAGCCGATGGCGGCCGGATCGGTGGCCCCGGCGTCGCGCCGGGCGGCGGAGAGCGCGCGCAGCTCGGTGGCGTCGCCGACCGCCGTGCCGGTGCCGTGCCCCTCGAAGAGCGGCACCGTGCCGATGCCGAAACCGGCCCGCTGGTACGCCCGGTCCAGCGCCAGCCGGTAGCCCTGCGCCTCCGGCCGGGTCATCCCGCCGCGCCCGTCGGAGGAGACACCCCAGCCGGCGATCGACGCGTACACGGTGCGCCCCTGCGCCACCGCGTCGTCGTGGCGCATCAGCACGACCATGCCGCAGCCCTCACCCGGCCAGAAGCCCTGCGACCGTTCGTCGTAGACGCGCATCTCATCGCGGGCCAGCGCGCCGGCCTTGGCGAAGCCGACCATCTCGAACGGGTCGATGGACAGGTCCACCCCGCCCGCGACGGCCACGTCGATCTCGCCGACGGCCAGGGCGCGTGCGGCGGTGACCACCGACAGCAGGCTGGAGGCGCAGGCCGCGTCCACGGTCCAGCCGCCGCCGCCGAGGTCGAAGTGGTTGCAGATCCGCCCGCCGATGGTGTTGGACAGACCACCGGCGAGTGTGTCCTCGTCGATCGGCGGGAAGGGGCTCTTGTACCGCTCCTCGGTCACCGCGAGGAACTCCGCGATCCGCTCGTCCGACCATCCCTGTTCGCGCAGCCCGGCTGCCAGCACCCGGCGTACGTACGGCCAGCGCAGCCGCAGCACGTTGGCGCGGGAGAACTCGCCGGTGAGGGTGTTGCCGACCACGACAGCGGTGCGTTCCCGGGGCAGTCCGGCGCCGTCCGGCCAGCCGGCGTCGGCGAGCGCCTCGCCGGCCACGTCCAGCGCCAGCCAGTGGGTGAGGTCGGTGGAGCGGTAGGTGCTGCCGGCGATCCGGTGGCGGATCCGGTCGAACGTGTACCCCTCGATGACCGCCGCGTTCCGGTTGTAGAACCGGTCCGGTGCGGCCGGGTCGGCGTCCCAGTAGTCCTCCAGGCTCATCCGCTCCGGCGGCAGCCGGCGGAACGCCCGCCGCCCACTCAGGACGTTGCGCCACAGGTCGGCCACCGAATCGGCTTCCGGGTAGCGGCAGCTCATGCCGACGACCGCGATTCTGCTCATGTCGTGACTCCTGAGGTTGTGCGATTCGCGGATCAGGCGGGCACGGGCCGCTTGGTGTTGTCCGCGGAGACGGGACCGGTAGTGGCCGGTGTCCCGGGCGTTGCGGGCGAGACGGGGTGGTCCTGTTCGCGGCGCCGCTGCTCGCGGCGCGAGGCGTGCAGCGACCAGAGGAAGAGGCCGCGGACCAGGCAGACGATCGCGGTGGCGAAGAAGAGCCCGTACGTCACCGAGGCGCCGGTCAGCACGCCGTACACGAGCGCCACCCCGCCGCCGAACGCGAACTGGGCGGCGGGCCGGCTCGGCGTCGTACCCGGGTCCGTGATCATGTAGTTGGTGAAGAGGACGAACGCGGTACCGGTCATGGTGGCCAGCGCGGCCGGGATCGACGTGTCCAGGATCAGGCCCCGGACCACCGACTGCACCACGAAGATCGACAGCCAGCCGGCGATCAGCCACATCCGGCGGGTCAGCTTGGCGTTGAGCATCGTGCCCAGCACGAGGATCACCGCCACGATCGCCCAGTCGGCGGGGCCGGAGAGATTCTCGGTGAAGTGGTACGGGGGCGCGATGGAGACCCACGGGAACAGCAGCAGCACGATCGCGATGCCGAAGTTCGACGGGTTCATGAAGTGCCGCAGCCGCCCGTCGACCGGCGCCCGCAGCAGCCACTTGCCGCTGATCGCCACCAGCACACCGAATAGCATCACCAGCAGCCGGTCGTTCGTGTAGAGCAGCATGTTCACCGCAAGCGCGGTTATGTGCGCCGGGAAGAGGAACTCGACCAGGTTGCGGACGCCGCCCGCGTACCGGGGGGCGCGGCCCTCGCCCCGCGCGCCCACCGCCTCCAGCAGCAGCTCCGCGGCGTACGCGGTAAGCACGGCGTACACCGGCCAGAGCGCGGGCTGTTCGAAGCCGAGGACCGTGTAACCGAGGATGTTGAGGACGGTGATCGAGATCGCGAAGCGGCGCAGCGCTGTCACTCGCGGGTCGCGTGGCTTCGTCATGAACTCGCCTCCTGTGCCTGGGTGCCGAGGGTGAGCGCGTGCCGGCCGGGCGTGAGCGTCAGCGTCTGCGTACGGGGAGCGCCGGTGCGGTCCCGCCAGGCCAGGTCGACCTGGACCGGCCCGGTGACGTCACCGAGGCCGACGTGCACCTCGAAGCTGCGCCGGCCGGAGTGGCCGCTGCCGCCGTCGACGCGGCCGCGCAGCACGCGACCGTCCGGGGTGCGGACGGTGACGTCGGCGCCGATGACGGGGGAGCCGGTGGCGGCGTCACCGGCCGGTGGCCGGTTCAGCTTCAGGGAGAGCTGCGAGCCGGTGCCGGGGCTGTCGTTGCGGTAGAACACCGGCGCGTCCCACTGCCGGGCCACCGCCATGTCCAGCCGGCCGTCGCCGTCGGCGTCGCCGAGCGCGATGCCCCGGGTCGGGATCGGCGCGGCCAGGCCGAGCCGGTCGGCGATGTCGGCGTACCCGCCGTCGAGCCTCTGGACGTGCAGGCGCAGCGGCTGGCCACCGGCGATGTCGTCGCCCGCGCGGACCCGTGGCCACCACGAGGTGTGCTCCAGCAGCGTGTCGTTCGCGGTGGCCAGCTCCTGGAGCTGCGCCCACCGGTTCACCTCGCCCTTGACGAAACCGCTGGTCTGCACGATGTCGGGCCGGCCGCGGTTGGTCAGGTCGGCGATCTTGACGTCCCAGCTCCAGCCGCTCCAGGCGAGGTTCAGCGGGACGCTGCGGTCGACGAACGGAGCCCGGCCGGCGGCGAGCCGCTGCCGCAGGTCGTCGGCGTCGCGCGCCTGGTTGATGAAGGCGAAGTTGCTCTCCTGGATCCCGAACGAGGTGGTGATGTTGCCGACGTACATGTCGTAGAGGCCGTCGCCATCCAGGTCGCCGACGTCGACGCCCATGCCCTTGAAGGAGTCGTGGCCGAGGATCTTCGACTTGGGCACCGTGAGCCGGCTGCTCTCGCCCTCGGCGAGGGCCAGCCGCACCCGGCCCGGCGTGGAGCGGTTGTGCAGCAGCCGGTCGGGGCCGAAGTCGTTCGCGACGTACAGCTCGGGCAGCAGATCGCCGTCGAGGTCGGTGGCGCTCGACGCGAGCGCCCAGCCTCGGGAGACGTCGTCGCCGAAGAGATCCGGCACGTCGGCGAAGGTGACACTGTCGGCGGTCGCGCCGGTCCAGCGCAGGATGTGGTCGCGCCCGCCGTTGTACGCGGCGGACATGGACCTGTTCATCGCCACGCCGCCGCTGACGGTGTGGTCGAGCACCGGGCCGTCGGGGAAGTAGTTGCCGACGAACACGTCCTCGTGGCCGTCGCCGTCGAAGTCCGCAACGCTCACCGTGTTGGTGTTCCACCGCGGCCCGGTGTAGCCGCCGTCCGCGGCCGGGGGCCGGTCAACCAGCTCGACCGGCCGGAACGCCGCCGCGGACAGACCGGCGGCGTCCGGGCGGGCCAGGAACGTCACCGGCGTCCGGCCCCACCAGTAGACGAGCAGGTCGGTGCGGCCGTCCTCGTTGAAGTCGCCGGGTGCGCAGCCCATCGGCGCCATGTGCGGGCCCATCGGCAGCGGCGCCGGGTCGAGCACGAACGGCTGATACCGCTCCTGGCGCTCCCCGGGCGTGGGGGTGACCACCACCCGGTCGATCCGTACGTCGGTGACGCAGAGGTCGTTCGCCAGGCCGTCGCCGTCGATGTCGTTCATGGCTACCCCGGCGCCCACCGAGGAGATCCACGCGTCGATGTGCGTGTACTCCTTGTTGACCCGGCGGATGCTCTGCTGCGGCAGGCCGCCCGGGATCGCGATGGACAGCGGCGTGAACCGGTAGCCCTCGGCCATGCGCCGCCGTTCGTCGTCGGTGGCAGTAGCCGGCTCGGAGATCAGGAACAGGCCGACGATCAGCAGCAGGGCGGTCAGCCCGGCGCAGTGACGTCGGCCCCAACCAAGGATCATGGACACCCGGTCAGCACCTCCCCAGCAGGACGAGATGGTCGGCGATCCGCTGACGCCACACCGCGAAGGCGGGCCGCGAGGCCGAATCGGTCAGGTCGGCGAGCGCCGCGTCGGTGATCGAGGCGGCCTGCTCGACGTTTGTGACGCAGAACGCCCCGACCGCGACAGCGGTGTGCGTCGGGACGTGCCCGGCGCGGATCCGGGCCTTGGCCGCGAACGCGCCGCCTTGGCCGAGCGCCGGACGGTGCTCGCCGGCAGCCTCGCGGAGCATTCTCAGCTCGCCCAGCTCGGCGCCACCGGCGTAGCTGGCGGCCAGGCCGACCCCACTCCACAGGTCGGGGTGCCGGTCGGCGGAGAAGCGGTGGAGCAGGCGGACCAGTTCGGCCGGGTCGGCGCCGGCGACGAACCACAGCGCCCGGCCGATGCCCTGGTCCACCGCGCGCGGGGCGTAGTGCCGCAGCTCCGCCGGCCAGATGTGCGCCGGGTCGCGGTGGCGTTCGTGGACGTACCGGCCGGTGTGGAAGTAGGCCTGGTGGAAGCCGTAGCCGTCGAGGGCGAGCCAGCGCAACAGCGGGTCGGGCGGAAGGACCGCCGGCCAGCGCCAGCGGGGCAGCCGGGCCATGGCCCACCCGGTGCCGACGTGCGCCATGTAGGCGTGCGCGTCGCCGCGTCCGGCCAGGAATCGTGCCAGACTCCGGCCGCCGCCGGGGCGCAGGCTGTCCATCAGGGCGTACGCCATCGCGGCGCCCTCGTAGGCGAAACCGCGCAGCGGTGCCGGGCGTCGTTCCAGCAGTTCCTCGGCGGCCCGGGGCGAAGGTGCCCCGGCGGCGTCGCCGAAACCGCCTATGAAACTCAGCCCGGCACTTTCCAGGGCCTGCCGCGCGGCGTCGCTCTTGACGTGGAAGCCGCGTACGTCAAACAACGCCTCGCGCTTATCCGGAGTCAGGATGCGTTGTCGCAGTGCCAACAAGATTCGGGCCATGGCAAGTCCAATTCGCCGTGGGTGTACGCATGCGGATGCCGCTCGCCTGCAGCGAAGCTCTTCGATTGGCGTGCGCGCTCCGGCCAATACTTGCGGAAGCCTCGGCCACTGTCTTCTCGCAGGTTGCTGTGTTGCCTCCGGCGGGTGCCGAGGGCTGGTCCGCCGGGCCGGAGAAGCCGGTCGCGCGCAGGCCGGGCAGCGGCTTCCGGACCGGCTCGACCAGGAGGGACGGACGGCTGTCACGTGCGCCGGAGCTGCCGGTGCGCAGCCAATCAAGACTCGTTCAAGAGCTGCACAGCACCATTGGCCACGGTTTCCACGTAGCGATGGAGGGGCCATGGGGCTGTTTTCCGGTGCCGACTGCAAGGATCACGGCGGTCGGCTGGCCGCCATTGTCCGGGTGATCGAGCACATGAAAAGAGAACTCAGCAGGCCGTTGCCGCTGGAGACTTTGGCGCGCCTGGCCCCGTTCAGCCCCTTCTATTTTCATCGCGTGTTCAAGCAGGCCACCTCGATGACACCGGCACGTTTCCTGGCAGCCCTGCGCATGGCCGAGGCGCGACGGTTGCTACTGGTTTCCTCGCTCACCGTCACGGCGATCAGTGCCCAGGTCGGGTACTCCAGCGTCGGCACGTTCACGACCCAGTTCCGGCGCTGGGTGAGCCTACCGCCGGAGCGGTTCCGCCAGCTCGCCCGCCAGTTGGCAGGCGTGTCGGTGTCGGCCCTACTGCCGGTGATCAGGGGTCGCGCGATCGTCGCCGGCCAGGCGCACCGGGCGCTGGTGCACCTCGACACGGTTGACCTGCCGGGTCTGCTGCTCGCCGCGGTGGCGCCCCGCAACGGCGGGCGCAACGAGTGGTGGACGGCCGCGCCGCGGCCACTACCCGCCGCGCTGCCCGCCACCGTGCCGCCGGGCGAGCACCGCGCCCGCGTCCTGCTGTTGCGGCCGGACCGGGACGCCACCGCAGCGCTCGTCGACGGCGCGCCGGACAGTTTCCTGGTCGGTGACATGGAGCTGCAAGTACCGGCCGGTGACCAGCACGCCCGGCCCACGGCGCTGGCCACGCTCACGGTGCCGGTACGGCAGGTGCGGATCACCGATCCGCCGCTGCTCTCGGCCACGCCGCTGCGCTGGCTGCTGGGCGTGTCGCAGGCCGGCTGGCGGGGGCGGGCGCCGGTGGCGGACGAGCGGCACCCGCTGCGAGCCGCCTGATGGCGGCGTGGGTCGAGCCGTCCCCGAAGATCGAACTGCACGTCCACTTCGAGGGGACGGTACGGCCGGAGACACTGCTGGTCATCGCCCGGCGCAACGGCGAGCGGCTGCCCGCGGAGACGGTCGAGGGGCTGCGTCCGCTCTACGAGTTCACCGACTTCGCGCACTTCGTCCGGACGTGGGTGCTCACCACCAACTGCCTGCGTACCGCCGACGACTTCCGGCGCGTCGTGGTGGAGTACGCCGCCGAGGCCGCCGCCCACGGCGCGGTCTACCTGGAGGGCATCTTCTCGCCGGCCGAGCGGGTGCGCCGGGGCGTCGGCTGGACGGCCGTCTTCGAGGGGTACGCCGATGGCGCGGCCGAGGCGTACGAGCGGCATGGCGTACGTGTGCTGTTGACTCCCGACGTGGATCGCGAGCTGTCGCCGGCCGACGCCGAGGAGTGCGCCCGCCAGGCCGTGCGTTACCGGGACCGGGGCGTGGTCGGGTTCGGGCTGGGCGGGCCGGAGCTGGCCGCACCGGCGAAGGTGTTCGCCAGGGCCGTGGCGATCGCCCGCGACGGTGGCCTGGCGTTCGTCCCGCACGGTGGCGAGGCGGGCGGTCCCGACTCGGTGCGTGACCTGCTGGAACTGGCCCCGGCGCGGATCCGGCACGGTGTCCGGGCCGCCGAGGACGACGGTCTGCTCGCCGAACTGCGGGACCGGCGTGTGGTGCTGGACGTGTGCCCCACGTCGAACCTGCGGACCCGGGTGGTGGGGTCCGAGGCGGCGCATCCGCTACCCCGTCTGGTCGCCGCCGGTCTGCTCTGTACCGTCGGCACCGACGACCCGGCGATGTTCGGCACCGACCTGGCTCGTGAGCACGAGCTGGCGGCGCGTCTCGGGCTCGGGCCCGAGCGGGCGTACGCCGCCGGGGTGACCGGGGCGCTCTGCGACGACGCGACGCGTGCTCATCTGGCGGAGGTGGGCCGGCGGGCCTACGGCTGACCCGTCGGCATCGGCTTGCCGGCCCGGAAGACGAGCTTGGACTTGTCGATGTTTTCCGGGTCGCCCTCGCAGTCCACCACCACGATCTGGCCCGGGGTCAGTTCGTTGAAGAGGATCCGCTCGGACAGGTTGTCCTCGATGTCGCGCTGGATCGTGCGGCGTAGCGGCCGTGCGCCCAGTACCGGGTCGAAGCCCTTCTTCGCCAGGTACTTCTTGGCGTTGTCGGTCAGCTCCAGACCCATGTCCTTGTTGCGTAGCTGCGTCTCGATCCGCTGGATCATGATGTCCACGATCGAGAGGATCTCGTTCTCGCGCAGCTGGTGGAAGACGATGGTGTCGTCGATGCGGTTGAGGAACTCGGGCCGGAAGTGCTGCTTGAGTTCGTCGTTGACCTTCTGCTTCATCCGGTCGTAGTTCGACTCGGAGTCCTCAGA
>NZ_FMCV01000028.1 GCF_900091565.1 Micromonospora marina | reverse complement strand
CCGCCGACATCGACCCCGACCGGGTCTCGTTCACCAGGGTCCTGCGCCTGATCCGCCGCACCGCCACCGGTACGGCGGACATTCCCCCCTCAGGACTGGACTGACCAGCTACCGGTCCACCTGACCCGGATCGCCGATCTCCTGATTCCCGAACGCAGGGAACGCACCTGCCCCCGAGCGGTCAAACGAGCCCGCCACAACCAGTACCGGGTCAAGAAACCCGACGAACCGGCCAGCATCCGCCACGACCGGCCACCGACCATCCACATCTACCGGGTCCAGCCACCGCCAAGATCAACTTAGGCTACGTGGCATTGTCCATACGAGCGACGACGCCCTTCACGTCGCTGTCCTCGGGCCACTCGATCGGAGTGCCCTTGGTGAGGGCAAGCGGCTCGTACGACACGGAGAGCTGTATCGGTTCGCCGTCGGCGAGGAAACGGTAGGACGTTCGCATCACCGGCGCTTCCGGCTCGATGCCGAGCCGCGCGGCAATCCGCTCATCGGCCCGTTCGTGGCGGCTGTCGTGCTCCCAGGTGCCCTGCTGCCCGGCGCCGGCTGCGTCGCGCGCGAACGGGGAAGTCGGGCCGTCGCCGGAGCGAACGTCGCGGCCCCGGGCATGACGAACCAGCCGGGTGGTGTCTCGGACGTACACGCCGGATCCGGCTCGACCCTCCACAATGCCCTCGCCCTTCAGGACGGCGATGGCCCACTTGGCGACGGTCCGGCTCACGTCGTACTGGCGCATCAGGCCGGACTCGGACGGCAACTTCGCTCCAGCGGAGAGTTCTCCGGACAGGATCGCTGCACGTAGGTCGGCGGCGATCGTCAGGTAGGCAGGCGTGTTCGGCATGTCGGCGGTACCTCCGGTCAGCCCGCCCAGTCGACCACAGACAACCTGGTGTGCCAAGTTCGCGTGCCTCCCTTGCCGACTGCAAACCTAGTGCACTAGGTTCTGTGGCTGGCGACCCGTTACCGTTCGGCTCCGGTCAGCAACCACGCCGCGCGGTAACGGGGAGCCCCGACACGTCATTGGCAGGCTGACGATGGAGACGCGATGGCGGCGAGCATCACTGAACTGCTCAAACGGTTGCGGCGTCGGACGGTGTCGCGGGAGCGGGGAGCCGGGCAGGCCATCCAGCAACGTGAGCAGGCGGAGGCGCAGCGACGGCTGCTTGATCAGGCGGCTCGGTTGCGAGACGCGCACCGTCACGAAGAGCCGATCGCGAGCAACGGCCCGAAGGAGCCGGCATGACTGCCGAGGGAGAAGCGGCGATCCTGGCGGTGCACGTACGGGGTCTGGACGGGATGTGCGTGGGTTGCCGGCTGTGGTGGGCGCGGCTGACTCCGTACCCCTGCTGGCAGGTCGCGTGGGCGACCAGCCGGCAGGCGCGCGCGAGCGTCGCCCGCTTCCTGGGGGTGCGCGGGTGAGCACCCACGGGCCGGTGCTGCCGGTCTGGACGTGCGGCGGATGCGGTGCGCCGTGGCCGTGCGCGACGCGGCGGCGGGAGCTGCTCGCGGAGTACGAGGGTGCGCCGGTGTCGCTGGCGGTGTACCTGGGGGCGCAGCTGGTACGGGCGACGGCGGATCTGAGCTGGGCGCCGGCGGGGACGTTGCACAGGCGGTTCCTGGGGTGGGTGCGGTGAGCGTGCTGCGGGCCGGCGACGAGAAGTTCCACTACAGCGACGGGTCGCACCGGTGGACGGCGCCGGACCCGGAGTACGACCAGGAGGTGTGGGAGGAGCAGGTCCGCCAGCACAAGCTGGGTCACCTCCGCAACGAGCCTCCGAGGGTACGCATCCGCCGGATCGTGTGACGGGTGCGAAACTGGGCCGGTGACCCACCCGCTCGCGCGCCGCGTCTACGACACCTGCCATCTCACCGGCCGGTTCCATCTTCGATCCGGGCAGGTCAGCGACGAGTACTTCGACAAGTACCTGTTCGAGGGGAAGCCGGAGCTGCTGCGCGAGGTCGCCGAGGCGATGGTCGCTCTGCTGCCGGAGTGCGACGTGCTGGCGGGGATGGAGATGGGTGGCATCCCGATCGCCACGGTGATGTCGCAGCTGACCGGGCTGCCGACGGTCTTCGTGCGGAAGCAGGCGAAGGAGTACGGCACCGCGAAGGTGGCCGAGGGCGGGCCGGTGAGCGGTCTGCGGGTCGTCATGATCGAGGACGTGGTGACCACCGGAGGCGCGCTCCTGGCCTCGTGCGGACAACTCCGGTCCGTCGGTGCCCAGGTCGAGACGGTGGTCTGCGCGATCGACCGCGAGCAGGGCGGCCGGGAGAACCTGGCCGCCGAGGGGCTGCAGCTCCGCGCCGCCCTCACCCGTCGTGATCTGGAAGCCGCACTGACGGCGTGAGGCTAGGGCTGCGCCGGTCCGCTGCTGAGGTTGTACGCGTTCTTGGCGGCGACCACTGCCGCCTGGATGTGCTCGGGGTCGACGCCGTGGACGTTGAGCGGCGGGTGCAGGCGCCGGACGAGTTCGGCCTCGATGTTCGCCGGCTCGGCGTCCTCGGCCCAGGTCAGGCGCAGGTTTTCGTGCATCGAGGCGGTCAGCCGTGTCTCGTCTGCGGGAATCAGGACGACGCGGTCGGTCCAGGTCGTCCGGTAGCCCTCGGACACGAGGAGACCGGCCAACGTGCGGCGCAGCGTCGAGCTGCCCGAACGCCGCAGGTGGTTGCGCAGGATCCGGCCGCGCAGGCTGGTCGCCCGGCCGAGATAGAGCATCCGCCGCGACGGGTCGCTGTCGTTCGGTGGTCCGGGGAGATCGGGGAGGACCGAGGGAGCGGCCCACCAGGCGTAGACGCCGCTGCCGCGGGCGAGCCGCTTGACGGCGACATCGAGTGCGGCCGGCACGCCGGTGAGCAACCGCAGGGCCGCGTCGACCCGTTCTTCGTCGGTCGGGACGTCGGCGGGCCGCCGTTCGGGGAAGGTCACCGGGACCATCCTAGGGTGAGCGCGAGCGCCACGGCGCGCCCCGTCGCGCAGCCGATGCTAGGTTCGCCGGCATGATGGTGCGCATCACGGCCGGGCAGTTCCACGCGGCCGACGGTGTCGAGGACTGGCGCTGCCTCTACCACGTGGTCTCGGCGTATTTCCGCACCGGCTCGCTGGCCGAGGGTATAGCGTTCGTCGATGAGATCGGCCGGCTCGCCGGTGGCGCGGAGCAGCAGTACGTCAACGTCGATCTGCGTCATGCCGGCGTCACGGTGTCCCTGTCGTCGCGCGACGTCACGCTGGCCCGGCGGATCTCGGCTGCCGCCAGGGACCTGGGCATCCCCGCCGATCCGACCGCCGTGCAGCTCGTCAACGTCACACTCGACGCCCTGGTCGGCGCGGACGTGCTGCCGTTCTGGCGGGCCCTGCTGGGTTACCGCCAGATCGACGACGACTATCTGGCCGACCCGGCGCGCCGGGGTCCGGGCTTCGGGGTGCAGCCGATGGATGCTCCGCGTCCACAACGCAACCGCATGCACCTTGATGTCGCCGTCCCACATGATCAGGCCGAGGTCCGAATCGCCGCCGCGTTGGCTGCCGGCGGCCGGCTGGTCTCCGATGCGCACGCACCGAAGTGGTGGGTCCTGGCCGACGCCGAGGGCAACGAGGCGTGCGTCGCCACCTGGCTCGGCCGATGACGGCGGCCCACTCGGAGGGCACACGGCCGCAATCGATCGTGTCGACAGGCCCCGCCCACCCGGCGTTCGATCAGGTAGCCGCTCTCTTCGACGACTACCGGGCACACTACGGCCAACCGTCGACCCCGGAGATCACCCGCTCCTGGCTGCACGACCAGATCGCACAACACCGGATCTCCGCGGCTGCCGCCATCCGAGCTGATTTCGTCTGCGGCTTCATCACGGTCACGATCATGCCGGCATCGCTCATGCTGGGCACCTCATGGTCGGTCCGCGACCTCTACGTGGCCCCGCACCGTCGCCGTAGCGGTATCGCGAAGGCCCTGCTCCAGCACGTCATCCGCAACGCCCGTGCCGCCGGCGCGCATCGCGTCTCACTCCAGACCGAGACCGGCAACATCCCCGCCCTGGCGCTCTACAACGAGATCGGCTTCCAGCCCGTCACCGGCCTGGAACTACTCAACCTCACCTTCGATCCCACCCTCCAAGATCCAGGAGGCATGGCCGGCCACGGCAAGCAACTCGCGGCAGATGAGGACGGTCATCGGCTCGAATGGGCTGTGAAGTCTCCTGCGTACTCATCCGATTCGACGCTTGCGCCCATCCGTGCGAGCAGTTGGATCTGCTCACAGCTCAGCCGCCAGCCCATCGCGTTGTAGCCGCCGTCTGGGTCGTCGAACCAGCGGACCATCATCAGACCTGCGTCGACGTCGCCGCCGTCGACAAGGGCTCGCACCCGATCAGCTGCCGGCGCGATACGTGCAAGCACGGTGGACGCCTGTTCGTCGATTCGTCCGTGTGTCTCACAGCGGATCTCCCACCGATGAGCTGCCGGGACCAGCCTCGGCGATGTGCGACGGCTTCCCATGGCGGCGGTTCGATCCGGTTCAAGCCCGAGACATTCCGTGATCTGTTCGGCTGTCACCGCCTCGCTGCGGAGCCAGAAGTAGCAGTACTGCTGAACCTTCCGCGGCGCGTCCACCATGTGCGCCAACCTATGCGTTCGGACCCGTAGGGGTGCACTCAATTCGGCACATCCGGACGCCGACGAACGGCACTTGGGTAACGAGCGCTCCGCGGCATGAGCGTGCATCCGGCCGCCTCGGGTGTGCGTCACGATGCGTCCTGGCTCGCCATTGGCCGCCGTGCAGTTGGTCGGGAGATCACGGAGTGCAGCCGAGCCGAGGCTGACTTGTCGGTGCGCGGCCCTACTGTGTGGGGCATGACGCGATATGTCGACGAGGATCTGCACGGTGCTGAGTTCCGCGAGTGTGATCTGACCGGGGCACGCCTGATCGGTGTCGTCATGCAGGATGTCGTGATCGACGGGTTGGTCACCAACCTCGTGGTGAACGGTGTCGAAGTCACGCAGTACGTCGAAGCAGAGCTCGACCGGCGTCATCCGGTACGGGCGCTGATCCGCTCCGAGGACCCTGCCGACCTGCGCGAGGCAGCACGTCAGCTCCATACCGGCTGGGCCGCCACGATCGAGCGGATCCGCCAGACGCCCGGCATCGAGCGCCGCAGCGTGAACGACGAGTGGTCAGCGGTGCAGACCTTGCGCCACCTGGTCTTCGTCCACGACTCGTGGTTCCGCCGCTGCTGCCTGGGCTCGACACAGCTGTTCACTCCGATGGGCATCGGGCCGAGCGTCGAGCCCTACGCCGGAGCGCACGGGCTTGACCTCTCGTCCGACCCGGCCCTGGACGAGATAGTGAGCGTGCGTGCCGCACAGGCCGCTGAGCTGGAGGCCTGGCTCGACAAGGTCACCGCTGTACAGTTAACCGCGCGAGCGCCGGTGCCCGACGACGATGTCTGGCCGCCGTACGCCCGGGGCCGCTCGGTGCGGCAGTGCCTCCGCACGGTGCTCAACGAGACCTTCGAGCACCACGGCTTCTGCGTCCGCGACCTCGACCTGATTTCGGCACAGGACCGCTGAGTAGGGCCGGCCGTCGATTCGGCCTCTTGCCCATGCGGGTATCGCTGATTGTCTACGCGCTGCCGAGCTGCTGACCCCGGAGCTGGACGCGGCACTTCTGGAGTTTGAGGATCGGCGAGATCTGTCGGGACTGGAACGCACGCTCATCGGCACGTGCGTGCACGGGGATCGAGCCGATACATACACCAGACGTTTACGGAGAGTGACGGAAGCTTCTGTTTCCGGCGCACCCACTAGGCGGCGGAAGAGTCGTTACGCCCAGTGGCATGTGCGGGCCTCTCGGGTCACGGGCGCGCCTGGTTACACTGCTCGGCTATGCACTCGGTCGAGGTCCTCGAACAGTTCGACGCCGCAGCCGAGGAGTTCCTGTTTCCGGACCTGGGCCACGGCTACAACTACGCTGTTGACGTTCGGCTACACGGGTATCGTGACGCTGAGCAGTGGGCCCTCATCGTCGAGGCGGTCGGCTATTCGCCACGGCCGGCAACCTCACCGACGTGCTCCACGTGTTCGGCAACTGCCTAACCAGCGGCGAACCTGGCTATGGCAACGGGGACTTTCTCGACCGAGTCGACAACTGGGACGAGATAGAAGACCCCGACGAGCCCGAGACCTACCGGGGAGGACCGGTAATGGTTCGTGGCCAGACGGTCGCCCTTGCGGCCGAGCCGGGCGAGGACCTGGTCGACGTGCTGCGCCGGCTCGTTCCACGCCATCGCGAGCTTCTCCTGGCCGACGAGGAAGAACTGCGGCGCCGAATCCGGGTCGACATACCCGAGGTGCTCCGGCTGGACCAGTGGAACCACCCCGACCTGGCCGGCGGGCTACGACCCAGCGAGTCTGAGACCTTCCGCCAGATTGCCGATGTCCTCACACCCGGCGACCTCGGGCGATATGCGCCGAGCCTTCCGCCCAACACCCACTGGTCCAACTGGCCGGACTCGGGAAGCCTGTAGCCGGGCCGGCCCAAGCCGCTCACCTCGTAGCAGAAGAGCTATGACCTGTACCGTCTGCGCTCATGATCCCGCCCTGCCTTACTGCGGTGGAACCGGTGGCGTGACGCACTCCCTGCCGGTGGGTCGTGCCCCAGTCTCTGACGCACCGTGCCAAGATCGCCCCATGCGCAACGAGCAACGCTTACGAACACGGACGCCCGAGTCCCGAGCCTTCGCGGAGCGCGTACAGCTCGTCATGGACCTGACCTCGCGCCTCAACGTGCTGCCGTTTGACGACCTCGACGCGCGCAGGATGGTGCTCACCGAGATCTTCGGGAAACCCATCCCTGACTCGCTGTCCATCCTGCCCCCGTTCTATTGCGACTACGGGCTTGGAGCATCGTTCGGAGAGCGCGTGTTCATCAACCAGGGATGCTTCTTCCTCGACTACGGGGGCATCACCGTAGGTGACCGCGTTCTGATCGGTCCCCGAGTGACTCTGAGCACGGCCGGACACCCCGTCGAACTCGACGAACGGTACGACTCCATCACGCACGCGCCCATCGTCGTCGAGGATGATGTGTGGATTGGCGCCGCAGCCACGATCACCCCTGGAGTGACGATCGGTCGCGGCTCAGTCGTCGGCGCGGGCGCCGTTGTCGCGAAGGACGTGCCGCCGCTGAGTGTGGTGACAGCAACAAGCGTTGTCGAGCGCAAGCGTCTGAAGCCAGCGTCTACTGCAACCTGAAACCTGCGGCTCACCCACGCACATCGGCAGATCCGGATGTGTGGGACAGGAGATGTGGACGGTCTTCATCGGAGTCCGCCCCTCGGCAGGCGAGCTTGGCGGGGGTCTCTTGACTCTCGACCCGGTCGAGGGCCGACCCTTCCCGGGTGACGTTTGAGGAGCACGACAAACGAGCAGTCCCTCTCGCGATCGACCTGGAGATCCTGCGGCCGGTGCTGCGCGCCGGTTGGGGAGCGGACACCTGCGACCCGCATGACCTGGAGAATTGGCACGTCGGCAACGCAGCCCGTGGTCAGTGCGGGGTGACCGCATTGATCATCCAAGACCTGCTCGGGGGAGAGCTGATCCTCGGCGAGGTCTTCGCCGGAGACGCCAAGGTCGGCCACCACTACTGGAACCGGCTGGCCGACGGTCGTGAGGTGGACCTGACGGCTGACCAGTTCCAGCCACCGGAAGTCGTTGTCGGCGGTCAGGTTCAGCAACGGCCGCCGGGCCCACCGGTACGGTGCCGCCGGCAGTACGAGATCCTGCGGGACCGGGTCTTCGTCGCCCTCTACGGCGGCAGGTCATTGAATGGATCCCACTCTTGATCTCAACGTCGGTTGAGGTTGCAGGATGGCGGCAGCCTGCCCTGCATGATGAGGAGTGCGTACGTGAGCGCCGATGTCAGCTTCAACTCGATCATCGACTACACGGTTGACGGCCCCGACACCCAACGGGAGTTCGTAGCGGCCTTCGCAGAGATCCAGGAGCGCTGGGTGCGCTTCTATCCTGGCTACCAGTCGGCTCGCTTCTACCTGAGCACCGACGGCACCCGGGTGTACACCGTCGTGCGTTGGGCCAGCGAGGCGGACTACCGCAATTTCGTGGAGACCTCGGACACCGAAGGCCGGATGGCCGCCATCGCTCAGGCCCTGGCGGGGCTGTCCGGCAAGGCCGAAGCGCGCATGACCGGCGTTCCCACGTACACCGTCGCCCGCGAGGTCGGCCCCGGGCCACAGCGTCTCGACGTCTGACCGGACGGGGTCACGCCGCGTCTGCTCGGCACGGACGGGATGCGAGGCTGAGCGCGATGAGCTTGGTGTCGGCGTTCGTACCGGTCTGGATTCAAGAGGAAGATCAACCTGAGAGCTGGCGGCGCTGGTGGGACAGGTTGAGGTGGTGGTGTCCGCCTGGGTGGCTGTCCGGGTCGGTGTGGACGGTGGCGGTGGTCAGCCGGGGTACGGCGTGGGTGAGCTGGTGTTCGGCGTCGGCGGCGATCTGGTGCGCGTCGACGAGGGTGAGACCGGCGTCCACGACGAGTTCGGCTTCGGCGTGCAGCCGGTGGCCGACCCATCGGAGTCGTACCGCAGCCACGTCCTGGACGCCGTCGACAGCCCGCAGGGCGGTTTCGGCCTGATCGACCAGTTCGGGGTCGACGGCGTCCATCAGTCGGCGGTAGACCTCCCGGGCGGCGTCCTTGAGGACGACGGCGATGGCGACGGCGATGACCAGGCCGATGACCGGGTCCGCCCAGCGCCAGCCGAGTGCGGCGCCACCGGCGGCGGCGAGGACTGCGAGGGAGGTGTAGCCGTCGGTACGGGCGTGCAGGCCGTCGGCGACCAGGGCGGCGGAGCCGATGCGGCGTCCGACGCGGATACGGTAGCGGGCGACCAGTTCGTTGCCGATGAACCCGACGAGACCGGCGGCGGCGACCCAGGGCAGATGGGTCACCTCTGCGGGGCGTAGCAGCCGGTCCACTGCGGTCCAGGCGGCGGCGACCGCTGACCCGGCGATGACCACGACGATGACGATCCCGGCGAGGTCTTCGGCCCGGCCGTATCCGTAGGTGTAGGCGCGGGTGGCGGCACGGCGGCCGAGGAGGAAGGCGATCCCGAGCGGTACGGCGGTCAGGGCGTCGGCGACGTTGTGCAGGGTGTCGCCGAGCAGGGCGACCGAGCCGGACAGCACCACGATGACAGCTTGGGCGAGCGCGGTGATCCCGAGCCCGACCAGTGAGATCCACAGCGCGCGCAGCCCGTCACGGGAAGACTCCAGCGCCGGGTCGGTCTTCGCCCGGGAGTCGTGGGAGTGCGGGACGACGGCGTGTGTCAGCCGGTGCCACCAGGCGGCGAGAAGGCCGTCGTGGCGATGGCCGTGGTCGGCCGGGTGGTCGTGGTGCTCGGTCATCACTCCCCCGATCACGCGGTCATGCAGAAGTCCTTCCGCGACGGTGGCGACAATATGTGCTCATGTACGCACGCGACAACGTTGCAGATGCCAGTGACCTGCAACAACACCTACCTGGCGCGCAGCAGATCGCTGCCGCTACGGACATGTTGCGGATGCTGGCCGATCCCACGCGACTGCGGTTGATGGCGCTGGTCAGCGAGGGCGAGTACGACGTGACCGCGCTGGTGGAGGCGGTGGGCACGGCCCGGCCGGCGGTGTCGCAGCACCTGGGCAAGCTGCGCCTGGCGGGACTGGTCAGCGTGCGGCGGGAGGGCCGGCGCGCGTTGTACCGGGCCAGGGGCGGGCATGTGCGGCGGCTGGTGATCGAGGTGCTGCACGCGGCGTCGCATCGGGTGACGGGAGCGCCGGAGCACGACTGAGTCGGGCGCTACTCGACGGGCTTGGAGCGGGGATCGGCGAACCACTCGTCTGTGAATTCGCGGACCGCGTCGATGTCGGTGGTGGCGCAGGCTGCGGTGCGGTAGGCGTGCACCGCCTTGATCGCCTCGGTCTGTCCGGGGGCGGGGCCTCCGACGACCCGGCCGGCGGCGGTGTCGGTGACGAAGGCGCGCACCTGTGCGAGTTGGTCGGCGGCGAGGTCGGGCCGGTAGTTGACGATGACGTAGCCGTCGCCGATGACATGCCCGAACGAGGTGGCCGGCACCGTCTCGCCCGGCTCGAAGAAGTCCTTGACCGGGTGGCCACCGCCGGCGGGGAAGGTTTCCGTGCGGTCCCGTACCGTGCAGGCGCCGGCCGCGGGTTCGGCCTGCATCGGCTGCAGCACCTCGCCCGGGGCGCTGAGGGCCAGGATCGACGCGGCTACGACCCCGGCCGCCACCAAAGCGCCGTGCGACAGCCGGGGATCACGCAGCTTCGGCACGTAGTGACTGAGCACGTCACCGACGATGAACATGGCGATCACGGCGACGAGCTGCCCGATCTCGACGCCGATGTTGAAGGCCAGCACGCGGGGGATCATCCCGTCCGAGGGCAGTCCGAGCGCCTGCAACCGGGTCGACAGCCCCAGACCGTGGACCAGGCCGAAGGCCAGCACGGCGGCGGCGAACCACGTCCAGTTCTTCGGCCGTCCCCGCAGCCCGACCACACCGACGAAGACCAGGCTCAACGCCACCACCACGTCGACCAGGACCGGGTTGACGTGCCAGTCGGCCACGGTCGCGGTGAACAGAGTGACGCTGTGTCCGAGCGCGAACAGTGAGATCAGCTTCGCCGCCCGCCGAATCGCCCTGGCCAGGAGCAGGATGCCACCGACGAACGCCAGGTGATCCCAGCCGACGAGCATGTGTGTTGTACCCAGCCACGCGAATCCAGGGACCGAATCACTCGACCCACCGACACCGTGAGCCCAGGCAACACCCGGCACGGCCAGCACTATGGCTACCACCACGCCGGAAACCAACGCGCCTTGTCGCACACCAGCGAGCATGTTCCCGCCCTCCTCCAAAGTCGCCCGCAAGCCCTGAGTGTGCCGGGGCCGTCTACTAGTCGCTCCGCCACCCCGTTCAGTTCCCGCAGTGACCCGGGCAACCCCATGTACACGGAAAATGAACAGCGCGACGGCTGGACGGGGCAGGACAGGGGGAACACCAGCAGAGGCGGACGGATCCCACCCGATGAGCATCCCAGGCCGTCGCCAGGCGTCGGCCGTCAAACAACCGTGACGAACGACGACCAGCGGCGATGATGTTTGCCCAGGTAACGAGGCGTCACCAATGCGGTGGCCAGGCAGGGAGAGAATGGTTACCTGTAGTCGCTGTGTTGGATGTCCGTCCGGTCGTTGCGGACGGTCCCGATGAAGTGGTCTCGAAGCTGCGCATGATTGGATTCTCCGTGTCGTGGTGGTGGCCGGACGATTTCGACGCGACGCTGCCGCCGCGAGTCGCGTACGCCGGGGCCTGGCATCCGATCGTGGCCGCCGCGACCCGGCAGCGCCTGGCGGCGTGGTCGAGGACGCCGCCGGCGACCGTCACCGTGCGGCAGGGCGAGAACATGGGGCGGCCGAGCCTGCTCAACGTCGGCATCCCCGCCGGTCCCGGCACCGGGATCTCGGTGACCGGCACCGCCGTGCCCATCCCGCCCGCGGAGGAGGCGGTCCGGTGCGGAGGACGCGTGTCGTCGGATCCCGGGTGGCTCGTTCGTAGTACGGGTGAGAGGCGGCCGGACCGGGCCGCCCGGACAAGGGAGTCATGGCATGCCGCGGTACCTGATCTCGTTCAACGATGGCGCGATGGACCACATCCCCGCCGAGGAGATTCCCCAGGTGGGCAAGGACGCGCACGCGGTCATCCAGGAGGCCGTGAACGCGGGCGTGTTCGTGTACGGCACCGGGCTCGAACGCCAGCAGGCGACCATCGTCGGCACGGACGGGGTGGTCACCGACGGGCCGTTCCCGGAGACCAAGGAGGTCATCGGCGGGTTCGTGGTCCTCGACGCGGCCTCCCGGGACGAGGCGGTGAAGTGGGCCGCCAAGATCGCCGCGTCGTGCCGCTGCGCCCAGGAGGTCCGGGAGATCATGCCCGACCCCGAGACGGAGGCGATGCTCCGCGCGGCGGGCCGGTGACGGGTCAGGCGTCGCCGCGACAGCGCCTCGTCAGCGCAGCCGCAGGTCGTGCTCGTCGAGGGCGGCCTCGATGACGCTCAGCGCCTTCGGTCCCATGCCGTGCAGGCGGGCGAGTTCCGCGCGCGGCACCCCGGCGAGCTGGCGCAGCGTGGTGTAGCCGGCGGCGGTCAGCGCCCTCGTGGCCGGTGCGCTGATCTTCGGCAGGCGGTCCAGGGACGACGTCATCGCCCGATGCTAGACCGCCGGCTGCGAGCCCGATGTCCCGGCGAGTGCAGTGCCGTGCCGTTTCCGTCCCCGTAGTTCTCAGGGGCAGATTCGGGGAAGGACCGGACAGGCGTATCGGGGCGGTTCCGGATGGGACTCGGGCGGGTCGCCGCCGAAGAATCGAGGAGCATCCAAACACCGGGAGGCGCAGTGTTCCGTCGTACCGTGGCCGTCGCTCTGACCGCACTCACCGTCCTCGCGGGACTGCCAGGATCGGCGCGCGCCAATTCCCCGCCGCAGCGGCTCGTCTGGGGCGAGTGCGCCGACGACCTGCCGAACGTCCCACCGGACGAGCGCGTGCGATGCGCCCGGCTCCGCGTGCCGGTGGACTGGGCCCGGCCGAACGGCCCGACGTTCGACCTCGCCGTGGCACGCCGGCTCGCGCGAACGCCGGAGCGGCGAGTGGGCGCGCTGGTCTTCGGGCCGGGCGGCCCCGGCGACTCGGGGGTGGAACGCATCCGCAAGGGCGACCGGTTCAGCGACGAGTTGCTGGACCGGTTCGACCTGGTCAGCTTCGACCCGCGCACGGTCGCCCGCACCGCCGCGCCCGTCTGCACCCCGGATCCGGCGCTGCGCAGGCCGCCCGTCCCGCTGACCGGCCAGGCGGACTTCGACGCCGCGGTGGCCTACAACCAGGCGCTGTGGCGCAGGTGCCGTCCGACCAGCCCGGTGTTCGACCACGCCGACACGCTCAGCACGGCCCGGGACCTCGACGCCCTGCGGCGTGCGCTGGGGGAGCGGCGGCTGTCGTTCCACGGCAGCTCGTACGGCACGCTGCTGGGCCAGCAGTACGCCGAGCGGTACCCCGGACGCGTACGGGCCGTCGTGCTGGAGGGCGTGTTCGACCACAGCCTCGACACGCGATCCTTCGTGCGGACACAGGCCGCCACGTTGCAGGACTCGTTCGACGAGTTCGTCTCCTGGTGTGACAGGTCGGCGGACTGTGTGCTCCACGAACGGGACGTACGGTCGGTGTGGGCGCGGGCGCTGGCCCGCGCGGACCGTGGTGAGTACGCCCCCCGTACCGCCTTCGACGTCACTGCCGTGGCACTCGGCCTGCTCGCCGGCCCGCGCTGGCCGCAACTCGCGGTGATCGTGCGGGACATGGCCGCCGGCACGCCGCCACCGGCTGTGAATCTTTCGCTCTCGGTCGCGGCGTTCTGCGCGGACTGGCCGGCGCAGGTACGCGACTACACCGCGTACGCCGGCCTGGTCCGGGACGCCGCGGCCGTCGCCCCGGACGTCCGGTACGGCGCCGGTCTGCTGGCCGTGCAGACCTGCCTGGGCTGGCCGTCCCCGGTCCGCAACCCGCCGCACGAGCTGAACGTGTACACCCGCACGCCGCTGCTGCTGCTCAACGCGCGGCACGATCCCCGCACCGGCTACGCGTGGGCGGTGAACGTCGCCCGGCAACTCGGCCGGCACGGGCGTCTGGTCACCTACGAGGGCTGGGGCCACGGCACCTACCAGCGCAACGACTGCACGCAGGCGGTGGTGGACAGGTACCTCGTCGACCTGACGGTGCCCGCCCCCGGCTCGCGATGCCCGGCGAGCTGACCGCTGCTAGACCGCCGCGCCCGGCGCCCCGACGAGCCGGCGGGCCGCCGGGTGCCGGTGCGGCAGCGCCGCCACGCCCGGTACGAGCAGCAACAGGGTCGCGCCGAGCCGCCGTGGCGCGGCTCGTCGGCCAGCGCGGTCAGGATCAGGAAGGTCGCCTCGCGCCTCTCGGTCACCGAGGCAACGTATGCAGCCGATCACTACGTGGTCAACGGTCGCCGAGCAGCTGCCGCTCGGCCATGAAGGCGCGCAGCCTCCCGGCGTCCTCGGTGGACATCAGCCAGCGGGGGATCACCGTGGCCGGCATCCGTCCGACGTACACGATCCAGAAATCGGGGGTCTCGGTGACCCGCGTGACGCCGTCCCAGGCGATGCCGCCGGACTCCGAGCCGCTGCGCATCATGATGTTGCGCTCGTCGATGTCGTAGCCGCCCTCGACCGCATAGCCACCGGAGCGGCGCCGGGCCCGCCACCTGACCCATGGCGCGTACAGCATCGACAGCACGCCGGCCACGACGAGCGCGGTCCACAGCGACGCGAAGCGGTCACCCCGCTCCGACGCCTGCGAGGCGACCCAGCCGATCACCCCGACCGCGGCGAGAGCCGCGCCGATGTAGCCGAACCGGCGCAGCCGGGCGGCGGCGAGCGCGGCGGCCACGCGGGCCGGATAGGCGGGATCGGCCGGTACGGCGAAACGGATCTGCACGCCCGAACGATAGTCCCCCGCCCGCCTGTGCCGGACTGGACCCGCGTAGCGCGCCAGTCAGGTCCGGCGCAGCACCAGCGTCACGAAGCCCAACACACCGCGGTATCCGCGCAGCCACTGGTCCCGGTGCTCCCGGGCGGCGGCGAACGCGTCGGTGGCGTCCGGGTGACCCGGATTGTCCAGCGCCCACTCGGTCAGCGAGCCGGTCCACGACCACTCGTAGTCGTCCCACTCGGCGACGTCGCTGACATGCCCGTACACCGGGGTCCAGCCGGCCTGCTCGGCGGCGTCGACCAGACCGGCGAGGTCGGTGTGGTCGTCGGGTTTCGCGCCCAGCGCGGCAAGCGCCGCAGGCGTCGGCGGCACCGGCCAGAAGCCCTCGCCGACCATCAGGATGCCATCGGGGTCCACGTGCCGGCCGGCCAGTTCCAACGTCCCGCCGAACCCCCCGAACGCGTGCGTCGACCCGACGCAGAGCACCAGGTCGTAGTCGCCGTCCGGCACGTAGGACCGGGCGTCGCGCTCGTGCAGCGTCAGCCGGTCGGCGAGGCCGCGCACGGCGGCGGCCTCCGCGGCGCGTTCCAGCGCGTACGGGTTGAGATCCACGCCGTCGGCGTGCCCGTCCGGGTGGTGCGCGAGCGCCTGCAGCGCCCAGGTGGCCTCACCGCAGCCCAGGTCGAGGATGCGGGCCGCAGGCCGGCGACCGGCCCGGCGCAGCAGCCGGTTGACGTTGACACCGGAGACCGGGGCCGCGATCGGATGGTGCGAGTGCGCGATGCTGCTCAGCCGTTGACGGTCCATCGCCGCAGTCAACACGAGGACAGCCGGATTGTCGTGCCGGTCAGGTGCGGCAGACGATCGTCGCGTCGTCGGTGGCGACGCCCTCACGCGCCTCGGCCTCGCGCACCCGGCGGACGACCTCGGCGGGGCCGTCGGTTTCCAGCAGACGCAGCAGCCCCGGCCAGCCGGTCAGGCCGAAGGTGTCCACGAGGCGGCTCGCGCCGTTGCTGAGCAGCGCCGCCGTGCGCACCTCGTCGACCCGGCACTCGCCGGTGACCGCCTCGTCCACGACTGCCGGATCGTCCTTCGCGACCCAGAACCCGCCGGGGCTGTTACGGCGGGATCGCAGCTCCATCAGCAGCCTCCGGTACTCGTCGCCGCCCTCGGGCACGTCCTTCAACCGCTCCTCGACGGACTGGGCGATCACCACCTCCCGCGGATCGTGGGCGACGAGCGGCTCACCACCCGCCCGGCCGACGATCGCCACCGCGTCGCCGAGGACCAGGTGCTCGACGGCCCCGCCGGAGAACCGGAGCATCGCCACGGCCGCGAACGGGCTGATCGGATGGGTCACGTCGCACGTGTCGCGGTGCGCGTCGGTGACCCGCCCGATGCCCTCGGCCAGCACGTCGCGCAGGCGCCGATCCGGCGACAGCGCGCCGAGCAGCGCGCCGCCGAGCCGGGTCGCGTACCAGGCGATGCCGTGATGGCAGACCTCGTGTGCGCCGGCGATGCCACCGGCGCCGTCGACCAGCACCATGCCGCACGGCACGGCGCCCGCGAAGTCCTCATTGGCGCGCCCGGGATGCCCCGCGTCGGTCGCCATCGCCACCCGCATCGGCTCATCCTGCCGAAACCGGCCGGATCGCGAGGCCCCTCGCGGCTTGATCCGCCACCGGCACGCCGACGTCGACGGCCTGGCGGTGTTCCTCCGCGAGGCCGGAGGTCCCGGCGGCCCGGCGGAGTGCGCCGCGCTCATGCGCGCGTTCGTCCTCGACAACTCGTGAGACACGGCGGGTCACGGGGTGGCCGGCGGCTTCGCCTTCTGCGGGTGGATCGTCTCGTGCCGGGCCAGCATGGCGACGAACTCGCCGATCTTGCGCTGCCGGGTCTCCGCGCGCTTGACCGCGTTGAGCCGGTAGATGAGCGTGAACCTGTTGGCGCTGGTGAGGACGTCGAACATGGCCTGGGCGGCGGGCTCGGCGGCGATGGCGGCGAGCAGGTCGGCGGGCACCTCGGCCTCCGACGGCGGTGCGTAGGCCGCAGCCCACCGGCCGTCCGCCTTCGCGGCCTCCACCGCGGCCCGGCCCGCGGGCGTCATCCGCCCCTCCGACTCCAGCCGGGCCACGTGCGCGACGTTGCGCTGCGACCAGGAACTGCGCGCCCGGCGTGGGGTGTACCGGATCCAGGAACTCTCGTGGTCGCGCTTGCGGGCCTGCCCGTCGATCCAGCCGAAGCAGAGCGCCTCGTCGACCGCCTGCTGCCAGGTCACTGTGGTGACAGTGCCGCCCTTGCGGGTCAGGGCGAGCCAGACACCGGGTGACGTGTCGTGGTGGGCGGACAGCCACGCGCGCAGCGCTGCCGCGTCGGGCACGATCAGCTCGTCCAGCTCGTCGCTCGGCATGGTGGTCAGGCTAAACCGGGCGTACGACATCGGCTGCAGCCGCCGCTCGTGCGGCTCTCGGCCGTCGGCAACCCGTCCGGCAGCGGCATCGCTCGCGACGGAGCATGTCTGCGACTTCGGTGACGTGCCGGCTTAGCCGCCCGCCGCGTTGTGCCGCGCGACCAGGGCGGGCAGCACGTCCAGCGTGTCGATGCGGAACAGGCACCGGTCGGCGACGTCCGGCATGTCGAGGATGTGGCCCCACGGGCCGCGCCGGATCAGGCACGCCGACATGCCTGCGGCCATCGCCGGGGCGGCGTCGTTGTCCGGCCGGTCACCCACGTACAGGATCGCCGACGGGTCGCCGCCGCCCTCGCGGACCACCCGGGTGAAGAACTCCGGCGCCGGTTTCGCCACGCCCCAGGCCGCCGACGTGCCGATCACGTCCACCGGCAGGTCCAGCGCCCGCAACGTCGCCTCGGCATGCTCGGGCTGGTTGCCGGCCAGGCCGACCCGCAGTCCCTGCTCCCGCAGGGCGGCCAGGCAGGCCCGCGCGTCCGGGTAGAGATCGTCGGCGCCGAACGACTCCGGGTCACCGGCCGCGACCCGGCGCGCGAGTTCGGCGGTGAGATCGAAGTCGGGCCGGAAGGCCCGGAACACCTCCTGGTAGTCCAGCCCTCGGGCGATCACCGCGCCGAAGACGGCGGAGAAGGTGTGCCGTGGCACGCCGAGCCAGTCCGCCCAGGTCGCGAACTCGCGCGTCTCGTCGAGGATCGTCCCGCCCACGTCGAAGAAGACCGCCTGGATCATCAGCGGATCGTACTGTCGTTGATCAGCCAGTGGGGGACGCCCGGGTGGCGCAGACTGCCCGCATGAATCCCGGCTTCCTTCCCGAACCGCCGCAGAGCCCGGCGGCGAAAACCGCCTATGAGGACGACCTCGCCGCCGACGGCTACGTCAACAACCTCACCCGCGTCTGGTGCTGGCGTCCCGACGTGCTGATGTCGTTCCAGAGCACGCGCACCGAACTACTGTCCGAGTCCACGCTGTCCTCGCGGGAGGTGGCAGTGCTGGTCGCCGCCACGGCCGCCGCCCGGGGCGACTCGTACTGCGCGCTGGCCTGGGGCGCGCGGCTGGCCGGGATGAGCAACGAGACGACAGCCGCCGCGGTGCTGCGCGGCACCGAGGCGGACCTGTCGCAGCGGGAGACGGCGCTCGCCGCCTGGTCCCGCCGGGTGGTGACGGACCCGAACGCCACCACCGAGGCCGACACGCAACGCCTGCGTGACGCCGGCCTGACTGACCGGGAGATCTTCGAGGCGACCACGCTCATCGCGTTCCGGCTGGCCTTCTCCACTGTGAACGACGCGCTCGGCGCCCGGCCGGACGCGCAACTGGCGGAGAAGGCACCACCGCTCGTCCGGGAGGCGGTGACGTTCGGCCGCCCGGTCTGAACGGGCGGGTCCGGGCGCTGGTCGAGGGTGGCCGCGTGCGAAGCCCGGAAGGCGGACGTGGGCCGACTCCGCACGGCCACGGCATGTCGTACCGGCGTGGGAGGGTACGGACATGACGACGTTCGTGCTCATCCACGGCGGCGGGGGCAGCGCATGGGACTGGCATCTGCTGGTGCCCGAGCTGGCCGCCCGCGGCCACGACGCGGTGGTGCCGGAGCTGCCGATCGGGGACCGGTCGGCGGGGTTCGCCGCCTTCCGCCAGGCGGTGGTCGACGCCGTCGGTGCCCGCGACGACCTCGCGGTGGTCGGGCACTCGTACGGCGCGTTCACCGCACCGCTGGTCGCCGACCGGCTGCCGGTGCGGCTGCTGGTCCTGCTCACCCCGATGATCCCGCGGCCCGGCGAGAAGCCGGGGGACTGGTGGGGCAACACCGGCTACCGCGAGCCGGAAGGGCTCAGTGAGGAGCAGCAGTTCTACAACGGCGTGCCGGCCGAGATCGTCGCCGAGGCGCCGGCGCACGGCCGGGAGCAGGTCAGCGCGGAAGGGGACGAGCCGTGGCCGCTGACCACCTGGCCGGCCGTGCCGACGAAGGTGCTCATCGGCCGCGACGACCAGTTCTTCCCCGCCGGCTTCCAACGCCGGGTGGCCGCGGACCGGCTCGGCGTGGTGCCCGACGAGATCGACGGCGGCCACGCGGTGGCGCTCAGCCGGCCGGGCCCGCTCGCCGACCGGCTGACCGCCTACCTGGCGTCCTGATCCCGCCCCGTGCTGATCCGCCGCCGGATCAGCTCCCGGCCGGGGCGGGTGAGACGGGTAGGGCCCGGCGGCGCCGACGGGCGACCACGCCGAGGACGAGATCGACGACGAGGAAGCCGAGCAGGGTCACGCCGAACCAGGGCAGTGCCCAGCCGAGTGCCAGGGTGATCGGTACGCCGAGCAGCAGCGCCGACCACGGGAGCCCTCGGAGACCGCCCCGGGCGGGCGGCGAGCCGAGCCGGGCGCGGCGGCCGGCGCGGGTGGGGCGGCGCTGCCACCACATGCGGTAACCCCAGACGATGACGCAGAGCAGACCGAGAGCGAGCGCGGCGAGCAGGACCTGGTTGACCGGCCCGAACAGGATTCCCATGTGGGCTTGGATGCCGAGGCTGCTGAGCTGCGCGAGCAGCGGCCAGTCGGCGAAGTCGCTGCGGGCGGTGACCGCGCCGGTGGTCGGCTCGACGGCGATGCGGTCCTTCGCGACCGGCCAGGTGTTGTCGACCTGGGCGACGGTCCAGGCCAGGCCGGGCTCCGCCGCAGGGCTGATCTCCACCGGTCCCGAGAGTCCGGCGCGGCGCGCGGAGGCCAGCACGTTGTCGTAGGACGCCGGACTGTCCGCCGTGCCGGTATCCGCGCCACCGTGCTGGTGCTCACCGCCGCCCGCGGGCGCGGCCACGCCGTCAACGGTGGCGGAGAGTGCGGGCGTGCCGGCGCGCAGGGTGTCCAGGCCGGTGCTGAAGTTCGCGCCGGCGTACCGGGACCAGGTCAGGCCGGTGGCGGAGAGGAACAGCAGGCCGACCGCGAGCCAGACACCGGTGGTGGCGTGCCAGCCCCGGGTACGGCGGACTCCCTTGCGGGCGGTCAGGTCCGGCACGAGCAGGTGTGCCGTCCGGGCGCGGGTGGCGCTGCGGCGGCGCCACCACAGGACTACCCCGCCGAGAACGAGGACCCACAACCAGCTGGCGGCGATCTCGGAGTAATGCCGGCCGACCTCGCCGAGGTGCAGGTTGCGGTGCAGGTCGTCGAGCCAGGTGGTGGCCGGGGTGGAGCCGAACCAGGTGGTGAGCTGCCCGGTCACCTCGCCGGTGTACGGGTCGACGTAGACGGTGTGCTGCTTGTCGCCGAGTTCCTCGAGCGAGAACACCACCTGGGTGGTCCGGTCGCCGGTGCCGGGCGCCACGGCGGCGATGGTGCCGTCGGGGTGCGCGGCCCGTGCGGCGGTGACCTGTTGGGCGAGGGTCTTCGGCTGGTCACCGACGGCGGCCACGGTCAGCCGGTCGCCGTAGAGGGCCTGGTCCAGTTGCGGGGTGATGGTGTATGCCAGGCCGGTCAGGGCGGCGACCAGCAGGAAGGGGGCAACCAGGATGCCGGCGTAGAAGTGCAGCCGGGTCAGCAGCGCGGCGAACGGCGTGGGCTGGCGGCCCGGCCGAGCGGCCGACGCGGCGGTGGAGGTGCCCGGCGCGGGATCGCCGGACAGTTCGGTGACGGACATCGACTACTCCGATCGAAAATATGGGCTTTTGGTGCGGGGTGGCTCGTGCCCGTCGAGCCATGGGCTGCCCGGTTGCCGTCTCCCGATCGAGTAGTCGGCCAGGTGTGTCGGGAAGTTCCCTCGTCCGCGTAAATCTTCGGGTGGTCTTCCGGCGCGGTGGCGTCAAGGATCACCCGGGGCCGGTCGATCAGGGCTGCGACGTCCGCCGCGCCAGGTGCACAGTGACGTCGGCGGTGACCTCGACCGTGCCGGGCAGGACGTCCCGGATGCGGTCGAACACCTGCTCGCGTACGGGCGGAGGCAGTTCGAGATAGGCCGAGACGGTCGACAGGACACCGACGTAGTCGTCGGCGCACACGGTGATCCGCCGCGGGATCTCCGACTGGCGCACGTCGGTGAACCACCCGCATGCGCGTAGCTCGGTGCCGGGCCACTGCATCCGGGCCGCCGGTGGCGTCCCGTCCGGGGACGGGATCTCGTCGTCGGCGAGGTACGCGGACCGGGCCACGGCCACCGCGTCGCGCACAGCCGGATCGGCCAGCCGCAGCGGCCCGCCGAAGGAGGCGAACACGCCGCCGGGCGTGAGCAGCCCGGCGATCCGCTCCCACCGCCGGTGCGGGGCCGTCCAGTGCAGGGCCGCCGCCGCGTACACCAGGTCGTGGCGCTCGTCGGCGCGCAACTGTTCGAACGCGGCCTGCCGGACCCGCACGTCCGCGGGGACGTGCCGGCGCAGCTCGGCGAGCATCGCGGGGTCCGGGTCGGTGGCGGTGACCGTGATGCCGCGCCGGGCGAACAGCCGGGTCGCCTTGCCGGTCCCGGCGCCGATCTCCAATGCGGTCCGGACGGGTCGGCCCGCGTACGCCAGCACCAGATCGGCCAGTTCCTCCGGATAGCCGGGCCGGAACCGCTCGTACGCCCGCGCTGCCGCCCCGAAGCTCAACGCCCGATCCGGCATGCCGGTCATCATTCCACCACCGGTCCGTCGTTCGCGGCTATCGTGCGCGGCGTGAGCGACACCGGCTGGCTGGACGACACCCGCACCTCCTACGACACGGTGGCGGTCGATTATGCCGACCTGCTGCGCGACGCCCTGGCGAACGAGCCGTTCCAGCGCGGCATCCTCGCGCTCTTCGCCGAGCTGGTCCGGGCGCGGGGGACCGGGCCGGTGGCGGACGTCGGATGCGGACCGGGACGGATCACCCGTCATCTGCATGATCTGGGTCTGAGCGCGTTCGGCATCGATCTGTCACCGGTGATGATCGACGTGGCCCGGCGCGACCACCCGGGCCTGCGTTTCGAGGTGGGCTCGATGACCCGTCTCGACCTCACCGACGGGCAGCTGACCGGGTTGCTCGCCTGGTTCTCGCTGATCCACGTGCCGGACGACGAGGTGCCCGCCGTCCTCGCCGGATTCCACCGGGTGCTGCGGCCCGGCGGGGTCGTGCTGCTCGGGTTCCACGCCGGTGACGGAAGCCGGCTCAAGACGCGGGGATACGGCGGGCATCCGATGCACGTCCACGTGCACCGCCGCCGGCCGGAGCGGGTCGCGGCCTGGCTGACCGACGCCGGGTTCACCGTCGAGGCCGAGATGACGCATCACCCCGCCCCGGACGTCGAAGGCGGCTTCGTCTTCGCCCACCGCTGACGTGGCGGTCTACGCGTCCGGGTGCCTTGCCGCGATCCGGTCGAGCACGCGCCGGTCGCCCTCGACGTCGACGCCGGCCAGCGGCACACCCCGGTATGCGGCGAGCCGCTCCGCCTCCACGACGACCGCGTCGCGGGCGCTGCCGGTGAGCTTGCGCCACGGCTGGACCGTGACCGTGAGGGAGCGGCCGGACCTGCGGGGGCGCCAGGTGCCGGCCACGTCGCCGTCGACGAGGACGGCGCCGGGGCGGCCGAGCACCGGCCACAGCTCCTTGACCCGAGCCGCGTCCGGCACCAGCGTCGCCCGGTCCTTCGCCTGGAGGAACAGGTCGAACGGGCCGAGCAGGCGGGTCGCCGTGGTCTCGGCCGACGCCAGCGCGGCCTCGTCGGCAGCGAGCAGCCAGCGCGTCTCGCCGTCGACGCTCACCTCGACCGCGTCGCTCGGCCAGCGGGCCTTCACCTCCTTGACCGGGGCGTCGAGGTAGTCGGCCACGTGCTTCGGGGTGGCCGGGCCGAGCAGCCGCAGGTAGGCGCGGACGAGGTCGAACCGGTCGCCGGGCGCGGCGGCGGGACGGAACCCGGGGATGCGTTCCAGGACCGGCGGTGAGGTGCCGAGCCGCAGCTCCAGCCCGGCCCGCGCGGCGGCCAGCCGGAACGGCATCTCGTAGAGGTGGGTCGCGTTGCACGGCCGGCAGAACCGCAGGTAGGGCTCGGGCATCACGTCGGCCAGGCG
The DNA here is from genome assembly GCF_900091565.1 of Micromonospora marina. GTDB lineage: Bacteria > Actinomycetota > Actinomycetes > Mycobacteriales > Micromonosporaceae > Micromonospora > Micromonospora marina. Next base: position 60,625 of record NZ_FMCV01000028.1, on the reverse strand, counting down.
GCCGGAGACCTCGCCCTTGACCGTCGGCCGACCGACGATCTCCCGCATCCGCGCGGCCACCTCGTCGAGCGCGGCGAGAATGCCGATGCCTGCCGCCTTCAACGGTTTCGCCGCGTCGTAGATGCGCTTGCCCGCGTCGGCGTCGGAGAACGGCTCGACCGCGGCGGCGACCGTGCCCACGTCGGCCCGGCGGTAGAGGTGCGGCGCGCCGCGTACGGTCCAGAGCAGGGCCAGGTCGGCACCGCTCAGCGGGGTCACGTCGACCCCGCGTGCGGCGAGCGCCCATCGGCCGCCGTCGGGACCGGTGTCCTGCACGCCGATGTCGAGCACGGCGGTGTCGGCGAGCGACCCCTCGGCCCGGTCGAGCTGCTGGGCCCGGATCCGGAAGTTCAGCACCTGACGCCTGTCGATCATGTCCACAGCGTAGGCGGCGGCACCGACACGTCCGGTGCAGCGCGGTCCGGTACGTCAGCGCGCGGAGGGCGGAACGCAGCCCGCCCTCCGGTCGGGGCCGGAGCGCTTGAGCAGGAACACCCCGCCGCCGGCCAGGCGCATGAGGTAACGACCGACCGACCTGCCCCGTGAATCCACCATGGACGCCCGTCCACCCTCCCCGCCTGGCCGGTGAACGGGCGGCCCGGGTCAGCGGCCCGCGAGCAGCCGTTCGCGTACCTCGCGGCGCAGGATCTTGCCGATCTGGGAGTACGGCAGCTCGTCGACGATCACGATCCGGCGCGGCACCTTGTATCCGGCCAGGTGGGTGCGGCACGAGGTCCGGATCGCCTCCGGCGTCACGGCCACCGCCGGGTCGATCACCACGGCGGCGACGACCTCCTCGCCGTCGCCGGTGGGCAGTCCCACGGCGGCGGCCTCGCGTACGTACGGGATGCGGCGCAGCGCCTCCTCCACCTCGGACGGGTAGACGTTGAAGCCGCCGGTGATGATCAGTTCCTTGATCCGGTCGACCACCGTGATGAAGCCGTCGGCGTCCATGGTGACGATGTCGCCGGTACGCATCCAACCGCCCGGCAGCAGCACCTTGGCCGTCTCCTCCGGGCGGTGCCAGTAGCCGGAGAACACCTGCGGGCCGCGGACCAGCAGCTCGCCGGCCTCGCCCGGCGCGCGGTCGCGGGTCGGGTCCTCCGGGTCGACGATGCGCGCGTCGGTGGAGGGGAACGGCACGCCCACGGTGCCGGGCCGGCGGGTCGGCGCGACCGGGTTGCCCACCGTGATCGGGGACGTCTCGGTCATGCCGTATCCCTCGACCAGCAGGCCGCCGGTCACCTGCTCCCACAGCTCCACGGTGGCCGGTGGCAGCGACATCGCGCCGGAGATCGCGTACCGGATGGAGGTGAGGTCGACGCCGCGTTCGCGGGCGACGGTGGCGAGCTTCGCGTAGACCGGCGGTACGGCGGGCAGGAACGTCGGCGGGCGGCGGCGGACGGCGTCGAGCACCTGGTCGGCGTCGAAGCGGGGGAACAGCACGAGTGTCGCCCCGATGCTCACGGCGAAGGTGAGGCAGAGCGTCAGTCCGTAGGCGTGGAACAGCGGCAGCACCGCGTACACCGTCTCGGCGCCGTCGCGCAGGCCCGGGACCCAGGCCCGGCCCTGCGCGGCGTTGGCGCGCAGGTTGCGGTGGGTCAGGACCGCGCCCTTGGGCTCGCCGGTGGTGCCGCCGGTGTACTGCAGCAGCGCCACGTCCCCGACCGCCGGCGCGGGATGCCCGGCGGGCAGCGGCCCGGCGGCGGCGACCAGCTCCGACCAGGGCAGGGCACCGGGCGCGGGGGCGGTCATCGCGGAGCGGGCGGCGCGGACCTTCGGCAGCGGCATCCGCAGCGCCCACCGCTTGAGCCGCGGCAACGCCGCGGTCAGGTCGACCGCCACCACGGTACGCACGGCGCCGCGTCCCGCCACCAGCGGCGCGACCTTGTCCCACGCGATCGCGACGACAGCGCCGTGGTCGGTGAGCTGCCGGTCCAGTTCGTCGGCGGTGTACAGCGGGTTGTGCTCGACGACCACCGCGCCGAGGCGCAGCACGGCGTAGAACGCGACCACGTGTTGCGGGCAGTTCGGCAGCACCAGGGCGACCCGGTCGCCCGGGCCGACGCCGAGCCGGCGTAGTGCCTCGGCGGCGCGGGCCACCTGGTCGGCCAGTTCGGTGAACGTGGTGGTGGCGCCGTAGAAGTCGAGCGCGACCCGGGGACCGAACCGCCCGGCAGCCTCGTCGAGCAGGTCGACGAGCGAGCCGTCCGGCTCGGCGATGTCGGCCGGCACCCCGGGTGCGTAGCTACGGGTCCAGGGTCGCTGGGCGGTCGCGTCCATCGCCGTTACTCCTCGTCGCGCGGATGACGCCCCCAGCCTAACTTGACCATTCGGTAACCTACGTTCACGTAGGTTGCCGGGTGGGTCACACTCTCCGCAGGTCAGCGTCGGCGGGTCGAGTGCTGGTGCACCACCCGCCGGCCCTTCACGATGCCGAAGATGATGACCGCGGCGAGCGCGATCACGCCGATGATGACGAGCCAGCGGACCGCCTCCAGCAGCAACCCGAGCAGGATGAGCACACCGGCGACCACGCCGACCACCCACAGCAACGCGCGCATGTCCCAGCCTCCCGTCGTACGGTGGGCCGTGCGCTTTCCCGCTGATCGGGCGGCCATGCGCCGCCGGGTGGATCAGTGCCGGGCCACGTACACCGTGTTCGCCGCCTCCCGGCCCTGCAACGGGTTCGGGAACCGGACGACGTGCGCCACCGAGGTCGGGAACACCTCGGTGAGCGTGCGCTGGAACGCCGGGTCCGGCGGGTCGTTCGACCACAGCGCGAAGACGCCCTCCGGGTGCAGCAGCGCGGCCAGCCGGCGCAGCCCGCCGACCGTGTAGAACGGGGCGTGGCTGGGGTGCAGCACCTGGCGGGGGGAGTGGTCCACGTCCAGCAGCACCGCGTGGAAGCGGCGCCCGGGCTCGTCGTCGTCGAAACCGTCGCCCGCGACCGCGGCGAAGAAGTCCGCCCGCACGAACCGGGTACGCGGATCGGTGGCCAGGCCGGCGGCGAACGGCAGCAGATCCCGCCGGTGCCAGTCGATGACGTCCTCGATCGCCTCGACCACCACAAGCGAACGCACCCGGGGATCCTCCAGCGCGGTCCGTGCGGTGTAGCCGAGGCCGAGCCCGCCGACCACCACGTCCAGCGCCTCACCGGTCAGCGGGGTCAGCCCGAGCCGGGCCAGTTCGATCTCCGCGACCGGGAAGGCGCTGGACATGAGGTACTCGTCGTCGAGCTTCACCTCGTACACGTCGGAGTCCAGAGCCGGGTCACGGCGCCGCCGCAGGCTGATCTCGCCGATCGGCGTCTCCCGCCAGGCCAGTTCCTCGAAACGCGCGCCCACCCGGTGTCCTCTCCGCCGATCCGTCCCCGGATGCTACCGGCCGGTCCCGGGCCCGGCCCGGCGAAACGACGGCGTCAGTCGGCGGGGCGGGTGGCCACCACGACGGTGTCCAGCGCGTCGACGGTGCCGCCGTCGGTGCCCGGGACCGGCCGGTGGGCCGTCTCGGCCCGCTGCACCCGCAGCCCGGCCAGCCCGTCGACCACCGACTCCGGCGTGAGCAGCACGTCCGGGTCCTGCGGGCCGCCGATGCCGCCGGCGAGGTTGGCCAGGTCGTGGCCGACCACCACGAGCGTGCCACCGGGGCGCAGCGCGGACTTCGCCGCGGCGAGCACCCCGGCGAACTCCGGCGCGGGCAGGTGCAGGTAGCTGATCAGCACCAGGTCGTAGCTGTTCGGCACCGGCCGGTACGCGGTCACGTCCGCGACCCGCCAGTCAACTGGGACGCCGCGCGCGTCGGCCAGCTCCCGCCCCCGGTCGACGGCCACCGCGGAGAAGTCCACCGCGTTGACCCGCCACCCCTGACCGGCCAGCCACACCGCGTTGCGGCCCTCGCCGGCGGCGATGTCCAGCGCTGACCCGGGAGTCAGCCCGATGACCGACTCGACAACGAAGCGGTTGGGCTCAGCGCTCCACACCAGTCCGGACGTGTCGGCGTACCGGCTGTCCCAGGCGCTGCTGTCCACTGTGCCCCCTCCTCCGGCGGCCCCACACCGCCATGGTGACCGTACCGGCCACGGCAAGCGGCCCCACGGCGAGTCCCCACACCGGCGGCAACTGCTGCGCGAGCACGAACACGCCCATCACCACGACGAACCAGCCGAACCCCCGGCGCAGCAGGTCGGCCGGGATCCGGCCGGCGAGCCGGCCACCGAGCAGGCTGCCGACGACCGCGGCGGCGGTGACCCCGGCGGCCAGACCCCAGTGGATCTGCACGCTGGACAGGTAGCCGGCCAGGCCGGCGAACGACTTCATCGCGATGACGACCAGCGAGGTGCCGACCGCGACCGGCATCGGCAACCCGCCCAGCAGGGCCAGGGCGGGTACGACCAGGAAGCCGCCGCCCGCGCCGACCAGACCGGTGACCAGGCCGACGACCACGCCGTCTCCGACCACCCGCAGCATCGGCAGCTCGTGCGGCACCGGGTGCCCCTCGACGGGCTTGCCCCGGAGCATCGCGACCGCGGTGGCGAGCATCATCAGGGCGAACCCGGTCAGCAGTACGCCGGCCGGGACGAACTCGGCCAGCCGGCCGCCCGCGTACGCGCCGGTCATGCCGGCCACGCCGAAGATGAGCCCGGTACGCCAGCGGACCCGGTTCGCCCGCGCGTGCGGCAGTACCGCGACGGCGCTCGTCACGCCGACAACGAGCAGCGAGGTGGTGATCGCCTCCTTCGCGGGCAGGTCGGCGACGTAGACCAGCAGCGGCACGGCGAGGATCGATCCGCCGCCGCCGAGCAGGCCCAGCGTCGCGCCGATCAGCACCGCGCCGGCCAGCGTCAGCACGAGGGTGGTCACCTGCGGCTCCCGTCACGCAACTGCCCCACGATCGTGTCGAGGTCGCAGCTCGCGCCGCGGTTGTACGGCAGCTTGCTCAGCAGCACGCCCATGGCGCAGGTGTTGGTGAGCGCGGCGAACGTGAGGCCCGCGCCGATGAACGCGGCGACCCACTTGAGGCCGGGGACGAACACCGACCCGAGGACGGCGGCGAGCACGATCGAGCCGGCGACGAGGCGCACCTGGCGCTCCAGGTCCCAGCGCGACCGGCCCTGGTTGACCTGTGCGCCGGTGGCCTGCCAGGCCAGCATTCCGCCGTCGAGCACCTTGACGTTGGGCAGGTCGACGGTGCCGAGCGCCTGACCGGCCTGGCCGGCCCGGGCGCCGGAGCGGCAGATCAGCACCACGTCCTCGTCCAGGTGGCCGCGCAGCTCCGCGCGGTGCTCCCGGAGCAGGTCCAGGGGCACGTTGTACGCGCCGGGGATGTGCGCCGCCTCGAACTCGCCGGGCGTGCGCACGTCGAGCATCCGCGGCGTACGGCCGGCGGCGATCAGTTCGCGCAGGGTCGCCGCGTCGATGGTGGTGGGGGTGGTCGTGGTCATGCTCTGTCTCCTTCACCGGTGTTCTCGGGCAGGGTCCGGCGCCGGCCGGCGTGGGGACACGCCGGCCGGGCGCTGGGGGAGAGGTCAGGCGACGGGCGCCATGCGTACGCCGGCCGCCTCGGCCCGGCCGTACGAGTCGTCGATCAGCACCACGTCCCGGCCGGCGTTGGCGAGCAGGGACGCGGCGGCGGTGGCCCGGTAGCCGGAGCCGCAGTGCACCCAGATCGTCCCCGCGGGGATGTCGGCGAGCCGCTTCGGCACGTCCGGCAGCGGCACGTGCACCGCACCGTCGATGTGCCCGGCCGTCCACTCGCCTGTCATCCGCACGTCGAGGACGACCTGCGGCTCGGGCAGCCCGGCCTGGGTCTTCCCGGCCTGCGCGGCGGCGAGCGCGCCGAAGTCGGCCACGGGCAGCTCACGCAGCTGCGACGGATCCGTGGCCCACCGCGCGGGTTCGCCGGTGGCCTGGGCGGCCGGACGGTCGATGCCGATGCGCACCAGTTCCCGCTGGGCGTCGGCGACCTGCTCCGGGGTCTGCGCCAGGAACGTGATCGGTACGCCCCAGTCGATCAGCCAGCCGAGCCACGTCGACATCGGCCCGTCCAGGCCGAGGCTGACGGTGCCGGCCAGGTGCGAGGCCGCGTACGCCTTGCGGTGGCGCAGGTCGACCACCCACTCCCCGGCGGCGATGCGGCGGCGCAGCTCGTCGGCGTCGGCGCGGGCCACCGGCGTGAGGTCGACCGGGGTGGGACCGGCGGCGTTGGCGACGCCCATGTGGGCGTAGTACGCCGGGTAGGCGTCCAGCCCGGCCAGTGTCTCGGTGACGAACTGGTCGGCGGCCAGCCGCAGCACCGGGTTGGCCTGCTTCTCCCGGCCGATCGTCGACTCGGGCGCGTCGGCCTGGCTGGCCGAGCAGAAGCTGCCGAAGCCGTGCGTCGGCCACACCTGCGCGCCGTCGGGCAGCAGGTCGGCCAGCTTGCGTGCCGAGGCGTGCTGGTGGTGCGCCAGATCGTGCGCGTACTGCTGGCCGAGCAGGTCGGTGCGGCCGGTGGTGCCGAACAGCAGCGAGCCGCCGGTGAACACGCCGGCCGGGTTCCAGCCGCCGTCGGTGGCCTCGTCGAGCGCGTACGACAGGTGGTGGAACGTGTGGCCCGGGGTGCCGATCACCCGCAGCCGCATCGTGTCCGACACCGGCACGGTGTCGCCGTCGGAGACCGGGGTCCGGTCGAACCCGACCGGGTCGGCGGCGGCCACCAGGTACTGCGCGCCGGTGATCCGGGCCAGTTCCAGGCCGCCGGAGACGTAGTCGTTGTGGATGTGCGTCTCGACCACGTGGGTGATCCGTACGCCCTCGGCACCGGCCAGGTACAGGATGCGGTCGATGTCGCGCTGCGGGTCGACCACGATCGCCACCCGGCCGTCGGAGGCGAGGTAGCTGCGGTCGCCGAGCGAGGACGTCGCGATGACGGACACGTCGAGAGTCATGCCGTTTCCTCTCTTTCCCCATATACCACCGGGGGTATATGGGGGGCAGGCTGCGGCCCGGGGTTTCCGGGCAGATGTCTACCCGCCCGCGTCGCGGTCACACGGCGCGGACGGATCCGGTCGGGCGGGCGCGTCAGGCCAGGGACAGGAAGAGCTTCTCCAGCTCATCCTCGGTCATCTCCGGCTCGTCGCCCGCCTGGCGGGCAGCGTCGCAGTAGCGCATGCCGGAGGCGATGATCTTGAAGCCGGCCCGGTCGATGGCCTTGGAGACCGCGGCGAGCTGGGTCAGCGCGGCGCGGCAGTCCTCGCCGTTCTCCATCATCTCGATGACGGCGTTGAGCTGCCCCCGGGCCCGCTTGAGCCGGGTCAGCGCATCGCCTGTCATCTCCGGTCGAAGATTCACGTCCCACCTCCTGCGATCGAAGATACCCCAGGGGGTACCAGTGTCGCCACCCGTCCGGCGGCCTTGGTCCGGACCTCGTCCATGTCGAGGTCACACACCGCCCGGATCGGCTCCTCCAGCCCGGCCGCCGGCAGGGCGCCCGGCTGGGCGAACACCAGCACGCCGTCCCGGAGCGCCATGAGTGTCGGGATCGACCGGGTCTGGGCGGCGGCTGCCAGGGCGGGCCGACGAACTAAGGTCGGCGAGGACACGGAGGGTCTCCAGGGACGTGACGGAGCGTCTATTCTGTGCGCCGGCGATCCCGGCGGAAGGTACACGATGGCGTCGCGGCAGGAGCAGCTCCACTCGTACCAGTTCAGCGTCCAGCGGGCGGTCGCCGCGCTCGTCATGCGGGAGACGGACCCGCCGCAGTCGCCGTTCCGGCGGCTGGCCGGCGCGGGTCTGGCGAGCGTCCTGGTCGCGGCGATCGCGCTCGGCGGCGTCGCGCTCCACGGCCTGTTCACCGGTGGCGGCGACTCGTGGCGGGAGACCGGCGCGGTGATCGTGGAGAAGGAGTCGGGTGCGCGGTTCGTCTACCGGGACGACAAGCTGCACCCGGTGCTCAACTACGCCTCCGCGCTGCTGATCATCGGCGCGGAGCGGCCGAAGACGGTGCTGGTCAGCCGCCGTGCCATCGACGGGGTGCCACGCGGCCTGCCGCTCGGCATCGCCGACGCACCGGACTCGCTGCCCGCGTCGGACCGGCTCGTCCGTGACGCCTGGACGCTGTGCTCGGCGGCGGGTGACGACGCCGGGCGCGAGGAGGGCGGGCGCCCGGCGGCCGGGCGCGGCGAGGCCCGTTCGGTGCTGCTGATCGGGCGGGCAGCCCCCGGCGGCCGGGCGCTCGGCGACCAGGGCCTGCTCGCCCGGCACCCGGACGGCGGCCTGCACCTACTCTGGCACGACCGGCGCTACCTGCTGCGCGACACCGACCGGGTGCTCGCCGCGCTCGCCGCCACCCGGGAGCGGGCGGTGCCGGTGGCGGCGGCGCTGCTGAACACGCTCCCGGCCGGCGCCGATCTGGCCCCGCCACCGGTGGACGACCTCGGCGCGCCGTCCGAGCGGGTCGCCGGCGCGGCGGTGGGCGACGTCTACCTGGTGCGCAACTCCGGCGGCGGACGGCAGTACGCGGTCGCCCAGCGGGGCGGGCTGGCCGGCATCACCGAACTGCAGGCGGCGCTCCTGCTGGCCCGGACCGGCCAGCGGGAGCCGGAACCGATCACGCTCGGCCGGTTCGCCGCGCTGCCGAAGCTGCCCGGTCTGGTGCCCGGCGGGGCGACCGCGCCGCCCGCCGTACCGCCCCGGCTGGCCGCCGCCGAGGGTGCGCTCTGCGCGCGGGCCGGCGACGACGGCGGCCTCCGCGAGCTCCGCCTCGGCGTCACCGCGCCGGACCCGGCCGCCGCCGCGCGCACGCCGGGCGGCCGGGCCGGGCTCGCCGACGCGGTGGTGGTCGAGCCGGGACGTGGCGCGCTCGTGGAGGCGGCGCCCGCGCCGGGCGCGACCGGCGGCGCGATCTGCGTCGTCACCGACCTGGGCCGGCGGTACGCGCTGACCGGCGCCGACGTGCCGGGCATGCTCGGCTACGCGGGCGTGCGTCCGGCGCGGCTGCCGGCGGGCCTGGTGGACCTGCTGCCGGCCGGCAGCCCGCTGGATCCGGAGGCCGCCCGCACGGTCGCCGCACCCGCCTGAGCGCCGGGCCGTGCCGGCTCGGACGCACAGCCGCGCCGGGCCGCGCCGGCTCGGACGCACAGCCGCCGAGCCGGGGAAAGAGCAGCGGGTCAGCCGGCGGGGCGGCGCAGCACCGTCACCGCGAAGTCGGCGTCGTCCCGCCACGGCCGCAGGTCCCAGGTGGCGAACCGGTGCTCGGGGCGCAGCCCGGCGGCGATCGCGTCGGCGTCCAGGTCGGCCACCGGGTAGCCGCGGTCGGTGGCGAAGCCGACCACCACCAGCCCGTCCGGGCGTACGTGCGCGGCGACGCGGCCCAGCACGTCACGTTCGGTGCCGGGGGCGACGAACACCATCACGTTGCCGGCCAGCACCGCGGCGTCGAACGGCTCCGCCTCGCCCTGCTCGGCCAGGTCCAGCTCGGCCAGGTCGGCGACCAGGAAGCGGGGGCCCGGGTGGTCGGCCCGGGCCGCCCCGACGAGCGTCGGGTCGGCGTCCACGCCCACGACGTCGTGCCCGCGGGCGGCGAGCGCGGCGGCGACCCGGCCGGTGCCGCAGCCGGCATCCAGGACACGTGCACCAGGCGGTACGAGCGCGTCGAGCAGCCGCGCTTCACCGGCCAGGTCCGCGCCCTCGGCGGCGAGCTGACGGAACCGGTCCACGTACCACTGCGAGTGGCCGGGGTTCGTGTCGGTCACCCATCGGGTCGGCTTGGCCATGCGCCCACCGTAACTGATCTTGCGAGGCCGGGTCAGGTGAGCGCCAGGAACGCGCCCGCGGCGAGCGGCCCGCCCAGCGCGACGCCGGCCAGCACCTGCGGCCAGGTGTGGTCGCCCATCAGCAGCAGCAACCCGGCCGCTACCGAGGCCAGCCCGATCGACAGCGGCCGGGCACGCTGCGTGCGGTCGCCGACGTGCCGGTCGGTGAGACACCCTCGGCGGACGCCTGACGCGAGCAGCGACAGGCCCAGCGACACGGTCCACCGGTCCGGCCGGTCGACCAGGAACACCAGCGCGAACAGGTACTCGTTCCAGGCAATCATGAAGTCGTGCAGCGCGACCGCCATCACCGACGGGGCGGCCAGCGGCAGGCTGACCCGGCGGATGATGCCGAGCCGGCCGGCTCGACCTCCACCCGGCAGTCGTGGAACGTCGGCGCCTCGCCCAAATCGGTGTCCCGGACGCCGGTGACCGCGTTGACATTGGACCGGCCGGGGCTGCGCCGCGCCCAGTACGCCTTGTAGGTGAACGCCAGCCCCGGCCGGGTCGCCTCGTCGACAGCCACCGCGGCGAGGAACGCGCCCCGGTCGTTGTGCACGCGTACCGCGTCGCCGTCGGCGAGTCCGCGCGCCGCCGCGTCGGCCTGGTGCAGGTGCATCCGGGGCGGCCCGGCGCGGCGGGTGTGCCACGGCAGCGAGGCGAACGTGGAGTTCATCAGGTAACGGTTGGCCGGGGTGAGCAGCGTCAGCGGGAACCGGTGGGCCAGCTCCGGGTCCGCCGCCTCGGCCGGTGGCGTGTACCCGGGCAGCGGGTCCACCCCGAGCGCGGCCAGCGCCGGGTCGTGCAGCCGGGCCCGCCCGTCCGGAGTGGGGAAACCACCCTCGGCGTACGGCGCGGAGCCCACCGGCACGCCGGTGAGCCGGGCGTAGGTGCGTTCGCGCAGCTCCTCGTACGTGATCGGGGCGCCGGCCAGCAACTGCCGGGCCAGGTCCTCGTCGCTGTCCCGGAACGCCGGGTGGTCGATCCCGAGCGCGGCGGCGATCCGCCGGAAGATCTCGGTGTTCGGCAGCGCCGCGCCCGGCGCGCGGGTCACCGGCAGGTTCAGCGTCGTGTAGTGGTGCCCGTAGGAGGTCTGGAGGTCCAGGTGCTCGGGCTGCATGGTCGCCGGGAGCACCACGTCGGCGTAGTCGCAGGTGTCGGTCCAGCGCTGCTCCAGCACGACGGTGAACAGGTCGGCGCGGCCGAGCCCGGTCAGCAGCCGGGCCTGGTCCGGCGCGGTCGCCGCCGGGTTGGCGTCGAACACCACGAGCGAGGTGACCGGCGGGTCGGCCTCCCCGGTGAGCACGGCGGCCAGCCGGCTCATGTTCAGCGACCGGGCCGGCGGGGCGGGCATGCCGGCCGGGCGGATCACCGGCCCGTTGTCGACCGGGTGGTGGCCGCTGGTGGTCACCAGCGCCCCGCCGCCCGGGTATCGGAAGTCGCCGGTGACCAGCGGCAGCGCGCAGATCGCCCGGATCGCCTGCCCGGCGCCGTGGTGCCGTTGCAGGCCCAGCCCGACCCGTACCGCCGTCGGGCGGGTGGTGGCGATCCGGTCGCCGAGCCGGCGGATCGTCCCGGCGGGCAGGCCGCACTCGGCGGCGGCGCGCTCCACCGGCCAGTCGTCGAGCCGGGCGCGCAGTTCCGGCCAGCCGGTGGTGTGCGCGGCCAGCCACGCCTCGTCGGCCGCCCCGGCGTCGCGGACGTGCCGCGTCAGCCCGAGCGCGAGCGCCGCGTCGGTGCCTGGTAGCGGTGCGACGTGCTCGTCGCTGCGGGCCGCCGTGTCGGTGCGCAGCGGGTCGATGGTCACCACGTACGCGCCGCGCTCGCGGGCCTGCTGCACGAACGGCCACAGGTGCAGGTTGGTGACGAGCGGGTTGGCGCCCCAGAGGACGATCAGGTTCGCCTCGACGATCGACTCCGGCTCGAAGCCGACCGAGGCGCCGTAGAGCGAGCGCAGCGCCGCCCGCGCCGCCGCCGTGCAGATGGTCGTGTCCAGCCGGGACGCGCCCAGGTGGGCGAAGAGCCGCGGGCCCATGGTCCAGCCCTGGACCAGGCCCATCGTGCCGGCGAAGTAGTAGGGCAGCACCGACTCCGGGCCGTCCCGTTCGATGCTCGCGCGCAGCCCGGCGGCCACCCGGCCGACTGCCTCGTCCCAGCTCGCCGGCCGGTACGCGACCCGGCCGGTGCCCTTGCGGCCGGTGCGGATCCAGGGCGTGGTGAGCCGGTCCGGCCCGTTGACCGCATCCAGGTAGCGGTTGACCTTGCCGCAGAGTGCGCCCCTGGTGAACGGGTGGTCGCGGTCGCCGCGCAGCGCGACCGCCCGGCCGTCCTCCACCGTGAGCTGCCAGACGCAGGTGTCCGGGCAGTCCAGCGGGCAGGCACCGGGGTGGGTGGTGACGGGGGCCATGGGCGGATGCTACCCCCGGTTCGTGGTGCTGCCGCCACTCGTCGTGACCGGCCCGGGCCGGTGGCGTTTGGCCGGGACGGGCGCGGGTACCCGCCGGGGCCGACCGTTGTGGGCGTGGTGCCCACCGGCGGCGGCGAGGGGAGGATGGGATGCGGTTCCCCCTGTTCGTCGAGGCGGTGGCGCGGCGGGCCGAGTTGCCCGCCGACGAGGCCGCCACCGTCTCCCGGGCGGTGTTGCAGACCCTCGCCGACCGGATCACCGCGGACGAGGCGACGGACCTCGCCGCGCAGTTGCCGGACGACGTGGGCGGCTATCTGGAGCCCGGCGGCACCGCCGCCACCGGTGGCGCTGTGGACTTCCTGTACCGGGTGGCCGAGCGCGCGGCGGTGGACCCGGCGGTCGCCGAGGTGGGCGCCGTGGCGGTGCTCGCCACGCTGCGCGACACGGTGACGGTGGGGGAGTTCCACGATCTCGTCGCGCAGCTCCCGAAGGGCTTCGACGCCATGGTGGACCCCATTCCGCGACCGCCGTACGATGTCTGAGCAGGCTCCCCGTGATCCGGGTCGAGCTGCGGCACCGAGGCCGTCTGCGGCGAAGATTCCACGGCCTGGAAGTATTCTCTCCGTAAAATAGTTTGTCCGCGGTCACCTACGCTGCAAATCGTCTACGCGCTAGAGGGATGATCGGACGAATTCCTCCGTCCGAGGTTCCACGGTGCCGTCCCCTCTTCGGTTCGAGCCTCGTCGCTGCTCTTCCGGCGCACGGATCGAGCCATATTCTGCTTCCAATGTGAAGTCCTGGGGGGGATCAATGATCACATTCGTCGATCGCTGCGTGCCTGTCCTCGGTGGAGCGCAACCCGTTTCCTGACATGGCAGAGACGATGATCATCAATCGTTTCGGCGCGATCGCGGCGGTACACGGCGGACGTCCGGCCCTTCTCGGTGAGACCCACGAGGTCACCTACACCGAGCTGGCCGGGGCGGCCGGCGGGCACGCTGCCGTGTTCGCCGCCGCGGGCCTGCGCGCCGGAGACCGGATCGCGCTGCTCACCGCGCACGGTGCGCCCACCGTGGCGGCGCTGCTCGGCGCGCTCGCGGCCGGGTGCGCGTACGTGCCGCTGGACCCGGGCTTCCCGGTCGCGCGGCTGCGCCACATGGTCGACGCCGCCGGTGTCACCGCCCTGGCCTGCGCCGCCGAGCACCGCGAACTGGCGTCCACGCTGGCCGGTGACCGGCCGGTGGTGCCGCTGGACGACGTGCCGCCGGCTCCGCTGCGCCCGGTCCCGGCCGACCCGGACGCGCCGGCGTACGTGCTGTTCACCTCCGGCTCCACCGGCGTGCCGAAGGCGGTCGGGCAGACCCACCGCAACCTGGCCCACGTCGTCGACAACCAGATCGCCGCGCTCGGTGTCGGCCCGGACGACCGGCTCAGCCTGCTCGCGTCGTTCAGCTTCGACGCCGCCATCCCCGACCTCTATCCGGCGCTGCTCACCGGCGCCGCAGTGGTCCCGGTCGACCTGCGCCGCCACGGGCTGGCGCACACCGTCGAGCAGCTCGACCGGCACCGCGCCACGGTGCTGCACTGCACGCCCACCGTCTACCGCTTCCTGCTCGACACACTCGGCGCGCGCCGGCTGCCCACGGTGCGGGCCGTGCTGCTCGGCGGCGAGCAGGCCACCTGGGCCGACGCAGCCCGCGGCCGGGACCGGTTCGCCCCCGACTGCCTGCTCGTCAACGGCTACGGCGCCACCGAGATGACGTTCGCCGCCCGGCACGTGCAGCCGCTGTCCGAGGTGGACCCGGACGCCCGGGGGCCGCTGCCGGTGGGCGTCGCGTTCCCCGGCTACCGGCTGGACCTCGCCCCGGACACCGGCGAGATCGTGGTCCGCAGCCGCCACCTCGCCCCCGGCTACCTCAACCAGGACAGCGACCGGTTCGGCGCCGACGCCGACGGGGTGCCGTCGTACCGCACCGGTGACCTCGGCCGGCTGCTGCCCGGCGGGGAACTGGTCTGCCTCGGCCGGCTGGACCGGCAGGTCAAGGTGCGGGGGCACCGGGTCGAGCTGACCGAGATCGAGGCGGTGCTGTCCGCCCAGCCCGGCGTCGCGGGCGTCCGCGTCGTCGTCCGCGACGGCGAACTGCTCGCGTACGCCCGCCGGGCCGGTGCCCGCCCGGACCCGGCGGCGCTGCGCGCGGCGCTGACCGCCGCGCTGCCCGGCTACGCCGTGCCCCGTGCGGTAGTGGTGGTCGACGAGTTCCCGCTCACCGTCACCGGCAAGGTCGACGAGCGGGCGCTGCCCGACCCGGTGACCGAGGTGCCCGCCGAGCAGGCACCGGCCACCGACACCGAACGCGCCGTGCACGACATCTGGTGCGCGGTGCTGGACCGCGACGCGGTCGCCCGCACCGCCAGCTTCTTCGACGTGGGCGGGCAGTCGCTGCTGCTGGGTCAGGTGCAGCAGCGACTCGCCGAGCGCTTCGGCGTACGCCTGCCGATGCTGCGCCTGTTCGACCACCCGACCGTCGCCGCCCAGGCGGCGCTGCTGCTGGACGCCCCGCCCGAGGCGGTCCGCGCCCCGGTGCTGCCCGCGCCCGCCGCGCCGGTGCGCGCCGCCCGCGAGTACACCGGCGACGAGATCGCCGTGGTCGGTGTCGCCGGGCGGTTCCCCGGCGCGCCCGACGTGGCCACCTTCTGGTGGAACCTGTGCACCGGTGTCGACTCGGTGCACGACCACACCGACGAGGAGCTGGCCGCGCTCGGCGTCGGCCCCGCCCTGCGCGCCGACCCCCGGCACGTCCGCGCCACCGGCCGGCTCGACGGGGTGGCCGACTTCGACGCCGAGTTCTTCGGTCTCGAGGCCGACGAGGCCGACCGTACCGACCCGCAGCACCGGCTGTTCCTGGAGACCGCCTGGGAGGCGCTGGAGGACGCCGGGCACGATCCGGCGCGTTTCCCCGGGCTGGTCGGCGTCTACGCCGCCACCTCGGCCAACCGCTACTTCCTGTTCCACCTCATGGACAACCCGGCGGTGGTCGGCGACGTCGACCCGGACGACTGGGAGGCCCGGCTCGTCGGCCGCCAGTTCACCGACCACCTGCCCGGGCAGGTGGCCTACCGGCTCGGGCTGACCGGCCCGGCGATGGCCGTGCAGAGCGCCTGCTCCAGCTCACTCGTCGCGGTGTGCGTCGCCGCGCAGAGCCTCGCCGACTACCAGTGCGACCTGGCGCTGGCCGGCGGGTCCACGGTGATGTGGCCCCGGCACCGGGCGGGCGGGCTCGCCTCGCCCGACGGCCGGTGCCGCGCCTTCGACGAGGCCGCCGCCGGCTCCGGGTTCGGCTCCGGCGCGGGCGTGGTGGCCCTGCGCCGGCTCGCCGACGCACAGGCCGACGGTGACCGCATCTACGCGGTCCTGCCCGGCTGGGCGGTCACCAACGACGGCCCGGACCGGGCCGGTTTCGCCGTGCCCGGCCCGGCCGGACAGGCCGCCGCCGTCGCGAACGCGCTCGCCTCCGCCGAGGTCGCGCCCGGCGAGGTCCGCCTCGTCGAGGGCCACGGCAGCGGAACCCCGCTGGGCGACGCCATCGAGGTCGCCGCGCTGCACGAGGTGTACGCGGGCGCCGCGCCCGCCGAGTCCACCGCGCTCGGCTCGGTGAAGACCAACATCGGCCACCTCGACGCCGCGGCCGGCATCGCCGGGCTGATCAAGACGGTGCTGGCGGTACGGCACGGCGTGATCCCGCCGAACCTGCACTTCACCCGCCCGCACCCGGAGATCGACCTGGCCGCCGGACCGTTCTACGTGCCCACCAAGGCGCGGGACTGGCCGGACGACGCGCGCCGGGTCGCCGGAGTGAGCGCGTTCGGCCTGGGCGGCACCAACGCGCACGTCGTGGTGGAACAGCCGCCGCCCGCCGAGCCGGCCGACCCACCCGGAGAGGGACCGTGGCTGCTGCCGGTCTCCGCGCGTACCCCGGTGGCGCTGCGGGCCGCGCTGGCCCGCCTGCGCAGCCACCTCGCCGGGGCGGCCCCGGCACTGCCCGATGTGGCCGCCACGCTGGCGCTGGGCCGGCGCGCGTTCGCCCACCGGGCGGCGGTGGTCGCCGCCGACCTGCCGGCCGCGCTGTCCGCGCTGGACGTGCTGCTGGACACCGACGCCCGCGTCGCCGGTGACGGCGGCCCGCTGCGTGAGACGGCGGCCGAGTGGGTCGCCGGGCGCGACGTCGACTGGCACGAGCTGCATCCCGAGGGCACGGTCCGGCGCACCGGACTGCCCACCTACCCGTTCCAGCGCCGCCGGCACTGGATCGACCCCGTGCAGAAAGGTCCGCGGTGAACTGGTTCGTCTCCGCCGGAAGCCGACCCGAGGCGCCGGTGCGGTTGTTCTGCCTGCCCTACGCCGGAGCGGGCGCCAGCGTGTTCCGGCGCTGGGCCGCCGAGTTCGGTCCGGGCGTCGACGTGGTGCCGGTGCAACTGCCCGGCCGGGAGAACCGGATCACCGAGGATCCGCGCTTCGGCGTGGCCGAGGTGGCCGACGCCATCGCCTCCCGCGCCGACCGCCCGTACGCGATCTACGGCCACTCGATGGGCGGACGGCTCGGCTTCGACGTGGTCCGCGAGCTGCGCCGCACCGGTCGCCCGCTGCCGCTGCGGCTCTACGTCGGCGGCGCCCGCGCGCCGCACGTCGCCACGCCCGGCCCGTTCGACGGGTTGTCCCGGGCCGGCGACGACGAGCTGCTGCGCCGCCTCGGCGAGGGCGGCGGCCTCCCCGCCGAACTGCTCGCCCACCCCGAGCTGGTGGAACTGCTGCTGCCGCTGCTGCGCGCCGACTTCGGCCGGGTCGACGACTACCGCCATGTGCCGGGCGAGCCGCTGCCGGTGCCGATCGTCGTGTTCGCCGGCCGCACCGACCGGGCGGTCAGCCGGGAGCAGAGCGCCGCCTGGGCCGAGCACACCGCGGCCGGGTTCACCCTGCACGAGCTGGACGGCGGGCACTTCTTCCTGCACGACCGGCTGACCGAGCTGGCCGCGCTGATCCGGGCCGACCTGACCGCCGCGCCCACCGACACCCGCGCCGCCACGCCGGACGCGGGTCCGGACCCGGTGCGCGCCGCCGGTCGCGGGACCGCCGGCGCCGCGCACCGGGTCCCCCTCGGCGACACCGGCTGGTCGGTGTGGCGCGACGCGATGCTGCGGACCACCGGGTTCCCGGCCGACGGGCTGGAGCTGTTCACCGCGCCCCGGGCCGCCGCGGCGGCCGACGAGCTGCTGGCCACCGGCGCCGGTGCGGACCGGTTCACCAAGGAGTTCGAGGAGGCGCTGCGCGCCGGCGCGCAGCGGTTCAGCGAGCTGGCCGCCGACCCGCTGCTGCGCGAGGCGGTCACCTGGCAGAACCGGGGCGCGCTCGTCGCGTTCGACGGGCTGGTGCGCGGCGGGGCCGACGCGGCCCGCAACGTGCGCCGCCGGGACCGGGAACGGGCGTTGCTGAAGTACTGGCAGCGCTACTGCGGCAAGAACGAGACGGTCGGCTTCTTCGGTCCCGGCTGCTGGGTCACAGTCGATCCCGCGCAGCCGGACGTTGCCCGGGTCGACCCCGGCGAGCGCCTGACCCGGCGGCGCTGGGTGTGGTTCGAGTCGTGGGCGCTGTCCGCGTACGCCGCACGGATCGGCGCGGACCTGGCGGTGCGCCGGTGGTGGCCGCCGATGCTGCGGGC
This sequence comes from Micromonospora marina, assembly GCF_900091565.1. GTDB lineage: Bacteria > Actinomycetota > Actinomycetes > Mycobacteriales > Micromonosporaceae > Micromonospora > Micromonospora marina. Next base: position 42,672 of record NZ_FMCV01000028.1, on the reverse strand, counting down.
CCACCTGGCGGTCCGGGACCGCGACGTGCTGCGGCCCGGCCGCCCGCCGCTGACGCTGACCCCGGTCGAGGCCGCGCTGCTGCGCGCGGCGGACGGCCGGCGCGCCGCCGCCGACCTGGTCGCCGATCCGGCGATCGGGCTGCGCCGCTCCGAGGACGGGTACGCGCTGCTCGACCGGCTGGTCGAGCGGGAACTGATCACCTGGGACGCGGCCCTGCCGGTGAGTCCGGACGCCGAGCGGGTGCTGGCCGACCGCATCGACGCGATCGGCGACGAGCCGGCCCGCGCCGCCGCCCGCGCCGGGTTCGACCGGCTGCGCGCCGCCCGCGACGACGTCGCCGCCGCAGCGGGTGACGCGGACCGGCTGCGGGCCGCACTGGACGCGCTGGACACCACGTTCACCGAGCTGACCGGCGTGCCCGCGGTACGCCGGGCCGGGCAGATGTACGCCGGCCGCACGGTCTGCTACGAGGACAGCGCCCGGGATCTGGACGTGGTGTTCGGCGCGCCGCTGCTGGCCGAGCTGGCCGCCCCGCTGGACGTGCTGCTGCGCGCCGCCCGCTGGCTGGCCAACGCGCTCGCCCGCGCCTACCTCGACGTGCTGCGCGGCCTGTACGACGAACTGCGCGCCGAGTCCGGCAGCCCGGTGCCGCTGGCCGACCTGTGGTTCCTCGCCCAGGGGATGTTCTGGGGCGACGGGGAGCGGCCGGTCGACGCGGTGGCGGCGGACTTCGCGGCCCGCTGGGCCGGGCTGTTCGGCCTGGACACGCTGCCCGCCGGCACCACCGACGTGCGGCTGCGCGCGACCGACCTCGCCGGCCGCATCGACGCGGCGTTCCCCGGCGACGGTCCCGAATGGTCGAACGCCGCCATCCACAGCCCCGACCTGCAGATCTGCGCCACCGACGCGGACGCGCTGCGGCGCGGCGACTACACGGTGGTGCTCGGCGAGCTGCACGCCGCCTGGTCGTCGTTCGACTGCGCGGTCTTCACCCCGTCGCACCCGGACGTGGAGCGGCTGCGCGACGCGCTCGCGGCGGACATGGGGCAGCGGCGGGTCCGGCTGCTGTTCCCGGCCGACTGGCCGCGGCGTACCAGCCGTACCGCCGAGTCGCTGACCGGCCCGGCCGACCGGCACCTGGCGTTCCTCGACGCGCCGGGCGCCGACCCGGCCCGCGTGCTGCCCACCGTCGGCCTGGTCGTCGACGAGGTGGACGGCGATCTGGTCGCCACCGCCTCGGACGGTCAGCGCTGGCCGCTCGTCGAGATCTTCGCCGAGCCGCTCAGCGCGCACGCCGTGGACGGGTTCAAACTGGTCGCCGCCGCGCCGTACACGCCCCGGGTCACGGTGGACCGGCTGGTGCTGGCCCGGCAGACGTGGCGGACCACAGTCGGCGAGAGCGGCCTGGCCGTGCCGAACGGCGAACCGGACCGGTTCCTCGCCGTCCGGGGCTGGCGCCGCCGCCTCGGCCTGCCCGAGCGGGTGTACGTCAAGCTCGGCACCGAGACCAAGCCCTGCTTCGTGGACCTGTCCGCGCCGGCGTTCGCCACCACGCTCTGCGCGATGGTGCGTGCCGCCCGGGTCGACGGCGGCGACGACGTGTCGTTCACGGTCAGCGAGATGCTGCCCGCGCCGGAGCAGGCGTGGGTGCCCGACGGGCAGGGCCGCCGCTACTTCAGCGAGCTGCGCCTGCACATCACCGACGCCCGGCGGGAGGAGTACCGGTGAGCCACCTGCTGCCCCTGGGCGAGACCGGCTGGTCGGTGTGGCGGGACGTGGTCCTGCGTACCGCCGGTTTCCCGGCCGCCGGGCTGGACCGGTTCGCCGCGCCGGACTGCGCCGCCGCCGCGGACGCGCTGCTCGCCGGCGACACCGGCCCCGAGGTGTTCGGCAAGGCCCTGGCCGAGGCGTTCGCCGAGTCCTCGGCGGTGGCCGGCGAGCTGGCCGCCGACCCGCTGCTGCGCGAGGCGGTGACCTGGCAGAACCCGGACATGCTGATCGCGCTGGACGGGCTGCTGCGCACCGACCCGCAGGTCCGCAACGTGCGCCGCCGCAAGCGCGAGCTGAGCCTGCTGCGCTACTGGCAGCGCTACTGCGGCAAGGCCGAGACGATCGGCTTCTTCGGCCCGGTCTGCTGGGGCACGTTCGACACCACCCGGCCCGGGGTGCACACCGTGCCCGGTGACGCGCTCGTGCACCGGCGGCGGGTGTACTTCGAGGCGTGGGCGCTCATCGCGTACGCCGACCGGCTCGCCGACGACCTGGCGGTGCGCCGGTGGTGGGCGCCGGCCCTGCAACCGCACCTGACCGTCGCCGGGCGGGAGCTGCGCGTCCCGCTGCACCCGCCGATCGCGCTGACCCCGGTCGAGGCGCTGGTGCTCGGCGCCTGCGACGGGCGCACGCCGGCGGTGGAGCTGGCGGAGCGGCTGTGCGACGCCGGAGAGGTGCACAGCGCCGACGACGTCTACCTGTTGCTGGACCGCTGGGTCGAGCACGGCCGGCTCAACTGGGGTGCGAACCTGCCGATCGCACCGGACGCCGAGCGCGTGCTCGAAGCGCGGATCGCCGCGATCGGCGACGATGCGGTCCGCGCCGCGACGGCGGCCGAGTTCGGCCGGCTGTGCGCCGCCCGCGACGAGGTGGCCGCCGCGGCCGGCGACCCGGACCGGCTCGGCGCCGCGCTCGCCGCGCTCAACGCCGGGTTCACCGCCGTCACCGGCCGCCCGGCCACCCGGCGCAGCGGGCAGATGTACGCCGCCCGCACGGTCTGCTACGAGGAGACCGCCCGCGACCTGGAGTTCCGGATCGGTTCGGCGGTGATCGACGCGCTCGCCGAGCCGATGGCGGTGGTGCTGCGTACCGCCCGCTGGTTCACCGGCGAGGTGGCCGGCCGCTGCGGCGACCTCTTCACCGAGCTGCACGAGGAACTGGTCGCCGACGGCGGACCGGTACGGCTGGCCGACCTGTGGCTGCTCGCCCAGGGCACGCTCGTCGCCCCGGACGGCCCGATCGGCCGGGCCGGCGCCACGCTCACCGCACGCTGGGCCGAGCTGTTCGGCCTGGCGGACCTGCCCGCCGGGCAGGCGGAGCTGCGGCTGCGCGCCGCGGACCTGACCGAGCGGGCCCGGGAACTGTTCCCGGCGACGCGGCCCGGCTGGCCGTCGGCCCGGCTGCACAACCCGGACGTGCAGCTCAGTGCCGCCTCGCCGGAGGCCGTGGAGCGCGGCGACTTCCTGCTGGTGCTCGGCGAGCTGCACCCGGCCTCGGTCGCCTTCGACAGCGCGGTGCTCAGCCCGTTCCACCCGGACCCGGCCGCGTTGCGCGCCGACCTCGACGCCGACCTGGGTCCGGTCCGGCTGCGGGTGCTGTGGCCGGACAGCTTCCCCCGCCGCACCACCCGCACCACGTACGCGCTGACCGGCCCGGCGGACCGTCAGCTCGGCATCGACACCGCGCACGGCGCCGACGTGGACCGCCTGGTCCCGGCCACCGCCGTGCTGGTCGAGCGCACCGGCGACCAGCTCACCGCGGTCTTCCCCGACGGCGCCCGCTGGCCGCTGATGGAGGTGTTCGCCACGCTGCTCGGCTCGCTGCTGCTCGACGCGTTCAAACTGCTCGGCGCCGCCGCGTACACGCCCCGCATCACCATCGACCGGCTGGTCGTGGCGCGGCGCACCTGGCGCACCACGGCCGGGGCGTGCGGGCTGGGCGGCCACTCCGACGAGTCCGCCCGCTACCTGGCGGTACGCCGCTGGCGCGCCGAGACCGGCCTGCCCGAGCGGGTCTTCGTCAAGGTCGGCACCGAGATCAAACCCTGCTACGTGGACCTGACCGGGCCGCTGTACGCGCAGTCGCTGTGCGCCATGGTCGACGCCGCGCTGCGTACCGGGCCGGACGTGCCGGTGGTGGTCTCCGAACTGCTGCCCGCGCCCACCGAGGCGTGGGTGCCCGACGCCCGGGGTCGCGGCTACGTCAGCGAACTCCGCCTCCAGATCACCGACCCGGCCGAACCCCTTGGAGCACTCCGGTGACCGATACCCTTACCGTCAGCGCCGTCCACGGCCCGGATCTGCCCTGGCCGGACGCCACCCTCGCGGACCTGATCACCGAGCAGGCCGCCCGCACGCCGGACGCGGTGGCGGTGCGCCAGTGGGACACCCGCCTCACCTACCGCCAGCTCGTCGACCGGGCCGCCGGGGTGGCCGCCGCGCTGCGCGGGCACGGCGTCGGCCGGGGCGACCGGGTCGGCGTGTGCGGCGCGCGTACCCCCGACCTGGTGGCCACAGTGGTCGGCGTGCTGCTGTCCGGCGCCGCGTACGTGCCGCTGGAGCCGGGCGGCCCCCGGGCGCGGCTGCGCGGCATCGCCCGCGACGCGGGCGTACGGGTGGTGGTCGGCGACGCGGCAGCGGCCGAGTTCGGCGACGAACCCGGCGTGACGACGCTCGGACCGCCCGGGCCGGCCCCGCTCGCGCCCGGCCCGGCCCGCCCCGGCGACCCGGCGTACGTGCTGTTCACCTCCGGTTCCACCGGCCGCCCGAAGGGCGTGCTGAACACCCACCGCAACCTGGTCGAGTTCGTCACCGGCGTGACCGCGCTGACCGGCGCCGACGCCTCGGTGCGCAGCCTCGGCATCGCCTCGCTCGGCTTCGACGTGGTCGTCATGGACCTGTTCGTGCCGCTGACGCTCGGCGGGTCGGTGCAGCTGCTCGGCGCCGAGGACCGGGCCGACCCGGCGCGGATCGCCCGGTTCGCCGCCGCGCACGAGGTGACCTGGGGCTTCATCACCCCCACCGTGCTGTCGCTGCTGGACCCGGCCGGGTTTCCGTCGTGGCGGGTGCTGATCTGCGGCGGCGAGGCGGTCCCGGCCGAGCTGGTCGCCCGCTGGTCGCCCGGCCGGCGCTTCGTCAACGGCTACGGCCCGACCGAGACCAGCGTCCTGGCGGTCACCTGCGACCTCACCGACGCCGACACCGACCCGATGCCGATCGGCCGGCCACTGCCCAACCACCGGGCGTACGTGGTCGACTCCGACCTGCGGCCGGTGCCGGCGGGCCAGACCGGCGAGCTGCTCATCGGCGGGCCGGGCCTGGCCGACGGCTACCTCAACCGGCCCGGCCTGACCGCCGAGCGGTTCGTGCCCGACCCGTTCGGCGACGTGCCCGGCGAGCGGCTCTACCGCACCGGCGACCTGGTCCGGCAGGGCCCGGACGGCCGGATCGTCTACCTCGGCCGCGCCGACCGGCAGGTGAAGGTACGCGGCCAGCGCATCGAGCTGGGCGAGATCGAGGCCGTGCTGGCCGCCTGCCCCGGCGTCGAGCGCGTCGCGGTGGAGGCGGTACCCGGCCCGGCCGGCCCCGAGCTGGTCGCGTTCCTCACCCCGGCCGGCGCGCCGGACGACGACGAGCTGCGGGCGTACGCGGCGACACGGCTGACCACCGCGATGCTGCCGGCCCGGATGGTGCGGCTGGACGCGCTGCCGGTCAGCGCGACCACCGGAAAGCTGGACCGGCCGGCGCTGCGCGAGCTGGCGGCGGCCACCCCGGCCACCGTGGACGACGCGCCCGCCGGCGACGACCCGGTGACGGCCGCGGTCCGGCGCGCCTGGACCCGGCTGCTCGGCGCCGCGCCCGCCCCGGACAGCGACTTCCTCGCCGCCGGCGGCAACTCCATCGCCGCGATGCGGCTGGTCGCCGCGCTGCGCGCGGAGCTGGGCCGACAGGTGGACACGCGGGTGCTGTTCGCCGACCGCACGTTCGCCGCGTTCGTGGACCGGGTCCGCGCCGCCGACCCCGCCGACGCCGACGGGCTCACCACCGGCAACCCGCCGACGCTGTCGCCGCCGCAGCGGCGGCTGTGGTTCATGGACCATCTCGCCCCGTCCAGCGCGCCGTACAACATCGCCGTCGCGCACCGGCTGCGCGGGCCGCTGGACGTCACCGCGCTCGGCGCCGCGCTGCGGGCCGTCGCGGAACGCCACGACGTGCTGCGCTGGCGCATCCCGCACAACGGCGGCGTGCCGTACGCGGTCCGCGAGGAACCCACCGACGTGGCCGTGCCGGTGGTCGACCTGACCGGTGCGCCCGACCCGGACGCCGAGCTGGCGGGCATGCTCGCGGCCGGCGCCGGGCACGCGTTCGACCTGGCCACCGGGCCGCCCTGGCAGGTGACCGTGTACCGGCTCGACGCCGACGAGCACGTGCTCGCGGTGACTGTGCACCACGCGGTCTTCGACGGCTGGTCCGAGGCGTTGCTCTACGACGAGCTGGCGCTCGCGTACGCCCGCGCGCTCGGCCGGTCGGTGCCGGGCCGCCCGCCGCTGCCCGCCACGTACGCCGACTACGCGGTGTGGCGCGCCGACCGGGACGGGCGCCGCGGCGAGACGGACCTGGCCTGGTGGACCGCGCACCTGGCCGGCGCTCCCACGGTGCTGGACCTGCCCCGCGACCGTCCCCGACCGGCTGTGCAGACGTACGCCGGCGCGGAGGCCGCGGTGCGGCTGGACGAGACCGCCGACCGGGCCGTGCGCGACCTGGCGGCCCGGCGCGGCACCACTGTCGCGGCGGTGCTGCTGGCCGCGTTCGGCGAGCTGCTGCGCCGGGTCACCGGCGGTGACGAGCACGTGCTCGGCGCGATCGTCGCGGATCGGCGGCTGGCCGCGTTCGACGAGGTGATCGGGTTCTTCATCGACACCGTGCCGGTGCGGGTCCGCTCCGGCGGCGCGAGCTTCGCCGAGCAGGTCGACCGGGCCGCCGCCGAACTGCACGAGGTCACCGCCCGCCCGGGCGCCCCACTGGAACGTATCGTCGAGGCGCTCGGCGTGGGCCGGGACACCTCCCGCGCCCCGCTGGTGCAGGTGCTGTTCAACGTGCTCAACTTCGTCGCGCCCCGGCTGGCGCTGACCGGCCTGACCGCCGAGCCGGTGCCGGTGCCCAAGCCCGGGTCGCCGTTCGACCTGACCGTCTACGTGGTGGAACGCGACGGGCGGGCCGGTGTCGAGGTGGTGCACAACCCGGACCTGTTCACCGCCGAGCGGATCACCGCGCTCCTGACCGACCTGGCCGCCCTGGTCGGCGCGCTCGCCGCCGACCCGGACGCCCCGGCCGCCGAGGTCGCGCCCGAGCTGCCCCGCCCGGCGGTGCGGGTCGCCGCGCTCGGCGCGATGACGGTGGCCACCGCCGAACCGGCCCGCGCGCCGCTGCCCGCCGGCTCGGACGCGCTCACCGCCACCGAGGAGCTGATCGCCGGGATCTGGCGGGACGTGCTCGGCCGCGACGCGGTCGGGGTCAGCGACAACTTCTTCGACATCGGCGGCCACTCGATGGCCCTCGCCGCGGTGCACGCCCGGCTCACCGAGGCCACCGGCCGCTCGATCACCATGCTCGACCTGTTCCGCCACCCGACCGTGCGGGCGCTCGCCGCCAGCCTCGACGGGGCCGCCGACCGACCGGAACTGGCCCGCGCCGCGATGCGCGCCGCCGCCCGGCGGGGCCGCGCCCGCCGTACCCCGCCACCTCGCCGACCCCACCCGTGACGCGATCCCTTGTGAATGAGAGAACCCCCATGCAGAACGACATGCCCGCCGACGACGGCGTCGAGCCCATCGCCATCGTCGGGCTCGCCGCCCGCCTGCCCGGCGCGGCCGACGTCGACGAGTTCTGGCGCAACCTGGTCGACGGCGTGGAGTCGACGACCGAGCTGACCCGCGAGGAGCAGCTCGCCCGCGGTGCCCAGCCGCAGGAGGTCGACGACCCGGGCTGGGTCAACCGTGCCCCGCTGGTGGACGGCTACGACGAGTTCGACGCCGGCCTGTTCGGGATGACCGCCCGCGAGGCCGAGATCACCGATCCGCAGCACCGGCTGTTCCTGGAGACCTGCTACACCGCGTTGCAGAACGCCGGCTACGACCCGGGCCGCTACGACGGCGCGGTGGGCGTGTACGCCGGGACCGGCGGCAACACGTACCTGCACCGCAACGTGCTGCGCAACAAGCGGGTCGGCGGGAACCCGCACAGCACCGTCTCGCTGGCCACCGGAAACTCGCCGAACTACGTGGCCACCAACGTGTCGTACCGGCTGGACCTGCGCGGGCCCAGCATGACCGTGCACACCGCCTGCTCCACCTCCCTGGTGGCGTTCCACCTGGCCTGCGAGGCGCTGCGCAACGGCGAGTGCGACATGGCCCTGGCCGGCGGCGTCAACATCGAGCTGCCGCACGTCGGCTACCTCGGCATGGACGGCTTCACCTCGCCGGACGGGCGGTGCCGGCCGTTCGACGCCGGAGCGAACGGCACGGTGTGGGGCAGCGGCGTCGGCGTGACGCTGCTCAAGCGGCTCTCCGACGCGCTCGCCGACGGCGACACCATCCGCGCGGTCGTGCTCGGCAACGCCATCAACAACGACGGCGCCGGGAAGGTCGGCTTCACCGCCCCCAGCATCGACGGGCAGATGGAGGCCGTCGCCCAGGCCGTCGAGCTGGCCGGCGTCGACCCGCGCAGCATCAGCTACGTCGAGGCGCACGGCACCGGCACCGCGCTCGGCGACCCGATCGAGGTCGCCGCGCTGTCCGCCGTCTACACCAAGGACACCGACGAGCGCGGCTGGTGCGGCATCGGCTCGGTGAAGTCGAACATCGGCCACCTCAGCCAGCCCTCCGGCATCGTCAGCGTGATCAAGACGGTGCTGGCGATGGAGCACGGGCTGATCCCGCCGACCATCAACTACGAGACGCCGAACCCGGCCATCGACTTCGCCGACACCCCGTTCTACGTGGCGAACACGCTGACCAAGTGGGACGCCGACGGCGGTCCGCGCCGGGCCGGCGTCAGCTCCTTCGGCATCGGCGGCACCAACGCGCACGTGGTGCTGGAGGAGGCACCGGCCGCCGGCCGGTCCGAGCCGCCGGCCCGCCCGGCGCACCTGCTCCAGGTGTCGGCGAAGACCCCGACCGCGCTGGACACCGCCGTGCGGCGGCTCGCCGACCACCTGGACAGCGGCAGCGACGTGGCGCTGGCCGACGTGGCGCACACGCTGCGCGTCGGCCGCCAGGTGTACCCCCACCGCGCCGCCGTCGTCGCCGGTGACCCGGCGTCCGCCGCCGCCGCGCTGCGCGAGCGGCGCAAGGGCCACCGGGGTGCCGCCGAGGGCTCCGCGCCCCGGGTGGCGTTCCTGTTCAGCGGCCAGGGCTCGCAGTACGCCGGCATGGGCGCCGAACTGTACGCGCAGGACAGCGCGTACGCCGCCGCCGTCGACGAGTGCGCGGAGCTGCTCCGCCCCGAGCTGGGCCTGGACATCCGCGACCTGATCCTGGGCCGCGACCCGGAGGCGGCGGACAAGCTCACGCAGACCCGCTGGACCCAGCCCGCCCTGTTCACGCTCGAGTACGCGCTCGCCGCCGCCTGGCGGGCCGCCGGGGTGACCCCGGCCGCGATGATCGGCCATTCCATCGGCGAGTACGTCGCCGCGACCGTGGCCGGGGTGATCGACCTCGCCGACGCGCTGCGCGTGGTGGCCGCCCGGGGTCGGCTCATGCACTCCCTGCCGGCCGGTTCGATGCTGGCGGTCACGCTCGACGAGTCGGAGGTGACCGGCCGGCTGCCCGAGGGCCTGTCGGTGGCCACCGTCAACGGCCCCGGCACCTGCGTGGTCGCGGGCGAGACGGCGCTGGTGAAGGAGTTCGCGGCGAGCCTCGGTGGCAAGAACAAGTCGAAGCTGCTGCGCACCTCGCACGCGTTCCACTCGCCGATGATGGACCCGCTCCTGGACGAGTTCACCGCGCTGATGGCCACGGTGCCGCTGCGGGCACCCGCGGTGCCGTTCGTGTCGAACGTGACCGGCACCTGGATCACCGAGGCGCAGGCCACCGACCCGGCGTACTGGGCGGCGCACCTGCGCCGCCCGGTCCGCTTCGGCGCGTGCGTCGCCACCCTGCTCGCCGAGGGCACCTGGGCGCTGGTCGAGTGCGGGCCCGGCCGGCAGCTGGCCAACCTGGCCCGGATGCAGGTCGCCAAGGCCGGTGCGGCGCAGCGGGCGCTGACCCCGCTGGGCAGCCTGCCCGGTCCCGGTGAGCAGACCGGTGACGTGGCCGCGCTGCTCGGCACCGCCGGCGCGCTCTGGTGCGCCGGGGTGCCGGTGAGCGTCCCCGCCGACCCGCACGCGCGACGGGTGCCGCTGCCCACGTACCCGTTCGAGCGGCGCCGCTACTGGATCGACCCGGAGCCGGAGCAGGAGCTCGCCGCGGCGCCGGTGGAGACCGGTCCCCGCCTGCTGCCGGAGTGGTTCGCGGTGCCGGTGTGGCGGCAGGCCGCCCCGACCCGGACGGCCGAGCCGCTGGGCCGCTGCCTGGTGCTGGCCGACGGCCCGCGCGGCGAGGCGCTCGTGGCCGCGTTGCGTGCCGCCGGCGACGACCCGGTCGAGGTACGCGCCGGCGAGGCGTTCACCGCGACCGCCAACGGTTTCCGGCTGCGCCCCGGCGTACGCGCCGACGCCGAGGAACTGGTCGCCGCGCTCGGAGCCGACCTGCCCCGGCGGATCGTGCACGCGTTCGCGCTCGACGGCGAGCCGGTCGGCACCGACGCGGCGGCCGCCTGGGCGGCGCAGGAGCGCGGCTTCTTCGGCGCGCTGCACCTGGTGCAGGCCCTCGCCGGCGCCGGTGTGACGGCCGACGAGGCGGGCGTACGCCTGGACCTGGTCACCGCCGGCATCGGCGACGTACGCGGCGACGACCTGACCCGCCCGGAGCACGCCACGCTGGCCGCCCTGGCCCGGGTGCTCCCGGCCGAGCTGCCCGGCCTGACCGTGCGGCTGCTCGACACCGACCCGGCCGCGCGTGGCGTCGCCGCCCTGGTGGCCGAGCTGCGCAGCCCGGTCGACGCCGAGCACCCGGAGGTGGCGCTGCGCGGCGACCGCCGCTGGCTGGGCGGCTACGAGCAGGTGAGCGTGGCCGCCGAGGACGTGCCGGGCGTGCTGCGCGAGGAGGGCCGCTACCTGATCACCGGCGGTCTCGGCGGCATCGGCGTCACCCTCGCCGAGGACTTCGCCGGCCGGGTCCGCGCCAAGCTGGTGCTGCTGGCCCGGTCCGGGCTGCCCGAGCGGGACGCCTGGGACGCGCACCTCGCGGTGCACGGCGGTACCGACCGGGCCGGGCGGGCCATCGCGGCGATCCGCCGGATGGAGGCCGCGGGCGCCGAGGTGCTGGTGCTCGCCGCCGACGTCACCGACGCCGACGACCTGCGCCGGGTCCGCGACGAGGTGGAGCGCCGGTTCGGCGGGCTGGACGGCATCGTGCACGCCGCCGGTCTGCCCGGCGGCGGCATGGCCGAGGTGAAGGAGCGCGACGAGGCGCGGCGTGTGCTGGCCCCGAAGCTGGCCGGCACCCTGGCGCTGGCCCGGGTCTTCGGTGACCTGCCGCTGGACTTCGTCGTGCTGTGCTCCTCGATCACCGCGGTGATCGGCGGGTTCGGCCAGGTCGACTACTGCGCCGCGAACAACTTCCTGGACGCGTTCGCGCGTTCCGGCACCGGGTTCCGCGCGCCTGTGGTGTCGCAGAACTGGGGTGGCTGGGCCGAGGTCGGCATGGCGGTGGAGACCGCCGCGCCGGCCGGGTTCCGGGCCGCCGGGCGGGACACCGTGACCACGGCGGTCGCCCACCCGGTGCTCACCACGATGGTCGCCGGCCCGGACGGCACGGTGCTGCACGGCCTGGTCTCGGCCGGCACCCACTGGCTGCTCGACGAGCACCGGATCGGCGGGGTGCCGGTGGTGCCGGGCACCGCCCACCTGGAGTCGGTGCGCGCGGCGGTGGTCGCGGCGCTGCCCGCGCCAGGGCCGGATGCCGCGGTGGAGCTGCGCGACGTGGTGTTCCTGGAGCCGTTCTCGGTGCCGGACGGCACCGTGGCCCAGTACCGGGTCGAGCTGACCTCGGCCGAGGACGGCACCGACTTCACAGTCGCCAGCCTCGCCGCCGGTCAGGCGCGGACCCACGTCCGCGGCACCGCCGGCTGGACCACCGACGCGGCCCCGCCGGCCGCCGTGCCCACGGTGACCGGGCGGCGGGTCGACGACGACGCGTCGTTCGGCAGGGGACGTACCAGCATGCTCACGTTCGGGCCGCGTTGGGCGGCGCTGGCCGAGCACCACCTCGCCGACGGCGAGGAACTGGCCCGGGTGCAGGCGCCCGCCGCCGCGCTCGGTGACCTGCCCTCCTGGGGCATGCACCCGGCGCTGCTGGACGTGGCCACCGCGTTCGGCCGGGGACAGGGCTCCGGCACCTACCTGCCGCTGTCGTACGGCCGGATCGTGGTGCGCGGGCCGCTGCCCGCGACGTTCCACAGTCACCTGCGGCACCGGCCCGCCGCCACCGACGAGGTGGTCGCCGCCGACCTGTCGCTGCGCGACCCGGACGGGCGGGAACTGGTCGCGATCGGCGACTTCGTGCTGCGTCGGGTCGACCGGGACGCGGTCACCGGCAACCTGGCCGAGTCCCCGGCGGCGGGCGGTGACGCCCCGGCGGCGGTCACCGAGGACATCCGGCCGGTCGACGGCGCGGAGGCGTTCCGCCGCAGCCTCGCCGCCGGCCTCGGCGCCCAGGTGGTGATCACCACCCGCACCGTCGCCGACATCCGGCGCCGGGCGGCCCGGGTCACCACCGACAGCCTCGCCGAGGAGACCGACGCGCCGACCGGCCCGACGACGGCCGCCGGCGGCTCGGCGGCGCCCGGCACCGAGCTGGAGAAGACGATCGCCCAGGTATGGCGCGACGGCCTCGGCGTCACCGACGTCGGCGTGGACGACGACTTCTTCGCCCTCGGCGGCAACTCGCTGGTCGCCGTGCAGCTCATCGCCGCCATGCGCAAGGCGACCGGCGTACGGCTGCCGATGCGCAGCCTCTTCGAGACCCCCACGGTGGCCGGACTGGCCGCCCGGATCGAGGAGCTGCGCGCCGACGCACCGGCCGCCCCGGCGGCGATCCCGGCCATCCCGCGGCTGCCCCGCGGCTGACCTCCCGACGCAGAACCAGGAGACAAGCACCATGAGCGAGACAACCACGACGCTTCCGGTGGTCGTCGAGAGCGACGGCCGGGCGCTGACCGACCTGATCACGGCCCGGCGCGCCGAGCTGCGCGACACCCTCGTCGCCAGCGGAGGGCTGCTGTTCCGCGGCTTCGACGTGGGCGGCGTGGACGGCTTCGACCAGGCCGTCCGCGCGCTCGCCGGGGAGCCGCTGACCTACACCGAGCGCTCCTCGCCCCGGCACTCGATCAAGGGCCGGGTCTACACCTCGACCGACTACCCGCCGGACGAGGAGATCTTCCTGCACAACGAGAACTCGTACCAGGCGCGCTGGCCGCTGACGCTGTTCTTCTACTGCGTCACGCCGCCGGACAGCCGGGGCGCCACGCCGCTGGCCGACGTGCGCCGGGTGTACGAGCTGGTCGACCCCGCGGTCCGCGAGGAGTTCGTCCGCCGCCGGTGGATGCTGGTGCGCAACTTCCACGGCGACTTCGGCACCCGCTGGCAGGAGGTGTTCGACACCGAGAGCCGCGCCGAGGTCGAGGCGTACGCGGCGGACAACGGGATCACCGTGGAGTGGGTCGGCGAGGACGGCCTGCGTACCCGCGCGGTCCGCGACGTGGTGCACCACCGGCCCGGGTCGGACACCCCGCGCTGGTTCAACCACGCCACCTTCTTCCACCTCAGCACGCTGCCGGCTGACTACCAGGAGGGGCTGCTGGCCATGTTCGGCGCCGACGGGCTGCCGGCGAACACCTACTACGGCGACGGCGGCGAGATCCCCACCGACGTCATGGACCACCTCCGCGCCGCCTACCGGGCCGCCACCGTCCGCTTCGACTACCAGCGCGACGACGTGCTGGTGGTGGACAACATGACCGCCGCGCACGGCCGGGAACCGTTCACCGGTCCCCGCAAGATCGCCGTGGCGATGGCCGAGCCGTACACCCCCGAGAACGCAGGAGCGAACTGACATGGCCGAACTCCGATTCCTGGTCGTCCGCAACGACGAGGAGCAGTACTCGATCTGGGCGGCCGACCGGGACCTGCCCGCCGGCTGGCACGACACCGGCTTCGCCGGCAGCCGCGAGGAGTGCCTGGCCCACGTGGACGAGGTCTGGACCGACATGCGTCCCCGCTCCGTGCGCGAGGCCCTCTCATGAGCGCGAGCCAGGAGTGGACCTTCCCGGCCTCCTACGCCCAGGAGCGGGTGTGGATGGCCAACCAGCTCGACGCCGCCTCGCCGGTGTTCAACGTGTCCTTCCCGTGGCTGTTCCCCGCCGGCGTGGACGCCGGCACGGCGAGTGACGTGGTCAACCGGGTGATCGCCCGGCACGAGGCGCTGTGTACCCACCTGCGGACCAACGACGGCGTGCTGGTGCAGGTCGTGCGCGCCCACGAGCCGTCGCCGCTGCCCGTCACCGACATCACCCACCTGCCGGCCGGCGAGCAGCGGGCCGAGTTCGAGCGCATCCGCGGCGAGGTGGCGCGCCTGCCGATCCCGCTGGACGCGGCGCCGCTGTGGCGGGCCCGGCTGATCCGCATGACCGAAGGACTGGCGCTGGCGTTCGTGGTGCACCACGCCGTCTTCGACAGCCACTCGGCGGTGCTGTTCCACGCCGAGCTGGTCGCGTTCTGCGAGGCCGCGCGCACCGGCGCCGAGCCCGCCGTGCCCGAGCTGCCCATCCAGTACGCCGACTTCGCGGTCTGGCAGCGCCAGCAGCTCACCGGCGAGGACCTGGACCGGCAGCTCGCGTTCTGGACCGGTCACCTGGCCGGCGCGCCGCCGGTCACCGGCCTGCCGCTGGACCGGCCCCGCCCGGCCCAGCTCGGCTTCGCCGGTGACGAGGTGCGCTTCACGCTGCCCGACGGGCTGCTGGACCGCGTCGGCGCGCTGGCCACCGGCGCGCAGGCCACCCCGTACATGGTGCTGCTGGCCGGTTTCGCGGCGCTGCTGTCGCGGATCTCCGGCGACGCCGACGTGGTGGTCGGCGTCTCCACCGCGGGCCGGGACAACCCGGAGCTGGCGTCGCTGATCGGCATGTTCGTCAACCCGGTGGCGCTGCGCTGCGACGTCTCCGGCGACCCGACGTTCGCGGCGCTGCTCGGCCGGGTGCGCAACGGCCTGATCGACGCCATGGAGCACGGGCAGACACCGTTCCAGAAGATCGTCGAGGCGGTCGACCCGCAGCGTGACCCGTCGGTGCAGCCGATCTTCCAGACCGCGCTGAACTGGATCCCGGACTCCGGCCTCGACCCGGTCGAGCTGGGCACCACGAAGGACGACCTGGCCTTCGACATCACCACTGGTGACTGCCGCCTGGTCTACCGCACCGACCTGTTCGACCGGTCCACGGCCGAGACGGTGGTCAGCCGCTACGTACGCCTGCTCGCCGCCGCCGTCGCCGAGCCGGAACGTCCGGTGGGCGCGCTGCCGCTGCTCACCGACACCGAGCGGGACCAGGTGCTCGGCGCCTGGAACGACACCGCCCACGACGTGCCGGTGACCACTGTGGTCGACGAGGTGCAACGGCGGGCCGCCGCCACCCCGGAAGCGGCGGCGCTGGTCTGCGACGGCGTGACGCTCGGCTACGGCGAGCTGAACACCGCCGCGAACCGGCTGGCCCGGCTGCTGGTGGCCCGCGGCGCCGGCCCGGAGACCCGGGTCGCGCTGGCGCTGCCCCGCTCCTGCGACCTCGTCGTGGCGATGCTGGCGGTGCTCAAGGCGGGCGCCGCGTACGTGCCGGTGGACACCGCGTACCCGGCCGGCCGGATCGCGTACCTGTTGACCGACGCCGCGCCCGCGCTGGTGGTGACCGCGCCGGACACCGCCGCCCTGGTGCCCGGTGACGCGCTGGTGCTCGACGGCGAGGTCGGCTCGGACCAGTCCGGCGACGACCTCACCGACGCCGACCGGGTCGCGCCGCTGCGCCCGGAGCACCCGGCGTACGTGCTCTACACCTCCGGCTCCACCGGCCGCCCGAAGGGCGTGGTGGTCGAGCACCGGGCGGTGACCGCGTACCTGGCCTGGGCCCGCGCCACCTACCCGGGGCTTTCCGGGGTGGCGCTGCTGCACTCGCCGGTGTCGTTCGACCTGACCGTCACCGGCCTGCTCGGCACGCTCACCGCCGGCGGCACGGTGCGGCTCGCCGCGATCGACTCCCCGGCCGCCCGCGCCGGTGGCCGGCCGGCCTTCCTCAAGGTCACGCCGAGCCACCTGCCGTTGCTCGACGGCGAGCTTTCGCCGACGGCCGACCTGGTGATCGGCGGCGAGGCGCTGACCGGAGAGCAGCTCGCCGCCTGGCGGGCCGCACACCCCGACGTGGCGGTGATCAACGAGTACGGCCCGACGGAGGCCACAGTGGGTTGCGTCGCGGCCCGGGTCGCACCCGGTGAGCCGGTCCCGGCCGGTCCGGTGCCGATCGGCAGGCCCACCTGGAACACCCGGGCGCTGCTGCTCGACGCGGCGCTGCGGCCGGTGCCCCCGGGGATGGTGGGGGAGCTGTACGTCACCGGCACCCAGCTCGCCCGCGGCTACCACGACCGGCCCGGCCTGACCGCCGAGCGGTTCCTGCCGTGCCCGTACGGCCCGCCCGGCGCCCGGATGTACGCCACCGGCGACCTGGCCCGCTGGCGTGCCGACGGCACGCTCGACTACCTGGGCCGCCGCGACGACCAGGTCAAGGTGCGCGGTATGCGCATCGAGCTGGGTGAGGTCGAGGCCGCGTTGCTGGCCCACCCGGACGTGCGCGCCGCCGCCGCGGCGGTCCGCACCGACGGCGGCGAGCCGATGCTCGTCGGCTACCTGGTGGGCCCGGCCCACGAGGACTCGGTCCGCGCCGAACTGGCCCGCGAGCTGCCCGCGCACCTGGTGCCGGCCGCTCTGGTCCGGCTGGACGCGCTGCCGCTGACGCCCAACGGCAAGCTGGACCGCGCCGCGCTGCCCGCCCCGGCGGCGGCCGAGCAGGCCCAGGACAGCTACGTCGCGCCCCGCACCGAGGCCGAGGCTCTGGTCGCCGAGGTGTACGCCGAGATCCTCCAGGTGGAGAAGGTCGGCGCCCACGACGACTTCTTCGCCCTCGGCGGCAACTCGCTGCGCGGCATGCGGGCGATGGCCCGGATCCGCGCCGAGGTGGACGTCGACCTGCCCATGCGGGCGCTGTTCGGCAGCCCTGTGGTGGCGGACCTGGCGGCCCAGATCGAACAGCGGATCGCCGCCGAACTCGACGGGCTCTCCGACACCGAGGTCGCCGCGTTGCTCGCGGCGGAAGAGGGAACCGACTGATGACCGACCTGAAGGATCCGGCCCGCGAGGCGGCCCGGCAGGCGCTGATCGCCAAGCGGCTACGCGCCCGTCAGGCCGCCCCCGCGGCCCGGATCACCCCCCGCCCGTCCGGCGCCCAGGTGCCGCTGTCCTACGCCCAGGAGCGGGTCTGGTTCATGGACCAGCTCGCCCCGGGCGAGGCGGCGTACCACATCGCGGTGCCGCTGCGGGTACGCGGACCACTCGACGTGGACGCGCTGCGCGCCGCCCTGACCGCGCTCGCCGACCGGCACGAGTCGCAGCGCACCCGCTTCCCGGCCGACGCCGACGGCCGTCCCACGGTGGTCGTCGCGGACACGGCCGACGTGCCGCTGACAGTGGTGGAGGCGCCCGACGAGGCCGCCGCGCAGGCGCTCGTCGACGCGGCGGCGGCCGAGCCGTTCGACCTGGCGAACGGGCCGCTGCTGCGGGCCCTGCTGGTCCGGCTCGCCGCCGACGACCACGTGCTGTTCCTCGCCCAGCACCACATCGTCGGCGACGGCTGGTCGGTGGACGTGGTGCTGCGTGACCTGATCACGCTCTACCGGGGCGGCGAGCCGCCCGCCCTGCCGATCCAGTACGGCGACTTCGCCGTCTGGGAGGCCCAGGAGCTGGACGGCCCGCAGGCGCGGACGCACGTCGACTACTGGAAGCAGCGGCTGGCCGGCGTCACCCCGCTGGAACTGCCGCTGGACCGGCCCCGCCCGGCCACCCAGACCTACCGCGGGGACTTCGTCGAGTTCCAGCTCGACCCGGCCGCCACCGGGGCGCTCAACACGCTCACCCGCGACAGCGGCGGCACGCTGTTCATGACGCTGCTGGCCGCGTACCAGGTGCTGCTGGCCCGCCACGCCGGCCAGGACGACTTCGCGATCGGCGCGTCGGTGGCCGGCCGGTCCGCGCCGGAGCTGGAGAACGTCGTCGGCATGTTCATCAACATGCTGCCGCTGCGCGCCGACCTGGGCGACGATCCGACGTTCGCCGAGCTGCTGGAGCGCACCCGCCGTACCGTGCTCGACGGGTTCGAGCACGCCGAGGTGCCGTTCGCCAAGGTGGTCCACGAGCTGGGCCTGCCGCGCGACGTCAGCCGATCCCCGGTGTTCCAGACGATGTTCGTGCTGCAGAACTACGAGATGGGCCGCTTCCGCGGCGTGTCCCGCACCGACGAGGTCACGTTCTCCTGGACCCCGATGGAGTTGCAGGCCACCCGGTTCGACTTCGAGCTGCACGCGGTGGAGACCGTCGACGGGCTCTGGGGCAAGCTGGTCTTCAACACCGACCTGTTCGACCGGGCCACCGTGGAACGCGTGGCGCAGCGGTGGACCGCGCTGCTGGACGCGGTCGTCGCCGCGCCGGACACCCCGGTGTCCCGGCTGCCGCTGCTGCCCGCCGCCGAGCGGGAACTGCTGGCCGCCTGGAACGACACCACAGCCGACTTCCCGCGCGCCGAGACGCTGCACGGCCCGATCGAGGAGCGCGCAGAGGCCACCCCGGACGCGGTAGCGGTCACCATCGACGGGCACAGCCGCACGTACGCCGAGCTGAACGCGCAGGCCAACCGCGTCGCGCACCGGCTGCGCGCGGCGGGCGTCGGCCCGGAGACCCTCGTCGGGGTCTGCGCGGAACGCTCGGTGGAACTGGTCGCCGGCCTGCTCGGCGTGCTCAAGGCCGGCGGCGCGTACCTCCCGCTGGACCCGGAGTACCCGGCCGACCGGCTCGCGTTCATGGTCGCCGACGCGGACGCGCCGGTCGTGCTGGTCCAGTCGCACCTGCGCGACGTGCTGCCCGACACCGGCGCCACGGTGCTCGAACTGGACGACGCCACGGTCTGGGCCGACCGGCCCGACACCGACCCGGCGCCCACCGCCGGGCCGGAGCACCTGGCGTACGTCATCTACACCTCCGGCTCCACCGGCCGCCCGAAGGGCGTGCCGAACACGCACCGGGGCATCGTCAACCGGCTCGACTGGATGCAGAAGACGTACGGCCTCGGCACCGACGACGCGGTGCTGCAGAAGACCCCGGCGAGCTTCGACGTGTCGGTGTGGGAGTTCTTCTGGCCATTGCGCACCGGCGCCCGCCTGGTGCTGGCGAAGCCGGGCGGCCACAAGGACGCGGGTTACCTGCGTGACCTGCTGGTGTCCGAGCGGATCACCACCGCCCACTTCGTCCCGTCGATGCTCACCGTCTTCCTCGCCGAGGACGGCGTGGAGGCGGCGACCGCGCTGCGCCGGGTGATCTGCTCCGGCGAGGAGCTGCCGCTGGCCTCGGCGGCCGACTTCACCGCCCGGCTGCCGTGGTGCGGCCTGCACAACCTGTACGGCCCGACCGAGGCGGCCATCGACGTGACCGCCTGGGCGTGCGAGCCGGACCGGCTGGCGCAGGTGACCAGTGTGCCGATCGGCGCGCCGATCGCCAACCTGCGGCTGCACGTGCTCGACCCGTCCGGCGGGCAGTGCCCGGTCGGGGTGGCAGGTGAGCTGCACATCGGCGGCGTCGGACTGGCCCGCGGCTACCACCGCCGGCCCGCGCTGACCGCGGAGAAGTTCGTCCCCGACCCGTTCTCCGGTGAGCCTGGCGCCCGCCTGTACCGCACCGGTGACCTGGCCCGCTGGGTGGCCGGCCCGGACGGCGCCGGGGTGATCGAGTTCCTGGGCCGCATCGACAACCAGGTGAAGCTGCGCGGCCTGCGCATCGAGCTGGGCGAGATCGAGAGCGCGCTGCGCGAGCAGCCGGGCGTCACCGAGGCCACTGTGATCGTCCGCGAGGACAGCCCCGGCGACAAGCGGCTCACCGCGTACCTGGTCGGGGAGGCCGAGCACGCCGCGCTGAAGGCGGCGCTGAAGGACACGCTGCCGGAGTACATGGTGCCGGCCGCGTTCGTCACGCTCGACGCGCTGCCGCTGACCCCCAACGGCAAGCTGGACCGCAAGGCGCTGCCCGCGCCGGTGGTCACCCGCGAGGCGTCGGTGGCGCTGGTCGAGCCGCGCGACGACACCGAGCGGGCGCTCGCCGCGATCTGGTCCGAGGTGCTGGGCGTGGACACGCTCGGCATCGACGACGACTTCTTCGACCTGGGCGGGCACTCGATGCTCGCCACCCAGGTGGTCGCGAAGATCCGCAAGGCGGAGCTGGGCGGCCGGGCGGTCGGCGTGATGGACCTGTTCCAGCAGCGCACCATCCGCGACCTCGCCGCGTTCATCTCCGGCGACGCCGCGCAGGAGGGGCCGCGCCGGCTGCTCTACGAGCTGACCAGGCCGATCCCGGCGGGCAAGCGGGTGCTGACGTACGTCTGTGTCCCGTACGGCGGCGGCAGCGCCATCGTCTACCAGCCGCTGGCCGACGCGTTGCCCGCCGGGTACGGGCTGTGGTCGCTGGCGATCCCCGGCCACGACGTGGGTCTCAGCGAGGACGCGCTGCCGTTCGACGAGCTGACCGGCCGGGTCGCCGACGAGATCCTGGAGCGGGTCGAGGGACCGATCGCCCTGTACGGCCACTGCGGCGTGGGCAGCGCCATCCTCGCCGACGTGGCCCGCAAGGTCGAGGCGGCCGGCCGGGATCTGGAGGCCGTCTACATCGGCGCCATGTTCCCGTTCGCCCGCCCGAAGGGCGTGATCGCGGCGCTGCGCGACCGCCTGGAGCGGCTCAGCAGCAACAGGCACTCCGCGAGCTGGCTCAAGTCGATGGGTGTGGACACCGAGGAGCTGGACCCGGAGCAGGCCGACCGGATCATCAGCAACATGCGGGCCGACTCCCGCGCCTCGGAGGAGTACTTCACCCGGCTGCTGGACCAGCGGGCGGCGAAGCTCCGGGCGCCGATCATCTCGGTGGTCGGCTCCGAGGACCCGGTTACCGACTACTACCGCGAGCGGTACGCCGAGTGGCAGTTCCTCAGCGACACGCTCGGCCTCGTCGTGCTCGACCAGGCCGGTCACTTCTTCCTCAAGTACCGGGCCGAGGAACTGGCCGAGATCGTCACGCGGGTGCACCCGGCGGTGGCCGCCGGGGACGTCGGCGCCCTGACGCCGCAGGCCCAGGGTGCGGACGCCGGTTGGGTGGTCGCCGACACACTGCGGGTGGGGGAGGACCGCAAGCCCACCACGACGATCAAGCCGAGCATGGGCCGGTTCATGGCCGTCACGACCGGCCAGCTCATCTCCAGCACCGGTTCCGCGCTGACCGCGTTCGCGCTCCCGATCTGGCTGTTCAACCGCACCGGCTCGGTGGCGAACCTCGGCCTGCTCTGGGCACTCGCGCTGATCTGCGGCGTGCTCATGCTGCCGGTGGCCGGCGCGCTGGTCGACCGGGTCAGCCGGCGGCGGATCATGATGACGGCGAGCTGCTTCGCCGGTTCCGTCCAGCTGGTGCTGGCCGCCCTGTTGTGGACCGACAACCTGGTGCTCTGGCACATCTACATGCTGGTGGCGCTGAGTTCGGTGGCCGGTTCGTTCCAGCGGATCGCGTTCCAGTCGGCGGTGCCGCAGCTGGTGCCCAAGCGCTACCTCGGGCACGCCATGGGCATCACGCAGCTCTCCACGGGCGTGGCGACGCTGCTCATGCCGGCGTTCGCGGCCGGTCTGCTCGCCACCATCGAGCTGAAGGGCATCCTGCTGGTCGACGTGGCCAGCTACGTGTTCGCGGTGCTCACCCTCGCCGTGGTCCGGTTCCCGGACGCGCTCGGCTGGCGGCCCCGGGAACGGCTGCTGGTGGCCATCGCCAACGGCATGCGCTACTCGTGGCGGCACCGCGGGTTCCGGCTGATGCTCGGCTACTTCGCGCTGGGCAACATCTTCCTTGCGCCCGCGCTGGTGCTCATCACCCCGCTGGTGCTGTCGTTCGGCAGCCCCACCCAGGTGGCGCAGGTGGCGCTGGCCGAGGCGGTCGGCGCGGTGCTCGGCGGCGTGCTCATGTCGCTGTGGGGCGGTCCGCGCAAGCGCCGGATGATCGGCGTGCTGATCGGCAACCTGGGCACCGCGATCGGCTGTGTGCTGATCGGCCTGGACGCGTCGGTCGCGATGATCTGCGTCGGCTTCTGCTGGCTGGCCATGTCGATGACCACCGCGCAGTCGATCTACGCGACGATCGTCCAGGTGAAGGTGCCGCAGCGCTTCCACGGCCGGGTGTTCAGCCTCAACCAGACCATCTCCTGGTCGACGCTGCCGATCGGGTTCGCGCTGCTCGCGCCGGGCGCCACCGCGCTGTTCGAGCCGATGCTCGCTCCGGGCGGGGCGCTGGCCGGTTCGGTGGGCGCGGTGATCGGCACCGGGCCGGGCCGTGGCATCGGCTTCGCGTACATCTGTTTCGGCGTGGCGCTGATCCTCATCACGCTCGGCGGTTTCGCGATCCGGCTGCTGCGCCGGTTCGACATCGAGGTGGAGGACTCCCTGCCGGACGACCTGATCGGCGCCCAGGAGCGCGAGAAGCGCCTGGCCGCCAAGGCCGGGAAGAAGGAACTCGTCTCGGTCTGACCCCGCCTCCACCCGGTTGATCAAGGAGTTCGTGTCCGTTCCGGGCCCCCCGGCCGGCACGAACTCCTTGATCACCGGGGCCAGCATCGGTGCGGTGAGCGAGGACGTCACCGACGAGCTGCTGCGGGAGATGGGGCGCCTCGATCCCTGTGCGGCTGTGGTCGAGGCCTGTGAGCAGGACGCCGAACGGGCTCACCGACTACAGCCCGGACGGTCACCAGGCCCGCGCCGACCTCGCCGCGCACGCCCTGCGCCGGATCGAGGCGCTGCCCGCGACCCCGCTGCACGCCCACGTCGGCGCGCGTCAGGCCGCGATCCCGGCCGCACTCGACGGGTACGCCCGCAGCCTCCTGCTCGCCGCCGCACGCGGTCACCTGCCGGCGTTCCCCGGCGACCGGCGGGTGTTCCACCACCGGGCCCTGGAACTCGGCTCGCTGGGGCTGGGCCAGCTCACGAGCGCGCTCGCCGCCTATCCGGCCTCGTCGGCGGGCAGCTCCTCCGGCTCGGCGACCCAGGCGGAGTAGACCGGCAGCGCGTGCCACGGCCCACCGGCCGGGTCGGTGGTCACCGCAACCACCGCGTACGGGTGACCGAACCGCAGCTCGGCGACGCGGGCGACTCCCTCCGGCGGCAGGCCGGCCACCATGCCGAACGCGGTCACCGCGGCGGCCTCGAAACCGTAGCGGCCGAACCGGGCCACCGCGGACTGCGCGGCGTCGAATCCCGGCCCGGTCAGGCCCAGCAGCCCGCCGAGCGCCCGCGCCGCCGCGTCGAAGCCGAACCCGGGCGCGGTCAGGTCGTGCCGGCTGCTCGCCGACCAGCAGGGCAGCACCGCTGTGGCACGTTCCTCCCGGCCGCCCGGCGCGAACGTGTTGACCGGCTCCTCCCGCAGCGTCCACAGCGGCGTCTCGCCCAGTGGCAGGTCGAACAGCGACAGGTGGCCCGGCAGGGAGTTGCCCGGGCTGAGGGCGGCGGCGCCCGCCAGTTCCTGGGCGGCGGCCAGCACGTCGGCGGCCGGCACCTCGCGTGCGGCGGCCACCGACACCACGAGCATCCCGGTGCCGTCGTCGCCGGTCCGGGCCGGCGCCGCGTGCACCGCCACGGCACCGGCCCGGTCGGTGGCGGCCAGCCAGCAGCGGTGCCTGAACGGTGGCGTCCGCAGCACCCACCGCAGGCGGCTCGACCAGGCGCTACCAGCGCCCAGCTCCGTGCCCGGGGCGGTGTCGAACGGGTCGGCCCAGGACACCCGCGTCGCGAGCGCGCTGGCCAGGACCAGCAGGGTGTCCGGGGCGACATCGACCGGGAAGCGGTCGATCAGCCCGCCGGTACGCTCCCGGGCCCAGGCGTCCAGGGCCGCCTGTTCCGGCAGCGGACCGCGCTCGGTTGCCTCCGGCAGGGTGGCTCGCCAGGCGGCCAGCTCCGCCGCCGGGGTGCGCTCCCACAGCGCGGTGGCGGCGGCGACCATCGGATGCGGCGCGGCGAGCAGCGCCCGGGCCTCGGCGGCGGCGTCGTCCGGGTCGGCGCCGAGCGCCTCGGCCAGCGCCGCGCGGGCGTCGCCGGTGGCGGCCGGGCCGGTCAGCGCCAGCAGCAACCAGGCGCCCAACGGGGAGGCGACGTGGTGGGTGTCACCGGCGGCACGGTGCAGCCGCTCGGCGTAACGGGCCAGGGGTGCGCGCAGAGGAGTCACGGCTCCACTCTGCCCGCCGGCGCGGCCGTCGGCACGCCGCGTGCCAGGACCACAGGTCGATCGTCGGACAACTCCACGCCCCAAGCGTAAGGAAGGGCCCCCTGTTAACGCCTCCGGTAGTAGAGGGGCCCCTTATTAACATCGCGCCCGGCGCCCGGCGCCGGGACGCCTCGCGTCGGCGTACTCGTTCAGCTCGCATCGATGACGCGGGCCACCTCGTCCGGCAGCGGGTACGGCCGTTCCACCGGCAGCAGCGCCGACGCCCCCGCCTCGTCGCCGTCGGTGAGCCGGTGGTGCACCGACCGGGCCAGCGCGGTGACGTCGGTGAGCCCGACCACCCACTCGTCGACGTACCGGCGTACCGCCTCGCCGGCCAGTCCGACCTGAAGCGAGCGGTACGGCAGCGGCGCCAGCCGCAGCGAGCGTTCCGGGTCCCACTGCACCCGCACCGGGCTGACCCGCAGTCCGCGTCGCCATGCCTCCCGGTCCGGGTGCAGGCGCGGGTCGTAGCTGCTGAGGCAGGCGTGCCGCAGGGCCCACTCGAAGCCGGCCCGGCTGATGTCGATCGCGAGCACCCGTTCCTGGCCCGGCTTGAGCGCCCAGCCGCAGCGATACATCATCCAGCGGAACGAGGGCTTGATCCAGGTCATCCGCTCCCGCTTGAACGGCGGCACGAACCGGCCCGCGCGCAAGGCCGCGCCGGCGATCTCCGGCGGGTACGCCTGGTAGACCGTGACGGCGGTGTCGGTGAACGCGGCACGGATCTGGTGGCGGGGCGCTGTCACCGGGGCATGATGGCACTGCCCTCCCGGCCCGGGCGACCCGATTCCGGGGCCGGCTCACACCGAGCGATAGGCTGCCCGCCGTGGCAGGTCTGTTGAGGAACGTGGCGTCGCGGCTCGGCCGGATCACCCGGGGTGTACCCGCCCCCACCCGCCCCGGCGGGCCGATCCCGGCGCAGGTCGCGCGCCGCCGTCAGGTCAGCGCGTTGCAGCGCCGCGAGCTGTCGTACGCCCCGGAGCCGGACGGGCAGGCCGACCCGGGCGAGATCGTCTGGACCTGGGTGCCGTACGAGGACGATCCCCGCCAGGGCAAGGACCGCCCGGTGCTGGTGGTGGGCCGGCACAGCCGCACGCTGTTCGGGTTGATGCTGTCCAGCCAGAGCGACCGGGACGGCCAGCGGCACTGGCTGGCGCTCGGCCCGGGGGAGTGGGACCGGGACGAGCGGCCGAGCTGGGTACGCCTGGACCGGGTGCTCACCATGCGCGAGGACAGCATCCGCCGCGAGGGCGCGGTGCTGGACCGGTCCCGGTTCGACCGGGTCGGGCAGGCGTTGCGCGCCGGCTACGGCTGGCGCTGACCCGCCGGGTACGCCGAGACGCGGCACGCGCGCCGGCTGAACCGAGCGCGGTCAGCACTCCGCGACGAGTTGGCGGGCCGGGCGGGCGGCGCCGAGCGTCTTCGCCTCGTACATGGCCGCGTCGGCGCGGCAGAGCGCGTCGGTGAGCTGGGTGGGGCAGTGCACCGGCGCGAGCCCGACCGAGGCGGTGACCTGGATGCTGCGCGCACCCAGCGGGATCGGCGCGGCGAGCGCCTCGCAGAGCCGCCGGGTGGCGTGTTCGATCCACCGGCGGTCCGGCGTGGGACTGGCCAGCAGGCCGGCGAACTCGTCGCCGCCGAGCCGGGCCACCAGGTTGGGGCCGGCGAACGCGGCCAGCCGTTGCGCCACGCTGACCAGCACCTGGTCCCCGGCGGCGTGCCCGTAGCGGTCGTTTACCTGCTTGAAGTCGTCCAGGTCGAGCACGACTGCGACGAGCGGCTGACCGGCGGGGTCGGTGAGCAGGGCGGCGGCCAGCCGGAAGAACGCGCGGCGGTTCGGCAGCCCGGTGAGCGGGTCGTGGCTGGCGGCGTGCCGCTCGGCGGCCAGCTCGGCCTGGAGCAGCTCGATCTCGGCTTCGGCGCGCAGCGCGCGGCGGCGCAACTGCCAGGCGGAGACGAGGGCGCCCGCGGCGGAGATGCCGGAGGCGATGGTCATCGGATCCGCCAACGCGTCCTCCTCACCGCAGTCCCGAAGCCGCGCGGAGCGGCGTCCCGGGGCCGGGCTCGGGTCACCGTGCGTGAACGAACCGGCACACCGTATTTCGGCTATCATGCTCTCTGTCCATTGCAGATGCAATAGCAGATGCACGTGCATCTCACTCCTCAGTCGACAGACGTCGCCACCCACCGCTCCTCCCCGCGGCCTCGGCTGGCTCATCCCGAAGGACGCCCATGCAGCAACCGCCGAACGGCGTGCCCGTGACCGAGTTGCCACCGATGCGCTGGCTGAAGAGCCGCCGCAGCAACCCCAGCGGCAATTGCGTCGAACTGGCCGAGCTGCCCGGTGGCGGCATCGCGGTCCGCAACTCCCGGCACCCCGAGGGGCCGGCGCTCATCTACACGGTGGACGAGATCGCCGCGTTCGTGCTCGGCGCCCGCGACGGCGACTTCGACCACCTGATCCCGCCGTCCCGTATACGGGACTGACTCCGTCCGTCCGGGGGAGTTCATCTCACTGTCGGTTCATGGCATGCTTACTCGTCGGTTCGGGAGGGTGCCCGGCCGGGGCGGTCGGGATGCGAGGGCGGTCAGGTGGCGACGGTGCCCGTCGAGGGTGGTCCGACAAGCGGTCCGACGGTGCTGCGCATGCTGCTCGGCGGGCAGCTGCGCCGGCTGCGGGAGAGCGCCGGGGTCAGCCGCGAGACCGCCGGGTGGGAGATCCGCTCGTCCGAGTCGAAGATCAGCCGGATGGAGCTGGGTCGGGTCGGCTTCAAGGAACGCGACGTGGCCGACCTGCTCACGCTCTACGGCGTCACCGCGACCCAGGACCGCGACGCGCTGCTCAAGCTGGCCCGGGACGCGAACAGCCCGGGCTGGTGGCACCGCTACGGCGATGTGCTCCCCGCCTGGTTCCAGTCCTACCTTGGCCTGGAGGCGGCCGCCGCGCTGATCCGCACGTACGAGGTGCAGTTCGTGCCCGGTCTGCTGCAGACCGCGGCGTACGCCCGGGAGGTGATCCTGCTCGGCCATCGCAGCGCGTCGGGCGCGGAGCTGGACCGGCGGGTGGAGCTGCGGATGCAGCGCAGGGAACTGCTGCGGCGGGCCGACCCGCCGCAGCTGTGGGCGGTGCTCGACGAGGCGGTGCTGCGCCGCCCGATCGGGGGCGCGGCGGTGATGCGGGAGCAGATGGACGCGCTGATCGAGGCGACCTCCGGCCCGCACGTGCGGCTGCAGATCGTCCCGTTCGCCGCCGGTGGGCACGCCGCGGCCAGCGGTGCGTTCAGCATCCTGCGCTTCGGTGACGCCGACCTGCCCGACATCGTCTACATCGAGCAGCTCACCAGTGCGATCTACCTCGACAAGCGCGACGACCTGGACTTCTACGCCGAGGCGATGGAGCGGTTGTGCGTGGAGGCCGCCCCGCCGGAGCGGACCCCGGAACTGCTGGCCCGCCTGCGCGACGAGCTGTACCCGGCCTGACCGGAACGGCGCCGGGCAGTAGCATGACGGCGACCGGGGACAGTGGACGGTGGTACGCGAGTCGTGGAGGCGGCCTTGACCAGCGACGCAACAGGTACGGCACCCGATTCCGGATCGCTTGCCGACCGGATCGACACCAGCGTGGCGCACCCGGCCCGCCGGTACAACTACTGGCTCGGCGGCAAGGACAACTTCCAGGCCGACCGTGACTCCGGCGACGCGATGGCCGAGCGGTTCCCGACCATCCGGATCAGCGCGTTGGAGAACCGGCGGTTCCTGCGCCGCGCCGTGCGCCACCTGACGGGCGAGGCGGGCGTCCGGCAGTTCCTGGACATCGGCACCGGCATCCCCACCGCCGACAACACGCACGAGGTGGCGCAGTCGACCGACCCGCGGGCCCGGGTGGTCTACGTCGACAACGACCCGATCGTGCTTGCGCACGCCCGTGCGCTGCTCACCAGTTCGGCCGAGGGTGCCACCGCGTACCTCGACGCGGACCTGCGTGACCCGGAGCGCATCCTCGCCCACCCCGACCTGCGCCGCACGCTCGACCTGTCCCAGCCGGTCGCGTTGATGCTGCTGGCGGTGCTGCACTTCGTGCCCGACCGCGATGATCCGTACGCGATCGTCGGTCACCTGCTGGACGCGTTACCCGCCGGCAGCTACCTGGCCGCCTCGCACGCCACCCACGACTACCTGCCCGCCGAGTTGGCCGCCGAGGCGAAGGCGGCGGCCCGCGGCGGCGGCCCGCACGGCGTGATCAACCTGCGCAGCCGGGAGGAGGTCGTGCGTTTCTTCGACGGCCTGGAACCGGTCGAGCCGGGCGTCTGCTCGGTCGCCGAGTGGCGTGCCGACGGCGAGCCCGAGCCGCGCCCGTCGGTGGTCGAGGTCAGCATGTACGGCGGGGTCGCCCGCAAGCCCTGACCGGGGCCGCGCGCCGGGCGGTTGACGGGCACGGGGACCGGACGGGCAGACTGGAGGCATCATGTCGCCGTTCACGCCCGCCCTGCGCCTGCACGACCGATACGTCCTGCGCGAACGCATCGGCCTCGGTGGGATGTCCGAGGTGTGGCGTGCCGACGACGAGGTGCTGCACCGGCCCGTCGCGGTCAAGGCCCTCGCCGGGCAGCTCGCCGCCGATCCGCAACTGCGGGCGGTCATCCAGCGCGAGGCCCGCGCGGCGGCACGGCTCACCCACCCGCACGTGACCCAGGTGTACGACTACGGCGAGGCGACGCTGGACAGCGGCGTCGTGGTCCCGTACCTGGTGATGGAGCTGGTGGAGGGGCAGACGCTCGCCGACCGGCTGGTCGGCGGTCCGCTGGCCTGGCCGGACGCGGTCCGCACGGCCGGGCAGGTCGCCGGGGCGCTGGCCGCGGCGCACCGGATCGGTGTGGTGCACCGCGACATCAAGCCGGCGAACGTGATGCTCACCGAGACCGGCGCGAAGGTGCTCGACTTCGGCATCGCCGCACCCGCCGGCCCGCACCCGGTGACCAGGCAGACCGGCGCGCTGCTGATGGGCACCCCCGCGTACTTCGCCCCGGAGCGCCTGGATCCCGGCCCGGCGAACCCGGCCGGCGACGTGTACGCGCTCGGCGTCCTGCTCTACCGCAGCCTCACCGGTCGGGCACCGCTCCCGGTGCGCAGCTGGGACGACGTGGTGGACGTGCGGCGCGACCGGCCGCCGGTGCCGCCGCCGCGGGTGCCGGGCCTGCCGCCGGAGATCACCGACCTGGTCCTGGCCTGCCTGGCGGTGGACCCGGCGCGGCGGCCCGCCGCGGCCCGGCTCGCCGACCGGCTGGGCGCGGGCCGCCCAGTGGACCCGCCGACCGCGATCCTGCCCACCGTGGCTCCGGTGGCGCACCCGCCCACCCTCGTCGAACGGTCCCCGGCCGCCGCGTACCGCCCGGCCCCGCCGGCACGTTCCGTCGCGCCGCCGCGCCCGGCCGTCTCGTCGAACCGGCTGTTCGGGCTGCTGGTGGCCGGTGCGGTAGTTCTGCTGCTCGCCGTGGTCGGCTCGCTGGTGCGGGGCGACGGCTCCGGCACGCCGCCTGCGGCCGCGCCCACCACGGGCCCCACGACCGGCGCCGCCGAGCCGCCCGCCCCGAAGCCCAGCCGCGCCGCGCCGCCGTCGACGGCACCCGAACCGGTGACGCTGCGGCAGCTCGGCGACCGGTTCGACGAGCTGCTCGACCGGGCCGAGGCGATCGGGCTGATCGACCCCAAGACCGCCGACGACCTGCGGAAGAAGGCCGCCGAGCTGGACCGGGGCAAGGCGAGGGACAGGGGCAAGCGGGTCGAGGACCTCCGCGAGAAGATCGAGGACGCGGCCGAGGACGACAAGATCGACCCGATCACCGCCGCCGCGCTGCGCAGGCTGATCGACGGCTACGAGCGGCTGCGCGGCGGCGCCGACGAGGGCTGAGCCGCGGTCGGCGCGACAGCGCGGATCGTCTCCGTCACCAGGGCGGCCGCCTCGGGCATCCGTTCCACAGCGTAGGGGATCCGTCCTCAGCGCAGCGTCCCCGTGGCCACCTCGCCTGCGTCCGCGCCGGCGCGGATCACCGGCTCACCCGCCGGTGACCAGATGCCGGAGCCACCAGCGGCCCGCGTGTACCCGCCTCCGGTCGACCCGGCGAAACTCGCCGTCACGACCCACGCGCCGTGCGTGGCGGCGACCCGGCGTGCGCGTTCGTCCGGCACGGCCGCGTCGTCTGCCGACTCCAGCACCCCGGCCAGGTAGGCGTCCGCGCCCAGGGCCACCGTCGCCGCCGCGTGCTCCGGTGTCCCGGTGTCCTTGCACACCGCCAGGCCCAGCCGCCAGCCGTCCACATCGAGCACCGCCGGCTCCCGGCCCGGTCGCATGTGCCGCGGCTCCGCGCCACCCAGGAACATCTTCCGGTACGCGACCCGCACGCCCTCGGGGTCGACGGCGAGCACCCCGATGTGCGGCCCGGGCACCGGCGCCCCGGCCAGCGCCAGCGTGCAGGTCTCGGCGCACGCGCCCCGCAGCGGCGCGAGCCGGGGATCGTCCGGTTCCAGTGGCGCGGCGGTCAGTTCGTACCCGGTCAGCGACATCTCCGGGAAGACCACCACCCGGGCCGCGGCGGCGCGCACCGCGTCGGCGTGCCGGGCGGCGTTGCCCTCGACGTCGTGGGAGCGGGTCAGCGGCTGGGCGACGGCGATCCGCAACGGTGTACGCACGACGTACACGATAATGGTTTCCATGCCGCGTGGCCGTTCGCAGCTTCGCCCCGTAACGTTTGACGGATGATCGGAAACGCACAGCTGCTCGCCGTCCCCCGGGTGAGCGCCGCGCGGGCCGCGGAACCGGCCGGCGACGGAGTGACCGGCTGGGTCACCGGCCTGATGGAACGCCTCGGTGGGCCGGGCGCCGGGCT
The DNA here is from genome assembly GCF_900091565.1 of Micromonospora marina. Lineage (GTDB taxonomy): Bacteria > Actinomycetota > Actinomycetes > Mycobacteriales > Micromonosporaceae > Micromonospora > Micromonospora marina. Next base: position 11,282 of record NZ_FMCV01000028.1, on the reverse strand, counting down.
CGCGGTGGCCCTGGAGAACCTGTTCCCGCCCATCCCCAGCGAGGTGATCCTGCCGCTGGCCGGCTTCACCGCGAGCCAGGGCAAGATGAGCCTGGTCGGCGCCATCGTCTGGACCACGCTCGGGTCGATCGTGGGCGCGTTGGCGCTCTACTACATCGGCGCGGCCCTCGGGCGGGACCGGATGCGCGCCCTGGCCGCGCGGCTGCCGCTGATCAAGCTGGAGGACGTGGACCGCACCGAGGCGTGGTTCCTGCGCCACGGCGTCAAGGCGGTGTTCTTCGGCCGGATGATTCCGATCTTCCGCAGTCTCATCTCCATCCCGGCCGGAGTGGAACGGATGCCAGTTCCGGTCTTCCTGCTCTACACCGCGCTGGGCAGCCTGATCTGGAACACCACGTTCGTCCTCGCCGGTTACCTCCTCGGCGAGCAGTGGCACGTGGTCGAGGCGTACGCGGGCACGTTCCAGAAGTTCGTCATCGTGGCCGTGGTGGCCGGTGTCTGCTGGTTCGTGGTCAGCCGCGTCCGCCGCTCCCGCCGTACCGCCGGCGACGTGCCGCCGCAGCCGGAGCCGCAGCTGGAGCCGGAACCGGAGACGGCCCCGCCGGGCACCGTCTACCGCGGCGGCTGGTACGGCCGCGCGGAGGACTGAGCCCCCGGCTCAGCAGGGCGGGTAGAGCGGGCGGGTGCCGGCGCCGGCGGCCCGGGGCGGCCCGGTCGCTGAACCGGCAGCCGAAGTCCGGCGCCGCCACCGCGCGCCGGTCGGTGACCGCGTCACCGGCCGGGCGCTTGCCGGTGCGCACCCAGCGGGTCAGGTCGTCCCGGGCGGCGCCGGCCTCGGCCGGGCGAACAGCTCCTCGGCGTACTCCGCGAACGGTGTGCGGGTGCGGTTCACTGGTCCGCGTGGACGCCACCATCTGGACGACGGCGCGGGACGCGCGCGCCTGGCTCGACGCCGCGAACGGCCGCGGCGACACCGAACTGACCTGTCGCATCCTCAAGATCGGCGAGGAGGCCGGTGAGGTCGCCGCGGCCTGGATCGGCCTGCTCGGGCAGAACCCACGCAAGGGGGTGACGCACACCCGGGAGGAGGTCGCCGCCGAACTCGCCGACGTGGCGTTCACCGCGCTTGTCGCCATCGAGAGTCTCGGGCTGGACGCGCACGCCGTGCTGGCCGCGTGTGCCGGCAAGGTGCGTTCGCGTACCGGAGGGGGAATGAACCGGGACGACGACGCGGACGTATGACCGGTGGGGACCGGCGAGAGGGGACGACCATGACCGCATCCGAGGACGACCCCTACCTGACCCGGCCCCGCTGGTCCGGCGGAGCCCGGCTGCTGGCGGCTGCCGCGGTGCTGGTGGTGTTGCTCGGCGCGGTGGCGGTGGCGGTGACGCTGTCCAACCCGGCCCGTCTCGGTGTGGTCTTCTCCGGCGGCGCGCCCCCGTCACCGGTCACCGAGGGCGGCGGTTCGGGCGGGGCGGGCACCGCCGAGGTGGCCGGCGCCCAGACGCTCACCGAACCTCGCGGCGACCGGCAGCGCGCCCGGTTCGAGCTGGTCGACGGGCTGACCCGGTTCACGCTGCGGGCCGCCGACCTCGGCGACGACCTCTACCGGATCGGCGCGCCGGACGGCTCGGGTGTGACCCCGCGCCCGCAGCTTGAGGGGGACCGGGTCCGGCTGCGGATCGAGGAGAACGGCCGCCCCGGCCCGGCCGCCGTCGAGGTGGTGCTCAACTCGCGGGTCACCTGGCGGCTGCGGCTGATCGGCGGCGTCAGCGAGCAGCGCCTCGACCTGAGCGAGGCCCGGCTCGCCGGGGTCGACCTGGTCGGCGGCGCGGCGGTGACCCGGCTGCTGCTGCCGCGGCTCGACGGCTCGCTCACCGTCCGGATGACCGGCGGAGTCAGCGAACTCACAGTCACGGTGCCCGACGCGCCGCCGGCCCGGGTGCGGGTGGCCTCCGGTGCCGGTTCCCTGACCCTGTACGACGAGCGCCGCGGCGGGATCGCCGCCGGTGACCTCATCAGCTCACCGGGTTGGGACCGGGCCGCCGACCGGCTCTACCTCGACCTGGTCGGGGGCGCGAACGCGGTGAGCGTCACCGCGTACTGAGCGTACAGTCGGGGCGGTGGACCGCACCGAATCCCTGCCCGCGCAGACGCTCCCACCGGGCACCGGCCCGACCGACCCGGGCAGCGTGCTGCTGCCCGGCCACGACGTCCCGCTCGGCCGCTACACCACGGTGCGCCGGCTGCTGCCGCAGCGGCAGCGCCGGATGGTCGGCGCCTGGTGCTTCGTCGACCACTTCGGGCCCGACGACGTGGCCGACCGGCCCGGCATGGAGGTGCCGCCGCACCCGCACACCGGGCTCCAGACCGTCACGTGGCTGCTCGACGGGGAGATCCTGCACCGCGACAGCCTCGGCAACGTGCAGCCCATCCGGCCGGGTCAGCTCAACGTGATGACCTCCGGGCGCGGCATCGCCCACTCCGAGCGCTCCCCGCTCGTGCACCCGCCGCTGATGCACGGCGTGCAGTTGTGGGTGGCGCTGCCCGACCCGGCCCGCGCCGGTGACCCGGCCTTCGCCCACCACGCCGACCTGCCCCGCTTCCGTGCCGGCGACCTGGACGTCACGCTGCTCGTCGGCGACCTCGGCGGGGAACGCTCGCCGGCGGTCGTGCACACCCCGCTGGTCGGCGCGCAGATCGAGGTTCGCGGGCCGGCGCCGGCCGCGCTGCCGCTGCGTCCGGACTTCGAGTACGGGCTGCTGGCCATGTCCGGGGCCGCCGAGTGCGACGGCACGGCGCTGGCTCCCGGCGCGCTGCTCTACCTGGGCCTCGGGCGGAGCACGCTGACACTGCGCGCCGAGCCGGGCACCCGGCTGCTGCTGCTCGGCGGCACCCCGTTCGAGGAGCCACTGGTGATGTGGTGGAACTTCGTCGGCCGCTCGCACGATGAGGTGGTGACCGCCCGGGAGGACTGGACGGCCGGCCGCCGCTTCGGCGTGGTCGCCGACGACGCGGCACCGCCGCTGCCCGCGCCCGCGCTGCCCACCACCCGGCTCAAGGCCCGGGACCGCGGCGGAGACGTGCGCGGCTGACCGCCGAATGCCGCGCCGTCGCCGGGGTAGTCGGCGGCATGCCGACACAGAACGCCCCGCGCGACGTCGCGGACCGCAAGCGGCTCGCCCGCCGGCTCGCCGGAGACGGCCGCGGGTTCGCCGAGTGCTTCGGGTTCCGGGTGACGAACAACCCGGCCCAGTTGTTCCAGGTGCTGTACCTGGCCGTCCTGCTGGCCCGCCGGGGCGACTTCCACCGGGCCGTCGACGCGGCCACCGCGCTGCGCGACGCGGGGTGGGACACCTCGGCCCGGATGGCCCGCTCCCGGCACGAGGACCGGGTACGCGTGCTGCGCGCCGCCGGGCTGCGCGGTGACCTGGCCGCGATCGCCGACACCCTCGGCGACCTGGCCCGCACCGTCGTCGAGGCGTACCGGGGCGACCTGCGCCGGCTGCGGACCGCCGCGCACCAGGACCCGGGTGCGGAGCGACGGCTGCTGACCGCGCTGCCCGGAGTGGACGACGAGGTGTGCGACCTGTTCCTGCGCGAGGCGCAGGCGCTGTGGCGCGAGGCGGCGCCGGTGGCCGACCGGCGGGCGCTCGCGGCGGCCCGGCGGCTCGGGCTGGGCCGTACCGCGCGTGACCTCGCCGGACTGACCGGCAGCGGCGAGTCGGAGCAACTGTCGTGGCTGGTCGGAGCGCTGGCGCGGGTGGACCTGGAGCGGCGGTACGCCGAGGTGACCGCTTGAGCGCGGACGTGCGCCCGGCCACAATTCCGCGATTCTCACCCGTTCGGCTGATGCCGCGTCGTATGATGATCGTGGCAGCGATGCCCGCCCGGTTCGGGCGAACATCTCACCGCTGCGCGGTCGCGACCCGGTTCGGGCGTGAACTGCGGGGGACAGGTGCTGCGTGGCGCCCCAGGTCGCGGTTCGTGACCCGGGGCGCTCGCCTGTCCGGGGCGCGTCCACAGGGGAGCGCCCACGCGCCACAGTCGTACGCCGGCCCTCCTCCGCACGCGCGGCGGCCGGCGGCCGTGTCGCCCGCCGGCCCGCCACCGTGCTCAGATGCCGCGCAGGTGCTGCGACACGCGCGGGTGGTTGTCCCGCGCCTGCGCCGCGCGCTGCGACCGGCTCACCTCGGGCGCCGCGTCGATGCCGGCCGACCGGGCCACCTCGGTGCCGTTGGCGTAGTCCACCGGGGGCAGCGCGCGCAGCGCCCGCAACACGTCCGGCGGCGCGCCCTCCCGTTCCGCCTCGCGGATGACGTCGTCCTTGCCGGCCGGATAGTCCAGCGCGGACAGGTAATCAAGGACATCCGTGTAACTCGCCATGGGTCGGGCTCCTCGTGGCAGTAGTCGGGGTCATGACCGGGCGGCGGTTACCCGCCGCGCCGCCCCTCACGCCCGCGGGCGCGGAAATCCCTACGCCGTCTCGCGCCGGCGACCGGCGCCGTTTCCGGCGCGCCGTCGCGGGTAGCCGCGGGGGGCGCACCGAAGGGGGTACCACGCATGCACTACCTGACCTTCGTGAGCCGGGTCGCCCGGCTCACCGGCACCGGCGAGGACCGGGCCGCCACGCTCACCGGGGCCACGCTGGAGACGTTCGCCGAGCGGCTGACCGGCGGCGAGGTGCTGGACCTGGCCGCGCAGCTGCCGAAGCCGCTGCAGGGGCTGCTCAGCCCGTATCCGCGCGACGAGGCTGCGGAACGGTTCGGCGCGGCCGAGTTCGTCGCCCGGGTCGCCCGCTGGGCCGACTGCGACGAGAACACCGCCCGGGACGCCGTACGCGCGGTCTTCGTCACGATGCGCGAGGCGATCCGCGGCGGAGAGTTCCAGGACGTCGTGGTCCGGTTCCCCCGCGACTACCGGGACATGGTGGAACCGGCGTTGGCCCCGGCGGCGAACCGCCGCTGAGCGGATGGGCGGGCGGTCAGCCGAGCACGCCCGCGGCGCGCAGCGCGGCGATCCGGCCGGTGTCGATCCCGGCGTCGGCCAGTACCTCGTCGGTGTGCTCGCCCGGTGACGGCGGCGGACGCCGGACAGAGGTCGGGGTGGCCGAGAAGCGCGGCGCGGGAGCGGGCTGGGTGACGCCGTCCGGCGCCACGAAGACCTCCCGGGCGCGCAGGTGTGGATGCGCCGGTGCCTCGGCCCAGTCGAGCACCGGCGCCACGCAGGCGTCGGTGCCGGCCAGCAGCGCCGTCCACTCGTCCCGGGTCCGGGTGCGGAACAGCCGCGCCCAGGCGGCCCGCAGCGCAGGCCAGTTCGCCGGGTCGTCCCGGTCCAGCGCGTCGCCCGGCGCGTCCTCGCCGGCCGGCGCGTCGGCGTCGAGCGGGAAGCCGGTGAGCCGGACCAGTTCGGCGTAGAACTGCGGCTCCAGCGCGCCCACCGCGACGTACCGCCCGTCGGCGCACTCGTACGTGTCGTAGAACGGCGCACCGCCGTCGAGCAGATTCACCCCGCGCGGGTCCTGCCACAGGCCGATGCCGCGCAGCGCGTGGATCTGGGTGGCCAGCACCGACACGCCGTCCACGATGGCCGCGTCGACCACCTGGCCGGGCGCACCGCCGCGCACCGCGTACAGCGCCGCGACCACGCCGAGCGCCAGCATCATGCCCCCGCCGCCGTAGTCGCCGAGCAGATTCATCGGCGGCACCGGACGTTCCCCGGCCCGGCCCACACCGTGCAGCGCGCCGGTCAGCGCCAGGTAGTCGATGTCGTGCCCGGCGTGCTGCGCCAGCGGCCCGTCCTGCCCCCAGCCGGTCATCCGCCCGTACACCAGGCGGGGGTTGGCGGCGAGGCAGTCGTCCGGGCCGAGGCCGAGCCGTTCGGTCACCCCGGGCCGGAAGCCCTCCACCAGCGCGTCCGCGCCCGCGGCCAGGGCGAGCACCAGGTCACGCCCCGCGGGCTGCTTCAGGTCCACAGCGATCGAGCGGCGGTTGCGGTTCAGCAGGTCGCCCGGGAAGGCGCCGAACCCGCCGCCGGGCCGGTCGACGCGCACCACGTCGGCGCCGAGGTCGGCCAGCATCATCGCGGCGAACGGACCGGGGCCGATGCCGGCCAGTTCGATCACCCGTACGCCGGTCAACGGTCCCTGGTTGGTCACCCGCGTCACCATAGGGGCCCGGGTGACCTCGCGCCATGCCCTCCGCCGGCGCGCGGTGGTCGACCAGGGCAAGCATCCGTGTCCCGACTTGGCGTCCGGTCCGGCGGTGACCTAGCCTTGTGCAGGCGAGGGGAGTACTTCCCACGAATCATTCCGGTCAGTACGGCGAGCCGCCGAGGCGAGCCCCGGGTGGTTGCCCACGAAAAAGTGGGTGAAGGAGACCTCGAACATGACACGGTGTTCGAGGAGGTTCCATGCCCGAATTGTTCCCCCTGGCTGCGGCCGAGTTGTCCTCGATCGGCACGCCCACGCTGTGGGCGGTGACGATCGTCGGCGTGCTCGTGCTGCTGGTGCTGGATTTCCTGGTCACCCGTAAGCCGCACGAGGTCTCCATCCGCGAGGCGCTGGGCTGGTCGGCCTTCTACATCGCCCTGCCGCTGGCCTTCGGCGCCTGGATCTGGTCCCGTTGGGGCAGCCAGCAGGGCATCGAGTACCTCACCGGTTACCTGGTCGAGAAGTCGCTGTCGGTCGACAACCTGTTCGTCTTCATGCTGCTGCTCGCCGCGTTCGCGGTGCCCTCCGTGCTGGCCCAGCGGGTGCTGCTCTACGGCATCGCGGGCGCCCTGGTGCTGCGCGGCGTGTTCATCGCGCTCGGCGCCGCCGCGCTCCAGACGCTCGACTTCGCCTTCCTGCTCTTCGCGCTCATCCTCATCGCCACCGCGGTGAAGCTGCTGCGCGACGCCCTCTCCGGGCACGAGCAGGAGGTCGACATCAACAAGATGCGGTCGGTGCGTCTGCTGCGCAAGTTCATGCCGGTGGTCGACGAGTACCACGGCACCCGGATGACGATCCGGCAGGACGGCCGCCGGGCGCTCACCCCGTTCGCGCTCGTCGTGGTCGCCGTGCTGGCCACCGACATCGTGTTCGCCGTCGACTCGGTGCCCGCCGTCTTCGGCATCACCGAGGATCCGTACCTGGTCTTCGCCACAAACGCCTTCGCGCTGCTGGGCCTGCGTGCGCTCTACTTCGTGCTGCACGCCGCGCTGAGCCGGCTGGTGCACCTCAGCTACGGCCTGGCCGTCATCCTCGCGTTCATCGGCCTCAAGCTCGGCCTGCACTGGGCGCACGGCATCTGGGAGGGCGTGCCGGAGATCCCGACGCTGGCCTCGCTCGGCGTGATCGTCGGCGTCCTGGTGGTCGTCACCATCACCAGCCTCCGGGCCACCCGGGACAGCGGCGACGGCGAGCGCACGGTCGTGCAGGAGGTGTCGGGCGGCGGCTCGTCCTGACTCGGTGGGAACCGCTGCCCCGGTGTGTGCGGCGGTGGTACGACTGACGGGTGGGAATCGTCTCGCCGGGCTTCCAGGGCCGGCCCCGTTCGTCCGCCTCCGACCTGCCGCCGGGGCAGTACCTCACCGAGGACTTCCCGGTGCTCTCCGCCGGCCCGACGCCGCGGGTGCCGCTGGACACCTGGGAGTTCGTGCTGACCGGTGAGACGGGCGCGGAGTACCGCTGGTCCTGGGACGAGATGATGGGCCTGCCGCAGGACACCCCGACGGTGGACCTGCACTGCGTCACCCGCTGGTCCAAGTTCGGCACCACCTGGCAGGGCGTCTCCCTGGACACGCTGCTCGACGGCGTCGACACCGACGCCCGGTACGCCCTGGCGCACTCCTACGGCGGCTACACCACGAACCTGCCGCTGGACGACCTGCGCGGCGGCCGGGCGTGGGTGGTGCACACGTACGACGGGGGGCCGCTGCCGGCCGAGCACGGCGGGCCGGCGCGGCTGCTCGTACCGCACCTGTACCTGTGGAAGTCGGCGAAGTGGGTGCACGGCATCCGGCTGCTCGTCGAGGACCGTCCCGGCTTCTGGGAGACCGCCGGCTACCACGACTACGGCGACCCGTGGCGCGAGCAGCGCTACCAGGGCGACTGAGATGACGGCGCAGGCGCAGGGCCGCCGCGTCGCGCCGCTGATGTGGCGGGTTGCCCGGCTGGTCGAGCGGCGGATCGAGACGCCCACCGCGCAGACGCTGGTGCTGGACGTGCCCGGCTGGCCCGGGCACCTGCCCGGGCAGCACGTCGACCTGCGCCTGACCGCCGAGGACGGCTACCAGGCCGCCCGGTCGTACTCGCTGGCCGGGCCCGCCGACGGCGAGCGGATCGAGGTGACCGTGCAGCGGGTGAACGACGGCGAGGTGTCGCCGTACCTGACCGACACCTACGCCGAGGGCGACCCGCTGGAGGTACGCGGGCCGGTCGGCGGCTGGTTCGTCTGGCGTACCGACGGCACCGCGCCGGTGCTGCTGGTCGGCGGTGGATCGGGGGTGGTGCCGCTGATGGCGATGATCCGCGCACGCCGCGCCGCGGGCAGCCGCACCCCGTTCCGGCTCGTCTACTCGGTGCGCACCCCGGACGACGTCATCTACGCCGACGAGCTGCGCCGCCGCGCGCGCGACGACCAGGGCCTGGACGTCGCGTACGTCTACACCCGGTCTGCGCCCGAGGGCTGGCGCGGCGAGCCGCACCGGATCGGCCTCGCCGACGTGAACAGCCACGGCTGGCCGCCCGACCTGGAGCCGCTGTGCTACGTGTGCGGCCCCACCGGATTCGTGGAGACCGTGGCCGACCTGCTGGTGGGGCTGGGTCACCCGACCCGGCGCGTACGGACCGAACGGTTCGGCCCGACCGGCTGAGACCCGAGGAGGGCGTATGACCGACCTGTCCTACCTGGATGGCAACATGCTCGACGGACCGCTGCGCGAGTTGTTCGCCGTCGACCTGAGCGCCACCACCGGCCGCTGCGACACCTGCGGGACGACCGGACCGATGGCCGGGCTACACGTCTACTCGCACGCCCCGGGCCTGGTAGGGCGCTGCCCTGCCTGCTCCGGAGTGATGGTGCGGCTGGTCCGCGCGCCGCAGCGGGCCTGGCTGGACCTGCGCGGCACCACGTACCTCCAGGTGCCCATGGCGGCCGAGCCGGCCTTCCGGCCCGCGTCCTGACACCTGCGCGCGGGCCGCACCGCGCCGACGCAGCCGCCCGACGAGCTGCGCCACCGTCACCGGCACCACCGACAGCACGAGCTGGCCGTTGCGTGGGTCGACGGTCGCCGCCACCCCGTACAGCCGGGCGCCGTGCCGCAGCAGCCGGGGCCGCCCGGCGGCGAGCCGAGGCGCGCGCACCGCGGCGCCGCCGCGCCCGTGACCGCCGTCCACCTCGGCACGGACCGGGTGGCGCTGCCCGCTGGCGGACCCGGCGGCCAGGAGCCGGTCGAGGGCGAAGTCCGTGCGGAGCGTGCGGCCGGTCGGATCACCGGCGTCCATCCGGGTCGCGCCCACGACCGGACCGGCCAGCATCCGCACCGGCCCGGCCTCCGTGGCGAACCGGGGGTACGGGCTGCGCGTGGTCACCGTCAGCGTGTGCCCGTCGGCCCAGCTGACGTCGACGGTGTCCAGCCGTGCCAGCCAGTCGGCGCGCACGTCGGTGACGTCGGTCCAGGGGGCCGGGGCGCCCGGATAGCCCGCGTGCCAGCGGTCACCGGCGAACACCGTCGCCGGCACGCCCCGGCCGCAGTCCTGCTCGATGACCGCCAGCAGGTCGTCCACCCCGCCCGCCGTCACCGCGCCCAGGCGCAGCCGGGCCTCGATGCCGAGCCGGTCCCGCAGGCTGTCGGTGACGTGCCGCCGCACCAGCCGCGCGACTGTCGCGTGCACCCGCTCCTGCGCGGCCCGGTCCAGGTGCCGGAAGTCGTCGCCGACCAGGTTCGCCAGCTCCAGCCCGACGTGGCGGCGCAGTACCGCGTCCCGGCGCGCTCCGGCAGGGATCAGGTCGGCCACGTACGCGAACAGCCGCTCCACGCTGACCAGGCGCTGCTCGATCCGGCTGTGGTAGGTGATGTTGCGGGCGTCCAGCCGGCGTACCGCGTGGTAGTAGTCGTGGTCGGCGAGCACCGAGATCCGCCGGGCGTGGTAGCAGGCGGTGAGCGTGAACGGCTGGTCGCTGAGCACCGGCATGTCCTCCGGGAACCGCAGCCCCAGCCGGTCCACCAGGTCGCGCCGGAACAGCTTCGTGTTCGCCAGCGACCAGGGCAGCGCCGAGTCGAACAGGCTCACGTCGACCACGTTGCCGTCGGCGAACACGTCGGAGAAGACGTGCCGGCCGTTGACCCCCACCACCTTGCCGAGAACCACGTCCGACCCGTACCGGTCGGCGGCGGCGACCATACGTTCGAGGGCTTCCGGGCCGAGCCGGTCGTCCGAGCCGAGGAAGAACACGTACCGGCCGGTGGCCAGGTCGAGTCCCCGGTTGCAGGGCGCCGCAGGGCCACCGGAGTTGGCCTGGTGCACGACCCGCACCGTGCCGGGATGCTTCGCGGCGTACCGGTCCAGCAGGCGGCCGCTGCCGTCGGTGGACCCGTCGTCCACCGCCACGATCTCCATCCGGTCCGGGCCGATCGTCTGCCGCAGCACCGAGTCGAGGCAGGACCGCAGGTAGCGCAGCGTGTTGTAGACCGGCACGACGACGCTCACGTCGGGGCGGCTCGTCGCGGCCGGGCGGTGCGTGGTCGGTGGGCGGTGCGTCGCCTCCTCGGCTGCCACAGCTTCTCCTTCGCGGTCGCCCGGACGATCCGGCGCCACCCAGCGTGGTGGGGCGAGCCGTCCGGGTGACGACGGCAGCGTGACGGCGAGGTGACCGGCAGGCAGCCGTTGGATACGCGCGGCAGGGCCCGACCCCGTGGTGGGGTCGGGCCCTGCCGGTGTGGGTTCTTGCTGTGCAGCTATGGGTGCGGTGGTGTGGCTTAGCTGGTGCTGTAGCCGCGGGTGGCGATCCAGTCGGCGAGGTTGTCGATGCTCATGCGGTAGGTGGCGGTGTTCGGGTCGGCGCTGTCGGCGATGGTGACGGTGTCGCCGTTGTCGCGGTAGCCGGTGACGCTGATGTAGTGGCCGCCTTCGAAGGAGTGGGTGGTGCCGTCGGTGTCGGTGGCGGTGCCGGCGATGTTGGCGACCACGGCCCGGCCGGCGTCGACGGTCTTGATCACGTCGGCGCGCAGGGTGTCGGTCTGCTCGTCGTCGGCCTTGGGGGTGCTGATCTCGACCGACTTGTAGGCGTCGGTGGCG
>NZ_FMCV01000026.1 GCF_900091565.1 Micromonospora marina | reverse complement strand
GGGTTGGTGAAGGCGAGCAGCGACGGGGCGTGGTGCAGCAGGCCGCCGATGTACCAGCGGGCGGTGTCGGACAGGCCGGCGTAGCCGGTCTCGTCGTAGAACAGCGGTTCGCCGCCGCGCCAGAGGCTCTGGTGGGTGTGCATGCCGGAGCCGTTGTCACCGAACAGCGGCTTCGGCATGAACGTCGCGGTCTTGCCGGCGGCCCAGGTCTCGTTCTTGACGATGTACTTGAACAGCTGGAGCTGGTCGGCGGCGTGCAGCAGGGTGGAGAACTTGTAGTTGATCTCCGACTGGCCGGCGGTGCCGACCTCGTGGTGCGAGCGCTCGACGGTGAAGCCGCCGTCGACGAGGCGCCGCACGATCCGGTCGCGCAGGTCGGCGTAGTGGTCCACCGGGGGCACCGGGAAGTAGCCGCCCTTGTACGCGGTCTTGTAGCCGCGGTTGCCGCCCTCCTCGATCCGGCCGCTGTTCCAGGCGCCCTCGATCGAGTCGATGTAGTAGAACGACTGGTGCGCGGAGGTCTCGTGGCGGATCGAGTCGAAGATGTAGAACTCCGCCTCGGCGCCGAAGTACGCGGTGTCGGCGATACCGCTGGCGGCGAGGTAGGCCTCGGCCTTCTTCGCCACGTTGCGCGGGTCGCGGGAGTACGCCTCGCGGGTGAACGGGTCGTGGATGAAGAAGTTCAGCGCCAGCGTCTTCTGCGCCCGGAACGGGTCGATGAAGGCGGTGGCGACGTCCGGCAGCAGCAGCATGTCGGACTCGTGGATGGCCTGGAAGCCGCGGATCGAGGATCCGTCGAAGGCGAGGCCGTCGGTGAAGACACTGTCGTCGAACGACTCGACCGGCAGGTTGAAGTGCTGCATCACGCCGGGCAGGTCACAGAAACGTACGTCGACGAACTTCACGTCCTCGTTGGCGAGGTATCGCAGGAGTTCCTCGGAATTGGCGAACACACGTCCTCCTGGCAGGTCCACTCCGGTAGCTGGCTACTGGCGACGCTATGACCGGGGGGTTGCCCGGCCGTGTCTCGTCTGTTTCCGCCGTGTTACGTCGCTTGCGGAGCGTCATCCCGGCACGCTCTGATGCTGTATGTCGTATTTTTCGTCAAGGATGGGAGCGGCGCTACCCTGGCCGCTGTGACCGATACCGCCGCCGCACCGGTGCCGCCCGCCACCGACCCCGCCTTCACCCCGCCCAGCCTCGGCCGCCGCTTCGGCGCCCTGGTCATCGACTGGGTGCTGTGCCTGATGGTGGCCCGGGCCTTCTCCGACCCGGTCCGCGACGGCTGGCCGCCGGTCCTGGTGCTGATCCTGGAGTACGGCTTCTTCATCGGCCTGTTCGCCCAGACCCCCGGCATGTACCTGACCCGGCTGCGCTGCGTGTCCTGGGCCGACGGCGGCCGGATCGGGCTGCTCCGGGGGCTGCTGCGCGGCCTCCTGCTGGCCCTCGTGGTGCCGGCCCTGCTGATGGACGAGCACCGGCGCGGCCTGCACGACCGGCTCGCCGGGTCGGTCGTCACCGACGCCCCGCGCCGCTGACCCGGACGAACAAGGAGCCGGCCCCGCACGGGGACCGGCTCCTTTCCGTGTACGCCGCAGGTCAGCGACCCCGGGTCTGCCGGAACGCGCCACGCGCCGGCCGCATGTTCTTCGGGATCGCGCCCTTGGGCATCTGCGGCCGTGCGGTGAGCGCCTTGAGCCGCTTGTCGAGGGCGTTGACGTCCTTCGGGGACAGGGCACGCGGCAGCCGCATCAGCGTCATCCGCAGCTTGCGGACCGGCAACTCACCCTCGCCCTGCCCGATCACGTAGTCGTGCAGCGGAGCCGTGCCGATCACCTTCGCGAGGCGGCGCTTCTCCTGGCCGAGCAGGCCACGGACGCGCTGCGGGTTGCCCTCGGCCAGCAGGATCACGCCCTGCCGGCCCACCACCAGGTGCACCATGTCCATCTGCGTGGTGGAGCTGACCGCCGGGGTGACCCGCCAGTCGCCGCGCATGCTCTCCATGATCTGCGCCGCCGCGCCCGGCTGCCCCTCGGCGGCGTTCATCATCGCCTTGTTGGAGCGCAGGTTGAGCACGATCAGCACGGCGAGCAGGGCGAGCAGGATGCCGATCGGCAGCCAGATCCAGCCCCAGGCGAGCACCGCGACCACGGTGAGCGCGAGCGGGATCAGCACCGCCGCAGCGGTCAGCGGCGCGAACCACTTGTCCTGCTTGGCGGTGAACCGGAACACCATCCCGATCTGCTTCAGCCGCTGGCCGAACGAGACCTTCTCCTGGGGCTTTGCCATGCCGCAGAGTCTAGTGGTCGGCGCGCATCACGTTGATCCGTGGCCGCCTGTTCCGCCGCGGGCTGAGTACCTTGCCGCCGTACCGGCCCGAACCGGCCCGCCGGTAAGGAGGCGAATCCGCGCCGGGTCCGGGTCAGCGGCGCGGCAGGTAGATCCGCCAGCCGGCCACGGTGACGACGTCGAGCGCCCCCGATTCGGCGCCGACGCGCTCGTCCAGCCGCGCGGCCAGCGGCGAGCCGACCGGTGCCACCCACGCCGCGTCCGGGTCGGCGGCCACTTCCCGCCGGTACGCGGGCAGCCTGTCGAAACCGGGGCTCAGGTCGTCGTCGACCACGGCGCAGACCACGTTCTCGCCGGTCGCGTAGGTGAGCCGGTTGCACGTCCAGTAGCCGCCGCGGACGTTCCGCACGCCGAGCGCGCCGAGCGTGTCCACGAGTGACCGGTGCCGGTCGGCCTCGGCGTGCACGTCGGGCGCGGTCCGCACCACGTCCACGGTGGCCGCCACGCCGGTGCCGAGCACCCCCGCGACAACCGTCAGCGCCCCGATCCCCGCCATCCGGGCCATCCTCCCGGCCGGCCGCCCGCCCGTCGCCTTGATCGACTCCACTTCGGGGGGGTGGCGGTATCCGCCCTCCCCCGATGCCGCCACCTCGGCGAACTGGCGCTGCGCCGTCAGCCGGTGTGCGGCGAGCGTGCGGGCGGCCTGCCGCAGTGGCCAGAACAGGGCTGGTAGGGCGACCGCCAGGCACGACAGGTAACGGCTGCTCTCGATCGGCGTCTGCCCGGCCGCGTTGCTCACCGCGTACGCGGCGATGACCCCGGCCGCGCCGCCGAGCAGCGCCAGCCGCACCCCGGCCGACACCCGCTCCGCCGAGCCCGGACCGCCGCCGACGCGGCGCAGGGTGTGCCAGGCGGTGAGCGCGGCGAGCACCAGCAGCACCGGGAACGCCACCGCCCACCAGAGCTGCCAGGTGGCGCACCGGCCGGGTGAGCAGAAGCCCGTCGCCAGCGACGGACCGAGGACCAGCGCGCCGTGCAGCCGGTCCGCCCAGTCCGACGGCGCGCCCGTGCCACCTGCGGCCAGCACCGCGGTCGCCGGGTTGCGGCCGTGCCCGATGCTGTCCACGAGCATCGGGGCCGCGCCCAGCAGCAGCGCGCCGGTCAGCACCACCCCGGCCCGCCCGGCCAGTTCCCGCCACCGCCGGGCCACCAGCAGCGCGCCGAGCGTCAGCACGTACGGCAGGATCAGCGGGTCCACCCAGAGCAGCACCCCGCAGATCAGGCCCCAGGCCGCCCAACGGGGCAGCCGCGCGCCCGCCCCGGTCAGGCAGAGCCCGACCGTCAGCAGCGCCAGCGCCGCACCGGCCGGGTTCAGCTCCGGATAGCCGCCACCGGCGATCAGCTGGTTCTTCACCACCCGGTCCGAGCCGAGCGCCAGCACGGCGACGACGAGCAGGGCGTACCAGCGGTCGCCGCCGAGCCGCCGGGTCAGCCGCCAGGACAGCAGCAGGAACGAGGCGTACAGCGCCAGCGTGGGCAGCCGCAGCACGAGCACCGACGGTCCGGCCAGCGCGACCAGCGGCGCGGCCAGGTACGCCTCCAGCGTGCCCATGTAGGCCTGGCCGTAGAACCAGATCGGGAAGTCGTCGCCGCGGGCGATGTGCAGGGCGGCCAGCCCCATCGTCGCCTCGTCGCTGTTCGTGGGCGGCACGTCGGCGAACAGCAGCGCCAGCCGGTAGCCCACCCCGGCGAACCCGACGAGCAGGGCGAGCAGTGTCGGCAACGGCAGCCGCCGGGGCGTACGAGGGTGTGCTGTCTCGCGTGGCTCCTCGCGTACCCCGGCGGTCATGCCTGTGATCATGGCATCCGGCGGGTGGCCGGCGGTGGGTGACGCGGTGTCCGGCCGGCCTCAGCCGGCGACGGCGACCTGCTCGCGGGCGGCGAGCGCCTGCTGGTAGAGCCGACCCGCCCGGTACGACGAGCGGACCAGCGGGCCGCTCATCACGCCCGCGAAGCCGATCTCCTCGGCCTCCTCGTGCAGCTCGACGAACTCCTCCGGCTTGACCCAGCGGGTCACCGGGTGGTGCCGGGGGGAAGGTCGCAGGTACTGCGTGACGGTGATCAGCTCGCAGCCCGCCTCGTGCAGGTCGCGCAGCGCCTGGGACACTTCGGCGCGCTCCTCGCCCATGCCGAGGATCAGGTTGCTCTTGGTGACCAGGCCGTCGGCCCGCGCCTGGCGGATCACGTCAAGCGAGCGCTCGTAGCGGAACGCCGGGCGGATCCGCTTGAAGATGCGCGGCACGGTCTCCACGTTGTGCGCCAGCACCTCGGGCCGCGAGCCGAAGACCTCGGCGAGCTGCTCGGGTACGGCGTTGAAGTCGGGGATCAGCAGCTCGACACCACAGCCGGACTGGAGCGCGTGGATCTGCCGGACCGTCTCGGCGTAGAGCCAGGCCCCACCGTCGGGCAGGTCGTCGCGGGCGACACCGGTGATGGTCGCGTAACGCAGCCCCATCGCGGCGACCGACTCGGCGACGCGGCGCGGCTCGTCGGCGTCGAACTCGGCCGGCTTGCCGGTGTCGATCTGGCAGAAGTCGCAGCGCCGGGTGCACTGGTCACCACCGATGAGGAAGGTGGCCTCCCGGTCCTCCCAGCACTCGTAGATGTTGGGGCAGCCGGCCTCCTGGCACACGGTGTGCAGCCCTTCGCGCGAGACGAGCCCGCGCAACTGGGTGTACTCCGGGCCCATCTTGGCCTTCACCTTGATCCATGGCGGCTTGCGCTCGATCGGCGTCTCGGCGTTGCGTGCCTCGATCCGCAGCATGCGCCGCCCCTCCGGGGCGACCGTCGCGGGGCGCGCAGGCTGCTCAGTCGTCGGCGCGGATTGCTCGATCGTCACAAAACCGAGCGTACGCCGGTCGGCGCCGGTCGATGAACGGCGGGCGACGGCCGTCACGCCGGAATCGCTGTGACACCGGACACCAGGGGCGAAAAAAACCGGTCACAGCGCGGCGGGTGCGGTGCTAGCGTGCCGGGCAGAGCTGTGACGGAGCCGAGTAACGGGCCGATCCGCCAGTCGAGAGAGCCGCCGGTTGCTGCGAGGCGGTCTGGCACCGGCCCGCGAAGACCCTCCCGAGCTGCGGGAAGAACGGCGCGACGCGCCCAGTAGAGCCCGCCCGGCCGGCCCCGGTGAAAAGGCGACGAACGAGGCTCCCGCTCCGGCGGGGGCGAAGGTGTGGTGGCACCGCGAGGTTCCCGCTCGCCCACACCTCCCTGGGGATCGCGTTGCGATTGGTCAAGGAGGTAGTCGTGCAACGCATCCTGTCCACCCAACTCCCCGCCCATGTGGGCGCCACCGTGCGGCTCGCCGGTTGGGTCCACCGCTGCCGGCTGCTCAAGTCGGTGGCCTTCCTGATCCTCCGCGACGCCGCCGGGCTCGCCCAGGTGGTGGTGGCCGCGCCCGCCGTGCGGGAGCAGATCGAGACGCTCACCGAGGAGACGGTCGTCGAGGTGGTCGGCACCGTGGCCGCGAACCCCGCCGCGCCCGCCGGGGTCGAGGTCGTCGAGCCGACGGTACGTCCGCTCGGGCCGCCCGCCGTTCCGCCTCCGTTCGACCTGTACCGGCCGGTGCTCGCCGCCACCCTGCCCACCCAGCTCGACCACGCGCCGACCGCGTTGCGGCACCCGAGCCGATCCGCCGCGCTGCGGATCTCGGCGGCGGCCGTGTCCGGCTTCCGGGCCACGCTCGACGGGCAGGGCTTCGTCGAGGTGCACACGCCGAAGGTGGTCGCCTCGTCCACCGAGAGCGGCGCGAACGTGTTCGCGTTGGACTGGTTCGGTCGGCCCGCCTACCTGGCCCAGTCGCCGCAGTTCTACAAGCAGCTCATGGTCGGCGTCTTCGAACGGGTCTACGAGGTGGGGCCGGTGTTCCGCGCCGAGCCGCACGACACGGCGCGTCACCTGGCCCAGTACACCTCGCTCGACGTCGAGCTGGGATTCGTGGCCGACCACCGGGACGTGATGGCGGTGCTGCGGGACACCCTGGCCGGGATGGTGGCGACCGTCGGCGATCGGGCCGGCGGTGCGCTGGCCACGCTCGGCGTGACGGCGCCCGCGGTGCCGGACGAGATCCCGGCGGTGCACTTCACCGAGGCGCTGAAGATCGCCGGGGCGCCGGCCGACGAACCCGACCTGGCGCCGGGGCACGAGCGGGCGCTGGGGGAGTGGGCACTGCGCGAGTACGGCAGCGACTTCCTCTTCGTCACCGGGTACCCGATGGCGAAGCGCCCCTTCTACACCCACCCGGACCCGGCCCGGCCCGCGTACTCGAACGGTTTCGACCTGTTGTTCCGGGGCGTGGAGCTGGTCACCGGCGGGCAGCGGCTGCACCGGCACGCCGACTACCTGGCCGCCCTGGCGGCGCGGGGCGAGCCGGTGGAGCCGTACGCCGGGTACGTGGACGCGTTCCGGCACGGCATGCCACCGCACGGCGGTTTCGCGATCGGGCTGGAGCGGTTCGTCGCGCGGCTGGTCGGCGCGGCGAACGTCCGGGAGGTGACCGCCTTCCCGCGCGACCTGCACCGCCTCACGCCCTGACGGCGGCGGGGCGTGGGCTCGCCGAAGCTGCCGCCCTCCCGAACCGGTTCCGTTCGACCACCGAGAGTGATGAGAGGTCGGCGCGCCTCGCCGTCACGCTCGGTGAGGGCGGGTTCGGAGTGGCTGGGATGCCCTCGACGCCGCCAGGTCGCGCTGAGCTGGGGTTATGTCGAACGGGCCTCGGGAGGGAGGGAAGGGTGTCTGCGCACTTTGCTCTGCAGCCCATGACGCAACAGTCGACCAGGAGTGACTGTTGCGGATCCGGCTGCAGAGCAAAGTCGGCGGGAGGCCACCCGCGGTGGGCGCGGCATTGTCACCTACCGTGATCGATGGCGGATGGTCCTGAGCGGTTGGCGATACGGACCGGCCGCCGCCGCGCCGCCGACCGGATGCGCGGACCGGATGCGCGGACCGGATGCGCGGTGGCCGAGGGCGGGACCACGCAGACCGCACAGGCGGGCGGCTCGGGTGGGACGAGGGTTCGGAGGCGAGGGAGGCAGGGGAGCGGTCAGGCCGGGCCGAGCAGGTCCCAGGGGTTGCCGGCGATGTCGCGGAAGACCGCGACCCGGCCGTACGGCTCGGTGCGGGGCGGCCGGACGAACTCGACGCCCGCGTCGAGCATCCGCCGGTACACCGCCTCGAAGTCGTCGACCTGGAGGAAGAAGCCCACCCGGCCGTGGGTCTGGTCGCCCACCGCGCCGGCCTGGTGCTCCCCGTCCGCCCGGGCCAGCAGCAGGCCGGTGCCGCCGCCCGGCGGGCGTACGACAACCCAGCGCTTGGGCCGGCCGTCGTTCGTCAGCGAGGGCGTGTCCTCGGCCAGCTCGAAGCCGAGCACCTCGGTGAAGAACGCGATGGCCGGGTCGTACTCGGCCACGACGAGCGTGACCAGGTCGAGCCGCACCGGGCTCAGGCCCGCGTCAGCGTCGGCAGGTGCCGCTCGACCACCGGCAGCACGTCGGCGACGGTGATCGGCCGGCCCAGCTCGGCGGTCAGCGAGGTGACTCCGGCGTCGCGGATGCCGCAGGGCACGATCCGGTCGAAGAAACCCAGGTCGCAGTCGCAGTTGACGGAGAAGCCGTGCAGCGTGACCCCGCGGGCCACCCGGATGCCGATGGCGGCCACCTTGCGGGCCGGCCCCCTGTCGTCCTCCGGCACCCACACGCCGCTGCGCCCCTCGACCCGGCCGGCGGCCAGGCCGAACTCGGCGCAGACGTCGATCAGCAGCTGCTCGGTGCGCCGGACGTACGCGACCACGTCGACCGGGTCGGGCAGCCGGACGATCGGGTAGCCGACCAACTGCCCCGGACCGTGCCAGGTGATCTTCCCGCCGCGGTCCACGTCCACTACCGGGGTGCCGTCCATCGGCCGGTCCCACGGCTCGGTGCGCTTGCCGGCGGTGTAGACGCTGGGGTGCTCCAGCAGCAGCACCGTGTCGCCCTGCTCGCCGGCCACCACCGACTCGTGCAGTCGGCGCTGCTCGTCCCAGGCGGCCTGGTAGTCGAGCAGGCCGGCGCGGACAGCGGTCAGCCCGGAAGTCGTCACGCTCACCCGTCCAGCCTAGTCCCGCCCTGCGGGAACCGGACCCGTGAGCCTCGTCGCCGTCGCGCCGCGGCGGCGATCAGGCGGGCACCCGCCACAGCCAGACGTCCTCCACCCGCTCGGGCGGGCCGAGCAGTGCGGTGGCGGTGCGCCGCAGCGCCTCCTCGTCGACGTCGTACTTGGCGCCGTGCACCCGGTCGGGCAGCACGACCGCGCGTACCCCCCAGTAGCGCAGGTCCGCCTGCGACGCCCGGATGCTGCCGTCGGTGATGATCGGCACCAGCCCGGTCTTTCCGGCCTGGTCCATCAGCGAGTCGAAGGTGCGCGGCACCGGGCCGATCCGGCCCCGGCCCTCCGGCCCGCCCGGCCCGAGGAAGAAGCCGGCCGGGATGCGGAACTCACCCTGCCGGTGGGCGAGCGCGTGCGCCTGCCAGCGCTGCCCGTCCGGGTAGACGTCGACGGTCAGCGGCAGCGGGGTCAGCACCCCGTCGGGCGGGACGTAGCGTTGCCACGCGCCGCTGGTGATGAACGCCGGGATCGGTTCCCGGACGCTGGTCAGCAGCGGGGTCGGCACCAGCGGCAGCAGCGCGGCGACGAAGCCGAGCGTCCAGGCGAGCCCGCTCACCCGGTGCCGTGGCGGCCGGGCGCGCAGCGTGTCGATCGCGTACGCCAGCAGCAGGCCGATGACCGGCGCGACGACGAGCGCCAGCCGGGACGGCAGCGCCGCGTTGATCACCGGCAGGTTGTCCAGCACCCCGAACGGCAGCGTCTGGTCGAAGCGGCGGCCGTTCCACTTCACGGTCGGCCCCCAGGACAGCACCGCGAAGACCACGGCGGTCACCCCGAGCGCGGCCAGCGTGGCCCGGAACGCCCGGTCCGCGCGCCACCACAGCAGCGCGAAGCAGGCGACGGCGAGCACGAGCAGCGGTACGCCGAAGAACGAGTTCTCCTCCGTCGGGTTTGGTGCCAGCGAGGTGCCCCACCCGGCCCACCCGGCCAGTGACCGGCGCGGGTACGACCCGTACGCGGCGATGTCCTCGGAGTGGATCAGTGGGTCGAACCCGGTGCCGTGGAACCGCTGCGGTCCGAGGAAGTGCAGCCACAGCGGGTACGCCAGCAGCACCCCGGCGACGAGCGCGGTCACGCCGAGCCCGGCGGCCAGCCGGGGCAGCGCGGCACGTACCTCGGACCGGCGGGCCGGGTGCAGCGCCCACACCGCGAGGAACACCCCGAGCGCCAGCGCGGTGAAGAACAGCCCCTCGGCGGCGATCGAGAAGGCGACCGCGACCAGCAGGCCGAGCACGACCCCGCCGGTGACCGCCCGGCCCGGGCGCCGAAGCCGGAACACGCCCCAGATCAGCAGCGGCACCAGCCAGCCGGCGGTCCAGTTCAGGTGCGCGTTCGCGTGCGACACCATCGCCGGGCAGAAGGCGATGAACAGGGCGCCCACGCCGGCGGCCAGCCGGCTGCCCACCAGGTGGCGGCTGAGCAGCCAGTACCAGGCCACCGCCGTCGCGGCCAGGTTGAGCGTGAGGATCACCAGGAACGTCGCGGGCGGCCCGATGAGGTACGTCAGCGGTGCGAAGACCGCGGCGTACACGGTGATCGAGGTGTTGACCGCGAGGTTCACCCCGTCCGGAACGTTGATCAGCGTGGTGAACAGGGGGTTCTGTCCGTGCGTCAGCGTGTGCCCGCCGAACGCCAGCAGCCACTCGAACAGCGCCTGGTCGCTGGAGTTGACCGTGATCGCGCGGCTGTTCGGATCCCGCCACATGCCACTCGTCACCCAGAGGGCCAGGGCCAGTGCGGCGAGCGTGACCAGCAGGTCGGCGCGCCGGTCGCGGGCGCGCGTCGGCGCCGGGCCGGCGGCCGGGGACAGGGAGGAGGGCACGCAGCGGACGTTACCAACCGGACCTGGGCAGACCGCCCGGACCCGGAACTCGCCGCACACTTCGGTGGCCGTAGATGTGTGAGCGGCGGCCATTCCGGTGTGATGAAACACGGCCGTAACGTCGCGGCAACTCGGAGGTGACTCAGTTCACATTCCACGATCGGGAGGTCCCCCGTGCCCCGCTCCTCATCCCTCATCGCCCGCGTCGCCGGGGCGGCGGCCGGGGTCGTGCTGGCCGCGGCCACCGCGCTGGTCGCCGCCCTCCCCGCCCAGGCCGCCTCGCTGACCCCGGTCACCGGGTTCGGGTCCAACCCCGGCAACCTGGCCATGTACGCGTACCGCCCGGACGGCCTGCCCGCCGGTGCGCCCGCCGTGGTGCTGCTGCACGGCTGCGTGCAGAACGCCTCGACGTACGTCGCCAACTCCGGCTGGCAGAAGTACGCCGACCAGTGGAAGTTCACGCTCATCGCGCCGCAGCAGCCCAGCGGCAACAACGCCAACTCCTGCTTCAACTGGTTCGAGACCGGCGACACCGCGCGCGGCCAGGGCGAGGCGCTGTCGATCAAGCAGATGGTCGACTACGCCAAGAACACCTACGGCACCGACGGCGCCCGCGTCTACGTCAGCGGTCTCTCCGCCGGTGGCGCGATGAGCGCCACAATGCTCGCGACGTACCCGGACGTCTTCGCCGCCGGCTCGATCATCGCCGGCATCCCGTACCGCTGCGCCACCAGCATGGTCAACGCGTTCAGCTGCATGAACCCGGGTGTGAACAAGACCCCGGCGCAGTGGGGCGACCTGGTTCGCGGCGCGTACTCCGGCTACACCGGCAAACGCCCCCGGGTGGCGATCTGGCACGGCACCAGCGACACCACGGTGGCCACCGCGAACGCCGTCGAGTCGCGGGACCAGTGGACGAACGTGCTGGGCGTCTCGGCCACCCCGACCAGCACGTCCACGCTGCCGGCCGGCACGAGCCTGGAGGTGTACGGCAGCGACCAGGTCCGCCTCTACCGGGTCTCCGGGATGGGCCACGGCACCCCCGTCGACCCGGGTTCCGGCACGGACCAGTGCGGCACCGCCGGAGCGTACTTCCTGGACACCATCTGTTCGACGTACCGGGACGCGGTCTTCTTCGGACTCGGCGGTGGCGGCTCCTCGCCCAGCCCGACCCCGACGGCGACCGCGTCGCCCAAGCCGACCGCGTCGCCGACGCCCTCGCCCACGCCGACCAGCGCGCCGGTTTGCGTCACCGCCAGCAACTACGGGCACGTCGTGGCCGGGCGGGCCTACCAGTCCGGCGGATACGCCTACGCGCTCGGCAGCGGGCAGCGGATGGGCCTCTACAACACCTTCTACACGAGCACGCTGAAGCAGACCGGACCCGCGTACTGGGTGATCGGCTGCTGACCCGCCGCGCCGCGCCGCCCTCGCCCGCTCACTCGGCGAGGGCGGCGCGCAACGCGCCCGGCAGGTCCGGGTGCGTCCAGGAGAAGCCCGCCTTGCCGAGCACACCGGGCAGCACCCGCGTGCTGGTGAGCGCCTCCTGCGCGAAACCGCCGAGCGCCACCTTCAGCGCCACCGCCGGAATCGGCATGATCGCCGGACGGTGCAGCTGCCGGGCCAGTTCCCGGGTGAACTCGGCATTGGTGACCGGCGCCGGTCCGACCACGTTCACCGGGCCGGCCACGTCGCCGCGGGCCAGCAGGAACGCCGCGGCGTCGAGCCAGTCCCGCATCGAGATCCACGGCAGCCACTGCCGCCCGCTGCCCAGCTTGCCGCCGACGCCGAGCCGGAACGGCAGCAGTTGCGGCTTGAGCAGGCCGCCGTCGCGGTGCAGCGGCAGGCCCGTACGCAGGCGCACCACCCGTACCCCGGCGTCCTCGGCCGGCCGGGTCGCGGCCTCCCAGACCCGGCAGACGTCGGCGAGGAACCCCTCACCCGCAGGCGCCTCCTCGGTGACCGCCCGGTCGCCGGTGTTGCCGTACCAGCCGACGGCGGAGGAGTTGAGCAGCACCGTCGGCCGGTCGGCGGCGGGCAGGCCGGCGATCGTGATGGCGAGCGTGGTGGTGCTGTCCACCCGGCTGGTCCGGATCAGCTTCCGGTACTCGTCGTTCCAGCGCTTGTCGCCCACGCCCGCGCCCGCCAGGTTCACCACCGCGTCGGCGTCGGCGACGCACTGCGGGTCGAGCTGCGCGGCGGACGGGTTCCACTGCCGTTCGGCGGGCGTGCGTGGCGGGCGGCGGACCAGGCGGGTGACCTGGTGGCCGTCGGCGGCGAGGCAGTCGACCAGTCGGGTGCCGAGGAAACCGGACGCGCCGGCCATGAGGATCCGCATGCTCCCATCTTCGAGTACGGAGCGCGATTCGGATGCGTTGAGCGAAATCACTCACTCGTCACGCCCGCCGGTTGCACGCACTGAACGCGTTGCGTTTTTTTCGAATAGCGATACGCTTGCGTCATGAGTAGCGCCCTGCGTGAACGTACGGTCCTCCCCCCGGACGACCCCGCCGAGCTGGCCCGGTTCGTGCAGGAACTGCGGAACGCCGGCGGTCGTGCGCGGGCCAGGCTGGTCGGGCCGGACGGATCCGAGATCGAGATCCCGGACGAGTTGTACGGGGTGCTGCGGGACGTCGTGACAGTGTTGTCCGAGGGCCTCGCGATCTCCATCGCACCGCACAACACGATGTTGACGACCCAAGAGGCGGCAGACCTTCTCAACATCTCCCGGCCCACGCTGGTCCGGTTGCTGTCCGAGGGTGAGATGCCGCACACGATGCGCGGCCGTCACCGTCGAGTCATGCTCCGGGACGTTCTCGACTACCAGGAGCGGACCCGGCAGGCGCGCCGCCGGACACTCGACCGGATGACCGCCGAAGCCGAGGACGACGGCCTGTACGACGCGACCTCCACGCCCCGCAGGACGAGATGAGCGTGACCTGAGTGGCGTTCCCGGCGTTTCTCGACACCTGCGTCCTCTACCCGGCGCATCTATGCGACACCCTGCTGCGGCTGGCCGAGGTCGCCGCCTACCGACCCCTCTGGTCCAGGGACGTGCTGGACGAGTTGCGACGCAACCTGATCGCACGAGGCATCGCGGAGGAGCGGGTCGACCGTCGGCTCGGCCACATGGCCGAGGCGTTTCCGGACGCTATGGTCAGCGGATACGAGTCGCTGATCGACGGCATGTCCAACGACCCCAAGGACCGGCACGTGCTCGCCGCCGCCGTCCGGGCGAACGCGGAGGTGCTGGTCACGTTCAATGTCGGTGACTTTCCCGAGCCGTCGCTCAAGTCCTTCGACATCGTGGCGGTGCACCCGGACGACTTCCTGCTCGACCAGCTGGACCTCTATCCGGGGCAGACACTCGACGTCCTGCACCGCCAGGCGGCCGCCTACCGCAAGGAGCCGACGACCGTACCGGGTCTGCTCGTACTGCTGGGACGCACCGGCCTGCCCCGGTTCGCCGCGGAGGTCCGCCGACACCTCTGAGGCGGACCCCGCGAAAGGGACCGGGCGGTCAGGCGTCGGCCGGGGCGGTACGCAGGTCGGCGAGCAGGCGTTCCACCTCGGCGAACGCGTCCTGCGGCAACGGCCCGTACGTCAGCGCGCCGAGGTTCTCCTCCGCCTGCGCGACGGTCCGGCAGCCGGGGATCGGCAGGGTGTGCGGGCTGCGCGCGAGCAGCCAGCCGAGCGCGCCCTGGGCGAGGGTGCGGCCGTCGGCGGTCAGCGCCTCGCGGACCCGGGCCACCCGCTGCGCCCACTCGGCGCGCGGTACGCCGCCGGTGAACCAGTCCAGCCACTCCGGGGCCACACCGCGCACGTCGTCGCCGCCCCGGGCGACCGGCGCGTCCTGGTACTTCGCGGTGAGCAGGCCCATCGCCAGCGGTCCCCGGTTCAGGGCGGCGAGGTCGAACTCCGCGCAGACCGCGAGCACGGCGGCGTTGTCCCGCAGCACCGACTGGTCGTGCTGGATCGCCGCGCAGTGCGGTCCGGCCTCGGCGAAGGCGCGCGCCGAGGCGGGGTCGTCGGTGCTCCAGCCGTACGCCCGGATCTTCCCCTCGGCGACCAGGTCCTCCAGGGTGCCGACGAGGTCCAGCGCCCGCGGCACCGGCAGGCCGCCCAGGTGGAGCTGGTAGAGGTCGACGTGGTCGGTGCCGAGCCGGCGCAGCGAACCCTCCAGGCTGCGCCGCGCGTAGTCCGCTGTGGCGTCCTCGCCGAGGGCCTGGCGGGTCTCCTCGTCGGTGGGGTAGCCGAACTTGGTGGCGATGACCGCCCGGTCCCGGCGACCGGCGAGCGCGCGCCCGAGCACCCGCTCGCTGTGCCCCGCACCGTAGTTGCTGGAGGTGTCGAACAGCGTCGCGCCCAGGTCCAGGGCTCGGTGGACGGTACGCACCGACTCGTCGTCGTCCACCTCGCCCCAGCCGAGCGGTTGGGTGCCGTCCCAGAGCGGACCGCCGATCGCCCAGCAGCCCATGCCGATCGCGTTGACCTCGATGCCGCTGCGGCCCAGCCGCCGTGTCGTCGTCATGCGCCAAGTGTTCACTTTCGAGTGTGCTCGAAGTCCAGCTCTTTTTCCGCCAGCCCCGCCAGCCCCGCCAGCCCCGCCAGCCCCGCCAGCCGGGGCAGGAGCGGGGCGAGCGCCTCGACCGCTCCGGCGCGTACCACGAAGCGGGTGACGCCCCAGCGGCGCCGGTGCCCGGCCACCGCCGCGACGATCTCGTCGGGCGTCCCCGCCAGCACGAACGGTGTGGCCAGCACCTCCGCCGGGGTGAGCCCGGTCTCGGCGGCCGTCCCGGCGGCGGCCGCCTCCGCGTCGTCGGTGACGGCGACGTGCTGGACCAGCGCCGTAAGGAAGGGCCCCTTCTTAACGCCTGAGGAGGTGAAAGGGCCCCTTATTAACACGCGTCACACGCCGTCGAGCCGGGCCAGGTCGGCGGGGGACAGGCGCAGCCCGGCGGCGGCGACGTTCTGCTCCAGGTGGGCCGGGTCGCCGGTGCCGGGGATGGCGAGCACGTTCGGGCCCCGGGCCAGCGTCCAGGCCAGCCGGACCTGGGCCGCCGTCACACCGTGCTCCCGGGCCACCGCGTGCACCTCCGTGTGTTCCTCGCCGGTGGCACCGGCCTCCCGGCCGCTGGTGACGAGGGAGAAGAACGGCACGAACGCGGTGCCGTGCGCCGCACAGTCCCGGATCAGCTCGTCGTGCTGACGGCGGTAGCCCAGGCCGTACGAGTTCTGCACGCACACCACCGGCGCGATGGCGCGCGCCTCGGCGACCTGGTGCGGGCGTACCGCGGAGACGCCGAGGTGCCGGATCAGCCCGGCGTCGCGCAGCTCGGCCAGCGCGCCGAAGTGCTCGGACAGCGGTTCCGGGCCGTGTACCCGCAGGTTCACCACGTCCAGGTGGTCGCGGCCGAGCTGGCGCAGATTCTCCTCCACCTGCCCGCGCAACTGGTCCGGCCGGGCCGCCGGCAGCCACTGCCCGGACGGATCCTTGCCGGGCCCGACCTTGGTCACGATGACCAGATCCTCCGGGTACGGCCACAGCGCCCGGCTGATCAGCTCGTTGGCCGAGCGCAGCGGCGAGAAGTAGAACGCGGCCGTGTCGATGTGGTTGACGCCCAGCTCGACGGCGCGGCGCAGTACGGCGACGGCCCGGTCCCGGTCGCTCGGACTGCCGTCGGCGTTCGCGGTCAGCCGCATCGCGCCCAGGCCCATGCGGTTGACGGTCAGGTCGCCGAGCTGCCAGGTGCCGGCCGCGCCGGCGTGGACGGAGTCGATGGTCATGCGGTCCCCGTATCCCTCGTCTGTGGCCCCACGGTGGGGCCGACAGGTACCACGGAGGCGGCGGGCAGCTGGTTCACCCGCCCTTTGATGCGCCTGTCGTGCCAGCGGGCCCGACCATGTCGTAGTGCGCCCACCAGAGCGCGGTGGTGAAGCAGATGCCGAGTGCCGCCGCTGCCATGCCGGCCAGGTGGGCGGCTGGCCGAGCAGGTTGCTGCCCACGCCGACGGAGATGACCGACTCGCCCAGGGCGATGATCAGGATGAGATCGTCGATCTTCGGTGGTAGCAGCGCGCCGACCAGCAGCAGCGTCGCCGCCTCGCCGCTGCTCGACGGCGTCGGCGGCCGGTACTTCGAGGACTGTCAGGAGGCCGGTCCGAACCAGCCCGGCACGCGCACCGGCTGGGCGCCGTACGCCCGCGACCCGGAGGCCGCCGAGCGGCTCTGGATCGTCTCCGAGGAGCACCTGCGCGGCTGACCCGCGGAAACGACGGAGGGGGCGCGCGGCATGTCGCCGCACGCCCCCTCGCCGTCTCGGATCTACAGACCCAGCTCGGCCTCGAAGTTGCCGCCCTCCAGCCGCTCCTTCACCGCGGTGAGGAAGCGGGCTGCGTCGGCGCCGTCGATCAGCCGGTGGTCGTACGACATGGCCAGGTAGACCATCGACCGGATCGCGACGACCTCACCCAGCTCCGCGTCGTTGACCACGACCGGGCGCTTCACCACGGCCCCCGTGCCGAGCATCGCCGACTGCGGCGACGGCACGATCGGGGTGTCGAACAGGGCGCCCCGGCTGCCGGTGTTGGTGAGCGTGAAGGTCGCCCCGGCCATCTCGTCCGGGGTGATCTTGTTGGCCCGGGTGCGCTCGGCCAGGTCGGCGATCCGCTTGGCGATGCCGCCCATGTTCAGATCACCGGCGTTGTGGATGACCGGCACGAGCAGCCCGCGCTCGGTGTCCACGGCGATGCCGAGGTGCTCGGCGGCCGGGTAGGTGATCGTGCCGCCGTCCAGGTCCATGCTGGCCTGGATGATCGGGTACGTCTGGAGCGCCTCGATCGCGGCCAGCGCGAAGAACGGCAGGAAGGACAACTTCACGCCGTGCTTGGCCTGGAACGAGTCCTTGGCCCGCGCCCGCAGCTTGGCGACCTTGGTGACGTCGACCTCGACGACGGTGGTCAGCTGCGCCGTCTCGTGCAGCGACTGCTGCATCCGCTTGGCGATGGTGGCCCGGATTCGCGGCAGCTTCTCCGTGGTGCCCCGCTTGGCGCTCGGCTCCGGCTTGGCGGCCGGCTTGGCCGGGGCCTCGGCCTTGGCGGCCGGAGCGGCGGCGGGCGCCGCCTTGGCGGCCTTCGCCTTCTCGGCCGCCTCCAGCACGTCCTGCTTGCGGATGCGGCCACCCACGCCGGTGCCCTTGAGCGAGCCCAGGTCCACGCCGTGCTCGGCGGCGAGCTTGCGCACCAGCGGCGTCACGTACCCGGCGGCGTCCTCGCCGTTCTGGGCCGGGACGCTCGGGCGCTGCGTGGCGGTCGGCGCGGCCGGCTGGGCCGCCTGCTCGGCCTTGGCCGGCTGCGCGGCCTGCTCCGTCTCGGCGGCCGGCTCGTTGTAGGACAGGCCCGGGGTCGGCTCCTCGACCTTGGGCTCCGGCTTCGGCTCGGCCTTGGGCTCGGCCTTGGGCTCGGGCTTCGGCTCGGCCTTGGGCTCCGCCTTGGGCTTGGGCTCCGCCTTCGCGGGCGCGGCGCCGGCCGCCCCGACGATCGCCAGCACGGCGCCGACGTCGGCGGTCTCGTCCTCGGCGACCTTGATCTCCTGCAGCGTGCCGGCGACCGGCGACGGAATCTCGGTGTCGACCTTGTCGGTGGAGACCTCCAGCAGCGGCTCGTCCACCTCGACGGTCTCGCCGACCTGCTTGAGCCAGCGGGTGACGGTGCCCTCGGTGACGCTCTCACCCAGAGCCGGCATGGTCACCGGCGTGCCCTCGCCCGACGGCGCGGCGGACTCGGCCGGCTCCTCGACGGCCGACTGCTCGGCCTCGGCGCCCGGCTCGGCGGCGGCCTCCTCGGCCTCCTCGGCCTGCTCCGGCTCGGGGCCGGTGCCCTCGGCGGCGGCCGTCGGCTCGGTGGCCGGCTCGGCCTTCTCGGTGGGAGCCGCGCCCGCGTCCTCGCCCTCGCCGGCGATGACCGCCAGCTCGCTGCCGACCTCGGCGGTCTCGTCCTCGCCGACCACGATCCGGCTCAGCACGCCCGCCGCGGGGGACGGGATCTCGGTGTCGACCTTGTCGGTCGACACCTCGAGCAGAGGCTCGTCGACCTCGACGGTGTCACCCTCCTGCTTGAGCCAGCGCGTGACGGTGCCCTCGGTGACGCTCTCGCCGAGCCGGGGCATGGTGACCGATACCGGCATGTTCTCCAGACTCCTTCATTCCCCTGGTGGGATCATCGCCCGTCGCCGGACGCCGCGGTTGTCGTGTCAGGCGTGCGCGTGCAGCGGCTTGCCGGCCAGGGCCAGGTGCGCCTCGCCCAGAGCCTCGTTCTGCGTCGGGTGGGCGTGCACGAGCTGCGCCACCTCGGCCGGGTACGCCTCCCAGTTGTAGATGAGCTGCGCCTCGCCGATCTGCTCACCGACCCGGGCGCCGACCATGTGCACGCCGACCACCGGGCCGTCGTCCACCCGGACCAGCTTCACGTGGCCGGCGGTCTTGAGGATCTGGCTCTTGCCGTTGCCGCCCAGGTTGTAGTTGTAGGTCTTGATCTTGTCGGCACCGTACTGCTCCTTGGCCCTCGCCTCGGTCAGTCCGACCGACGCCAGCTCCGGGTCGCAGTAGGTGACGCGCGGGATGCCGGCCTCGTCGATCACGGCCGGGGTCTTTCCGGCGATCTCCTCGGCGACGAAGATGCCCTGCTGGAAGCCGCGGTGCGCGAGCTGCAGGCCGGGCACGATGTCACCGACCGCGTAGACGTTCGGCACGCTGGTGCGCAGCCGCTCGTCGGTCAGCACGTAGCCGCGGTCCATCTTGACGCCCTGCTCCTCGTAGCCGAGGCCGGCGGTGTTCGGGCCGCGGCCCACGGCGACCAGCAGCAGCTCGGCCTCGACCGTGTCGCCGCCCTGAATGGTCAGCTTCACGCCCTTGTCGGTCTTCTCGACCTTCTCGAACGGCTTGCCGACCTTGAAGTTGATCTTCCGCTTGCGGAACGCCCGCTCCAGCGCCTTCGACGACTCCTCGTCCTCGGCGGCGACCAGGCGGGGCAGCGCCTCGACGATCGTCACGTCCACGCCGAAGGACTTCCAGACGCTGGCGAACTCGACGCCGATGACACCGCCGCCGAGCACGATCGCCGACGACGGGACGCGGTCCAGCGTCAGCGCGTGGTCGCTGGTGATGATCCGCTCGCCGTCGACGTCCAGGCCGGGCAGGCTCTTCGCGTACGAACCGGAGGCCAGCACGACGTTGCGGCCGGTGTAGCGCTTGCCGTCGACCTCGACGACGTTCTTGCCGACCAGCTTGCCGGCGCCCGCCACGAAGGTGATCTTCTTGCTGCTGCCCACCAGGCCCTGCAGGCCCTTGTACAGGCGGGAGATCACGCCGTCCTTGTACGAGTTGACCGCCTTCATGTCGATGCCGACCAGCTCGGCCTTCACGCCGAACTGCTCGGACTCGCGGGTCTGGTCGGCGATCTCGGCGGCGTGCAGCAGCGCCTTGGTCGGGATGCACCCGTTGTGCAGGCAGGTCCCGCCCAGCTTGCTCTTCTCGATGAGGGCGACGGAGAGGTCCAGCTGGGCGGCACGCAGCGCCGCCGCGTAGCCGCCGCTACCACCTCCGAGGATGACGATGTCGAAGGTCGTGTCGTTCGGCTCGCTCACATCCAACTCCCAGGTCGCGTCACTGCATCGGGGGTTACGGCGGAGTAACAGGTACACCCCACCTCGGTCATCTTGTCACCACCACGGACCGAGCGCGTACCGAGGTGCCCAACGACACGTCGGCGACACGTACCCTTGGCACCGACCTCGATGACGGCGGTGGGGGAGGAGTGGATTCGGTGGGGCTGTTCCGACGACGCAAGCGGGCGGTCCCGGCGAGCCGCGACCGCGCCGCCGACCGCGCCGATCTGGACCATCTGGAGAACTTCGTCCGGACCCGCAAGGGCGTCGAGGCGTACATCGAGCCCCGTACGACGGTCACCGAGACCACGATCATGCTGATCGCCGACGACGGCGAGTGGACCCGGCGGCGCGTCGGCGGGCCGGACGAGGCCCGCCGCTGGGCGCACCGGATCGCGATCCCGATCTACGACGTGCGGCTGATGGGCTACCCGCAGCGCATGCGCGACTACAACGAGCGCCGCAAGCGCCGGCCCGAGCTGTTCTGAACGCTTGTGTTAAAAAGGGCCCCTTCTACAACGCCAGGCGTTAAGAAGGGGCCCTTCCTTACCTGTCAGCCGTTGGTGGCGACGTCCTCGACCAGGTGCACGAGCGTCCGCACCGGCACACCGGTGCCGCCCTTCGTCCAATAGCCGGTCGCCTCGCCCGAGTGGTAGCCCGGACCGGCGATGTCGATGTGCGCCCAGGCCACGTCGTCGGTCACGAACTCGCGCAGGAACACCCCGCCCTGGAGCATGTGCCCGGCCCGGTCCATCCCGGCGTTGACCTGCGAGATGTCCGCGACGTCCGACTCCATGCCCTTGCGCACGTCGTCCGGCAGCGGCATCGGCCAGGCCGGCTCGCCGGTCGCGTCACCGGCGACCCGCACCCGCTCGCACAGCTCCGGGGTGCCCATCACACCGGCGATCCGCTTGCCCAGCGCGATCACCTGCCCGCCGGTCAGCGTGGAGGTCTCGAACAGGTAGTCCGCGCCGTCCGCGCAGGCCCGCGCCATCGCGTCGGCCAGCACCATCCGGCCCTCGGCGTCGGTGTTGAGCACCTCCACCTTCTTGCCGTTGAACATGCTGATCACGTCGCCCGGGCGGTAGCTGGTGCCCGACGGCATGTTCTCCGCCATCGGCAGGTAGCCGGTGACGGTCACCGACGGCTTGAGCGCCGCGACCGCCAGCATGGCCGCGCCGACGGCCGCCGCCCCGGCCATGTCCGACTTCATCTCCCACATGCCCTGCGCCGGCTTGATCGAGATGCCGCCGGTGTCGAACGTGATGCCCTTGCCGACCAGCGCGACCCGCTTGCCGTTGCCGCCGCCCTCGGGCGTCCAGGTGAGCTTCACCAGCCGCGGCGGGGCCTCGGAGCCCTGACCGACGGCGAGGATGCCGCCGTAGCCGCCGGCCTTCAGCGCCGCCTCGTCCAGCACCTCGACCTCCAGTCCGGCCTCGCGGGCGGCGGCGGAGACGGCGTCGGCGAACGCCGGGGGACGCAGCTCGTTCGGCGCGGTGTTGACCCAGTCCCGGCTGGTCCGCACCGCGCCGGCCACCGCCTGCGCCCGCGCGATCTCGGCCTGGGCGGTCGCGTCGGCCGCGTCCGGCACCGCCACCAGCACCTCGGCCACCGGCTCGCGCCGGGCCGGCTGCGGCTTGGTCTTGTAGCCGGCGAACCGGTAGCCGCCCAGCAGCGCGCCCTCGGCGACCGCGCGCAGGGCGGCCGGGGCGTCGGCGTCGTCGGGCAGCGGCAGGGCCAGGGCGACGCGCGGGGCGCCGGCCAGCGCCCGCACCGCGGCACCGGCGGCCCGGCGCAGCGACTCCGGTGCCGGGGCGGCACCGGCGGGCTCCGGGCCGAGGCCGACCGCCACGACCAGCGGGGCGGACACGGTGCCCAGCGTGGCCAGCTTGATCACCTCGCCCGGGCCACCGGTCGCGCCGAGCAGGGCCAGCGTCTCGGTCAGCTTTCCGTCGAACGCGGCGGCGATGCTCTCCCCGCCGCTCGCCAGCAGCAAAGCGTGGGCGGGTGCGCCGTTGCCCGGCTCGGTGGTCTGGCTGTGCACGCCGATCACGATCGCGTCGACGGCGAGTTCGGCGGGGTCGGTGTCGACCAGGCTGAGGGTGGTGCGGGGCGATGTCACGAAAGCTACTCCGGGCGGGCCGGGCCGGCCGCGTCGTCGCGTACCGGCGGTGAAGGTCTCTCCGGCGGCAACCTACCCGCCGGGAGTCGTGGCTGTCCCGCCGATGCGTGCCGACGGGATCCCGCCGATGCTAACCACAGCGGCCCGGGCCGGTAAGTTGCCACCCATGACCGAGGTGACCTCCGACGCCGCCGAGACCCGGCTGCGCCGTTCCCCGCTGCACGAGCGGCACACCGCGCTCGGCGCGAAGTTCGCCCCCTTCGGCGGCTGGCAGATGCCGCTCGAGTACGCCGGTGGTGGCGTGCTGAAGGAGCACACGGCCGTCCGCGAGGGCGTCGGCGTGTTCGACGTCTCGCACCTGGGCAAGATCCGGGTCGCCGGGCCGGGCGCGGCGGACTTCGTCAACGCCTGCCTCACCAACGACCTCGGCCGGATCGCGCCCGGCCAGGCCCAGTACACGCTCTGCTGCGACGACGCCACCGGCGGCGTGGTGGACGACATCATCGCCTACCTGCACGCCGGGGACCACGTCTTCCTGGTGCCCAACGCGGCCAACACCGCCGAGGTCACCCGCCGGCTGCGCGCCGCGGCGCCCGAGGGCGTCACAGTCACCGACGAGCACGAGGCGTACGCGGTGCTCGCCGTCCAGGGGCCGCGCTCGGCGGAGCTGCTGGGCGTGCTCGGCCTGCCCACCGCCCACGACTACATGAGCTTCTCCACCGCCACGCTCGACGGGGTGGAGCTGACCGTGTGCCGCACCGGCTACACCGGCGAGCTGGGCTACGAGCTGGTCGTCCCGGCCGAGCACGCGGTCGCCGTCTGGGACGCGATCTTCGCCGCGGCAGACGACGTACGGGCCTGCGGCCTGGCCGCCCGGGACACGCTGCGCACCGAGATGGGTTACCCGCTGCACGGGCAGGATCTGTCCCTGGAGATCACTCCGGTGCAGGGCCGTTCCGGCTGGGCGGTGGGCTGGGACAAGGCGGCGTTCTGGGGCCGGGACGCGCTGCTCGCCGAGAAGGCCGCCGGTCCGGCCCGGACGCTGCGCGGCCTCACCGCCGTGGACCGGGCCATCCCGCGCCCCGGCATGACCGTGTACGCGGGCGACCGGCAGGTCGGCACCGTCACCAGCGGCACGTTCAGCCCGACGCTCAAGCACGGCGTCGCGCTGGCGCTCGTCGACACCGACCCGAAGCGGGCCGACGGCGACGAGCTGGAGGTGGACATCCGGGGCCGCCGTGCCCGGATGCGCCTGACCAGGCCGCCGTTCGTCGAGCCCTCGGTGCGCTGAGCCCGGGTCAGTCCTCGCCGCGCTCACCGGCGTCGAGGACTGCCTGTGTCCAGCCGCCCTCCAGCACGCCGGTGCCGTCCAGCACGGCCCAGTCGACGACGTCCGACGCCTCCACCACCACCGGGGAGCCGATCCGCACGCTCGGGTCGGTGTTGGCGTCGCTGGCGCTCGCGCCGACGATCCGTTCCGGGGTGTCCCACGAGGTCACCCCGGCCCAGACGTACTCGGGGCCGTCGTCGCCGGGCAGGCCGTACTTGACCACGAGCTGGCTCTCCTCGGGCAGCCGCCCGGCCAGGAAGCGGGCCCGGATGTCGCCGAGCGCGGCGCGGGCGGTCTCCACCGCGCGGCTCATCGCGTCCCCGGTGCGGGTGTAGCGCACGTCCGGCTGGATGCCGTTGAACAGCGTCGCGCAGGCGGCGGCGAAGTAGCGGCCGGGCGGTCCCGGATGCCCGGGCGGCGGGTTGAGGCTCAGGAACGAGTCGGCGTCGGGGTCGGTGGCCGGGTCCAGCTCCAGCCGCAGCAGCACCGGCGCGGTCGCGCCGTGCTGCTCCGGATTGCCGTACGCCACGGCGATGTCGTGCCCGGTCACCGTGGCCAGCACCGGAAGCTGCACGAAGGCGGGCACCTCGTCGCCGGCGAGCCCGTCGGTCCAGTCCCGCAGCAGCCGCCGGGCCGCGCCGGTCATCACCGCGCCCCACGCCCGGGTCAGGTGGTCCGGTACGCCCTGCGCCTGCAACTCCAGCAGCCCGAACCGGCGCAGCCCCTTCGTGGTGAACCAGAGCCCGTCGGAGTCCGAGGAGTAGGGCACCAGCACCCAGTCGACGAGCCGGATCCGGCCCTGGTCGTCGGGCAGCGAGCGCAGCGCCGCCGCCGGGTCGAGGAACTGGAGCCCGAAGACGTCCACCACGTCCCCGCCGACCGTCTCGGCGACCGCCGCGGCCACCGCGCGGGCGGCCCACTCGTGCGCCGGCGGCCAGCCCGGCCGGTACTCGGCCTGCACCACCACCAGGTGGGTGGCGGCGGCCAGCCGGGCCAGCTGCTCCTCGGTGGCGCCGAACGCGGTGAGCAGGTCCGGCGGCAGTTCGGGGAACTCGTCGACGGTACGGGTGTCCACCGTCATCAGCGGGCTGTCGAGCATCTGCCGGGCCAGCCCGTGGACCGGTTCGGCGAGCCGGCCGGCCAGGCCGTCCACGGCGGTCTTCGGGCTCACCTTGGGCAGCCCGGTGATCGGCACCAGGTAGGTCGCGTCGAGCGACTCGGGCACCGGTACCGGCAGGAAGTCGTCCGTGATGAGCATGCCGTCCCCCTCGACCGCGCCGGTGCAATCGCCCCGAACGCTACCCGCCCGGACCGGTGGCGTTCAGCCGGTCAGCACCAGTCCCAGGTAGGACAGCGTGGTGACGATCTCCACGAGCGCCCCGAGCACGTCGCCGGTGATGCCGCCGAGGCGGCGTACCAGGTGCCGGAGGAGCCCGGCCGCGACGGCGAGCGCGCCGAGCACGGCGAGCGGCCCCTGCCACGGCCGGTCCGGCACCGCGGGCACGGCCGCCAGCGCGACGGCGACCGCGCCGAGCGTCAGGGCGGCCCACCCCACAGTGCCGGCGACGAGCGCGCCCAGGCCCTCCGGCCGGGCCGCCGGCACGCCACGCCGGCAGGCCAGGCCGACGGCGAGCCGCCCGGCCGCGGTGGCCGCGACCACCGCCGCGACCGCGGCGAGCGCGTCCCGGCCGGCCAGCTCCGCGAGCACCGCGCTCTGCAGCAGGAGTACGACCACGAGCGCGACCACCCCGAACGGGCCGACGTCCGGCTGCTTCATGATCTCCAGCGCGGCCGGGCCGCGCCGGTACGAGCCGAGCGCGTCGACGGTGTCGGCCAGCCCGTCCAGGTGCAGGCCCCGGGTGAGCAGCGCACCCAGCCCGACTGTCACCACGGCGGCGACGAGCGGTGGCGCGAGCGCGCCGGTGAGCAGCAGCACCCCGCCGAGTACGGCGCCGAGCAGCGCGCCGACCAGCGGAGCGAGCGCCATCGCGGTCCCGGCGGCGGCCCGGTCGACCCGGCCGGCGCGTACCGGGAGGGTGGTGAACGTGGTGAGCGCCAGCCGGATGCCGTCGGCGAGCCGCGCGTCAGTCGGCACGTCGGCCGGGGGAGACCGGCTCGTCGGCACCGACCGTGGTCGGCCCCGGACCGGCCGGCTCCGGCTCGGCGAAGTCCGGTTCGTCGCCGTCGTCGTCGGGGCCGCCCAGCGACGGGTGCGCCGGCAGCGTGGCGGCGAGCGTCAGCGCGGAGCGCAGCAGCGGCAGCGCGGCCAGCGCGGTCGCCCCCTCGCCCAGGTCCAGCCGCAGGTCCACCAGCGGGGTCAGGCCGAGCACGTCGGCGGCGAGCCGCACGCCCGGACGGCCGCCGTGGTCGGGCAGCAGGCACCAGTGCCGGGCCTGCCCGGCCAGGTCGCGGCTGACCATGGCGGCGGCGGTGCCGACCGGGCCGTCCAGCAGCACCGGCACCTTGCGGGCGGTGGCGCCCAGCAGCACACCGGTGGCCAGTGCGATGTCGCCGCCGCCCAGCTCGGCCAGCACGTCCTTGGCCTCCCGGGCGGAGCGCCGGGTGCGGTGCAGCGCGTCCCGTACCGTCGCGCAGCGGACCATCCACGCGGTGTCGTCGATCTCGCCCTGCTCGGTGATCACCCGGCCGAGTACGGTCGGCGCTTCCGCCCCCGCGGTGGCCGCGAGCACCGCCGCGGCGGCGGCCTCGGCACCCGCGCCGCAGGCGGCGAGCACCAGCAGCTGCACCCCGGCGTCGGCGGCCTGCTCGGCGAGCCGCCAGCCGTAGCGCAGGGCCGCCTCGACCTCGTCGGCGGGCAGGGCCGGGCCGTCCTCCATCGGCGCCGACACGGGCGCCTCGACGATCTGCAGGCCGGCCCGGTTCTCGGCGGCGAGCCGGGCCAGCGCGCCCCGGCCGGCGCGGGCCTGCCGGGCGCGGCGGGCCGACGCTCCGGGCGTCGCGCCGGCCGACGCGCCGCCCTCGTGGTCGCCCCGGATCAGCAGGACGCGTACGGAGTCCCACGGACGCGGCGTCGAGGTGCCCTGGGTGGCGGCGGCGAAGCCGACCACCTGCTCCAGCACGCCGAGACCGGCGCCGGAAATGTCGAGGGTGGCGAGCCGGTCGACCGCCTGCGGCCCGGTGTAGTCGTCGGGCATCGGCAGTTCCATGCCCGGCTGGATGACCAGGCCGGTGGCGATCATCGGCAGCGCCATGGTCGGTGCGGCCCAGTCGCCCGTACCCGGCGCGTCGGGGGCGGCCGGGGCGGGCGCCGGGGCGGCGGCCGGGGTGAGCACCTCGGGCAGTGTCAGGTCTGCGGCGCCGAGACCGGCCGGCGTGACCTGGTCAGGTGCGGCCTGGCTCGGCGCGGCCGTGGTCCAGGGTGCCGCGGCTCGGGGCGCTGCGGTCTGCGGCGCCGCGGCGTGGCTCGGCGCGGCCTCGGGCGGCGCGGCGGCGGGCGGCACGGCGTGCGCGGGGGCCGGGGTGGCCGGGGTGGCCGGCTTGAGCCACGCGGTCTGACCGGCCACCACGAGCGTGACCGCGTCGCAGGCGTCGGCGACCGCCCGGTTGGTCGCGCCGAGCGCGTCGGTGAACGCCCGGCCCAGCGGCGTGGTGGGCACCAGGGACAGGCCCACCTCGGGGCTGACCAGCACCAGCCGGGCCGTGCTGGACCGCACCGCCGCGGCCAGCTCGGCGATCGTGGCGGTGTCGTCGGCCGGCTGGTGGACCGGGTCGAGCAGCACCGTCACCCAGCCGCCGAGGTCGTCCACGAGCAGTGTGTCGTTCGGCCCGGCGGCGGCGATCACCTCGACCAGCCGGCCCGGGTCCGCCGCGGTCTCCTCGGTGCTCCAGCTACCCGGCCGCCGGGCGCGGTGCGCCGCGAGGCGGGCCGCCCACTCGGTGTCCTCCGGATCGCCGGCCGGGGCGGTGGCCACGTACCGGACCGTGGGCGCGTCGGCGACCAGCGACTCGGCGAACTCGGACTTGCCGGAGCGGATACCGCCGAGCACCAGGAGGGTGTGCCACCCGTCAACGGACATGCCCCGTACCTTAGATGCCGCCGCCCGGGCCTGGCAGTGAGAGGTGGGTCATCGCGGTCGGCGCTCGGGGGCCTCGAAGCGATAGTCGTTGGGATTCACGTCAACCGGCTTCGGATCCTCCTGCCAGGCTCCCTCGCCGGGGCGGGCGAGGAGCGCGTCGAGCAGCTCCTCCCGGTCCATCTCGTGGGCCGCCTCGATGCCGCCGCGTACCGCCATCGCCCGTATCTCCTCGGTGTCCATCTCCCGCAACGGCCGCATGGTGTCCTCCCTCGCTGACGACGTCCGGCGTGGATACCCCGCTGGTGACGGCCGAACCTTGCGGGCACCCGCGCGTCGGCCCGCGCCGGTCGAGGGGTGAAGCGTCGTGGGCGGGCGACTACGCTTGCGGAGGTTCGTCCCGGACGGGACGGCGGCGAGGGGAGACGCGGCATGGCGTGGAGCTGGCGGTACGAGGGCGCGAACGGCGACGCGGTCGACGGACCCGCCGAGTCGTTCACGAGCCAGGCGGACGCCGAGTCGTGGATCGGCCAGACCTGGCGGGAGCTCGCGGCATCCGGCGTCACCTCCGTCGCGCTGGTCGAGGACGACCGGGTGGACTACCGGATGAGCCTGGAACCCCCGGCCGAATGACCGGCTACGACCGCCCCGGTGAGCCGCTGGTCCTCGGCGTGCCCCGGGCGGCGTTCCGGCCGAGCCCGATCTTCCTGGCCCTGGTGGCGCTCTTCGTCGCCTCCGGGGTGATGACCTGGAACCGGTACGGCAACGTCGGCTTCGACGTGTTCCTCTTCGTCGTCTCGGGCTGGCTGGTCTCGCTGTGCCTGCACGAGTACGCGCACGCCGTGGTCGCGTACCGGGCCGGTGAC
This sequence comes from Micromonospora marina, assembly GCF_900091565.1. GTDB lineage: Bacteria > Actinomycetota > Actinomycetes > Mycobacteriales > Micromonosporaceae > Micromonospora > Micromonospora marina. The sequence goes on along the minus strand of NZ_FMCV01000026.1, from coordinate 67,140 downwards.
CGGGACATCGCGCACCGGGGCTACCTCACGCTCAACCCGCTGAAATACACCAGCCCGCTGCTGTCGATCGTGCTGCCGGTGGTCGTGGTGCTGCTCGGCGGCATCGGCCTGCCCGGTGGCGCGGTCTGGGTGGACCGGCACGCCATCCCCGGCCGGCTGCGGCACACGCTCGTCAGCCTGGCCGGGCCGGCCACGAACGTGCTGTTCACGCTGCTGCTGGTGGCGGCGGTGGCGTGGGGGCCGGAACTGGGCGGGCCGCTGGAGTTCTGGGCCGGCATCGGGCTGCTCGCGTTCCTCCAGCTCACCGCGAGCGTGCTCAACCTGCTGCCGGTGCCGGGCCTGGACGGCGGCAACATGCTCCAGCCGTGGCTCAGTCCCGCCTACCGGCGGATGTACGACCTGTTCGCCCCGTACGGCTTCATCCTGCTGTTCGCGCTGCTGTGGAGCCCGCAGATCAACCGGGTGTTCTTCGGCGCGGTCTTCGCGGTCGGCGACGCGCTCGGCCTGCCGCGCGAGCTGTACCAGATCGGCTACGCCCTGATCCGCTTCTGGGAGAGCTGACCGGGTCGTTCCCGGGCCGGTGCGAGCCCGGCCCGGGAACGACGCGACGTCACGGGCGCTGAGCCGGGCTCTCGGTCTTCGCCGGGTCCCGCTCGGTGACCGGCTCGACGATCTCGTCGATCGCCTTGAGCAGGTCGGCGTCGAGCCGCACGCCCGCCGCCCTCACGTTGTCGTGCACCTGCTCCGGCCGGGACGCGCCGACGATCGCCGAGGAGACGTTCGGGTTCTGGAGCACCCAGGCCACGGCGAGCTGCGGCATGGTCAGCCCGGCCTGCTCAGCCAGCGGCTTGAGCCGCTGCACGCGGGTGAGCACGTCGTCGGTCATGAACCGGGCGATGAACCCGGCGCCGGACTTCTCGTCGGTGGCGCGGGAGCCGGCGGGCGGCGGCTGGCCGGGCAGGTACTTCCCGGACAGCACACCCTGGGCCATCGGCGACCAGACGATCTGGCCGACACCCAGTTCCTCGCTGGTGGGGATCACCTCGGTCTCGATGACCCGCCACAGCATCGAGTACTGCGGCTGGTTCGAGATCAGCGGGATGCGCAGCTCGCGGGCGAGCGCGTGCGCCTCGCGCAGCTGGGACGCCCTCCACTCGGAGACACCGATGTAGTGCGCCTTGCCGGAGCGTACGACGTCGGCGAAAGCCTCCATCGTCTCCTCCAGCGGCGTGCTGTAGTCGTAGCGGTGGGCCTGGTAGAGGTCCACGTGGTCGGTCTGGAGGCGGCGCAGCGAGCCGTCGATCGACTCCATGATGTGCTTGCGGGACAGGCCCCGGTCGTTGCGGCCCGGACCGGTCGGCCAGTAGACCTTGGTGAAGATCTCCAGCCCTTCGCGGCGCTCGCCCTTGAGCGCCCGGCCGAGCACCGACTCGGCGCGGGTGCCCGCGTACACGTCGGCGGTGTCGAACGTGGTGATGCCGCTGTCGAGGGCGGCGCGGACGCACGCGACCGCCGCGTCCTCCTCGACCTGCGAGCCGTGGGTGATCCAGTTGCCGTACGAGATCTCGCTGACCATCAGGCCGGAGCGGCCAAGGTGACGGAATTCCATGCTCCCGACCCTAGACCCGCCCGGTCCCGGCCGCCGTCCGGCGCTCACGCCCCCAGCAGCGCGTCGCGCATCCGGGCGGCGAGCCACCGCCGGAAACTCTCCTCCGTCCACCCGCACCGCTGCACCAGCGCCGCGTAGTGCGCCGGGTCGTTGTAGAACCACAGCGCGTCGACCGCGCGTCCGGTGCCCGCGTCCGGCCGGAGCGGGCCGTCCAGGCTGAGCAGCCGGTCGACCACCATGTCGGCGCCCGCGCGGCGGTTGCGCAGCAGCGTCTCCCACAGTTCGGCCACCTCGGGCGCCTCGTCCGCGGCGCGGCGCACCGTCTCGAAGACGCCGGCCGCGCGGTGGCCGATCAGCGTGCAGACCCCGGCGTACGCGTCGAGCGCCGCGCCCTGGTCGGCCGCCTCCCAGACCGGCTGGAACCAGGGGCGGCGCGCCACCGGCACCGGCTCGTCGTCACCGGCGAGCGCCTCGTCGAGCACCTGGCGCAGCAGGGCGGCCTTGGAGCCGAACACGGCGAACACGGTGGGCCGGGCGACGCCCGCCTCGGCGGCCACGTCGGCCAGCGACGTCGCCGCGTAGCCGCGCGTGACGAACAGGTCGGTCGCCGCCCGCACCACCGCCTGCCGGGTACGCCGGGCGCTCTCCTCGCGCACCGCCGAGCGGTAGGGGCGCGTCGCCTTGCCGTCCTTGACTCCAGCCATGACCTCGCGATACTAACAATGCATTCACTAGACTGCTGGCTATCGAATGTTCTCGCATTCACTGAAATTGGAGGCTGCTCATGTCCGTCCGCCCCTACCTGCTCGGCCCCGAAGACGGCGAGGCGTACTGGTTCCTCGGCAACCTCTGCACGCTGAAGGCCGGCGGCCGGCACACCCGGGACCGCCTCACCGTCGCCGAGTTCGTGAACCCGCCCGGCTTCGCCCCGCCACTGCACCGCCACCAGGTCGAGGACGAGATGTTCTACCTGCTGTCCGGCACCGCCCGGTTCCACTGCGACGGCGAGACGCTCGCCGCCGGCCCCGGTGACTTCGTCCTGCTGCCGGTGGGCCTGCCGCACACCTTCGTGGTCGGCCCGGACGAGCCGTTGCGCGCGCTCCAGATCACCACCCCGGCCGGGTTCGAGCGATTCGCCGCGGAAGCAGGCGTACCCGCGCTGCACCGCCGGCTGCCCGACCCGGAGCCGATCGACCCGGCCGCCCTCGGACACGCCGCCGCCCGCAACGGCATCGAGCTGCTCGGCCCCCCGCCGACGGCGGGAGCGGCCGGCCCGGGCGCCGGTCGCTGACGGACCGGGGCGCCGCCGCTGCGGGTGGCGTGCCGGACGCTGGTCAGAGCACCGGGCTGGCGTCGGCGAGCAGCCGGTCGATCTCCGCGACCACCGCCGTGCGCCCGGGGTGTACCGGGTCGATGAGCGGCTCGCCGCGCCGGTCCAGCGCGCCCCACCGGCCCGACTCGGTGGCGACCAGGAACGCCACCGGGTGCACCACCACCGTCGGGTACGCCGGTGTCACCACCACCCGGCCGGCCCGGTCCACCACGCCCCGGCGGCCGGCCAGCTCGACCACCGCCAGTCCGTCCGCGGTGAACCCGTCGACCTCCCGGCCGTCGACCAGCGACGTGCCGAGACGGTGGTAGCGGGTCGGCACCACCACCTCGCCGGTCAGGTCCACCGCGCCCCAGCCGCCGTTCTGCCGTACCGCCGCCAGGCCGTTGCGGAACGGCCGCGCCTCCTCGTACCCGGGCGGGATCTTCACGATGTTCATCCGGTCGACGGCCATCCACCGGCCCTTGCCGTCCATCGACACCCAGGACAGCCCATCCGAGAAGGGCACCACCGACCGGTAGCCGTTGTTCGCCTCGATCAGCGCCGTGCCGGACGTGTCGATCAGCGCCCACCGGGACGCCTCCGGCCGCCGTACCCAGGCCAGCCCCTCGTGGAACGGCTGCGCCTCCGCGTACCGGTGTGCGATCACCATCTCGCCGTCGGCGTTCGCATACCCCCAGAGCTGCTGCTCCTCGTCGAACGTCGCCACCGGCAGGCGCGGGGTGCCGAGCACCTCCTCGGGCCGGCGCGGCGGCGGACCGAAACCGTCCGCGGCGGCCCGCTCCGCGACCGCGTCCAGCGCCACCTCGACCCGGGCGCCGAGCTGCGGGTCCTCGCCGTGACGCAGGTCCAGCGCCCGCTCGAAGTGCAGGCACGCCTCGGTCAGCCGCCCCTGGTCGTAGCAGCACCGCCCGGCGTGCTCGTGCAGCAACGCGCGCAGCCGGTCCGGCAGCTCCGGCGAGTTCGCCTCGGCGAAGAGCCGGTCCGCCTCCGCGTGGTCCCCCCGCCACCGCAGCGCCTCGGCGAGGCGCGCGCGGGCCAGCGCGGTCCGCCGGAACTCGCCGGTGGCCTCCGCGTACGTGACGGCCAGCCGCGCGTCGGCGAGCGCGTCGTCCAGGTCACCGAGGATCCGGGACGCCACCGACCGCAGGCTGAGCAGCCGGGCCCGGCTCCGGTTGTCGAGCGTGGTGTCCAGTTTGCCGGTGAGCCCGTCCCGGATCATCCGCAACCGGGCCGGGTCGGGGGCCTGCTCGCGCAGCGTACGCGGATCCAGTTCCCAGCCGACCGCGGCGAGGGCCTGCTCCGGTTCCACCGGGGACGGCGGTTCGGCCTCCGCCGCCGGGCCCGCGTCGTCGCCGGTTGCGGCGTCGGGGGTACGCGGTTCCCGCGCCTCGTCGGCGTCGGCCGCGCCGCCGTCGTGGGTCGGCGCCTGTTTCTGTTGCGCGGGCGGGGCGTGTTCGTGGTCGTCGGCGCGCTCTGGCCCGTCGCCGACGGCGTCGCTGTGGCCGGTGTCGGCGAGTGGCTGTTCGGCCGGGCCGGTGCCCGCGGTGCCGGCCGGGGCGCCGCCGTGCTCGGCGGGCGCGATGCCGGGGGCGGCGATCTCCTCAGCGGTGGGCGAAGGCCGCGCGGGCGCGGCGTCGGCCGCCGTGCCGACCTGCTGAGGAGCGGGCGGGGCGGACCCGGTGCGGTCGGCGGTGGTCTCTGGTGCCGTGTGGTCGGTGGCCGTCTCAGGTGTCGGACGGTCGGTGGTGGTCTCTGGTGCCGTGGGATCGGCGGTGGCCTGCGTTGCCGGGTGGTTGGCGGTGGTTTGCGGTGCCGTCTCGTCGGCGGTGGCCTGCGGTGCCGCGCCGTCCTGACGTCTGTCGGCGGTGCCGGGCGAAGCGGCGGCCGGGAGCGGCGGGTCAGCGTCGCCCGGTGGGATGGTGGGGAACGGCGTAGCTATCGGGGACGGTGCAGAGTCGGGCAGGGGCGCGGCCGGGTCGGCGGTGGACGCTGGTACCGGACCGGCGCTCGGCCCCGGCGCGGGAGCACCTGCCGCTGTTGCTGCGGCATCGAGTCCCGCCGTCTCCGTCACGCCCGCCGTCTCCGTCACGCCCGGCGCCTCCGTCACGGCTTCCGGAGCAGCCGCCACCACGGCGGGGCGTTCGATCGAGTCGTGGTCGGACAGAGATCTTGGTACGAAACGGCCCCCAGAGGGGCCGGAATCGCGGAAGATCTCCGGCGGCTCCGGTGCTTCTGCGGGCCGGGCGGGCTGGGCCGGCTGGAACCACGCCTTCGCGCCGGGGGAGGGCGGGCCGGTCTTCCTTCCCGAGCGGCCGTTCTCCGACGGCTCGTCGCTGCGGTGCGGGGACGCTTCGGCTCCGAGACCGTCGGAGGGCGCGTCGGGTTCGGGGCGATCTGTGCCTTGGGTGGGCCGGGTGCGCGCGTCGGCTCCGGGGCGATCCGTGCCCTGCGCGGGCTGGGCGGGCACGTCGGCTTCGGACCGGCCGGCGTCCGTGTCCGGCGTGGACCGGGTGAACGCCCGGGGTGACGCGTCGACGTCGCGACGGCTGGCATCCGGGCCCGGCACGGGTCGGGTGCCGGTGGCCGGCACGGCTGGAGCCGGGCCCTGCGGCTCCTCCGTCCGTCCCCGCGACGGCGTGGGGCGGGTGGGCTCCCCGCTTCGCTGCGCCCCTCCGGTGCCGATCGGAGTCTGCGTACCGTCGCTGGGCCGGCCGGCGACCGGCGTGGCCGGACCGGAGACAGGCGCGTCGGCGCCCGGCATGCCCGCGGCGGGCGCCCCGGAGACGGGCCTGCTGGATTCCGGTACGCCCGAGACGGGTGCGCTGGTCGCCGGGCTCGCGGAAGCGGGCACGCCGGACCGGGAATCCGCAGTCGTGCCGGCCGTCGGGCCCGCGGGCACGACGGAAGTGGGCCCCGCATGCGTGCCGGCCATCGGGCCCGCGGGCGCGCGGAACGTCTGACCGGAAGGCACATCGAACGGGGCCGGTGCCGGCATCCGCTGCTGCTCGTCCGCATCGGCAGGCGGCACGGGCCGTAGCGGGGTGTCGCCGGTCGACGGCGAACCGTCGCCGGGGTGCACGGGCGGGCGGGTTGCAGCGGGCGGATCCGGCGCCGCCGGGACGGGACGGGGACGGGCGTCGGCGGGCGGGTGTCCGGCCGACACGGCCGGGGGTGCGGCCCGGCCGTCGGTTCCACGGACCGGACGAGCGTCGGGCCATTGCCCGGGCCGCGCCGTCGTCGGTGCGTCCGGCGGTGTCCGGCGCTCGTCCGGCCGAGTCGTCCCGGGCTCGTTCGGGCGTGCGGCCGTCTGGTCCGGGGACGCCGTCCAGGACCCGTCCGGGCGTGGGGCCGTCTGGGCCGGGGACGCCGACGGGCGCTCGTCGGGCCGTACCGGCCACTGCTGATCCGGACGGGCGGCGACCCCGTCCGACCGGCGACGGTCCTGCTCCGGCTGCGCGCCACCGGCCTCCGCACGTGACGGGGCGGTGTCCGGGCGCGCCGGGGCGGGGGACGGCCGGGAGGCGTGCGGCTGAGAATGACCGGTGCCGCCGGGCTGGGTGCCAGGGCGGGCAGGCCGGGCGTCGCGTGGGTCCGGACGAGGAGAACCGTCCTGTTCGGGGCGGCGCGCGTCGGGGCGTGGGGCGTCGGCGGGTGGCATCGGGTGCCGGGACGGTACCGGCCGATCCACGGTCGGGCGGTGCCGCTCGTCCGGCCGGTGCGCGTCGGGCTCCGGCCGGGGGTGTGGCTCGACGATCGGCCACTCGCCCTGGTGCGGGCGGGACCGGTCGGCCGGCGGGCGCTGCCAACGCTGGTCGGCGCCCGGCCGTGTCGGGGCGGTGGCTGGCGGGTCAGCCGGACGGTGTCCCTGCGGGACGTGGCGGTCGGGTTGCGCGGGCCGCCCGTTCTCCGGCACCCGGCGCCGGGTGTCCGGATACGCGGCAGCCTCGCGGCCCGGCGCGCGGTCGTCCCACCGGCCACCCGCCGGTTCTCGCCGGTCCGCGGGGGGACGCGGGCCGGGCTCCCGCCAGCCGTCACGGCCGGGTTCACGCCGTTCGTCGCGACCCGGCCCGCTCCAGCCGGGTTCCCGCCGGCCCGGCTCGCTCCAGCCGGCCGCGCTCCGCTCCGGCTGTGGCACCGCATCGTCGCGCCGGTCGAGGCCGGGACCACGCCGACCACGGTCGGGATCGTTCGGTGACGGCTCCGCGAACGGGCGGTGGCGCCCGTCGGGCCGGGGTTCGCGGCGCCCGCCCGGGAAGTGGTCCTGGTGACCGTCGGGCGAGTCCCATCGTTCGCCGGAAGCCGCCGGACGACCGTCGGCCGGGGCGCGCCTGCCGTCCGCCGGGCGATCGGTCCAGCGCGGGGCGGGGTGCGGGGTCTCGTTCGGCTCCGCCATCCAGCCGGGCTGGACGGCCCGGCGCGGGGGTCCGTCGGGGCGTACCCAGCGTTGGTCGAGCCGCTCCGGCGGCGGACCGGGGCGGTGGGGCTCCCGGCCGTCCGCGCCGGGGCCGTCCGAACGTCCGCGCCGCTCGCCCGGTCCCGGCGGGCGCTGTCCGCCGGGACCGGCGGAACCGACCGGGTACGCCCAGCGCGAGGCGGCCGGCCCGTCTGTGTGCCCGCCGCGTGGTCCTGCCGGTCCGTCCGGATGCGCGCCCCGTAGCCCGGCCGGGCCGGTCGGGTGTACGCCGGGCGGGACCGCCGGGCTGGTCGGGTACGCGCCGGGCGGGACCGCCGGGCTGGTCGGGTACGCGCCGCGTGGACCGGCCGGGCTGACCGGGTGGGCGTCACGTGGACCGGCCGGACTCACCGGCCGCCCGCTCTCGTCCCGCGAGGGCCAGGCACCGGCGGGGCTCACCGGGTGCGCGTCCTCGCCGGGCGCGGGGCTGACCGGGCGTACCTCGGCGCGGCCGACCACGGCGCGCGGGCGCGGCGTCAGGTTCTCGATGCCGATGTCGCCGGGGTAGCGCTGCCCGGGGAACTGCGGCTGCCATTCGTGGGTGGGCTCGGCGGCCCAGGCCGGTTCGGCCGGCTCGCGCCAGCTGCCCCAGCCACTCATCGGCAACCCCTCCCGCCGCTCGCGTGGCACGGCCCCGGGGCCGGCTCGCGTCGCTCGCTCACGGCGGTGTCACCTCATCGGAAAATCTCGCGCTGGGGCGCCGGACATGCCGGTACAGTCGCCCGGTCCAGCACGTCGTGGCTGCGGAAGGAGGGTAACGGCGTGGGCTCGGTCACCGCCACTGTGGCACCGCCCACCGGCGCACACGTTACCCCATGGTTTCGGACATTCGGCGCGATCGCGGCGGCCGGGTTCCGGCGGCACGCGACCTACCGCCAGGCCGCCGTGGCGGGGCTGTGCACAAACACCGTGTTCGGCTTCCTACGCTGCTACGTCTTCCTCGCGGCGACCGGCGCGGCGGGCACCGTGGCCGGGTACGACAGGGCCCAGCTCGCCACGTTCGTCTGGGCCGGGCAGGGGCTGCTGGCGGTCATCGCCATCTGGGGCTGGACCGATCTGGCCGACCGGATCCGCACCGGCGAGGTGGCCGCCGACCTGCTGCGGCCGGTGCACCCGGTGACCAGCTATCTCGCCACCGACCTGGGCCGGGCCGGGTTCGCGTCGCTGGCCCGGCTGGTGCCGCCGCTGGTGGTCGGCCCGTTCTTCTTCGCGGTGTACCTGCCCCGGCACTGGGCCACGGTGCCGCTGTTCCTGCTCTCCGCGCTGCTCGCGGTGGTGGTCTGCTTCGGTTGCCGCTACCTGGTCAACGCCACCGCGTACTGGTTGCAGGACGTCCGGGGCCCGATGATCCTGTGGACGCTCGGCTCGGGCGTGCTGGCCGGGCTCTACTTCCCGCTGGGCTTCCTGCCCGGCCCGCTGGAGGCGGTCCTGCGGTACGCCACGCCGTTCCCCAGCATCCTCCAGGTGCCGCTGGACGTGCTCGTCGAGCGGGAGCCGATGTCCACCGGTCTCACCCTGATCGGTGTGCAGGCCGGCTGGGCGGTGCTGCTGCTGGCCCTGTGCCGGCTGGTCCAGCGCCGCGCCGAGCGCCGCCTGGTGGTCCAGGGTGGCTGAGCGCGGCAGCGCGCCCGGGGTGGCTGAGCGCGGCAGCGCGCCCGGGGTGGCTGATCTGGCTGGGTTGCGCGCGTACCGGGCGCTGCTCGGCGCGCAGGCGCGCTCGCAGGCGGCGTACCGCACGTCGTTCGTGGTGGACCTGGTCGGCAACGTGGGCGCCACCGTGTTCGACGTGGTGACCGTCCTGGTGATCTTCGGTGTGACGCGGGAGCTGGGCGGCTTCACGCTGCGCGAGACGCTCGTCGTGGTCGGCCTGTCGTCGTGCGGCTTCGCCACCGCCGACCTGCTGGTCGGCAACATCGAACGGCTTCCCCGGTACGTGCGCACCGGCCTCTTCGACGCCGTGCTGGTGCGCCCGCTCGGGGCGCTGCCGCAACTGCTGCTGATGGACCTGCCGCTGCGCAAGCTGTCCCGGGCCGTGTTCGGGCTCGCAGTGCTGCTGTTCGCGCTCGTCTCGGCCGACATCGACTGGACACCGGGGCGGGTCGCGCTGGCGGTGGCCGCCCCGCCGGCCGCCGCGGTCTTCTTCGGCTCGGTCTTCGTCATGACCGCCACCGTGTCGTTCTACTGGGTCGACTCGGGCGAGCTGGCAAACGCGGTGACCTACGGCGGTCGCGACTTCACCTCGTACCCGATCACCGTCTACGGCGGCTGGTTCCGCGCGCTGTTCGCGTACGGGATGGGGTTCGCCTTCGTCAGTTACCACCCGGCGCTGGCGCTGCTGGGCCGCGCCGACCCGCTCGGCCTGCCGTCCTGGGCGGGCTGGGCCGCGCCGGGCGTCGCCGTGGTCGCGGCGGCGCTGGCCGCCCTGGCCTGGCGCGTCGGCGTCCGTCACTACCGGAGTACGGGGTCATGAGCGTCATCGAGATGGACGGGCTGCGCAAGGAGTTCACGGTCCGGGTGAAGGCCGGGCCGCTGCGGCGCGAGAAGCGGACGGTGACCGCCGTCGACGGGGTCGACCTGCGGGTGGAGCGCGGCGAGATGCTCGGCTGCATCGGCCCGAACGGCGCCGGGAAGTCGACCACGCTGAAGATGCTCACCGGCGTGCTGACCCCGTCGGCGGGGCGGGCCCGGGTGTGCGGGCTGCGGCCGGTGGCCGACCGGACGCGGCTGGCGCTGCGCATCGGGGTGGTGTTCGGGCAGCGCTCGCAGCTCTGGTGGGACCTGCCGCTGCGGGACTCGTTCGACCTGCTCCGGCACGTCTACCGGGTGCGCGCCGGCGAGCACGCGGCCCGGCTGGCCCGCTGCCGGGACCTGCTCGACCTGGACGCGTTCCTGGACACCCCGGTCCGGCAGCTCTCGCTGGGTCAGCGGATGCGCGGCGAGCTGACCGCGGCGCTGCTGCACGGCCCGGAGGTGCTGTTCCTGGACGAGCCGACGATCGGCCTGGACGTGGTCAGCAAGCAGGCGGTACGCGGTTTCCTGGCCGAGCTGGGCCGGGCCGGGGACACCACGCTCGTGCTCACCACGCACGACCTGGCCGACATCGAGCGGCTGTGCCGGCGGCTCGTGGTGATCGACCACGGGCGGGTGGTGCACGACGGGTCGATCGCCGAGTTGCACCGCCGGTACGGCTCGCGCCGGATGGTGGTCGCCGAGCTGGACGCGGCGCTACCCGAACCGCCGGTGCTGCCCGGCGCGCCGGTGCAGCGGGTGGAGGCGGACGGGCGGCGGCTGGTCTTCGCGCTGGAGCGGGCGAGCGTCGCCGAGGTGGTGGCCGGGCTGGCCGGACTGACCACGCTGCGGGACATCTCGATCGTCGAGCCGGACATCGAGGAGGTGGTGGCCCGGCTCTACCGGGCCCCGGCCGCGCTCATGGATGCTCCATGACGAGTACGGCGAAGGTGCCGGGGGCCAGCGCCTCGTACCGGTGCGGGATGTCGCCCGGGAAGGTGGCGTAGTCGCCCGGCTCCAGCACGACCGGGTCGGTCCCGCATCCGCCCGGCGGCGACCACGACGTGCTCGACACTGCGCGGGGTGTGCGCCTCGGCGAGCCGTACCGCGCCGGGTTCCGGCCGCCCTGGGGCTCGACGCCGCGTTCCCGGCCGGGCTGGCCGCCCTGCTGCTGCCGAGCCTGCGCGACCGGGAGGCCAGCCGGGTGGCGCTCCTCGGCGCCGGTCTCGCCGTGCTGGCGACCCCGCTGCTGCCGGTGCTGCTCGCGCTCGCCGCGCTGCCCCTGCCGCTGCTGGCCGTCGCGGTACGTCCGCCGTGCCGGGCGGCGGTCCGGTCTCCCCGCCGGACGTCACCGGCCCACCGGGGCGGAAGGGGCCGATCCGGGGCCGGTCCGGTCAGACCTGGTCGCCGATGTTCACCCGCGGCGCTGGTGCGCGCATCCGGCGGAACGTGATCGACCGCATGATCGCGTAGAAGTAGAGCGAGCCGAGTTTCTCGGTGCTCTTCGGGAAGCGCTCGCGGACCAGCCGCTTGATCTTCCGGGAGATCAGGATCGAGTCGATCAGCACGCCGAGGGCCAGCGCACCCCAGAGCACGTTCGACAGCAGCCGCACGATCGGCGGCATGGCCTGGTTGGAGCCGAACAGCACGATCAGCGCGCCGCCGAAGAACCAGGTGCCGATCGTCCGCCGGGAGTCGACCACGTTGCGGGCCAGCAGCCGCTCCGGGCCCCGGTCACGCGGGCCGCCCTCGCGGCGGAACTCGGCGGCGGCCTCGGCGCGGGCGGCACGGCGCTGCGCGCGGGCCTCCTCCTTGGTCAGCGGCTTGGCCGGCCCGGTCGGTCGGCGACCGGCGACCGGGCGCTTCGGCGTGACCTGCCCGAGCTCCTTCTTGCTGGGCGTGTAGCCCCGGGGGCGGGCGGCGGCGGACTCCTCGTCGGTCGCCACAGTGGTGACGGACTCCTCGACGAGGTCGGCGGACTTGCGGCGAAACAGCGACGGCACGCGGCAAGGGTAGCCAACCGGCCGCGCCCGGTGCACATCACGGGTGCACCGGGCACGGCCGATCGAGGACGCGGGACGGTCAGGGGCGCTCGACGTGCGCGCCGAGGTCGGCCAGCTTGGCCTCGAAGTCCTCGTAACCGCGGTTGATCAGGTCCACGCCGTACACTCGGGAGGTGCCCTCGGCGGCCAGCGCCGCGATCAGGTGGCTGAACCCGGCCCGCAGGTCCGGGATGACCAGGTCGGCCGCGTGCAGCTTGCTCGGCCCGGCGATCACCGCGGAGTGCTTGAAGTTGCGCCGGCCGAAGCGGCACGGGGTGCCGCCGAGGCAGTCCCGGTAGACCTGGATGTTGGCGCCCATCGTGTTCAGCGCCTCGGTGTAGCCGAGCCGCTGCTCGTAGACCGTCTCGTGGACGATCGACAGGCCCCGGGCCTGGGTGAGCGCGACCACCAGCGGCTGCTGCCAGTCGGTCATGAAACCGGGGTGCACGTCGGTCTCCAGCGCCACCGCGTTCAGTTCGCCGCCCGGGTGCCAGAACCGGATGCCGCCCTCCTGGCCCGGGCTGCCGCCGCGCGGCGGGCGCAGGTCGGTGACCTCGTACTCGCCGCCGACCGACCGGAAGATGTTCAGGAAGGTCATCATGTCGGCCTGCTGGGCGCCCAGCACCTCGACGTGACCGCGGGTCGCCAGCGCCGCCGCCGCCCAGCTCGCCGCCTCGATCCGGTCCGGGATCGGCCGGTGGGTGTAGCCGTGCAGCCGCTTGACGCCCTGGATCTCGATCACCCGGTCGGTGTGCACCTTGATGATCGCGCCCATCTTCTGGAGCACGCAGATGAGGTCGATGATCTCCGGTTCGACGGCCGCGTTGCGCAGCTCGGTGACGCCCTCGGCCATCACCGCGGTGAGCAGCACCTGCTCGGTGGCGCCCACGCTCGGGTACGGCAGCGCGAACTTCGTGCCGTGCAGCCCGTTCGGGGCGGACAGGTGCAGGCCCTCCGGGGTCTTCTCGACGGTGGCGCCGAACTCGCGCAGCGCCTGGAGGTGGAAGTCGATCGGGCGCGGGCCGATGTGGCAGCCGCCCAGGTCGGGGATGAAGGCGTGGCCGAGCCGGTGCAGCAGCGGGCCGCAGAAGAGGATCGGGATCCGGCTGGACCCGGCGTGCACGTTGATCTGGTCGGTGCTGGCGCTCTCGACATTCGTGGGGTCGAAGACGAGCTCGCCCTCCTCGTCGCCGTCGCTGACCTTGACGCCGTGCAGGCCGAGCAGACCGCGGACCACCTCGACGTCACGGATGCGCGGCACGTCGAACAGCCGGCTCGGTGTGTCGCCCAGCAGGGCGGCCACCATCGCCTTGGACACCAGGTTCTTCGCGCCGCGCACGCGGATCCGCCCTTCAAGCGGAGTGCCTCCGTGTACGACCAGGACGTCGTCGGTCAACGCAACCTCCAGCGCGTTGGGTGCTGCCGTGTCTAGTGATGGGCGCACGAAGTTCATCGCTACCCGGAACGCGGTCATGGGAAAACGGGCCGCGTGTGTCGTCGCCCCGGCAGCATAGCCCTCCGTGACGGGAATGGAATCGGTCACATCACCAGCGAGGGCACGAACCGGGGTGTCCGGTGCGTTTCCGTGCCAGCAAGGTCACCGACGGTGATCAGGCTCCCGGAAGGGCGAGCATCTGGTCCAGCGCCGACCGGGCGTGTCGGGCGGTCTCCGGGTCGACGGTGATCTGGTTGACCACGCGCCCGGCGACCAGCTCCTCCAGCGCCCACACCAGGTGCGGCAGGTCGATCCGGTTCATCGTCGAGCAGTAGCAGACCGCCCGGTCGAGGAACATGATCTGCTTGTCCGGGTGGGCCAGCGCGAGCCGGCGTACCAGGTTCAGCTCGGTGCCCACCGCCCACGCCGAGCCGGCCGGGGCCGCCTCGATCGTCCTGATGATGAACTCGGTCGAGCCGACCAGGTCGGCGGCGTTCACCACCTCGTGGCGGCACTCCGGGTGCACGAGCACGTTCACGCCCGGCACCCGCTCGCGTACGTCGTTGACGCTGTCGAGCGTGAAGCGGCCGTGCACCGAGCAGTGACCGCGCCACAGGATCATCTTCGCGTCGCGCAGCTGCTCCGGTGTCAGCCCGCCGCCCGGCTTGTGCGGGTCGTAGAGCACGCAGTCGTCGAGCGAGAAGCCCATCTCCAGCACCGCGGTGTTGCGGCCGAGGTGCTGATCGGGCAGGAACAGCACCTTGCGGCCCTGCTCGAAGGCCCAGTCCAGGGCCCGCTTGGCGTTCGACGAGGTGCACACCACGCCGCCGTTGCGGCCGACGAAACCCTTGATGTCGGCCGACGAGTTCATGTACGTCACCGGCACGGTCTCCGCCGCGATGCCCAGGTCGGTGAGCGTGTCCCACGCGGTCTCGACCTGCGTCAGCACCGCCATGTCAGCCATCGAGCAGCCGGCGGCCAGGTCGGGCAGGATCACCTTCTGCGCGTCCGAGGTGAGGATGTCCGCGCTCTCGGCCATGAAGTGCACGCCGCAGAAGACGATGTACTCCGCGTCCGGGCGGGCGGCCGCCTCCCGGGCCAGCTTGAACGAGTCGCCGGTCACGTCGGCGAACTGGATCACCTCGTCGCGCTGGTAGTGGTGGCCCAGGACGAACACCTTCGTGCCGAGCGCCGCCTTCGCGGCGGCGGCGCGGGCCACCAGATCGGGGTCGCTCGGCGCGGGAAGATCACCCGGACACTCCACGCCACGCTCGGTGGCGGTGTCGCTGCCGCGGCCGAGAAGCAGCAGCGCCGTGGCGGTGTTGGACGGCTCAACCCAGGTCGAAGTCACGACCCCATGGTCCCACAGCGTGCCCGCGCCGCAGCCGCCTCGGATGTGGCCTGCCACACTGCTGCGCATGCGCGTGCTGCTCTGTCCGGACAAGTTCGCCGGCACGCTGTCGGCCCCCGACGTGGCCGCCGCGGTGGCCGACGGCTGGCATGACGTCGCCCCCGGCGACGACCTGCTGGTCCGGCCACTCGCCGACGGCGGGCCCGGGTTCGTCGACGTGCTCGCCGGAGCGCTCGGCGGGCGCCGGGTGCCGGTGCCCACCGTCGACCCGCTGGGCCGCCCGGCCGCCGGTGAGATCCTGCTCACCGACGACGGCACGGCGTACCTGGAGAGCGCGCAGGCGTGCGGACTGCACCTGCTCACCGCCGCCGAACGCGACCCGAAGGCCACCACCTCGTACGGGGTGGGGCTGCTCGCCGCCGCCGCGGTCGAGGCGGGCGCGCGGACGGTGGTGGTGGGGCTGGGCGGCTCGGCCACCAACGACGGCGGCGCCGGGATGCTCGTACCGCTGGGTGTCACGCCGCTGGACGGCGCCGGCCGGGCCCTGCCGTACGGCGGCGCGGCGCTCGCCGGGGTGGCCGCGCTCGACGGAGAGCCCCGGCTGCGCGGCGCGACGCTCGTCGCCGCCACCGACGTGGACAACCCGCTGCTGGGGCTGCACGGCGCGAGCAGTGTCTTCGGCCCGCAGAAGGGCGCCGACCGGGCCGACGTGCTGCTGCTGGACGCCGCGCTGACCCGCTGGGCGGAGGTGCTGACGCAGCGGCTGCCGGGCTGCCCGGCCGGGCTGGGCGCGCTGCCCGGCGGCGGCGCCGCCGGCGGCCTCGGCGCGGCGGTGCTGGCGCTCGGCGGCCGGTGCGAGTCCGGCATCGGCCTGGTCACCCGCGCGGTGGGCCTGGACGCCGCGCTCGACGCCGCCGACCTGGTGGTCACCGGTGAGGGTTCGTTCGACCACCAGTCGCTGCGCGGCAAGGTGGTCGCCGGTGTGGCCGGGGCGGCCCGGGACCGGGGCGTGCCCTGCGTGGTGCTGGCGGGACGGGTGAGCACCGGGCGGCGGGAGGCGGCGGCGGCCGGCGTCACCGAGGCGCACAGCCTCGTGGAGCACTTCGGCGGCGAGGAACGCGGGGGAGTGGACGCGGCGATGACCCGCCCGGCCGAAGGTCTTCGCGCGCTCGGCGCCCGCCTGGCGCGGCAGTGGAGCCGCTGACCGGTTCCGCTGGTCACGCCGCCGGGTGGTGACGCCGGAGGCGGCGTACGATCGACAGACGGACCACACCGGGAATCACTGGCGGACGTACCGCGTTGGCCAGGACGTCCGGACCTCATACCGCGCAGGGAGACTTCCACGTGACCACGCCAGCGCAGACCGAGTCGACCGAGGCCAAGGCCCCCAGCACCGTCGTCCTCACCGACGTCGCGGCGCAGAAGGTCAAGGCCCTGATCGAGCAGGAGGGCCGTGACGACCTGCGGCTCCGGGTCGCCGTGCAGCCGGGTGGCTGCTCCGGCCTGCGGTACCAGCTGTTCTTCGACGAGCGCTCGCTCGACGGTGACGTCGTCACCGACTTCGACGGTGTCGAGGTCGTCGTCGACCGGATGAGCGCCCCCTACCTGGCCGGCGCCACCATCGACTTCGCCGACCGGATCGACGCCCAGGGCTTCACCATCGACAACCCGAACGCGGGCAACTCCTGCGCCTGCGGCGACTCCTTCAGCTGAGTCGGCAGACCGGCCGGAAGCGGCGGGCCGTCCCCGGGTGGGGCGGCCCGCCGCTTCGTCGTACCCCGGGTGTGTGACGTCCGGATGTGCGCCGGCCGACCGGTTGGTGACCGACCGCCGTCCACCCGGCCCGGGGGCCGGTAGGCTGACCGCGCCGTGCTCCCGACCCCGAGGGTTGACATGAAGATCGCCGTGACCGGCTCGATCGCGACCGACCACCTGATGAGCTTCCCCGGCCGATTCGCCGACCAGCTCATCGCCGACCAGCTCGACAAGGTCTCGCTGTCCTTCCTCGTCGACGAACTGGTGCTCCGGCGCGGCGGCACCGCGGCGAACATCGCCTTCGGCATGGCCCAGCTCGGGCTGCGCCCGGTGCTGCTCGGCGCGGTCGGCGCCGACTTCGCCGACTACCGCTCCTGGCTGGAACGCCACGGCGTCGACTGCGACTCGGTGCACGTCAGCGAGGTCGCGCACACGGCACGCTTCGTCTGCACCACCGACACCGACATGTGCCAGATCGCCTCCTTCTACGCCGGGGCGATGAGCGAGGCCCGCAACATCGAGCTGGCCCCGGTGGCGCAGCGCCTCGGCGGCCTGGACCTGGTGCTGGTCAGCGCCAACGACCCGGCCGCGATGATCAGGCACTCCGGCGAGTGCCGGGACCGCGGCTACTCCTTCGTCGCCGACCCGTCGCAGCAGCTCGCCCGGATGGACGGCGACGACGTGCTCGGCCTCATCGACGGCGCCGACTACCTGATGACCAACGAGTACGAGAAGTCCCTGCTGCAGAGCAAGGCCGGCCTCACCGACGAGCAGCTGCTGGACCGGGTCAGGGTGCGGGTCACCACGCTCGGCAAGCAGGGCGTGGAGATCGCCGGCCGGGAGATCGGCACGATCCGGGTGCCGATCGCGCGGGAGATCCAGGCGGTCGACCCGACCGGTGTCGGCGACGGCTTCCGGGCCGGTTTCTTCGCCGCGCTCGACTGGGGCGTCGGCCTGGAGCGGGCGGCCCAGGTCGGCTGCCTGCTCGCCACGCTCGTGCTGGAGAACTTCGGCGGCCAGGAGTACGAGGTCCGCCGCGACCTGTTCGTGAAGCGACTCGCCGAGTCGTACGGTGACGTGGCCGCCGAGGACGTCCGGCCGCACCTGCTGTGACCGGCCCGGCGGTGCCGGCCGGAGGGGTGGACCCGGGTGCCCGCCCCGGCTCCGGCGGCCCGGTGCTCGTCGCGTTCGCCGGGCTGCCGGGCGTGGGCAAGACCACGCTCGCCGCCCGGGTCGGCGCCGCCCTGCGCGCCCCGGTCCTGCCGGTCGACCCGGTCGAGCGGGCCCTGCACCGCTACGGCCTCACCGGCGACGTACCCGGCATGGCCGCCTACGGCGCGGTCGCCGGGCTGGCCGAGGTGCAGCTCGGCCTCGGGCTCAGCGTGGTGGTCGACGCGGTGAACCCGGTCGCCAGCGCCCGGGGTCTCTGGCACGACGTGGCCGAGCGGGCGGGCGTGCCGCTGCGGGTGATCGAGGTGCACTGCGGCGACGAGGAGGAGCACCGCCGCCGGGTCGAGGCCCGCCCGCCCGAGGAGCACGGCACCTGGGAGCAGACGCTGCGCCGCCGGGCCGAGTACGAGCCGCTGATCGGCCCGCGCCTGGTGGTAGACACCGCCGTGGTGGCCGACCCGCTGCCCGGCATCCTCGCCTACCTGCGCTGACGCGCCGGGCGTTAACAAGGGGCCCTTCCTCTACCCGAGGCGTTAAGAGGGGGCCCTTCCTTACACCCGGACGTCGTAGGCGGGGCCCGGGCGCTCGGCGAGGAACTCGTGGCCGCGCATCCGGCACCACGCCGGGATGTCCACCGCCGCGGCCGGGTCGTCCGCGAGCACCCGCACCACCGCGCCGGGCGGCAGGCCGGGCACCAGCCGGGCGAGATTGATCACCGGCAGCGGGCACCGCTGCCCCCGGCAGTCCAGCACCTCGTCCGGCTCACTCACAGGTCCGTCTCCGTTCGCGACTGCGGGGCTCGCAGGAGCGGCTCACTCCTCGCGCTCACAGGTCCGTCACCCCCGCTTCCGCCCGCAGGTCCGCCACGATCCCGGGCAGCTCGGCCAGGAACCGCTCCACGTCCGCCTCGGTGGTCTCCCGGTGCAGCGACACCCGCACGTTGCCGTGCGACAGCACCCCCATCGCCTCCAGCACGTGTGACGGGCGCAACGTCGACGACGTGCACGACGAGCCGGAGGACACCGCGAACCCGCGCCGGTCCAGCGCGTGCAGCAACGCCTCGCCGTCGACGTACAGGCAGGAGAACGTCACCAGGTGCGGCAACCGGTCCACCGGGTCGCCGACCACCTCCACGTCCGGCACCTCGGCCGCCACCCGCGCCCGGATCCGGTCCACCAGCGGACCCAGCCGGGCCGCCTCCGCCGCCGCGTCGGCCGCCGCCGCGCGCAGGCTCGCCGCCGCCGCGACCACCGCCGGCAGGTTCACCACGCCCGGGGTACGCCCCGACTCCCGCTCGTCGGCCGGGTACGGCGACTCCCACCGGGTGCCCTTGCGGACCACGAGCAGCCCGACACCGGGCGGCCCGCCCCACTTGTGCGCACTGGCGGTCAGCACCGACCAGCCCGACGGCAGCGGCACCCGGCCCGCCAGCTGCGCCGCGTCCACGTACAGCGGCACTCCCGCCTCGGCGCACAGCTCCGCCGCCGCGGGCACCGGCTGCACCGTGCCCACCTCGTGACTGGCCCCGATCAGGGCGGCGAGGGCAACGCCGGGCGCGGCCACCGCCGCCGCCCAGACGTCCAGGTCCAGCCGGCCCGACCGGTCCACGGGTACGGACACCGCCGCGCCGCCGCCGGCCGTGTGCCGCTGGGCGGCGTGCAGCACCGCCGAGTGCTCGATCGCCGAGTGCACGAGCGTCGCCCCGGCCCGGCGCCGCCCGGCCAGGCCACCGAGGACGGCGGCGTGTGCTGCCGCCGTACCGCTGGGGGTGAAGGACACCTCGTCGGCGCGGACGCCGAGCGTCTGCGCGGCGGCCTCCCGCGCGGCGTCGAGGAGCCGGCGGGCCCGGCGGGCCGGCGCGTACAGCCGGGCCGGGTCCGCCCAGCCGTCGTCCAGGGCGGCCAGCAGCGCCTGCCGCGCGACCGGATGCAGCGGTGCCGCGCTGGCGGCGTCCAGGTAGACCGGGGAGACGCTCATGAGGCTCCACGCTATCGCCCGGTTACGCCCAAGATCCCCCCGATGGGGGTGGACAGCGACCCCAAGACGGCCTGGCCGGTCATGGTCGAGTAATCTGCGACCGTCGGTGACGCCTTTGCCGTCGGTGTCAGGGAGAACAACCGCCGCGGCGCGCTAGGGAGGCAGGACCAGGTGGTCGCAAGGAGTTCGGAGGTACGGCGCTCGGCCGTACGGCACAGCGCTTCCCCGGGGGCCGGTGGGCGCCGGCGGCGTGGTGCTGGTCGAATCGCCGGGCTCGGTCTCGGCGCGGCGGCGCTGCTGGTCTCACTCACCGGCTGTGACGTCGGTAAGACGTTCGGCGGCTTCGGCTGGCCGCAGGGCGGCATCACGCCCGAGTCGCACCGCATGTACGACCTGTGGATCGCGTCCTGCATCGCGGCGCTCGCCGTCGGCGTGTTCGTGTGGGGCCTGATCTTCTGGTGCGTGGTCCGCTATCGCAAGCGCGGCAACGAGCTGCCGGTGCAGACCCGCTACAACCTGCCGATGGAGTTCCTCTACACCATCGCGCCGATCCTCGTGGTCTCCGTCCTCTTCTACTACACCGCTGTCGTGCAGACCGACGTGGTGAAGGAGTCGAGGAACCCGGACGTCACCGTCGAGGTCGTGGCGTTCAAGTGGAACTGGCAGTTCAACTACCGCGACGGTCAGGGCCGTGACGCCAACACCGTCGCCTCGGTGCTCGGCACCAGCGAGGTCATCCCGGTGCTGGTGCTGCCCAGCGGCCGCTCGATCCGGTTCGAGGAGACCAGCCGCGACGTCATCCACTCGTTCTGGGTGCCGGAGCTGCTGTTCAAGCGGGACGTCATGCCGGGCAACATCCGCAACACGTTCGAGGTCTCCAGCATCGACCAGGAGGGCGCGTTCGTCGGCCGCTGCGCCGAGCTGTGCGGCAGCTACCACGCCTTCATGAACTTCGAGCTGCGGGTCGTCTCGCCGGAGAGGTACGACCAGTTCCTGGCGGCCAAGAAGGCCGGCAAGTCGACCCAGGAGGCGCTCGGCGCCATCGGTGAGCCGGAGTACGCCACCGAGACCAAGCCGTTCGACACCCGGCGAGACGCGAACAACTTCAACCCGTCCGACGCGACGGCCGGCGCGGGAAGCTGAGGGGTTCGGCATGAAGACCGAGTGGAAGATCTTCACCATCATTTCGGTGTTCCTGTTCGGCGCCACGATGCTCTACGGGCTGTGGACCTGGGGCGAGAGCGGCGCGGTCGAGTGGATCGGCACCGTGGCGCTGATGCTCTCCGGCCTGCTCACCTCGATGTGCGGCGGCTTCTTCTGGTTCGTCTCCCGCCGGATCGATCTGCGCCCCGAGGACCGGCCGGACGGCGAGATCGCCGACGGTGCCGGTGAGGTCGGCTTCTTCAGCCCGGGCAGCTACTGGCCGTTCGGTCTGGCGCTGGCCGCCGCGATCGCCGGCCTCGGCCTGGTGTTCTGGCAGTTCTGGCTGCTGGGACTGGGCCTGGTGGCGGTCGTCTTCGCGACCTGCGGGCTGCTGTTCGAGTACTACTCGGGCACCCGCCGTACCGCCGAGCACTGACCCGAAGCGCCGCCGCAGGCCCGCGCCCCGCATCAGGGGCCGCGGGCCTGCGGCGTTCCACCCCCTAGGCGCTCTCCCGCCCTGGGCCTCGCCCCGTCGATCATGAAGTTGACGGCACCAGCGGTCCTATTCGTCCCCGGCAACCTCATGATCACCCCCCGGGCGGGGTCGGTCGGCGTTCCATACGACAATTCCATTCGCCGAGAGCCGTCGTTCCGCTTGGCTTGTCGCGTCGGCCTGGCGCCCGGCGCGCACGGGCCTCGCGCCCCGCCCGACCCTGTTGATCAAGGAGTTTGGGGCGATTTCGCGCACCGTCAGAGACGCAAACCCCTTGATCGCCGCCTCGGATGGCAGAGCCCTCACCACCCCCCGATCACCAGGCGGTGATCAAGGAGTTTGTGTCCCTCGCGGTGGTCCAGGCGGACAGAAACTCCTTGATCACGCGCGTCGGACGGTTGGGCCGGCGGGGCGGGGGCGGGGCGGGGGCGGGGCGGGGGCGGTGCACGCAAGGGGCGCGGCGTGGAAGGGCGCGGCGTGGATCGGGCGCGGTACAGGAAAGGCGTAGCGCGGGATTGGCCCGGCGTGGACGGGCCCGGCGTGGACGGGCGTGGCGGAGGAAGGGCGTCGCCGGGGGAGGGAGCAGAGTCAGACCGGGCCGGGTGACCCCACCGCTACATCCTCACTGTCAGGCGGCCCGGGCGTGGGAGGGCCGGCGAGGTGCGCGGCGGCTCGCCAGGCGGGTCTCGCGGAAGGCGAACGTGGCGATCACCACGGCCGCGCCGCAACCGGTGCAGATCAGCTCCGGGCAGTCGGCGCCGTGCCCGTCGCCGCACGGCGGCGCCTCGAACGGCACGACGCCCGCGCAGGTGTCGCAGTGCAGCTCGCGGTCAGACACGGGTGGCTCCTCTCGCTCCCGGGCACCGGCCGGTGCGGTGAGACGCGGCCGGCGGACCAAAGGTCCGGCCAGGTAAGCGGCTCGGCCGGCGCGACGGCTCGGCCGAACCAACTGCCGAAAACGGAAAATAACTCCCGTGTAGTTTGGCACGCGGGTACGACAACCCCGCCGTCAGGCGGTGCGCGCCACCTCGAGCCACCGCTCCAGCGCGGCCGCGGCGGAACCCGAGTCGACCGCCTCGGCGGCCCGGTCCAGGTTGGCCCGCAGCACCTCGTACAGGTCGCCGTCGAGCGGACCCTGGGTGGCCAGCGCGACGGCGGCGTTGACCAGCACCGCGTCCCGTACCGGACCGGTCTCACCGGCGAGCAGCCGGCGGACCACGTCGGCGTTGTAGACCGCGTCCCCGCCGCGCAGGTCGGCCAGGGTGGCCCGGGGCACGCCGAGCTCGGTGGCGTCCAACACCGCCTCCGTGACTGTGCCCTGCTGCGCCACCCAGACCCGGGTGGGGGCGCCGGTGCTGAACTCGTCCAGGCCGTCCTCGCCGCGTACCACGATCGCGGAGTCACCCCGGGCCGCGAAGACGGCGGCCATCACCGGGGCCATCCGCTTGTCGAAGCAACCCACGGCACCCGCGCGGGGCCGCGCCGGGTTGGTCAGCGGGCCGAGGAAGTTGAAGGCGGTGGGTACGCCGATCTCGCGCCGGACCGGGCCGGTGTGCCGCATGCCAGGGTGGAACCGGGCGGCGAAGCAGAAGCCGATGCCGGCCTCGGTGACGCAGCGGGCCACCTGCTCGGGCGCCAGGTCGAGGGAGACGCCGAGCTGCTCCAGCACGTCCGCGGTGCCGCAGGAGGAGGAGGCGGCCCGGTTGCCGTGCTTGACCACGCGGACCCCCGCCCCGGCGACCACCAGCGCCGCCATGGTGGAGATGTTCACCGTGTGGGCGAGGTCGCCGCCGGTGCCGACCACGTCCAGCGCGGTCGCGCGTACGTCCTCGGGCAGGTGCACCGGCACCGCCCGGGTCAGCATGGCCTCGACGAGGCCGCCCAGCTCGGCGGGGGTCTCGCCCTTGGTGCGCAGCGCCACGGCGAACCCGGCGATCTGGGCCGGGGTGGCCGAGCCGGCCATGATCTCGCCCATCGCCCACGCGGTGTCGGCGGTGGAGAGCTCCTCGCCGCGCAGCAGCGCGTTGAGCAGAAGCGGCCAGGTCCGTTCGCCCATGGCGGGCCTCCCGAGCGGCGTGAGGAAAGCGGTTGGGGCGCGCTACGGCCGCGTCGCCGTGGCGCGCTGAGGCCGGGCGATCAGGCCGCGGCGTGGGTGCGGCGCAGCAGCTCCGCGACGGTGCTGCCGGCGACCACCGGGTCGAGCGGGTGGGTGAGCGTGGCGTCGACCTCGGCGTACGCGGCCAGCCAGCGGTCGGCGGCGCGAGCGAGCACCACGCAGGTCGGCGGCGCGTCGTCCCGGTCGTCCTTGATCTGGCGGGCGATGCCGATGCCGCCGCCAGGGGTCGCCTCGCCGTCGAGCAGGAGCAGGTCGATCTCGTAGTCGTCGACCAGCCGGACGCAGGCGTCGTAGTCGTCGGCCTCGACGAACTCGACCTCGAGCCCGGGCGCCGGCCGGGTGCCCACGGCCAGCCGCATCCGGTCGCGGACCTTCGGGTCGTCGCTGTAGAGCAGGACGGTGCAAAGACGATCGCTCATCGTGACGTGGCTCCCACCTCGTAGCTGCCCGCTGATCGTAGCGGTCGTCACATCCGGGTCGTCGCCCCGCCCGGGCGGGCTCGGGGCGTACCACTGACCCGGCCTCAGGCGCTGGCCTCCGCGGCGCGCTCGCGGGCCTCCTGGCGGTCCAGCTCGCGGTCGAGCCGGCGGGCCTCGCGCTCGGACTGCCTGACCCACTGGACGACCAGGACGGCGAGCATGGTGACGCTGACGAACTCGCCGCCGGCCCACAGGATGCCGCCGGCCACCACCTGGTCGTTCCAGGGGTCGGACCAATAAAGGTTCAGCGACGGGTACCAGTCGCCGCCGAACAGCGTGGTGCTCTGCATGATGGTCAGGCCGAGGACGGTGTGGAACGGCACCGAGAGCAGCATGAGCAGCGCACGCCCCGGGTACGGCCAGCGGCCGGGCAGCGGGTCCAGGCCGAGCAGGGGCCAGAAGAAGACGCAGCCGGTGGCGATGAAGTGCGCGTGGACCAGTTCGTGCGCCCAGTCGTGGCGCAGGGTGAACTCGTAGAGGTCGGTGAAGTACAGCGCGAACGGGTTCACCACGAAGATGGCGAACGCCACAAGCGGGAAGGTGTAGATCCGGATCACCTTGCTGTGCACGATCGCGAGCAGCCGCTTGCGGGGCCGTGCCGGGAGCGTGCGCAGCGCCAGCGTCATCGGGGCGCCGAGCGCCAGGAAGATCGGCGCGATCATCGACAGCACCATGTGCTGCACCATGTGCACCGAGAGCAGGGCGGTGTCGTACGCGCCGAGGCCGGTGAGCGTGACCAGCGCGATGCCGCCGAGGCCGGGGCCGAGGAACGACACGGTACGGACGACCGGCCAGCGGTCGCCGCGCAGCCGCAGCCGGTGCACCCCGTAGAGGTAGAGGCCGGCGGCCAGGACGATGCCCAGCGTGAGCCAGCTGTCCAGCCGCGTCTCGGTGAACACCCGGGTCACCGTGAACGGCGGCGGGGCGCTCTCGCCTCCCGCCGCCAGCGTCGCCGGAACAGCCGAGGTGACGGCGCGGATCTGATCGACGTGCAGCACGCTTTTCAGGGTAGGTCAGGCGAAGCGGACCACCACGATCGGGCCACGGAGGGGCCGGGTTTGGCACCCCGCTGATCGTCGGTCCCGGTCAGGGGCAATAATGACCGCGTGACTGCGGCCCCAGCCATTGACAAGAGCCGGATCCACTCCCTGACGCGGCCCAACATGGTCAGCGTCGGGACGATCGTGTGGCTCTCCAGCGAACTCATGTTCTTCGCGGCGCTGTTCGCGATGTACTTCTCCATCCGCGCGGCGGCGCCGGAGCAGTGGGAGAAGCACACCGAGGTGCTGAACGTCCCGTACGCGACCACGTTCACGGTGATCCTGGTGCTCTCCTCGATCACCTGCCAGATCGGCGTGTTCGCGGCCGAGCGCGGTGACGTCCACGCTCTGCGCCGGTGGTTCACGATCACCTTCGTGATGGGTCTGATCTTCGTGCTCGGTCAGCTCAACGAGTACCGGACCCTGGTGCACGAGGGCGTGAAGATCAACGAAGACGGTTACGGGTCGATGTTCTACCTCACGACCGGCTTCCACGGTCTGCACGTGACCGGCGGTCTCATCGCCTTCGTGATCTTCATGATCCGTACCACGATGGGCCGCTTCACCCCCGCCCAGGCGACCTCGGCGATCGTCGTGTCCTACTACTGGCACTTCGTGGACGTCGTGTGGATCGGGCTCTACGTCATGATCTACTGGCTCCAGTGATCTTGGCGCGTCACGAACCGCGCCGCTGCTCCGTCCCCTGAGACAAGGTCCAACCGGTTAAGGACACAGGTCATGACTTCTGACAACGACCGCCGACGCGGTCTGCTCGCGCGCCTGCGCGGGCGGCCCGTTGCGCGCAGCAGGGGCCGCCGCCGGCTGGGTGCCGCGGTCCGGCTGTTCGCCGCCCTGATGCTGGCCGGCGGTGCCTACACCGTTTTCGCCCCCGGCGTGCAGGCGCAGGACAACCCTCCGTTGACCGCCGCAGGCAACGAGGGTAAGGCGCTGTTCGACGTGAGCTGTGTGACCTGTCACGGTCGCAACGCGCAGGGCATCGAGGGCCGCGGTCCGAGCCTGATCGGTGTCGGGTCCGCCTCGGTCGAGTTCCAGGTCGGCAGCGGTCGCATGCCGATGGCCCGCCAGGAGGCCCAGGCGATGCGCAAGCCGCCGGTCTTCACCGACGAGCAGGTGCGCCAGCTCGGGCAGTACATCCAGGAGCTTGGCGGCGGCCCGCAGGTCCCCGGCGGCGACCTGCGTGAGGGCGCCAACCTGTCCACCGGCGGCGAGCTGTTCCGGATCAACTGCTCGCAGTGCCACGCGTTCGGCGGTGGCGGCGGCGCGCTGTCCTCCGGCAAGTACGCCCCGAGCCTCGCCCCGGCCAGCGACCGGCAGATCTACGCCGCCATGCTGAGCGGCCCGCAGAACATGCCGGTGTTCGGCGACAACCAGATCACGCCCGAGGAGAAGGCGGACATCATCGCCTACATCCAGGAGACGCTGAAGCACGACGGCGACCCGGGCGGTTTCAACCTGGGCCGCTACGGCCCGTCGACGGAGGGTCTCGCGATCTTCCTGGTCGGTATCGTCGCGCTGGTCTTCGCGAGCCTGTGGATCGCGGGCAAGTCGTGACCGGACGAATCAACGCTTCCAGTGCTGTGGCGCCGACCCCCGGCGTCACCCGTAGCGAGGTGACGGCATGAGCACCCACACCGAGCACCAGGCCCAGCAGGGCCCGGAGCCGCTCGACGTGAACGACCCCCGGCTCTCCCGGTTCGACGTCGTCCAGGAGGGCGCGCGGCGGGACGACATCGAGATCGTCCACTACGAGCCGCAGGTGGCCCCCGGCAGCAAGGCCGAGCGCCGGCTGACCCGTACGGTCGCCCTGATGTTCCTGCTGACCGGCGCCTTCGCGACCGCCTTCCTGGTGGTCTACATCTGGTGGCCGTGGCAGTGGGAGCCGGGTGCCGGCGGCGACAAGCTCTACACGCCGCTGCTCGGCGTGACCCTCGGCCTCGCGCTGCTGGGCGTCGGCTTCGGCATCCTGACCTGGGGCAAGAAGCTGCTGCCCAAGGAGGTCTCGATCCAGGACCGGCACGACCAGGTCGACAACCCGGAGGATCGCAAGATCACCGGTGAGACCATGCTCTACCTGGCCGACGAGATGGGCGTACGCCGCCGGCCGCTGCTCGGCATCTCCCTGCTCGCCGGCCTGGCGCCGGTGGGCGCGGTGGCCGCGGCCCCGCTGATCGGTGGCCTGATCGAGCAGCCGCACAAGAACAACCAGATGTTCACCACCGGCTTCCACCCCGCCGAGGGTGGCCGGAAGATCCGGCTGATCCGTGAGGACGGCCGCCCGATCCGCCCGGCCGACGTCAGCGTCGGCGGCCAGCTCACCGTGTTCCCGGGCATCGACGGCGGCGTGAGCAACCTGCACGCCGACTCGCCCACCCTGCTCATCCACCTGCGGGAGGACGACGCGCAGAAGTCGCGCGCCGCGAACGAGCGCAAGGGTCACGGCGACTACATGTGGGGCAACTACGTCGCGTACTCCAAGATCTGTACGCACGCCGGCTGCCCGGCCAGCCTCTACGAGCAGCAGACCAACCGCCTGCTCTGCCCCTGCCACCAGTCCCAGTTCCTCATCACCGACAACGCCAAGCCGATCTTCGGCCCGGCCAACCGGCCGCTGCCGCAGCTGCCGATCGAGGTGGACGAGGAGGGCTTCTTCGTGGCGAAGTCCGACTACACCGAGACCATCGGTCCCGACTTCTGGGAGCGGCCATGAAGCGCCGAAAGTTTGATGCAGCCGCGCTGCCGGCCAAGAGCGCGCGGGCGGTGGACGACCGCTTCCAGGTGGCCACGCCGCTGCGCAAGCTGCTGAACAAGGTCTTCCCCGACCACTGGTCCTTCCTGCTCGGCGAGATCGCGCTGTTCTCGTTCGTCGTCCTGCTGCTCACCGGCGTCTTCCTGACGTTCTTCTTCGAGCCGGCGATGACCGAGGTCATCTACAACGGCAGCTACGCCCCGCTGCGGGGCACCCCGATGTCGGCCGCCTACGCCTCCAGCCTGGACATCTCGTTCGACGTCCGCGGTGGCCTGATCATGCGGCAGATGCACCACTGGTCGGCCCTGCTGTTCATGGCCGCGATCGTGGTCCACATGCTGCGGGTCTTCTTCACCGGCGCGTTCCGCAAGCCGCGTGAGACCAACTGGATCATCGGCTCGCTGCTGTTCTGGGTCGGCTTCCTGGCCGGTTTCACCGGCTACTCGCTGCCGGACGACGGCCTGTCCGGCACCGGTCTGCGGATCGCCTCCGCGATCATCCTGTCGATCCCGGTGATCGGTTCCTGGGTCAGCTCGTCGATCTTCGGCGGGGAGTTCCCCGGCACCATCATCATCAGCCGCTTCTTCATCGCCCACGTGCTGCTCATCCCGGGCCTGCTGGTGGCGCTGATCAGCGTCCACCTCGGCTTGGTGTTCAAGCAGAAGCACACCCAGTGGCCCGGCCCCGGCCGGACCAACTCCAACGTGGTCGGCGAGCGGATGTTCCCGCGCTACGCGCTCAAGCAGGGCGGCTTCTTCATGGTCGTCTTCGGCGTGATCGCGCTGATGGGCGGCCTGTTCCAGATCAACCCGATCTGGCTGTTCGGCCCGTACGAGGCGTGGGTGGTCTCGGCGGCCAGCCAGCCCGACTGGTACGTCATGTTCCTCGACGGCTCGACCCGGCTCATGCCGGGCTGGGAGATCAGCATCCCGATCGGCGACGGGTACGTCATTCCACCGTTGTTCTGGCCGACAGTGGTGCTACCCGGAATCCTGGTCGGCCTGTCGACGATGTATCCGTTCCTGGAGGCGCGCCGCCTCAAGGACTACAAGCACCACAACCTGCTCCAGCGGCCCCGGGACGTTCCGGCCCGGACCGCCGTGGGCGCCATGGCGGTCACCTTCTACATCGTGCTGACCCTCTCCGGCGCCAACGACGTCATCGCGGACAAGTTCCAGATCAGCCTGAACGCGATGACCTGGGCCGGCCGGATCGGCCTGCTGATCCTGCCGCCGATCGCGTACTACGTCACGTACCGGCTCTGCCTGGGTCTGCAGCAGCACGACCGGGAGGTGCTGGCCCACGGCGTGGAGACCGGCATCATCAAGCGGCTGCCCGACGGCCGGTTCGTCGAGGTCCACCAGCCGCTCACCTCGGCCGACGGCCACGACGGTCACCCGCCGGCGCTGGACTACGTCGGCTGGGTGGTGCCGAAGAAGATGAACCGGCTCGGTGCCCTCGGCCCGGCGATCCGGGGCTTCTTCTACCCGATCGAGAAGCCGGCCGAGGCGCCGGTCTCGCCGGGGCACCCGCCGGTCGAGGCCCGGCCGGAGCGGGAGGAGATCGGCAGCGGCGAGAGCCGTCGCTGACCCTCAGCGGTACGACTGGCAGTGGCGCCCGCCGGATCCTCCGGCGGGCGCCACTGCCGTTTCCGCCCCGGTCGTCCCGTTGCCTCCCGCGCGGGCCGGACGACCGGTGCGCCGACGGCAGTCGCCCCGACACGGACGAGTGGAATCGCAGGAATAACCCCGGTCAGCCGGGTATCCGTGCGGTCCGACGTCTCATGGGGGAGGAACGAATGTTGGGAATCAAACGCCTGGGCCTGCTGGCCGCGCTGGTGGTTGTGGGGCTGGCGCCCGCCGCCGCGGCGCAGGCGGCGGCGCAGCCGTCGACGCAGGACACGCAGTACCTGCAGGCGGTGCACCAGGTCAACCTGTTCGAGATCACCGCCGGTAACCTGGCCCAGCAGAAGGGCCAGAACCAGCAGGTCAAGGACCTGGGCAAGATGTTCGTGACGGACCACACCCAGCTGGACCAGACGGTGCAGTCGACCGCGCAGCAGCTCAACGTGCAGTTGCCGGCCGAACCGACCGCCGACCAGCAGCAGGTCCTGGACGAGCTGAACAACCTCAGCGGGGCCGAGTTCGACAAGGCGTGGGTGACCGCTGAACTCGCCGGCCACGTCCAGGCGATCCAGGCCACCCAGACCGAGATCTCGCAGGGCTCCGAGCAGTCGGTGGTGCAGCTCGCCCAGGACGCGCTGCCGGTGCTCCAGGCGCACTACGACGCGCTCGTGGCCCTGGCCCAGACCCTGGGCGTCCCGGTTCCGCAGGCCAGCGCCAGCGGCACGCCCAGCCCGGGCGGCACCACGTCCCCGGGTGGCACCGAGTCGCCGGCTCCGGGTGGCACCGAGACCGAGGAGCCCGCTCCGGGCACCACGGAGACCCCGGTGCCCAGCCAGAGCTGACGTACCGCACGGTCGACGGTGGCCGGTCCGCCCGCGAGGGCGGGCCGGTCACCGGCTCGTGTCAGTCGGCGTTGGCCAGCCCGATCGCGAACGCCTCCTCCAGGTCGTGCTGGGAGTAGGCGCGGAACGCGATGTGCGACTCGGTGTTGAGCACGCCCGGCACCTTCGAGATGCTGCCGGCGATGACCTGGGCGATCTGCTCGAACTCCCGGACCCGGACCATGGCGATCAGGTCGACGTGCCCGGCCACGGAGTAGACCTCGCTGACACCGGGCAGGTTGGCCAGGGTCTCGGCCACCTCGGGGATGGAGTCGGTGGCGCAGTCGATCAGCACGATCGCGGTGATCACGGGACGGTTCTCCGTTCGTCGGCGACGAGGCCCATGCTAGAGCCCGCGGCCCTCAGCGCGCCGCCGGGACGGTCAGGTCGTCCCCGGCCCGGATCACCTCACGCAGGCGTTCCCCGGCCGCGACGGTCGCGCCCGGCCACACCACCGACCGGTCGACGTCGCCGTGCACCCGCGCGCCGGTGCCGACCACCGAGCCGGTGACCCGGCCGTCCACCGTCGCGGCCGGGTCCACCAGGCCGCCCGGTCCGGCCGCGTGTAGGTTGGCGGCCAGGTAGTCGGCCGGGGTGCCGGTGTCGTAGAACGTGCCCCGGTAGGGCACCACCGTCAGCGCCCCGGCCGCCTCCGCCGGCCGCCACACCGCCCGGACCAGGTCGCCGAACGTGGCGGGCAGGTCGCGGACCAGCCGCCAGGGCAGCAGCGAGAAACCCACGAACTCGTGGCCGTCGAAGGTGCCGGGGGCGTCCGGGTCGTCGGCGGGCCGGCCGAGCAGGCGTACGCCGTGCCCGTCCCAGCCGTGCAGCAGCGCGGCGATGTCCGGCCCGGGCGGGGCCTGCGGGTCGGCCAGGTACGCGTCGGCGTTGCCGACCAGCACGCCCCGGCCGGCGATCCACTCCCGCAGCCGGCCCACCCCTCCGGCGGTGCCCAGCGGCGCGTCCGGCTCGACCGACAGGTGGGCCCGGTCGCCCACCCGCGCGACCACCTGGTCGCCCAGGTAGCAGGCGTTCACCGCGACCCGCTCCGGGCCGGTCAGGCCGAGCCCGGCCAGCCGGGCCAGCGCCCGGTCCAGCAGCGGGATGTTACCGACCGGGCAGAGCGCCTTCGGCACCCGCTCGGTGAGCGGGCGCAGCCGGGTGCCCTCGCCCGCGGCCAGCACCACCGCGCACACCTCGACCCCCGGCGCCGGAGCGCCCGCGTACGGGGCGCTCACGGGGCCGGAGGGTGCTCGCCGGCGCGCGGGCCGATGCCGTAGTACCCGAGCAGGTTGGCGGTGGCGCGGCTGAGCCGGGGAAGGTCGTCGAGAGGATGGAACGCGGCCTCGAAGACCTCGGCACCGTCCACCTTCAGCTCGGTGGCCGACGCCGGCACCTCCGCCTCGAAGACCACGTCGACCCAGCCCTTGGCGTGCACCACCGCGTTCGGCACCGCCGGACGCAGCGCGTCGGGGGACAGGCGGACGCCGGACTCCTCGTACAGCTCACGGGCGGCGCCGACCACCGGGGCCTCGCCGCGTTGCAGCAGCCCGGCCGGCAGCGTCCAGCTGTAGCCGGGCGGCTGGCGCAGCAGCAGGATCCGACCCGCGCCGGTGGCCTCCGCGTCCCGGACCAGCGTGACCGCACCCACGATGTACTTCGGTACGGCCAGCCGGACCAGCCGCCGTCGCAGCGGGACCGGAAGCCGGTAGAAGATCTGGTAGCCGAGGGCCCGTCCGGTGGCACGCGCGCGGGGGATCATGCCGTCCAGGCTAGTGGTCCCGGCGCGGACCGGCTCCGTCTACTGCCGGTGATCGACCAGATCGATCAACTGCCGGACCACGGTGTCCGGCTCGACCGTACGGTCGAAGACCGCCACCAGCAGCGTCTCCAGGTCAGGGTAGCCCAGTTCCTCGGACAGCCGCAGCAACGGCAGGTCGCTGGCCAGGCCCCGGTTGTGCTTGCGCAACGCCAGGCCGATCGAGGCCCGGCCGAGCCGTACCTTGTCGGCGATCGAGATACCCGGCTCGGTGTGCTCGGCGAACCAGCGGTTGATCTGCATCTGGGCGTGCGGGGACTTCACGAAGCCCAGCCACTCGCGGCGCGGGCCGCGCGGGGCCACGTCCGCCTCGAAGCCGCTCTCCGCGTCGTTCTCGGTGAAGATCTCCACCACGTCGCCCTCCTCCAGTTCGGAGGCCAGCGGCGCGAGGCGGCCGTTGATCCGGGCGGCCAGGCAGTGGTCGCCGCGCTCGGTGCCCAGCTCGTACGCGAGGTCGACAGGCGTCGCCCCGGCCGGCAGCACCACCTGCCGCCCGTCGGCGACCACCTGGATCTGCGCCTCGGACAGGTCGCAGCGCAGCGACTCCATGAACTGGGTCGGGTCGACCGTCCCCTGTTCCCAGTCGAGCACCCGGCGCAGCCAGGCCAGCTCGTCCGCCCGGTCGGCGGCCCGCCCGGCGGCCCGGGGGAAGCGGTAGTGGGCGGCCACGCCGTACTCCGCGGAGCGGTGCATCTCGGTGGTGCGGATCAGCACCTCGACGGTGCGGTCCTGGGGCCCGCAGACACTGGTGTGCAGGGACCGGTAGAGGTTGTTCTTCGGGGAGGCGATGAAGTCCTTGAACCGGCCCGGCACCGGCCGCCAGAGCCCGTGCACGGCGCCCAGCGCGGCGTAACAGTCGGTCGCCGGACCGTCCACCACGATCGCGATGCGGGGCAGGTCGTACGGTACGGCGTGGTCGCCGGCGACGGTGTCCTTCCAGATCGAGTAGAGGTGCCGGGGGCGGGGGGAGACGTCGGCGTCGACCCGGTTGCGGCGCAGCGCCGCCCGGGTGCGGGCCACCACGTCGGCCAGGTAGGCGTCCCAGCCGGGCCGGTCGTGCACGAACCGGGCGATCCGCGCGTGCTCCTCCGGCCGCAGGTGCAGCAGCACCACGTCGTCCAGCTCGCGTTTGAGCGTCTGGATGCCCAGCCGGTCGCAGAGCGGGACCAGCACCTCCTGGGTCTTGCGGGCGATCCGCTCCCGGGAGGCGGCCGAGCGGACGCCGAGCGTACGCATGTTGTGCAGCCGGTCGGCCAGCTTGATCACCAGCACCCGGACGTCCTTGCCGGCCGCCACGATCATCTTGCGGACGGTCTCCGCCTCGGCGGCCTTGCCGTAGAACGCCTTGTCGAACTTGGTCACGCCGTCGACCAGGTGGGCGACCTCGCGGCCGAAGTCCTCCTGGAGCGCCTGCAGCGTGTAGCGGGTGTCCTCCACCGTGTCGTGCAGCAGCGCCGCGACCAGGGTGATGGTGTCCATGCCGAGGTCGGCGCAGATCTGCGCCACCGCCAGCGGGTGGGTGATGTACGGCTCGCCGCTCTTGCGGAACTGGCCGCGGTGCATGTTCTCGGCGATCGTGTAGGCCCGGCGCAGCACCGAGGCGTCGGCGCTCGCGTGGATGCCCCGGTGGACCCGGACCAGTGCGGTGACCGGGTCACCGTCGGAGGTCGGCCAGGTGAGCAGGGAACGCAGGCGGCGGGTGAGTGGTAGTTCGCCCTGGGTTGGAAGCGCGCCACCCAGGGCGGCGCCGTGTCCGGCGTCGACGTCCACCTGGGACACCTCCTCACCCCGGCCCTCGGCCGCCGGGAACCGGCGACCGGGAGCAGAGCCCGCGAATCGGGCAGGTCTGCACTCCTTTAACAGACTAAGGGAGTCGAGGTAGTCCGATCGGTCAGTTGGTCATGAGCGTTCGGTCGAGAGTTTGGCGGATCCGCCGTTCTCCGCCTTCGTCAGCAGGTCACGGAAACGCCCCGCGCCCGCCACCGGCGAGGCCCAGCCGTCGGTCGCCTCGACCAGCCGGGTCTCCGGTCGCTCCAACCAGGACAGGATCCGCTCGGTCTCCTCGGCCGTCGCGGCCGGCACCGGACCGTGCCCGGGCAGCACCGTCTCGGCGGTGGCGCGGATCGCGGTGATTGTGGGTCGCGGGTGGACACCCGGCGGGGACACCCCGGCCCCGGCCAGCCGGCCGTGCCGGATCAGCGCCAGCTCCCAGCCGCCCCGGGCGGCCGGCCGGGCGGCGGCGAGTTCGGCGATGCCGGTCAACGCGGCCAGCCGTTGCATCCGGACCGCCGCGCGCAGCACCGCCACCAGCCGGCCGCGGACCACCGCCGCCTCCTCGTACCGCCGGGCGGCCGACAGCACCTCGATGCGGGCGAGCAGCGCGTCCACCACCACACCGGGGTCGTTGCTGGTGGCGGTGCGGAACGGTGTCGCGGCGCGGTCGTCGTACTCCTCGGGGGTGATCCGGTGCTCGCAGGGCGCCGGGCAGCGACCCAGCTCGGCCAGCGCGCAGGCCGGCGTGGTGGTGCGCCGGGAGAGCCGGTGCGTGCACTGCCGCAGCGGCACCGCGTCGTGGAAGCCGGCGGCGGCCAGCTCCGCCGCCTGCCGGGACCGGAACGGCCCCAGGTAGGCCGTGTCGGTGGGTGCGATGGCGCGCACGACCGACAACCGGGGGTACGCCTCGTCGGTGAGCTTCAGCCACACCTGGCGCTCCGGATATTTCGACCGGCGGTTGTACGGCGGCGCGTGCGCCGCGATCAGCCGCAGCTCGCGGACCTCGGCCTCCAGCGAGTGGGCGCACTCGACCGCCTCCACCCGCTCGGCGGCGGCGAGCATCTCGGAGATCCGGGCCCGCTTCTCCGCGGCGGTGAAGTAGCTGCGGACCCGGGTGGCGATGTCGCCGGACGTGCCGACGTAGAGCGGCCGGTCGTCGGCGGCCCGGAAGATGTAGACGCCCGGCACCTTGGGCAGCCCGTCGGCGAGGTGCCGCTTGCGGCGCTGGGTGGGGGTGACCGCGCGGGCGAACTCGATCGCCTCGCCGACCGTGTCGACCCGGTGCCCGCCGAGGCGGCCGATCAGCCCGTGCAGCACGTCGACGGTGGCCTTCGCGTCGTCGAGCGCCCGGTGGGTGGGCTGGGTCGCGGTGCGGAAGTAGGCGGCGAGCGTGCCCAGCTTGCGGTTGGGCACCTCGTCGCGGGTGAGCACCCGCCGGGCCAGCGCGGCCGTGTCCAGCACCCGGGGGTTGGGCCAGCGGTAGCCGTGTTTCGCGCAGGCCGCCTTGAGGAAACCCACGTCGTACGGCGCGTTGTGGGCGACGAGCACGGCGTCGCTGACGAACTCCAGGAAGCTGGGCAGCACCTGCTCGATCGGCGGGGCGGGCAGCAGCATGGCCTGGGTGATGCCGGTGAGCACGGTGATGAACGGCGGGATCGGCACGCCCGGGTTGACGAGTGTGGCGAGCACGCCCAGCTCCTCGCCGCCGCGGACCTTCACCGCGCCGATCTCGGTGATCCCGCCGCCGTCGGGCGTGCCGCCGGTGGTCTCCAGGTCGACCACCACGAAGGTGGTCGCGTAGAGCGGCAGCGCCGGGTCGACACCGCTGCCGGCCGGGTCCAGGCCGGCCAGCGACTCCTGGACGTACTCCGCTCGTGTCACCCGCGGGACGCTAGCGGCACGGTCCGACACTCCTGTCACCGCCGCCCCAGGAGATACCACGGGGGTACGATGAGAGATCGGCTCACTCACCGGGCGGTGGGCCCGTTCGGGGTGGGAGACTTGCCTCATGCCCCTCACCGAGCCGCACGACGACCGCTCCTCCGCGGAGGAGCCGGTGGTCGGTGTGCCCGCCGACGAGGAGGCGCCGGCAGCGATCGAGCCCGAGCCCGTGCTGCCCGAGCCGGTCCGGCAGCGGATCGTCACGCTGACCGCCGCCGTGCTGCCCGGCCTGCCCGCCGACGAGGTGCCCGTGCCGCTGCGGCGGGTCGCCAAGTTCGCCCCCAACCGCCGCGCGCGCCTGGGCGCGCCCGCGATCGCCGCCCAGCTCACCGCCGACCCGCTGTTCCGGCAGCGGATCACCGCCCGGGTGCTCGCCGACGCCGGTGACCTGGGCGCGGCGGTGGTCGAGGGCACCGCGCCCGCCGCCGCCGACCCGGTCGAGGTGGCCGCCCTGGCCTACCTGGCCCGGCCCCGCGGCTGGCGGGAACTGATCGAGGCCAGCGGCGAGGCGGTACGCGCCGAGGCCGACAGCGCGGTCGTGGCCGAACTGGTCCGCGAGGCCGAGCAGCGGGCCGCCCGCGCCGAGCACGACCGGGCGGTGGCCCGGGTCGAGGCGGAGAAGCTGCGCGACGAACTGGCCCGGGTCCGGGAGGAGCTGGGTCAGCTCCGCGAGGAGGCGCGCCAGCTGACCCGTACCCTGCGGGAGACCCAGGCCCGGGAGCGCAAGGCCACCGAGATGCTCGCCACCGAGCGGGGGCGGGCGACCCGTGCCGCCGCCGACGCGGACGCGGAGCTGCGCCGCGCCCGGGCCCGGCTGGCTGAGGCGGAGGCCACCGCCGGGGTGGCCCGGGCCAGCGCCAAGGAGGCCCGCTCGGTCGACGACGCGCGGCTGTGGCTGCTGCTGGAGACGATCGGCCAGGCCGCCGTGGGGCTGCGCCGCGAGCTGGCGCTCGACCCGGTGGACAAGCTCCCGGCCGACTTCGTCGCCGACGCGTTCGCCGAGCAGCCGGGCGCGGCAGCGGCCGGCCCGTCGACCCGGGCCCGCGACACCGACGACCCGGCCCGCCTCGACCAGTTGCTCGCGCTGCCGCGGGCGCACCTGGTGGTGGACGGCTACAACGTGACCAAGCGCGGCTTCGGCGAGATGTCGCTGGAGCAGCAGCGCAAGCGGCTCATCACCGGGCTGGGCGGGATCGCCGCGCAGACCGGGGACGAGGTCACAGTCGTCTTCGACGGCGCCGAGCGGATCCACGGGCTGCCCCCGGCTCCGCGCGGCGTACGCGTGCTGTTCTCCCGCAAGGGCGAGACCGCCGACGAGCTGATCCGCCGGCTGGTCCGCGCCGAGCCGGCCGGGCGGCCGGTGGTGGTGGTCTCCTCCGACCGCGAGGTCGCCGACGGGGTACGCCGGCACGGCGCGTACCCGCTGGGCGCCGACTCGCTGCTGCGGCGCCTGGCCCGGTCCTGAACTTCGCCCCTACCTGATCGACGCCAGGTCGGGGAGGTGGCGGGTCGAGGGCGTGTTGATCGCGCCACTTCGGCGTACTGGTTCGGGTTCGCGGCGGGTGCTGCCTCGTTGTCCGGTTCTGTCATACCCGAGCGTTAGCGTTCCGGTGACCGACGGTGGTGGTCCCTTGCCTGAGCGCCACCGGCGACCTGTCAGGAGGCGTTGATGCTCATCGACTGCGACACCTGCGGCAACCGCGGTGCCGGCTGCTCCGGCTGCCTGGTGACCGCACTGCTCGACTCCGACCCGGCCGACCTGGGCCCGGCCGAGCACCGGGCGATCGAGGTGTTCGCGCGGGCCGGGTTCGAGGTCGAGGTGCTGCCACCCGCGCCCGCCGCGGCGCCGGCCCCGAGACGGGCGCCGCCGCCCCGCCGCACCGGCCGCCGCCGGATCGCCTGACGCTCCCGCTGCCCGCTGCCCGCTGCCCGCTGCCCGCTGCCCGCTGCCCGCTGCCCGCTGCCCGCTGCCCGCGCCGGGCAATAGGATGGGCGGTCACGGCGGGAGGGGGCGGCATGACTCGGACCGGGCACGACGGCGGGGCGGGGCGATGACCCCGCGCGCCTGGGCGTTGCTGACCCTCGGCGGCCTGGTGGTCGCGCTGCTCGTGGCGGTGGCGCTGCTGGTGCCGTGGAGCCGTCCGCCGGCACCCCGCGCCGACCAGCTCGCGGCGCTGCGGGATCTCCCGGCCGAGCAGGTGACCCGGGGCCGGGCGTTCCACGGCGCGCTGCGCCCGGCGGCCTGGTCGGCGCTGGCGGTCGGGCTGGTGGTGGCGCTGCTGCTCGGGCTGACCCCGCTGGGCGGGCGCCTGGTCGAACTGGTCGGCCGGCCGTTCGGCGGGCACTGGATCGCGCAGGCCGTGCTCGGCGGGCTGGCCGTCGTGTTCCTCGCCGACCTGCTCACGCTGCCGTTCGCGGCCTGGCGAAGAACCGTGCTGGTCCGGTACGGGCTGAGCACCCAGGGCTGGGGCGGCTGGGCGGTCGACCTGCTCAAGTCGTACGCGGTCAGCGCGGTGATCGGCGCGCTGGTACTGCTCGGCTTCTACACCGTGGTCCGGCTCGCCCCGCGCTGGTGGTGGGCGTTCGGCGCGGCCGGAGCGGCGGCCCTGGTGGTGGTGCTGTCGTTCGTGCTGCCGGTGCTGGTCGAGCCGGTGTTCAACAGGTTCACGCCGATGGAGCCGGGCCCGCTGCGCAGTGAGCTGACCGCGATGGCCGCCCGGGACGGCGTACCGGTGCGTGACGTGCTCGTCGCCGACGCGTCCCGGCGCACCAGCGCGGTGAACGCGTACGTCTCCGGGCTCGGCCCGACGCGGCGGGTGGTCGTCTACGACACGCTGCTGCGCGAGGCGGAGCCGGCCGAGGTGACCAGCGTGGTCGCCCACGAGCTGGGGCACGCCAAGGACCGGGACGTGTGGACCGGCACGGTGCTCGGCGCGCTCGGCGCCGCCGCCGCCGTGGTGGCGCTCTACCTGATCGGCTCGTGGACGCCGCTGCTACGGCTCGCCGGCGTCGACTCGATCGCCCAGCCGCGGGCGTTCCCACTGCTGATCGCGCTGGTCACGGTCGCCGGCCTGCTCGCCACCCCGGTCCAGGCGCTGGTCTCGCGCCGGATCGAGGCCCGCGCCGACGCTCATGCGCTGGCACTCACCGGCGACCCGGCGACGTTCGAGGCGATGCAGCGGCGACTGGCCGGGGTCAACCTGGCCGACCCCGACCCGCCGCGCTGGGAGCGCCTCTGGTCGGCGACCCACCCGTCCACCGTGGAGCGGATGGCCGCCGCCCGCGCCTACGCCAGGGAGTCCGGCCGATGAGCCGTACCGTGCTGATCACCAACGACTTCCCGCCGCGCCCCGGCGGCATCCAGTCGTTCGTGCACAACCTCGCGGTACGCCAGCAGCCCGGCGCGGTGGTGGTGTACGCGTCGAGCTGGCGCGGGGCGGAGAAGTTCGATGCCGACCAGCCGTTCGAGGTGGTCCGGGAGCGGACCCGGGTGCTGCTGCCCACCCCGCTGATCGCCCGGCGGGCGGCGCGGCTGGCGCGCGCGTACGACTGCGACACCGTGTGGTTCGGCGCGGCGGCCCCGCTGGGGCTGCTCGCGGGGGGCCTGCGGCGGCGGGCCGGGATCCGCCGGGCGGTGGCGCTCACCCACGGCCACGAGGTCGGCTGGGCGGCACTGCCCGGCGCCCGGTCGGCGCTGCGCCGGATCGGCCGGGGCGTGGACGTGACCACCTACCTCGGCGAGTACACCCGGGCGCGGCTGGCCCGCGCACTGGACGGGCTGACCGAGTTGCGGCGGCTCGCGCCCGGCGTGGACGTGGAGACCTACCACCCGGATGTCGACGGCGGGCGGGTCCGGTCGCGGCTCGGGCTGGCCGACCGGCCGGTGGTGGTGTGCGTGTCGCGGCTGGTGCCCCGCAAGGGCCAGGACATGCTGATCCGCGCGCTGCCGGAGATCCGCCGCCGGGTGCCCGACGCCGCGCTGCTCGTGGTCGGCGGCGGCCCGTACCGCTCGACGCTGGAGAAGCTGGCCCGGCAGACCGGGCTGGAACGCGACGTGGTCTTCACCGGCTCGGTGCCCTCCGCCGAGCTGCCCGCCCACTACGCGGCCGGTGACGTCTACGCGATGCCGTGCCGCACCCGCAACCGGGGCCTGGACGTGGAGGGCCTCGGGATCGTCTACCTGGAGGCGAGCGCGACCGGGCTGCCGGTGGTGGCCGGCGACTCCGGTGGTGCCCCGGACGCGGTCCGCGAGGGGGAGACCGGGTACGTGGTCGGCGGCCGGAACGTGGCCCAGCTCGCCGACCGGGTGGCCACACTGCTCGCCGACCGGGACCTGGCCCGGCAGTTCGGCGCCGCCGGCCGCGCCTGGGTGGAGCGGGAGTGGCGCTGGGAGACGCAGGCGCAGCGGATGGCCGCCCTGCTGGCCGGCTGACCGCGCGCCGGTTGGGTCAGGGAGGCCGCGTGCCGGCCGGATCAGGGCACCGCCGGCCGGGTCAGGGAGGCCGGGTCAGGAAGCCGCGTCGACGTGGGCGGGCACCCGGCCCAGGTGCGGCGCGGCCGGGCCGGGACGGCCGAAGTGCCAGCCCTGCCCGGCGTCGCAGCCGATCGCGCGCAGCCGGTCCGCCTGGTCGGCCGTCTCCACGCCCTCGGCGGTGACGGTGAGGTCCAGCGCGTGCGCCAGCGAGACGAGCGAGGCGAGGATCCGCTCGTCGGTACGGCTGCCCGGCGCGCGCAGGCCGGTCACGAACTCGCCCGCCACCTTCAGCTCGTCGACCGGCAGGTCCCGCAGGTACGCGAGGTTGCAGTAGCCGGTGCCGAAGTCGTCGATGGCGACCCGGACCCCGAGGTCGCCGAGCACCCGCAGGGCCCGCACCGGCTCGACCACCGTGCTCATCATGGTGCTCTCGGTGATCTCCAGTTGCAGCCGGTGCGGCGGTAGGCCGGTGCGCCCGAGCACCCCCCGTACCTCGGTCACCAGGTCGGCGCGGTGCAACTGCCGCACGGCGAGGTTGACGCTGACGAACGGCGCGTCGCCGTCCGCGCCCGGCCAGGTGCCCGCCTCGCGGCACGCCTCGGCCAGCACCCAGCTGCCGAGCCGGACGATCAGCCCGGTCTCCTCGGCCAGCGGGATGAAGCTGTCCGGCCGCAGCACACCCAGCTCCGGGTGACGCCAGCGCACCAGCGCCTCCATGCCGAGCACCCGCCCGTCGCGCAACGACGTCAGCGGCTGGTAGTCGAGGTAGAACTCGCCCCGGTCCAGCGCGGCGGGGATCGCCGCGGAAAGCGCGTACCGGGCCAGCTCGCGGCGGTTGCGGTCGGCGTCGAACAGCGACCAGCGGGCCCCACCGGCGGCCTTGGCCCAGTGCAGGGTGCTGTCGGCCGCGCGCATCAGGTCCATCGGCGAGGTGCCTGTCACCGGGCGCTCCACGATGCCGATGCTGGCGGACACGGTCAGCTCGTGGCCGTCGACGAGCGCCGGTTCGCGTACCGCGGCCAGCGCCGCCTCGGCGACCTTCACCGCGTCGTCGGTGCCGGCGGTGCGTTCGACCAGGATCACGAACTCGTCGCCGCCGAGCCGTGCGACCAGGTGTTCGCCGAGCGCCCGGTGCAGGCGCTGCGCCACAGTGACCAGCAGCGAGTCGCCGATCTGGTGGCCGAGGGAGTCGTTTACGACCTTGAACCGGTCCAGGTCGAGGAAGCAGACACCGACCCGGTCGGCGCCCCGCCCCGGCGCGGTGATCGCGGCGGTCAGCCGTTCGGTGAACAGCGTGCGGTTCGGCAGGCCGGTGAGCGGGTCGTGGGTGGCCTGGTGCCGGAACCGGGCCTCGCTGTCGCGCAGCGCCCGTTCCGCCTGCGCCCGGGCCATCATGGCGGCGCGGCGGATGGACTCCTGCTCGTCCAGCGTGCGGTCGCGCAGGGCGCGGGCGTAGCCGGTGGCGACGGTGGCGAGCAGCCGGGCCATCCGGTCCTCGACGTCGTCGACGACCAGGTCGAGATCGCGGACCAGGCGTAGCTGGATCACCTCGACGGTGCGGCCCAGCCCTTCCGCGGAGGCGATGTGCGCCTGCACCAGCTCCGCGCCGACCTGCTGGCCGATCCGCAGGTCGAACGGCTCGGCGCGCAACGCCTGGGCGAGCCGGTCGGTGAGCCGCTGCAGCATCTCCTCCAGCTGCGCCTGGGTCATCGGCAGGTAGCTCGTGCCGGACACCGCCTTGGCCCAGGCCCGGGCGAACACGCCGGGCCGGCAGCGGGTCGCGTCGTCACCCACCGAGCCGCCCGACCCCGCCCATGAACACGGCCCGTTCGGCGTTCTCCGCCTGGTCGGGGGAGTCCGGCCGCCACTGCGGCACCCACACCACACCCGGGTCGACCAGCTCGAAGCCGTCGAACAGCGCGGTCAGCTCGGATCGGCTGCGGACCCAGAGCTGGCTGTCGGTGCGCCGGTAGACCCGTTCCGCCTCGGCCCGCTCGCCGGTGCCGTCGCGGCCCTCATCGCTGGCCTGGGAGAGCACCAGGTGGCTGCCGGGCGCCAGCGCACCGCGCAGCGTCCGGAGGATCTCCTCGGGCCGGTCGGCGTCCGGGACGAAGTGCAGCACCGCCACGACCATCACGGCGACCGGCCGGCTGAAGTCCAGCAGCCGGGTGACCTCCGGGTGGGTCAGGATCGCCTCCGGGTTGCGCAGGTCCTCCTGGAGCACCGCGGCGTGCGCGTTGCCGGCCAGGATCTCCTGACTGTGCGCCACCGCCACCGGGTCCACGTCGACGTAGACCACGCGCGACTCCGGATCGATCCGCTGGGCGATCTCGTGCACGTTGCCGACGGTCGGGATGCCGGAGCCGATGTCCAGGAACTGGCGGATGCCCGCCTGGGCGAGGTACTGCACCGCCCGGCGCAGGAACGCGCGGTTGGCCTGGGCCATCAGCGGCGCCTCCGGTACCGCCTCCACCATCGCGCGGGCGGCCGCCCGGTCGGCGGCGAAGTTGTGCGAGCCGCCGAGGTAGTAGTCGTACATGCGGGCGACGCTGGGGCGCTCGATGTCGATGGTCTCGGGTGCCCAGTCCGGCCGCTGCATGTCCTGCCCCTCGGGTGTCGGCGACACGCGGTCGTCACCGCCGCGCGGATCACCCGGGTATTCTGCCCCTCCGCCGCCGCGCTGCAAAGACCGCCGTCACTGGGCGTCCGGCCGCTCACCGTGCGCGACCACATCGGGGCCGGGAACGCCGAGAGGCCCGCGTCCGAGGTGGACGGGGCCTCTTCCGGCGGTGCGCCGTTCAGAACTTCGGGGCGTCCGGGGCCTCCAGCAGCCCCAGCCGCAGCGCGGTCATCAGGGCCTGCGCCCGGTTGGCCGCACCCAGCTTCTCGTAGAGCTTCGAGATGTGGGTCTTGGCGGTCGACTCGCTGACGAACAGCTGCTTGGCGATGCCGGCCACGCTCATGCCGTCGGCGAGCAGACGCAGCACCTGGCCCTCACGGGGGGACAGCTGCGGGCCGGACGGCGCAAGCCGGCGCTTCATCGCCTCGGCCAGGTCGGCGGCGGTGAACGCGCTGGGGGAGGAGGCGGCGTGCCGGGCGGCGGCCACCACCTCGTCGGCCGGGGCGGTCTTCGGCACGAACGCGCTCGCGCCCGCCTCCAGGGCGCCGAAGAGCTGGTCGTCGCC
Organism: Micromonospora marina; assembly: GCF_900091565.1. Lineage (GTDB taxonomy): Bacteria > Actinomycetota > Actinomycetes > Mycobacteriales > Micromonosporaceae > Micromonospora > Micromonospora marina. Next base: position 23,771 of record NZ_FMCV01000026.1, on the reverse strand, counting down.
GGCGTACATGGTCAGCACGACGATGCCCATCGACGCGCTGGACTTGCGCAGGGCGCGGGTGGCCTCCAGGCCGCTGCCGTCGGGCAGGCGGAGGTCCATGATCACCACGTCGGGCTGGAGCGCACCGGCCTGGCGCACGCCCTCCGCCGCGGTGGCCGCCTCGCCCACGACCTCGAACTGGCGGTCCCGCTCGAACGCGTGACGCAGCCCCTTGCGGATGAGGTCGTGGTCGTCGACCAGGAGAACCTTGGTACGGGTGGCCGGTGTCGGACTGCTGGTCATCCTCGGGTTACTCCCCTTCTGCTGCTGCGGCGCTGCCGCGCACCTTATCGCGCCGGGGCGACGAACCGAGCACCACCGCCACAGTCGTCCCACTCGGCTGTCGCGGCCTGATCTCCAACCGGCCTCGGATACGTTCCGCCCTCTCGGCCATGATCGCAAGGCCATAGTGCCCGTCCGGGCGCTGGTCACCGATGCCGTGACCGTCATCCGACACTTCGATCCGGGTGTACGGGGGATCCACCTCGCACGTGACCCACAGGTTCGACGCGCCGGCGTGCTTGCGCGCGTTGGTCACCGCCTCCTGCGCGATGCGCAGCAACTCGGCCTCGGTGGCGGCCGGCAGCCGGGCGGTGGACTCGTCCAGCGACAGGTGCACCCGCAGGCCGCCGGAGGCGCCGACGGTGCGGGCGTACTCGGCGATCGCGGCGGCCAGGCCACCGTGCCGGTCCACCTCGCTGCGCAGCTCGAACAGGCTCAGCCGCAGCTCGGTGATCACCCGGGTGACCTCCTGGCGCAACGTCCGCAGCGAGTCGGCCGTCTCCTCGGCGTCGTCGTGGACGGTGGCCAGCGCGTTGTCGATGCCGTACCCGACCATGACCAGCTCCTGGGCGACCCCGTCGTGGATCTCCCGGGCCAGCCGCTGCCGCTCCTCGTTCGTCGCCAGCGAGCGCACCTCGTCGAAGAGCAGCGCCGCCTCCAGCCGCAGCGCCGCCGGGCCGGTCAGCGCCGTCACCCGGGACACCACCGGCGGCGGGTACGCGGCGGCGGTGTCCGCCTCGATCACCACCAGGCCGACGGTGCGTACGCCCGCCACCAGCGGGACGATCAGCGCGGAGACCTCGCCGGAGTGCCGGGACCGGGCCTGCGAGCGGGCCGAGACGGTCGGTTGCTGGCTGGCCCAGGCGTCGGCGATGGCCGAGTCGGCGTCGAGCGTGGTCTCCCAGTCGACCCGGTCCGCGCCGATCTGCGCGAGCACCACGAGCCGGCCGCCGCCGCTGGCGGACAGCACCGCGCCCCGGTCGGTCTTGGCCACCACCCGCAGCTCCTCCAGCAGGTGCTCGGAGATGCCGCCCGGGTCCAGCGTGGCGCCGGGCAGCTGGCGGGCGACCGTACGGAGCTGGGTGAGCAGGCGGGTCGCCTCGGCGTACGGCTGGGGTTTGCCCTCGCCGCGCACCCGCATGACGCGCTGGAGCGTGCCGGCGGTGTAGAGGCCGAGCCCGGCGAGGATCAGCCACTGGGCGCAGACCGCGAGGTAGCCGACCTGGCCGAGCTGCGGTCCGCCGTCGACCTGGGTGAACGCGGCGCTGGCCAGCAGCGTCGCCGCCGCCACGGTGAGCAGCGCGGCACCTTCGCGGAACCGGCGGCTCAGCGCGGTGACGGTGACCGGCACGGCGAGGTACGGCAGCACCGCCGAGGCGCCCACCCCGCCGGTCACGCCGGACAGGTGGGTGTCGGCGGCGACCTGGCTGGCGGCCAGCCCGAGCACCACGACCTCGGCGAAGCGGCTGATCGGGGCGAGCAGCCGGTGCTGGGGGGCGAGCACGGCGGGCAGGCCGGCGACGCCCAGCAGCGCGATCCACCAGAGCTGGGTGGCGTCGCGGGTGGCGAACAGGGTCAGGGCGGCGACCAGCGCGAGGACGACCGCGCGAGCCGCCGCGGCGAGGGGCTGCGTCGACGGCTGGCGGGATGTGGAGGCGGGCACGTGACGGATGGTAGTCAGCCCCGGTAGATCTCGGCGATCTCCGCGGCGTACGTCTTGTGCACGACCTGACGCTTGACCTTCAGCGACGGGGTCAGCTCGCCGGTGGTCTCGGTGAAGTCCTGCGGCAGGATCCGGAACACCTTGATCGCCTCGGCCTTGGAGACCGCCTGGTTGGCCTGGTCGACCGCGGACTGCACCTCGGCTCGCAGCGCCGCGTCCTCGCGCAGCTCGGCGATGCTCGTGGTCTCCGGGCGCCCCTGCCCGGCCAGCCACTTCGGCAGCGCCTCCTCGTCGATGGTGACCAGGGCGGCGATGAACGGCTGCCGGTCGCCGATCACCACGCACTGGCTGATCAGCGGGTGCGCCCGTACCTGGTCCTCCAGCACCGCCGGGGCGACGTTCTTGCCGCCGGCGGTCACGATGATCTCCTTCTTCCGGCCGGTGATGCTCAGGTAGCCGTCCTCGTCGAGCCGCCCGAGGTCGCCGGTGCGGAACCAGCCGTCGGCGGTGATCGCCTCGGCGGTGGCCGCGTCGTTGTGCCAGTAGCCCTGGAAGACGATGTCGCCGGCGATGAGGACCTCGCCGTCGTCGTCGATCCGGATGGTGACGCCGGGCAGCGGGCGGCCGACGGTGCCGATCCGGGTGCCGGTGGGCAGGTTGGCGGCGGCGGCCGGGGAGGTCTCGGTGAGGCCGTACCCCTCGCAGATGGTCACTCCGACGCCGCGGAAGAAGTGCCCGAGCCGCGCGCCGAGCGGCGCGCCGCCGGAGATGGCGTCGCGGCACCGGCCGCCCATCGCCGCCCGCAGCTTGCGGTAGACCAGCTTGTCGAAGACGGCGTGCTGGGCGCGCAGCCCCAGGCCGGGACCGCCGGGCAGTTCCTGCGCCTCGCTCCACGCGATGGCGACCTTCTCCGCGCGGTCGAAGATCTTGCCCTTCCCCTCGGCCTCGGCCTTCTGCCGCGCGCCGTTGTAGACCTTCTCGAAGACCCGGGGTACGGAGAGCACGAACGTCGGCTTGAAGTCCTGGAGCTCGGCGACCAGGTTCTTGGTGTCGGAGCAGTGCGCCATGGTGGCCCGGGCGTGCACCACGCCGACCTGGATGAGCCGGGCGAAGGCGTGCGCGAGCGGCAGGAACAGCAGGGTGGAGGCGCCCTGGCGGAACAGGTTCGGCAGCACCGGCACCGCGTTGGCGATGTCGGAGTAGATGTTGCGGTGGGTCAGCACGCAGCCCTTGGGCCGGCCGGTGGTGCCACTGGTGTAGATGATCGTGGCGACGTCGTCGGCCTTGAGCAGCGAGCGGCGGGTCTCCACCTCGGCCTGGTCCACCGACGCGCCGGCGGCGATTAGGTCGTCGACCGCGCCCAGGTCGATCTGCCACACCTCGCGCAGTTCGGGCAGCCGGTCCCGGACGCCGGCGACCAGGGTGGCGTGCGCGGTGCTCTCCACCACCACGGCGACGGCGCCGGAGTCGCCGAGGATCCAGGCGGCCTGCTCGGCGCTGGAGGTCTCGTAGATCGGCACGGTCACCGCACCGGCCGCCCAGATCGCGTAGTCGAACAGCGTCCACTCGTAGCGGGTGCGGCTCATCAGGCCGACCCGGTCGCCGGGGGAGACGCCGGCCGCGATCAGGCCCTGCGCCACCGCCGCCACCTCGTCGCGGAACTGGCGGCAGGTGACCTCCTCGCGCGCGTCCGTCCCCGCGCCGGGGCGGACGAACTGCACGGTGTCCGGGGCGACCTCGGCGTTTTCCCAGACCGGGTCGGTCAGGGTGGCCGCGTCGCCGACGGTGACGATCGGCGGGACGGAGAACTCGCGCACCTGCACTCCCTCGTGCTCTACCGGCGGGGGCCGGCCTGGTCGGCTCTGTCGAAACCTACCCGCACACCCAGGGGGGTCTGCCAGGGAGGTTGCCCGCCCGGCTGGTGGGACGCCGTCCGGCGGGTGGAGCGGGACCGGCCGCGGGGCGGCCGGGTAGCCTCCCCCCCATGGCGGACACCTCCACCCAGTCGATCATCATCGGCGCGTCACCGGACCGGGTGGCGGCGGTCATCTGCGACTTCCCGAGTTATCCCGAGTGGGCCGAGGCGGTACGCCGGGCCGAGGTGATCGAGGAGTACGAGGACGGCTACGCCAGCCAGGTCCGGTTCACCCTCGACGCGGGCGTGATGGCCGACGAGTACGTGCTGGCCTACGAGTACGCCGAGGACATCTCCCGGATCGAGTGGCACCTGGTCGCCGCGTCGAAGATGCAGCGCTCCCAGCGCGGGTCGTACGACCTGGCGGGCAACGCGGACGGGACGACCACGGTGACCTACACGCTTGAGGTGGAGCTGTCCGTGGCGATGCTCGGCATGTTCCGCCGCAAGGCCGAGAAAATGATCATGGATGCGGCGTTGAAGCAGCTCAAGCGCCGGGTAGAAGCACCCGGTGCGGCGCACGAGACCCGACCGTCGTCCCGGTAGTCACGCTGGAGGAGCCGAACCATGGGCACCACTGATCCGGGTTCGGCCCGGGAAGAGGCCGAGCGCCTCGTCGCCACACTGCTCGCCGGCGCGAAGATGGCCGCCGCCGCACCCGGCTCCGGTGCCTGGGGTCCGCTCGGTGGGATCCTCTCCGGTGTCCTCGGTCACACCCCGCCCGGCGCCGGCCCGGCCCCGGAGACGCCCGCGCCCGCCGGTTTCGCCACCGGCTCGCCGGAATGCTGTGTCTGCCCCGTCTGCCGCGGTATCGCCGCGTTGCGCGATCCGAGTCCGGAATTCGCCGAGCGGCTCGCCACCGGCGCCGGGGACCTGGCGGCCGGAGTGGCGAGCGTGCTGCGGGCGTTCACCCCGGCCGAGCCGGAGCGAACCGCCGACGCCGGCACCGCCGCGCCGGAGGGATCCGGGGACCACGTGTGGCGCGAGGCGACCCGTAGCGGGCATGATTCTCAGCCGGCACCCGAGCAGGACGTGTGGTCCGCCGCCACCCGGGGGGAGGGCGCGGCCGATGCGGGTGCCGCCGACGCCGCCGGGCCGCCGGAGCCGGCGACGAGCCGGCCACCGGCCGGCCGTCCCGCGGTGCCCGCCTCGCGGGCGTCCGGAGAGGTGGGCGCGGACGCACCAGGCGACGGGGCCTGACCACCGGACATCCCGGGACCGTACGGCCGGTTCGGCCGGTTCCCGGGCAGCACAGCAGAGGGGAGTGGCAGCGGTGACGCTGACCATCGGAGTCGACGTCGGTGGCACGAAGGTGGCCGGCGGTGTCGTGGACGACGCCGGCACGGTACTCGTGCAGACGCGACGGGACACCCCCGCCGACGACGTGGCCAAGACCCGCGACGTCATCATCGAGGTGGTCACCGAACTGGCCGCCGGTCACGCCGTGGAGGCGGTCGGCATCGGCGCGGCGGGCTGGATCGACGCCTCCCGCTCGACCGTGCTGTTCGCCCCGAACCTGGCCTGGCGGGACGAGCCGCTGCGCACGTACGTCGGCGACGCCACCGGCCTGCCGGTGATCGTGGAGAACGACGGGAACGTGGCCGCCTGGGCGGAGTTCCGCTACGGCGCGGCCCGCGACGCCGACGACTCGATGGTCATGTTCACCATCGGCACCGGTGTCGGCGGCGGCATCGTGCTCGGCGGTGGCCTGGTTCGTGGCGCCAACGGCATCGCCGCCGAACTGGGCCACATGCTCACCGTGCCGGACGGCCACCAGTGCGGCTGCGGCCGGCTCGGTTGCATCGAGCAGTACGCCAGCGGCAGCGCCCTGGTCCGCTTCGCCCGCGCGGCCGCCCGGCAGGAGCCGCACCGGGCGACCGCGTTGCTGGAGCTGGCCGGGGGCGAGGCCGAGACGATCACCGGCCCGATGGTGACCGCCGCCGCGAAGGGCGGCGACCCGGTCTCCACCGAGGCGTTCGCCCAGGTCGGCCGCTGGCTCGGCACCAGCCTCGCCGACATGGCGCAGATCCTCGACCCGCAGGTGCTGGTGGTGGGCGGCGGCGTGATCGACGCCGGTGACCTGCTGCTCGGCCCGACCCGGCGGTCGTTCGCCGACGCGCTGGCCCAGCGCAGCCGCCTGCCCGTCGCCGAGGTGCGCCCGGCCGAGCTGGGCAACACCGCGGGCGTGATCGGCGCCGCCGACCTGGCCCGGCGGATCTGACATGACTGATGCGGGTGTGCCGCTGCGGGTCCTGTCGTACAACATCCACAGCCAGCGTGACGACGCCGCCGCGCTGGCCGAGGTGGTCCGGACCGCCGCGCCGGACGTGGTGATCGTCCAGGAGGGACCGCGCCGGTTCCGGTGGCGGCAGAAGTGCGCCGCGCTGGCCGAGTCGTTCGGCATGGTGGTGGCGGCCGGCGGCCTGCCGTCGCTCGGCAACGTGTTGCTGACCAGCCTTCGGGTGCGCGCCGTCGACACCAGCTGCCAGCGGTATCCGCTGACGCCGGGGCGGCACATGCGCGGCGCCGCGTACGCGCAGTGCCGGGTCGGCGGCGTCGACGTGCTGCTGGCCGGCTCGCACCTGTCCACCGACCCGGCCGAGCGTCCGGCCCAGGCGGCGGCGTTCAAGCGGGAACTGGCTGCCTCCACGCTGCCCGTGGTGGCCGGCGCGGACGTCAACGAGGGCCCGGACGGCCCGGCGTGGCAGACGCTCGCCGAAGGGCTCACCGACACGGCGCTCGCCGCCGACCGGGCCGACCGGCTGACGTACTCCTGCGCCGACCCGCGCCGCCGCATCGACGCGCTGTTCGTCGATCCCCGGATCACTGTGGTCGACTACGACGTGGTGGACACCCCGGCGGCCCGCCGGGCCAGCGACCACTTCCCGGTCCTGGTCGACCTGCTGCTGCCCACCGCCTGACCGGCACGGACCGCCGGGCCGCACCGTGCCCGGCGGCCCGTCCGCGCCCGACGCCTGCGCCGCGCGCCGTCCGCGCTTGCGCAGCAGCCGGACCGCGGAGGCGGTGACGCACGGTGAGGTCCAGCGGCCGGCGGGCCAACCGCTTCGCCGCCTTTGCTCTGCCGCCATATGCGCACCAGCTACCCACCGTGACCGGCGGGCCGCGTTCCGGCCGGATGGCCGCGAGACATCAGGGCAGCTCGCGGCGGTGCTGCGTCAGTGGCGGCAGAGCAAAGGGCGAACGAGGGTACGCCGTCCGCGCAGCCGGTCCACTCACGCTCGGTGACCGACCCGGTGGTGACGCTGTGTCGGGGAAGCCCGGCGGGTGGGCGGTGCCGGATCGGGTGGCTGGACAACGGCTGGCATTCTCGGCAGGATTTCGCTCCGACCCGGCACGCGTGCCGCACAAAGGAGAATTCCCGGTGTCCTCCTCCACCGACCTCGGCCGCCCCGATCCGGACCGGACGGTCGTACCGAGCCGCGACGACCGCCCGGTCTCCGACCGGGGCGACACGGTCTGCGTCATCGGCGCCGGCGCCAGCGGCCTGACCGCCGTGAAGAACCTGCGCGAAGCGGGCTTCGGCGTGGACTGCTACGAGCGGGAGACGGGCGTCGGCGGCGCCTGGAACTGGCGGCACGACCGCAGCCCGGTGTACGCCAGCACCCACCTGATCTCGTCCCGGCCGTTCACCCAGTTCCCCGACTTCCCGATGCCGGACGACTGGCCGGACTACCCGCACCACAGCCAGCTGCTGTCCTACTTCGAGCGGTACGCCGACCACTTCGACCTGCGCCAGCACGTCTGGTTCGGCACCGAGGTGGTCCGCGTCGAGCCGGTCGAGGGGGACCGCTGGGACGTGACCACGCGCAGCACCGGCGGCTACGGCCCCGAGCGCACCTCCCGGTACGCCGCAGTGGTGGTCGCCAACGGCCACAACTGGTCGCCCAAGCTGCCCCGCTACGAGGGGCTGGAGGAGTTCCGGGGCGAGGTCATGCACGCCTCGTCCTACAAGGACCCGGCGCAGCTGCGCGGCAAGCGGGTGCTCGTGGTCGGGGCCGGGAACACCGGCTGCGACATCGCGGTGGAGGCGGCCCAGCAGGCGTCGCGCTGCTGGCACTCCACCCGCCGCGGCTACTGGTACGCCCCGAAGTACGTCCTCGGCCGCCCCGCCGACCAGGTGAACGACACGCTGCTGGCGCTGCGGGTGCCGTTGCGGGTACGGCAGTGGCTCTACCACTGGACGCTGCGGCTGACCGTCGGCGACCTGACCCGGTTCGGCATGCCGAAGCCGGACCACCGGGTCTACGAGACGCACCCGATCGCCAACAGCCAGCTCGTCTACTACGTCGGCCACGGCGAGGTCACCCCGGTGCCGGACGTGGCCCGGTTCGACGACCGCGCGGTGGAGCTGACCGACGGCCGCCGGATCGACCCGGAGCTGGTCGTCTTCGCCACCGGCTACCTGCCGCGCTTCGAGTTCCTCGCCGGCCGGGTGCTCGGCGACGAGGACGGCTCCGGGCGGCCCCGGCTGTGGCTCAACGCGTTCACCGCCGGTCACCCCACGCTCGCCGTGGTCGGCCTGGTGCAGCCGGACTCCGGCATCTTCGCGATCTCGCACTGGCAGAGCGTGCTGTTCGCCCGGCTGCTCACGCTGCGCGCCACCCGGCCGGAGCTGGCCGCCGTGTTCGACCGCAAGGTCCGGGCCGGTCTGGGCGAGCGGTACTCGGCAAAGGTCAAGGACAGCACCCGGCACTGGTTCGAGGTCGGGCACGCCGACTACCTGCGCGCGCTCCAGCGGGCGCTGCACGAGCTGGAGGACGGTAAATGACGGCGAAGACGGATCGTGTCCGGGTGGTCCGGTCCTGGGAGTGGGCCCGGCCGGAGCGGCCCGCCCGTCGCGAGGTGCTCGCCGCCGTACCGGAGCGGGAGGAGGCGAAGCCGCCGCTGCTGTTCGTGCCCGGGTTCGGGCACGGGGCGTGGGCGTTCGCCGAGCACTGGCTGGGGCACGCCGCCGGTCGCGGCTTCCCGGCGTACGCGCTGAGCCTGCGCGGGCACGGCGGCAGCGAGCCGGCGCCGGAGGCGACGCTGCGGTCGTACACCCATGACGTGACGCAGGTGGCGGCGAGCCTGCCGCGGCAGGCGGTGCTGGTGGGGCACGGCGCCGGTGCCCGGGTCGTGGCGCACGCGATGGCCCGCTACCCGGTGCGGGCCGCGGTGCTGGTGGCGCCGGTGCTCGGCGGCTGGGCGACGTTCGGCACGGCGTTGCGGCGCAACCCGGCCGGCACCGTCCCGGCGGTCTTCGGCGCCGGGCTGCGGCTCAACCGGCGGCAGTTGTTCAGCCGGGAGCTGCCGGACGCCGACGCGCGGCGGCACCTGGCCCGGCTGGGCCGGGCCGGACGGCGGGCGCAGTGGCAGCTGCTGACCGGCCGGGCACCGGAGCCGGCGGTCGGCCGGCCACCGGTGCTGGTGCTCGGCAGCCCGGACGACCGCGTGCTCCCGGCCACGGCGCTGACCAGGGCCGCCCGGGGGTACGCCTCGGCGCCGCTGCTGTTCCCCGGCATGGGGCACGACCTGATGCTCGACGCCCGTTGGCGCGAGCCGATCGACGCGATCCTGGACTGGCTGGACAAGGACCCGGCGCCCACCCACGGGTGAGCGCCGGGGCCCGGGTCACCGGGCGGCGGGGCGGCGGCCGGCGAGGGTTCCGCTCTCCTCCAGCGCGCTGAGGTAGGACGCCGCCCAGGCGTGGATGTCGTTGCGGGCCAGGTGGTCGCGCATCGCGCGCATCCGGGCCGCGACGTCCTCCGGGCCGGCCCGCAGCGCGGCCAGCAACCCCTGCTTGAGGCCGTCGAGGTCGTGCGGGTTGACCAGGTACGCCTGTTCCAGTTCGGAGGCGGCGCCGGCGAACTCGCTCAGCAGCAGCGCGCCGGTGCCGTCGACCCGGGCCGCCACGTACTCCTTCGCGACCAGGTTCATGCCGTCGCGCAGCGGCGTCACCGCCATCACGTCCGCGACCCGGTAGAGCGCCACCAGTTCGGCGCGGTCGAACGGCTGTGTGAGGTAGTGGATCGCCGGCTCGCCGACCCGGCCGAACTCGCCGTTGATCCGGCCGACCTGGTGCTCCACCCGGTCGCGCAGGATCTGGTACTGCGCCACCCGGTCGCGGCTGGGCACCGCCACCTGGACCAGCACCGTGTCGCGGACCTTGATGTCGCCGTTGGCGAGCAGCTCCCGGTACGCCTTGAGGCGCTGCTCGATGCCCTTCGTGTAGTCCATCCGGTCGACGCTGAGGATCACGTGCTCGGGCCGGCCCAGGTCCTGCCGCAGCCGGTGGGCCCGCTCGGCGACCTCGGGGCGGGCGGCGAGCGCGGACATCTCGGCGGTGTCGATGGCGACCGGGAAGGCGCCGATGCGCACCACCCGGCCGTCCACGCCGATCCGCCGGTCGCTGGCGGGCAGGCCGAGCACCTTGGTGGCGAGCTGGGCGAAGTTGTGGGCGGCCTGGGCCCGCTGGAAGCCGACCAGGTCGGCACCGAGCATGCCGCGCAGCAGTTCGGCCCGGCGGGGCAGCTGCATGAACAGCTCCGGCGGCGGGAACGGCACGTGCAGGAAGAACCCGATCCGCAGGTCGGGGCGCAACTCGCGGAGCAGGCCGGGCACCAGCTGGAGGTGGTAGTCCTGCACCCAGACCAGGCCGCCCGGCTCGGCCACCTGGGCCGCGGCCTCGGCGAACCGCTGGTTGACCCGCTGGTACGCCTCCCACCAGCGGCGGTGGTACTCCGGCTGTTCGACGGCGTCGTGGTAGAGCGGCCAGAGGGTGGCGTTGGCGAAGCCCTCGTAGTGGTCGCGGAAGTCGTCGGCGCTCAACGGCACGGTGTGCATCCGGACGCCGTCCACGTCCGGCAGCTCGGGTGCGGGACCGGTGCCGCCGGCCCAGCCCACCCAGGTCGCGGGTGTGTGCCGCAGCAGCGGGTGCAGGGCGCTCACCAGACCGCCGGGGCTGCGGCGCCACTCGAAGGCGCCGTCGGGCGCCACACTGTCGTCGATGGGGAGGCGGTTGGCCACCACCACGAGGGGGCTCAGTCGCATCTCGGGCATTCCGCTCAGCAGGGGACCGGCGACCCGGAAGGAGACGCAAGCCGGACAGCCGGTGCGGGACGTGACGTTCAGCCTATTCCTACTGACTGTAAGTTACACGCTTGTCACGCCCTCGCCCAGGGCGGGCGGCGTCCCGCCATCCGGGCGGCGCCCGGTGCCGCCTCAGACGACCGCGCCGTCGTCCGGGTCGTGGTCGTCCCGGTCGCCCGGGCGCAGTCGCCAGATCAGCATCACGAATCCGGCCAGGATGCCGGTGAAGCCGAGCAGCGTGACCACCGACGGGTCGACCAGCGACACCACGGTGGGGGACAGGAACAGCAGGAAGCCGAGCACGATGCAGGCCACACCGAGCACCGCGTACTTGGAGAAGCGGGGCAGCGGGGGCGGCGGGGGCGGGGTGTAGTGCTCCTCGTCGGACGCCTCGTCGGGCAGGTTCGCGCCGAACGTGTCCAGGCCGTCGAGCAGCGAGGGCTCGTCGTGCCGGTCCCGGCTGAGCGAGACACCGGAGATGTCGGCGGCGTACGGCAGCCGGCGCACGTCGGTGGCGGTCGGGCCGGCGGGCTCCTCGGCCCGGCCGCCGGCGGCGGTGCCCGGCGCGGGCGGGTCGTCCACGTCCTCCGCGGTCGGCCAGGGGCGGCTGCCGGCGCTGGGCGCGGTGTGGAAGCCGGCGACGATCTTCGCCCACTCGGCCTCGATGTCCGGCTCGTCGGCGCGCGGCGGGTCGCCCGCGCTCTCGTCGGCGAGCTGGGTGAGGTAGTCGCGGGCGGTGGTCAGGTGCGACCTGTCGACGTAGAGCCGGTCGACCGGGCGGGCCGGGACGGTGGTGGTGCGGGTCACCGGGTTCAGGTCGGCCGAGGGCTGGAGGTAGGCCGCGATGCCACCGGCGGCGAGCACGTCGAGCAGGTGCTCGCCGACGCGTGGATCGACGTCGCCCGCGACCGCGTACTCGGCCGCGTCGAGCCCGTTGTCCCGTCGTCCCCGACGGGGCCCGCCCCCTGACACCGGACACCCCCTTCGCCGATCCCTGCCCGTGCCCTGAATCGTGACACGTCGGCACCCGGTTCCGGGAGTGCGTTGTGGCGTGCCGCTCGTCGTTCGTACCTCATCCCGGACTCTCGGAGGCACCGCCGCGAAAAGTAACATCCATCGCGAAAGCCGAATACTCCACCGGTAAGGGGCATCTACCCGCAGCCGGTCCCGGCCTGACCCCTCAGCCCGCCCCGGCGATCCGCAGCAGCCCGCCGGCGGCGTGCCGGCCGGCGAACGCGCGTACCCGGTGCAGCGTCGCCGCCGCGGCCGGCGGGTCCGCCTCGGTCAGCGGCCCGACCGCCAGCGCGTCCGCGATCATCTGGTCGGTGACGTCGGTCATCTCCGCGTACCCCTCGGCGGCGGCGGTGAGCAGCCGGCCCGCCCGCCCGGCGTCCCCGTCGCCCCGGGCCAGCGCCGCCTCGGCCGACCGCCCGGCCTGCCGCGCCCACCGGGTCACCCGTGGCGCGTGGGCCAGCAGGTCGCGCACCAGCACCGCGGCGTCGCCACCGAGCAGCGCGGCGACGTGACCGACCGCCGGTACCCACTCGGCGAACGGAATCATCGTGGTCTGCCGCCAGTCCTCGTCCAGCTCGGTCAGCAGCGCCATCGCCTCGTCCCGGCGGCCCTGCACCGCGCGGCAGAGCGCGGCGTGCGCCAGCGTGGAGCGCAGCACCCGCTGGAACCCGCTGCGCCGGGCCGCGACGAGCGCCTGATCCACCAGGTCCTCGCCGGTGCCCGGGCCGCCCGGGTCGTCGCCGAGCGCCCGGATCCAACCGGACACGGCCACGATGTGCAGGTCCCACTCGTCGGTCGGGCGCCGGGTCGACCCCTCGGCCATCCGCAGCGCCGACGTCCAGTCCCCGCTGTAGTACGACCGGGCCCACTGGTCGCTGAAGCTCACCGTCAGGGCGTGCTCACCGGCCAGGTCCAGCGAGCGCTGCTCGTCGACCAGCCGCGCCGAGCCGGTCAGATCGCCCTCCTCCTGGAGCACCCAGGCCAGGTTGTGCATCGCGCGGCGGCGGCTGGTCAGCCGCTCCACCCGGCACTCCTCGGTCACGTCGGCCAGCTCGGCGTACGCCTCCTCGGCGCCGGCCTGGTAACGGACCACCGCGAGCGTGATACGCGCGTTCGCCCGGGCCTCCCGCAGCTCCAGCCGCTCGGCCAGCTCGGCGGCGGTGCGCGCGGCCACGCACGCCGGCTCGGTCTCGGCGTCGAGCATGTGCGCCCGGGCCAGCTCCAGCAGCACGCCCACCTTGTCCTCGCTGTCCGGCAGCGTGGCGTGCAGCCCGATCGCCCGGTCCAGGCAGCGCATCAGCTCCGAACGGTCGGCCCGCGCGAACGCCGCGGTGGCCAGCAGCCGCCACGCCTTCGCCGCGCCGGGCCGGTCACCCGCGTCGGCCAGCCGGCCGGCGAGCGCCGTGAGCAGCGCCGTGCCGCCGCCGTCGAGGAAGCCGTCCCGGTCCCGGTAGAACGCCAGCTCGGCCTGGAACAGCTCGAGCGCCGGGTCCGGGCCGCACTCCACGCTCAGCGCGCGGTCCACCAGCGTGGCCGCCGTCTCCAGCGCGTGCAGGTCGTACGCCCGGCGCGCGGCCCGGTGCAGCGCGGACCGGGTCGCGGCCGCGTGCGGTGCCTGGTCCAGACCGACCGTACGGGCGATCTCGTGCGCCGCCCACCTGTGGTTGGCCAGCACCTCGGCCAGGTCGTGCTGGCGGCCGTCGGCGAGCTGCTCCAGCCAGTCGGCGGTGCGCTGGTGCCGGGCGACCCGCTCGGCCCGGGGCAGCCGCTGATAGCAGACGTCCCGGACCAGCACGTGCCGGAACCGGTACTCCGCCTGGCCGGGCATGGTCGACACGGGCAGCTCGTAGACGAGGTCACGGCGCTGGAGGTGGTGCAGCGCGCGTTCGACCCACTCCGCCGGGCGGCCGAGCGCCAGCGCCACCGGCGCCGCCCAGAACTGCACGCCGACGACCGAGGCGGCCTGGAGCACCGCGCGGTCGGCCGGGTCGAGCAGGTCCAGCCGGTTGGCGATGACCGCCTGCACGGTACGCGGCATCCCGGCACCGCCGACGGGGTCGACGAGCGCGAGCGCGGCGGTCCGCTCGGCCAGCCCGCCGTCGAGCAGCATCCGCGCGTACTCCTGGGCGTAGAGCGGGTTGCCGTCGGCGAACTCGATCAGCGGTGCCCGCGCGTCCTGCGGCAGCGTGGCCTGGCCGAGCAGCAGCGAGTAGAGCGTGTCGATGTCCCCGTCGTGCATCGGCGGCACCGAGATGGACATCGCCCCGCTGATCGTGCCGGTCCAGGCGGGATGCCGCTCGCGCAGCTCCGGCCGGGCGGTCGCGACGACCAGCAGCGGCACGTTGCGGGCCGCCGCGCCGAGCTGCTCGACGAAGGACAGCATCGCCTCGTCGGCCCAGTGCATGTCCTCGAAGACGAGCACCGTGGGACCGGTCGCGGCCAGGGCGAGCAGGAAGCGCCGCCACGCCGCCTCGGTCTCGGCCGAGGTGAGCCGTTCGCCGGAGACGCCGACGAGCGGGCCCAGCGCCTCGGCCAGCCGTACCGCGTGCGGCTCGGTGAGGTGGCCCAGTCGCTCGCGCAGCCGTTCCCGGATGGTGGCCGGATCGTCGGCGCCGGTCAGCCCGGCCCAGCTCCGGACGATGTCGGCCAGCGCCGCGTAGGTGACGTTCTCGCCGAACGGCGGGCACTGGCCGGTCAGCCAGGTGACCCGGGCGCCGGGCAGGCTGGCGGCGTGCCGGGCCAGCTCGCGCAGCAGCCGGCTCTTGCCCACCCCGGCCGGGCCGAAGACGGTGAGCAACTGCGAGGTGCGCTCGGTCAGCGTGCGGTGCAGCGCGCTGACCAGCAGGCCCCGCTCGTGGTCCCGGTCGACCATCGGGGTCAGCTCGGCGGTCTGGTCGTCGCGCCGTGGCTGTGCCCGTACGGCCAGCCAGATCCGGCTCACCGACGACCGGCCGCGCAACGTCACCGGTGGCTGGTCGTCGTACTCCATCTCGCGCCGGGTGGCCGCCCAGGTGCTCTCGTCGACCACCACGCCGCCGACCGGGGCGAGCCCCTGCAACCGGCTGGCGGTGTTCACCACGTCGCCGGTGACGAACGCCTGGCCGCCGTCGCGCGCCGCGGCCAGGTCGACCAGGGCCTCGCCGGTGGCGATGCCGACCCGGAACCCGAGCGGCGGATGCGGTCCGGCCGGCTGCCGGGCCAGGCTGCGTTGCAGCTCCAGGCCGGCGCGTACGCAGCGCAGCGCGTCGTTGTCGGTGGCCACCGGCGCGCCGAACAACGCCATGACGGCGTCGCCGATGTACTTCTCCACCACGCCGCCGTACTGGTGCACCAGCCGGCGCACCGTGGCGAAGTAGGCCTGTTGCAGGCCGCGGGCCTGCTCCGGGTCGGCCCGCTCGGCGTATGTCGTGAAGTCGACGATGTCGACGAAGAGCACGCTCACCTGGCGGCGGTCCTCCTGCACGGTGACCGCGTGGTCGCGCAGCGGCTGACCGCAGTTGGTGCAGAAGTTGGCGCCGGTGTCGTTGGCGTGGCCGCAGCCCGGGCAGGCCGCGGCCAGCGGACGGCCGCACCCACCGCAGAAACGGTCGTCCGGCCCGGCGGTCCGGGAGCAGTGTCCACAGGTGAGGTCGATGTCCGGCTCCGTACGCGTGAGGTCCCCAGTGTCCCGCGCGGCCGTGCAGTCGGGTACCCGACGGGTCGGCGGGACGTCACGGCTGTTCGGCCGGGTCTAGTCTCCCCTAGCAGGAAGTCCCGTCGACAGGGAGATTGCCGTGCACGTCCGGCTGTCCGCCTCATGGACCGATCCACGGGGGACGGTGTGGGCCGTCGGTGACACGGTCGACGTGGACGCTGTCACCCTCGCCGAACTGGAGGAAAAAGGCATGGTGGAGCAGCCCGCGGGCAGCGGATCGACCGAGACCACGACCACCACGACGACCCCGCCGAAGAAGACCGACCCGTCGAAGATCGGCCCGGGGCCGAGCGCGCCCCCGGCCGACACCGAGAAGGACTGACCGGGCGTACGAACGAACTGGCGTACGACGAACGCGGCGGGGGCCGGCGGGACGACCGCCGGCCCCCGCCGTCGTCGCGTCAGCGGTCGTTCATGCCGGCCCGGCGGCGCAGCGCGGCCACGTCGGTGACCACGATGCGGCGTCCCTCGGTACGCAGCCAGCCCCGGCTGGCGAACGAGCCGATGGCCTGGTTGACGCTCTGCCGGGAGCCGCCCGCCATCTCGGCGAGCTGGCTCTGGTTCAACTCGATGGTGATCATCGGTGCCTGGCTCTCGCCGGCCAGCCGGACCAGCGTCTTGGCCACCCGGCCGGGCAGGTCGAGGAAGACGTGGTCGGCGTTCTGCTCGGTGAGCCGGCGGATCAGCTGGCCCAGCGAGCGCATCACCGCGTCCAGGATGCGCGGGTTGGAGTGCACCAGTTCCATGAACGCGGGCCGGGACAGCGCGAGCGCGGCGCAGTCCTCGATCGCCTCGGCCGACGCCGAGCGGGTGGAGGCGTCCAACAGGGACACCTCGCCGAGCACGTCCGGGGGTCGGATCACCGACAGCACCGCGCGCTCGCCGGTCGGGGCGGTGCGGAACACCGCCACCGCGCCGCGGCGCAGCACGATCAGCGACTCGCCGGGGTCGTTCTCGACGAAGAGAAGCTGGCCCTTGCGGTAGGTGCGCGGCACGGCGGCGGCGATGACACGCTGCCGCACCTCCGGCTCAAGCCCGGCGAACATCTCCACACCCGTGAGCGCGTCACCCGGCTCCGGCAGGCGAGACTCCACGGCTCAACCCCTCCCCGGTCAGAAGTCACGACTCGCACACCGGGTGAAGCTGTCAGTCCCGGTACGAGGCAGCTCAACCGGTTCGGCGCCCGACGGCGGTACACATCAGATCATGACGCTCCCGTCGCGTGCTGTACACCCCCGGAAACACTTCCGTGACCATGCCCGGCCGCCGCCGGTACG
This sequence comes from Micromonospora marina, assembly GCF_900091565.1. Taxonomy (GTDB): domain Bacteria; phylum Actinomycetota; class Actinomycetes; order Mycobacteriales; family Micromonosporaceae; genus Micromonospora; species Micromonospora marina. Next base: position 6,798 of record NZ_FMCV01000026.1, on the reverse strand, counting down.
GCCGCCGACCTCGGCGGACGCCCCGGCGACCGGCCCGTGCCGGTAATGGGCGAGGATGGGGGCGATGGTCTACCGCTATTTCTACGACTGCGAATTCATCGAGGACGGCCGCATCGTCGACCTGGTGTCGATCGGCGTCGTCGACGAGTACGGCCGCGAGTTCTACGCGGTCTCCACCGAGTTCGACGACTCCCGGGCGGTGCCCTGGGTGCGGCGCAACGTGCTGGACAAGCTCCCGTCGCCGGCCGACCGGGCCTGGCGCTCCCGCGCGCGCATCCGCGACGACCTGCACGAGTTCCTGCTGGAGCCGGTGCGGGACCGGCCGGGCGAGCAGTTGGAGCTGTGGGCCTGGTACGCCGCCTACGACCACGTCGTGCTGGCCCAGCTCTGGGGTGCGATGCCGGCGCTGCCCCGGGAGATTCCCCGCTTCACCAAGGAGTTGCGCCAGCTCTGGGACGACCGGGGGCGTCCCCGGCTGCCGGACGCCGAGGCCGGTCGGCACGACGCTCTCGTCGACGCCCGGCACAACCTGGCGCGGTGGCGGGCGATGACGGCGCGGGAGGTTTGACCGGTTCCGCCCAGGGCACGGGAGCGGCATCTACGCCGATCCGAGACAGGAGTGCCCCATGAGCAATGAGCCGACAAACGCCGCGGACGCCCGCCGCCGGGTCACCGAGCTGATCCGGGACGCCCGGATCTGCCTGCTCACCACCACCGGCGTGGACGGGCGTCTGGTGAGCCGCCCGATGGGGTTGCAGGAGGCGGACTTCGACGGTGACCTGTGGTTCTTCGCGTACGCCGACTCGGCGAAGGTGCGGCAGATCCGGGTGAACCCGCAGGTGAACGTCGGTTTCTCCGACCAGCGCCACCACGCCTGGGTGTCGGTCGCCGGCACCGCCACCGAGGAGTGGGACCCCGATCGGGCGAAGGAGTTGTGGAACCCGCTGCTCAAGGCGTGGTTCCCGGACGGGCTGGACACGCCCGGGATCACGTTGATCAAGGTGCACGCCGGGTCGGCGGAGTACTGGGACTCGCCCGGCAGCACCGTGGTCAACCTGCTCGGCTTCGCCAAGGCGGCGGTGACCGGCAAGCCGCCGAAGGCGGGGGAGAACCACGAGGTCAGCTACTGACGGGTAGCCCGTCCGCCGTCCGGGACGGCCCGGGGTGCGGTGTCGGCGTACGCCTGTGCCGACTACAGTGCGCAGTGACGGCCCGCCCCGGGCCGGCAACGGCGCCGATGGTCTGATCTGACACATATCCTGGGGCTTATCCGGGCTTTACCTGATGCTCCAGGAGGATGAGCAGATCATGCGTATCGGCGTGCTCACCGGCGGCGGCGACTGCCCAGGTCTCAACGCGGTGATTCGGGCGGTGGTCCGCAAGGGCGTCGCCACCTACGGTCACGAGTTCGTGGGCTTCCGGGACGGCTGGAAGGGCCCGCTCGAGGGCCTGACCAAGCCGCTCGGCATCGCCGAGGTGCGTGGCATCCTGCCCCGCGGCGGCACCATCCTCGGCTCGTCCCGCACCAACCCGTTCAAGATCGAGAACGGCGTGGAGCGGATCAAGGAGAACCTCGCCGCCCAGGGCGTGGACGCGCTGATCGCGATCGGCGGCGAGGACACGCTCGGCGTCGCCACCAAGCTGCACGAGCTGGGCGTCCACGTCATCGGCGTGCCGAAGACGATCGACAACGACCTCGGTGCCACCGACTACACCTTCGGCTTCGACACCGCCGTCAACATCGCCATGGAGGCGATCGACCGGCTGCACACCACCGCGGAGAGCCACCACCGCACGCTCGTGGTCGAGGTCATGGGTCGGCACGCCGGCTGGATCGCCCTGCACGCCGGCCTCGCCGGTGGCGCCAACGTGATCCTGCTGCCGGAGCGGCAGTTCGACGTCGAGCAGGTCGCCGGCTACGTCGAGAAGCGCTTCCAGCACCAGTACGCCCCGATCGTCGTGGTCGCCGAGGGCGCCCAGCCGCTGGACGGCCAGATGGTCCTGCACAACCAGGAACTGGACGCGTTCGGTCACGTCCGCCTCGGCGGCATCGGTCAGTGGCTGGCCGAGCAGCTGGAGGCGAAGACCGGCAAGGAGGCCCGCACCGTGGTGCTCGGCCACATCCAGCGCGGCGGCACCCCGACCGCGTTCGACCGGGTGCTCGCCACCCGGCTCGGTCTCCAGGCGATCGACGCCGTGCACGAGGGCGACTGGGGCAAGATGGTCGCGATGCAGAGCACTGACATCGTCCGCGTCCCGCTGGCCGACGCCACCCGCGAGCTGAAGACCGTGCCGCTGGAGCGGTACGCCGAGGCCGAGGTCTTCTTCGGCAGCTGAGTTGTGTAAGGAGGGGCCCCTGCTTAACGCCTCGTGCAGAGCAGGGGCCCCCTTTTAACAGAGTCGGAGAAGGGGGCACGGGTGGGCGGGCACACGGTCGCGGTGATCGGCGCCGGCAAGATCGGTGAGCTGATGCTCTCCGGGCTGCTGCGCTCCGGCTGGCCGGTGGAGCGGCTGCTCGCCACCGCGCGGCGGCCGGCACGCGCGCAGGAGCTGACCGACCGCTACGGCGTACGGGTGGTGGACAACCTGACCGCGGTGACCGAGGCCGAGGTGCTGGCCGTGTCGGTCAAGCCACAGGACGCCGCCGCGCTGCTGGACGAGATCGGCCCGAAGGTGCCGGCCGACAAGCTGGTCATCTCGCTCTGCGCCGGCCTGCCGACCGCCTTCTTCAACCGCCGGCTGCCCGAGGGCACCCCGGTGGTCCGGGTCATGACGAACACCCCGGCGCTGGTCGACCAGGCGATGAGCGCCATCTCGGCGGGCGCGTACGCCACCGGCGAGCACCTGGCCCTGGCCGAGGAGATGTTCTCCCCGCTCGGCGCCACCGTCCGGGTGCCCGAGTCGCAGCAGGACGCGGTCACCGCGCTCTCCGGCTCCGGACCGGCCTACTTCTACCTCCTGGTCGAGGCCATGATCGACGCGGGCATCCTGCTCGGCCTGCCGCGTCAGGTGGCGCACGAGCTGATCGTGCAGACCGCGATCGGTTCGGCGGTGATGCTGCGCGACTCCGGCGAGCACCCGGTGAAGCTGCGCGAGGCGGTCACGTCGCCCGCGGGCACCACCATCTCCGCGATCCGCGAGCTGGAGAACCACGGCGTACGCGCGGCCATGCTGGCGGCGCTGGAGGCCGCCCGGGACCGGGCCCGGGAACTGGCCGCCCAGGCCGACTGACGCTCAGCCGGGCCGTGACGCCGGTCCCGGTCGCCGGTGCCGGCGCAGCAGCAGGATCACGTTCTCCGATCATCTGCGGCTCATCGACGAGCGGTCGACCGCCTTCCGCGCCGCGGTCGCCGCGGCGCCCAGCCTCGACATGCAGGCGCCTGACCATCCGGAGCGGACGCTGTCCGAACTGGTCCGGCACGTGGGCACGGGCCGCCGCAAGACAGCCGCGATCGTCGCCGCCGGGCCCGTGGACGGCCCCCCGGACAAGTCGGCCTGGGAGGACGGCACGGGCGCGCCCCGGGATCGCGAGGCACTGCTGGCCTGGTGGACCGAGTCCGTCGATCTACTGACGAGCTGCGTGAGGCCGGCCCGGATCGCCGTTGCTGGACGTGGTGGGACGACTCGCCGTCACCGCAGACCTCCGGTGCCTGGGCGCGGCGACAGGTCCCCGAGATCGCGGTGCACGCCTACGACGTCCAGCTCACGGTGGGCGCCCCGCAACCGCTGTCGGAGGAGGTCGCCCTCGACGGTTTCGACGACTGCCAGTTCACCCTGTGCGCGACGACTGTCGCCTGGCCGCACCAGCCCGCCGTCGTCGACTACCACACCACCGAGGGCCGCTCCTGGCGTCTGCGGTTGTCCGCCGACGGGGCGCAGGTCACCCGCCTCACCTCCGCTGCCGCCCCGGCCCCGGCCGATGTCTCCGCCCGGGGCACGGCAAGTGACCTGGTCCTGTTCTTCTACGGCCGCATTCCGCTGAATGCGCTGAAGTACGAGGGCGACCGGCGCATCTTCGATCAGCTCATCGCCTGGGACCCGTCCGTGTAACCGGTCCACCGCCATCATCGACCATCGAACAGCTCACCGACCGTCTTCGTGTCGATGAGCTGGCCGGCACCGACGAAACGCTGTGCCACCAGGATGCCCGCCTCGTGTGCGGCCGGACCGCCGTGGCTGGCCGACGCATCCGTGACGAGCCATGGCGTCAGGCTGCGCTCGAACGCGTCCACCGCTGATTTCAGCACGCAACTCTCGGTGGCGACGCCGCAGAACACCAGATCAGTCCAGCCCTCCTGAGCAGTCAGATCCGCGCCCTCGCTCGTGAAGTACGAGTAGATGGGCTTGTCGAGAACGGCTCGTGCGCGAGTAGCTTGTCGGCGCAGTTCGGGCACGATCTCTGTCTCTGGCGCATGCTGCATCTTCGACCAGTGGATCAGCCTTTCGAAAGGGCTGTCCGGATAGTTGTAGTAGCGCGTAAAGACGATCGGTCTGCCCGTGGCCTCCCACCGTTCGACCAGCTCCACGACCCTCGGGACGACATGCCGGCTCCGCTCGTTGATGAAGCCGTTCTGCATGTCGATGACGATCAGGGCCGCATGCGTACCGCTCATACCCGGCGCCGCTTTCCTCGTAGTCGATGGGTGCGTGCTACGCACGAGAGCCTCAACCGGAAGCAGAAGATGCCCTGAGGACCGGAATGGAGTCGATCTTCTGGGCGCTGAGGCTTTCCCAGTAGATGCCGGCCGGTCGCTGGCTTCGGTGGCACTCGATCACCTCGTCCGGGGTGACGATCAAGTCGACTCGGAAGTCGTGCGACGACTCGGGAAGCGGTCCTTCGACGACCTGTAGCGGATGAACAGTCGTTGCGAGGATGGTGGAGGGGCCGACTAAGCCGGCCTCGGTGAGCAGGGCGATCTCGATGTCCGCGTAACCCGCGCCCTTTCCGATCCGTGCTCCGTCACGATTGACCGCGACGCTGCCGCACACCACCAGGTCCACGGGCTTCATCTCGCTGATATTGACTTTCGGGGCATGGTCCGCCGCGCCGCTGCCAGTGGCGATGTCGGCTGGTGCTGCGTCCAGGGTGGCGGGATCGAGCAGGTAGAAGGGTCGGAGGTCGGCGAGCTTAGCCTCGGCCCTTGGTTAAGGGCCTGTCCAAGGAGTGGACCGGAAACGAGGAAGTGCCTTCTGATCAGGGAAAATAGGACTTGCTGAGGGTCCGATGTTCCTGTCACGGAAGGCACTTGCTGGATGAAGGCTACCGCAATACGTCCGAAGATCATGGTGACTGGAGACGGGCGGGGCATCGTCGGGCACGCTGGTGCCCGGCTGCTCGCTGATCTGGCTGATGCGACCGGCCTGACCAGCGCGTTCAGCCACGCCCTTGCGGGTCTGCGGCAGCGGCAGCGCGGGCACGACCCGGGTCGGATCGCCGTCGATCTTGCCGTGATGCTCGCCGACGGTGGTGAGGCCATCGCTGACCTGGCAGTACTACGAGACCAACAGGCGCTGTTCGGGCCGGTGGCGTCCGACCCGACCGCGTGGCGGCTGTTGTCGCAGCTCGACGACACGGTGCTGGTCGATCTGCGGTCTGCACGGGCACACGCCCGTGAGGTCGCTTGGGCCCAGCACGCCGAGGTCCGCGGTGACCTGCCGCAGCCGATGGTGGCCGGCCGGCAGGTTGACGGCCTGGTCCTGGACATCGACGCGACCATCGTGATCTGCCACTCCGGCAAGGAATCAGCGACCCGCACCTGGAAGAAGACGTTCGGCTACCACCCGCTGCTGTGCTTCCTGGACAACACCGGCGAAGCCCTCGCCGGCCTGCTGCGCGAAGGCCGGGCCGGATCCAACACCACCACCGACCACATCACCGTGCTCGACCAGGCCCTCGCTCAGCTTCCCGACGCCCACCGGCACGGCACCCCGATCCTGCTGCGCGCCGATTCGGCTGGTTCCAGTCACGGCTTCCTCGCCCACATCCGGTCCTTGCGCGAGCAGCACCACCTGGACATCCGGTTCTCCGTCGGTGCCGCGATCACCGCCGGCGTGCGCGAGGCGATCCGGGCTGCGACCGGCTGGGCTCCCGCCGTCGACACCGTCGGTGACCTGCGTGAACATGCCGAGGTCTGCGAGATCACGGGCCTGTTCGACGCCACCGGCTGGCCGGAGGGCACCCGGTTCCTGGTCCGCCGGGAACGCCCGCACCCCGGTGCCCAACTGTCGCTGTTCGACACCATCGAGGGCTGGCGGCATCAGGTCGTCGCCACCGACACCCCACCCGGCGGCGGCAGCGTCCAGTTCCTGGAGGCCCGGCACCGGGCACACGCCCGCGTTGAAGACCGCATCCGCACCGGCAAGAACACCGGTTTCGGCCGGTTCCCGTCCCGACACTTCGCCATCAACCAGGCCTGGCTCCAGTTGGCGCTGACCGGCATCGACCTGCTCGCCTGGACCCAGAACCTGCTCCTGGACGGCGAACTGGCCACCGCCGAGCCCAAGAAGCTGCGTTACCGGCTGCTACACGTCGCCGCCCGGATCACCCGCACCGCCCGCAGGACACGACTCGCCATCGCCGCCAACTGGCCCTGGGCCAACGCCCTGACCAGCGCATTCAACAAGCTCGCCGCACTACCCCGGCCCACCGGCTGACGTCGAGGCTCACGCTCCAACCCGCAACACGGAGGAACCCGGCCCAGCGCCGGGCCCTCAGCATGCCAACAAAGCGGCAAAACCAGCGCGAATCAACTTCATCGATAACAAGCTATGGATCCATGCTCAAGTGAAAGACCGAGG
>NZ_FMCV01000032.1 GCF_900091565.1 Micromonospora marina | reverse complement strand
CCCCACCGACCACACCCGACCAGCCACCACCGGCCGATCCCGGACTGATCCCGCTCACCGTGCCCGAGGTCGGACGACTCCTCGCCGACGCCCTGCACCACCCACCACCACCAGGACACGCCATCGACTGGCTCACCTGGCGACGCCGACACCAGGCCCGCGCCCGCTGGCACCACCAACGCACCCGCCTCAACCGCGAATACGCCCTGCTCACCTAGCAAATGGCGGCTGCCGTACTAGTAGCTTGCTGGAGCACCGGCGGAGCACCGGCCGGCTTCGAGACGTAGAAACGCCTGGCGAGTCGACTCTGACCAGACCAGGAGCGCCAGCGCGGCGCCGGCAGCGGTGTTCGCCGGATGAGCTGACGATCGGCCGGTGGCGGCGGCGGACGGGAGAACGGGCGGCAAACCTGAGCACCGAACTTGCCGGTTCCGTACCTGGCCTGGTTGCCGGGCCGTTGTAACGATTTCCTCGCAGTGACGGTGCCGCTCGCGCGCCACTTGCCGTGTTCCGCCGGTCGACGGATTCGACTGAGCCGGGGAGGGGAAGCCCATGAACAGGACCTACCAGGTGGTGGCCAATCATGAGGAGCAATACTCGGTCTGGCTGGCTGACCGCGAGCCGCCTACCGGCTGGCGGCGGGAGGGCACCGTCGGCGATCGGGCGGACTGCTTGGCACACATCGCCGCCATATGGACCGATATGAGGCCGCTCAGCGTCCGACCGGTGGCGGCCCCCGCGAACGGGACAGGCTCGGTGCGGTGATGTCGGTTCATCCAGAGGTCGAGCTGACCGCGCCGCTCTCCAGCGGCCAACAACAGATGTGGGTGCTCAACCAGCTTGACCCGGGCAGCCCGGCGTACCTGATGACATGTGTGCTGCGGTTGATCGGGCCGCTCGATGCCGAGGCGCTGCGCCGTTCCTGGGAGCGGATCACCGAGCGACACGACGTACTGCGCACCCGGTACGGCTACGCGGCCCACACCCCGGTCCAGATAATCGATCCGCCGGGGCGGTTCGATCTGCGGCAGATCGATCTCGGTGGGGACGGTCCGCACAACGCGCAGGCCCAAGCCGAGCGGATCGCCGCCGTGGAGCGGCAGACCTCGATCGACCTGACCCGCGAGCCCCCCCTGCGGGTGACGCTGCTTCGGCTGGCCCCCGAAGTTCACCACCTCGTGCTCGTGATTCACCACATCGCCTGCGACGACGCCTCCCTCCGGCAGGTCGCAGCCGAGATGAACGCCTGGTACACCGAATACACGATCGGCACACCGGCCGCGTTGCCCGAGCCAGTGACGCAGTATGCCGACTACGCCCGGACGGAGAACGAACTCTGGTCCACGGGTGGCCAGCAGCTCCAGCTCGACTTCTGGCGCCAGCGGCTCGCCGGCCTCGCCGAACTGGAGCTGCCGTACGACGCACCCCGGCCGGACCGTCCAGACCCGCGCGGCGGAGTGGTTGAGGTCGTCATCCCGAAGGCCACCGCGACGGCCGTCCGAGATCTGGCCCGCGACAGGCGAGCGACCCCATCAGTTGTACTGCTGGCCGCCTTCCACGCGACGCTGGCCCAAGTAGCTGGCAGCACCGACGTCGCGATCGGAATGCCGGTCAGTGCTCGTACCAGGCCGGAGCTCGACGGGGTCGTCGGTTTCCTGGTCAACACGGTGGTCATCCGCATCCGCTGCACCGTCGAGCAGACCTTCACCGAGCTGCTCGACGAGGTCCGGAACGAGGCGTTCGACGCGTTCGACCGGCGTGACGTCCCGTTCACTCGGGTGGTCGACGATCTGCATCCGGCCCGCAGTGCCAGCGGGAATCCGCTGTTCCGAGCCGCCTTCGACATGAACCGTACGGAGGAGGATGTCTTCGAGCTGGCCGGATTGCGGGTCGAGCACGTCCCGTGGGAAGCCGAACCGGTCGCCAAGTTCGACCTCAACCTCCACATCGTCGAAGACTTGGCGGAACAGTTCCAGGGCTTGCTCGGATACGCGGCAGCGATCTTCGACGAGTCGACCGTGGCGCGGATCGCGACTGCCTACCAGCGCTTCCTGACCGCAGCGGTAGCCGCGTCGGACACGACACTCGCCGAGCTTTGGCAGCAGGTCGGCATCGAACGCGGCGAACGGCGGGAAATTCGGGTGACCCGCCCGGTCAGCCCTGCGGTGCCGGCCGACCCCCACCAGGTCGCCGAGGTGGTCGGCCGGATCGACGCGGCCTGGCGGGCAGCGCTGAAGCTGGACCGGATCGACCGCCAGGAGAACTTCTTCGATGTCGGCGGAGACTCTCTACTCGCCGTGGCGGTGGCCGCCGGATTGAGGGCGGAAGGGCTGGACGTCGCGGCGGCGGACATCCTCGCCCACCAGACGATCGACGACCTCGCGAGTGTCGTCGCCGGTCGTACCTCGCCCCCGGACGAGACGCGCCCGGTCGCACCGTTCACTCAGCTGGCGGTGGCTGACCGGGCGCTTCTGCCCCCGGACCTGGTTGACGCGTACCCGTTGGCGATGGGGCAGCTCGGCATGATCATCGAGATGCGGGCCCGGCCCGACCAGTGCCGCTATCAGGACACCACCTCTTTCCTTGTCAAGGACACCCGGCCGCTCGACCTCGACGCGCTGCAGGCCGCCGCGCAACGCCTGGTCGACCGGCACGAGGTGCTTCGGACGTCCTTCCACATGACCGGCTACTCGATGCCGTTACAACTGGTTCACCCGACGGCCGTGATCACTGTCGGGCACACCGAACACGGCACCATGACGGCCGACGACTGGCGCCCGGCACTGCTCGACTATGCCGCCGCTCAGCGACAGGTTCCGTTCGATCTGACGAAGCCACCGCTGCTCCGTCTGCACGCGCACACCAGCCCGGACGAAACCGACTGGTGGCTGTCGATGACAGAGTGTCACCCGACCGTGGAGGGCTGGAGTTTCCACCTGCTGCTGATGGAGATCCTGGCCGATTACCGCGCGCTCCGCGAGGGCCGGCTTCCGATCGAGGCACCGCCGGCCGCCTTCCGATTCGCGGACCATATCGCGGCTGAGTCCGCCGCCTTGCGGTCGGCACCGGATCGCGAGTACTGGCGCGGCGTACTCGAGGGCCGGGTTCCGGCCGAGGTCCCGTACGCCTGGCAGGGTGACCACAACGAGCCCGACGAGCGCTACCAGCATCTGGTGCCGTTCCGCGACATCGAAGACGAACTGCGCCAGCTGGCCGTCCGCACCCGGACGTCCCTGAAGGCGGTGCTGCTGGCCGCCCACCTGAAGGTGCTGAGCACGGTCACCGACACCGACAACTTCGTCACCGGCCTGGTCTGCGACGCACGCCCGGAGATGATCGGCGCGGAGCGGGTGCCGGGAATGTACGTGAACACCGTCCCGTTCGCGATCCCGGACGGCGCCCGTACCTGGGGTGAGCTGATCTCCGCGGTGCACCAGGAACTCGCCCGGATGTGGCCACACCGTCGCCTGCCACTACAGGTGATCCAGCAGGACGTCCGCGACGAGAACCGCCTGTTCGACATCATCTTCAGCTACCTCGACTTCCACCACGTCGACCATCAGCAGCTCGGCTGGGACTCCTCGGTCACCGAGACGGACAACGAATTCGCGCTGCACGTCTTCACGATCACCGGACTCGTGAAGATCAACACCACCACCCACCTGCTGAGTCGGGACAACGCCGTGCGGCTGGGGGAGATCTATCGCCATGTGCTGGAGCAGATGTGCGCAGGCCCGGACGGAGACGCGCTGGCACCCTGCCTACCGCCCGGCGAGGTGGCGCGGATCGCCGCCGCTGGTCAGGCCGGCTCCGACGAGGAGCCCCGACCGGCACTCGACCTCCTCGCCGCACACGTTGCCGAACAGCCGGATGCTCCGGCCGTGTGCGACGCCGAGGGATCGCTGACGTATCGGGAACTCGACGCCGCCGCCGACCGAGTTGCGGAACAGCTCTGCGCCGCGGGCGTCAGCCCCGGCTCGTTGATCGCTGTCGCAGGTCCAGTCAGCCACCGCCTACTGCTGGTGGCGATGATCGGGGTGTGGAAGACGAGCTCCTGCTGGGTGCCGGTGGAGCTTTCCGCCCGCGGTGTCTGTGCGGTGATCAGCCCGGCCGATGGAGCCGCAGGGCTTCAGGTGACCACAACCGGGGGTGGTGACCGACGAATCGGCACGGCAGCGTGCGTCCTGCCGACCGGCGACCGATCCGACGGACCCGGCGTGGTGATATCGCATCGAGCACTGGCATTTGCGATGGCCGGATCATCGACCACCGGTGGTATCCGGCCTGCCGTCGGCCCACGTCCCTGGTGGCGGATCATGGCTGATGTCCTGCTCCTACTGGCGCCGGCCAACCCGCTTGCACCCGATCAGTCACCGGCCAGCAGGCCGACCGCGGCCGATCTGAGTAGTCCGGTGGAACCGGTCGGCGCAGGCCGGTCCTCCGCCCTCGGATCGGCCGAGACGGCTGGGTGGGCGATCGTCGACGGCCGCCCGCTGCCGGGTCTTGCCGCCCGGGTTCTCGACCGTCAGCGGCGGGAAGTGCCGGTCGGCGTCGTCGGCGAACTGTGGCTGAGCGGGCCTGCGTTGGCCGACGGCTACCTGGACGACCCCGCTGGTACCGCGGAGAAGTTCCGACCGGAGCCAGGCGGCGCGTCCGGCTGTCAGATGTTCCAAACCGGGCAACTGGCCCTGATGCGCGCCGATGGCACGATTGAGCACCTTGGCACCCGGATGGCGTCGACCACGCCCGACGGTCGCACCCTCGATCTGGCTCGGGTTCGCGCCAAGCTCTGCTGGCTGGCGAGTGGGGCGGAAGTCGTCGTGGCGCTCCGCGGCGAGCAGGTGACCGCCTATCTGCACTCCCCCGAGGGTATCCCTCTGGAAACCGCCGAACTTCGCCGCCGACTGGCCCACCTGCCTCGCCGGCTGGTCCCGAAGGCGATCGTCCAGGTCGACGGCTGGCCGCGGACGGCGACCGGTGCGCTGGACCTGGAAGCCCTACCGGTGAGAGCTCCGGCCCAGGGCACTTCGCCCTCGGCGTCGCCCTGGGACGAGCGATTCGAATCGATGCTGCGGGCGCTGCTCCCCTCCCTGCCGGCCGGCGAGGAGCTGAGCCCAGATGCCGAACTGTCCGCCCTCGGGCTGGACTCGCTCGGCACTGTGGAACTGCTGAGTGTGCTTGAGGACGCGTACAACATCGAGATCCCGGACGAGCTGCTGGCGTTCGAGACGTTCGCCACCGCCCGGACGCTGTGGGCGCATATCGTCCAGCTCCAGGCCGTGGCCGGAGTAAGCGCATGACGGTCACGGCACCCGTGCTGTCCGGGACCGAGCGTTTCCGCGCGCTGGGCCCCCAGCACGTCGACGAACTCGCCGAGCGCTACCGGATCCCGTCGCATCTGCGGGAGACCATTCGGCTGGTCTCGACGGTGCTGCCCTTCCGAGTCAACGAGTACGTCCTCGGAGAGCTGATCGACTGGTCGCAGATTCCCGAAGACCCGATCTTCCAACTGGTCTTTCCCCAACCCGGCATGCTCTTGGCTGAGGACGAGCGGCAGCTGGCGGCGCTGGCTCGCAGCGGGGACGGGGCTGCGCTGAGGGCCACGGTCCGGGCGATCCGTGAACGGCTCAACCCACACCCGTCCGGCCAGCGCCAGTACAACGTCCCCCGCCGGGCCGACGGTAAGCCCCTGGCCGGAGTTCAGCACAAGTACGAGCAGACGGTGCTGTACTTCCCAAGTCAGGGTCAGACCTGCCACTCGTACTGCACCTACTGTTTCCGCTGGGCACAGTTCGTCGGGGACGTCGACCTGCGGTTCGCCGCGCCGGGACCGCACGAACTGGTCGATTACCTCCGGACCCGCCCGCTGATCACCGATGTGCTCGTAACCGGTGGCGATCCACTGGTGATGTCGACCGAACGGCTGCGTGGTCATCTCGGCCCGCTGCTCGAGGTGGAGTCGGTGCGCACCATCCGGCTCGGCACCAAGTCGCTCGCGTACTGGCCCCAGCGCTTTGTCACCGACGCCGACGCCGACGACCTGCTCCGGCTCTTCGAGCAGATCATCGCCACCGGCCGCAACGTGGCTGTGATGGCCCACTTCAGCCATCCCCGGGAGCTCGAACCAGAGTTGGCCCGTCGGGCCATGGCGCGCCTCCGGGCGACCGGCGTACTCATCTACTGTCAGGCGCCTCTGATCGCGCACGTGAACGACTCCGCTGTGGTGTGGCAGCAGATGTGGCACGCGGAACTCGCGAACGGCGCCGTGCCCTATTACATGTTCGTCGAGCGGGACACTGGGCCGTACGACTACTTCAAGGTGCCGCTGGAGCGGGCGGCGGCCATTTTCCAGGATGCCTACCGGGATCTGCCGGGCCTGGCCCGTACCGTTCGAGGCCCGGTCATGTCGGCGACAGCCGGCAAGGTGGTGGTGGACGGTGTGGTCACGGATCGCGGAGGGCAAGCCCTGCAGCTGCGCTTTCTGCAGGCCCGCGACCCGGCCCTGGTCGGTCGGCCCTTCCGGGCCCGCCAGTCACCGACCGCGGCGTGGCTTGATGAGCTACAGCTCGACCCCGACACCCCGGAGGACATCGCGGCCGCAGTCCGTGGGACGGCGGTCGCCTGATGATCCGTCAGATGGCCCCGAACATGGCCCTCGATCAGCGTGTCGCCGAGCGCCAGGCAGCCGGCGAGTTCATCGTGCACCTCGGTTTCGGGGAAGCCCGGCTGCCGGTCTTCGAGCCGCTGGTCCAGCGGCTCGCGGCCGGAGCTGGACGAAATGGGTACGGTTCGGTCGCCGGTGATCTCGCCGCGCGTAGCGCGCTGGCCGGCTACTTCACCCGTCGGCGGCTGCCCACCGATCCCGGGCAGGTGATCATCGGTCCGGGCAGCAAGGCGCTACTGTTCGGACTGCAGGTAGTGCTGCCCGGTGACATCGTGCTGCCTGCCCCGTGCTGGAACACCTATCCGCCGCAGGCCAGGCTAGCCGGGAAGTCGGTGATCCCGGTACCGATACCGGCTGAGTACGGCGGTGTGCCTGACCCGGAATCGCTCGACGACGCGTTACGGGCCGCTCGCCGGGCTGGGCGAGACCCTCGCATCCTGCTGCTGAGTCTGCCCGACAATCCGACCGGCACCGTCGCCGAACCGGAGGCCGTCCGCCGGCTGTGCGAGATCGCGTCCCGGGAGAACCTGTGGATCATCTCGGACGAGATCTACCGCGACATGCTGCACTCGCCGCTGACCGAGTTCCTGAGCCCGGCTGAGCTGTTACCAGAACGTACCGTGGTCACCACCGGCCTGAGCAAGAACCTCGCGCTGGGCGGCTGGCGCATCGGCGGCGTCCGGTTCCCCTGCGGGAACCACGGATCCCGGCTGCGGGACGACCTGGTGGCGGTCGCCAGCGAGACCTGGTCGGCGCTGGCGCAACCGATGCAGGAGGTAGCTGCGTACGCGTTCGCCGAACCACCGGAGATCCGCGAGTACATGGCCGCGGGCGCCCGGCTGCACGGTGCGGTAGCCGGTGCGGTGCATCGCTTGACGGTCGCGGCCGGTGCCACCTGCCGCCCGCCCACCGGCGGCTTCTACATCTATCCCGACTTCGAGCCGGTGCGCGCCGAGCTGGCCCTGCGGGGCGTGACCGATTCGGCGTCGCTGCAACACGAGCTGCTCGAGTCACACGGTGTCGCCGTCCTGGGCGGGCATCATCAGGGTGACGACCCGGCCGCGCTGCGGTTCCGGGCGGCGACGAGCCTGCTCTACGGCTCGACCGATGAGGAGCGCGCGGAGTCTCTGGCCGCCCCGGATCCCCTCGCCCTTCCGCACATCAAGGGCGTGCTCGCCGCTCTGGAGGAACGCCTCGCCGGGCTCATCCCTCGACGTTGAGCGCCACAGCGGCTCCGTCATGCGACATCGGTGGCATACCGGGCGGCCAGAGCCGCCCTGTCCACCTTGCCGTTCACTGTCACCGGCAGCTCCTCGACCAGGTGCAACTCTGCCGGAATCATGTACTCGGGCAGCGTAAGCCTACAGAACGCCGCGACCTGGGCCACCGTGGTGTCGCTGTCCAGACTGGTGGCCACGAACACGCAGAGTCTCGTTTGCTCGACCGGCTGACCCAGCACCAGCGCGACTGCGGCGGTCACTCCGGGGAAGTCCATCAGCCTCCGCTCGACCTCGGTCAGCTCAACCCGGTTCCCCCGGATCTTCACCTGGGAGTCTCTTCGCCCAGTGAAGTAGAACAGCCCATCCTCGCCCCGGTAAGCCAGATCACCGGTGCGGTAGAGGATCTGACCCGATCGGGGCTCCACCGGATCGGGCACCAGGGCCGCCGAGGTTGCCTCCGGGTCGTCCCAGTAACCGGTGAACAGGGCAGGGCTGCGCAGGTAGAGTTCGCCGCGGGAACCGGCCCCGTGGACCGGCCGGCCGTGCTCGTCGATCAGGAGCAGCTCCGCACCCGGATGAGCGACGCCGATCGGGATTCCCGGGCCGTCGTCCGGCACCGGGTCGGGCACGTCGGTGAACGTACAGGCGATCGACTCGGTGCTGCCGTAGCAGTTGACGATACGAATCCCCGGACGCAGTTCACGCAGCCGGCGCAGTTCTGCCAGCGGAAAACTCTCACCTGAGTAGAGGATGCCGCGCAGTTCGCCGAGCCTGCCGAGTCTCTCCGGTTCGTGGCGCAGCGCCGCCCTCCAGACCGACGGCGCCCCGTTGACCTGGGTAGCGGCACTGTCTCCCAGGAAGCCCAGGAACCGGCGCGGCCAGCGCAGCACGGCGCGGGGCACCGGGACGACCGTCGCCCCGCTGCCGAGGGCCAGCCCGATGTCCAGCAGCGAGAAGTCGAACTGCAGCGGGGAGGTGGTGGCAACGCGATCGTCCGGGCCGACGATGCTGTACGTCAACATTCCCCGGAAGAAGGCGAGCACCGCTCGGTGGCTCATCACCACACCTTTGGGCCGCCCCGTGGTTCCGGAAGTGAAGACGATGTACGCGGGATCCGTCTGGGTCAGGGCCGCCCGGCGGCACAGCGTGACCGGTGGCAGCTGCTCGATCCGCAGCCCGTCAGGGCCGAAGCGGCCCCGGCCCCGAGTGGGACACAACGGTTCGCGGCGGCCGTCGTCAGGCTGCAGATGCAGCACCGCGCCGGCGGCCTCGGCTACCGCGAGTACCCGTGCGTCCGGCGCCTCCGGGCTGACCGGCACGTAGGTGAGCCCCAGCATCGAACAAGCGATCAGCAAGGCGATGGCGGCCGATGACGTGTCAGAGTCCACGACGACCCGGTCGCCGACATCGAGGTCCAGGCCGGCCAGCGTGTCCGCGTACTCCTCGGCGTGTGTCCGCAGCTCGCCGTATGAAACGGCTCGGAACACACCGGAGGCGGACCGCTCAAGGACAGCGGCCTGATCCGGTCGGGCGGCTGCGTGCCAGAGCAGGAACTCATGCAGGAACTCGGGAGCATGAAGCGATCTGGTGCCGGTCTGGGTCATGCTCTCGCCTTGGGAGGTAGGGGGGCAAGCGCCGCCAGAGCTTCCAGATCGTCTGGCGGTGGTGCGTGGCGGACGGACGGGCTGACCGCAGCCGCGATCGCAATGACCAGCATGATCACGCACAGCACCACGAGTGCATGAACGGGGCCGAACTCCGCGATCATGAATCCCGCCCCGAGGGAGCCGACAGGCATCACGCCAGAGGTCACGAAGATCGCGGTGCTGGTGATCCGGCCCATCATGTGCTCCGGCACGATCGCCATCTGGTAGTTGAGTATGACGACGTTCCACAGCGGACCGGCGAACGCACACGCCGCGGCGATCAGCCCCAGGATCAGCGGATTCGAGGTCAGCAGCAGCAGAGGTAGCAGGGCCGCCCACACCCAGTTGATCGCGACGAGGACCAACTTGGGGCGTAGCTTGCGATGCAGCCACCCGGCTGCGAAGGCGCCGACCAGCCCGCCACCACCGTAGATGCCCATCATGAGGCCGATCTCCCCGGGCGACCCGCCATGGTCCTTGGCCAGCACGATGAGGATCAGCACCAGCGCCTGGAAGACGACATTGCTGGCCGCGATCAGCAGAATGGCCGTCCGGGCGAACGCGACCCGCCACAACCACTGCAGTCCCTGCCCCACATCCCTGACGATGGAACGTCGGGTGACGACCCGCTCCCCTTGCAGTGGCCGCCGGATGGCCAGTACCCCGACCGCGCCGGCCAGATAGCTGATCGCGTCGACGAGGAAGGGAATCGCTGCGCCGAGGCCGAACAGAACACCGCCGAGCGGGGGCCCGGCCAGGTAGGCACCTCGAGACCTCGCCTCGGACTGCGAGACTGCGAGCGGACGCTGTGCTGCGGGCACGATCAGCGGGAGCGCGGCAGTCTCGGCTACGCGGTAGAACACGGCACAGACGCCCTGTACGAATGCCGCCAACGCAAGATGGATGACGGTCAAGGTGCCGAGCCATATGGCCACCGTGACGCTGAACAGCGATATCCCGGCGACAAGTTGGCCCGACAACATGATCGCTCGACGATTCCATCGGTCGACCAGGGCACCGACGAACAGCGACAGGAGGTACGGCGCCGACCCCGCAGCGCCGACGATGCCGGCTTCCGCCGGGCCGCCGACCATCGCCAGGACCAACAATGGAAAGGCCGTCGTGCTGATCCCGGTGCCAAGCGAGGAGATCACCTGCCCGCTCCACAGGGCGACGAAATCCCGATTGCGCCACAGCGATACGGCGTCCTTGCCGGCTCTGACGGATGTCATGCTGCTCCCAAGTTTTCCCGAATCAGTCCGATGCCCTGTTGTCGGACGAAGTCCGCAACGTACGGGCCCAGACGATAGTGGTGCCGGCCGGGCACGCCTGGCTGTACCAGCGTGCAGCCGATCAGCTCGGATGCCAGAGCGATCGGGTTGCCGGTCTCGACTTCCGGCAGGCGTTCACACTCGGCGACGATGTCGTCGAAGGTGAATGTCGCTTCTGTGCGTGCGGCCATCCGGGCCAGGATCCGACGGTGGCCGATCGGCAACAGGTCAACGTCCCATCCGATGCTTGCGGCAGCTGACCGCTGATGGGGCATCAACGCATGGTCGTTGGTGGAGAGCATGTCCAGCGAGGGGCCGCAAGCGAGAAGGTGTCGAACCGGCACCGTACGCATCCGTTCGGCCGCGAACTCCAGATATCGCGGGATGCCGCCGAGTCGCTGACAAAGCTCGACCAAATTCGGCAGTTCGGTCAGCAGGCTCTCGGCGGTCGCCGAATCCACGCCCGAATGCAGCAGCAGGAAGTCGATGGCGGGCCCTCGCCCCAATCCGCCATGCGGGGGGTGAGCGGACAACGGCTGGATCTTCCGGTTCACGCCCAGTCGATCGGTCAGCCGTCGCCTCGCGGTGATCACGATGTGCATCCCGGGCGAGCTGTTGAGCAGCTCTCGAGCGACCATGATCGTGCCAGCCGGGAGGTGTTCACCGGTATCGAGGATCAGTAGTAGATGGCGATCGCCGTCCGGGCTGATCGCCTCGTGCACCCTTTGCGCGATCGCAGCCTCTTGCGAGCCACCGGTCACGCTCTCCGGCACGAGTTCGCCGAGTTCGACCACTGCGACCCCGTCGTGGAACGACGCGCCGAGCTCCGCAGCCACGGCGAAGGCCAGCCAGGTCTTCCCGACGCCGCCCGGCCCTACGAAGGTGGTCAGCCGGTTCGCCTTCACCGTGCGAACCAGATCGACAAGTTGCTCGTTGCCGGACTGGTTGTCGACAAAGTGCGAGTTCGACGGGCTGGTGCCGCGCCACCGGTCGATCTTCCGGGCATGATCAGCCGGATTCGCAAAGTGATGGTCGATGCCCAGAATGCGTGCGAGAAGGTCGACCGAAGATCGGCGGGGCTTCTGCACCACCCCCAGCTCCAGGTTCCGGATTGTCCGCACGCTGAGGCCGGTGCGGTGCGCCAAGTCTTCCTGAGTCCATCCCCGAATGCGGCGCCGGACGGCGACCTCATCGGACAGATTCATGCCCCACCCCCGTACTTGTCCTCCGGGCCTCAAGATTACGGGTTCCTCATGATCGAGGGCAGTGCGCAAAATTACTCGGTCAGTTGATCGACGATCTTCTGCGACCGAAGAGGGGCTACCGATCGGATCGCCGCGCAGGTTCGCCATAATGGGAAAAACCACAATTTCGGAAAGCTCACCTACAGTAGGACACGACCGAACAGGGCCATTGCCAACCAGTTCGAGCGTGCGAGGGCTCAGGCCATGGATGGACCGGGTCCATGCAGGACGAGTACGACCCACGGTGAGCGGGAGCTTGCCGCGAAGCGCGGCAGGGCGGCAGATCGAGGTCGTCACCTCGGTCTACCCGTTCACGGCACCGGCCGGGTGACGACGAGTGCACGGCTGTCGTGGATCTCTGCCATCGCGACCGCGATCCGCCGCGCCCCGGTGAAGGACTCGCGGCCATGGGCGACGAGCATATTGTCGATCATGACAATGTCCCCGCGGCGGTAGTCGAAACGCGTCGACGCGGCCCGGTAGCAGTCCCGGAGGTGCTCGACGGTGGCGTCCGGAATCGACCCGCCGTCACCGAAGAACGTCTGGCTCGGCAGCTCGTCCTCGGCGAACATGGCACGCAGACCGTCCCGGACATCCGGACTGAGCGTGCTGACGTGCCAGAACGTCGCATGGTTGAACCAGACCCGCTCACCCGTCCGTGGATGGAGGTGCACGGCCGGACGGACCGCGCGCGTCCGCAGGCTGTCGTTGCCCGTCCAGGTGATCTCGATCCCGCTCTGCGCGCAGTACTCGGCGACAACTGCGCGATCACCGGTGCCGAACGCGTCCTGCCAACTGACCCCGAAGCCTTCCCGAAAGTTGCGGACGACCATCCAGCCACGCCGGGTGAACTCCTCGCGCACCGCTGGATCAATCCGGGTCAGCACGTCGCGGGTGCCAGCCAGCGGGGTGGCCCCACCGGTGGCCGGCGGATCGACGCAGTAGAAGTACAGAGCCATCGGCCACTTCTGTTGATACGAGTTCTCGTTGTGCAGGAAGATCTCCTCGGACGGCGGGTACTCCGTCGATGTGTAGACATTGCCCTTGATCGCTGTTCGGGGCGACGACCGCTCGTGGTAGGTCAGCGTGTGGCCGGATATCCCCTCGACCACGCGCTCGAAGTCGTCGACGCCGGTGACCCGGAAGTCGCGCAGCAGCACTGCACCATGGCGAGCGACCGCGGCCCGGATCTCGTCCTGTCGCCCGCACAGGGCGGTGATGTCCGCACCGCAGCCCACTATCGTGTGCGGCAGTTCATGCAGGGTGCTCATGGCGTTTCCTTCGGAAACTCAGTCCAGGATCGGGCCGCCGCCGAGACGGCGACTGCGGCTGCGGCGCGGATCGAGGTGGACGAAGATGCGGTGCAACCACCGGTCGTTGCCGTCGAACCGTGGGGTGTACGCGCTGCGGCCGTGCACCACCAGCCGATTGTCGAGCACGGCCATCTCGCCAGGCTGGAGCTGGAGGTCCACGCAGACCTCCAGCAACGCCTCCCGGAGCCGGGCCAGGGCCGTGGCGGCCCGGTCGTCCAGCGCGGTGGTCGCGTGGAAATCGACCCGGATGTCGGGATCCTCGGCGGCCCCGGTCAGCACGCTGTGCGGGTCGCTGTGCCCGGCTGACTGGAACGACGGCGGCGCCTCGGTGCGAAACCGGGATTCGTGCAGTACTGCCCGATCTGTCTCGTTCAACAGGGCGAGGCCCCGGCGGATCGACGCGACGCGGGTCGCGACCGGCTCCTCGCCTGGCACGCGAAGGCAGAGAAGCCCCACGAAGTCCGGTCGGTTGGGGTGGAATGCGTTCTCGGTATGGAACTCCAGCGGGACGGTGCCACCGTTGCTCTGTGTGAGTTGCAACTCCTGCACCGGCACCACGTCCTGGACGAGAGCGCCGCGCTTCTCGCTGCGGTACGCAATGACCTCACCGAGCAGGTGCCCCAGCACCATGGCGGTGCCGGACGCCACCGTGGCCCGGCGCTCGACCGAGTTCGGCACCGACGGTGTCGGCGGCAACGCGCCTGCGCCCACCGGCAAGTTCACGATGGTCAACACGCCGTGCGCGCCGGGGTCGTGCCGGAAGCGACGGACCGCCTCCATCAGGCGGGCCGGAAGCCGGCAACTCGCCGTGCGTGCCTCGGCCAGCCAGTCGACGTCATCGACCAGGTTCGGCGGAGCTTGAGTAAGTCCGACGGCGAGGGCCTCGACCGAGGCCCGCTCGGCGGAGGAGAGTGTGAGGCTCTGGTGGCCGATGAAGGCACGTTTTCGAACGACAGTCACGATTGCTGGTCCTCCCCGGCTTCGGGTGTTGGGCGGAATCGTGACCTCGCGTGCCCGATGACGCCCAGGAAACCCTTAGGGCAACTCGATTCCGACGAGTTGCCTGCCCGCTGCCTGGCTGGCCGGGCCAGCGCTGCCACAGGATCGGGCGGACTACCCAGCCGACCTTCTGTGAGGTGGCATGACCAGCGCCGCACCCTCGGACCTCGCCACCCGCCCCGGCCGGCGTTCATGCCACGCCGTCGAAGCGACGATCCGTGAAGTCTGGTCCGAGCACTTCGGTCGGGCGGTGGGTCCGGACGAGGACTTCTACGACCTCGGCGGCGACTCGATCAGCGTCGTAGACGTCGTGGTCGCCCTCCGCGCCCTGGGCTTGGAGGTACGAGCCTCAGCGGCACTCCGGTTCCCCACTCCGGCCCGGCTGGCGGAGAGCCTCACCGTCGGAGCAGGTCCGGCTGGGCTGATCGACGTGCCCGCCCTGCGCCGGCCGGGCGATCTCGCCGCGGCGACCCAGCTGCACCCGATCAGGTCAGGGACCGGCGTGCCGCTGATCGTGGTGCACTCGGTCAGCCACGTCGAGGCACAGCGAGACGCCGTCCGGCGATGGGCGACCGCACGACCGGCGTACGGTCTCACGTTGCCCGGCGGGCCGCACACGTCGATCTCGGCACTAGCCGATCACCTCCGCTCGTTTCTGCCCGGCGGACCCCTCCGCTTCGTCGGCTTCGGGCCCGGGGCAGCCGTTGCGACGGAGCTGGCACGGCGGTACCCGCAGGACACCGAGCCGGTCGTCCTCATCGATCCGCCCGCAATCGGCCGGCCGACAGGCGGGCCCGGGAGCGCCCTCGATCGGATTCTCGACCGGCAGGCGCGCCGTTTCGGCCTGGACGGCGACGAGACCCTGCCGGAGGTTCATGCGGAGATGGAGCGCGCGGGCTGGTTCCGGGGCACCCCGACGAACGGCCTGCCGCAGCTTCACCGCACCGCGGCGGGGCTGGCCGAGGCACTCGACGAGTACCACCCGGAGCCGTTCCGCGGACCGGCCGTGCTGTTCCACGACGCCTCGCGCGACCCGACCCCGGCGGAGACCTGGGCCCCGGTACTGCCGGACGCGGTAGTGCACCGCCGAGACTACGGGATCTGTTCGCCGCGCCGGCTGATCGACGATCCGCTCGTGGCTACCACCGCGTCGGGAGCCCTGTCGTGACCGCGGAAACGCTGCCGGGTCGCTGGGTGGCACGGAGTCGTACGAGCGATGACGTCCGGCTACGTCTGTTGTGTTTCCCGCACGTCGGAGCCGGTGCCACCGCCTTCCGCGCCTGGATCCCGCACCTGCCACCCGGCGTGGAGCTGTGTGCGGTCCGGCTACCCGGGCGGGAGAACCGGCTCGCCGAGCCGCTCCTGGACAGCCCAGACGCGCTGTTCCCACTGCTCGACCCGGCCCTCGAAACGCTGCTCGACCTGCCCTTCGCCGTCATCGGGCACTGCTCCGGCAGCGTACTGGCGTACGAGTACGTCCGACGGCTCCAGCGGGCTGGTGGCCCGCCACCCCGGCACATCGTCCTCTCCTCGGCGCCCGGCGCAGCGGTGCGGCAGATCAACGACCCGTTACATCTGCTGCCCCGCGACGAATTGATCGCTCGGGTGTCCGAATTCGGCGGAATGCCGGAGGCGGTGTCGAGCGACGCCGACCTGATGACGATGTTCGAGCGGATCCTGCGCGCCGACTACCGCGTGATCGAGCTGCTCACCTACTCGACCGGAGCACCGCTTGACGTCCCGATCACGGTACTGGGGGGACGACGCGACGAGTTCGTCACGGTCTGTGAAATGGCCGCTTGGTCCGAAGCGACGTCGAAGGAGTTCACCCTGCACCTGCTGGATGCCGGGCATTACGTCTTGTACAAGGCCGCGGCCACGATCGGCCGGCTGGTGCGAGAGATATCCGAGGCCGGCAATGACGAGCACTGACGCCGACAGACCATCTACGACACTCGACCTGTTCCGCCTCCAGGTCGCAAGGACGCCGGACGCCGTGGCGGTCCGGACCGAAGCGGAAAAGCTTACCTATCGGGACCTCGACTACAGATCAGACCAGATCGCCTGCCTGATCGACAGCGCCGGTCCGCCCGGTGATCTTCCGGTCGGCGTGTGTCTACGGCGGACAGCCGACCTGTTGCCGACACTGATCGGCATCTGGAAGGCCGGGCGGCCCTACCTCCCCCTGGACCCCGATCTACCACCCCGACGAGCCCGTGGGATGGCCGCCCGTGGGGGTTGCACAGTCATCGTGTCGCACAGCGAACACCGCGAGCTGCTCGCCGCCCTCGACGGCGTACGCCCTCTGTTGCTCGACGCGGAGCAGGGCCCTTCCACCGGCGTCATCACCGCGCGGGCGCTCCGACCGGAAGATGCGGCCTACATCATGTTCACCTCCGGCTCGACTGGTGAGCCGAAGGGGGTGGTGGTCGAGCACCGGGGGCTGACCAACTACCTGCTGTGGGCGGCCCGGGAGTACGGCGGCAGCGGTACCGGAGGATCGCCCTACTTCACCTCCATCGGGTTCGATCTCGGCGTGCCGAGCCTGTTCGCACCGCTGATCATCGGCCAGGCGGTTCACCTGTTGCCGGACCCCCTCGATCCGGCCGACCTCGCCGCCCTGCTCGTGGCCGGTGGTCCGTACGCCTTCGTCAAGATGACACCCGGCCACCTCAACCTGATCAGTCTTGACCTGTCCGCCGCCGAGGCTCGGAAGCTGGCCGGCGTCGTGATCGCGGCCGGCGACGCCTTCCCGTACTCTTTGGCCGCCCGATGGCGGGCGCTGGCCGGACCGGGCGGTACCGACGTCGCCACCGAGTACGGTCCGACGGAGATCACGATCGGCAACTCCGGGATGCGCGTGCCGCTCGGCAACACCGACGGGCTGGTACCGCTCGGCTCGCCGATTCCGCACACCATGATGTACGTGCTGGACGACCACCTCGACCCGGTACCGTCCGGCGTCCCGGGCGAGGTGTACATCGGCGGTATCGGGGTCGCGCGCGGCTACCTCGGTGATCCTGCGCTGACCGCGCAGCGCTTCCTGCCCAATCCGTACGGCGAGCCGGGTGCCCGGTTGTACCGCTCCGGCGATCGCGCCCGGCAGGTCGGCGACGACCTCTACTTCCTCGGCCGCACCGACGACCAGGTCAAGATCCGCGGGCATCGCGTCGAGCTTGCCGAAGTGGCTACAGCCTTGCAGCGGCACCCGGACATCCGCGAGGCCATCGTCGTCGACCGCCTGCGCAACACCCACACGGAGCTGGCCGGCTTCGTGGTCGCGGCACCCGCCCGCGAGGTGGACGTGGCGGAACTGCGCGCGGCGGTCGCCGCCGAACTGCCCGGCTACATGATCCCGGCGCAGTTGCGGGTTGTCGACCGGCTACCGCTGACCGCCAACGGCAAGATCGACCGGGCGGCTCTGCTCCGGTCGCTTGAGGACAACACCACACCGGCCGCCCGAAACACGGACCCGGATGTCGTGGAGTTCTCCTACCAGGTCGTGCGCAACGACAACGATCAGTACTCGCTGTGGGACGCCGGTCGACCGCCGCCCCGCGGGTGGAGGTCGACCGGGGTGGACGGCAGCCGCGCCGACTGTCTCGCACACATCGCCTCCGTGTGGCAGGTCGACGCGCGTTCACCTTCCGCCGAACCCCGGAGCACTCGATGAGCCTGTTGATTCCCGAACAATTCCTCGCCGTCGCCGCCAACCGCCCTGACGCCCCGGCGGTCCGGCAGGGCGGCAGCATCATGACGTACCGGGAGCTGGAACGCGCGGCCCGCCGGATCGCCGGAGCCCTCGCCGACCGCGGTGCGCGGCCGGAGACCGTTGTCGGTGTGCTGGTGACGCCCGGCCCCGACCTGGTCGCCACGCTGATCGGCATCTGGCTGGCCGGTGGCTGTTACCTCCCGTTGGACCGGCACGCCCCGGCCGAGCGCCTCCGCCGGATCCTCGACGTGGCCGGCGCAACGCTGGTGGTGTGCGATGACGGGCCGCGTGCCGGTCTGTCCACCAACATGATCGTCGACCTGCCGGGTCCGACCGCAGAGGATGTCCTGTGGCACCCGGCCGACGGCTTCGCCGCCCACCGGGCGGCGTACGTCATGTTCACCTCCGGCTCGACCGGGACGCCGAAGGGCGTCGTCATCGAGCACGCGGGCATCGCCAACCGGATCCGGTGGGCGGTGAAGGCTCTGGAGCTGACCGCCGAGGATCGGATCCTGCAGAAGACGCCGCTGACCTTCGACGCCGCCGGCTGGGAGATCTTCGCGCCGCTGACCTACGGCGGCGCGGTCACGTTCGGCAGCACCGGCGCCGGCCAGGACGCCGCGGAGCTGGCCCGGTCGACTGTCGAGTCCGGGGCCACCATCCTGCAGGTCGTGCCCACGATGCTGCGGCAGCTGGCGGCCGAACCGGAGCTGGCGGCATGCAAAACGTTGCGGATCATATGCTCTGCCGGGGAGCCACTCCAAGCCGAGCTGTGCACCCGGGTGCGCGAGCTTGTCGACGTCGACATCTGGAACACGTACGGACCCACGGAGTGCTCCATCGATGTGCTCGCGGCACGATTCGACCCGGCGCAGCGGACCGGCCCGGTACCGATCGGGCACCCGATCGACGGCGCCCGGTACCATCTCGAACCAGTACCCGACGAGCCGGATCTGTTCGAACTGTACGCCGGCGGGATCGGTGTGGGCCGGGGCTACCTGGGCGATCCAGCAGCGACGGCGGACCGGTTCGTCCCCGACGAGGTCGGACCTCCCGGTGCGCGCCTCTACCGCACCGGTGATCTGGTCCGCTGCCGACACGACGGCGCACTGGAGTTCGCCGGACGGCGCGACGACCAGGTGAAGATCAATGGGATCCGGATCGAACCGGGCGAGGTCGAGGCGGCCCTGGTGACCCACCCGGATGTCACCGAGGCCGCGGTCCGCGCGGTCACCGATCCATACGGTATTCCGCGGCTGGCCGCCTGGGTGGTGGTCAGCTCGAAGGACGTCGCCTCCGGGCTGCCGGCGTACCTGCGGGAGAAACTGCCGTCCGCCCTGGTGCCCGCGGTGTTCACGGAGGTCGCCGTGCTTCCCCGCACCACCAGCGGCAAGACCGACCGGGCGGCGCTGCCCGAGCCGGACTGGGCCACGCCGCCCACGGCACCGAGCACCCGGGACGACGTGTTCCTGACTGTTGAACAACGAATCGTTCTGGATGCCTGGCGGGAGGTGCTCGACCTCCAAGAGATCGGCCTTGATGACGACTTCGTCCGGCTCGGTGGTCACTCGCTGATGACCACTCGGCTGGCCGCCCGCCTCGAGCGGGTGACCCGCCTCGCCCTCGACTTCCGCGAGTTGCACTTCGCGACCACGCCCCGTGCGCAGGCCGAGCTGATCCGCGAAGCGGTCGCGGCGGATCCGGTGCCGCGCCTGGCGCCGGACGCCCGCCTCCCGCTGTCGCCCGCACAGGAACGCTTCTGGGTGCTCGACCGGATGGACGCCCGCAGCCGAGAGTACCTGCTGCCGGTCCACCTCTGGATCCCCGCCGAGATCGCCCCGCAGACCGTGTCGGCAGCGTTGACTGAGTTGGTGGCCAGACACGACGTCCTGCGCTCGCGGTACGTCATGGACATCCGCGGCCTCTGCGCGGTCATTGAACCGGATGTCCCTGTCACGTTGCGCACGATCGACGTGGACGCGAACGAGCTGCCCGCGGCACTGGCCACGCTGGTGTCCGACGGTTTCGACCTCGGCACGACGCCGCTCTTCCGGGCCGCCCTGATCCGGGACGGCGGCACCGAGCAGCTGCTGGTGCTGGTCTGCCACCACATCATCGGCGACGGCTGGTCGACAGCCCTGCTGGCTCGGGACCTACGCATCCTCCTCGGGCTCTCTCCGGGTGAACAGCTCGGATCGGGCGCACCGCGCTATGTCGACGCCGTCGCGTGGCAACTGGCTCAGCTCACCGACGAGGTCCGCAGCGCGGAACTCGACTACTGGCGCCATCAGCTCGCGGGGCTGCCGCCCCTCGACCTGCTACCCACGACGTTCCGGCGCGACACCCACCGGCGCATCGACGGCGGCATCGTCCGGATCGGCATCGCTCCGGACGTGGCCGCGAGCCTCAGGAAGGTCGGCCGGCAGTCGGGCGCGACCCCCTACGTGAGCCTTCTGACCGTCTGGACCGTGCTGCTCTCCAGGCTGAGCGGTCAATGGGACTTCGGTGTCGGCACGCCGCACGCCGGACGGTCCCGCCCCGACCTGCACACGATCGTCGGACCGTTCATCAACACTCTGGTGATCCGCTCGCGACTGGCCCCGGAGATGACCTTCTCCCAGGCGCTGGCCCAGGTCAGTCGGGTCTGCCGGGATGGTTTCTCCCGCCACCGCCTGCCGTTCGAGCAGGTCCTCGAGGCGGCCGCGCCGGTTCGGGACGCCTCCCGCACACCTCTGTTCCAGTCGTTCTTCACTGTGATCGGCGAGGGCGACGTGGGCCTGCCGCTGAGCGACCGCGACCTCGACCTGTTCGCGCGGGTGTGGTCGGTCGCGCGCACCGATGTCGCGCTGACCGTGTGGCCGGGACAGGACGGCAGCTACGGCGGATTCCTCGAGTACGCATCGGCTCTGTTCGACCCGGAGGCCGGCGCGGACCTCGCTCGGCGGCTGGCCACGCTCACCGCCCGGCTGGCTGCCGACCCGACCACAGCGATCGGCGCAGACGGGCTCGACGAGCCAACCCTGGCGGTCATGCCCGAACAGGCCGTCCTCGACCACGTTCGCGAACTGCTCGGACAGCCTGGCATCGGCCCGTTCGACGACGTGATCGAGGCCGGCGGAACCTCCCTGATAGTTTCCCGTTTGCTCTGGTACGTACAGGAGACGTTCGACGTCGAGGTTCCGATGCGGGCGTTCTTCGACCGTCCCACGGCAGCCGACCTGGCACGTGCAGTGACCGAGGGCACCCGGCGGTAACCCCGAATGAGGGCCGGCCCGACCGGGCCGGCCCTCATTCGTGATCTGCTGCGGTTCGCGGCGAGCTCAGACCGGCTCTGGCCACGCGGCCGGGTCGTCCCCGTGCGCGTGAATCATCGCGAGGACGATACGTTCCAGACCGAACGCGACGCACGAGGTGTGCGCCGGCCCCGCGTCCCGGTATCTGATCCCGAACCGCTTGCCCAGGTGGTCCTTGTGACTGTTGGCCGAGGCGATCGCGGTGCCCGGGCCCTCCCCCGTCAACGGCACGACGAACTCCCACTTCAGGCTCTGCCCGATCTGGCTGTCGCGTAGCAGGTCGCTGCCCGGCCCGAAGAAGGGGTCGCTGGCTGGCTCGACCTTGACCGGCAGACCGAGGCGGGAGAACAGATGCCGACCCCGGTCGATCCAGTCGTCGCGCCAGCGCAGGGCGGCAGGAGCATCGGCGACCAGGACGAACTCCCGCATCCGGAAGGTGCGGAACCGGCCGAGTTCACTGGTCGCCTCGTGCCGGTGGCAGTACCCGGTGACGTCGAACTGCCGCGGGCCGTCCACTGTGGCGTCCGCCAACTCCTGATAGACCCCGTAACACACGGCCGGCATCAGCACCGTGTCGGCGTCACCCGGACCACCCGGGTACGTTCCGACGGTGCCGAGCAGGTGTGGGAACGCCGCCGCGTATTCAGCCCGCTCGATGACCATCCGTGACATCAGTGGCGGGAACACCTGCGGACCGGGCGAGCCGGCCGGGTCGGCGACGGTGAGCACAGCCTCCAGCCAGGACACCACCCGCTCGAACTTCGGAGTGCAGCTGAAGGCTCCGGTCACGCCGACCGGCGCCAACCAGCCGCCGTCGAACAGACGCCCGGCCGGGGATTCCGGGACAGCGCTCACCGATGGTGACATATTCCCTTCTTCCTGTGCATTAGGGTGCATTACCTTGTGGGCGACCCAGTGCGGAGACCGCGTAACGGGAACGGAAGTGCCGAGCCTGTGGCGGCGGCCAGCAGTTGCCCGTAGCCGCCGGCCAGTTCGGCGGCGACGTCGTCGTCGAGCACGGAGTCGTTGTACTTGAAGCGGAGCCTGGTCGTGTCGCCCAGACGGGTGACGAGGACGTTGATGTCGAACTGACCCAGTTGTTCCGGGAAGTCGAACCGGGAGACGTCCAACCCGGCCAGCCGCAGCCGGCTTCCCGGCCGGACCGCGGGGTTCATGAGGTCGTCCGGCACCTCCGTGTTCATCCCGAAGAGCACCGACACGAGGCCGGGCAGCCTGCGGTCCAGCCGCGTCCCGATCAACCGCGGAATCAGCGCGCTCGGGTATTCGCGGTGCAGCAGGCCACTCCAGAACCGCTTGTTCGTCCGCCGGAGCACCGCCTGGAACGACTCTTGCGGATCGATCGTCGCCCGCAGCGGCAACGGATTGACGAAGTACCCGATCGAGTTCGCGAATCGTCGGGAGGACCGTTGGGTCACCGGATACCCGACCAGGAAATCCGTACGTCCGGTGAACCGATACAGCAGGAGCTGGAACACCGTCATCAGGTAGACGAACGTGGTGACGTTCTCACGCGCCGCCGCGTCCCGGACCGCCGCCATGAGGTCACGCTGCAGGTCGAGCACCACCTCCGCGCCCTGATAACGGTAGTCCGAAGGCCTCGGGAGATGACCCAGCGGAGCGGGCGACTCCAGCCCGGCCAACTCGGCCCGCCAGTACTTCTCCGCGGCCCGTGCCCGCGGTGCGGCGAGCTGGTCGCGCTGCCTGGCCACGAACTCGTCGTAATCGTCGATCGGCCCATCCGCATCGCGCCCGCCGTACGCCGACAGGACGGCCCGAAGGACCGCCAGATGCCCGATGTCGTCGACGATCAGGTGATGTGCGGTCAGCAGCAGGACATCGGGGCCAGCCCGGTGCAACAGGTGCAGCCGAACCGGAAGCTCACGGTCGAGCCGGAACGGGCGTCGGGTCAGCTCCACCGCCAGCCGTCGCAGGGCCTCGTCGTCCACTCCGACGCAGTCCACGACCGCCCAAGGAGCCGGCGTCGCCTCGACGGCCGGCACTCGTCGGATCTCATCGCCCTCCAGCCGGTACACAGACCGCAGAAGTCCGTGCTCGCGGATCGTGCGCGCCACAGCTTCCGCCATCCGGTCGGTCTCCACCGCGAAGTGCAGGTTCACCCCGACCGCCATGTTGTATGCCGAGCAGTCCGGCACGAGCCGCTGGAGGAACCACAACGATTCCTGCCCCGGGCTCAGCGGGAAGCCCGCATCATCCGTCGTCTGCTCCACCGGATGGTCTTCTCCCCTCATGTCAGCCATCCGCACCAGTAGCGCACTGGGTCAACGGCGGGTCGAGGAAGTGACGCGGGCAATTCCCGCCGGCCCGATCGTGCGGTCCAGCTGCCGATCATTTGCCTGTTCGGCGTCGCAGACGCTTCCTACGCTGACGACCGACGACCAGCGAACCGGTTTCGCGATGGGGGGTGACACCAGTGATTTACGATCAGGCCCACAGCATCGTGGCCGATGACGTGTTCCTGCGGTTGCCGGATGCGCTGCCGGGCGTCGAGGTCGTCCTCAAGCTGGAGGGCCTCAACCCGGCTGGCTCGATCAAACTCAAGCCTGCGGTAGGTATGATCCGCGACGCGGAGCTACGCGGTCTACTCCGGCCCGGAGGCCGGGTCGTCGAATCGTCGTCGGGCAGCCTCGGTATCGCACTGGCCATGGTGTGCGCCGCCCGCGGATACAGGTTCCAGTGTGTCACCGATCCCAACGCGTCACCGCAGAGCGTCGCTGTTATGCGGGCGCTCGGCGCCGAGGTCGTTTGCGTCGACCGGCATGACGAGAACGGCGGCTATCTGCAGAGCCGGATCGCCTACATCAAGACGCTGATCACCGCCGACCCGCAAGTGGTCTGGCTCAACCAGTACGCGAACCCGGCGAACTGGCGGGTACATGCGGAGACCACAGCCGCCGCCATCCTCGCCGAACTGCCGAAGGTGGATTTCCTCTTCGTCGGGACCGGAAGCGCCGGCACCCTGATGGGCTGCGTCCGGCTGTTCCGCCTGGCATCGCCCCGCACCCGGATCGTCGCGGTTGACAGCCTCGGCTCAGTCAGCTTCGGCCGCCCAGCCGGCACCCGGTTCGTCCCGGGGATCGGCGCCAGCCGTCAGCCAGAGATCCTGCGCCCCGAGGCGGTTGACGACCTCGTCGTCGTGGCCGAGCACGAGGCGGTGCGGACCTGCCGCTGGCTCGCCCGGGAACGCGGCTTCTTCGCGGGCGGATCGACCGGCTCGGTCGTCGCCGCGATGCAGCACTACCGGCCCGCCATCCCGCTCGGCTCTCAGGTCGTCGGCATCGCGCCGGACTTCGGCGACAGGTACGCCCAGACGATCTACGAGGACACCTGGGTGGCCGACCGGTTCGGGCTTCCCGACATCTCCCTGCCCACCGTCGACCTCGCCCGTACGAGGAGCTGACCGTGTTCGACTTCCATGTCATGCGCGGGCCGGACATCCGCGCGTTGATCGCCGAATCGCGGCCCGGCGTGGTGGACACCGTCCGCCGTACCTACCTAGCCCATCACGCGGGCGAGACGATCAACCCGAACAGCTACTTCTTGCGGTTCCCGGACCACCCGTCAGCCCGCATCATCGCGTTGCCGGCGGCGCTCACGGCGGCACCGGCGGTGGCGGGGATCAAGTGGATCGGCAGCTTCCCGGTGAACGTGCGACGGAACGTCCCGCGCGCCTCGGCCTTGTTGATCCTCAACGACATGGAGACCGGTTACCCGTACGCCTGCTTGGAGGCTGCCCAGATCAGTGCGGCCCGGACGGCGGCCTCAGCGGTGCTCGCCGCGGAGCGGCTGCACGGTTCCCGTCAAGCGGAAAAGATCGCTGTGGTGGGAGCCGGTGTGATCAGCCGCAACGTTCTGGAGTTCCTGCACGACCTCGGCTGGCGGATCGGCGAGGTGGCGGTACACGACCTGGACCCGCCCTCGGCGGATCGCGCGGCCGGATTCGCCTCCTCGCTGGACTTCCCGGGCCGGGTCGCCGGGTCGCTGGCGGCGGCCGTCCAAGGTGCCGGCGTAGTGGTGCTGGCCACCACCGCCGCAGTCCCATACCTGCACGACGAGAACACTTTCGAACCCGGCCAGACGGTCCTCAACCTGTCGTTGCGCGACATCGGGCCGGAGATCATCCTGGCCGCCAACAACATTCTCGACGACGTCGACCATTGCCTGACCGCCGGCACCTCGCCGCATCTGGCCGAGCAGAAGTTCGGCCACCGGCACTTCATCGACGGCACGATCGGTGACCTCCTTCTCGGCGACCTTCCACTCGACGAACGTAAGCCCCGCATCTTCTCACCGTTCGGTCTCGGCGTGCTCGACCTGGCGGTGGGCCGAGAGGTTCTGAACGCGGGCCGGACCAGCGGTCGGGTCCTCGCCGTGCCGAACTTCTTCGCCGAAACCGCACGGTGGGACCACGACACGGTCCACACCACGAGCCAGGGGGACTGACGTGAGCGGCGGCACGGCACGGCATCTGATCTCGCTTCGTGACGTCAGCGACGACGACCTTCGTGCCATCGTGGATCGCGGTGCGCTCCACGCCCGCGGGTCGGCCGGCGGGTCGTCGAGGACGTTGACGGACGCGGTGGTCGGCACCTACTTCACCAGGACGTCGACCCGCACCCGGACCGCATTCTCGGCGGGCGCGCTCCGGCTCGGCGCGGGGCTGATCCCCTACGACGGGGCGGTACTGCAGACCAGTACCGGCGAGACCAGCGAGGACACCGGCCGGGTGCTGTCAATGATGCTCACCGCGTTGGTGGCGCGCACCGCAGGCAACCCGGCGGAGATGCGGGCCTGGGCGCAACAGGATCGGATGGCGGTGATCAACGCGATGAGCGCGGACGAACATCCGACGCAGGCACTGGCCGATCTAACCACCATGTCGCTGCACTTCGGCGACCTCGACGGCCTGCGGGTCCTGTATGTCGGCGAGGGAAACAACACCGCCAGTGCCCTGGCCCTGGCGCTGGCCCGGTTCCGGGACGTCCACCTGGAACTGCGGACCCCGCCGGGGTACGGGCTGGCGGATGCCCTCCTCGACGAGGCGGCGGCGCAGGGTAGGCGGCACGGCGCGACGATCCATCAGCAGCACGACCTCGCCGGAATCCCCCCGGACTTCCAGGTCGTCTACACCACGCGTTGGCAGACAACCGGCACCGAGAAGACCGACCCCGCGTGGCGGACACTTTACGCGCCGTTCCAGGTCGACGCGGAGCTGATGCACCACCTCCCCAAGGCGATCTTCATGCACGACCTCCCCGCGCACCGCGGCGAGGAGGTCACCGCAGAGGTGCTCGAGGGGCCGCGCAGCATCGCGTTCGCACAGGCACGGAACAAGATGTTCAGCGCCATGGCGGTCCTCGAGTGGTGCCACGGCATCGGCTGAGGAAATGACGTTGCTCACGCTGCGCAGGGTCGTGCCGGTGGTACCGGACACCCGCATCACCATCACCGACCTCGCCCCGACGGCCGGGCTGTCGCCTGCCGAGGAGCGCCTACTGATCCGCGTGCTCGGGCTAGGCCGAGTCGCGGTCGCCAGCCATCTCACGGGCACCGAAATGCTACTCCGCGCCGGTGACGCAGCGCTGCACGCGGCCGACCGTTCAGCGGTGCGTTACCTGATCCACGCACACACCCTGCAGCACGTCACACCGCCGGGTGTCGCGATTACCGGCGCCCTGCGCCGCAAGCTGGGGCTGTCCCGAAGCCGGGCATTCGCACTCTCGCATCTCGGCTGCGTCGCCGGCCTGTACGCCGTACGGCTCTGCGACACGCTGCTGCGCTCGGAACCGCCCGGTTCGACGGCGCTGGTGATCGCCGGGGACCGTGTGCCGGCGGCGGAAGCCCGCGTCCTGCGCGGCGCTTCGATGCTCGGCGACGCCGCGGCCGGCGTGCTGGTCGGGCACGGTGGCGACGGTGACACAGTGATCGGCTTCGCCCACCGGACGCTTGGCAAGTACTACCAGGCCCGCTACATGGGCCCGGAACTGAGGCGGCAGTACCTGGAGGCATACGTCCCGGCGATGGCCGGCGTGATGTCCTCGGCGGTCCGGGACGCCGGGCTCACGATCGACGACATCGCGCTGGTCCTTCCGCACAACGTGAACCGCTATTCCTGGGTGGCCATCGCGCGGCACCTGGGCCTGCCGACATCACGTGTCTATCTCGACAACGTCACCGAGATCGGCCACTGCTTCGGGGCCGACCCGTTCATCAACCTCAGCACCGCTCGGGCGGCGGGAGCCGTCGTTCGCGGTGACAACCTCCTGCTGGCCTCGGCCGGCGAAGGTGCCACTTTCAACGCGATGGTCGTACGCGCCGCGGCCGAAGGGTAGGACGATGACCGGATCCCCTGAGCATCCCGGGTTCACCGCCAGGCTCAAGTCCCGGACCGTCGGTGACGAGCGAGCCCGGTTCGTCTACCTCAACAACTTCGAGGTCGAACGGAGCTGGGGACGTGACGACCGTGGTCTGCCAGGAGCCGCCCTCTCGTTCTCGTCTGTTCTGGTCAACCGCATGGAGGAAGTCTGCGTCCTGCTCGCCGACCAGGACGACCTGGTCATCCTGAAAGCGCCGGTGGACCCGCACTACCTGGACCACCTCCGGTCGCTCGGCGCCGCCGCCGGGGATCATCTCCTGGTCGATGACAACGACGTCGAGCGGTCGGTCACCCGGGACGCACTCGCGTCACCGCGGCTGCTGGCGGAGCTCGCCGGCCTGGCCGATGGGCGCACCTACCTGATGCCGCTGGGCATCTCGGCCGACGAGGAGGAACTCGCGGCCCGTACCGGGCTGCCGCTGGCCGGACCGGACGCCAAGATCTGCCGCCACGTCAACGGGAAGATCTTCAGCCGCGAGCTCGTCGACCGAACCGGACTCACCCCGGTACCCGGCAAGGTCTGCCGGACGCTGGGCGAGCTCGAGTCAGCCTTGCTGACCCATCTGGAGCTTGCCGACCAGGTCGTGGTCAAGGAGTCACTCGGGGTGTCCGGGCGCGGCATGACCGTTCTGGACAACAGCAGCCGGGCGGAGCGGCTCGTCCGGATGCTGGGTCGCCACGGTTCGACCACCGATCTGTCGTTCGTGGTCGAGGAGTGGATCTCCAGGCGCTGCGACCTCAACTACCAGTTCATCGTGGACCGCGACGGAGGCGTCCACTTCGAGACCGTTCGTACGGCGCTGACCCGCAACGGCGTACACCGCGGGCACATTCTCCCGCCCGATCTCGACCCGGATCAGATCGAGCAGATCGCCGCCGCCGCCCAGGTCATCGGCAGTGCGCTGGCCGCCGAAGGGTACTACGGGCTGGCCGGGGTCGACGCGATGATCGGCACCGACGGGGTGCTCTATCCCTGCCTTGAGATCAACGCACGCTTCAACATGGCGACCTATCAGAACCGGCTCGTCGAGCGGTTGCTGCCGCCCGGCAGCCACGCGATGGCCACCGTGTTCGACCTGCGGACGCGGCGGCCGTACGGGTACGGCGAGGTCCGTAGGGCGCTGGCGGACCTGATGTTCAACGCTGGTCGGGGCGTGCTGGTGAACAACTTCGCCACCCTCAACGCCTCAGTCGAGGCCGGCAAGGCCCCCCGAGGCAGGCTCTACGCGGTCTGCGCCGGCGGTTCACCCGCCGAGGTCAAGGACATCCGGGATCGGGCGGAGATCGCACTGACGAGAATGGTGGAAACGGCATGACCAGCGACATCGACTGGGTCGAACTGGCGACCCAGTACGGGACACCGACATATGTGTACGACGGTGCGGAGCTCGCCGGGCAGTTCCGCCGACTGCGGGACGCGGTGCACGATTCCCTGGAGATCTTTTTCTCTCTGAAGTCGAACCCGAACCGCAGCTTCTTCGAGGTACTGCAGTTCGCCGGGGCCCGGGCCGAGGTTAGTTCACTGGCCGAGCTGCGGACCGTCCTGGCGGCCGGCGCAGACCCCGCAAACATCATCTTTCTCGGACCGGGCAAGAGCGAGACCGAGATCGCCGCCTGCGTCGAGGCCGGCATCTACGCGATCGTGTGCGAATCATTCGATGAGCTGGACCACATCGACCGGGCCGCCGGCGAGCGCGGCGTGCGCCAGCGGGTGCTGATTCGTGTCAACCCGGCCGCTCCTATCGCCGGCTCACGTCTTTCGATGGGCGGAAAGCCACGTCAGTTCGGCATCGACGAAGAGGCTGTACTGGCCTCGGGCGGAACTCTGACCGGATACCGGCACGCCGACGTGGCCGGGATCCACGCCTATCTGGGCACCCGGATCCTGGACCACGGGGTGATCCTGGCCAATACGGCGTACGTGCTCGACCTCGCGGACCGGATCGTTGAGTCGACCGGGATACGGCTTGACGCCGTCGACATCGGCGGTGGCCTCGGAGTCGGCTACTTCGACAACGAGAACGATCTCGACCTGGAGGGGCTCGCCGCGGAACTGAACCCACTCGTCGACAAGTTCGCCACCGGGCATCCCGACACCCGCTTGATGCTCGAGTCGGGTCGGTACCTGGCGGCCGGCTGCGGAACCTACCTGATGAGGGTCCGCTATACGAAGAAGTCTCGCGGGGTGAGCTTCGCGGTCACCGACGGAGGCACCCACCAGCACATGGCGGCGATCGGGATCGGATCGTTCGTCAAGCGCAACTTCCCGATCGACGTGCTGTCCGGGTCAGCGGGCGAGCCCGGCCCGACGGACCTCTGGACGATCTCCGGGCCCCTGTGCACGCCGAACGACACCATCGCCAAAGCGGTCGCCCTGCCCGCGCTGAAGCCGGGCGACCTGCTGGGCGTCCGCCGTTCGGGCGCGTACGGCCCATCCGCGTCGCCGGTCTACTTCCTCAGCCACGGGCACCCCGCCGAGGTCCTGCTGTGGCGAGGCCGCTCGTTCCTGGTGCGCCGCCGGGACACTGTCGAAGACGTGCTCGAGCGCCAGGTCGTCCACCCTGGTCTGATCCATGACGCACCGCCGTCCGACCGAATTCCTAAGCTAGGAGAGAACATGTCGTCCGCCATCGACGCACGCGAAATCAGGGAGTTCCTGCGCTCCGAGCTTTCCACCATCCTGGACAAGGACCTCCCGGACCTGACCGACGACATGAATCTGCTCCACGAAGTCGGGCTGGACTCCATCGAGGTGGTCGAGGTGCTGATGGCAATGGAGGATTCGCTTGGGCTCGTCATCGACCCGGACGAACTCAGCCCCGAGATATTCGAGACCGTAGGCTCGCTGACCACGTACATCCGGGCCAGTCTGGCCAATGCGCCCGCTGACGCGGTCTGACGGTGGCGGCCCTCGACGTCGGTGCCGGACTTCCCGTGCGTCGGCCGGACGTCCGGTACTTCACCGACGGCACCGGTGTCAGGCTCCGGGCGGCGGAACAACGGACCATCGAGGGACTCCTCGAGCCGTACGGACGGTCCATCTCCCCGCCTTCGCCGACCGGCCGGACCTTCGCCGCGATGGGGGAAGGGCTGCTGACCGATCTGGAGCGGCCACTTCCGCATCTGGACCTGATCATTCTCGCCTACGCCGAGCCGGACATCACGGTGGCCGAGGTGGCCGGCTGCTACCTCGCCGACCTCTGCCCGGGCACGCCGACCGGGTTCTCGGTGTCCGGGTCGGGGGTGGGCGCCCCGTTCACCGCCCTGCGCATTCTCCAGGCGGCCCGCGCGGCCGGGGAAATCGGCGACGGCGCGGT
Source organism: Micromonospora marina (assembly GCF_900091565.1). Taxonomy (GTDB): domain Bacteria; phylum Actinomycetota; class Actinomycetes; order Mycobacteriales; family Micromonosporaceae; genus Micromonospora; species Micromonospora marina. The sequence goes on along the minus strand of NZ_FMCV01000032.1, from coordinate 9,398 downwards.
GTTCGCCTTCGACCAGTCGGCCAGCCTCTACCGCGCGAAGGCTGACGCCGAGCGTGACTGCGCTGTGCTCCTCACGATCGACGACCGGGATCCGGACCGATTGGTGCTCGAGATCCAGCCCGAGATCCAGATCGACGACCTGACCGACATCCCGTTCGCCGGCCCGCCCGGCGCGCGGTTCATCGCGGGCCGGGAACTCACCGAGCGTCTCGGCTCGGCGCCGTCCGACCGCACCTGGACGCCGGTCGTCACGCCCGGCTGCACCGCCATCTGGGCGGCTTTGGCAGCACACTGGTCCCCCGAACAGCACATCGTCGTCGCGGAGTACGACTGCGTCGATCAGATTCTCTACCAGGCCTTGCTCAGCCCCGTGTCCGAGTGAACCGGCCCGCCGCGCTCCGGACCGGCGTCGACCCGCTCATCGTGGCCCTCCCGCCCCGGGCCCGAGTCGCGGCTGAGTGATGAGCCACCATGCCGCGGCGAACGCTGCTGCGCGGCGGTTGAACCCGTCTATGAGTCGGAAGGCCCGGCGGTCTCGGGCCAGACGAACACGAGACCGCCCGGCAACGTCGAGGCGGGGCAACTCGACCTGAGGACGAGCGCTCACCAGGATCAGTCGACGATCTCCAGTGGCTGCAGGGAGAACAGCTCACCCGCTCGTTCCTGGCCGCACATCAGTTCGAAGACCGCCGGCGCAAGCCGGTCGTTGCGAGGCTGGTCCGTATGCAGCCGACGGGCGATCCGGTCGAGCGCCAGCACGACCCATTCGCCGCCCCGGAAACCGGAGGGCAGCGCGTCCCGGCCGTGGATCCAGGTGAGCAGCACCGACGACGCGCCGTGCAACAGCGCATGTGAGCGGGCAAGGGTGAACCGCCGTGTCCCATCGCCCGCGTCCACGATGCCCCCGAGCACACCCTCCCGGACCACGTCGAGCCGACCGATGATCGAAGCCAACTCGGCATGCAGGCCCGGGTCGATCAGACTCAGTGCCTGCCGGGTGTACCGGGGCCAGCCGGCGGTCACCTCGTCCTCCAGCCCGTTCGTCAACCGGAGGGCCGAGCCGGACGGCCGCCAATGCGCGGGCTCGCTGCCGCGGCTGAAAAGCTGGGCCAGCAACTCGTCGTCCGCCTGATCGTCGCGCCGACCATGGCTGAGCACGTGCGGCAGTTGCGCCGCGATCGAGGCCAGATTGACGTGTGTCGTGCCTTCGAAGATGCCAGCGATGGCGAGATCCCGTTCCACCTTCTGAAAGTGCCGATAGGTGAGCTCGGTACGCAGGTACCTACGCGCGCTGAGCACCGTCGCCAGGTTGGCGACGGCGTCCTCGGCGATGGTCGGCACCAGATACTTCGCGATCGACGACCACATACTCAGCCGGCTCGGCACAGTGGCCACCGCTCGGGTCACCGCGATCGCCGTGCACTCGCCGATAAGCAGGTCAAGGTACGCATCCACAAGAATGGCCCGGACCTCCGGCAGCTCCGTGATCGAAGCACCATACAGCCGACGGCCGTGAGCGTGGCGCAACGTGATGCGGAGAGCCGCGTCCAGGCAGCCCAGGGCGAAGCCCGCGATCAGCGTACGCGTCAGTTGCAGCGTCTTGAGCGCCATCGCAACACCCGAGCCCTCACGGCCCAGCACCACTGCGCGCTGCACCGGACACGAGTCGAACCGAAGACCGGACAGATCGTGTCCGCGGATCCCGAGCGTCGGAACCGGCTCGACCGGCTCCCAGCGGTCGGCCGGGAGCGCGGCCTTGTCCAGCAACAGCAGGGAGTACGACTTGGTACCGGTCCGCGCGTACAACGTGACGAAGCTGCCGCGGTTGCCGTTGCCCACCAGCCACTTGGTGCCGTCGACGAGATATCCCCCGTCGACGCGGCGTGCTGACACCGTGCAGTTCAACAGGTCGCTGCCGTGATCGGTCTCAGACATTGCGAACGTGCCACAGGCACCTGCCCGGAGCTCACCGGCCAGCCACTGTTGCCGCTCGGGATCTCCCCAAAGCCAGACGGGAAGAGCGGCCAGCAACGTGGAACCGTAGTAGACACCCAGTCGAGGGTCACGCCGGGCGAGCGCGCGAAAAGCAGCGAAGAGCTGCTCATGCGACTCGAGCTTGCCTCCGAGGTGCACGGGTATCAACTCTTCGGCGAAACCCCAGTCGTGAACGGCTGCGAGCGCCGGGTGGGGAAACTCGTCGTTCTCGTCCGCGTCCACCAAGGTCCGCACCGACATCGGGTCACCGTCGCCACCCAGCATGCGTTCCAATTCGGCCGCTCGGTCGTAGGCCCGGGTGGCTGGCAGCGCCCCGGCCGTCACAGCTGTACGCCATTCAGGCAGCCGTGCAGGTGGGCCGCGAGACCGTCGATCGTCGGGTGCTCCCAAACGGCAGACGACTCGATGCGGAGACCGTAATGCTCCTCAATGTCCCCGATAATGGCCGCCAGGTACACCGAGTCGATCCCAAAGGACGCCAGCGAGGCGTCCGCGCCGATGTCCGCAGCCTCGAGGTCAAGGTAGACGGCAATCCGTTCCGTAAGCCAGGCTCCGATCGCGTCGACCTCGCCGTTCATGTCGGCTCCACTTCTTGACAAATCAATCAAGCGGTCCTCCCTCATGGGCCGATCCTCGATTTCGTCATGCCTGAAGTCAACGGCAACTTCGACGGCACCTTGTTCCGAAATCCGGCACGAACCTCGGCAGAACGGAATTGCCGGTCGGCCGCCAATCTGCCTGCGGGGTACCTGGACCGACCCGCTCTTTGCGATTGTCATCGAGACATGACAAGCAGTGAGAACCTGGCGGACGTCAGCGCGACGGTCCACCGGCACAGCGAGAGTTCCGGAGAGCGGCCGGCCCTGGCGTTCGTCCAGGACCCGGCTGTCCCATCGAGCGCCCGTTGGTGGACGTACTCCGAACTGGACCGGGAGGCCCGGGCCATAGCAACTCATCTGGCCGCCCGCCTCGAGGTCGGTTCGCGGGTGCTTCTGATCTACCCACCCGGTGGGGAGTTCGTCACTGCGCTCCTCGGCTGCATCTACGCCGGCATGATCGCGGTACCCGTCTCGATGCCCGGGAAGCTCGGGCATGCTCGGCGCCGGGTGCTCAACATCGCCGAAGACGCCCGCGTCGCGATGGTGCTCAGCGGTGACCCGATACACGCTGAGATCCAGTCGTGGGCGGCCACCTCCGGCCTTGAACAACCGGTCATCCCGCACGCCTCGGTGGCCACGCACGACGATCCGATCGCGGCACCGCGTCCGGCCGGGCCCGGCACGGTGGCCCTGCTGCAGTACACCTCGGGCTCGACCGGCGACCCCAAGGGCAGTGTGGTCACACACCAGAACCTGGTCGTGAACGCGGGAACGATGGCAAGGACGTTCGGCTTCGACGAAACCACCCGCTCCGGCAGCTGGCTGCCTCACTACCACGACATGGGGATCGGTGTGATCATGCCGCTGCTGCTGTGCGGGGGCAGCGTGGTGTTGATGGACCCGGCCGTGTTCCTCCGGCGACCGGTCGGATGGCTCACGCTGATCAGCACCTACCGGGTCACGTTCTCGGCGTCGCCAAACTTCGGATACGAGTTGTGTTGTCGCCGGGTGTCCGACGAGGACTCGACAGGTCTGGACCTTTCGTCGTGGCGCCACGCGATCAACGGCTCAGAGCCGGTACGAAGCAGTACGGTCCGCGAGTTCACCCGCCGGTTCTCCGCGGTCGGGCTGCGGCCCGAGGCCCTGGTGCCCAGCTACGGCATGGCCGAGGCGACCGTCTTCGTGGCCGCCTCGCCCGACCGGCCGGCGGTCATCGCCCGCTTCGATCGTGAGGCGCTGGCCGATCACCTGCTACGTCCGGCCGAGTCGGCTGGCGACGCCCGTGAACTTGTCGGCTGCGGCAGGCCGCGGGATCTGGATCTCCGGATCGTCGACCCGGCAGGCAGGTTGCGGGGTGACGGCGAGATCGGCGAGATCTGGTTGCGCGGAGCGTCGGTGGTGCCTGGCTATTGGGGGCGCGCCGAAGCGACGTCCCACGCCTTCAATGCCCGCATCGGTGACGAGGACGGCTTCCTTCGGACCGGTGACCTCGGTGCCGTCGTCGACGGCGAACTCTTCGTGACCGGGCGGATCAAGGAAATGCTCATCTTCCGTGGCCGCAACCTCTATCCGCACGACGTCGAGCAGGAGGTAAGGCTGCACCACGAGTTGCTGAAGCACGGCAACGGGGCGGCGGTGGCGGTGCCTGCCGAAAACGGCGCGGGGGACGCCGAGGACCACCTCGTTCTGCTGCACGAGGTGGCCGGGCGACCGTTGCCCGATGAGCTGGCGGCGACCGCGACGGCTATTCAGGAGACCGTTGTCCGCGAGTTCGGCGTTCGATGTCAGCAGGTCGTCCTTCTGCGCCGCGGTGGCGTCCGCCGTACGACGAGCGGAAAGGTGGAGCGGTCGGAGATGCGTCGGGCCTACCTGGCCGGCGAGCTACGTCCGTTGTTCGACTCGGCGCTCGGATGAATCGGCTGAGCTCACCCGGAAGACCGCGAACAGCTGGGACGCCTTCGGCCAGTATCCCGTAGCTCAACAGTGGAACCGGAGGAGCGGAACATTCTGTGGAAGGCGGCTGGCCACCGCCCTGGACCTGCCCGGCACCTCCAGCCGGGGCGCGGCAGTCGATGAGGAAGGTGGCCAGCTCCGCCGACATCGCCGCGGAGTCGGTCAATGCGACTGCTGCACGCGACCCTGCAGGGCCGCCGCGCCTAATGGGTTCTGGGAGTGAGCCATCCGGCAGACTCCTGGTGGGTAGGTAGCCGCCAGTTGGTGAGCACTGGCCGTTCCTGGACGTTGAGTCCTGGTGAAAGATCGTGCCCTGGCTGGTCGGTGTGGAGAGTTGATCGCTGATGGGATGTCGTGCCCGCCCGGTTGCGGCGTGAGCACTGCTTCTTTAGGTCGCTGATGGTTCTCCTCCTGGCTACCGAAGGTGATCGGTTCGATAGGCGGGAGACGTGTTGCTGTTCGTGGGAGATGACTGGGCGGAGGACCACCACGACGTTGAGGTGATGGACGCCTCCGGCCGCCGGCTGGCCAGGCCCGGCTGCCCGAGGGCGTCGCGGGTATCACGCGGCTGCACGCGATGATCGGCCAGTGCCTCGGTGACGACGTCGACGTCGACGATGTCGCCGCCCGGGTGAAGATCGGCATCGAGACTGATCGGGGGCCGTGGGTGCAGGCGTTGGTCGCCGCCGGGTACACGGTGCACGCGGTCAACCCGTTGCAGGCGGCCCGCTATCGGCAACGCCTCGCGCTGTCCGGGGCCAAGAGCGACGCCGCGGACGCGCACATGCTGGCCGACATGGTGCGAACCGACTCGCACCAGCTGCGGCCGATCGCCGGCGACTCGGCCGAGGCCGAAGCGGTCAAGGTCGTCACCCGGATGCACAAGACGCTGATCTGGGAACGCACCCGCGCCGTTCAGCGGCTGCGGCACGCGCTGCGGGAGTACTTCCCCGCCGCTCTCGCAGCGTTCGAGGACCTCGACGCCGCCGACACCCTGGAACTGCTCGCGAAGGCCCCGGACCCGGCCGCCGCCGCCAGGCTGAGCATCAGCCAGATCAGCGCGGCTCTCAAACGGGCCCGCCGCCGTAACACCGCGGCCAAGGCCACGGCGATCCAGGCCGTGCTGCGTGCCGAGCACCTCGGCCAGTCCACCGTGGTCACCGCCGCCTACGCCGCGTCGGTCCGCGCCCTGGTCGCGCTGCTCGTCACCCTCAACGAGCAGGTCAAGGCCCTGCAAGGGCAGGTGGAGGCCCATTTTGGCCGGCACCCGGACGCTGAGATCATCCTGTCCCAGCCCGGACTGGGTGCCGTCCTCGGCGCCCGGGTGCTCGCCGAGTTCGGCGACGACCACAACCGCTACACCTCGGCCAAGGCCCGCAAGAACTACGCCGCGACCAGCCCGATCACCCGCGCATCCGGGAAGAAGAAGACCGTCGCCGCCCGGTTCGTGCACAACGACCGGCTCATCGACGCGCTCATGACCCAGGCGTTCACCGCGCTGACCGCCTCGCCCGGCGCCCGCGCCTACTACGACCGGCAACGCGCCCGCGGCGCCACCTACAACGCCGCCCTGCGGCAACTCGCCAACCGGCTCGTCGGCATCCTGCACGGATGCCTCAAAACCGGCACCCGCTACGACGAGGCGACCGCCTGGTCCCACCACCTCAACAAGGCTGCTGCTTGACATTCAAGCCCCTGGGATGTCTTTCACCGGCGAACGCGAGCCCGACTGACCGCGTTCTGACGGGCACGCCGCTACCACACACGTCCGAAGCCTCTTCCGCCTCGGACAGCATCCACCGGTCACGTGACACGCCCGTGCTCGGTCCTCCGGAGAAGCCGCGAAGGCCACGCTCACGTCATCGCCTCCCCAACTCGCGTTGAATAGCTTCAGACTAGTTAATAAAGTGCCATTCGGGCGCGTAGTGAGTGTATGGATTTACTCATCTGGGCCCTCGCCGCGGCTCGTTCATCAACCCGACGTTTCAAGCTCGTGAACCAGCCATTGACATAGGCGCACTTCTCTTCCTAGCCTGACTGCATCGTTGCACCAGTAAATCGATGCAGTAACCTCTCAGCTCCGCGATCCGACGGTGTGGCACCTCCGGTACGGCACCGTCCCACCCCGGGGAAGAGGAGAGGGCAGGATGGGCAGAGCCTGGAGGTGAGTTCCCGCAGTGGCGGTGGCGCTCGTCGCGGCATTGCCCGCCGGCATCTGCGGTGGCGCGCTCCCAGCGAGGACGACGGCAGGGCCAGCGGCGCCATGCGGCTCATGACGCCGCTCTTCGAGCCCATCGAAGGCGAAGCCGCTCCGGGAGGGCGGTTCGCCGCGCTCGTCGGCCAGTGCCGAGACCTGAGAGTCGAGGCTGGTCATACGCCGAACAGCAAGATCAACAATACGCTGACCAGGTCGATCGCCGACGACCGGCGAGACGGCGTGAGGCTCATGGGGCTGGCTGGATCCCGCCACTCACTGCCAAGAGCGCCCTCGCCGGACCGGATCGGACTCCGCAAGAGGCAAGGGAGCGACACACCGCGCGGACGAAGGCGCACGGCTTGCGCCCCCGGTGGAATCCCATGATCCCCACGGACCCGGCGGCCCGGCGTCTTCGAACGACGGTTTCATACCGTCATGCCCGGGGCCCCGGTCATGACAAAGCTCGCAGGCGGCCGCTGACCCTCGACGTCTACGACATCGTCGTATTCCACGCTGGGGCAGGTGCTGTTCACGGCAGATCTCGACAACTTCCTCTTCTGTCACGCCCCCGCCCGGCGACCGTCGCCGGCGTTTCGGCGCCAACTGCTTGTGCGTCGGGCGATCGGAGGGCAGCGGCAGCGACCTGCCCTTCGCGCCACGTGGACCACATCCAGCTCACCGTTCACCGCGCAGAACCGTAGGAGGGACACATGGCTGCGGACGCGCCACTTTCGCGCGGACCTCGAACTCTCCCAAGGAAGACGACCACGGACTACAGGCCCTCCTTCCTGGGACCGAATTCGCGGTTGGTCTGTCACGTCTGCCCCATCTGGGTGTCGTGTGGCGGGGTGTTCGTGGAGAGCGTCCTCGCGGAGAAGCTCGCACTGTTGCGTCCGGTCCTGAACGAGCGGCAGTGGCGGTTGCTGCTGGGCGCGGAGGCGCTGGCGGTGGGTCACGGGGGGATTGCGGTCGTGACTCGGGCGTCGGGTGCGGCGCGGTCGACGGTGTCGATCGGGCTGCGAGAGGTGCGTACGGGGATGGTGGTCCACGGGCGGATACGGGCACCGGGGGCGGGTCGTCGGCGAGTTGGTGAGGTGCAGCCGGGTGTGGCGGAGGCGTTGGAAGACCTGATCACCCCCGCGATGCGGGGAGATCAGATCTCACTGTTGCGGTGGACGTCCAAGTCGTCGCGGTCGTTGGTGAAGGGCTTGGCCGCGGCGGGGTATGCGGTCAGCCAACGAACGGTGGCCCGGTTGCTGCAGCGACTGGGGTACCAGTTACATACGGCTTCCAAGGCCAAGGAATGGGTGTCGCCTCCAGACCGGGATGCGCAGTTCTGCTACATCGACGCTTCGGCGCAACAGTTTCTGGACGCACGGGATCCAGTTGTCAGTTTAGCCTGCAAGAAGAAGGAGGTGGTCGGCGATCACGCAAAAGGGGGCCGAGAGTATCAGTTAGGCAGTCCGGCGAAGATTAATGGGCACAACAACCTCATGACGGGGGCGCCCAGGGCCATATCGTACGAGGTGCACGGCTTGGACGCGGACGAGGGGTGGGCGTCGGTAGGGATTGACGATGAGAACGCGGCGTTCGCGGTCAATACGCTGCGGACGTGGTGGAGGCAGGAGGGCAGCGCCCGATATCCGCAGGCACGGCGGTTGATGCTTGCTGCCGACGGCGGAGACGCGAACGGGTATCGCAGGCGGGCATTCAAGGTGGAGTTGGCGGCGTTCGCCGCCGAGGCACGCCTGGACGTCACAGTCTGCCACTTCCCACCCGGAACTTCGAGGTGGGAAAGGACTGAGCACAGGTTTGTTTCGTTCGCCTCCACCGACTGGCAGGATCGGCCGTTCACTGAACTCCAGACCGTCCTCGAATTGATCGCGCACACGACGACCGAGACCGGGCTGACTGCGTCATCATACCTGGACGGTGCCTACGCGGTCGGCGTCCAGGTCATTGATGCCGAACTGGCGGACATTCCCCTCACCCCGCACGATTTCCACGGTGAATGGAACTATACGATCAGTGGTAGAAAAAGCGGAGACCCGCTCGCGGCAGTCGTCGACAAATAAGAGCGACCGGCAATAGGCGTTACCTGATTCGGTGGATTGCCGGTCGGTGTCCCAGCGATATAGCGTACGGGCTCGTTGGATGAGTCGACGGATCGCGACGATCGCGGCGGCCAGGTACAGGTAGAAGTCGATGATCGCCGCGTTGCGGTCGGGGCAGCGGCGGATCTTGCCGAAGCCGTTCATCCACGAGTTCGTGCGCTCGACCACCCACCGCTAGCCGACGTGGACCGGGGCGGGTACTCCCCAGGGCCCCGGCAAAGTCGTGAGGGTGTCCGGCTTGGGCGGTTCGAAGTAGAAGCGCCGGTGTTGGTGGCAGCAAGACGGGCATGACCGGTTCAGAAGATCATCAAGGTTCTCTACGCCACGATGACCTATCCGAAGTGAGCCATGCCCGCACTGCCATCATCGCTGACCTCTTCTCTGTCCTGCGCACCGGCTCTGACCGTTGCCGAAACCGCTGGTGGGCTGCCCGCAGCACTCGCCGGTCTGCCTGACCCGCGAGCCCGGCGGGGTGTGCGGCACAGGCTGCCGGTCGTGGTGACCGCGGCGGTCTGCGCCGTGGTTGCCGGCTACCGCTCG
>NZ_FMCV01000025.1 GCF_900091565.1 Micromonospora marina | reverse complement strand
GCTCGGCCGCGAAGAAAGACGCCGCGGACTTCAGGATCTGGTTCGCCCGCCGCAGCTCACGATTCTCCCGTTCGAGGGCCGCGATGCGTTCGGCATCGCTGCTGGTCGTGCCCGGCCGCACACCGGCGTCGACCTCGGCCTGCTTCACCCACGTCCGCAACGCCTCCGGATGGACTCCAAGCTGGTCGGCGATCCGCCGGATCACGCCGACCGCACCGGCCGGATCCCGACGGGCCTCAAAGACCAACCGGGTCGCACGCTCACGCAGCTCATCGGGGTACTTCTTCGGTGCAGGCATCGCTGGTGTTCCTCCAGGTTTCGATGTCTCCATCTAACCCGGTGCGGGACACATCGCCGAGGCGGACTGCGGGCGGCCCTTGCTGTTTCTCGTCGCTCCGATCTCGGCGAACACGGTGCGCAGGAGCGGGGCGTCGAGGTCGGCCAGGCGGTAGCGGCCGAGGTGGGGGATGAGGACGTTCTCGACGTCGCGGGTGTAGTGGAAACGCGTGGTGGGTCGGATCTTCGTGCGGTTGTCGAGCCAGTGACGCAGCCACCGCTCGACCGTCCAGCCCTGCGCCGTCCGGTCCGCCTCGGTGCTGTTCAGCCATTCGTCGCGGGCGTGGCGAGCGGCGGTCCGCGAGGGGTAACCACCGCGGCGGACCCGCTCGCAGCGACCGAGCAAGTTCCGGGCAGAGCAGTGGAAGTACCAGGTGCCATGGCCACGTTCGCCCAGTCGGGGGCAGGACTGCTCCAATCGCCGCCGCTGGTCGTCTCGGCACCCGCACCGTTTGAAGATCACACCTGACGTCGCCATGACCGCGCCCTTCTGATGGATTCACCTGTTCCACCGAGGTCCGCCTACCTGCCGGTACGGGCCCGTCGACCGACGCTCGCCACCTGTGCCTTCCGGCGATCTGCACACTGGGCGGGCGGCGGCCACCTGTGGCCCGGGTGGTGGCTCTCGTCGAAGGCCGGTGCCCGGCCGGTGGGCAGGCCCGGCCCGGGACTCGGGCAGCGTCCGACTCGGCCCGCTGCGTTGTTTTCTGCGGAGTGGTCAACCCTGACGATCGTCGGGGTGCGCGGTTGCCGTTCGGCTCGGGTCTCCGGCCGCTTTCGTTTCTACGGTCGACCCCCATGAAACGAGAAACACGAGCAACCAGCGGAGCTGGGCGGTTGTTGGCTGCGGTCGGCGTCTTGGCAGCGGTCGCGGTGGCGGTCGCCTGGCTTTCTCCGGGCGGGTTGGGCCGGGCCGGGGCCGTGCAGGTTACCGACGGAGTTTCGGTGTCTGGGTACCGAGCGGTCATCGGGGCGACGGCGGGTGCACCGTCGTGGTTTGGCCCGGCGCTGGAGGTAGCGACCGAGGGCACTCTGGTGCTCCTGGGCATGCTGCTGGTTGAGCCACCCCCGCTTTCATGGAGCTTCTTGACCATGGTCTGATGGCCGTGGGGGAGGAAGTTGTCCGTGGCAGCACCGAAGAAGTACCCCGATGAGCTACGTCAGCGCGCTGTGCGCCTGTATCGCGAGTCGGATCCGAAGCCGGTCATCCGGCGCCTGGCCGAGCAGCTCGGCGTGCATCACGAGGCGCTCAGGAACTGGATCCGGCAGGCCGAGGCAGACGCCGACGAGCGTCACGACCGGCCGACCAGCGAGATGGCCGAGGAGAACCGCCGGCTGCGCAGGGAAGTCACCGAGCTGCGGCGGGCGAACGAGATCCTGAAAGCGGCGAGCGCGTACTTCGCGGCGGAGCTCGACCCGACCCGGCGACGGTCATGACGTTCATTGATGAACACCGTGACCAGTTCGCGGTCGCGCTCCTGCTACGGGTCCTGAACATCGGCGCCTCGACCTACTACGCGTGGGTCAAGCAGGCCGAGCAGCCCTGCGACCGGGACGTGGTCGACCTGGGGCTGATCTCCAACATCCACGAGATCTGGAAGACGTCGGGGCGCACCTACGGCGCGGACCGGGTGCATCGGCAGCTGCGCCGTGACGGCATCGGCGTGGGCCGCAAGCGCGTCGAGCGGTTGATGACGCAGCAGGGCTGGCAGGGTGCGTTCCTGCGTCGAGGCTGGCGCGGCGGCTCCACCCGGCAGGATCCCCGGCACACCCCGGCGCCGGATCTGGTCAACCGGCAGTTCACCGCGGCCGGGCCGAACCGGCTCTGGGTCGCCGACGCCACCCGCATCCCCTGCGGCGAAGGCGTGTTCTGGCTCGCCGCGGTCCGGGATGTGTTCTCCCGCCGGATCGTGGGATGGAAGACCTCCGACCGCTGCGACACCGACCTGATCCTCGCCGCCCTCGAATACGGCATCTGGTCGCGCGATGTCCGCGACGGCCAGTTGATCCACCACTCGGACAGAGGGTCGAACTACACGTCGTTCCGCTTCTCCGAACGGTTGCAGGACAACGGGATCCTGCCCTCGATGGGCTCTGTCGGCGACTCGTTCGACAACGCGCTGATGGAGAACTTCTGGTCAACGTTGAAGATCGAACTCGTCTACCGCACCTCGTGGCGGACCCGCGACGAGGCCGAGAACGCGATCTTCGCCTACATCGACGGCTGGTACAACACCCGCCGCATCCAGAAGGAACTGGGCGACCTCAGCCCGAACGAGTACGAGACCGCCTGGCACACCCGCCAGACGCAACCAGCCGAACCACCTATCGCTACCCCTGCACCAGCCGGCAGCAGGTAACCACCGCTCCATCAAAGCGGGGGGAACTCATGCTGCGTCTACGGAGGCGGTGCCGGGATCCGGAGTTGGTCCTGGGTACCGTTATGGGCCGCGCACGTCCTGCAATCCGGCCAGGGTGCCCTCGTGGGCCGGTTGTTCGACTGATCAGGAATCCAACAGTGGCAACCTGGGGAAACAATGCGGGAAGACGAACTGCGAGACCTGGCCCAGCGGAGCCCGTGGCTGATCCGGGCGCTGGGCGTCGTCCGGGACTCCGGCCTCCCGGACGCCTGGATTGGCGCTGGCACCATCCGCGACCTCGTCTGGGCCGAGCGGTACGGTCAGGGCTTCGACCCGTCATCGGTGCGTGACGTCGATGTCGTCTTCGTCGACCCGACGGACCTGAGCCGCGACAACGACGAGCGGGCCACCCTGCGGCTGGTGGCGGCCTGGCCGGATCCTCCGTGGGAGGCGAAAAACCAGGCCGCCGTGCACACCTGGTATCCCGTCAAGTTCGGCGGCGACCCGGTGACCCCGTTGCGCACCATCGCCGACGAGGTCGCCACCTGGCCCGAATACGCCACCGCCGTGGCCGTCCGCCTCGACGCGCACGACCAGATCGTGGTCTGCGCACCGCACGGCCTTGACGACCTGCTCGACGGGGTGTGGCGGCGCAACCCGACCAGAGTCAGCCCGGAGGTCTCCCGGCAACGACTAGCCCGCCACCGCCCAGCCGAACGCTGGCCCGGCGTCCGCGTCCTGCCCTGAGGCAGCGCTCGAAGCCCGCGGAGGGGGAGTCAGTACGGGCCTGGATGTGGTCGCGCTCGGGCTAGTGCTCTGACCACGAACGTTGACGGTGTTGGGGTCAGGCTGCGCGGGTGGCGGCCTGGCCCCAGCGTCGTTGTCGTTCGCTGCGGATGCGGATGCGGATGCGGGCGCGTTCGCGGCGTTGAGCGGCCAGGACGTCGGGGTGGCGGGCGTTGGCGTTGCGCCAGCGCAGGTAGGCCTGCAGCCGCCGGGTCAACACGGTGTGGTTGGGGTGGTCCGAGCCGGCGATGACGAAGGTGCGCAGCGGCCCGAACTGGGCCTCGATCGGGTTGGCCCAGGAGGCGTAGGTCGGGGTGAAGCAGAGCTCGACCTTGTTCCGAGCCGCCCACGCTCGGATCTTGCGGCCTTTGTGCGCGGACAGGTTGTCCAGGATCACGTAGATCGGTGCGCCGTCCGGGCGGGCGGCGCGGATCGACTTGAGCGCGGCGAGGGTGTTCGCGGCGCTCCTACGACGCCGCACGACGCCCCAGAGTTGATCGTCGCCGACGCTGTAGCAGCCGTGGAACTGCCGGACGCCGTGCAGCTTGTGGGTAGTTCGCGGGCAGCCGACGCGGATGGCCCTCGGGCGCCCACCCGGTTCCGGCCTGCGGCCGGATCACCAGAGGGCCGAACTCGTCGAACGCGAACACCCGCTGCGGAAAGTGACTGCTCACGTATTCGATCCGGGCGAGCTTGACGTCACGCTGCGGGTCGGTGGACTCCTTCCACGTCTTGGTTCTCTGGAAGCTGATTCGGTGTCGGTGCAGGATTTGCCGCAGCCGTTCCCGTCCGACCCGGACCCGGCGGGCGGCATGTGAGCTCAGGTGCTCGGCGAGCTTGCGGATGCTCCAGCGGGTGAACGGTCGCCCCAGTTTCTCGGGGCGGGTGTTGGCCGTCTCGACGATGAACTGCTCCTCGTCAGGACTGATCTGGCGGGGACGGCCACCCGCCCACTGAGGGTCCAGGCTGGCCATCCCCATCTCGTTGAACCGGTGGATGACCTGCCGGATCGTGCCCTCGTCGGCCTGGACCAGGCGAGCGATGGCCGGCACCGTGTTCCCACCGGCCGAGGCGAGCACGACCATCGCCCGTCGCAGCCGGATCGGGGAGCCAGTTCCTCGGCGGGTGATTCTGAGCAGCTGCTGTCGGGGTACGGCCTGGAGTGCAGAGCTAGGTACAGCTGATCTTGCAGAGGTGCGCACTGTTTGTCCGTCGTCAGCGGGTGACTGAGGGTGAGGCTGCTCGGGTCGTGAACGGACCGGCGTGGGGCGGCTGGCGGTGGGGGCGTTGGATGAGCAGCGGTGGCTGGATGTGCGCCGGACCGACAGGCCGAACGGCGTGTCAACCAACACCGTGAACGTTCGTGGTCACGGCACTAGCTAGTGCCGTGACCACGGACGTTTGGAGTGTTGGGTCAGGCTGCGCGGGTGGTGGGTTGGCCCCAGCGTCGTTGTCGTTCGCTGCGGATGCGGATGCGGATGCGGATGCGGGCGCGTTCGCGGCGTTGGGCGGCCAGGACGTCGGGTGGCGGGCGTTGGCGTTGCGCCACCGCAGGTAGTCCTGCAGTTTTCGAGCTGGCGCCGGGTGGTTCGGGTGGTTCGAGCCGGCGATCACGAAGGTGCGTAGCGGCCCGAACTGGGCCTCGATTGGGTTGGCCCAGGAGGCGTAGGTCGGGGTGAAGCAGAGCTCGACCTTGTTGCGTGCCGCCCAGGCCCGGATCTTCTTGCTTTTGTGCGCGGACAGGTTGTCCAGGATCACGTAGATTGGCGCCCGTCCGGAAGGGCGGCCCGGATCGACTTGAGCGCCGCGAGGGTGTTCGCGCTGCTCTTGCGGCGCCGCATGACGCCCCAGAGCTGGTCGTCGCCCACGGAGTAGCAGCCGTGGAACTGCCGGACCTCCGTACGGGCGGCGGGTCAGCTGACCAGACCGGCGGCGGCGAAGGCCTCGGCCGTCTGCGGATCGTCGAGGGAGCCGACCTCGGCCAGGTATTTGATCACGCAGCGGGCGGCCTTCGCGGCGTCCCTCGCTACCCGTGCGTTCGGCCACGACTCGGCGAGGATCTGCTCGATCTCGGCTGCGCCGTGGCCGATCCGACGCAGGCTGCGCGCAACCGCCCGATAGTCGGGCTCCAGGAAGGCGAGGATGATCTCGGGCAGGTAGGGGCCGATCGCGCGTTGCGCCGAGGTGCCCAGCGCGGGCCAGAAGTGGTGCAGGACCGTGCGGAAGTAGACGTGGTGCCGACCCTCGTCCTCGGCATGGTCGCGGACGAGTTCCCGGACCGCCTGCGGCAACCGGTGGTCGCGCGGCACGTCGGCGAGGATGCTCGAGATGAGGGTCTCGCTGACGACGGAGAACAACAGGCCCTCGGCGCCCCGGAGGTGCTCGGGCAGGCGTACTCGGATCGCGTCCAGACGCGGCACGAACGCCGGTAGGTCCCCGTCCTGCCAGGCGATCCCGGTCCCCTCCTCCACCTGACGGATGAGGTCGTAGGAGAACTGCGCGTGCCACGCCTCGTCCGTCACGATCTTGAACGCGTCGGCGCGCATCTTCTCGGGCAGGTGCAGTCCGGCCCGCCCCCGGCTGATCCTCGTCGCCACGGGCATCACGGCGATCTCCTCGAGATCCGTGGTGAAGTGCAGGTAGTCGTAGAGCCGGTACACGAGCAGGCGGCGCACCACCTCGGGCCCTCTCGCCCGCACCAGCGGGTGGGAGACGACCGGGAGCAGTTCGGGCGGGAAGTAGAGCGTCTCCGGATCCTGCGACTCGAGTACCCGCCGCGGCTTTCGGCGTACGCTCGCACGCTCGTCCCACTGCTTGAACCGGCTGTCGTAGCGGCCGGCTTCCCGGGTCGCCGCGTCTCGTCGACCCGCTCGGATTCGCACCAGGTCGGCGAGAGCCTGCTCGGTGTACATCGGGAGCCTATTTCGCCCGACGGAGTGGCCGGCGACCGTTTGTCGTCGCGCCTGAGGTTGCATCCAGGTGCTGGCGCGAACGCTTTGAGGTATTGAAAGAGGACGCGATTGCCACCGTCGCCGCCGGCATTATCATGCAGTCATTATAGGCCCCCAGAAACTCGACGGCCAACGATTCGTTGTGGGCCGAATCTCTGGCTCGATCAAGCTTTTGAGCTGGGAATATAGGTGTTCGGGAGGTTGGTCGAGGGCTCGTCCGAAAGTGCGTGCGGCCTTGTCGACGACTTCGTCCCGGCGGGGCTTGACGGGGCTGGAACGTCATGCTTGACTCGGCTCATCGCACAGCGGAGGCGGAATTCCGGATCGCCTTGTGCGGAGGTGAACGTCAATGCTATTTGACCGGGGGTGAGTAAAATCTTGGTCATCGCGGACGCGCTATCGAGGGTTTATTCCAGCCCATTTCTCATTTCCCTCCCTTTGGTGTAGTCACGCAGGGTGAAGCCGTGCGTGGCCACATTGGGGGAGGGAGGTGAGCGAGATGAAGAAGTACGTGAAGCCGGTTGCGAAGAAGGTGACCTTCGCCGTCATCCTGGGCGTCACCCCGTGATGCGGGAGTCGGGGCGCCCAGCGACGAACGCGGGCGCCCCGACTCGACGGCGGGCCGCGACCAGGAGCCGTGGCGCCGCAGAGGTGCCGCTCTACTCACAGAGGCAGGGAAGACGATGTGCGGATTGGCCGGTGTGGCTCGCCTCGACGGTGCCAATCTCGGGTCCGAGACACACGACCTGGTGAAGCGGATGGCCCGTGCGGTGGCGCACCGTGGACCGGACGAGGAGAGACTGCTACTGCATGGGCCGGTCGCACTCGCGTTCGCCCGGCTGTCACTCGTCGATCTCGTCGGCGGGGGCCAGCCACTCACCGACGACGGTGACAACGTCGTCCTGATCGCTAACGGCGAGATCTACAACCACCGCGAGTTGGCCACGACCCTGCCCGCCGGCACCCGCCTGCGAACGCAGTCCGACTGCGAGGTGCTCATCCACCTATACCTGCGCGACGGTCTGCGCTTTCTCGACCGGGTCCGCGGCATGTTCGCCCTCGTCCTCTGGGACCGGCGGAGGAACCAGCTGCTCTTCGCGCGGGACCGGTTCGGCGTCAAGCCCCTCTTCTACCACCTGAACACGGAGCGCGTCGTCTTCGGCTCCGAGATGAAGGCGCTGTTCGAGGATGCTGCCGTTCCCCGTCGCCTGGACTGGGCGGGGGCGCTGACGGATCAGGCCCTCACCAAGGCGCCGATGTTCAGCGCCGCACCGGTCAACACCTGGTTCCAGGACATCAACCTCGTCGACGCCGGCACCATCGTGACGGTGGACCTCGGATCGGGGCGCTCCGCCACACACCGGTACTGGTCCCTCCCTGACTACGCCGGCGACGGTGCCCTCTCCGAAACCGAGTTTGTCGACCGCTACCGCGAGCTGCTGGCCTCGTCGGTCGACGACTGCGGCATGGCGGACGTGGAGATCGGCCTCTTCCTCAGCGGTGGCATCGACTCCGCCGCGGTCGCGGCGTTCGCCCGACGGAAAAACCCGCTCCGGACGTTCACCGCACTCAACGGCAGCACCCTCGCCAACGGTGACGCGGAGGGCGGCCAACGCATCGCGCGGATGCTGGATCTGCCGAATCACCAGATCCTGTACGACACGGACCAGACGCCGTCGCCGGAGGACTGGAAACACCTGTTGTGGCTGCTCGAGTCGCCGGTGTGCGGGCCCGAGATCTACTACAAGCACCACATGTACAGCTACGTCAGGCTGGCCCACCCCGAGATCAAGGCCATGATGCTCGGCGCCGGCAGTGACGAGTTCAACGGCGGCTACTCGCCGCAGATCGCCGCCGGCGGCGACTGGGACGACTTCCTCGTCAACCTGCGCGCCATGGCGGGCCAGCGGCACCGATACGCCAACCCCGACCTCGCCGCGTGGTCGGAACACTTCCCGCTACCGCTGCTGCGCGAGGACGCGCTCGGCACGGCCCCGGCGGACTCCACGGACGCCTACCAGCAGTACTTCCGGTGGAAGTACCGGGACATCCTGCAATACAACTGCTGGCACGAGGACCGCACCGCGGCGGGCAACGGCATCGAGAGCCGGGTTCCCTTCCTGGACCACCGGCTGGTCGAACTGGTCGCCGCCGTACCTCCCTCGATGAGGGCAGGACTGGTGTGGGACAAGCGGATCCTCCGGCAGGCGATGCGCGGCATCCTCCCAGACGAGGTCGTCGAGCGCCCCAAGAACCCGTTCTTCTACGGTGACGGAGTGCGGTACACCTACCGCACGTTCGCCCGGATGTTGACCCAGCAGGACGGTGCCCTCATCGAGGAGGCGCTGGCGGGGCCGCAGGCCAAGGAGCACATCGACGGTGACAACCTGCGCAGCCTGGCCCGCCAGCTCGCGGCCGAGCCGGAGGCGGGCCACGTCGAGTTCCTGCTGCATCTGGTCAACCTGGGTCTGCTCGAGCAGATGGCCGCGCGGCCGCCGGCGCCGCCATCGGTCAGCCGGATCGACGTGCAGCCCTGCGCCGTCACGGTCGTCGACTGGAACGCCGAACGAGAAACCGTCGACCGGATGACCGTCCGCCGCCCGGCGGTCCGGCCGGATGCCATACCCGTCCTGGCTGACAACGTGATGCTGCTGCGGTCCCCCGCCGACCAGGAAAACTGGTACGTGGTCGTTGACGGCGCCATCGAGTACGTCGTGGACGACGCGGACACACCCGGCTGGGGCGGGTTCCTTGCCGCGCTGGACGGGGCACGCACGGCGCAGGAGGTGGCGGATGTGACGCGGGTTCCACTCACCGCGGTCGAGGAGCTGCTGTCGGAGGCGGTGGATCTACGTCTGGTCGTCATCTCACCGTCGCCGGCCGCGGACGAGCTCGTGCTCACCGCGACGGACTAGGTCCGCCATGGCCAGCCTCACCGCCAACCGCGCCGACGGCACGAAGCGGGTGCCCGTTCTGGACACCCGCGAGTGGCTGCCTTCGCCGGCACGGTTGGCAGCCGCCGGATGCGTCCTCGCCTTCGCGGCGGCCGTATGGCCGGCGTCCATCGCCGGGCCCGGCGACGGATGGATCGTGTCGGTCCTGCTGATCGTGGAGGTCGCGCTCCTGCTCCTGCCGTGGGGCCTGCCTCGCGACGGGCGCAGCGGGACGAGCTTCTGGGTCGAGGCCCTGCTGGGCCTGACCGCGCCGGTGGGCGCACTGGCGCTGGTGACCATTGGCGGAGCGAGCTGGCTGAGCGTCGGGGCGGACTGGACATGGTTCGTGGTCGCCGTCGTGCTCGGCGGCGCGCTGATCGCGATGTCCGGCATGGACGTGCGCGGTCTCGTCCGGGGCGAGTTGGCCTTTCTGATGGGACCCACATCCTCGTCGCACACGCTGGCGCGGGCATTTACCACCATCGTGAGCCCGGCGGGGGAGGAGGTCCTTTTCCGCGCGGTTGTACTCACGGCCGCCGCCACGGCGACGCTGCCCCTGGGCCTGCTCGCCGCGGTGGCCTTCGTGGCCCGGCACCACGTGTCGCCGGGACAGAACTGGCGGGGCTCGACTCGGGCGACGATGCTGGAGATCATTGCGGCTGCCGCGCTGCTGGTCCTCACCCTGCTGTCCGGATCGATCTATCCGGCGCTGCTCGCGCACACCATCAACAACGTGCCGATGTTCGTCCTACACCTGCAACGGGCGGTGGTGGGACGGGACGAGGAGTGAGGAGCGCGTCAACCGCCGCCGCCAGCAGGGCGTCGGCGCGGCCCCGACGTGGGGCGTCACCCGTTCGAGGGAAGTGAGTACGTGATGTCGATGATCGACGCGAGCACCGCGCAGAGTGTGGTGCCGCAGACCCGTCAGGGTCTACGGGTCCGCAACTTCCGGGGCAAGCTCTTCGTGGCCAGTCAGGGGCAGGCGTTCGAGCTGTCGGACACCGCCGCCTTCATCTACCGGGCCATCGACGGCGAACGGAGCGTGGCGGAGATCGGCCGTCAGGTCGCGGCGGAGTACGGGATCCCCTTCGACACCGCCGTCGAGGACACGGTCGAGTTGCTCACCGCGCTCAGCGAGGCCGAGGTCCTCGACCTGAACCGGTGAGCGGTGATGCCACCACCGGCGCGCGTCACCGATCGCCGTCCGGGCGCCCCCACGGCGACGCCCGGACGGCGACCGGCCGGCGAGAGCCGCACCTGCGCGGACGGACGCCGATTCCCCGTGCCGACCCGGCATCCCGCCTGGACGCGGGATCGGCTAATGGCTGATCTCGCAGTCGAGGTGGCTCAGCAGGGCCAGGCCCTCGCGATCGAGTTCGTAGAGGACCCGGCTGCCTGCTCGGCGGCGTCGCACCATCCCTGCGGCGGAGAGCGCGGTCAGATGCTGCGACACGGTGCTCGGCGCCAGGCCGACGGATCCTGCGACCGCGGTCGTCGTCGTTGGGGCGACGAGCGCCCGCATGACCGCCGCCCGGCCCCGCCCTACCAGGATGGCCAGCCGGTCACCCTGCTGCGGCTCGGCCTCCGGCGGCGCACTGTCGCCCACCTGCCCGTCGAGGACGGCAGCGCCACGGGCTTGGTAGGAGATGGCCGATCCGGCGGCGCCCTGCGAGAAAATCCGCATGCCACGGGCGAACAACACCGGCACCACGTAGAACTGGGTGCCGCGCAGGGTGGAGTTGATGTCGGTCTGGTAGGGCAGCGTCAGGTCCGGTCGTTCCCACTTCACCCGCCCGCCGAGGCTCTGCAGCATCGCGTCCGAACCCTCGGTGACGAGGGTCCGGCCCCGGAACAGGATCTCCTCTTCCAGCACGTTGCGCATCGAACGCCAGTAGGGTGCCATCGCGGTGTCCCAGTAGCGTCCCAGGAGATCCGTCAGGTGGGTGAGGCCGTCGGCCCCGTCGGCCAGCCGGAGCAGCGGCGCCGGGACGTCGGTCGGATAGAGCGCCTCCAGCTCACGCCGGACGGTCTCTGCGGGCGTCGCGCGAAGGGTCGCCAGTTCCTCCCGGATCGTGGGGGACGCCGAGGCCGGTACGGGCGTGAGGAAGGAGGGGAGCCGGAGGCTGCGCAACTGCGCGATCCAGGTTAACAGCTCCCGGCGGAAGCCGACCGGGAGGGCCCGCCGCACGGTGCTCGCCCACGTGCTGTAGGGATAGGGGACCTCGCTACGGTACCGGGCCAGCAATGCGAGGCTCGACAAAGCCTCCCACAGAGGACTGATCGCCACCCGTACGCCGAGCAGCGTTTCGTCATCGACAGTTAACCGGATCATCGGCTTGGCGGTGACAATGCGGAAGAACGGTGGACGTCCATTCCCGCGTTCGCAGATGCGGGCGCCAGCGCATCGTTACCAAGTGAAAAGCCGAGCCAAGGCGACGGAAGAGGTACGGCCCGCGCCGATCCGGATCCGGTCTCGGAGGGCAATCTTTCCCCGATCATCTACAGTTCCACTTTCATCGCGATGTCCTGACACAGCGTCAGCACATCGGTCACCCACTTCTCCGGCTTGTCGGGATCGAAATTCTGCATTGTCTCGACCGCCCAGTAGCGATCGAACGACAGAATGGCGGGATTGGCCGCCCGGAATCGGTGCGGACGCCATTTCGGCGAGTGACTACCGTATTGGCCGTGCTGTTCCAACAAGGCGTCGACGCTGTGCCCCAGCGCTTTCCGGGCGGACAGCACGGCGCTGTGCAGGTCACCGGATTCCAGCTGCCCGAGCGCGTCCTCGACGGAGTCGTCGGCGGCGCCCAGGGAGCGGGTGACTATAAGTGACCGGAACGCCGAGGCGTCGACCTCACGCTGGCGTTCGGCCAACCACTGCCCGCCGAGCAGCGGAACGCAGACGGTCAACCGCTCCAGCAGCATCTCCTCGCGGCCGGCGAGCACCTGCCCAGCGACCCGGTCCTTCTCGAACTCCTCCCAGGAGACCTTCGCGAGGATCTGCTTCACCTGGGTAGCCAGCCAGTACGTCGCCTCCCAGCGTCGATCATGGGCATAGAAGGACTCGGTCTGGATCTCGGGGGGATCCAGCGGCAGGTTGAGGATGCCGTGGTTCGGAGCCCGCCACGGCTCGTCGCACACGAGGTAAAAGTCGTAGTCACTTTTGGCGTTGCTCCACCCCTTCGCCGCCGATCCGACGAGCAGGACGGCACGGCACCCGTCCGGTACGAGCGACCGCTGCTGCAGGACCTCGAGGAACGGTATGGCTCCAGTCGTCAAGGAATGCCTCCATAAGTGTCTGCCCAGCCGGCGGTGACGCTGTGCGAATGATGTCGGCGATGGTTCTCGCGTCGGCCGCGTAATCGTGGACACGGAGAGCGGCGTGACCGGGAGAACTCAGCTGCGGACATAAGTTGCCGTCGGTGTGGCGACTCATGTGGACATGCTGCTCAAGATTGCCGGCACAGAACCTCTCCCCGTTTGATGTGCGGCGATGGAGGCAGGCTACGACAAGGGTGCCCGCCGGAGCAACACTCGCCCGTGATATTCCGGGCTCCGCAGGCGCGAGGCGGACTCGTCAATACACGGGATCGGCAGCGACGTCAAGCGATGCGCAGAGCGCATGTCCGCACACATTTATCTTGGTGGTAGCTCTGTTGAAGACCGTGCTATCGTGGCTGCAGGGATGGCTTCCCGTCAATGAGATGTCACGTTCCGTGACAAATTTCGGTGGCGGCGCCAGTCTGGGAAAGCTGCTGGTCGCGTGGGCGGCGGAATTGTCTCGGAGCGTATCCGCGCTCGGAGTTCCTTTCCGTATCCGCACGATCTCGACAACGGGGGAACGATGGCAGGTGACATACCGCTCCGTGTCCTAGGGGACACCGGCATCTCTGTGCCGGCGGTCGGCATGGGGTGTTGGGCGATCGGCGGTCCGGACCACAACCTCGGCATGCCGATGGGCTGGTCCACCGCGGACGACGCGGAATCGGCTGCCGGGCTGGAACGCGCCCATGCCCTCGGCGCCCGGCTGTTCGACACCGCCGACGTCTACGGTCATGGCCACTCCGAGCGCCTGATCGGGCAGCTCGTCGCGCAGGTGCCACGGGCCGACTTGGTGCTCACCTCCAAGGTGGGATATTTCCGGGGCACCGCGCCGCACGGCTTCGATCCGGGGCACATGCGGCGTCAGCTCGAACAGAGCCTGGAGAACCTGCGCACCGACCACCTCGACATATACTTCCTGCACCATTCCGACTTTGGCCCATACGACCGGTGGCTGCGCGGCGCCGCCGACACCATGCGCGCGCTGCGTGACGAGGGCCTGATCCGGGCAATCGGCATGCGCGGTCCGCACCGCTTCGCGCCGCAGCGGCGGGCTGGCGGCACCGCCGCGCGGGAGGACAAGTCGGCCACGTTCCGGCGGGTCTTCGACGTGGTCGAGCCGCAGATCCTGGCGGTCCGGGACAACCTGCTGACCCCGTCCGCCCGATCGGCGCCGATCATCTCCTTCGCCGAGCAGCACGGCTGCGGGATCCTGCTGAACAAGACACTCGGCCAGGGACTGCTGGTGGGAGTTAACGATCCCGCGCATCCCCGGGTCCTCGGCCCGGGCGATCACCGCTCCCGGAAGCGATGGTTTACTCCGGCGGCCGGCGTCGTCATCGGGGAAGGGTTGGCCCGGCTGCGAGCCATCGTCGGACCCGACCGGGCGGATCTGGTCAGGGTCGCGCTCTGGAGCGGCCTGCTCCGCAGTGAGAACGCCGCTGTCCTGGTGGGCTTCACCCGGGCCGCCCAGGTCGAGATGAACCTGACCTGCCTCGGTGAGCCGCCGCCCATCGACGTCATCGACGCGGCGCGCGCGGTGATGGCGGACGTGCAGCGGCGTCTCGATAACACCGGCGAGGTGTTCCTCGACGAGCGCCCGCCGATGTCCGCCGTCGCACCGCCAGTCGGCGCGACCGCTCCGAACCCATGACCTGACCGGTCCCCACACGAGCCGAGCTACGCGGTCTGGGCGACTACCGCCCCGACCGCTGGGAGGCGATGCCCGGCGCACACCACCGCGCCCGGGCGGTCCATTGAAGCTGCTGTCATCAGGAGGCGGAATGGATAACAACTGGCCTACGAGGTTGGTGCACGCCGTCAACGAGGTGGCGGGGCCGGGAACCATGCCGGCCGCGGCGCTGCACAACCTGTCTCCGGCGGAGCCGCTCGCGGTTCTCGACGCCGTCCGCGATTACCTGCCGGGACGGTCGACGATCACCGGCACCTACGAGGCGCGTCTGCTGGTGGCCGAACACCCGGCCGAGGGCGGGTGGTACGTCGCCAGCCTCGACGGACGCCCGCTCGGCGAGCGCGACTGGCCCGAGTGGACCCGGCACCGGTTGACGCTGCGTGACCCGGAGAGCTGGCACTCGTCGGCGGAACTGGCGGACTCGGGCGTTCGGCGTCTTTTCAAGCCCGAGATCCTTCTCGTGGCGCTTTACCACCCGGAGAACTTTCCGCTGCCGCGCTTTCCGTTGGCGATCTCCGACGTGGCGCGGGCAGCGCGGTCGACGCTCTCCGGCCGGGTCCGCATGATGGACATGCAACTGGGCGTATCGATGGACGATGTCATCGCCGCGACCAGGCAGGCACCCGACATCGTGGGGATCTCCGCGACGTTCGGTCAGCACGATCTCATGGTGGAACTGCTTGACGAGATCTACCGACGGCCGTCTCCGCCCCTGGTGCTGACCGGCGGCAGCCTCACCGTCCGCAACGAACAGCTCCTCCTCGCCCAGTACCCAGGGCTGCTGGTGGCCCGGGGCGCGGGCGAGCCGACCGTGGTCGACGTTATCGCGCACTTCCACGGCGACCTCGACCTGGCGGATGTTCGTGGGATCGGCTACAACGGCGCGGCCCGCGGCGGGGGGATGACGATCCGCCGCGCGCCCCGGCGGACCGCGACGGTGGCCAACCGTGCGCAGACCGACATCCTCCCGGAGCTGGACCTGCTCGACCGGACCTTCCGGCACCGCGGCGTCGCCCAACTCGAGACCAGTCGCGGCTGCACGAACTACTGCTCCTTCTGCCCACGCGGGCACAAGGGCATTTGGTCCGGCGCCGCCCCAGAGGGCCTGCCCTGGATGCTCGCCGCCATGAGCGAGGTGTTCGAACGCCACCCGCACCTGTCCCGGACGCTCTACCTGGTCGACGAGGAGTTCATCGGCCGGGGCGACGACGCGGCGCAGCGGGCTCTGGTGATCTCGCGGACCATGCACGACGCTGGCTTCCGGTGGGAGTCGTCGTGCCGAATCGACCAGGTGGTGGACCCGCAGCGTGATCGCGCCTGGCACCTGGAACGCGGGTACATGTGGCGGGAGCTCGTGGCGACCGGCCTGCGCCGGATGCTGTTCGGCGTGGAGTCGGGCGTGACCTCCATCCTCGAACGGTTCAACAAGGAGACGACCGGCGAGCAGAACGCCCTGGCGATCCGGACCTTGTCCGCGCTGGGAGTGCCGACCCGGTTCACCTACATCACCTTCGACCACCTGATGACGCTGGAGGAGCTGCGCGCGACGCACGATTTCCAGGCCCGCACCGACCTGCTGCTGCGACCTCTACACCACCTCAGCGTCGAGGAGATCGTCGACGGCGTCACCGATCCCAGGTTCGTCAGCGAGCACTCCCTCGGAGCGCCGTTCTACTCGGCGGTCTCGTACCTGCTGGTGTCGATGGAGTGCCTGCTGGGCGCCGCGTACACCCGACGGGTCGAGGCAGCCGGCCTGGCCGGCAAGCCGCGCCCGTCGATGGGCCGGGTGGACGCCTCCTTCGCCGACTGGCGCATCGGGCGCGCCTCGCACCACGCCCAGATGTGGGTCGACCGGAACTTCGCGCTGGACTACACCCTCAAGAGCCTGGAGAAGATCCTGGAGGGTGAGGCGTACCACGCGGTGCGCGAGGTGCGGCGCGTTATCAAGGCAGGTGCGTTCACGGTGCTCAGCAACATGGTACGGCTGATTGACAAGCAGTCGATCGGCGAGCACGACCAGGACGCCTTCGACCGCGAGCTGACCACCATGATGGACGCCGAGCTGCTGGTGATGACGGACGCCCTCGCGTCGGCGGTCACGGCGATCCGTGGCGCGCTCACCCCGGCCGCGGCCGAATTGCTCGACCGGGAGCACGACCGCTGGCGTCTGCGGTCGGGCTGGCGGCTAATCAACGCCTCCGACTCGTGCTGACCAGGCTGCGACCACCGCCTCGCCGCACCCCTGAGAAAGGAACCCGTATGACCGTGGACGAGTCCTCTGGCCGGCCCGGCCGCCGACGGTCGGATCACTCGCAAACACTGCCCGGACGGTTCATCGCCCTGGAGGGCCCGGACGGTATCGGCAAGACCACCCTCGCCGGTGCACTGGGCGCCCTGACGTACGACGAGGCCGTCGCTGCCCTGGTGGCACGGCCGGCCCCCGAGCCGGGGCGGCCCCTGGTTTTCGTGTCACGACGGCAGATTTCCGGCACCTCCGGGTACGCGGCGAAGCTCATGGAACACCTGTCGACGGTGCTGTGGCACAGCGGTGACAGCACGGATCTGCCCGACTCGTTCTGGGTGTCCGTGCAGGCGGCCTGGTTCACGGCGCACGCGACGAACGTGTTGGAGCCGCTGCTGCGCGCGGGACACGACGTGGTCGTTGACGGCTGGCTCTATAAGTTCTGGTCGAAACTGCTCCTGCAGGGCTACCAGCGTCACGACCTGGAGACGATCTTCGCCGAGGTGCGGAAACCGGACGTGGTCGTCCTGCTCAGCTCCGACGCCGGCATGCTCTACGACCGGCAGGGCCGCGGGTTCCGTGCCAGCGAGCTAGGCATGCACGCCGGCTACACCGAGCTCAACCGGGCCTCCTTCGTGACTTACCAGGAGCAGGGAATGCAGCTGCTGGAGCAGTTGGCCCGCGAATACCGGTGGCCGGTGCTCGCGATTGGC
This sequence comes from Micromonospora marina, assembly GCF_900091565.1. Taxonomy (GTDB): domain Bacteria; phylum Actinomycetota; class Actinomycetes; order Mycobacteriales; family Micromonosporaceae; genus Micromonospora; species Micromonospora marina. The sequence continues at coordinate 91,964 of NZ_FMCV01000025.1, read as the reverse complement.
GCCGGAGAGCCGGTGGATGAGACCCGGGATCGGGTGTCCGCCCTGGTCACGGCGGCCCTGGCCACGGTGGGAGAGACGACCGGGCAGGACGGATCGGCTTACTCCAAGGAGGCAACGGCATGACGGCACTCGCCGCGCACGGCGGACCGAAGACCATGGACATCCCCGGCCCGCACTACCGGTGGCCGATCATCGACCCGAGCCTAGAGCGGGCGGTGTCGGACCAGATGCACCGGTCGCTCTCCGACCGCGACGCGCGGGGCATCATCGGCGAGTACGAGGCGGCGTTCGCCCACTTCGTGGGGACGCCCTACGCGATCTCGTTCAGCTCCGGGACGTCGGCCATCCACGCCATGTCCCGTATCGCCGGGCTCCGGCCCGGTGACGCAGTGCTCGCCCCGGCGTATACCTTCCTGGCCACCGCCTCGCCGTTCGCCTACGACGGTGTCGAGGTGATCTTCGCCGACGCGGACGACCACGGCAACGTGACGGCCGACAGCCTCGCCGCGAAGCTTGCCCCGAACGTCCGGGCCGTGATCGTCACTCACATGTGGGGCAACCCCTGCCCGATGGACGAGATCGTCGCCTTCTGCCGCAGCCATGACCTGCTGCTGTTCGAGGACTGCTCGCACGCCCACTTCGCGTCCTGGGGCGGCTCCCGGGTCGGCACCTTCGGCGACATGGCGGTCTTCTCCACCAACCAGAAGGCCATCACGACCGGCGAGGGGGGAGTGCTGGTCACCTCGAACGACCGTTACCGCGAGTTGGCCCTGCTGTATGGCCACTACAACAAGCGGTGCCTCAGCGAGATCGACTCAAGCGCCGAGTACTACCCCTTCGCGTTCACCGGGATGGGACTGAAGCATCGGATGACGACCCTCGGCGCGGCCATCGGCCTGCACCAACTGGCACAGGCCGACAAGATCGAGGCCCGCCGGCGGGGCGTGCTGTCCCGGGTCCGTCAGGAACTTGCCGACAATCCCGTGGTCACGCCGGTGCTGGTGCCCGAGGACCGAGGCCGGCACGGCCTCTACGTCACCGGCCTCCGATTCTGCCCGGAGGCGGCCACGGTGACGCGGGACGAGTTCGTCGCGCTGGCCGTGGCGGAGGGGGCGACTGAGGTCGACGCACCCGGCTCCACCCGGGACATCAGCGGCGAACCGCTCTTCGCGCGGCGCGATTCGTTCGCCCCGTGGAAACCCGAGCAGGTGGCGGCGGCGGCGCTGCCGGGGGTGCGGAGCTTCCAGGACGTCTTCCTGAAGATCCCGATCTGGGGCTACGAGGGGGACGAGGAACTGATCGAGGGCTATCTCGCCGCCCTGAACAAGGTTTCCGGCGCGGTCGCGCGATGACTGGTACCGCCCGGGCGGAAAGCGTGCAGCCCACCCGTTATCCGCTGCGACCCGCGGTCGACGGCGACGTCGCGCCCGAGCAGATTCTCCGGGCCGTCCCGGGCACGGAGGCCGCCGAACCCCCGACCGACGGTGTCGCGGCGGCCGCCCTGGCGGCCAGGCTGTGGCGACTGGACGGAACGGCGGACCTGGCTGCCTTCCACCGGGCGGTGGCCGGGCACCGGATCAGCTCGCCGGAGCCGAAGGCCCGGGCCGTGACGGGACCGGACGTGACGCTGCTGCACCACGTCGAGACCGCCGGCCTGTGGGTGCCACCGGTGGCGGCGAGGCTCGCCGGGCTCACGCCCGCGCTGGCCGAGGGATGGCTGGTCCTGGCGGCACACTGGGCGCGCCCGCACCTCCGGCAGGGGGATCCCCGGTATCTCAACGCCGCGTGCAAGCTGCTCGGCGGGGTGTGGCTGCGCCGCACCGAGGCATCGGGACCGGAGCGCGAGAGCTGGGACGTACCCCGCCTGGCCGGGCTGCTCCGGCTCGCCGCCCGGCTCGTCCGCGACGGCAGCGCGCAGCTGGCGGCGCGCCTGGACCGGCGCTCGGTTTCCGCCGCTGCAGCCGGTGCGCCTGACCTCGGCGTGCCGACGGTGCCCACGTCGGCGTCGGCGCGGATCGTGGTCGTCGCCCGCCGGGGGTCCGGCGGCGCCCGCCGGTTCCTCGGGGCCGCAGCCAGCGCCGGGCTCCCGGTCGCGGCGGTTTGCTGGTACGAGGCCACGATCCCCGGAACGGCCCTCGACTCCGGCTACGCACAGGCCTGGTACCCGCCGGAGCCGCCGGACGACCCAGCGCCGGCGACCGCGCCCCCGGCGGCGACCGAGTGCGACGCCGTCGACTTTGACGAGCTCGCCGACGTGCTGCGCCGCCACCGCGCCGACCTGGTGGTCCTGCTGGGCATGCCGGTCGTCCCGATGCGGGTGCTGGCCAACGTTCGGCTCGGCGCGATCAACGCACACAACGGCGCGCTGCCCGACTACCGCGGGATGGACGCGGTGGGCTGGGCCCTGCTGAACAACGATCCGGTGGTGTGCACTGTGCACCGGGTCCGGTCCAGTGCGGACACCGGCGAGATCATCGCCAGCGTGCCGGTCGCGCCGGAGCCCGCACCGACCCTGCGGGCCAGGGTCAAGGCCGCACAGGTGGCGCTACTGCTGGCCGCCGCCGCGCACGTGGCACGCCACGGCGAGCTGCCCGACACAACGCCGCAGCCGGCCGCCGGCGGCACCCGGTATTACCGCCTGCACCCCCATCTCAAGCGGCTGCTGGACGCCTCGCTGTACGCCGCTTGAACCGCTTCGAACAGGAGGAACGACCCCATGGCCGACATCCGTCATCCCGCCCTCGCCGCCCTCGGACAGATCGACTGGGAGGACACCGGCTCGATCGTCCGGGGCGGTGAGACCGTCTTCGACGCTCTGGTCAACGACCCCGAACTGCTGCCCGGGCTCCTCGACAACCTGCGGGTCGACCGCAGCTTGCGCGATTTGTGCGAGCGCTACGACTTCCTCGACAAGCTCGTGCTCCACGACGACCGCGCGGCGCAGGTGCGCATCCGGCTCCACCTCTACCGGTCGGGTTACTTTGACCGCCCGCACAACCACCGCTGGTCGTTCGCCTCGTATATCCTCAGTGGCCGGTACACCCACCGCATCTTCGGCAACGACCAGCAGTTCGGCGAGGACACCGACCCAGACAGCCTGGTGGCGGTGCACGAGCGGATCGAGGGTCCGGGCGACAGTTACGCTCTTCACCACACCAGCGTGCACACCGTCCAGGCCGAGGCCGACACCATCTCCCTCCTGCTGCGGGGGCCGGCCGCCAAGGACCGGTTCCTCATCCTCGATCGCGCGGCCGGTGGATCCTTCTGGGTGTACGGTGCTGCCCAGGAGAGCCCGGAGCAGAGAGCGAGCAAGCGCATGTCGGAGTCCTGCGTGGACGAGACGATCGGCCGCGTCGCGACGATCACCGGAGCGGCCTCGGCGGTCTTGCGGTCGTGATGGGTGACGCCATGCAGGGCGCCCTGTTCGGATTCGCCCCCACGGCGGCGGTCGACGAGAGAGTCGCTGGTGAGGAGCTGCGCGTCTGCGCACTCAACGTGCAGAGCGCCGGCGCCAGCCGGGCCCGGCCTCTCGCTAGCTGGCTGGTGGAGACCCAGTGCAACGTCCTCGCCCTGACCGAGCTGCGGGCGGGCGAGGGCGCGAGAGCGCTGCTCAACGCCCTCCGGGAGGAGGGGTACGACGTCGTCTGCACCGTCGCCCGTCCCGACGAGCAGTACGTCACCGCGGTGACGACCCGAGGCTTCGACGTAGCCCGGGTCGTGCCCGAGCCGGACAGCGCGCGCATCCTCGCCGTCGACCTGTCCGCCGCCGGCCGGTCGGTCCGTCTGGTGACAATCTACGCACCGACCAACGGGATGACACCCGACAGCAGCACCGCGCGGGCAGCCTTCCAACGCCGGTGTCTGGACTACCTGGCGTCGATCCGGACACCCGGCTTCTGCGTGGTCGGCGACCTCAACGTGCTGGACTCCACGGACCAACCCTGCGCGTCGGTGTTCGAGCGGCACGACTTCGAGTTCTACGCGGGGCTGCTGGCGCTGGGGGTGAGCGACACGCACCGGACACTGCATCCCGAAGCCACCCAGTTCAGTTGGGTCAGCGACCGGCTGGGGGCGCAGCGCCTGGACTACGCGTTCGCCGACGCCGCGGCGGGCTCGCTGGTGGGAAGCGACTACGACCACGAGCCCCGGCGGCAGAACCTGAGTGACCACGCCGCAGTGCGCACCATTCTGCGCTTCGCCCCGGAACACGATGGAGCGACTCCCGGCTGACCGGGAATCTCCTCGCGTTGGCGGAGCCGGTCGGGTCACAGACCCGTCCGGCTCCGCTGTCCCGCGCCACATGCCGATACCGGCCACGCCTCCCGTCGACCCCGTGCCACCCACGGTAAGGTTCCGGTTCATTCGGCCAGGTCCATCGAGCAACGCGTGGGAGATTTGTCGTGCTCACCCGTCAGGAGCCCCGTGCCATCGTCGCTGACCTCGTCAGGCGAGTGGTGCCGCACGACCGGCAGGAAGCGCTCGACCAGCAGGCGATGACCGGATGGGTGCGCTCCGGCGAGCCGTTGTTCCGCCGACACGCGCCGGCGGACCCGCCACGTCACCTCGCGGTCTACTTCGCATTGCTGGATGAGCGCGAGCGGTCGGTCATGCTCGTGGACCACCTCAAGGCGAACTGCTGGCTGCTGCCCGGCGGTCACGTCGACGAGGATGAGGATCCCCGGCACACGGTCGTCCGCGAGGCCGCGGAGGAACTCGGGGTCCTCGCCGACTTCCACAGCCGGTTCGGCGACGATCCGTTTTTCCTGAGCAGGACCTGGACGCGGGGTCACCACAGCCATGTGGACATGACCCTGTGGTTCATCCTCGAAGCTCGGCGCACGGACCCGGTGCTTCCCGACCCGCGGGAGTTCCGCTCGGTGCGCTGGTACGGCCTCACCGAGGTCAACTGGAACAGCGATGTCTACGACCCGCAGATGCACCGCTTCGTAGCCAAGCTCGACGCCTGGCTGGCCCGGACGGCGGACTACACCCCCACCTGACCGGCCTCGACCGGCGGGAGGCCGGTGACCGGGGACGTGAGCCCGAAGGTGGCCGTCATCGCCGAGTGGTCCGACAGCTTCGCCCGTCGGGGCGCGTGCAGGTAGGCGCAGCGGAGCACCAGGCCCGGATCGTCGCAGAAGACGTGGTCGAAGCGGTATCCCGCTCCGGACCGGCCGTACCAGGAGTGCTCCACCGTCCGAGGGTGCACATGCCGGTACGCGTCGATGAGGCCCGCCCCGGCGAAGGCCCGGTAGAAGTCGTACTCCCACTGGCCGAAGACGCGGTGTGCGGGCAGGTGCCCCGGCTCGACCACGTTCAGGTCTCCCGCGACGATCAGCGGACTGGCGTCCGGGTAGGCCCGGCCGAGCCGGGGAAGCATCGCCGCGACCTCGGTCTGGAACAGCCGCTTCGCAACGTTGCGGTGTTCCCGGGATCCACGCGACGGAACGTAGAGCCCCACGATGCCGAGCGTGGTCGGGCCCGTCAGGGCGATCCGCGCCGCGACGAAGCGGCCGGACATCCCGCCGGCGTAGAGCCCGGCCACGGGAGTCACGGCGCCGACGCGGGCCGCGACCAGGACGCGATAGTCACCGTCGGGTTCCGGGCAGAGCACCCTGTAGCCGTGTGCGTGCAGCGCGTCGGCGTGGGCGGCGCCGCTCCGAGGGATCTCGGTGAGCACCACGACGTCCGCGTCCGGCTGGCTGGCCAGCCACGACATCTGGGACCGGGCGCGGGCCGACGCTGCTCGCTGGACGTTCCAGGTAACCACGCCCACGCGCGGCTCCGATGGTTCGCCGACCGAGGGCGGCGGTTGTCGAGGGAACGGAACCATGAATGTGGGATCCCTGCGGTCGTCGACGGCGCTCCAGCCCGATTGTAGTGCCGTCGGGGGCACCCACGCCGCACGGCGTGACCGGGACGGCTCGGCGGAGTCAGCGGCCGACGCCCACTGGCTCCGGAACGGGCCGCGCGGCACGCCGCACGTTCCACGTGACCAGGCTGACGGGTGGCGGTGCCGGATTTGCGCCGGCCGGTGTCGGCAACCGGGAAGGTGATGCGTCCATGGTCAGATGTCCCCCCCGGTCGGCTGATCTTCGAGTCAGCATCCTGCCCGGCGTGCGACGCGCCAGCTCGCGCGGGAGGGGCCTCCCTCAGTGGCCGGCCTTCACCATGGCCTCCTCGTCCGGCGTCACGGCCGAGGACGGGTGGTCGGTGAGGTCGTGTAGGTGACGGACGGGAGAGAAGACCAACACGAGCGGAGCGCACACGACCGCGATGACCGAGACCAGCAGAGCGACCCGGCTGCCGTAGACGCTGGCGAGGGCACCAGCGGCCAGGCCACCGACCGGAATAGCGCCCCAGGTGACGAAGCGGACGGTGGCCATCACCCGGGACAGCAGGTCGGGTGGGCTAGCGACCTGGCGGTAGGTGCGGGTGATCACGCTCAACAGCACAACGCCGGCAGCGAAGACGGCGCTGCCGAGGGCGAAGCAGAGGTAACCCGCTACGCCACTGCCCAGCGGCACCAGGATCGCACCGGCCACGGAGACCATACCGGACAGCAGCAGAGCGCGGGCGGAACCGAGCCACCCGGTGAGCCGGGGAGTCAGGGCGGCGCCGATCAGCGAACCAACCCCTTCGACGGCGAGCAGCAGACCGACCAGACCGGCTGGGGCGGCGAGGGTGCGGACCAAGTGGAGCGGGTACAGCGCGATCTGCGCGCCGCACGCCACGCAGAGCGCCGTGGCCGCCCATGTGCACGGTGCCATCACCGGATGCCGGGAGACGAAGTGCCACCCTTCGCGGATCATGCTGCGTACCGGCGGCCAGCGGTCCGGCTTCTCCTTTGGCCGCGCCGGCAGCGACCGCAGCAAAAGCGCCGACACCAGGTAGCTCACCGCGTCGATCAGCAGCGTCGGCACCGCACCGAGCAACTGCACGGCCACGCCGCCCAACGGCGGGCCGCCCACCTGCGTCACCGCATGAGTGCCGGAGGTCAGGCTGTTGCGCGACTCCAGCTCCGAACGCTCCACGATGCTGGGAAGGAAGGTGGCGTTCGCTACGTCGAACAGCACGGTGCTGAAGCTGATCACCAGTGCGACGACGATGAGTTGTGCGACGGTCAGGTGTCCTGACCACCAAGCCAACGGGATGGACAGCAGCGCCACGGCCCGGGCCAGGTCGGCGCCCACCTGCATGCCACGCAGCGGCATGCGCTGCACGATGACGCCGGCCGGTAGACCGATCACCAGCCAGGCGACGTAGCCGGCTGCGGCGATGAGCCCCATCTCGAACGCATCGGCATCGAGCGCGATGAGCGCGGTCAGCGGTAGCGCGATCGCCGTGACTCCCGAGCCGACCGCACTGATCGTGCCGGCCGTCCACCACCTCCAGAAGACCCCGGCGCTGTGTCCGACACTCATCCGCCCCGACCCCGCATCCACGTCTGTCCGTTCCGATTTAAAACGGACTATAGTCGAGATCGAAGCCGGTGAACAGAAGGCGGTGGCAGGATGCGGAAGTCTGAACTGGCGAACGCGGAGTGTGGTATCGCTCAGGCACTCGGTGTCCTCCGTGACTGGCGGACGTTCCTCGTCCTGCGAGACATCGCCGGGGGCACGACCCGTTTCGACGCGCTGCAACGTGGTCTCGGAGTGAGCCGCCGGGTGCTCACCGAGCGCCTCGCCACCCTGGTGGAGCACGACGTGCTGCACCGCCGGTTCTACTCGCGGCACCCGCCGCGAGCTGACTACCTGCTCACCCCCAAGGGCGAGGCGCTGCTGCCGATTCTCATCGCCCTGCAGGACTGGGGCACCCGCCACGTGATGGATGACGGCAGCCTTACCGCCACGGCCGAGCCGGCCAGCGCGGAGGCGCAACGCGTCCGCCACCTCGTCGGACGCCGTCTGCCTGATGTTCTGCTCACCCGCCACGACGGCCGACCGGAACGGCTGCACACACCCGACTCATCGCTGGTGCTCTTCTTCATCCCGGGAGCGTTCGCCCCAGGCGACGCGGAACCTCCGTCGGGCTGGGAGGACATCCCGGGCGCGCGTGGTTGCACGGTGGAATCAACGACCTACGCCACCAGCCATGCCGACTTCGCGGCGGCCGGTGCCCGCGTCTACGGCGTCAGCACTCAGGCCCCGGAACAGTTGACCGCGTTCGTGGCGCATGCCCGGCTGCCCTTCCCCCTTCTGTCAGACGAGCACGGAAGGCTCGCCGCAGGCCTGCTCCTCCCTACCTTCCGTGCCGGGGGAGTCGATCGATTCAAGCGGTTGAGCCTGCTCGTCGACGCGAATGCTGTCGTCTGCTCGGTGCAGTTCCCGATCCGCGATCCGGCCGGCTCCGTCGCTGAGATGCTCGATCTGGTCCGGCAGATGTCGAGGGCGGGTGCCGGCAAATGAGCGCTGACGCTTCCCGAGACGCACCCCAGGGCCGAACAGGGCATCCACTACGTCAGTCTCGAACCCATCACCGCCCCCGGCTACCCCCGGCATCCTGCTCAACCTCGACGCCCACATCAGCGCCACCACCGGCTTCCCCGGCAACGCCAAGAGCCTCTGGATCGCCACCGACGACACCGGCATGCTGCTCACCGCCAGACACCGCTACGACCGCCCCACCGGCCGAAACGTGATCACCGGGCTCCTTCCCCACCTCGTCGACTCCTTCAGCATCCGCGGCGTGCCCGCCACAGCTTCACCACAGATGATCTCCTCGCCACCCACCCCCGCATCCGCGCCCGGCACGCCACCACACCCGACAGGCACCCCGTCGGCTCCGGACCGGGCCGCCGATTCCTCGACTGCGTGCTCGAGCACGCCACCGCCAGGCTCAACACGGAGTCGCTCGTCCTGGAGACCACACCCATACGCAGCATCGACGGCCCCGGCGACCCCGACCGGCACGCGAAACTCGCCTCGGCCGTCAACACGGCAACACGGCCGATCCACATCAGCGTCGTCTACCAGGACGACCTGCAGCGCCACCGGTCTGCCCAGGCGCTCACCGAAGTGCTCAACCTCCCCGAGAACAGCCTCACAACCGCGGGGAGCACTTCCTCGACGGCGCGCTCACCATCACCTTCGACAGCGCCAAGACCGCCATCCTGGTCGCCCGCCATGGTGTGTCAAGGTCCATGCCGAGGATGAGTTGGGTAGTCCGGGCGACCGGGCCCGGGGGCACTCCCGGATGGTGATGGAGACCCATAAGGGTGAGGTCGGCGGGATGGCGGTGGAGATCTTCTCACTGGAGCACCTTGACCAGCCCGAGGAGAGCACCCCAGCGGAGTTGGTCGTGTCCGCTCCGGATCCGCTCAGTCTGGCCGACGCCGGCTACCTCGCCACCTCCATCAGGAAGGCGGTCACGGCAGCCCGCCGAACGCACCGGCCGTACTGGCTGAGGCGGGCGCGTCCGTCCTGGTGTGTCGCGACGCACCAAGACGGCGACCATCTCGAGGATCGCATCCACTGGCCAGACGACTCGCCGCCTGTGCTGTTGTCGCTGCACAGCTCGGTGAGTACTGCCGGCGAGTCGTGCAGCGATGGGACGTACCGGCCGCCGGGGCTGGAGGTCGACCTGGAGCAGCACGCCGACGCGGTCGAGCCGGTAGTGAAGTTCGTGATCGAGGGCGCGACGGTAGCGTTGCGGCTCACGCTGAACGAGGCTGAGCAGGTGCGGACGGCGGTCGGACGAGTTGTGGCCATGGCGCGTGATACGGACAACCAGCTGGTTGGGGTCGGATTGGCCGGTCCAGCGCCGACGCCAGACCGGCCGCGCCTAGACCAGACCGTGGCCGATCTGGTGGTCCACGACGAGGGCTTGACGGCTGAGCAGAAGATCAGTGTGCTCCGCGGCGTGGTCGCCGAGCGACTTACCCAGCAGGGTCTGAGCGTCAGTGAGCAGGCTGTGCGGTTGAACTGCGCCGAGGAGCAGGCGCTGGACGCGGTGGTGGACTTCGCGATGTGGTCGCACACCGGCTACCTGCTTCCACCTGCCAAGCCGGCCGAGCCGCAGTGCCCGGTGTGGTGCGGTGGGGATTGCCTTACCGAAGACGGCGTCCGCCTGCACGACCGGCACGTGGCCGCCGTGTACGGCCAGCACCACGACCAACGACATCAAGGTAGCAACGGTCGACCTTCAGGCGTTCAACTCCCCCGACGGGTACGACGAGCCGCCATCAGTGACGCTGGCCATCGACAACCCGGAACAGCGCCCCACCGACATGACCAAGCTCGACGGGATGAACCACAACGCGGTCCGGAACCTGGCCGCGTCGCTGCTGTCGGGCTTCTGGGACCGTACGACGATCCGGCTCACCCCTCAGAAAGCGGCGAACCTCGGCGCGTCACTGATCGCCGCATCCCGCGCTGCCCACAACAACACCGCAGTCGAAGCCTGATGGCCCCTCAGGGAGAGGCGTCGGTCAGTGACCTCACCGCGCCCCTCGGACTCTCCCAGCCGACCGTTAGCCACCACCTGCGGATCCTCACCGAGGCCGGCCTGCTCGAGCGTGACAAGCGCGGCGTCTGGGCCTACTACCGGCTCGTGCCGTCCGCCATCGCTACGATCGCCGACCTGCTGACTCCGCCTCGCAAGCGAGCGATGAAGAAGACCCGCTGACCGACGCCACCGAAGACCGCCGCCAACGCCTCCTGACCCGGCGGCGCTCGGGCCGCAGGCGCGAAGGTTCTAACCTGCCGTCATGGGGGACGAGGAAGCGCAGCCGGAATTCAGGCAGTGGTACGACCGTGCGCTCGACGTCGGCCCGGCCGGAAATCAGGCCTTCTTCGGTCGGGACGTGCTGGCTGGCCTGGTACAGGGAATCCGCGACTTCCGAGAGCACCGGCAGCAGCGGTGGGACCAATACCATGGGCCTGGGGCGACGTTGCTGGGCTGCGCGATGTGGATGGACGACCCAGAACTCCTCGACGAACTCGCCAGGCTGCAGGCTGCCTGCGTGGTGGTCAGCAAGCAGGCCCGGGACAAGAAGGTGCAGCCGCCGGATCTGCCCTACAAGCTTCGCCGCCTGGCCGACCTCAACACCCGTACACCCGGTCTCCCGGTGTGCTATTTCCCCCCACTGGAGCAACTGACCTCCCTGATCGACGGTGAGCACCCGGTGATCGGACCCGGGTGGTCGCTGCCGCCCGGCGACGAGATGATCCCGACCGTGCGGACGATCGGCTTCCGCAAGGGCGTGGGCGCCAACGGGTCCATGCCGCCGATCCTGCACGCCAAGCTGGCGCTACTCGGCCGCCTCTGGGAACACGACGAGAACGACTTCGGACCGGCCGACGTCACCGCCTTCACCCCGAAGCGACTCTGGATCGGGTCAGCGAACTTCACGGCGTCGTCACGACGCAGCCTCGAGTTCGGCTTCTGGACGGAGGACCCCGTACTGCTGCGCGGTGCCGAGGAATTCCTACTGGACCTGATCGGCAGCTCAGAGGGCATCGACCCGGACGCCGACCTGCACCTGCCAGAACGGGCGCTACCGGACTTCGACGACGCCGCCATGGCGGAGGCGGCGGCCGAACTACGGTTCGCCGACCCCGAAGACGACTAACATCGCCGCACTCGGCCGCCCGCTCCCGCTGTCATCGAAGCGCGGATCACCGCGCCAAGGTCTGTGGGTGGCGCCAGCGGTCCCGCCTCGGTCCGAGTGAAGCGAGAGATGAAGGCGGTCATTGGGGAGCGTGCGTGCTACCTAATTATCGACATCGCCAGAACCCCCGGCGCTCAGATCCAAGGGATATCGCGGCCCGCATGGTGCTCCGATGGTGCTCGGATGTTCGGCACCGGTCGAGCACGGGCGGGTCGAAATCAGCACGGTGAGCCCAGCCGCGGCGAGCCCACCACCCTGCCCGTCGCCTGCAGCGCCTGGACCAGCCGAAACAAAAAGCCCTCCGCGTGGACGAAGGGCTTGCAAAACAGTACGAGCTATGAGACCTTGTATTAGGTGGGGAAGGTGGGTTACCCTTCCTCCTACGGATCAGAAGGTTAGGGGTTCGAGTCCCTTCGGGCGCACCACTTGAGCAAGGAATATAGCCAGTCGGCTATATTCCTTGCTTTCGTATGGGTCACGTGTGGGGCACGGTTGTGACACACGTTTGCGCAGGTCAGGGGCGGTTTCTTTCGGCGGTTGCACCCCCTCGGTCGGCTCCCGACCGCCGAGCAGCCACGGAGCAGCACGATCCACCATCTTGGATTCTTGGGTTGCGACAATGGGTAGCGGTGCGCCTGATTCCGCAGGTAGCGGCCTTGGCTTGTTCCGCACCGGAGGAGACCCTGGCAGCTCGGCCACCTGATTTACGATCAGATGGTCCCAGGAACAGGGGCAGCTGGGCGTCCGATCTTGACCCCAATGCCGGGCATCAAGGTCAGGACCTGGACGAGATGGTGCTCGTTGAGCGCAAGTCCACCCCATAGGTGGCCTGGTCGCGGTGGCGCGGCACGACGTTCCCGAGGTGGTAATTCCATACCCCGAGCCGGGTGGTCGGTGATGAGGCGATCATGGTGCGCGCGGTCGAGGGCGGCGCGCAGGGTGGCGTGGTGTCTCCGGGCATCTCAGTCGATCCTCCACGAACACTTCGTTGCGAAGATATGCTTGCCGCGATAGTTTCCGTGCATGAAGACCCCGCTGCAGGAGCCCACGTTCCTGATCCTGACCGCTCTGGCGGAAGGACCTATGCACGGCTATGGGCTGATCCTCGAGGTGACGGAGTTGTCGCAGGGTCGACTGTCCCTCCGGCCTGGCACGCTGTACGGCTCCCTCGACCGGCTGGCCGACGACGGACTGGTGACAGTGGACCGGAACGAGATCGTCGACGGCCGCGCCCGGAAGTACTACCGCCTCACCGACGAGGGGGCCAGGTTGCTGCGTACCGAGACGGATCGCATGCGCCGGGCGGTCGAGGCGGCGACCAGCCGCCTCGCTGGTCGTGGGGCGACGCAGCCCTTGATTGCGTCCCGCAGTGCGCGTTTCGCCGGTGGTATCGCATGACGCGCGTGCTGCGTCAGCGCTACACTAAACTCCTGCGCTGGTACCCCGCCGCCGACCGGACCGACCGGGGCGTCGAGATCGTCGATACGTACATGGACCTCGCCACCGCCGGGCAGCGCTGGCCGCACCTCGCGGACGTCGCCGACCTGGCGGCCGGCGGGCTGCGCCAACGCCTGCGGGCCCGCAACGCCGTTGGACTCGCCGATGCCCTGCCGCTCGCCGGCACTATCGCCTTGGTCGCGGGAACCGTGCTTGCCACGATGGGCCTGATCCTCACGGAAGTGTTCCCGGATCCCGGTCAGTACGACGTCGGGGCCCCCATGCTGGGGCCGTTCCACACCCTTGGTGCCCTGGCGTGGATTACCTGGTTGCTTGTGCTGCCGGCAGGTGCCGCCGGATACGGACGATGGGCGGTCGCGATCGCGACCGCCGTGACGATCGGGGTGGCTGTGGCCGTAGCGGTCGTCCCCTCGACGGAGTTGACCTCGCTCCACCAGCCGAACTTGTTCGTGCTCGTGCCTCAACTCGCGCTCGGCCTGGTGGCACTGGCGGTGCCCCGCCGTCACAGCTACCGAGTCACCGCGGTCATCACCGCTTTCGTCCTCGCGACCGGGGTGGCGACGGTGCTGATCGGGCCGCGCTATGACGTGCGGTACGAGGCAATTCTCGGCGCGTTGCTGTTCCTGGCACTCATCGTCACTGGTGCGGTCCTCACGGCCCGGCGAGACCGGCGCGCCTGGTGGCCAGCGATCCTGCTACTCGGGCCGGTGCTGCTGCTCGGTCCGAGGTTCGGCCTGGCCGCTGTGCAGGCACTGCCCGCGTGGGACAGCCGGCGAGGAGCCGTCGCCTGGGCCGCGATGTCCCTGTTGGTAGCGGTGGCTTCGCTGCTGATCGCGGTGAGCTGGCAGGCGAGACGCGGTCGACACCGGGACGGCCTGGCATGAACAAAACATGCTTGGGAGCATGTCGAACATGCCACACCGAGTCAGGTCTCCAGTGGATACCGCAGTGCGTTCTGACCGGGATCATCCGGTTGCTCCGCACCAGGCGGACGCCTCGTCGACACCATCATCACCCTACGCAGCCTCATCCGGCAGGCATGGACCCTCTACCGATGGGACTCCCGCCCCACCCGCCGACCATGACCTTGACCAATCTGCGCGACCTCTTAACTGGGCAGGGTTTCGATCGGTTGGCCGGTGAGCGTGGCGATGAGGTCGAAGTCCTTGTCGACGGCCAGGACGGTTAGTCCGGTCTTTTCGGCGGTTGCGGCGATCAGCAGGTCGGGGATTGACGGGGCGCGGTGTTGGCCGCGGTCGGCGAGCAGCATCTGCACTTCCAGCGCCCGGTCCTCGATTGCGGGTGTGAGGTGTTCGACCGGCATCAGTGACAACGGTGGGGCAGCGAACTGCCGGCGTCCCGCTTCTCCGGAGCGCGCCGAGTAGCCGAGTTCGAGGCGCGTGATGGTGGAGAGCCGGACGAGGCCTCGGCTGATGCGCGCGCTCCACTCGTCGCGGTTCGCCGTGTGACCAAGTTGGAGGCGTACGTAGGCGGACTTGTCGATCAGCCAGTTCGTCACCGCCACGCGGCCTCCATCACCGCAGGGTCGGCGAGGTCGGCGAAGGCCTCTGCGGACCGTTGCCAGTCCTCGGCGGTGACCGTCCGGTCGCCGGCGGGGCTGATGTTCTCCTCGAACTTGCGGCGTAGGTACTCGTTGCGGGACAGTCCGAGGCTGGCGGCGGCGGCGTCGATGCGGTCCACGGCTTCTTGACTGAGATCACGGACGAGGATGTTGGGCATGTAGCACCTCCCGTAGGGGCGTGATATCACGATATCACGCCGACGATGGCGTGAACGCGGATTCGGAGTAGTTGCCGCACATGCCTCGTTGTCCACGGGCAGGTCTAGCGGCCCCGCCTGGCGCGAGCCCACAATCACCTGCCGTGATGGTGCTCCGTTGGTGCTCGGATGTCCGGTACGTGATCAGCACGAACTGATCGTGATCGGCAACGGACGCCTCGCTCCCGGACCATTTTACGCCTGATCTTGACCCTTCATCCGCTGTAGCGCCCGGACCAGCAGATACTCAGCCGCTTGTTTCGGCACGCAGCACCACTCGGCGGCACACGTGGAGCGGCGGTTACGCAACGTAGAGAGCATCTGATGGGTTCGGACTACGGATCAGAAGGTTAGGGGTTCGAGTCCCTTCGGGCGCACAAGATCATGAGGGGCCTGAACTGCCATAACGGCAGTCAGGCCCCTCATTGCATCTGTCTCTTCTGGTCGGCTGGGTGCTCGGTTGGTGCTCGTGCGACGAGCGCGCCCTACGTCCGGTCCCGTCCGGTGGGCGCAGTGGCGTCCGCCTGGCTCGATCATGATTGGCTTGCCGGGCGGCGAGTCCTGATCGATGGGATCCGGTGGTGGGTCCGGGTGGGTGCCCCGTGCGGGACATTGACTCCAGCCAGGCCGTTCGCTGAGCAGGTGCAGGTACTCCCCGGAGATCGCGTACTCGTCGCTCCCCCCGCCACCATAGTGGCAACGGTTTCCGTTAGTGCGTTCTGCGGGGCGGCCCGTCCCCGGCGACGGACATGGGCCGACGACCCGCCTTGGGGCGGGGCTCAGTGCTCGTCATAGTGGCCGGCGTGTGCCGCGTGCCGGTGGCCGTAGTGGATGTAGTCGAGGTGGTCGCCGTGCAGCAGCGGTGAGTGGCCGCAGCCGTCTCCGTGGACGTGGTCGTGCTCTTCGGCGACGACGTGCTCACCGGAGGCGCACTCGTCGTAGTGGTCGTCGTGTGCCTGGTGCACGTGCCCGTCGTGGAGGTAGTCGGTGTGCCCTTCGTGCGCGACCGCGACGTGCCCGCATCCGTCCCCGTGGTGGTGTTCGTGCTGCTCGGCGGGGCGGTGTCCCTCGGTGCTGCACTCGTCGTAGTGCCCGTCGTGGGCGTGGTGCAGGTGTCCGTCGTGCAGGAAGTCGACGTGCCCGAGGTGCTGCACGCTCGGGTGCCCGCACTCCGGCCCGTGGGTGTGGCGGTGCTGGGCGGCATGGGTGGGGTGCATGGTGTCGGTGCTCATCTGGTCCTCCTGAGATCGTTTCACCCCGACGATACATGCAGTGGTGCGCATGTGTTCAGTGATCGCGAACACCGGCGAACCAAGGTGTATGAGAAAACGAAAATCACTTCCGATAGACTGGCCCCTACCCTTCGACGGAGGAGATCTCATGGCCGTACCGAAGCGGAAGATGTCGCGGTCGAACACCCGGCACCGGCGGGCGCAGTGGAAGGCGGCCGTGCCGCCGCTGACGCCCTGCCCGTGCCCCCGCAAGGAGATGGTGGTGCCGCACCGGGCCTGCACCCACTGCGGTCTGTACAAGGGGCGTCAGGTAGTGGATCAGCCGTGACCTGCATCTGCTGCACGCTGCGCGACGACCTGCTGGACGAGGTGGCCCGGTTGGACACCACCGTCACGGTGGTGGACGCGGCGGGCCTGCGGGGCCTGATCGAGGCGGGGGAGAGCCTTCAGGCGCGGGGGCTGCCCGCGTACGAGGGGGACGACCGGGGTGTCGCCGACCTGCTGGTCGACCAGATCGAGTTCGCCGACGTGCTGGTGGTCAACAAGACCGACATGGTCGGCGCGGAGGACCTCGCGACGGTGGAGGCGCTGCTGACCCGCCTGATGCTCCTGGACGCCGACGCCATGCCCGACGCGCCCGTCGCCGCGAAGCCGCGCAGCGGTGGTGTAGACCCGTGGGCCGCGTGGTGGGCCGCCCTGTCCGCGCAGCCGTCGATGGCGCCGCTGCTGACCGAGCGAGCGGTGGCGCTCAGCGGCTTGAATCCGGCGGAGTTCGTCGCGTCGACCGACTGGCACGGCGAGGCGGCCCGGCGCGCCGATTTCACCGATGCGACGGTCCCGTGCCGGTACGCCGATCATGCACTGATGGCGTTCCGCCGATGAGCCCGCCGTCACCACGTGGTGTCCAAGTGACCGTGGCCTACTGCGACGGCCACCGATGTCGCGCGCTACGCCACCGCGCCTTTCCGCCGGCGCCCGACGAGCCGGTGGACCTCGTCGAGATTCTCGGGCAGGCGGTCCGCGCCAGCCACGGCGGTGTCCTGATCCGGACGGAGTGCCTCGGCGCCTGCCACCGCGCACCCGCCCTGCTCCTGCTCACCGGTTCCGATCCGATCGGCCGGCGCGGCATGCTGATCGGTCCCGTCGAGGAGCGCCAGCACATCGATGCAGTGGTCGGCCTCATCCGGAAGGCGGACGTCCCGAGACCTGGCGAAGTGTGATCATTGTGATCAGTGGCGGGCGGAGTCTCGGCCAGGGGTGCTGCCGTCGCGCTGGCGACGGCGCGTGGCGACGGGCAGGAAGCCGGATGTGACGCGAGAACGGAAGCAGTGACGATGAGCAGTGATGGACCGTCGAATGGGACCGTCGAGGTGTTCGAACAGGCCGCGACGAGCTACGACCGGACCGGGGTGTCCTTCTTCGGGCCCTTCGGCGCGGAACTGGTCCGTCGCGCCGGTATCCGGCCGGGAGAGCGGGTCTTGGACGTCGGCTGCGGCCGGGGAGCGGTCCTTTTTCCGGCGGCGCAGGCGACCGGGCCGGCCGGTCAGGTCACCGGCATCGACCTGGCGCCGGCCATGGTGGCACTCACCGCCGAGGACGTCACCCGTGCCGGGCTGACCCACGTCGACGTGCGGGTGGGCGATGCCCAGCAGCCGGGCTTCCCGGAAGGCAGCTTCGACGCGGTCCTGGCCGGGCTGGTCGTCTTCCTGCTCCCCGACCCCGGGCAGGCCCTCCGGGCGTACGCGCGGCTGCTCCGGCCGGCGGGCCGGCTGGCGGTTAGCACATTCGCCGCCCAGGACCCGGCATTCGTCGCCGCCCTGGATGCCCTCGCCGGGCATCTGTCGGCCGACCGTCCTCGACCCGCGCCGGCGGCTGACCCGTTCGCCGACGACGCGGCGATCACCGCGACCATGGCGGCGGCCGGCCTCACCGTCACCGCGATCAACGAGCACCGGGTGGACAGCCGCTTCCGCGACGTGGACCACTGGATGGAGTGGATGTGGTCCCACGGCGGACGCGCCCTGCTACGGCACATTCCCGCCCACCGACTGGAGGCCGCGACCACCGACGCCGCCCGCGCGCTTGAACCCGCCAACCGACCCGGCGGCGGCCTGACCTTGACCACCGCTGTCCGGATCACCGTCGCGACGCCGCACCCCGCCGCCGAGCCGCCGGAGACGTCGTAGCGATCGGTACGGCGAGACCCGCGCTGCCCGGGATCTGCGGCCGCCGAACGGGGGCGCGCGCCCGCACGCTGCGGTAGCGCGCAGGAGCATGCCGGTGGCGGTGAGGACGAGCCTGCCGGTGACGGACAGGACCCCGAGCAGGCCGGCGGCGGTGCCGGCGAAGGTCGCGGCGAGCATGGAGCTGGCCGATGGTCTGCACCTGCGACCAGGCGATCAGCAGGGCGGTGGTGGTGATCGAGCCGACGGTCATCAGCGCGCGACCGCCGTGGTGGGTCGAGCCACCGGCCGACCGGGATCACCACGAGTGCGCCGCCAGGACGGAGGCGGTGGGCGCGCCGGTGACTGCGGTGGGGGGACGCACCAAGACTGGCGGCCATGGGTGTCAGCAGGACCGGGTAGGCGTAGTGCAGGACGCCGTAGCCGATGGTCGAGGTGACGGCGAGGGCGGCGACGATCCGCCACCCGTGGTGCCCGCCGACGGCGGGGTCGGCGGGCACCGTCGTGGTGGTGAATCAGCTGCCGCAGCAGCCGCCGGTCTGCCCGTCGGCGGGGGCGGCGTCGAGCGTGACCGGGTTCAACGGCGCGGCGAGCAGCCCTCCGGAGATTCCGGTGGCGAGCCCCCGTCCGGTCGGCTCGGTGGCCGGCGTCGGTCCGCAGCAGCTCTCGTCGGTGGCGGAGTCGTCGGGGTTGCTGTTGCACACACCGGTCTCCGGCAGGTCGAGCTGGACGTCGCGGGCGGCGTTCCAGTCGCCGGCGAGGGCGGCGACGACGGAGCGGACCTGTTCGTAGCCGGTGGCCATGAGGAACGTCGGCGCGCGGCCGTAGCTCTTCAT
Organism: Micromonospora marina; assembly: GCF_900091565.1. Taxonomy (GTDB): domain Bacteria; phylum Actinomycetota; class Actinomycetes; order Mycobacteriales; family Micromonosporaceae; genus Micromonospora; species Micromonospora marina. The sequence goes on along the minus strand of NZ_FMCV01000025.1, from coordinate 72,865 downwards.
GCCCACGGCGTAGTAGCCGGTCTCCGGGTGGGTGAGCTCGTCCACGCCGTGTGGTGGCACGGTGCCGCAGGAGTGCTCGTTGGGGTCGATCAGCGGGGCGAGCGCCCGGGTGGCGCCCATGACCGGGTCGAGGTCCAGGCGCAGCTCGGCGGTGATGGAGTGGTCGGGGCGGAAGCCGGTGGCCGCGACGATGCGGTCCACGGTGACCTGCTCGTCGCTGCCGTCGCCGTGCCGCACGACGACGGTGACGCGACCGTCGGTGGGGGTGAGGGCGTGCACGGAGAAGCCGGTGAGCAGCCGGATCCGGCCGGCGTCGACGTGTGCCCGCAGCCGTGAGCCGAGGGCGCCGCGCGCCGGGAGGGCGTCGGCGTCGCCGCCGCCGTAGGTGCGCGACGGCGAGGCGGAGCGGATCGCCCAGGTCACCTCGGTGCCCGGCGTGGACTCGGCCAGTTCGGCCAGGGAGAGCAGGGTGTTGGCGGCGGAGTGGCCGGCACCGACGACCAGGGTGTGCCGGCCGGCGAACCGGGGCCGGGCCTGGCCGAGTACGTCGGGCAGCGCGTGCTCCAGGTACGCCGTGACGTCGGCCTCGCCCCGGGCGGGCAGGCCGGACGCGCCGAGGACGTTCGGGGTGCCCCAGGTGCCGGAGGCGTCGATCACCGCGCGGGCGAGCAGTTCCTCGCCTCCGGTGAGACGGATCAGGAACGGGGTGGTCTCGCGTCCGGCGGTGCGCAGCCGGTCCAGGCCGAGGCGGCTGATCGCCTCGACCCGGGTGCCGTATCGCAGGTGCGACTTGATCGCCGGAAGCTCCGCCAGGGGCTGGAGGTAGCCGTCGGCCAGTTCGGCGCCGGTGGGCAGGGCCTCCGGGTCGGGGGCGACCCAGCCGGCGTCGTCCAGGATCCGGCGGGCGGCCGGGTCGACGTCGTACCGCCACGGAGAGAACACCCGCACGTGTCCCCACTGCCGCACCGCGGCGCCGGCGCTGTCACCGGCCTCCAGGACCAGAAATGCCAGGCCACGCTCGTGCAGGTGCGCGGCGGCGGCCAGCCCGACCGGACCGGCACCGATCACCACGACCGGAAGGTTGTCCAGGGCGCTCATAGGTAACTCCTCTGCTTCGATAACTGTCGAATCAAACAGGTGGACGGCGGCCCGCTGCCTGGGGCCGAGGGTCGGTCAGGCGATCACGGGGCTGCGCCGCTCGATCAGGGCCACGTCGCGCCAGCGGCCGTGATGGCGAGCGACCCGTTCGCGGACGCCTATGACCCGGAAGCCGGCCCGCTTGTGAAGGGTCATGCTGGCCAGGTTCTCGGGGAACACGCCGGACTGGATGGTCCAGATCCCCGCTGTCTCGGTGGAGGCGATCAGGGCATCCAGCAGCAGCCCGGCGACGCCACGACCGCGGGCGGCGGGATCGACGTAGACGGAGTGTTCCACCACGCCGGCGTACACGGCGCGGGTCGATGTTGGCGTGACGGCGACCCAGCCGACCACCCGGCCGCGCGCGTCGACCGCGACGGAACGGTGGTCGGGCAGCCGGCTGGCGTCGAACGCCGCCCAGGTGGGTGCGGTGGTCTCGAAGCTGGCGTGACCGCCGTCGAGGCCGGCCTGGTAGATGGCCAGGACCCGCCCGGAGTCGCCGGCTGTCATCGGGCGGACGGTGACGTCGGGCATCAGCAGACTCCGTTCGGACTCGGGGCGGATCGACCCATGACGACGTCGGCGGCGGAGGGGAAACAGCCGACGAAGGCGTCGTTGACGCGGTGGTGCCGGGCGGTCCCGACCGGCTCGACGAGGACGAACCGCACCTCGGTGAGGATCTTCAGGTGCTGGGAGGCGGTGGACTGCGCCAGGCCGACGGCGGCGACGATCTCACCCACGCTCATCGGCCGGGCGTGGCGGGCCGGAAGCTCGACGATCTGCACCCGGGTCGGGTCTGCCAGGGCCCGGAACCACGACGCGTACGTCTGCGCGGTCGCCCGATCCAACAGCTCGTCCACTTCTTCACCCTTCCATCGCCCGTGGTCGTGGCGGCGCTGCGACCACTGCCCGTCGTCGTGGCCTCGTCGCAGGAATCGCAGAACCGGACACCCGCGGTGCGCGTCTTCGGCCGACCCGTGACGTGGAACATGCTGCTGCCCTTTCCCCGGACGCTATCTTGATGTCCGTCGAAGTAGAGGGTTGCACACTGGTTAGAGGGATGTCAACCTAGAGGCATGTCGAAGCAAGTGTCACCTCTCGCGCTCGTCGAGCTGGGCGCCGACGCCCCCTGCTGCGCGCCGCTGGCACAACGGCGGGTACCGGCGGAGACCGCCGCGGTGCTCGCGCCGGCGTTCAAGGCCCTCGGTGACCCGGTGCGGCTGCAGCTGTTGTCGATGATCGCCTCCGCCGAGGGAGGGGAGGCGTGCGTCTGCGACCTGACCCCGGCGTTCGAGCTGACCGGTCCGACGATCTCGCACCACCTCAAAGCGCTGCGCGAGGCCGGCCTCGTCGACGCCGAGCGGCGCGGCACGTGGGTGTACTACCGGGCCCGACCGGCGGTCCTGCGCCAGCTCGCGGCACTGCTCACCGTCGAGTCGACGCCTGCGTGAGGCTTGCGCGTCGCGGTCGCGCCGACCCGCGCCTGACCAGGGCGGCGTGTGTAGTGGCGAGGCCGGACTGCCCTCCACCCACAACGATCACAGGGCCCGCTGAAGTGCTCACCCGAAGACGGTCTACTACCGGGCTGACCGCGATGGCGTGCTGACCGCGCTGACCGACCTGCGGGCGTACCTGCTGACCTGCTGCTGAGGCGGCGGTGCGGGGGAAACAGGGAGAGGAGGTGCCCTTCCTGGCGGGAAGGGCACCTCCTCTCGGTGGGTGTGGGGTCAGGCGCCGATCTGGCGGCCGTCCAGTCGCCAGACGGTGATCACGGCCGGGCGGGCGAAGTCCCCGTGCGGCCAGGTGGAGGCGGGGTTGTCGATGCTGGCGCCGTCGATCTCACCGGGGTGTTGCACGGAGACGAAGGCGGTGCGGTTGTCCGGCTCGAGGTAGGCCGAGGCCTGCTCGGCGCCGGGCGGCACGGTGAGGAACTGCTTGACGTGCCCGCGCTCCGGGCCCTCGACCGGGACGGCGAACAGGCCGTCGTTGGAGCCCAGCGCGTTGCCGTCGGTGGAGATCCACAGGTTGCCGTGCGCGTCGAAGTCGAGGTTGTCCGGGCAGGAGATCGGGGAGACCTTGGTCTTGTCGTAGCCGGCGAAGAAGGTCGACGGGTCGGCCGGGTCACCGCAGACGATCGGGATGTTCCAGGTGAACGTCTCGGCGGCGTTGTCGCCGCGGCTCTCGGTGATCTCCAGGATGTGGCCGTGCTTGTTGTTGGCGCGCGGGTTCGCCTCGTCGGCGGCGGGCTGCCCGGCGGCGCCGCGGCGGGTGTTGTTGGTCAGCGCGGCGTAGACCTTGCCGGTGCGCGGGTTCGGCGCGACGTCCTCGGGGCGGTCCATCTTGGTCGGGCCGACCTTGTCGGCGGCGAGCCGGGTGTGCACGAGGACCTGGTCGATGGTCATCCCCGGCACCAGCGACTTGTTGCCCCGGGCCAGGGGGATCCAACGGCCGGTGCCGTTGAACGCCCCGTCGGTGGGCAGTTTGCCGCTGCCGTCGATCTCACTGGCGGAGGTGGCGTCGAACTGCGCGACGTACAGGGTGCCGGACTCCAGCAGGGTCATGTTGTGGGCGCGCTCGGCTGGGCCGTCGCCGCGGCGCATCTTCTTGTCCGAGACGAACTTGTACAGGTAGTCGAACCGCTCGTCGTCACCCATGTACGCCACGACGCGGCCGTCCTTGGACAGGATGATCTCGGCGCCCTCGTGCTTGAACCGGCCCAGCGCGGTGTGCTTGCGCGGGGTGGAGTTCGGGTCGTAGGGGTCGAGTTCCAGGATCCAGCCAAATCGGTTGGCCTCGTTGGGGTTGAGGGTCAGATCGAACCGCTCGTCGGCCCGCTCCCACTTGCGGGAACCCGACGGATACCGGTTGACGGTGTCGATGCCGTAGCGGGCCAGCGCCGACTTGGCCTCGGCCGGGACGCCGTCGCCGCCGACGAAGTACTGGTTGAAGTTCTCCTCACCGGACAGGATGGTGCCCCACGGGGTGAGACCGCCGGCGCAGTTGTTCAGCGACCCGCGCACGGTCAGGCCGCGGGGGTCGGCAGCGGTGCGCAGCAGCGGGCTGCCGGCGGCGGGGCCGGTGAACCGCATCTTCGTGGAAGCGGTGATCCGCCGGTTGAGGCGGCGGGCGCCCTTGTCGACGGGGCGCCATTCGCCGGTGTCGCCGACGCGCTCGACCTCGACGACGCTGAGACCGTGGGCGGCCATCGCGATCTTGATCTGCTCGACGGTGAGCGCGTCGAGGGTGGTGAAGCCGGGGAACATCAGGTTCTCGTTGGTGTACTCGTGGTTGACCACCAGCAGCGCCCGCCGGCCGCGCCGGTCCAGCGGCAGGGTGACCAGCCAGTCGTTGTTGAACCCGAACTGCCTGGCCTGCGCCGCCGAGCTCTGCCGGTCCGCCCGCCACGCCGGGGCGCCGGGCACGACCTCGTCACCCCACGCCAGCAGGACCGAGTGGTCGTAGCCGTTGGGCACGATCACCGTGTCCAGAGTGTTCGGCGGGATCGGCTTGAACGTCAGCGCTCCCGAGCCGGCCGGAACGGTGGCCCGGGCGGCCTCGGGAACAGCCGGCGCAGCGGCCTGGGCGGCCTCGCCGCCGGCCGTCGCGCCGATGGTGCCGGCGGCACCGACGACGAGGGCGCCGAGCGCGCCGGCGCGCAGCAGACCGCGGCGAGACACCTCGCCGGCGATGTCACCGAAGTACGGGTTGTCCGAGGTGTTGGGCGCCGGGTGGGAACAGGCGTTACCGCAGCGGTACTGGCAGGTCATCGCGCTGCGTCCGCCGTGGCCGGCCAGGACCGGCAGCAGGTGTGCGGGCCGGAACTCCGTCATGGGGTCTCTCCTGAGCAGGTCTGAAGTGTTGTCATCCGGGACGCTAGGCAGGCGAGGTGGACCGCAACCACGACAGGAAGTGGCAGAAATAAATCCGCCCAGTGAACGGGGGATGTCCCCGTGCACGTGCGGACGGGTCGTCGCACGGAGGCTCAATCAGCGGCGTGGCCGCGTGCCCGCCTCCACCGCCTCGCCTGTTCGTCGTCGATGCGGTAGTACATCTCTGGCGGCCGTCCCTCGGGACCACCCGGAACGCGTGTGAACGGCATGCCGAGGCTGGGGAAGTCGTAGTGCACCTTGAGCAGGCGTGTCAGCCCGGCGAAGGCCCCGACGAGCTTCTCCCGGGTGGTGCCGGCCGCACCTGCCAGCTCCTGGCCGCTCAACAGTTCTCCCGGGCGGCGCGCGAGCGCGTCCAGCACCCGGACCACTGTCCGGTGGGTCAGGCTGCGTCCGTTGCTGAGTCGGCGAAGTTCCTCGACCGGCCAAGGCGTGGCCTGCGGTTCCGTTCTGGGGCGCAGCGGTCCTCGTGGCGCCGGGCGCGGCTTGGACTCGGCGTCGAGTCCGGCGAGCAGCCGCGCGACGTGCGGGACGTAGGCGACGGGCACGGCGACCAGCACCACGTCAGAGGCGCGCTGCGTCGACGAACGCGCCTTCTCGACGACCGACTCCGTCGCCTCTGCCGGTGCCGTCGGTGTGATCGGCACCGTCGGCTCGGTTGGTGTGGTCGGCTCGGTTGGTTCGTCGGCGGTGGTCATGACAGGGGCGGGTAGGCCGACGTCGTCATGGCGGGAGGGATGAACCGGTAGCCCAGCCCGCGGACGGTCACGATCATCGGCGGCTGGCCGTTGTCCAGGCCCAGTCGCTTGCGCAGGCGTTTGATGTGCACGGTGAGGGTGTTGGACGTGTCCCCGGACGGTCCGTGCCACACCGCCGAGAGCAGTTGCTCGCGGGTGACGGTGCGGTCGGCGTTGGTCATGAAGAAGTACAGCAGGCGGAACTCCTTCATCGGCAGCGCCACGAGGCGCCCGTGCAGGTGCACCTCCAGTGTGGCGGGGTCGGCGCGGAGCCCGCCGATCTCGACGGGCGGGTCGAGGGAACTGGCGCTGTCCGGGCGGATGGCCCGGAGGATCGGAATGATCTCGTCGGTGCGGTAGGGGCGCCGTACGCAGGCCGTGGCGCCTTCCCTGAGTACGGCGGCGGCCAGCGGCCCGTCGTCGTCGCCGATGCCGACGACCGTCGGGATGCCGGCCCGGCCGGCGAGCAGCCGCACCAGGTCGGTGCTGCTCATGGTGGTCAGTCCGGCGGCGACCAGCGCGGCGTCCGGTTGCAAGGTGCCCGCGCCGAGCAGCGCCTCCGCGGGGTGCGGGAAGTGGTGCCCGCGGATCCGGTGGGCGGTCAGCTGGTCGACCAGCTCCGCGCCGAGCACATCGTCGTCATCGACCACGAGCAGCACGAGTCGACCGTCGTGGCGTCGGTCGCCGGCGGTGGCCTCGACGAGGTTGTTCATCGGTACCCGGCTCTCCGGTTCAGCTCATGCCCTCAGACCGGCTCGCGGTGGGCTTGAGGACGTTGGCCGTGCTGCGGCCCGCGCGCACGGCATGACACAACGGCCCGTGAGCCCATCGTGCAGGTCTCGGGCCTCGATAGTGGGGCTTCGCCACACCTGCGAAGCCCCACGCGAGGAGACGATCTGCCGACTGCACCTCCGCGGTGAGTCCTGCGGCCACGGGCACCTTGGCGCGTCTGTCAGCCGAACCGGCCGGTGATGTAGTCCTCGGTGCGCTTGTCGGTCGGGTTGGTGAACAGCTTGCCCGTGGGGCTGAACTCCACCAGTCGACCGTGGCGCTCCTGCTTCTCGTCGACCTCGGCGGTGAAGAAGGAGGTGTAGTGGCTGACCCGGGCGGCCTGCTGCATGTTGTGCGTCACGATGACGATCGTGTAGTCGTTCGACAGCTCGAACATCAGGTCTTCGATCTTGGCCGTGGCGATCGGGTCGAGCGCCGAGCACGGCTCGTCCATCAGGATGATCTCCGGCTTGACCGCGATGGTCCGGGCGATGCACAGGCGCTGCTGCTGACCTCCGGACAGGGACAGGCCGCTGGTCTTCAGCTTGTCCTTGACCTCATCCCAGAGTGCGGCGTCACGCAGCGCCTTCTCGACCAGATCGTCCATGTTGGCGACCTTCATGCCGGTCACCCGAGGTCCGTAGGCGACGTTGTCGTAGATCGACTTCGGGAACGGGTTCGGCTTCTGGAAGACCATGCCGATGCGGCGGCGGACCTCGATCGGGTCGACCTCCTTGGCGTACAGGTCCTGACCGTGATAGGTCACCGATCCGGTGACGCGGGCACCGGGGATGAGGTCGTTCATCCGGTTCAGCGACCGCAGGATGGTGGACTTGCCGCAGCCGGAGGGGCCGATCATCGCGGTGATCTGCTTCTCCTGGATCGGCATCGACGTGCCGCGCACGGCCTCGTAGGCGCCGTAGTACACGCTGACGCCGGACAGTTCCATTACCGGCGTGGTCGGGCGGGGCTGGTGCCCGGCGGCCGGCTGGACGCCGGCGATGTTGACCGCGGGGCGGCTGGTGGTATCGGGATTCACGGTGGTCACCTCAGACTCGTTCTCGGGCGGCGATGCAGCGGCTGATACGTCACGGATGCTCACCAGCGCTTCTCGAACCGGTTCCGCACGAAGATGGCGATGGAGTTCATCGCCAGCACGATCGTCAACAGCAGGACGATCGCCCCGGCCGCCAGTTCGGTGTACTCGGACTGGGACCTCGCGATGAACGTGAAGATTTGGATCGGCAGTGCGGTGTAGGCGCTGTCCAAACCGTCCGGGTTGAAGGTGATGAAGGTGACGGCGCCGAGGACCAGCAGTGGCGCGGCCTCACCGATCGCCCGTGACAGGGCCAGGATCGACCCGGTTGCGATGCCCGGCACCGCCGACGGAAGGACCTGCCGGGAGACGGTCTGCCACTTGGTGGCGCCGAGCGCGTACGAGGCCTGCCGGATCGACTGCGGCACCGCCCGGATGGCCTCCCGGGAGGCGATGATGACCACCGGAAGCACCAGCAGCGACAGCACGATCGCCGCGGTGATGACGGTGAAACCGAGCCCGAGGGTGCGGGCGATGATGCCCAGGCCGAGGATGCCGAAGATGATCGACGGCACACCGGCCAGGTTCTGGATGTTCAGCTCCAGCAGCCGGTTGTACCAGCGGGTGTTGTTGGCGTACTCCTCCAGGTAGATGGCGGAGAGGACGCCGATGGGCAGACAGATCACCGCGACCAGCGAGATGATCCACACGGTGCCGACCAAGGCGGACTGGACACCAGCGGTGTCCAACCGGCTCGTCAGTCCGGTGGGCATCTCGGTCCACAGTCGCGAGTCCAGCCGGTTCCAACCCTTGATCAGAACCCAGCCCAGCAGGCTGGCGAGCACACCGAAGGCGACGGCCAGGCAGGACTGCATCGCCACACGGAAGGCCAGCTCGCCGGGGCGGCTGCGGCGCTGGGTGAGCGCCGCACCCGGCGCGGAGGGATCCGGCCGGGTGGGGGTGAGGGTCGGGGTGCTCACTCGTAGACCTCCCTGAAACGGCGGACCATCCGGATCGACACGGCGTTGAGCGCGAAGGTGATCAGGAACAGCAGTGCGCCGACGGCGAAGACCGAGTCGTAGTCGAGCGATCCGACCGGGATGTCGCCGGATGAGATGTTGGCGATGAAGGCGGTCATCGTGGCCGCGCCCTCCAGCGGGTTGAACACCACCCGGTCGGAGGTCAGACCACCGGCGATGGTGACGATCATCGTCTCGCCCACCGCGCGGGAGATGCCCAGCACGACCGCTGCGACGATGCCGGAGATGGCGGCGGGGACCACCACCCGGGTCGACACCTGCATCTTCGTCGAGGCCAGCGCGTACGCGCCCTCGCGCAGGCTGCGCGGTACCGAGGACATCGCGTCCTCGGAGATGCTGGCGATCGTCGGAACGATCATGATGCCCATCGCGATACCCGCGATGAGTAGGTTCTGGAAACCGGGACCGTTCTCGGTGGGCCACCACTTCTGCAGCAGCGGGTTGAGCGCGAACAGGGCGACGAAGCCGTACACCACAGTCGGCACGCCGGCCAGTAGCTCGACGACCGGCTTGAGCACCTTGCGGGTGCCCGGCTTGGCGTACTCAGCCAGGTAGATCGCTGACCCGAGACCGATCGGCACCGCGATGACCAGGGCGATGACCGTCACCACGATGGTCGCCGACACCAGCGGCAGCACCCCGTACGCCTTCTGCAGGAAGGTGGGGGTCCAGCTGGTGCCGGTGAAGAACTCGACGATGCTGACCTGCTGGAAGAACTCGATCGTGGGGTTGGCGAGGGCGATGATGATGCCGACCGTGGTCACGATCGACACGAGCGCGGCAGCGACGAGGAGCACCTGGACGATGCTCTCCACGGGGCGGCGCCGGCCCCGCCGCAGGGTGTTCCCTGCGGCGGAACCGGCGCTCCGGGTGCTGGTGGTCACGTCAGGCCGCGGCCTTCAGGGCGTCGAACTCGCTCTTGAGCGTGCCCTTCTGCTGCTCGGTCAGAGGAACGAACTTCGCCTCCTTGACGATGTCGTCGATCGACTCGATGTAGAAGGTGACGAAGTTCTCGACGTGCGGCTTCTTGGCCCCGGCGTCGCTGACGTAGATGAACAGCGGGCGGGACAGCGGCTTGTAGGTGTTGTCCTGCGCAGTCTGCAGGCTCGGTTCGACGCAGCCGGCGCCACCGTCGACCTTCAGCGCCTTGAGCTTGTCGGCGTTCTCCTCGAAGTAGGTGAAGCCGAAGTAGCCCAGGCCGCCCTTGGTGCCGGCGACACCCTGCACGGTCACATTGTCGTTCTCCGAGGCGGTGTAGTCGGTGCGGCTGGCACCCTCCTCACCGTTGATCTCGGCGGTGAAGTAGTCGAAGGTGCCCGAGTCGGTACCGGCACCGAAGAGCTTCAGCGGCTCACTCGGGAACTTCGGGTCCACCTGGTTCCAGTTGGCGACCTTCGAGCCCGGCTCCCAGATCTTCTTCAGCTGGTCGACCGTGAGGCAGTCGGCCCAGGTGTTGTCCTTGCTGACGACCACGGTGAGTGCGTCGTTGGCGACGATCAGTTCCTTGTACTTGATGCCCGCGGCCTCGCAGGCCTGCTTCTCGGAGTCCTTGATCGGGCGGGAGGCGTTGGAGATGTCGGTCTCGCCCTTGCAGAACCTCTCGAAGCCGCCACCGGTGCCGGAGGTGCCGACCGAAACGTTCACGCCGGGCTGGCCACCGTCGGCCTGGTAGATGGAGGCCGCGGCCTCGCTGAGCGGGGCCACGGTGCTCGACCCGTCAACCATGACCTGACCCGACAGCTTCTCGCCGCCGTCAGCGGCGGTGTTCTCGCCGTTCTCCGGGTTGTTGCTGCAGCCGGTAAGCGCGAGCGCGGCGAGCGCGACGCCGGCGAGGACGCGCCGCGAAAGCACGTTGCGGTTCACCAGGTAAGCCTCTCTATGGGGGTGTATCGGCCCGTGCGGGCCGTACGCCAGCCAAGGTAGAAGGGCCAGGTAGCCGGCCCACCGGCCGTAGGTGAACGAAAAATGAACTCCCCAGCGCATAACGTGGCCGGCCGCTACAGAAATGTGTCGTGACGACGGGGCTATGCCTGGATGTCCGAAGATGAGCCGGTCAGAGCCGGATGTCGCCGGTCACGAGGTACACGACTTGCCGCGCGACGTTGACCGCATGGTCGGCGTAACGCTCGTAATAACGGCCCACGAGCGCGAGATCGATCGCCGACTCGATGCCGTAGGGCCAGGCCGACACGAGCAGTGACAGCAGGCTCGCATGGGCGGCGTCGACCTCGTCGTCGTCCAGACCCAGCTGCATCGCGTCCAGAGGGTCCCGGGTCGCCAGGACCACAGTTGCCTTGTCCGCGATCCGCGCGGCCGCATCCGCCAGGGTGGTGAGCACGTCCGTGGCCAGCGGCGGCACCACGGTGACGGGATGACGCATCAGCGCGACCTTGGCCACATGCACGGCCAGGTCGCCCATGCGTTCGAGGTCGCCGGCGATACGCATCGCGCACAGCACCAGCCGCAGGTCCGAGGCGACAGGCTGATGCCGTGCCAGCAACAGCGGGATCCTCGCCTCGACGTCGGCGCGCTGAGCGTCGAGCAGGGCGTCGCCGTGCAGTACCGCCTCCGCGGCGGCGCGGTCGACCTCCAGGATGCCGCTGCTGGCGCCCCGGATGGCCGCCGCCGCATCACGGCTCATCGTCGCGAGGAGCCCGGTGAGCCGGTCGAGCTGTTCGCCGTAGCTGTCCCGGCTCATCGCGTCCCTTCCGTCCGCCTCGGCCGATGAGTGGGCAGACGGGTTGGCCGGGCGACCACCAGCGCGGTGTCCTCGCGTGCCGAATTCGCCGGACCAGCCATGCACAGCAAGGTACCCGCTGCGGCGCGGGCCGGCAGGTCCGGTGCGGCGTTGGGCCGGGCGTGTGACACGGCGGTGTCGCGGTAGCCGAGGTGGACGGGGGTGTCCAGGATCAGTCGCCGGCCCGCCTCCTCCAGGTCAGCCCGCGAGCGGTGGGCCAGGTCGTGCCAGTCGGGCACGTCGCCGGAGATGTGCTACATGATGCGGCAGATCAACTGATTAGGGTACGAGCCGGCGACCACCGGCAGCGGTGACGCGAGCGCCCATCTCCCGGGCCCGTGGTCCCGCGAGGAGATCCTGGCGTCACTGCCACCGATGATCAGCAGCCGGTCACGCCCGGTCCGCGCCGCCGGGGACAAGCTCGCCGAGTAGCTGCTGCACCCGGTCGCGGATGTCGTCGCGGATGGGACGAACCGTCTCGAGGCCCTTGCCGGCGGGGTCGTCGAGCTTCCAGTCTTCGTAGCGCTTGCCGGGGAAGACCGGGCAGGCGTCGCCGCAGCCCATGGTGACGATGACGTCGGAGGACTCGGCGGTGGCGTACTCCAGTAGTTTGGGGGTCTGGTCGGTGATGTCGATGCCGACCTCGCGCATGGCCTCGACGGCGGCGGGGTTGACGGTCTCGGCGGGGGCCGAGCCTGCGGAGCGGACCTCGACGGTGTCGCCGGCGAGGTGACGCAGCCATCCGGCGGCCATCTGGGAGCGGCCGGCGTTGTGGACACAGACGAACAGCACGCTGGGCTTGTCGGACATGTCGGCACTCCTTTATTCGTGGGTCATGCGGTGGCGGCGAGGTATGCGGCGTTGCAGGTGGCGCACTGCGGCGGTGCCGCAGTCGAGGCAGTTCATCGCAGCGCCGCCGGTGCGGTGACGGTGGGGAACAGTCGACGTCGCAGGCCGAGGCTGACGTAGACCAGCGCGACCAGCACCGGCACCTCGATCAGCGGGCCGACCACCCCGGCGAGGGCCTGCCCGCTGGTTACCCCGAACGTGCCGATGGCCACGGCGATGGCCAGTTCGAAGTTGTTGCCGGCGGCGGTGAACGCCAGGGTGGTGGTGCGCTCGTAGTTCAGACCGATGGCCCGACCCAGGGCATAGGACCCGGCCCACATGATGGCGAAGTACGCCAGCAGCGGCACCGCGATCAGCGCCACGTCCCAGGGCCGGGAGGTGATGGCGTCGCCCTGCAGGGCGAACAGGATGACGATGGTGAACAGCAGGCCGTAGAGGGCGACCGGACCGATCTTCGGCAGGAAACTCGCCTCGTACCACTGGCGGCCCTTGGCCCGCTCTCCCAGCCGGCGGGTGAGGAAACCGGCGAGCAGCGGGATGCCGAGGAAGATCAGGACGTTGACGGCGATGTCCCAGCCGGAGACGGTCAGCTCGGCGCCGGGCAGGTCGAGCCACTGCGGCAGCAGGGTTAGGTAGAACCAGCCGAGCAGACCGAAGGCGAGGACCTGGAAGACCGAGTTGAGCGCGACGAGGACGGCGGCGGCTTCCCGGTCGCCGCAGGCCAAGTCGTTCCAGATGATGACCATGGCGATGCAGCGGGCCAGGCCGACGATGATCAGACCGGTGCGGTACTCCGGCTGGTCGGCCAGGAAGATCCACGCCAGGGCGAACATCAGCGCCGGGCCGACGATCCAGTTGAGCAGCAGCGAGGAGAACAACAGCCGCCGGTCGCCGGTGACGGTGTCGAGCCGGTCGTAGCGCACCTTGGCCAGCACCGGATACATCATGATCAGCAGGCCGAGGGCGATCGGCAGGGAGATACCGCCGATCTTCACCGCTTCCAGGGCGCTGTTCAGGCCAGGGATGAGACGGCCGAGGAGAATGCCGGCCACCATCGCCAGGCCGATCCAGATCGGGAGGAACTGGTCCAGGCGGGACAAGCGGGCCACCACGGCGGACGTCTCTGCCCCGCGCTGGTCGGTGTGGGTCATGGGCACTCCCTGCGAGCCTCGGATCGGGCGCGAGCCTGGCTCGCCATGTCGGTCAGGTGCCCGGCGGCGGCTTCGAGCGTCTCGGGCACCAGGCGGTAGTAGGTGAACCGCCCGTGCGGTTCGGTGACCACCACGCCAGCCTCACGCAGCAGTCGAAGGTGGTTGGAGATGTTCGGCTGCTTCGCCCCGGTGTCCTCCACCAGGTGGCAGGTGCAGGCGGGGCCTTGGGCGAGGAGCGCAACGATCTGCGCCCGCAACGGGTCCGCCAGCATCCTGATCACATCAGGTACCGATGATATCACCACAGCATGATGTAAGCACGCCGGCGTCCCGTCCGTCCAGCCAGCCGACCCGTGTCGCACTCGGCGACCCTTTCCTCGCGCAGGATCAGGGGCGGCATTGAGTCGATGGAGTTGAGTCAATGAACATCGAGCCACGGTCGTTGGACATGCCGGCCAGGATGCATGCCGCCATGGGCGACCCGGCGCGGCTGGCCAAGCCACTCAGTTTGGACGACGCCCGGGCCGCATCGGTGCCCTCGACGGCGCAGCTGCCGTCGGCAGCCTCAGCGCGGTTTCAGGGCCGGACCACGACCGCGAATCTCCTGGCAGGGCACCAGACCCGAGCATCGGGCCCGACTGAACAACCCTCCACCCGAGTACCGACGCCACGCCCGTTCCCTGGGTTCGCGCCGAGGGTCCTGCGCTTCCTGGTGGACAGCGATCAGCATTCCCATGAATAAGCGTTGACTTAATTAAGCGGGTACTGGGATAGTTCCTGGGTGCATGCGTTCGACATCCTCGGCGACCCAGTCAGACGCCGGGTACTGGAAGTACTCGCCGACGGCGAACAGGCCGCTGGCGCCGTCACCGAGGTCATCCGCGCAGAGTTCGGCATCTCAGCACCTGCGGTCTCGCAGCACCTGCGAGTGCTGAGGGAGTCGGGTTTCGTCACCGTCCGCCCGGCCGGTACGCGCCGCCTCTACGCCGTCGACGCAGCGCCCCTGCGGGAGGTCGACATCTGGCTGGAGCGCTTCCGGCAGTTCTGGAACCAGCGCCTGGACGCGTTGGCCACCGAACTCGCCCGTGGCGAACGCCAACACCGCGAGCAGCACGACAGCCGTGGAAACACTGCCGAGACACCCGATCGTCGTCAGGCAGCCGAGTCGGATAGCGAGGAATCAACGTGATCGACATCGTCAACCAAATCAACGCCACCCACCGGGAGATCGGCAACCAGGCGCTCGCCACCGGCGCAGGGCGGTCGCTGCTGCTGCGGCGGGTCTACGACGCCCCGATCGAGGACGTGTGGAGCGCCTGCACCGACCCGCAGCGGCTCAGTCGCTGGCTGGGCCCGATCGAGGGCGACCTGCGGCCCGGCGGCACGTTCCAGCTCAAGGACAACGCCGGCGGCGACATCCTACGCTGCGAGAAACCCCACCTGATCAAGGTGACCTGGGTCTTCGGCGAGGGGATGCCGACCGAGGTCGTGGTACGCCTGGCGCCCGGCGACAGCGACCACACCGTCTTCGAGCTGGAGCACACCTCACCCGCCGAGATCGTCGACGAGTTGGTACGCACCTACGGTCCCGGAGGCACGATCGGAATCGGCGGCGGCTGGGACCTGGCGCTGCTCGGCCTCGACCTCCTCCTGCACCGCATGACGTTCGACCCCGCCAGCTGGCAGGACACTCCCGACGCGAAGGAGTTCGCCACCCGTAGCTGCCACGCCTGGGCTGCCGCCATCCAGGCCGCCTGGGGAACCAGCGACGACGACATCGCCGCGGCCATCGCGTTCGCGGTACAGCACTTCGCCCCCGAGACCAGCGGCGAACGCTGATGGACCACGATGCGACCGCCACCGGCGGTGTGCCCGGTGCGGACCCAGACCGGCGACAGCGTGAACCCGAACGGAATCACCGGTACCCAGCCCCGGAAAGACGCACCGCGAACGGCGACCGACACGGACGAACGCGGACGGCACCCGCTGCGCGAGCGAGCCAGCGCTTGGGCCTGCCGTTATTTGCCCGCGGTCAGGGCTTTGAGTTCGTCGAGCGACTCTCGGATGAGGTGCGGCAAGTCTGGCTGGCCGGCTTCGTTGATCCAGCGCTCGAACGCGATCCTGAAGATGGCGCTCCCTGCCTCAGCGGCCAGGCTCGCGGCTGAGTCTGTCACGCCGCGCTGGCGTAATGCGTCGGCGAGTGCCGAGGCGAGCGATGCGAGCTTGATCAACTCACGCTCTCGAAGCTCTGCGTTCGCGGCAATGACCGCCTGGCGCTGTCGGGCGGTCTCGCGACGCTCCTGGAGCAGGGTGCCGGCGGCCTCGAAGGCCGCCGCGACCGCGTCGATCGGCGTGGCGGCATCGGATGCGTCGGCGAGGGCACTCACGAGGAACTCCTGCAGTGTGCCCGCGCCCCCGAACAGAACTTCGCGCTTGTCGGCGAAGTGCCGGAAGAAGGTTCGCTCCGCAAGCCCCGCCCGCTTGGCGATCTCCGCGACCGTGGTCTGTTCGAACCCGCGCTCGATGTAGAGCTCCAGTGCGGCCTGCTCCAGTCGGCCGCGCGCGTTTGGCTCCCATCGCCCCATGCCCCCGATCCTACTTGATGACAGAGACTGACATCAGGTGATACGCTGATGACAGCAACTGACATCGACAGTCTCGGCGCAAGCCCGGCGCCAGCGAAGTCGGTCACCTGGAGGTCTTCTCATGCGTGTGTTTGTCACCGGCGCGTCCGGCTGGATCGGCTCCGCGGTCGTTCCCGAGCTCATCGGCGCGGGTCATCAGGTTGTGGGGCTCGCTCGATCGGATTCCTCGGCCGCCGCTATCGCCGCCAATGGAGCCGAGGTGCTCCGCGGCGACCTGGACGACTCGGACACCCTGCGCGCCGGGGCCGCCAGCTCCGACGGGGTCATCCACCTCGCCTTCATCCACGATTTCACCCAGTTCGAGGCCTCGGTGCAGGCCGATGCGCGCGCCATCGAGACACTGGGCGCCGCGCTCGTGGGCACCGGCAAGCCCCTCGTCATCGCCTCCGGGACGCCTGCAGTGCCCGGACGCGTGGCGACCGAGCGCGACAAGCACGCTTCCGCCGGTCCGGCAGCGGGCCGGGCCGCGAACGCCGAGTTGGCCCTCGGCATGGCGGCACGCGGCGTTCGCTCGTCCGTCGTGGGGCTGCCCCGGACAGTGCACGGCGAAGGAGATCCCGGCTTCATCGCGATGCTGGTTGGTATCGCCCGCGACAAGGGCGTCTCCGGCTACGTCGGCGATGGGTCGCACCGCTGGCCCGCCGTGCACCGGCTCGATGCCGCGCACCTGTTCCGCCTGGCGCTGGAGCAGGCCCCGGCGGGATCGACGCTGCATGCGGTCGCCGACGAGGGCGTGCCGATCCGCGACATCGCCGCAGTGATCGGCCGCCACCTTGACCTGCCGACGGCCTCCGTCCCGGCCGAGGATTACGGCTTTCTCGGGATGGTCCTCGCGGGCGATCAGCCGGCAACTAGCGCGTTCACCCGCGAGCTGCTCGGGTGGCGGCCGGT
The DNA here is from genome assembly GCF_900091565.1 of Micromonospora marina. Classification (GTDB taxonomy): domain Bacteria; phylum Actinomycetota; class Actinomycetes; order Mycobacteriales; family Micromonosporaceae; genus Micromonospora; species Micromonospora marina. Next base: position 55,984 of record NZ_FMCV01000025.1, on the reverse strand, counting down.
CCAGCCGGGGCTCATCGAGGACCTCGAGCAGGGCCACTACTTCACGCACCCGTCCGCATGATCGGTCGCGCCGGCAGGTAGCGTTCCGCCTCCTGCTCGTCGAACCGCCCACCGGCGAGCCTCCTGCGGCTTCCCACCGCAGGAGGCTCCTGACCGAATGCTTGGCGAAAGGGTCACTGCACGAGGAATTGCAGGCACGCCGCGCCGCAGGGAAGCTACTGCTGGTCCCGTGACCCGCGCCGGGCGCGGAGTGGGCATCGGCTCCACGGGCGCCGTGAGTTCGGAGGGTGCAGCTTGCCTCCCCCGCGATGTAGCGCACCCCGGACACGCCGGTCAGTCGGTGGGCGATGGTGTCGTCTGCACCTTCGCACTGCAACCGGAGCCGTTCGTGTGGACCGCCACCGCCGAGTCGATCCTGGCCAAGGTCCGACATGGACGAGCCGCCCTCCAGCAAACGGCTAGTCAGAACTGAGACAGAACACTAGAACCGGGGTCGCGGCCTTCTTCTCTCCCATCCTCCTGGTCGTCGGTCCGGCTTGGTGGGACGTTGGTGCTCGCCTGTTTCGGCGGTGGCCTGTGCTGGCCCGCGTCTGAAGGGTCCCGCCGAGGGTGAGGGGAGTCGGGCCGGCATCGGATTCGGCGCCTCCTCTTGCCAGCGCGGCGGTGACGTCGACGTGGGCGTGGGCGCACAGAACGAGCGGTTGGTGCTGTCGACGGCGTAGTCCTGCCGTGTCGCGATCGGCTGCGCGCATGCCGAGTCGGGAAGCCGTCAGCTCTAATTCAAGCTCTGGCCGAATCCGGTCAGGATCCAGTCGAGGCCGGTGTCGAAGATCTCAGGCGGCGGCAGGGTGAAGAATGTGGGTCCCATCCCGGTGGCGAACGGATGTACGGCGGCGTCGACGCCGGACAGGCCGTCCAAGAACGCTGCGGTGCGCACCGGTGAACGGCGACGAACGCGGTCATCCGCGGAGTCCTCGATCGCGACCCGCGTGAACGTCCAGCTCATGATCGTCGCGGCGCCGCTGATGGCTGTCGCGTCGTCGAATCCGGCGTCGTGGAGTGTCTCAAGCAGGTTGTCGAGTAGACGGTAGGCCTCTGGGCCGGCCGGACCGTTGTTGATCAGCCACGCCGCCACGCCGGGGTACTGCCGGAGTGTTTCGCGCTGTGTCTGCGCCCAGGCCCGGGCGCGCTGCTCCCACGAGGCGTCCGCAGCCGAACGCGGCCGAACCAGCCCACCGATGCGGTCGGCAACCAGTCGCACGAGCTGCTCGTGGTCCGTCACATGGCGATAGAGCGCCATGGCAGTGACCCCGAGGCTGCCGGCTACGGCGCGCATGGTCACGGCGCCCAGACCTTCGCGGTGGGCGATGTCGAGTGCCTTGCCCACGATCGCGTCGCGGGTCAACGGCGCCGGAGTTTTCATCGCACTCCCGACCAGTAGGAGGTGACAATCGTTTTCAAGAAGTGGTATACGTAGTAAACCTACGACACGATTGAATGCCCTGATGGCAGAAAGTGATGATATTGGATGAAATCGACCACGGCACGTAACCTGGCCGCGGCCGTCACCGTGGGGGCACTCCTTGCCGCAGCGGGGTGCTCCGAAGGCGATCCGGCGGGCAGCTCGAAGTCCGCCGAGAGGACCCTGCGCGCGGCATTCGCGGGCGGCGGATCGAGTGAGACGCTCAATTACCTGGCCGGTCCCACCGCCCTCGACTTCGTCCGGGCGAAGCTCGTGCACGCCCCGCTGTGCGAGCTGGACCCGAAGGCGCCGGACGGCGTGTCGTACGGCGTGGTCGAGACGATCACGGCCTCCGAGGATCTGAAGACCTACACCCTCCGCGTCCGTGACGGCGTCAAGTTCACTGACGGTAAGTTGCTGACCTCGGCGGATGTGCTGTATTCGTTGCGTGCGCCGATGCTGTTGAAGGGCCTTCCCTTCACGATGCTCATCTCCCGGAACTTCGACATGGATGCGGCCTCCGCCCCGGATGCATCGACGGTGATCCTCCCGGCAAAGTCGCCGATCGCCGACGGACGGGAGGTGATTTGCCAGACGACGCTCGCGATCCCGGACAAGACGACGGAGTTCACCACGAGCACACCGTCGTCCGGCCCGTTCACCATCGAGTCCTTCGAGCCGGGGCAGTCCACGCTGCTCAAGCGCAACGACAGCTATTACGGGCAGGCGCCGGCGCTGGAGAAGATCGAGCTGCGCTCGATCCCAGACGGCTCAGCACGTGTGAACGCGCTCCGGCAGGGTCAGGTCGACTTCATCAGCGCGGTCGGTCCCGCCGAGGCGAAGACCCTGGAGACCGCCGACGGCCTCAAGGTCACGAACAGTGAGCTGCCGTACGCCTCCTACCTGCAGTACACGATGAACATCAAGGCCAAACCGTTCGATGATCCCCGGGTCCGGGAAGCCTTCCGGCTGGCGGTCGATCGGAAACGGATCGTGCAGAACGTCTATTACGGGCGAGCTTTCGTGGGCAACGACATTCCCGCCCTCGGCTTCCCCTCCTACAACACCGCTCTGGCCCAGCGCGGCCATGATCCCGAGCGAGCGAAGCAACTGCTGACCGAGGCCGGGGCAGCTGGGATCAAGGTCGAGCTGACCGCCGGCCCGGAGATGCCCGGCATGGTGGAGACCGCCACGCTGATCATCGAGGATCTCAAGGCGATCGGTGTCCAGGCCACGCTGCGGGAGCTGCCCGCCGGACAGTTGTTCGCCGACTACCCGGCCTATCTGTCCTGGCCGTTCAAAGCGGGCTACACCCCGCCGGCGTACTTCGAGATCAACCACGCCCCGGGCACCTTCCCGGACGTCGACGCTCTGGTGCTGACCGCCCGGAGCGCCGTGACCGGCCAGGAGCGGCTCACCGCGTCGCACCAGGCGCAGAAGTTGCTGTGGGAGAAGGGCAACCAGATCGCTCCGGTGTTCGTGCCTACGATCAACGCCGCCTCCGATCGTGTGGACGGCGTGCGGGAACTCCAGTTCCCCGACCTGTCCCGCGTCACCCTGCGGAACTGACCGGTGCGATTGGCCGGTTGGCTGACGATGAGGGTCGCCGCCGCGGCGGCGACCCTCATCGCTCTCTCCGCCGTCGTTTTCTGGGCGACCGAGGAGCTTCCCGGCGATGCGGTGGGCACGTCGGCGGGCCCGAACGCCACGGACGCCGAGAGGGCCGCGATCCGCGTCTCCCTCGGACTCGACCGCCCGGCGGGCGAGCGTTACCTCGAATGGATCGGACAGGCCATGCGAGGTGACCTCGGCGAATCGCTTCTCACCGGCCGAGACGTCGGCGAGATCATCGGTGACCGGCTGTCGACGAGCGCTGCCGTACTGCTCCCGGCTGCGGTGGTGATCGTGGTTCTCGCCGTTGGTCTGGGCGCCGCCGCAGGCCTGCGGGTCGGCGGCCGGTGGGATCGTGCACTGAGCGCGATCACGCTCGGCCTGGTCGGTTCGTCGGACTTCCTGCTGGCCACGGCCCTCCTCGTAGTGTTCACCGCATGGTGGCCGGTGCTTCCGGCGGTGGCGCTGGTGCCTGCCGGAGAGGAACTCTGGGAGCACCCGGATCTCGTGGCGTTACCGGCGATCGCGCTGGCCCTCGGCGGGTTCGGCGCGGCCATGCGGTTACTGCGCGCCTCCGTCGCACAGACGGCGGATACCGGCTTCGCCGAGTTCGCCCGGCTCAACGGAATCCGAGGCGTCCGTTACGTCTGGATGGTGGTGGCGAATGCCGCCCCATCGGCCCTGCACGGACTCTCCATCGTGCTCGCCGGCCTGCTCGGCGGGAGCATCGTCGTGGAGACGTTGTTCAACGTACCCGGGATCGGCTTCGAGCTCTCGCAGGCAGTGGCGGAGCGGGACGTGCCACTGGTGCAGGGCCTCAGCCTGACCCTCGGCGCCGCGACACTGACGATCCTGCTGGCCGGTGATCTGTGCGCCGCGATGCTCGGACGGCATCAGGCGCATCCACCGGGGGTTGCCTGATGACTCTGCGACGCCTGCCGGTCCTGATGATGTCGTCGCTCGTTCTGATCATCGCAGTCTGCGGTCCGTGGCTGTCAGCGGTCGACCCGGATACTCCGGTCGCCGGACCGTTCGAAACGTCATCCGGCGTGCACCTGCTCGGCACGGACGTGCTGGGCCGGGACACCCTGGCCCGCGTGCTCGTCGGCGGTCGTGCGCTGATCACGCAGGCCGCCGTGGCGACCGTGCTGGGGAGCATGATCGGCCTGACTGTGGGCCTGTGGGTCTCGATGACCCGACGGCGCACAGCTGCCCGGTTCGCGGTCCTGGGTGTCGACGCCCTCGCCGTCTTTCCGGCGATGCTGCTGCTCCTCGTACTCGCCGCAGGACTGCCTGGAGGCGGGGCGGCGGTCGTGGCGGCGAGTGTCCTGGTGAGCGTGCCGTTCTCGGTCCGGGTGATCAGGGAGCGCGCCACCGCGATCGTCGCCACCGACCATGCCCGATCGGCGCTGGCCAGGGGTGACGCACTGACGGTTCGACTCAGATACGACGTCCTACCCGCGCTCGCCCCGGCCGCGCTCGCCGAGGCCGGGATCCGCTTGGTGGCGGCGGTCCAAGTGGCGGCGACGGCGGGCTTCCTCGGCCTCGGAGCCAGCGCGCCGACGGCCAACTGGGGGCGCATGGTTCAGGAGAACAGCGCGGGCATCACCGTCAACCCGCTGCCGGTGCTGGTCCCGGCGGCCCTGCTCGTCGTTCTCGCCGTCGGGGTCACCTTCCTTCTCGACCACATCACCGGACCGCTCCTGGGTGAACGAGATCGGGTCGGACCCGACATGGTGGGAGTGGCCCGATGACCGTCGTCGCCGAAGTCCGTGGGCTCACCGTCACCGCCGCGGACGGCAGCGCGGTGCTGGACGCCGTCGGCTTGGAGCTGGTCCGCGGCAGGGTCACCGGCCTCGTCGGACCCTCCGGATCCGGCAAGACCACGCTTGCGCTGTGCCTGCTCGGCCACCTCGGTCGCGGGCTGCGCCGCACGGCTGGGACAGTCGAGGTGACGGGCGCCGATCCCTTTCAGCCCGCCGTCCGGCGGCGCCTGCGCGGCCGGGTAACGGGGTACCTTCCGCAGGATCCGCACAGCGCGCTCGATCCGCGCCGGCAGCTCGCGGCCCAACTGGACACTGCGGCGCGCATCGCCCGGCCGCATGAGGACCGTGCCGCCCGGCGCACACGGGTCGAACAGGCCGCCCGCGACGCCGCTCTCGACCTGGCCCTGTTACGCCGCTATCCGGGGCAGCTGTCCGGTGGACAGGCTCAGCGGGCGGTGCTGGCCTGGACGCTGGTCACCCGGCCGGAGCTGATCGTCCTCGACGAACCCACCAGCGGCCTGGACGCGGACACCGCGTACCGGATCGGTGAACGGTTCACCACGCTCACGTGGCGGCCCGCGGTGCTGCTGATCAGCCACGACATCGCCCTCGTCGATCGCGTCGCCGATGTGACCCAGTCGATGGACCGCGGGCGGCTGTCCGGTTCCGGCCGTGCGATCGCCGTCCCCGTACCGTCCCCGACCGGCGGGCCGTCCCCGAACGGCGATGGCACCGGGGCGTTGTCATTCGAGGACGTCACCGTTCGCCACGGCCCGTTGTACGTGCTGCGTAGCGTCTCCGGACAGGTCGCCGCCGGCGAGATGGTAGGCATCAGAGGAGCATCCGGCAGCGGAAAGACATCGCTCGCGCGAGCGCTCTGCGGCCTGGCCCCGCCGGCCGCCGGGCGCCTGCTGGTGCACGGCGCGCCCGTCAGCTGGGATGCGGCGGCGCGGGTACGGGCCGGACAGCCGTACCTCGCCTATGTCGGGCAGGACGCCCGGACGGCGCTCAACCCGCGCGAGACGGTCCGCCGTGCGCTCGCCCGTTCGCTCGGCGCGGCGGTCCGGCGGGGCCGGTCCGGCGGAACCTGGTCGGTCGAGGAGATCGCTGACCGGTTCGCGCTGGCACCCGAGCTGCTCGACCGGACGCCCGAGCGGCTCAGCGGTGGTCAACGCCACCGCGCCGCGCTGGCCCGAGCGGTCGCCGCGGCCCCCGCTGTGGTGGTCTGCGACGAGTCAACAGCGTCTCTCGACCACGACACTGAGACCCGCGTTCTCAAGACTCTCGACGGCCTCCGGCGCGACGGAACCGCGATCCTGCTCGTCACCCACTCCGATCGCGTCGCGGCCCGAGCGGACCGGGTCCTGACCATTCACGAAGGACAGCTGCGATGACCTCGCCAGAACTGCTTCGGCCCGTGCTGGGCCGGCTCGTGCCGGCCGCCGTCCTCCAGGCGCTGGCCGGGGTGTCGGCGCTGCTCCCGCTGCTCGCGCTGGCCCGGTTCGCCGGCGCCTGGGCCTCCGGCGACGCCTTGCCGGGCACTACGATCGTGGTCACGGCCGTCGCCGGTACCGTCGGCGCTGCCCTGGCCGCCGCAGCGGCCACCTGGATCACTCATCGAGCCGACGCCGACCTGAGCCTTCACCTGCAGCGCCGGCTCGCCGAGACGATCCGTCACGCGCCGGTGCCGGCAGTCCAGGGGCAGGGCGCCGCCCGCATCAAGAAGGTCGTGCAGGACGACACCGGAGCTCTGCACTATCTCGTCGCGCATACGTTGCTCGATGTAGTGGCTCTCGTGGTGGTCCCGATCGCCGGTTTCGCCGTCCTCGCCGCCTTCGACTGGCGGCTCGCCCTCTGCAGTCTGGTACCACTGGTGGCCGGTGTTCTGTTCTACGCACGCGCGATGCGGGGGTCGGGTGCGCAGTTCGCCGAGTACGCCGTCGCGCAGCAGCGCATCAACGCCGCCGTCGTCGACTATGTCCGGGGCCTACCCGTCGCGAAGGTCTACGGCGGGCCCGGCGGTGCGCGAACCCGTTTCCTGAGCGCGGCGACCGGTTTCCACGATTTCTTCCGGGCGTGGTCGTCCGGCACCGCCGTGGTCACGACCGCGTCCTGGCTCGTCGTCACCCCGGGGCTGACCGCAACAGGTCTGACCGTCCTCGGCGTGATCGGAGTCACCGCCGGGTGGTTGACACCGTCGGCGATGGTCGCGGGTGTGCTGCTCGGACCGGCGATCAGCGCCCCGGTCGCAGTGGCCGGCCCGCGTCTGCAGGCGATCCGCACCGGTCTTTCGGCGCTCAGCTCGATCCGGGAATTCCTCGAGCAGCCCGCGCTCCGGTTCGGCACGCGCGGCTCGGCGCCGGCGGGGTCCGTCCGGCTGGAGCGGATCAGCCACCGTTACGACGGCGACCGGCTCGCCCTCGACGACGTGTCGTTCGACCTGCCCCCCACCGGGCTGGTCGCTGTGGTCGGGGCCTCCGGCAGCGGCAAGAGCACCCTTGCCGCGCTGCTCGCGCGGTTCGCCGACCCCACCTCGGGGCGGATTCTGATCGGCGGGACCGCGCTAACGGATCTCACCGAGAAAGCTCTGTACGACCACACCGCCTTCGTGTTCCAGGACACCGGGATGCGCCGTGCGAGCGTCCGGGACAACCTCACCGGCGGGCGGGCAGTCACCGACGAGGAAATGGCCGGCGCGGCCCGCGATGCCGCGATCCATGACGAGATAACCGCCCTTGCCCACGGCTACGACACCGTACTCGGCGTCGACACCGAGCTGTCCGGCGGGCAGATCCAGCGCCTCTGCCTGGCCCGCGCGCTGGTGCGTTCCCCCCGTCTGCTGGTGCTCGACGAGGCGCTCTCCGCGGTCGATGCGGCCTCCCGAAGTGTGCTGCTGGACATGCTCGAGGCACAGGCCGAGCACCGGTCCGTTCTGCTGATCACTCATCAGCTCGACATCGCAGCCCGGGCCGACCGGGTCCTCGTCCTCGCCGACGGCCGGCTCGCCGGAGACGGCACCGCCGCTGAATTGTCGATGACCTGCCCGGCCTACCAGGCCCTCACCGGCGACAGCACCGCCCATGCCGAAGGACGTCACTGATGTTGCGTACGCTGTACCGGCTGCTGCCCCGCCGGGAGGCCCGCCAGCTGATCCTGCTGACCTGCTGGCTGGCTCTCGCTGCGGTCCTGCACGGTGTCGCTCTCGGGCTCACCGGCGCCACGATCACTGCCTTCCTCGCCGACACGACGGGGATCCTGCCGTGGTTGAGCGCGCTCCTGGCCGCGGTTGCGGTGTTCCTCGTCGTGCAGTGGATCGCCCAGATGATCGCTTTCCGGGTCGGCAGCGAGACCGCGCGGGCCCTGCACGTCCGCATGGGTGACCATCTCGCCGGGCTGCCCCTCGGGTGGTTCACACCGATCCGGCAGGCGAAGGTCGTCGACCTGGCCACCACCGGCGTACCGCAGATCATGTCCTATCCCGCGTTGCTGCTACGCCCCACGATCACCGCCGTGGTGACCCCGCTCGCCGCCGCCCTCACCATCGCGTTGCTCGACTGGCGCTACTCGCTCGCACTCCTCGCCGCCACCGCGATCGGCTGGTACACCAGCCGGTTCAGCGGCCGGCTCGCCCGCACCGTCGACGCCCGTCGGCATGCCGTCGAGGTCGAAGCGACCAGCCGCATCATGGAGTACGCGACCCGGCAGCCGGTGATCCGCACCGACCAGCGCCCGGATGACGCCGGTGACCTGAGCCGTGCCCTCGACGAGGTCGCCGCTGCATCCCGAAGGTCGGCCGGCACGGTGCTGCCCGGCCTGCTGCTGTTCGGCTTCACGATGAACGTGCTCTTCGCCTGTCTCGCGGGCCTGGGCGTCATGTGGCTGGCCCAGGCGACACTCACCGCCGACGTCCTGGTCGGTGTTCTGGTGGTCGCTGCCCGGCTGACCGCGGTCGGCTCCACCGGTGCCGAGCTCGCCGCCGGGCTGCGCCTGCAGCGCGCCACACTTGATCGGATCGTCGAAGTCCTCGACGCCGAGCCGCTGACGACCGGACGACCCGCCGGGCGACAGGACCCCGTCGATTGTTCCGGGATCACCGTGCATGATCTGGGATTCCGCTATGACGACGGTGCTCTCGTGCTCGACGATGTCTCGTTCACGCTGCCGGACCGCGGTCTCACCGCTCTCGTCGGCCCGTCCGGCTCCGGCAAGACCACTGTCGCCCGGCTCCTGGCCCGGTTCTGGGATCCCACCGCCGGGCGCGTCGAACTGGCCGGCCGTGATCTGAGATCGATGTCGGCCGAGCAGCTCTATGCGCAACTGGCGACTGTTCTCCAGGACGATTACCTGCTGGACACGACGATCGGGGAGAACATTCGCACCGCCCGGCCCGGCGCGACCGCTGCGGAGGTCACCGAGGCCGTCCGCGCCGCCGGCCTGGAAGCGATGGTGGCTGCACTTCCAGGTGGCCTCGACTATCCCGTCGGCCCCGGCGGGAGCCGGTTGTCCGGGGGGCAGCGGCAACGGGTCTGCGTCGCCCGGGCCCTGCTGAAACGAGCCCGGCTGACGTTGCTCGACGAAGCCACCTCCGCCCTCGACCCGGAGAACAGCCGACTGGTGCTCGACGCCGCCCGGCTGCTGGCGGAGCGGGGCATGGTCCTGGTCATCGCCCACAACCTGGAAACGATCGCCGGCGCGGATCAGATTCTGGTCCTCGAGCGTGGGCGCCTGGTCCAGCGCGGCACGCATGAGGAGTTGAAGGACGTCCCGGGGCTCTACCGGAAACTGATCTCCGCCGGTCAGCGCTTCTGATTCGGGTCGGCCCCGGACGGTTGCCGCCGCAGGAAGATGATGTTGTCGAGCACGTCGGCGCCCTGGTTCCAGGACCAGGGCGCCCGGTCGGGGCGGCCTGCGAGAGCCTCAGGCGGCTTCTGCCGGCGTCGCGCCGGCCGGGACCAGGAATCGCGACACGCTGAGCAGTTTCTCCCGGGTCTCCTCAAGCTCCCGTTCCGGATTCGACCGGGCGACGATGCCGGCCCCGGCGCGTAACCAGGTCCGTCCGCCGTGCCGGAACACACTGCGCAGAACAAGAGCCGCGTCGAGGGTGCCGTCCGCGTCGGCCGTCAGGATCGCCCCGCTGTAGAGGCCCCGTTCGGGCTCGACGGTGCGGATCAGGTCGCAGGCCGGTGCCTTCGGGACGCCGGAGGCGGTGATGGCCGGAAAGAGCTCCGACAACGCGTCCCAAGCGGAGACGCCGTCCGCCAGCCTGCCGACGACTTCGGAGGCCAGGTGCTGTACGCTGCCACGTTCCTTGACGGACATGAAGTCGCGGACCCCGACGGTGCCCGGGGTGCAGACCCGGGTCATCTCGGTTGCGGCGAGACGCACGGAGATGGCGTGCTCGAACACCTCTTTGGCGTCGCGGTAGAGCTCCTCGCGCCGGGCCGCGTCGTGGACGGCGCTGCCGCCCAGCGCCCTGGTGCCGGCCAGAGGCTGGGTGACGACGGTTCGGTCCGCCGTGACCCGGGCGACGATCTCCGGGCTGAAGCCCGCCGCCTCCCAGCCGCCCAGGTCGAAGAGGAAGGAACGTGCGGGGCGGTTGCCTCGGCGGCCCGCGAGATAGGTTGCGGGAAGATCGATCTCGTCCCGCACGGCAACGACACGCGAGAGGATCACTTTCTCCAGGGCGCCCTCATGGATCGACTCGATCGCCTCGGTGACCGCTTTGCGGTAGAGCACCGCTTCTTCCCCGGCCAGCTCGACCTCGACACGTCGCGGTGGCACGACCTGCCCGGTGGCGGTGCCCGCCGTCGTCAGGCGATCGCTCAGTTCGTCCAGTGCGACCTCGGTCTCCGCTGCCAGAAGGGCGCATCCGTTGTAGATCCGGATCTCTCGGCGCGGCACCATCAGATGCACGACCTCGCCGGCTTCCGGTTCGCCGATCAGCTCGAAGGAGGCCCAGCCGTAGACACGCCGTGCGCCACCCGGTAGTGCCTCGATCGCCTGTCGTACACCGTCGAACAGGCCGGAACCCGCCGGGAAGGTTCGCTGTCCTTCGTCTGTGGTCAGGGTCGTCATCCCGCCGGACACGGTGATGCTCGCCTGCTCGCCCTCGGCGAAGCACATCGCCTCGGGGTATTCGTATGCCACGTACGGCTCCCGGGCGGTGGCCGCGAGCGCGGCAGCCGCCACGAAGCGGTCGCCGTCGAACAGCACCTGCCGGCTCGGGGCAGTCGGGGGTGTGGACACGCAAGGGCTCCTCAGGGTGTGGGAACTTTCCCCGGGCGGGATCACCGGGAGAGCAGTACGACAGCGCCGGACGGGCACCAGTCGGCGGCGGTCCGCACGGCCTCGGCGTGCTCGTCGGTGACGTCGGCAGTGATCACTTGCACTCGGCCATCCTTATCGGACTGGTCGAAGACCGTCGGTGCGGCGAGCACGCACTGCCCCGCACCAACGCAGATGTCGGCATTCGCGGTGACCCGCATCGGTCTGCTCCTCGGCAAGTCCGGACCGGCGCCGGTGTTGTCGGCAGCCTAGACAAAAATCGTTGTCATTCTCAACAAGGATCGATCAGAGCAGACCTACGAGTGCCCTTTTGTCGATCTTTCCGACCGCGGTGAGAGGCATCGCCGGAACGGTGCCGATCCGGTCGGGGTGCTTGTACGCCGCGACCCCCCGATCGCGGAGGAAAGCGCCGATCGCGCGGACCGTGGGAGGCTCCCCGGCGCAGACGAGAAAGGCGACCGGTCGTTCACCCAGGTCTCGATCGGGTGCGCCGACCAGCGCGGCGGCCAGCACCCCCGGGTAGGCGGCGAGGTGTCCTTCCACCTCGGTCGCGTCGATCTTCTCGCCGCCCCGGTTGATCTGGTCCTTGATCCGGCCGACGACACTCAGGTGCCCGGACGGCAGGCGGCGCACCTGATCGCCGGTGCGGTAGTAGCCGTCCGGGGTGAAGCCGGTGCGGTTCACCTCCTCGGCCCGGTAATAGCCCCGGATCGTGTACGGCCCCCGGGTGAGCAGTTCGCCTACCTCTCCGGCCGGCACCTCGGCGCCGGCCTCGTCCACCACCAGCACCTCGTCGTCGGGGCAGATCGGCCGTCCCTGCGTCGTGCAGACGAGTTCCTCGCTGTCCTCGGAGCGGGTGAGGTTGAGCAGTCCTTCCGCCATGCCGAAGACCTGCTGCAGCCGGCAGCCCAGCTCGGGGCGGATGCGGCGGGCGAGGTCGTCGCTCAACCGTGCGGCGCCTACCTGGAGCAGTTCCAGGCTGGACAGATCCGCTGCCGACTCCGTCCGCTCCTGCAGCCACAGAGGCACCAGCGGCGGGTTGAGTGCGGTGATCGTGACCCGCTCCCGCTCGATCAGCCGGAACGCCGTGGTGGGGCTGGGATCGCGTGCGACCACGACGGTCCCGCCGGCCTGCAGTACTCCGAGAATCCCCGGGCAGCTCATGGTGAAGTTGAACGGCATCGGCAGCACCGCCAGATAGACACTGCCCGGCCCGAGCTCGCAGATCTCCGCGGCCAGCCGGGCGTTGCAGGCGTAGTCGTCGTGTGTACGCGGGATGAGCTTGGGTGTCCCCGTCGTGCCGCCCGAGAGCAGCAGCAAGGCCATGTCCGAGGCGGTGGGAGGGTCGGGGTGGTCGATGGGAGCCGCCTCCGTCTGCAGCAGCTCACGCAGTGACCGGAAACCGTCCCAGCCTCCAGTTTCACCGTCGATGACCACGTATGCGAGGTGCGGAAACGTCGCTTGCAACTCGGCAGCGAGCTGCCGGTGGTCGAAGCGGGCATGCCGATCCGGGCCGACGTACGCGACGGCGTGCGACTGGGCTATCAGGTGGCCCACCTCGGAGCGCCGATGCCCGGGCATGGCGTGCACCGGGACGACCCCGAGGCGAACGAGGGCGAACCACAGGACTACGAACTCGGCCCGGTTCGGCAACTGGACGACGACCCGGTCGCCACGGCGCAGTCCGAGCTTGTGCAGGGCGCGGGAGAGCCGGTGTGCGGTCGCGTCCAGTTCGGCGTACGTCATGCGAACTTCGCCGTCGATCAGGGCGGTGCGGGGGCCGAAGTGTTCCGCCCATCCGGACAGCTGCTGGCCGAACGTCTCGCCGCGCCACCATCCCGCTGCCCGGTAACTCTCGGCGATTTCCGCAGGCCAGCCCGGCCAGTCCACAGTCACCTGTGACATCGATCCTCCTCAGCGCCGCCCGAGGGTGGCGAAACTACCGTCGCGACCCTTACAGTGACGCTAGTCGAGAATGATGTTCATTTGCAACGACGGAAGGGTGAACCGGATCGTGCCGCAGGCACCACAACTCCGAACGACCTCCCTGACCGAGGCCGACATCCGTGCCGCCACGGCAGCGGAACTGGGCCTTCCCGCGGAGGAGATCGCCTTCGACGACGACCTCTTCGAACTCGGACTGGACTCCCTCCGATTGATCAAACTCGCGTCCGCCTGGCGCAGGCTCGGATTGGAGGTCGGGTTCGACACCCTCGCCGAGACGCCGACCATCGACGCCTGGCACCGTCTGCTCAGCACCGGAGCGACCACACTGTCGGCCACTGAGCCATCGTCCGCCCCGCCGGCCGACGACGAACGCTTCCCACTCGGTCTGATGCAGCACGCCTACTGGATCGGACGCCAGGACGGCCAGCCGCTGGGCGGCGTCGGGGCGCACTTCTACGTCGAGTTCGACGGCCACGCGGTGGAGCCCGACCGGTTGCGTACCGCTCTCACCCTGCTGCGGCGGCGCCACGCCATGCTGCGCACGCTCATCCTCGACGACGGAACCCAACGCATCCGGCCGGCTTCCGAGATCACCGCCGACCTCGCCGTGCACGATCTGCGCACCCTCGGCGACGACGAACTGCGGATCCGGCTCGACCGGCTGCGTGACACCGGCACCCACCGGCGGATGCGGGTCGAGGACGGAGAGGTCCTCGTCGTCGAGCTGTCCCTGCTGCCCGGCGGTGCCACCCGCCTGCACATCGACCTGGACATGATCGCGGCAGACGCGGCGAGCCTGCGGGTGCTCATGAACGAACTCCGCCACTTCTACGACTCACCGGACACCGCGCTGCCGGCCATCGTCGGCAGCTACGCCGGATACCTGGCACGTCGCACTGCCCAGCGCGCCGGCGAGCGCGCGGCGGCTCGGGACTGGTGGCACCGACGACTGCCGGAGATGAGCCGGGCACCCGAGCTTCCCACCAGGATCGCGGCACTGCAGGCGGAATCCGCGACCCCGGCGTACCACCGCACCACACGGTGGCACCACAGCATCTCGCCCGCGGGACGTGCCCGGCTGAGCGAACTGGCCCGGCAACACTCGCTCACCCCCGCCGCCGTGCTGGCCACGGTGTTCGCCGAAGTGCTCGCCGTCTGGAGCGGACAGCAACGCTTTCTGCTCAACCTGCCACTGTTCGACCGCGACCTCGGCATTCCCGGTGCGGCGGGTCTGGTCGGCGACTTCAGCAGCTCCGTCCTGCTCGACGCCGACCTCACCGAGGCGCTGCCCTTCGCCGAGCAGGCGCACCGGCTGCAGGGCACGCTGCGCCAGGCGATCGCCCACGGCGCCTACCCCGGTGTCGAGGTGTTGCGAGACCTGTCGCGACTCGGTGACGGCAGCCCGGTGCTCGCCCCCGTCGTCTACACCAGCGCGCTCGGGCTGGGCGAGATCTATGACGAACGGGTTCAGAGCCGCTTCGGCAAACCGGTCTGGATCATCTCGCAAGGCCCGCAGGTCTGGCTCGACGCCCAGGTGACCGAACTCGACGGCGGCCTGCTGCTCAACTGGGACGTCCGGCGCGACGTGTTCGAACCCGGCGTGGTGGAGGCCGCCTTCACGGCGTACACGACACTGATCGACGACCTGCTCCGTCACCCGGACGCCTGGACGAAACCGGTCGGGCAACTCGTCCCGGCCACGCAACTCGCGGTGCGGGAACGCATCAACGACACCGGCGACGACGTACCCGCCGACACCCTGCACACCCGCTTCTTCGCGTGGGCCGAGCGGGAACCCGACCGCATCGCGCTGGTCGGCGGACATGACGGCGACATGACGTACGGGCAACTCGCCACCGCCGCCCGCCGCGTGAGCACCCTGCTGCGCCGCCACGGAGTGACACCGGGCGACACCGTCGCCGTCACTCTGCCCAAAGGCAACGCCCAGATCGTGGCGGTGCTCGGCGTACTCGCGACCGGCGCCACCTATGTACCCGTGGGCGTCGACCATCCCCCCGCCCGGCAGCAGCGGCTGTACAGTCTCGCCGCTGTCTCCGCCGTGCTGACCAACAGCGCCCACCGGCCCCTGGACGGCGGTCCGCCTCTGGTGGACGTCCGCCGGGCCGACGGGGAAACGCCCGCCGAGATCACCGGCGTCGACCCGGAGACATGCGCGTACATCATCTTCACCTCCGGGTCGACCGGCGAGCCCAAGGGAGTGGAGGTTCCGCACCGCGCCGTCGTCAACACCCTCGACGCTGTCGCCGGCGTGTTCGACGTCGGGCGCGACGACCGTACGATCGCGTTGTCCTCCTTGGACTTCGACCTCTCGGCATACGACATGTTCGCGCTGCTGGGAACCGGTGGCTCGGTCGTCGTCGTGGATGAAGCGGCTCGCCGTGACGCGCACCGCTGGGCCGAGTTGATCCGTGCCCACCGGGTCACCGTGGTCAGCTGCGTACCGGCATTGCTCGACATGCTGTTGACCGCGGCGTCCGATGCGGGCCTGCCGCCTAGCCTGCGCCTGGTGATGCTGGGCGGCGACTGGGTGGGCCTGGACCAGCCCGCCCGGCTGCGGGCGCTCGTTCCCGGTGCCCGGTTCGCCGCGCTGGGCGGCATGACCGAGGCGGCCATCCACTCCACGGTCTTCGAGGTCGGTGACGTCGACCCGGCGTGGCGCTCGATTCCGTACGGCGTGCCGCTGCGCAACATGCGCCTGCGGGTGGCCGACGACCGGTCGCGCGATCGGCCCGACTTCGTTCCCGGCGAACTGTGGGTCAGCGGCCCCGGTGTCGCGCACGGCTACCGGAACGACCCGGAGCGTACCGCGGAGAAGTTCGTCGAGTACGACGGCCGGCGCTGGTACCGCACCGGCGACCGGGCCCGATTCCATGGCGACGGCCTGCTCGAGTTCCTCGGCCGCGCGGACCACCAGGTGAAGATCCGCGGCCATCGCATCGAGCTCGGCGAGGTCGAAGCCACCGCCGACACCCATCCCGTGGTCACGCACGCCGTGGCGACCGTGGTCACCGGCGCCACCCGGCAACTGGGCCTCTATGTGGCGACCGGCGGCACCGTGCTGGAGCCGGCGGCGCTCAGGCAATGGCTGGCCGACCGGCTCGCGGTCTACATGGTGCCCGAGCACCTGATCATCGCCGACGACATGCCACTGACCGCCAACGGCAAACTCGACCGGGCCGCGGTGGCTGCCGCATTCGCCTCGACGGTGGCCGCGCCCGCACCGGCCGACCCGCCGCGGGACGGCAGGGAACGTCTGGTCGCCGAGGTGTGGGCCGAGTTGCTGGGCACCGAGAGGATCGGCCGCGACGACTCCTTCTTCGCTCTCGGCGGTGACTCTCTGCTGGCGACTCGGCTGGTGAGCCGGCTCCGGGAACGGGGCATCGGTGGCGCGCGGGTCGTGGCCCTGTTCACCGCTCCGGTACTGCGGGACTTCGTCGCCACGCTGACCGGCGAGGAGGCCGCCGAGGACGGTCGGCTGGTCGCCGACCTCGAGCACCGGTACGAGCCGTTCCCCGCCACCGATGTGCAGACCGCCTACCTGATCGGTCGCGACGACCGGCTGGCCCTGGGCGGCGTCGGCACCTACCACTACACCGAGTTCGACGGCGCCGACGTCGACCTCGCGCGCTTCCAGAACGCCTGGCGCACACTCATCGCCCGGCACGAGATGCTGCGGGCGGTCTTCGACGACGACGGCCGGCAACGGATCCTGCCGTCCGTGCCCGAGTTCACCGTGACCGTGGTGGACGCCGCCGGCGACGGCGCGGACGAGTTGGCACGGCTGTACGAGGACATGTCGCACCAGCGGCTCGACGTGACCCGGTGGCCGTTGTTCGACGTGCGGGCGGTGCGCTATCAGGAAGGCGGACGTCGGCGGACCCGGATCGCGGTCGGGCTCGACTACGTCGTGTTCGACGCCCTGTCCATCATGCTTCTCTACCGGGAGCTGGACGCCCTCTACACCGAGCCGGGCACGCGGTTGCCCGCGATCGACGTGTCGTTCCGCGACTACGTACCGGCCGCCGAGCCCAGCCCGGAGGCCGTGGACCAGTCGCGGAGCCACTGGTCCCGGCGGCTCGACGAACTGCCGCCCGCACCGGCGCTCCCACTCGCGGGCGACCCGGCCACGCTGCTGCGGCCCCGCTTCACCCGCCGCCGGCATGTGCTCGACGGTGAGCGCTGGCGGGCTGTCCGCGAGGCCGCCCGCCGGCACGGCGTCACCCCGTCCACCGTTCTGCTGGCCTGCTACACCGAGATCCTGCGGGCCTGGAGCGGCCAGCCCGCCGTCGCCGTCACCCTCACCCTGTTCAACCGGCTGCCCCTGCACCCGCACATCGACCGGGTCATCGGCGACTTCACCTCGCTGTCGCTCATCGGGCACCGCCGTGCGGACGGTGACTCCTTTGTGGACCTGGCCGAGCGGCTCCAGCGCACGATGGGCGAGGACCTGGACCACCGAGCGGTCACGGCGGGCTGGCTGATGCGGGAGCTGGCCCGGCGTACCGGATCGGTCGGCGCGGGCGTCCCGGTCGTCTTCACCAGCGCGATCGGTGTCGGTGGCGACGCCGGTACCCTGCTGTCCCCGGCCTTCGGCGAGCAGGTGCGGGGAGTGTCCCAGTCACCCCAGGTGTTGCTCGACAACCAGGTCATCGAAGCGGACGGCCGCCTTCAGATCTCCTGGGACGCGGTCGAGGAACTCTTCGCTCCCGGGGTTCTCGACGCCATGTTCGGCGCCTACACCTCGTTGGTGGACCGGCTGGCCGACGCGGACTGGACCGCTCCACCGCCGCCGGTGCTGCCCGAGAGCCAGGCCGCGGTGCGCCGCGCCGTCAACAGCACCGCCGGCGTCCTCCCGGCAGGCCTGCTGCACGATCGCTTCTTCGCGCTGGCCGCGCGGGAACCGGAGGCTGAGGCGCTGCTGTGGCGCGGCGGTCGCCTCTCCCGAGGCGAGTTGGCCGACGCGGCCCTGCGCATCGCCGCGGCACTGGCCGACCGTGGCGTGCGGCCCGGTGACACCGTCGGGGTGACCCTGCCCAAAGGTCCCGACCAGATCTCGGCTGTGCTCGGCGTACTCGCCGCCGGTGGGATCTACGTGCCGATCGGCGTCGATCAGCCGGCGCTGCGCCGGGCACGGATGCACCACGTCGCCGGCCTGCGCGCGGTGATAGGCGACGACGTCGATGTCACCGCCGCGCGGGCACACACCCCACTGCCGCGGCCCGTCGAGCGGGCACCCGGCGAACTCGCCTACCTGATCTTCACGTCGGGGTCGACCGGTGAGCCCAAGGCGGTGGCGATCACCCACGAGGCAGCGCTCAACACTGTTGCTGACGTGAACTCCCGCTGGCGGGTCGGGCCGGGCGACCGGGTGCTCGCGGTCTCCGCGCTCGACTTCGACCTGTCCGTGTACGACATCTTCGGACTGCTCGGCGCCGGTGGAGCGCTGGTGCTGCCGGCTGACGCCGACCGCCGGGATCCGGCCGCCTGGCTCGACCTGGCCGCCGAGCATCCCGTCACGCTGTGGAACTCGGCGCCGGTCCTGCTGGACATGCTGCTCACCGCGGCCGAGCAGCCGGATGCCCCGGACAAGGGGATCAGCGGGCTTCGGGCCGTGCTGGTGTCCGGTGACTGGGTCGGTCTCGACCTGCCGGGTCGGCTGCGCGACCGGGTGCCCGGCTGCCGGTTCACCGCGCTGGGCGGCGCCACCGAGGCGTCCATCTGGTCCAACGCTTGCGAGGTCGAGCAGGTGCCGGCGCACTGGACGTCCATACCGTACGGGCTGCCGCTGACCAACCAGCGCTACCGCGTGGTCGACGACTTCGGACAGGACTGCCCCGACCTGGCACCCGGCGAGTTGTGGATCGGCGGAGCCGGGGTGGCGGCCGGCTACCACGGCGACCCGGAGCGCACCGCACAACGGTTCGTCATGGCGGACGGCACCCGCTGGTACCGCACCGGGGACCGGGGTCGCTACTGGAGCGACGGCACGCTCGAGTTCCTCGGCCGAGCCGACCACCAGGTCAAGATCGGTGGCCACCGGGTCGAACTGGGCGAGATCGAAGCGGCCTTCCGCGCGTACGACGCGGTGTCCGACGTGGTGGTGCTGGCTCCCGGCGGACGGGGCACACGCCGGCTGCACGCGTTCGTCGTCGCCGACGATCCGCTGGACGGCCTCGCCGCACATCTCGCCGACCGTCTGCCGGCGCACGCCGTCCCGCACCGCATCGTCCGGATAGACGCGCTGCCACTGACCCCGAACGGCAAGGTCGACCGGGCCGCGCTGAGCGCACGGGCCGACGGCGACGCCGAGCCGGTACGCCCACCGGACGGGCCGATCGAGACCGAGGTCGCCCGGCTCTGGGCCGACCAGGTCGGTGAGCCGGTCACCGACCGTACCGCCAACTTCTTCACCGCTGGCGGCGACAGCCTGCTCGCCCTGCGCCTGGTGGCGGCAGTCAACGAGGCCTTCGCCGTCGACATCCCGGTCCGTCTGTTCCTCTCCGCCCCGACGACGGCCGCCCTGGCCGCCCACATCGCAACCGCCCGCACCGAGACCCCTCTGGAGACCGGGACCATATGAACGCCAGCACTCTCATCGCCGACTTCGCCGCGAAGGGCATCCGGCTCTGGGAAGAAGACGGTCAACTGCGTTTCCGTGCCGTGCAGGGCGCGCTGACCGACGAACGCAAAGCACTGTTGCGCGCCAACAAGGAAGCAGTTCTCGCCGCGCTGCGCGACCAGCGGGACAGGTCCGTGCTGACGCCGGACCCGGAGAACCGGCACGAGCCGTTCCCGCTGACCGACATCCAGGGCGCCTACCTGGTGGGGCGCACCGGTGCGTACCCGTACGGCAACGTGCCGTGCCAGACCTACGTGGAGTTGGCGTTCCCGGCCGGCACCGACGCCGGACGGCTCGTCGCCGCATGGCACGCCGTCGTGCAACGCCACGACATGCTGCGCGCGATCGTGCACCGCGACGGGTATCAGCAGGTCCTCGCCGATCCCACCACGCCGCACATTCCCGTCGCGGACCTACGCGGGCAGGACAGCGACCTGGTCGGTGCCGCCATCGAGAGGGTGCGTCGCGAACTAAGTGAGCACGTCGCGGTCACCGATCGCTGGCCGCTGCACGAGGTACGCGTCACCGTCACCGACACCGAACTGCTCCTGCACCTGTCCGTCGACCTGCTCGTCGTCGACTACGCGAGCCTGCAGCGGGTGTTGGCCGAGGTGGAGGACCTGTACCACGGTGAGCAACTGCCGGCCCTCGATGCGACCTTCCGTGACTACGTCCTGGCGCGGCGCGGACAGCGGCAGACCCCCGCGTACGCCCGCGACCGTGACTACTGGCTGGGTCGCATCGACGCCCTGCCCGGAGCGCCTGACCTGCCGGTCACCGGCGACCCGTACGGACCGGCCACCTTCGCGCACCTGGCGGCGGCGATCGACCCGCAGACCTGGGCGGCCATCCAGAACCGGGCGGCCGCACACGGAGTTTCGGTGTCGTCGGCCGTTCTCGCGGCGTACGCCGAGGTGGTCGGCCGGTGGAGCCGTAACCCCCGGTTCCTGCTTAATGTGCCGGTGTTCGACCGGCTGCCGCTGCATCCGGACGTCGGCCGTCTCGTCGGCGACTTCACCGCGGTGGAGCTGCTGGAGGTCGATCTGACCGCGTCTCGCCCGTTCGCCGACCGGGTCCGCGAGATCAACGGCACCCTCCTGGAGGACCTCGCGCACCCGTTGTTCTCCGGCAGCGACGTGCTGGCCGAGCTGACCCGGCGCAGCGAGTCGGAGACCGTGCTGATGCCCGTGGTGTTCACCAGCACTCTGGGTTCGGCGACCACCCGGCAGACCCGCGCTGCCGTCCGGCACGCCGTCAGCCGCACACCGCAGGTGTGGCTGGACTGCCAGGTGATGGAACGTGCCGGCGGGCTGTCACTGAGCTGGGACGTGCGCGACGGGGTCCTCGCGGGTGACACCGCGGCCGACATGTTCGAGGCGTTCGTCGTCCTGGTCGGAACGCTCGCCGATGAGGAGACCTGGACGGCGCCGGCCACGGTCCGGCTGCCGGCGCGCACCGCGCGGGTGCGTGCGAAGGTCAACGCGACCGAGGCGCCGGCACCGGCAGGGCTGCTCACCGACGCCGTGGTGGCCACGGCAGCGCGAACACCGGACGCGGTCGCCGTCCGCTCGGGCGACGCGTCGCTGACCTACCGGGAACTGCTGGACCGCGCCGCGGTCGTGGCCCAGGCACTTGACGCACACGGCATCGGCTCCGGCGAACTCGTCGCGGTGACCATGGAGAAAGGCTGGGAACAGGTCGCCGGAGTGCTCGGCGTCCTGCTCGCGGGCGGGGCGTACCTGCCGGTGGATCTGACCCAGCCACCGCTGCGGCGGCAGGCGATCCTGAGTGACGCGGCGGTCCGTGTCACGCTGACACAGAGCTGGCTCACCGCCGAACTGGAGCTGCCCGCCGGAGTCCAGCCGATCGCGGTGGACACCCTGCCGCCGACCGGTGCCCCGATCCCCACCCCGGTCACCGATCCGGCCGATCTGGCGTACGTCATCTACACCTCCGGATCCACCGGCACGCCGAAGGGCGTGATGATCAGCCATCGTGCCGCGCTGAACACCGTCGCCGACATCAACCAGCGTTTCACCGTCGGGTCCGGCGACCGGATCCTCGCGCTGGCACAGCTCGGATTCGACCTGTCCGTGTACGACATCTTCGGTGTGCTCGCTGCCGGTGGCACTGTCGTACTGCCCGATCCGGCCCGGCGCGGCGATCCGTCCGCGTGGGCCGAGACGGTGGCCGCCGAGGGCGTCACGCTCTGGAATTCCGTGCCCAGCCAGCTGCAGATGCTCCATGACTACCTGAGCACCACCCCGGATCGGTTGCCGAGCCTGCGACTGGCGATGCTGTCCGGCGACTGGATTCCGTTGCAACTGCCCGACCAGATCCGGGCGCTTCTGCCCGGACTGGAGGTCCACTCCCTGGGCGGCGCCACCGAGGCGTCGATCTGGTCCATCCACTTCCCGATCGGTGCGGTGAATCCCGGGTGGGCGAGCATCCCCTACGGCACCCCGCTGCTCAACCAGACGTTCGATGTTCTGGACTCCGCGATGCGCCCCTGCCCGGACCACGTCGTCGGCGAGCTGTACATCGGTGGTCTCGGACTCGCCGACGGGTATCTCGGTGATCCGCGGCGCACCGCCGAGCGGTTTGTGACGCACCCGGACGGACGGCGGCTCTACCGCACCGGTGACCTGGGCCGGTACCGGCCGGACGGGATCATCGAGTTCCTCGGTCGGGCCGACCACCAGGTGAAGATCCGTGGTTACCGCATCGAACTCGGAGAGATCCAGGCGGTCCTCGACGCCGTGCCGGCGGTCGGTGCGAGCGCGGTCGTGGTCGAGGGCGAGTCCGGCGCGGCCGCGCAGGCAGCGCTCCGTCGGCTGGCCGCCTTCGTCGAACCGGCCAGGATCACGCCCCCTCCGGTGCCGGCGGCAGTCACGGCGGCGCTGCGGCTGACGGTGCCCGACGGTGACACCGAGCGCCTCGTGGCCTTCTACGACGCCTTCCACCGGGCCGCGCTGATGTCGGTGGCCCGGATCGTGGCCGGCCGGACCGGCTCCACCGACCAGCTCTGCGACGAACTCGGCGTGCACGATCGGCACCGCCGTCTGGTGCACCGCTGGGTCGCGTCCGTTCCGGACGGTCCGGCACCGTCCGACGGTGATCTCGCCGCCGCGTGGGACCGGGCCGAAGCCCTGGAGAAGGAGTGCGGCTGGAGCCAGGACCTGTTCGCCGCGGTACGCGCCTGCTCCGAGCAGCTTCTGCCGTTGCTGCGCGCCGAGATCGAGGTCGGTGCTCTGCTGTCGCCTGAGGCACACGAGGACGCGTACCGCGGCAACGCGGTCTCCCGGGTGCTCCACGGCACCTTGGCCGACACCGTCCGGGCGCTGGCGGACGCGCACTCCGGAACCCTGCGCATCGTGGAGGTCGGTGTCCGCAGCGGTGGCGCGGCGGCCGATCTGCTGCCCGCGCTCGCCGGATACGACGTCGACTATCTGTGCACCGACAGTTCACCCCTGCGGCTGGCGGCCTCGCGAAACCTCATCGGTGACGACGCTCGGTTCGCGACGCTCGACCTCGGCGGGGAATTTCGTCAGCAGGGATTCCAGCCGGGCTCCGCGGACGTCGTCATCTGCGCCTCGGTGCTCAACAACAGCGCCGACGTCGACGCGGCCCTGACCCGGCTCCGGGAACTGGTGGCTCCGGGCGGATGGATGCTGATTCTGGAGAACACCGACGACGCCTCACCGGCGGTGCGAATCTCCACCGAGTTCCTGGCCGAGCACGCCGGGCCGTTCACCGACGCCCGCGCAGCCGCAGGCCAGTCGTTCCTCGAACCTCGTCAGTGGACCGACGCGTTGCACGGCGTGGGTGGTGAGGTCGTCGCCGAGCTGCCGGCAGACGGAAGCCCGCTGGCCCGCGCCGGGCAGCGCCTGTTCGCCGTACGCCTCAAGGCCGATCGGTCGCCGGTCGACCTCGCCGCTCTCACCCGCCACGCCGCGGCACGCCTGCCGGAGTACATGGTGCCCGCGGTGTGGCAGGTGGTCGACGCCCTGCCGACGACCGCCAACGGCAAGATCGACCGCGCCGCACTGCTGTCCTGGCTGGCCCCGGACGGCGCCGCACCACAGGCGGACGAACAGCCGGTGGACGAGCTGGAGATCCGCCTCGCCCAGCTGTGGCAGGAACTACTCGGTATCGAGCGGGTAGGCCGTAACGACGACCTGTTCGCGCTGGGCGGCGATTCACTACTGGTCGCCCGTCTCGTCGGGCAGCTACGGGAGGGACTCGACGGCCTGCCCGGCGACTGGGATCTCGAGTGGGAGATCGTGCTGCGCCACCTGCTGCGCACGCCGACCGTCGCAGGGCTGGCCGCCTACCTGCGCGACAACGCGGCCAGCGGAACGGCAGGCAGCCAGGACACGGTGTCCCCAGTGGTCCGGCTGATCGATGATCTGTCCGGACCGGTGACCGTGCTGGTCCACGCCGGCACCGGAACCCTGCTGCCGTACCGGCCGTTGATCACCGAGATCCGCCGTGCCGGCGGCCGCAACGGGCTGCTGGGACTGGAGATCCCGGCCCTGGACGAGTTCCTCAACGCCGACCCGGACGGCCTCGTCGACCGGCTCGCCGCCCAGTACGCCACGGCACTGCTCGACACCGGTGCGCGGGAGTTCGACGTGGTCGGCTACTGCGTCGGTGGCATCATCGCCACCGAGGTGGCCCGCGGCCTGGCCGAGTCCGGCGCCACGGTGCGCAGCCTGACCGTCATCTCCAGTCACAGCCCCAGCTTCCGCATCGACGACGACCTGCTGTCGGAGTACAGCTTCGCGCTGATGATGGGCATGGACCTGGCGACCATCGGGTTTCCCACCGACGACGAGCGGGTCGGCGCGGCTGCCGGAGCGGTGCTCGCTGCCTCACCGGGCGCCATCGCCAACGGTTCCCTGGCCGACCTGGAGGGGGAGTTCGCGGACGTGGCCGCCGCCTTCGCGGCTCTGGAGAGCATGCCGCGCATGCGCCGGGTGGCGCGGATGGTCGAGGCGTTGCCGCCGGACCTGGCCGGCTCGTACGAGCCGGAGGGCCTGCTGCGTACCCTGCGTACCTACCAGCAGAGCATCTTCGCGCTGAGCAGGCACAGGACCGAGCCCTACGCCGGGGACATCACATTCCTGCGGCACAACGGCGCGTACCCGTTCCCGGGAAGCGCGACGACCATCACCGAGCACTGGGCCAAACTGTGCCTGGGTGACCTGTCCAGCCGCGACATTCCCGGCCAGCACTTCACCTGCATGACCGGCGCGCACGTCTCGACGGTCTTCGGCCACCTGACCCAGCTCGTGGACGGGCTGGACCGCGCATGATCGGCGTACTGGGTGCGTCCGGTGCGGTGGGGCGGGAGGCGGTGCGGGCGTTGCGGAACAGCGGCACCGGCCCACTGCGTCTGGGCGCCCGGCGTACCTCGTCGTTGTCCGCTGCCGATGGTGAGGTGCGTACGGTCGACGTGACCGACGCCGGATCGCTGAAGGAATTCTGTGCCGGGCTGACCGTGTTGATCAACTGCGCGGGGCCGACGTACGCGCTGCAGGAGCGGATGGCGCTGTCAGCCCTGGCCGCCGGCGCGCACTACGTGGACGTGGGCGGTGACGACCCGGTACACGAGAAACTGGCCGCGGCCGGGGCCGTCAGCGGGGACGCGACGGTGGTGCTTTCGGCGGGCGCTCTGCCGGGATTGTCGGCTCTGGTCCCGCGATGGCTGGCGGCCCGGTGGCCGGACGGCGACCGTCTGGTGTGTCACGCCGGTGGGCTGGAGAAATGCACCCCGACGGTGGCCGAGGAGATCCTGCTGTCGCTGTCCGTGGGCGGGGCGCACGGCGAACCGTTCGGCACGCCACTGGCGGCATGGCGCAACGGCCGGAGGGCGCTGCGGGCGCTGCGCACCGTGGAGGACGAGGAGCTGCCCGACTTCCCCGACCGGGCGATGCTGCAGCCCATCCTGACCGCCGAGTCCGAGCGGCTGGCGGTCATGCTGAGGCTCGACGAACTCGACTTCTTCAATGTGTATCCCGGGCCGCGGGTCCGGGCCCTGTTCGCGCGGCTGCCCTCGCTGGCCGTCGAGGGACGCGACGACCTGGTCCAGCGGATCGTCACTGCGGGTGACGTGGATCTGGCCGGACGGGATCCCTACTACCGCATGAGGTTCACTCTCGGCGGGCCGGGCGGTGGGCACACGGCCGTCGTCTCGGCCGATTCCAGTTACCGGCTCACTGCCGCGGTCGGTGTGCTGGCGGTCCGGGCCGTCATGGACGGCGCGCTCCCCGCAGGACTGCACTTCGGCGGAGACGTCCTCGATCCCGGCTGGGCGGTCGAGGAGATCAACCGGACCGGTGCCGCAGAGATCGCCGTCCTCGACGATGTCGACGAGGGCGTCCTGTGACGCGGCTGCGGACCATCGTGTGCGGCACGAACTTCGGACGGTTCTACATCCGGGCGATCCGCGAGCACCCCGGCTTCGAACTCGCCGGAGTGCTGTCCACCGGGAGCGCGTACTCCAAGGAGTACGCGCGTTCCCTGGGCGTGCCGTCGTACACCGCTGTCGACCGGCTTCCGGAGAACATCCAGGTGGCATGTGTGGTCGTGCCGGGCGCGGTGAGCGGAGGCCCGGGAACCGACCTCGCGCGGGCTCTCCTTGCCCGGGGCGTACACGTGTTGCAGGAGCACCCGGCGCATCCCGACGAGATCGCGGCCTGCCTGCGAGCGGCGCGGGCCGGCGGGGTGCAGTACCGTGTCAACACCCACTACCGGCACCTGCCCGCCGTGCGCACCTTCCTGAGTGCCGCCGCCCGGTTGCGGGAGCAGCGCGGCCTGCTGTTCGCCGACGCCGCCTCGGCGGTTCATGTGCTGCAGCCCTTGGCCGACATCCTCGTACGGGCGCTGGGCGCGGCCCGCCCCCGCAGGTTCTCACCGGTGTCAGACTCGGTGCCGCTGCGCACCCTGCATGGTGAGCTGGCCGGGGTTCCGCTCACGCTGCGGGTGCAGAACCAGCTCGACCCTGCCGATCGAGACAACCACGCCTTGTTCTGGCACCGCATCTCGCTCGGCAGCGACGGAGGGGTGCTGACCCTGGCCGATACGCACGGCCCGGTGTTGTGGAGTCCCCGCCTGCACGCGCCGCGCGACGCCCACGGTCGACTCGTGGTGACCGACCCGGCGCTGGACCTGCCTACCACGTCGGTGCTCGGGGCGACCCGGCAGCCGACGTACCTGCAGGCCTTCGACCATCTGTGGCCCGATGCGATCGGTTCGGCGCTCACCGAGTTCGCGGCGGCCGTAGAGGCCGGCACGGACCCGCTGCGCGGCGGGCAACCGGACCTGGCCATGGCGGGCTGGTGGCGTGACCTCGCCGCCCTGCTCGGGCCGCCCGAGCTGATCAGCCCACCGAGGCCCGTGCCGCTGACCGCCGATCGGCTGGGCAATCCGGAGCCGGCGGCGTCCGGCTACACCGCGTCAGCGGAGTTCTTCGACCTGGCCGCCCGCGACCACGCCGGGCGCAGCGGGCCGGCGGTGGTCGCGGCCCTGGCCGCGATCGACCCGGCCGACGGCCCGATCCTCGACATCGGAGCCGGCACGGGGTTGGTCACCGAGGCGGTGGCGCGTGCCTTTCCGGCGGCCACCGTTCTGGCGAGCGAGCCGGACCCGGCTATGCGCGCCGTGCTGACCAGCCGCGTCGACAGCGTTCCCGCTCTGCGTGAACGGGTGACGGTGGTCGCGGCGAGCGCCGAGGAGTTGCCGCTACCGCCCCGGCTGTCGGCGGCGGTGCTGTGCGGCGTGCTCGGTCACCTGGACGCCGACGCCCGGCGCGAGCTGCTGCTGTCGCTGGGCAGGAGGCTGGCGCCCGGCGCACCGATCGTGGTGGAGCTCATGGGTCTCACGACGCCGGTGACCATGCCCCCGGTGCGGCTGGCCACCCGGATACTCGGGGCGCAGCGGTACGAGTGGTGGATGTCGGGCGAGCCGGCCGGCCCCGGCCGGATGCGGCTGGACACGGCCTGGCGAGTTCTCCGGGACGGCGAAATGCAGCGGGAGGTCCGTGACTCGTACCTGTGGCACACCTTGACCGTCGAGCAGGTCGCGGCCGAGGCCGGCCTCACCTGCGAGCCACTCGACGGCCTGCCCTACGCCGCGGTGCTGCGTGTCCCGCTCACCACGTAACCGGAACCCGGACCGGGCCGTAGGCGATTCCGTCGTGTTTGAAAGCGATGTCGGACAACGCTGTGTCCAGGCGCATGCCGGGAACGCGGTCGATCAGCGTGCCCAATGCGATCTGCAACTCGACCCGGGCGAGGTTCTGTCCTACGCACTGATGAACGCCATATCCAAAGCCGATGTGGGTACGGCCTTCGCGTTGAAAATCGATGACCGACGGCTCCGGAAACACCGCCGGGTCGTGATTGGCGCCGGCCAGAAGCGGTATCACCCCGTCGCCGGCCGGGATCACGACGTCACCGATCGTGATGTCCTCGGTCACGGTCCGCAACGCGATGGAGTCACCGACCGACAGGGCGCGCAGCAATTCCTCGACAGCGGCCGGCATCAGGGTGGGATCGGCGTCGAGCTGCTTCCACAGCCTCCGGTCGTCGTCGAGCAACGCCAGCACACTGAGACCGATCATGTTGGTGGTCGTCTCCCGCCCGGCCACGACGGTGATCGCCACAGTGGCGAGCAGATCGTCGCGAGTCACCGCTCCAGTGTGCAGCTGATCGGCGATGAGCTGGCTGAGCAGGTCGTCACCGAGGTCGCGTTCTCGTTCGGTGACCAGGTCGTCGAAGACCTCGAACAATGCATCGAGGCCCTCGGTCGCGCTGCTGGCGTCACTGGCGCCGCCACCGATCTGCTGAGATCCCAGCGCTCCGGTGATGCGGCGGAAGAACGGATCGGCCCGGCGCACCCCGATCATCTCGCACATCACCGTGCTGGAGACGGTGTGAGCATACTGGGGCAACAGGTCGACCGGCGGGCCGTGCCGCAGCAACTCGTCCACCCGCTCGTCGGCGATGCGCTGCACCGCCCGCCGCATCGCGCGAGCCTTGCGGACGGTCATCTCCGGCAACAGCATCCTGCGGTGTGCGGTGTGCTCCGGCGGATCCATCCGGATGAACGGCCGGATTCGGGCGCCCACCTCCTGCTCACCCTCGGTCAACGCGGGGAAATTGGGGTGCCGCACGTCCGCGCTGACCCGCCGGTCGGCCAGCAGCGCGCGAACGTCGGAGTATCCGGTGACCACCCAGGCGTGCCTGCCGGTCGGCAGCACCACGCGGGAAGCTGCCCCCTCGCTGCGCAGATCGGCGTATTCCGTCGGTGCCGAGAAAGGGCAGGCGCGGGGCATCGGAAATGTCCTGGCCTTTTCCATGAAACTATCAACCTCCCCTTACTGGAGGCTCCAGTCTACCGCTGAAAAATGAATTACGCACCATTCCCAAGAGGCCCGAAGGGCAATTCAGTGCTGCCCAGAAATGGAAATCGATGCATCGCTTGATCTGCTTCCCGCACGCCGGTGGAAGCGCGAGCGCCTTCCGCCCGTGGCGTGCGGTCATGCCACCGAACGTCGCGTTGCACGTCTTGCAGTACCCGGGACGGGAGTCCCGGTTCGGCGAACCGCTGATCGACCGGATGCCGGACCTGGTTCGGCTGCTCACCGACGAACTGATGTCTCAAGGCCTTCGCCAGCCATACGTGCTGCTCGGCCACAGCCTGGGAGCAGCCGTCGCCTACGAGGTGGCACAGGAGCTACGGCGCCGAGGGCGACCGGGTCCGGATCTCCTGGTTCCCTGCGCACGGCAGTCGCCGACGGAGCCGCGCCGGGGCGAGGTGCATCGCGGGGACGACGACGTGCTCATCGCAGAGCTGCGGCGCCTGGGCGGGACTCCATCGGAGGTGCTCGCGGACCCGGACCTGCGCCGTGCCGTGCTGAACGTGGTCCGCAACGATTATCGGCTGTCAGAGACCTACGTCGCGCGGCCCGCACCACCGCTGGAATGCCCGATCATGGTGCTCGTCGGCGATGCCGACCCGGAATGCAGCGCCGCGGACGGTGCCGGCTGGGCGACCGTGACCACCGGCCACACCACGGTGTCCACGTTCTCCGGCGACCACTTCTTCCTCACGCCGCGGCGCCGCGAGGTCGTCGCCGCGGTGCTCTCCCGGCTCGGCCTACCGGCGGTCAACGCCTGGCCCAGCACCCCCTGATCGGATCGGAGAGTTTCATGGCCACCGACTTCTACAGCACCTCGGCGGAGTTCTACGAGATGGTCGCGCAGCGGCACGTCCGCACCAGCTCCGGCCCGCTGGTGACAGCATTACGGTCCGTCGATCCGTCACATGGACCGGTCGTCGAGATCGGGGCCGGCACCGGCCGGCTGACCGAACTCATCGCGAACCGGCTGCGTGCCGCCACCATCCTGGCCGTCGAGCCCTCCACCCCCATGCGCGCGATCCTGACCAGCCGGGTACTGAACGATCCGGACCTGCGTAGGCGGGTCACCGTCGTCGCTGATCAGGCACCGGACCTACGGCTGCCCGACCGAATCAGCACTGCCGTCATCTTCGGCGTGCTGGGCCACCTGGACGCCACGGACCGGGGCCGGCTGTGGGAACTTCTGCGTTCCCGCCTGCCGGTGGGAGCGCCGGTGGCCGTCGAACTGATGGGCGGGCACGAGGCCCGTCCGTTACCTCCCATCCGCATGCTCCGCGAGACGATCGGCACGCAGACGTACGAATGGTGGACCTCGGCCGAGGTGGCCGCACCCAAGCTGATGCGCTGGCGGACAACCTGGAAGGTGCTGTCCGGCAGCGAGGTCGTCAGGACCGTGGAAGACACCTACGACTGGGCGACGCTGAGCCTCGAGGAACTGGCGGACGAATCGGGAATGACGGCCCGCCCGCTCGGCGGATCGGGCGTGCCGGGCTCGCCGGAGATCGGCCTGCTGATCCGTTGACCGCAGGCGCAGTCGGTCCCATCCGCCAGCCGGCCGCCAGTGAGAGCCCGAGCAGAGGTGAGGCCGGCCGGCAGGCGCTCTGACCGGCGCCCACCACGGTCGCCGCGACCGCCGTCACAGCGACCGACCGGCCCACCCCGGCGGCGAGGTCCGGGCTGGCCGCTGCGGCGGCCAGCCCGGACCAGAGCACCACCCCCCGCCGGGAGCGCCGGGTGCCGGGCCCGGCACCCGCGGGCGTGGATGCTCGTTCGCTGCCGGTCAGGAGTTCAGGTCCCGCAGGTACGCGGCGAACTTCTCCAGCCCGTCGATGTTGCGCGGGCTGCTGATGCCCTCGTTGTAGTCGAGGACGAAGAAGCGGTTGTTGACCACCGCGGGCAGGCTCTTCGTGGTGGGCGAGGTCTTCAGGAACTTGATTTTTTCCTCGGCCGGTTGGTCCTGGTAGTCGAGGATGATGATCACCTCGGGCCGGGCCTGGACCACCGCTTCCCAGCCGACCTGCGTCCACCGGGCGTCCAGGTCGGCGAAGATGTTCCGACCTCCGGCGAAGGTGATGATGTCGTTCGGGGGCACCTGCTTGCCGGCGGTGAACGGCTGGTCGGTGCCGGAGTCGTAGAGGAACACCGGGGTCTGGGTCTCCGGTGCCTGTGCCTTGACCGCCTCGACCCGGCGCTTCAGGTCGGTGACCATTGTGGCGGCGCGGTCCTGCACGCCGAAGATCTCGCCGAGCCGCTCCAGGTCGGTGTAGAGGCCGTCGAACGGGGCGTGCCGCTCGGGATGGTTCGGGTAGTTGAAGCAGGATTCAGCGTGCATGAAGCTCTGGATGCCGAGCCCGTCGAGGATCTCCGGGGAGGTGCCACGCTTGTCGCTGAGTCCAGAGTTCCAGCCGGCGACCACGAAGTCGGCCTTGGCCTGGACGAGGAGTTCCCGGTTGAGCAGGTCGTCGCTGAGGAACTCGACCTTGGCGTACTCGGCGGCCCAGGGCGATTCGGTCACGGGCGGGTTGGCCGGCGGCATGACGTAGCCGTGGACGTGGTCGGTGAGGCCGAGGGCGAACATCTTGTCGGCGCTGCCGCCCTCGTAGACGACCGTGCGTTGCGGAAGGGTGTACTCGACGGGTTCGCCGCACCGGTTGACGGTGACCTTCCGTACGTCGCTTCCACTCGGTTCGACCTCGGCACCACACCCGGCGAGCAGCGCTGAGGCGGCCAACGACGCCAGCGCGGTACGGAGCGCGGCGGGCCGGCGCGTGGTCCCGTTCATCTGAAGTGTCCTTCCGGAGAGGGTGCGGAGTCGAGGGAGTAGAGCAGCTGTGGGTCGCCGGTCAGTGGGTGCGGCACGACGCTGACCGCGACGCCGAACACCGTCCGGATCAGGTCAGCGGTCAGGACGTCGGCCGGGGTCCCGGCGGCGACGAGCCGTCCGTGTGACAGCACGCCTATCCGGTCGCAGGCGGCAGCGGCGAGGTTCAGGTCGTGCAGGACGACGAGCACGGTCAGCCCTGACCCGCGCAGCAGCGACAGCAGCTCGATCTGGTGCCGGACGTCGAGGTGGTTGGTTGGCTCGTCGAGCACCAGGATCTGCGGTTCCTGCACGAGGGCGCGGGCGACGAACACCCGCTGCCGCTCACCGCCGGACAAGCTGAGCATCCCGCGGTCGGCCAGGTGCAGCAGGTCGAGCCGGGCCATCGCCCGGCGGCACAGGGCCAGCTCCCGTTCGCTGAGCGGCTGGTTGCCGCGGAGGTGAGGGGCGCGACCGAGCGCCACCGTCTCGGCGACGGTGAAGTCGAGGTCGGTGCCGCCGTCCTGGGTCAACGCGGCGACCGACCGCGCGCTGCGGCGCAGCGGCAGGGTGGCCAGGTCGTCGGAGCCGACCCAGACCGTTCCACGGCTGGGCCGTAGGGCCCGGTACACACAGCGCAGTGCTGTCGACTTGCCGGATCCGTTCGGTCCGATCAGCCCGACGACCTGCCCGTCCGGCACGTCGAGCGACAGATCACGGACGATCACGGTGCCGTCGATCGCCACCGTGACGTCGTCGAATCGAAGATCCATCATCGGCCGCCGAACAGGTAGCCACGGCGACGCATCAGCGCGAGGAACACCGGTACGCCGAGCAGGGCGGTGATCACACCCAGCGGTAGCTCCCGGGGTGCCACCAGAGTGCGGGAGATCAGGTCGACCCAGACCATGAAGACGGCCCCGGCCAGCGGCGCGACGACCAGCACCCGCTGGTGCGAGGCGCCGACCACGATGCGGACCAGGTGCGGTAACACCAGGCCGACGAAGGCGACCGCCCCGCTGACCGCCACCATCGCACCGGTGACAAGCGAGGTGATGACGAACAGCCGCCGACGCATGCGGGTCGGGTCGACACCCAGGCTGGTGGATGCCTCGTCACCGAAGGTCAGCACGTCGAGGGTACGGCTGTGCCGGTACAGGACGAGTACGCCGATCACGACGGTGCCCGCCACCAGCGGCAGGCCCCCCCAGGTCGCGGCGCCGAAGCTGCCCATCGACCAGAAAAGCATCGTGGCGGTGGCCTCGCTGTCCGGCGTGAAGTAGATGATCACCGCCATCAAGGCCTGGAACCCGAACGACATGACTACGCCGGTCAACACGAGACGCAGCGGCGTGACACCCGCGCGGCTGTACGCGGCCAGGTAGACCAGCACCGCGGCGGCCATCGCGCCGACAAAGGCACCGGCGGAGACCGCGTAGATGCCCAGCGCACCGAGACCTCCGGCGACCGTGACTGCGACGGCGCCCACCGAAGCCCCGGAGGAGACCCCCAACACGTACGGATCGGCCAGGACGTTGCGCACCAGGGACTGGATCGCCACCCCGACCGCGGCCAGGCCCGCACCTACGAGCGCGGCAAGCAACACCCGAGGCGTACGGATCTGCCAGATGATCTGGTACGTGGTCACCTCCTCGGCGGCGATGCGCCCACCGGTGACCGCGGCCCAGAGGTACCGGGCCGTCTCGCCGGGTGGGATGGTGGCCGGGCCGAGCCCGATCGTCACCACGAGCGAAACGGCGAGCAGGACCAGCAGGACAGCAACCGCGCCACGAGTGGGAACCGACGGACGTAGGTTCTCTCGAGCCGGGGTGCCGGCGGCGGGGACATCCGGTCCGGCGGCGAGGTCGGCGGCTCTGGAGGGCGTCACGACCCACGACCCTCGCCCAAAACGAAAGTCATTGTCAAATGCGCATCTGGGCACCCGTGACCATCAGGAGCGTCCTGATGGCAAGATGCCGGCCCGTAGCGGCCCGGCCGGCTATTCGGCCATCGTGTGCTCCGCCACCTAGCCAGACCCCTGAGCCAGACGTCGTCCACTGAGCGTGCGGTAGCGGTGCAACCGTCGGAGCCCGGCAACGTCGGGCCGGTCCGCCGGCGTGGTCGCAACAGCGTCCAACCGCTGTTGCGTGGCGAACTCGTCCAGGTGCATGCCGATCGCGACGAGTTCGCCGACCGGCGGCGGCTCCGGTAGCGGGGTGACATGGATCAGACTTCCGACGACATGCACGGCGAAGCCCTGCTCGGCACGGTGACCGCGTACCCGCACCCGGCCCTTGAGCCGGTAGGCACCAGAAGGAGGATCTTCGACCAGGTCGATCAGCATGCTCGGAGAAACGGGCTGTGCCAGTTCCGCAGAGGCCGCTCGCGCATGGTCGTGGTCATGGTCGTGGTGGCGCTCACGGACAAGCTGGGCGAGCGGGAGTTCGTCGACCGGATCCTTGTCGACGGCGGTGTCGAACACGAGCGTCGGATCGATCCGGCTGTGCCGGGCAGTGACGATCTGCACGTGGGAGTTGCGTCGCCGTACCCGTTCCTGGATCCGGTCGAGCACCCGGTCACGGTCCGTGGGCGGCAACAGGTCCGTCTTGTTGATGACGACGAGCGTCGCCGCCGCATAGCGGACGGGTGGCTCCGGCCGCAGGTCAACGGTATGGAAATGTTCGACCGCATCGATCACCTCGATGAGACCGCCGGGCCGGATCTCCTTGGGGTTGCCGAGCCTGATGAGACGAGCGAGGTCGACCGGTTCGGCCACACCGCTGGCCTCGACCAGGATCGCGTCCAGCCGCAGCCGAGGCCGGGAAAGGCGATGGAGCGCGTCGTGCAGACCACCTGCGTCCGGGAGGTGGCAGATGCAGCCACCGGAGATGACTGCGGCTTCGTCGACCTGCCCGGTCACGAGGGCTGCGTCCACGTTCAACGTACCGAAGTCGTTCACGACAACGCCCAGGCGAGCGCCGGGCCGACGCAGCAGGTGGTTGAGCAGGCTCGTCTTTCCCGCGCCCAGGTAGCCGGTCAGCGCGATGACCGGCACCGGACCCGACATGCCGACTGTGGAGGCGGGGTTGCCCGAGCGAGGCTCCGGGTCAGCCACGTCGCCCTCCCATCACCGCGAGCATCGACATCCTCCGTTCGACAGCACGGACGTGGGCAGCGATCTCGCCAGGAGGGCCGCGGTCATCCGCTCGGCCCCCGGCCGCGACCGTCAACCCCGCCGCCGTCGAGGCCGTGCGCGAGGTCGGCATCGACATCACCGACCAGACCCCAAACTACTGGAGTACGCCACCGCCGAGTCCTCCGACGTCATCGTCACCATGGGAAGCGGCGACGCCTGCCCGGTCTTCCCGGGTAAGCGCTACGAGGACTGCAGCGGGGTGAACAGCTTGTTGGCGGACCGGCCGGCCGCGCCGGTCAGCGTCGACTGGATGTTCGAGCCCACCGCGACGAGCGGGATCATCGCCTGCGTGTGCGGGTCGTCGAGGTCGTAGCCCCGCAGGTAGGCGATGGCTCCCGCCAGGCGGACGTTGATGACGAGCGCCCCCCGCGACGTCCACCGGAAGCGTGCGCCGTATCGATCACCGCTGTCAACACGACTGTCGTCCGTCGGTCACCGCGGTCCGTCGACAGTGGATTTAGCGTACGGCCGGGCGGTGAGCCGTCCCGCCGCCGCCAGCCGCTCGACCGCCGCCCGGTGGGGAACCGCGTGACTGGTACGACCGCCCACGCCGGTGGTGGTGACGGCGGTGAACAGCGAGTTGAGCAGCGCTTCCTCCACCGCGTCCAGTACGGCGGTGAACACCGGATCGATCGCGCCGTCCGGGATCGGTGGCTGGTCCGACGTGGTGAACGCGATCGCGTAGTCCCCGCTGGTGTTGCTGAACGACGCACCCACCCGGGCCATCGCGAACACCGCCCGGCGGGCGAGCCGCCGGAGCTGGCGCGCGTCCAGGGGTACGTCGCACGCCACCACGATCATGCACGAGTTGCCGGGCGGTTCGGTCCGGCCGGCGGCCGGGACCAGTTCGTCGACCGGTAGCGGCACACCGAGTGCGGTGAGGACGCCACCGAAGTTGGACTGCACCAGCACGCCGACCGTCCGCGTACGGCCGTCGGCTCGGACCGTGCGGGACGAGGTGCCGACGCCCGCCTTGTAGCCGAGGGCGGTGGTGCCGGTACCGGCCCCGACGCAGCCCTCCGCGGGCAGACCGCCGGTCGCTCCCGCGACGGCGGCCAGGACGTGGGCCTCGTTGATCGGGCGCCGCCGGATGTCCGACAGGTGCCCGTCGTTCGTCTCGCCGACCAGCGGGTTGAACGACAGCCCGTCCGGCCGGCGCCCCATCAGGTGCCCGAGCAGCGCGTCCGCCGCCCGGAACACCGACAGCGTGGCGGTCAGCACGACCGGAGACTCCAGCACGCCGAGTTCGTCCACCTGGGTCGAGCCGACGAGCTTGCCGTGGCCGTTGCCGGCGTACACCGCGGCGGGCAGCGTCCACCGCCCGGCGCCGAGCTGCCCCGGCACGATCGCGGTGACGCCGGTGTGCAGGTCGGCGCCGTCGTCGACGGTGGTGTGGCCCACCAGGACGCCGGGAACGTCGGTGATGGCGTTGTGCGGCCCGGTGGGCAGCGATCCGACGACGATCCCCAGGTCGCGGGCGCGCCGGCCGGGACGGCTCAGGAGGCCGCCGCCCGGATCGCCTGCACGATGCCGGTCGGGGCGTAGTCCTCGGGGACGCCCTCGACCAGGATGATGTCGCCCTCGATGTGCCGGGAGCGCAACGGCGCGATCTCCTGGTAGGCGGGCGAGTCCCACCACGCCCGCGCCTCGGCGATCCCCGGGAAGCCGAGCATCACGACGGCGCCGGGCCAGGTGCCCTCCTTCACCTCGTGCGGGGTGGCGTGCACGAGGATACGGCCGCCGTGCGGGGCGAGCGTGCCCGGAAGCCGCTCGATGTACTCGGCGATGTCCCGGTGCGGTACGGCGTCCTGGAGATGGGCGATGGCGTACGCGGGCATGGTGTCCTTCCGGCCGTCGGGCTCCGAACGCCGATCCTGGCACGGCGGTGAGCATCCGCGCTCGCCCGGACGGTCGGCCGATCAGCCGCCGGACGCGACGGCCGCGACGGCCGCGACGGCGGCGTGCGGCCGGTGGGCCTTGTTGTCCAGGCGCGTCAGGCGCTCGACCTCGGCGAACCCGGCCTGTCGCAGCCGCGCGGAGAACTCGTCCAACGGCCAGCGGTACGCGGTGGTGACCTTGTGGTCGAAGGCGCCCACCTCGTCGCCGACGAAGATGCCGGCCACGAGCGGCCCACCCGGCACGATCGCGCGGTGGAACTCCGCCAGCACGGCGTCGAGATCAGGTGGTGGGAGGTGGATCAGCGAGTACCAGGCGAGGATGCCGGCGACGGAGTGGTCCGGGACGTCGAGGTCGTCCAGCGACCCGAGCCGGTACGCGCCGTCCGGATGCGTCGCCCGCGCGTGCGCGACGAACTCGGGAACCATGTCGATTCCGGTGGCGTCGACGCCCAGCGAGCGGAGATGGCCGGTGAGGTGACCGGGTCCGCATCCCAGGTCGAGCACCGGACCGGTCCGGACGGCCAGGTGGCGGCCGATGAGGGCGAGGTCGTCCGCGTGCACCTGCCCGGTGGTGCCGATCAGTTCGATGTAGAGCGTCGCGACCGCCCCGTACGCCTGCCGTACCCGTGTGTGGTCCACCCGTCGACGATAGCGGCCGGGACGCCTTGGCCGCATTGCCGGTTGAATGAGGTGAATGAATGGAAAAGTCGGCGCAGGGCCGCCGCCCGGTGCGGGATCGATAGCTTTCCGTCACTGAAGTTTCTATCCTTGAAGAATCCCGATCGCCAGCAGCGGAAGGGGCGGCATGCCGCGCCGTTCGAGCCTCAGCTATCGAGATGCGTTACGACTGCTGGCCCCGGGCAGCGCGCGCATCACCGAGACCGACAAGGTCGTCAGCGCGGGGATCCTGGGCGCCGGGGCCCTCACCAGCGGTACGGCGCTGGCGCTGCTCGGCCCGAAGAACGCACTCATGCAGCTCGTCCGGGACGCCACCGGAAACCAGGCCGGGCGCATCCGGGCGACCGGCGGGAAATCGTATTACGAGCTGCTGGAGGCCAGCCATACCGTGCTGGCCCTCTCCGCATTCTTCGACGGTTTCCGCGACGAGGTCGGGCCGGGTTTCGACCGGCTGGAACTGACCGACGAGGAGAAGGTCGGCATGCTGCCGGCCGAACGGCGGCACCACACGCTCCCCCAGGAGATCGACGGCGGCTACTTCCCGCTGCCCTCCTCCGTGCACGGGATGGACGACACCCGGCGGGACGTCGAGGCCGCGTACGTCAAGCTCTACGACGCCACCATCGCCTTCTGCGCGGGCCTGGCCGCCTGGCCGTCGGTGCGGCGCGGGCTCGACCTCACCTCGATGCGCACCCGTGTGGTGGGCCGGGCCATGTGGCACTACGAGGACCGCTTCGACCGGCTCGCCGCTGACCTTCCCGAGTTCGGGTTCCGGATGATCCGGCAGGCGATCGAGCACAACCTGATCGACAACCGGAAACTGACCACCGAGGTGTCGGCCCGGCTGGACGCGCTGGCGCAGCTCTACCGCAACCTCGCCGAGCTGCCCGGCCCGGTGCCCGCGGACCGGCCCGATCTGCTCCGCGAATCACTCGACCGGCTCACCGGCTCGCTGGCGGCGGTGTTCCGGCAGCCGCTGCTGCGGATCAAGGACGTCGACTTCCACCTGCGGCTGCCGAACGTGGACAGCGGCTTCATCAGCCCCGACTTCCGGGCCGCCGAGTACGGCAAGCACACGTCACCGGAGCGGGAGCGCTGGTGGGAGGACCAGCCGCGCCGGGGTGACCTCGTCGGGTTCCTCTCCGAATACCTGACCGACCCGGCGAGCCTGCACCGTCCGCTGCTGCTCCTCGGCCAGCCGGGCGCCGGCAAGACGCTGCTGACCCGGGTGATCGCGGCCCGGCTGCCGGCGAGCCGGTTCACCGCGATCGTGGTGCCGCTGCGCCGGATGTCCGGGGACACGTCGCCGACGGAGCAGATCGAGGCCGCGATCGAGCAGGTGATGGACGAGCGCATCCGCTGGGCGGACCTGCGCCGGGCCACCCGGCACACGACCGTCGTAGTGATCTTCGACGGGTTCGACGAACTCGTCCAGGTCACCGGCACAGCCCACTCGCAGTACATCGACCGGGTGGCCGAGTTCCAGGAGACCCAGTGGGACCTGGGCTACTCGGTAATCCCGATCATCACGTCCCGGATCCTGGTGATGGACCGCGCCAGCGTGCCGCAGGGCACCGTGCTGGTCCGCCTGGAGGACCTGACCGACGCCCAGGTGACGGCCTGGCTGGCCGCCGTGAACGCGGCGAACGAGGACCGGCCCGGCTACCGCCTCCTGTCCGCCCGGGAACTGCTGTCGCACGGCGAGCTGGCCCGCCAGCCGCTGCTGCTCACGCTGCTGGCGATCTACTACAACGAGCACTGGGCCGACCGCCGTCCCGGCGCCGCCATCTCCCGGTCCGACCTGTTCACCGGCCTGCTCACCGCGTTCATCAGGCGGCAGGTGAGCGAGAAGGCGCCGATCGCGCTTCCGCCCCACGAGCGGGAGGCCCGCGAGCACCAGCTCCGGCGCGACCTGGCGATCACCGCGTTCGCCATGTTCAACCGCAACCGGGAACTGGTGAACCGGGCCGCGCTCCGCCTCGACCTCGACTGCTTCCGGGCCGGGGCCGGCGACGGCTCCCGGTTCGAACTCGGCGACGTGCTCGGCCCGGAACAGCTGGTCACGGCCGCGTTCTTCGTGGTGTACGGCCCGGACGACGTGCAGGGCGAGGACGCCCGGCGCACGTACGAGTTCCTGCACACCACGATCGGCGACTTCCTGATCGCCGAGTACGTCATCGGGGCGCTGCGGAGCCTGGCCGAGCTGCGCCGGCACACCCGCAGCCCGGCCGGCTTCGGCTACCAGCTGGACACCGGCCAGTTCCGGGCGCTGCTCTCCCACCAGCCGCTGGTGAAGCGGGAGGCGGTCGTCGGCTTCGCCCGTGAACTCAGCTCCCGTCACCCGCAGGAGCGGGACGGGATCGTGGAGACCATCGCCGGCCTGCTGGCCGAGGCCCGGCAGCGGACCGACCTGGCCGGCGTGGACGGCTACCGGCCCGCGCCGTACGACCCGGTGCGGCTGCTCGCCGCGTACACCGCGAACCTGGTCGCGCTCGCCGCGCTGGTGTCACCGGACGGCGTACGCCACACCGACCTGATGGACGAGGCGACCTGGGTGTCCACGGTCCGGCTGTGGCGGGCGGGGCTGGACGAGAAGGGCCAGCTCGCGATGATCAGTTGGCTCGACCGGGACGCCGACGGCCGGATCGTCGCCGAGCGGCGGCGCGAGGGCCGGGGCGAGACGGTGAACGTGGCCGCCGAGGAGGCGCGGCTGCTCGGCGACATCACCACCTACGGCCAGCTGCAGGCGGGCGCGCGGACGTGGCGCGGCCAGCAGCCGGACAGCTTCGAGGCCGGCCGCTTCCACGCCGACCTGGTCTCGCTCGCCACCCGCCGCTGGCCGGTGCCGTCCCTGCACCAGCTCATCCTGTACGACGAGCGAAGCTACCGGCGGCTGTGGGCGCGCGCCGTCGAGTCACCGGAGGCGGTGTCCAGCACGAGCGCCACGGTCCTGCTGGAATGTCTCGCCGAGGACGGCGCGCAGTTGCCCCGCGAGGTGGTGTGCGGGCTGACCCGGGTGGCGCTGAGCCGGCTGCCCGACTCGCCGACCGCCCCGCCCGAGCTGATCATCTCGTGCCCGTACCTGATCGACGAGTTCCCGGAACTGGTCGACTCGCTCGGCACGACCGACGACCACGCGGTGCTGCACGCGCTCATCCTGCGGCACGGGCTCCACCGGCTGCCGCAGCGGTACGTGCCCCGGGTCCGCCGGGTGCTCGCC
Organism: Micromonospora marina; assembly: GCF_900091565.1. Lineage (GTDB taxonomy): Bacteria > Actinomycetota > Actinomycetes > Mycobacteriales > Micromonosporaceae > Micromonospora > Micromonospora marina. Next base: position 15,054 of record NZ_FMCV01000025.1, on the reverse strand, counting down.
GACATCGAGGACCGGCTCGCGGAGCTGCCGCTGGAGGACGGCGTGGTGTCGGCCGAGATGGCCGAGCAGTTCGCGGCCGCCCGGGTCGACAACCGCACCGCGCTGTGGCTGCTGATGGCGCTGAACGAGTACGCCGACCTGGCCTGGCCGAAGATCCCGCCGAGGACGATGCACGCCCTGCTCGCGCACCGGCTGCCGGACGAGTTCCTCGACGAGGCGAGCCTGTGCCGGCTGCTCCTGGACTACCTGCGGGCCTACGACCGGGTGCCGGCCGAGGTCTCGCTGGCATCAGCCCTCGACACGCTGCGCGTCCTCGCCGCGTCGGACCCGCCCGCCGACCAGTCCGGTCACCTCGACCGGCCCGGCCAGCTCCCGGCCGCCGAGGCGGTCTGACCACGCCACCCGTACCGCCACCACCCGTTCGGAGGCCCCGATTGGCACACTCGCCCCGGCACCGAGAGCACATCGTCCGGACGGGAAGGAGGAACCTGGCGGTCGACATCGCCGGGGCGCAACGCGGCTGGCCGGTGTTCCTGATGCACGGCACACCCGGCAGCCGCAACGGTCCACGACCACGGTCCATCGTGCTGCACCGGCTCGGCGTACGGCTGATCTCGTACGACCGGCCGGGTTACGGCGGTTCCAGCCGGCTGCCCGGCCGCCGGGTCGCGGACGCCGCGGCGGACGTCGCGGCCATCGCCGACGACCTCGGCCTGGACGGGTTCTCGGTGGTGGGACGCTCCGGCGGCGGCCCGCACGCCCTGGCCTGCGCCGCGCTGTTGCCGGAGCGGGTACGACGGACCGCCGTCCTGGTCGGTCTCGCCCCGGCCGGGGCGGCCGGGCTGGACTGGTTCGGTGGCATGACCGACGCCAACGTCCGGGACTACGGTGCCGCCGAGCACGACGTGCCGGTGCTCGCCGAGCAGTTGCGGTTGCGGGCCGAACGGACCATGGACGACCCGGGCTCGCTGCTGGCGCTGCTGGTCGAGCAGATGACCGCGGCCGACCGCCGGGTGGTGGCGGGCGTGCCGATCCGCCGGCAGCTCACCGACGCCTATGCCGAGGCGCTGCGCCAGGGGCCGCACGGCTGGATCGACGACGTGCTGGCGTTGCGCGCCGACTGGGGGATCACGCTCGCGGACATCCGGATGCCGGTCCGGCTGTGGCACGGCGCCGACGACAACTTCGCCCCGGCCAGCCACACCCGCTGGCTGGCCGAGCAGATCCCCGGCGCGCAACTGCACGTGCAGCCGCGCAGCGCACACTTCGGCGCGGTGGAGGTGCTGCCGGAGATCCTCGCGTGGCTGGCCGACCCGGTGGAGCGGGCCGCGGTCAGATCGGATGCGGGTCGATGATGCGCCGCTGCAACCGGCTCTCCCGGACGGCCTCGACCGCCGGGTGGTTCTCGCCCAGCCGGTAGGCCAGCTCGCGGGTGACCGCCTCCACCTCCGCCCGCCGGCCGCTCTCCACCCGCTCCTGCATCACCACCAGGTTCGCCCGGCAGCGCAGCGTGTTCGTGTGGTCGCGACCGAGGATCCGGACCAGCCCGTCGTGGGCGCGCCCCAGCAGGCTCAGCGCCTCCAGGTCCGCGGCCTCCCGGCCCTCCGGCGGGTCGGGCTGTTCGGCGATGCAGATGCCCTGGTTCATCCAGCCGGAGAGCGGGTACGGGTGCCCGCTGCCGAGCACCCCGGCGAGCGCGTCGGCGGACCGGCCGGCGAGCTGCCGCGCCTCGGCGAAGTCCCCGGCGCGGCGGGCCACCATGGCCAGGTTGACCATGCAGACCAGGGTCAGCGGGTGCGCCGGGCCGAGGTTGCGCTGGTAGATGCGGTGCACCTCGGTGAGTTCCCGGCTGGCGCGCTGGAACAGGTCGACGGTGAGCAGGTTGATCGACAGGCTCAGCCGGCAGGTGAGCGTCTCCGGGTTGTCCGGCCCGAACCGCTCGTTCAGCAGCTCGTACGCGGCTTCGAGGAGCTTGCCCGCCTCGACCGCGTGCCCGGCCGCGCGCAGCGACACCGCCAGGTTCGTCTGCGTCCGCAGGGTGATCAGGTGCTCGGCCCCGGCCGTGTGCAGCAGGTCCCGGTGGACGCTGCGCAGGCGGGCGACCGACTGCTCGAAGTCGCCCGCGTCGCGCATGTCGATGCCGACGTACGCGGAGGAGGCGAGCGTGTCCGGGTGGTTCTCCCCGAGGATCGCGCGGCGCCCGGCCAGCACCATCTCGTCGTTCTTGCGGGCCTCCCGGAAGTCACCCATCAGGCGCTGGGTGCTGGCGAGGTTGTTGAGCGCGGCGAGGGTACGCGGGTGCTCCTCGGTGAAGTTCCGCTTCCACGCGTTGAACGTGATCTCGTCCAGGCGCAGCGCCTCGCTGTACATGCCCATGCCGCGCAGGTCGCGGGCGAGCCCGCCGGCGGTCATCAGCGTGTGCGGGTGGTCCTCGCCGAGCAGGTCCCGCTGGGCCGCCAGCACCTCCTCGTCCAGCGCCCGCGACTCGGTGAACTGCCCGAGGAAGGCGAGGATGTTGGCGAGGTTGAACTGGAGGTGCAGCAACTGCCGGCGCAGGTCGTCGCGCGCCCGCGGGTCGGTCTCCTCCGCGAGCATCTGCTCCCAGGTCCGCGCGACCTCCTGCCCGAGCCGCCGGCCGGTCTCCAGGTCGCCGCGCAACTGGAGGTAACGGACCCGGTCGATCATGAGGGCCCGCACCTCCACCTTGCGGCTCAGCGGCGCCTTCGCCGCCTCCAGGTGCGGCCAGATGACCCGGAACCTGGGCCAGCCGTCGGGGTCGTCGACCTCGCCCTCCGGCCGGGCGGCGGCGAGCACCAGGTGGACCTGCCTGCGGGCCTCGTCGAGTTCCGCCTCCGTCATCCGGGACCGGACGGCGTGCTGGAGCAGGCGGTGCATGAGCACCAGGCCGCCTCGGCCCCGCTCGCCGCCGGACGGGTTCTCGGCCCGCAGGTCGACCCGGAGGAGGGCGAGCCGGTTGGCCTGCTGCACCAGTTGCTGGCGGACCAGCCGCTCCTTCGCCTGCGGGTGGAACGGCACCAGCGCCTCGGCGAACTCGTCGCTGTAGACCAGGTCGGCGGAGATCTCCGGCGCGAACACCGAGCAGAGTTGCAGTACCCGGTAGGCGGCCGGGTTGCGGGTCCGCAGGTGGTTGAGTGACAGCTCCCAGGTGGCCTCCACGGAGACGTTGCTGTTCGGCTCCATCACCGCGCCCGGCCCGAACCTGGCGATCTCGGTGAGGTAGCTGTCCACCGAGTGGCCGGTGTCGGCCAGCCAGGCCGCGGCGGCGGTCACCGCGATCGGCAGGTCACCGAGCAGGGCGGCGATCCGGTCGGCCTGGTCGACGCGCATGGTCGGCACCCGCTCGGTGAGGTGCTGGATGCTTTCCGCGCGCTTGAACACGTCGACCTGGACGGTGGTGGCCCGCTCCACCCACTGCAGGTTCCGGGAGGTGATCAGGACGTGGCCCTTGCCGTCCGGCACGTACGGCAGGACGCCCTCGACCTCGTCCGCGTTGTCCATGATCAGTAGCCAGCGGAGGTCGGTGCGGCGCAGCGCCTGGAGCACCAGCCGGGCGTTCTCCCGGTTCGATTCCGACGACGGTACGCCCAGGTAGGGCGCCAGGTCACCGATGGCCGACTCGATGAACGGCACCTGGTCGGCGTCGATCCACCACACCATGTCGTACGCGGCGCGGTAGCGGTGGGCGTACTCCAGCGCGAGCTGGCTCTTGCCGATGCCGCCCATGCCCTGCAACGCCACCGGCCCGGTGCCGGAGAGCACCACCTTGGGGCTGCTGCGCAGCAGTGTCCGCAGCTCGCGCAGGTCCGCCTCCCGGCCGGTGAAGCGCTTGTTGCGGCCCGGCACCTCGAACACCGTGTTGTCGCGGCCGGGGAACCGGGGACCGGTCGGCAGTTCCAGGTCGGCCGGCACCCCCTCGCGGCCGACCAGGCGCAGGATCCGCGCGGCGGCGGTCCGGGCCTCCAGGCCGGCCACCGAGACGGTGTGCGCGGCGGGCACGTTCGCCAGGCGCCGCACGTCCGCGACGTACACGACGAGCGGCACCTGGTCGGGCGAGCGGTCCGGCGCGGCGAGCACCGCCTCCTCGGTGGCGTTGGACTCCGACACGATGATCAGCTCCCGGGCCGTCCGGGGCGTCTCGTCCTCGGCGAACCACGGATCGGTGACCCGGACGTCGGCCGAGACCAGCAGGTGCCCGATCCACTCCGCCCACACCCGGTCGTACGGGGCGTGCCGGAGCAGGATCTCGTTCTCCACCGAGGTGGAGGTACGGGTGAACCGGGCGTTGACCCGCTCGCGTACCGCGCTGCTCATCGGCGGCAGCGACTCCACCTCGCCCCGGGTGATCTCCCGGGCCAGCACCTCGTACGCGGACAGCAGCGACCCGTTGACGCCGGGCTGGTCTGCGAACGTGGCGAGCAGTTCCTCGTACGCGTAGAACGCCTGGTAGGGCACCTGCATCCGGGCCCAGTACCGGTCCCGGTCGGCCTCGCTCATCCCGCTCGGCAGGCCGCTGAAACGCTGGCGCGCCACCGCCCGCCCGGTGTCCGCCTTGACCTTCTCCGCCGGGTCGATCCGCATCGGCACGGGCAGCACCCGGATCCGCCGCGACCCGTAGCGGTGCTCGACCAGCCGCGCCACCTTGGCGGCGCCGGTGATGCCCTGCTCGCTGAGGGTGAAGCAGGTGACCAGCACGTCCGGCAGTTGGATGGTGCAGATGTCGGCGACGTCGGAGAACCCGGTCCGGCTGTCGATCAGCACGTAGTCGTAGTTGCGTTTCATGTCGGCGCGAAGCGCGTCGAAGAAGTAGCCGCCGCCCTGCCGCTCGTAGAACTCGTCCCAGTTCATCCCGGCGAGCGCGCCGGCGTAGTCGTTGTTCTGCTGGCCCGCGCCGAGGAAGTCGAGCGTCCCGTCACCGGGGAAGTTGGACCAGTTCAGCGAGAACGAGTACTTGTGCACGCGGGCGTACTGCTCGTGCCAGCGGTCGTCGCCCTTGTCCTGCTTGGTGGTGGTGGCCCACTCGTACTCCCGGATCAGGTCGATCACCCCGCCGGTGCTCTCCAGCGCGTCCCGGTCGATGAACGGCGCGAAGAAGCGCGACAGGCCGGGGGATTCCAGGTCCCAGTCGACGGCGAGCACCCGCTTGCCGTTGGCGGCGAGGATCCAGGCGACGTTCGCCAGCGCCATCGTCCGGCCGGTGCCGCCCTTGTAGGAGTAGAAGGTGACGACCTGTCCCTCGCGTCGGGTCATGTGTCCACTCCCTCGTCGGGCGGCGGGTTCTCCCAGAGCCGGGGTTTGCTGATCGGCCGTCCCGGCGGCGGGTAGGCCGGTCTCGCCTCCAGGTAGCGGCGGCGCATCCGGTCGACCAGGCCGTGGATCCCGGCCCGCCAGTCGTCGTACGTGGTGATCGCCAGCGGGCGTGCCGCGGCCGGGAAGATCTCGATGGCCCGGTCGAGCAGCACCGCCGCGTGCGAGCGGCGGCCGGGTGCCGAGTCTTCGATGATCACCACGACCCCCACCCAGCGGTGCAGTGAGGCGACCGCCGCGCGGACGGCCTCCGCGCCGTCCGGCGTCTCGACCACCCGAGGATCGATCAGGAGTACGCCCGGGCAGCCCCGGAACAGCCCGGCGTCCGGCACGAAGTCGCGGACGTCGATCGGCATCCGCAGCCGTTGGACCGCGTCGGTCACGTCGTCGACCACCGGCGGCCGGTCGCGGAACGGGCGCCACCGGCCGGCGTGGGTGTCGGACCGCCCGTTGAGCCGGCCCGGGTCGGCCGGTTCCCCGGGCGCGATCACCACCGCCCGGAACGGCACCTCGCTGGTCGGCGACGACGGCAGGTCGGTCGGGCCGGTCGGCGGCTCGGCCGGTTGCAGTGGTGTCTGCTCGGCGGTGTCGACGATGTGCTGGGCGAGTCGGCCCAGCACCTCCTTGTAGGCGTGCTGGAACTTCTGGAGCCGGCAGAGCGCGCTCATGCCGTTGGCGGCGTACGCGTCCACGTCGGCGGCCATCGCCACGGCCCGGGCCTGGTCCGGCGCGTGCACGGCGGCGGGCGACGGGATCCACAGGACCGGCAGGATGTTGTCGCCGTCGGGCGGGCGGCCGGCCCGGATCAGCCGTTGCCGGAACCACTCCCGTTCCCGGCGCGAGTCGTCGCGGTTGAGATAGTCCGGTGAGTACAACGGCACGAACACCTCGGCCTCGGCGAGCGCTGTGCGTTTTCGTTCCGTCCGGTCGTCCGGGGGCCGCACCATGAAGTCGGCGAAACCCTGCCGGCGTAACCGGTCGCCGGGCCGGCCGTCGATCGCCAGGTTGAGATCGTGGTAGAAGCGGCGGACCCAGTGGTCGCCCGGGGTGCGGTCGTTGTGGGTCGGTGGGGGAACGTAGCTGAGGAAGAAATAGGGCGGGCCCGGCAGCGCGGGCCGCTCAGAGGTCACGACGGCACGACCGTTCCACGGGAAGTGCGCCTGACCCCCAACCGTCAATGATCACGCGCTGCTCCCCGGTCGACACGATACGGCGCCTATCGATCAGGGTAGAGAGGTTGCGCTCGGGTTACCAGGCCCTCACCGTCCGATGTGGGCGTCCATCCAGGCGACGGCGGCGTTTACCGCGTCGGATATCGGCAGCAGCCGGGCCGGTGCGCCGCCGACCGTTCCGTGCCGGGTGAACGCCGCCCGGTCGAGTTCCGCGCCGATCGCGGGAAAAGGGGCCGCATCCAGGTGCGGGGCCTCGAAGTCCAGCCGTTCCCGGCGACCGTCGCGCAGCACGTAGCAGCGGTACGGGCGACGCGGCGCCGGCCGGCGCGACCGGTACTCGGCGAGGTGCAGCGCGGTGCATGTCGCATAGCCGACACCGAGCAACAGCGTCCACGCCCCGGCCGCCTCCAGGGCGGCCAGCGGGGACCGCTCCCCGAGATGGGAGTCCAGGTCGTGGACGCGCATCAGCTCCTGCGCCCGCGGCCCCCACGCGCTGAACGACGTCTGCGGGTGCCGGCTGCGGACCGCGCCGGGCAGCCGGCGTACGTGCTCGGCGAATGCGCCGACCCCGAACGACGGTGTGACGGCCGGGTCGAAGCCGGGCATCCGGTCCTCGTACGCCAGACGTTCCTCGTCGGTCAGCCCGGCGGTCGCGGCGCGGTACGCGGCGCTGCTCACCGAGTTGTCGGGGGTCTGCGCCGGAACCACGACGGTGCCGGCCGGACCCACGGCCGTGCGCAGCGCCGCGGCCAGGGCGCCCGCGCCACCGTCGACCGGCCCGAGGGCGCGCAGGGAGCAGTGCACGAGCACCACGTCACCGGGGCCGAGCCCGAGCGCGCGCAGGTCGGCGGCGAGCGTGCCGGTCCGGTCAGCGGTGCGGGCGGCGGTCACGCCGGCCACCCGGACATCGAACGCTCGACCTGCCGGACCAGCCGCGAGCCCGCCGGGGTGAGCGCGTCCGCCCGCTGCAGCGCGCCGATCGCCTCGGCCGTCCAGTCGCGGTACCGGCGGTAGACCGCCTGCGCGCCGTCGACCTGGCGGTCGGCCCGGATCCGCCAGATGCCGGCCACCGCCGCGTGCGCGTAGATGCCGTGCAGGACGGCCTCCGCGGGCCGCGGGTCGGGCCGCCAGCCCACCGTGATGCCGATCGTCCGGGTGCCGTCGACCAGGTCGCAGATGTCCAGCAGCGCGTTCATCTTGCTGTGCTGGAACTCGTGCACGAGCAGCACCGCGAGCGAACCGGCGTCGGTCTCCGTGGCCGCGACACCGCCGAACGCCTGCCGCGCGGTCGACGCCTCGCTGACACCCGCGCCGCTGCGCCGTAACGGGACCACGGCCCGCAGCCCGGTACGCAGTTCCTCGGCATGGCCCGGCACCTCGTCCCGGATCACCTGCCACGCCGCCGCGAACGTCTCGGCCCAGCGCCCGGCCGCGGCGTCGTCGAGGCGGTCACCGGCGGGCAGCCGGTGGCAGTCGCGGTGCGGGTCGGCGTCCTCCAGCAGGACGCTCACGTCCGGCGTGGTGAGGGCGCGGGCCGGCCACCACCTCGGCGCGTCGCCTGGCGTGCCGGGACGGATCACCGCCGTCACGTCCCCGGCGGTCACCCGCAGCGAACCCGGGCCGGTCTCGACCCGGGCGGCGCCGTCGCCCACCTCGGGCAGCAGGACGGTGCCCACTGTCGGCAGGTGCAGGCGGCCGGACCGCACCGGTACGTCGAGGCGTACCGGGGTGCCGGCGTCGAGCGCGGCGGCGACGGCGAGCGCGTTGAGGTGGTCCGGTCCCAGCCGGGCGCCGGTGCCGGTGCCGGCGAGGCAGTCCACGGCCCAGGCCCGCACGTACGGGTGCGCCGCGATCCGCGCCACGGACTCCGGCGCACCGCGGTCGAGGGCGGTCAGCGCCGCCCAGCCGTCGGCTCCGGCCCCACCGGCGGGCAGCCGGTCGGCCACCTCGGCGAGCAGCGCGCGGACGATGGCGATCTGTGCCTCCACGAGCCGGCCGATGGCGACCCGGTCGCCGGTCAGGGCCGCGAGGCGGTCGATGAAGTCGTCGGGCAGGCCGGCGTCGAGCCGGACGGGTGCCGGTGGGTTCTCGTTCACGTGCACGACCAGCTCTTTCAGATCGGCGCAGTAGACACTCGGATGGTCGAAGTGCCCGGCGCCGTACCGGTGGGCGAAGAGTCCGCCACCGCACTGGTCGACCACCGGGCACCGCCGGCACTCGTCGCTGAGCCCGGCCCGGCCGGAGCGGCGGCGGGCCAGGAGCGGGTTGGCCGCCACGTCGTCGGCCGCGTGCGAGAAGACGGTCATGCCGGTGGCGGGCGCGCCGTCGTACGCGGTCTTGAGCGAGTCCGCCTGCTCCCACTCGCCGTCCGTCTCGATCACCGCCAGGTCGACCGGGTCGAGACCGAGCCACTCGGTGCCGCTGGGTCCGCCCCCGGCGGTGGACAGCAGCGAGTCGAAGAGACGCACGGACACGGGCCGTCCGTCGGCCCGCCAGCGGTCGTAGACGGCGCGCAGCCAGCCCGCGTACGCGGTGCCGCCGCCGGCCGGCCGCCACGGCGGGTCGTCCCAGGTGGCGTGCGGGAGCAGGAAGTCGATCCGCGGAGGATTCTGGGCGAGCAGGGACTCGTACACCGCGATCGGGTCGTTGCGCACGTCCACTGTGCAGAGCAGGCCGGAGTAGATCCGCCGGTATTCCGGGCGGCGCAGCAGGGCGAGCGCGCGCAGCACCTGGTCGTAGCTGCCGGCGCCGGACCGGAAGCGCCGGTGCCGGTCGTTGGCGGCCCGGTCGCCGTCGAGCGACACGCCGACCGCGACGTCGTGGTCGGCGAGCAGGTCGCAGAGCCGCTCGGAGAGCAGGACGCCGTTGGTCTGCATGCCGAGCCGGAGCCGGGTGACCGGGTCGATGACGCGCCGGAGGCCCGCGAGCACCTCGCCCAGCCGCTCGGCGCCGAGCAGCAGCGGTTCCCCGCCGTGCAGGATCACCGTGACGTCCGGCAGGCCGTGGGCCGCAGCGTGTCCGGCGATCCGCCCGGCCGCGGCCCGGAGCACCTCCGGCGTCATCCGCACCGGGCGGCGGCGCCAGCTCTGGTCGGCGTGTTCGTAGACGTAGCAGTGGTCGCACGCCAGGTCACACCTGGCGTGCACCTTGAGGACGAACTCGGTGAGCGCCGCGCGGGCGGGCCCCGGAGGCATCGCGGATCAGATGAACGACGAGAACTTCGCCGCCGGGATGCGGGTCTGATCGAGGTGAGCCGCCATCACCCGGCGCACGATGGGGGAGATGTCCGCGGCGGACAGCCGGTCGAGCGGCTCCGCGCGGACCCTGCCCAGCGAGACCGGGGGCTCATCCTGGCGCACGGGTGCGGTTGTCATGAGTGTTCCTTAGGTTCGTGAATGCGCCGGCCGAGCACAGCGGCGACGGCCAACCTAGTGGCTTTGGGAATCCAGCGCCATCGACCCACCGGTGGGGAGAGGGTGCCTTTTGGACGGTTCGCCGGCCGGCGTCGTCGTCGCCCGGGGGAGCGACCGTAAGGGATCAATTATGCGCCTTTTTGCCTATCTAGGCCACGAATCAAAAGTTCAGACTTCGCCAGAAATCGTCCACCCCGAATCCCCTGGTCAGCGGAGGGGCCTCGGACTCCTCACCCGCCAGCGCTGAGCGCGTACAACCGAGATCCGGTGAGCCCGATCGTTGCCCCGGAGACAACGACGGTGATCCGGTCCGTCGTTGATCGGAGCCGCCCACCCCGGGAGGGTGGAGGCCGTCACCACCGAGCGAAAGGTTGGGCAGATGTCCTTCCAGGCGTACCTCGACGCGATCGAGGACAAGACCGGCAAGACCCCGCGCGTCCTGGTCGACGAGGCCAGGGAGCGCGGCTACGACGCGGCCGACGTCAAGGCGGGCGTGATCGTGGGCTGGCTCAAGGACGAGTACGGCCTCGGCCGGGGACACGCGATGGCCCTCGTGCACGTGATCAGGAACGGGCCGAAGATCAGCGCCAAGCACGTCGGATCCACCGGCTCCCACCGCGACGACAGCGACACGCTGTGGCTGGACGGCAGGGCCGCCCGGGCGTCAGCCTAGCGAGAGCGTTCTATCATTCCCGCCATGGGAGCGATCAAGCCGTGGCAGCTGTCCGTCCTGGCGCTCTGCTGCCTGCTGCCGCTCATCGCGGCAGTGGTGGCGGTGGTGTGGACGCGGCGGAGTCGCCGCTGACCCGTCAGTGGCCGGCGACGAACTCCTCCACCGCCGTGCAGACCCGCCCGAGCGCCTCGGCCGAGCGAGTACCGCGCGCCGATCCGCCATCGTCGCCTCCCTCTCGTTCGGTCGATGCGTCACGCTAGCCGCTGCACGGTTTTCCGGTGACCCCTCGGCCTCAGAGCCGTTCCGGGGTACGGATGCCGAGTAGGTCCAGGCCCTGCCGCAGCACCTGCCCGGTCAGCTCGCACAACACGAGCCGGCTCTCCCGCACCGGTCCCTCCGCCCGCAGCACCGGGCAGCGCTCGTAGAACGCGCTGAACGCGACCGCCAGCCGGTGCAGGTAGGCGGTCAGGCGGTGGAACTCCAGGCTGCCCGCCACCTCCTCGACCACAGCGGCGAAGCCGACCAGCTCCATCGCGAGCGCCCGCTCGGCCGGCTCGGCGAGCGAGACCTCCGCGTCCGGCCGCGCCGCCGCGCCGGCCCGCCGGAAGATCGACCGGACCCGGGAGTACGCGTACTGGAGGTACGGCGCGGTGTTCCCGTCCAGCGACAGCATCCGCTCCCAGTCCAGCACGTAGTCCTTGTGCCGGTCCCCGGACAGGTCGGCGTACAGGACCGCGCCGATGCCCACCGCGCGCCCCACAGCGGCGGCCTCGGCCACGCCCAGCTCCGGGTTGCGCTCCCGGGCCAGCGCGGTGGCCCGCTGGACCGCCTCGGTCAGCAGCCCGACCAGCTTCACCGACCCGCCGGCCCGGCTGCGCAGCATCCGCCCGTCCGGACCGAGGATCGAACCGAACCCGACGTGCTCGGCCCGCACCGGCGCGGCCAGCCAGCCGGCCTGCGCGCCGACCGCGAACACCATCTCGAAGTGCCGCCGCTGCGGCAGCCCCACCACGTAGAGCAGCCGGGTGGCGCCGAGCGCGCCGGTCCGGTGCCGCAGCGCGGCCAGATCGGTGGCCGGATAGCCGTACCCGCCGTCGGACTTGCGCACGATCAGCGGCAACGGCTCGCCGTCCCGCCCCACCGAGCCGGGCGGGAACACGCAGTCCGCGCCGTCGCTTCGCCGCAGCAGCCCGAGCCGGTCCAGCTCCTCGACAGTCGGCGCGAGCTGGTCGTGGTAGCTGCTCTCACCCCGGAAGTCGTCGCCGGTCAGCGTCACGTCGAGCAGGTCGTACACAGTCAGGAAATAGCTCTCCGACTGCGTCACCAGCAGCCGCCACAGCCGCAGCGTCGCCGGGTCGCCGCCCTGCAACGCCACCACCCGCTGCCGCGACCGTTCCTGGAACGCCGGGTCGTCGTCGAACTTCGCCCGCGCCGCCCGGTAGAACCCGTCCAGGTCACCCATCGACAGCTCCTGCGCCGCCCCGGCTTCGCCCAGGTCGAGCAGGTGCTCGATCAGCATGCCGAACGGAGTGCCCCAGTCGCCGAGGTGGTTCGCGCGCAGCACCCGGTGCCCGAGCCACTCCAGCGTCCGCGCCGCCGCGTCCCCGATCACAGTCGACCGCAGGTGCCCGACGTGCATCTCCTTCGCCACGTTCGGCCCCGAGTAGTCGACCACCACCGTCTCCGGCTCGGCCACCACCGGCACACCGAGCCGCGGATCGGCGGCCAGTGCGGACACCAGCCCGCCGAGCGCGTGCCCGGCCACCGTCAGGTTCAGGAAACCCGGACCGGACACCTCGACCGCCGCGCAGACGTCGGCCAGCGACGCGCGCTCCCGTACCTCCGCGGCGATCTCCCGCGGTGGCCGGCCGAGCCGACGAGCCAGCCCCAGCGCCGCGTCCGACTGGAAGTCCGCGTGCTGCGAGCGCCGCACGGCCGGGTCCACCGGCCCGCCGGCCACCGCCGCGAACGCGGGCGCCAGCCGGTCGGCAAGCAACCTTTCAAGATCCATGAGTACGCCGATCTCGCTGTGGATCCGCCGCGCGGATCACCTGACGGGAACGCGACGGCGGAGCGAGGACGATCGATGACGACCGGCGGCTCGATCCGCCGGTCGCAGGAGGGAAGGCTCAGCGCAGGCGGTCGCGGGACCGCCGGCGTCGCAGCGCGCCGAGCCGGACGTCGGAGGACGTCATCGGGTACGCGTGCGAGCTGGCCATGTCGTCAGCGTAACCGGCCGGTCCGGGGTCGGCGCAAGCGCGTACCCCGGACCGGTTCGCCGTCGGGCCGAGGTGGCGACGGCCTTTCGGTAGCGCTCGGCCCGGCGCCGCACCTGGGTGTACGCGCTGCTCAGACCCATCGCCCGGCGCACCTCGACGAGCGTGCGACGCACCTCGGCGCGGGTCCGCTCGGTGCCGGTGACGATCAGTTCGTCGACCAGGCCGGGCTGCGCCTCGAAGCGGGCCCGGCGCTCCCGGATCGGGTCCAGGAACCGGTCGAGCGCCGTCACCAGCGGCTTTCGAGGGTCGCCCGGGTCGGTGGAGCGGGCTCGTCAGAACGAGCGCCGCCATCGCCCGCCGACGCGGAAACGGAGTCCGCCGGCACGGAGTACGTCGAGGATCTGCTCCCGGCCGTCGACAGCGTGGCCCGGGAGACCGCTGCGGGTCTCCGGGAGGCAGCTGCGCGGCCGGACCATGGCTCACACGGTATCCGCTCACCGGCCCGCGTCGCTGCCTCCTGCCGGACTCACTACTGTCGATAGCTTTCGGTGTAGTAGCTGCCGACCCGCTCCCGGTAGTCGGGGTGCGCGAAGTGGTCGCTGTCGAACGCGGGGGACTCCTTCACCTGCTCGCGGGTGCGGTCCACGTGCACCACGCGCTCCAGGTGGTCGACCTGGGCCACCGTCCCGGCCGGCAGCAGCACCTTCTTGCCGAAGATCCACGGGCCGGTGTCCACCACCAGGTACCGCGCGTCGGCGTCGTCGCTCGCCTCGTCGATGGAGCCGATCCGGCCGTCCGTCGCCTCCACCCGGTAGCCGGTGAGGTCGATCGGCGTACCCGGGCCGGGGGCGTCCGGGCCGTCGTCCGCCTCGCCGGTGCGCTGTTCCGGCACGTCTCCCGGCCGGGTCTGGTCGTACCCACCGGCCAGGGCGGACGGATCCCGCCAGGTCCACGGGTTGAACGGCTGCATCGGTGGCACCTCCGTCGAGTCGGCTCGACAGGAAAGTGCCCCGGGGGCGGGAACGGAAACGTGCGCCGCGTGGAGCGCGGGCCTGACCTGGGCGGTCGGCGCGCTGGCATACTGGCCGACCATGGTTCTGTCACGTGGTTGGTCGCTGTTCCTGGTCGCCGTCGGCGCCTGGACGTGGGCGATCTGGCCGAGGTTCGCGGTCGCCATCTGGAACGACGAGCGCGCCTGGTCGGCCGGTGCCGTCGGCGAGGGCAGCCCGACCGGCTTCCTGTGGGTACACGCCCTGCTGATCGCGGCGTCCCTGGCCATCGGCACGACGGTGGGAGTCCTGGGCATCAGGGCCTACCGCGTCGCCCGCCGCCCTTCCAGCCCTCCCGCGCCCTCACCGCCGCGGCCCTCGCTCCGGTGATCAAGGAGTTTGTGTCCCCGAGGGCCCCGGATCGGGACGTCACCTCCTTGGTCAACTCCTTGGTCGACGCGCGGCGGGACGGGTGTGACGCGCGCCGCCACCCGTCGATTTGACGATCAAACCTGGGGACGCGTAACTTTCTCTCTGCCAGCGCGGAACGGGGCAAACGGGACGAAAGACCGGGAGCGCCGAGCAGGGCTGGTGTCGGGTCCGACCAAGGCTTCAGGTCTTGAAGGACGCGGTCCGGGTGGGGCTCGCCGAAACGCCGCAGGGCGGATTTGGCGGAGCGGAACCGACCGGGTAAGGTTGTCGACCGGCAGGGCACCGGGCGAGCTGGCGGGAAACCGCAGCGGCCGGCCTGCCAAATCCGATGATCAAGCGCGACGGGTGACTGCTGCGCGTGCTCATCGGCGCCAACCCGTACGAAGCATGACAGACCGGGACACACGGTTTGACACGGCGGAGACGGTGCGGTAACGTAGTAAAAGTGCCCGGCGCGAGAGCGGCGGGTGAGCGGACGAAATGCCCCGGTCGGGGTTCCACGGTGTGGGGCTTGCGGTTGGTGTGTGGTTGTTCTTTGAGAACTCAACAGGGTGCTTGTAAAGCCAGTGCCAATTGTTTTATACCCCGGACTGGTGGCTGTTCTTTGGGATGGTTGCTGGTTGGGATTCCTTTGGCAACACTTTTGTTGTCAGGTTGATTGCTGTTCGACAAGTTTTTGTTGGAGAGTTTGATCCTGGCTCAGGACGAACGCTGGCGGCGTGCTTAACACATGCAAGTCGAGCGGAAAGGCCCTTCGGGGTACTCGAGCGGCGAACGGGTGAGTAACACGTGAGCAACCTGCCCCAGGCTTTGGGATAACCCCGGGAAACC
>NZ_FMCV01000024.1 GCF_900091565.1 Micromonospora marina | reverse complement strand
CCCTCGGTGTCCCACACCGCACGGTTCAACAACCGCTGGGTCCGGTCCGGCGTGACGTCCCCGACGTACTCGGCGATGCTCCACCCGTTGCGCTTGGGCAACCTGCTCACCAGCGCCGACACGTACCGGCCCGCGTGCTGCCACGTCCGCGTCTGGACGAAGCACGACCGCACCCGCTCCAACAACTCGCCCCGTGCCCGCACCGCCCGGCCAGCCGTTACCCTGGCAGCAGCAGCCGCCTTCGATCTTGTCGTCCTCACAAACACATGATCAACAGGCGGCTGCGTCCACGTCGCATCACCCCACCGCATCCCACCAGGTCAGACCGCCAATGGCGGCTGCCGTACTAGAGGATCGGCGGGTCGATCAATTGCCGAATAGGTCTTTCTTGTATCAAGGCGCACCGCGCTCCGCGCGGTGCAGGGCGGCAAGCCCGGCCGGCGGCAAGCCGCCGGCCGCCTACGGCGCCGGGGCGGTGAGCCACCGACAGCCGCCGGGACACCGCCCTCACACCACACGACGGCAAAGTCCTACGGTCGCAGCATGGACGACTCGATCGAGCTGCGTCTCGACCTCGCCACCGCCGAGTACCTTCGCGTCGCGCTGTACGACCTGGGCGAGCATCAGGCCGCAGGCCGGCCGATTCCCTACTCGGACGCCGAGGCCAGTAGACGGCTCGGTGCCCTTCTGCGAGACCTGGATATCCGGTTGGGCGGCACCGGCAGATTCGCGTAGCCGGCCTACCAGCGAGCGGTACGGAAGCCGGCACCTCGACCGCCATCGGGGTCGGGGCTTCCGCCTGCCGCGCCAGTCCAACCCCGGGACTGGCTTGCCACCGAGTCACCGGGTCGCGGCACCAGCTCCACCGCCAGGGCGTGCCCGACCCTCCCCCACAGTCGCCGGCCCCACCCCGGAACCATCGAGCACAGGCCCGGAGACGGCCCACAGCGGCACAGCCAGCCCGACCCGAGAAGAGGTGGACTGAGCCCGCGCTCAGGGCGTCTCCAGGGCGTCAGGGCGTCGTCAGGGCGTCAAACGCCGGCCAAAGTTGACCAAGGACGACCATCGACGCCAGGACATAGAGCCAGCTCAGAGCCTCGGTCAGGTCTCTGAGCTGGTGGGCGACGGACGAGTCGACCTGTACGCCGGATTCTGTGACCGGCACGCCTGCAGGCGCACCGGCGGCGGCCATCCATCTCGGCCTGCCGTCGCCGGCAGGCTCCAGCGGCCTACCCGCAGACATCGGGCGGGCAGCCCTCAAGCGTCTGCGCGGGTCGTCATCTTGCGGTGACGGCCCTTTCTTGGCCTTGCTCCGGGTGGGGTTTACCGAGCCACCCCGGTCACCCGGGGTGCTGGTGGGCTCTTACCCCACCGTTTCACCCTTACCGTCCCGTTAAGGGCCGGCGGTCTGTTTTCTGTGGCACTGTCCCGCGGGTCACCCCGGGTTGCCGTTAGCAACCACCCTGCCCTGTGGAGTCCGGACGTTCCTCGGCGACGGGCCGGAGCCCGTCGACGCGACCGCCCGGTCGACTCGTCCGTCGCGCTTTCATCCTAACGACGCACCCGCCGCGCCCATTTCCACCCCGGCTCGCCAGTGCGCGCCTGCCACTTCGGGGAGGTGGCGGCATGAACCGGCCCTCGATACAGCCGCTTCCCCGAACTGGCGCGATGCGCACTCGCCGCCCGACCGACTAGCCTCGGGAGATCATGGATCTCTCCGACGCCGCGCTCCTGATCGCCGCCGGTCTCGCCGCGGGCACTGTCAACGCGGTGGCCGGTGGTGGCTCGCTGATCACGTTTCCGGCGCTGATCGCCACCGGACTGCCGCCGGTGGCGGCAAACGTCTCCAACTCGGTGTCGGTCTTCCCCGGGTACGTGGCGAGCGTGGCGGGCAGCCGGGTGGACCTGCCGCGCGGGCGGGAGCTGTGGTCGCTGCTGCCCACCGCCGTCGTCGGCCCGATCGCCGGATGCGTGCTGCTGCTGGCGACCCCGGCGCGGGCGTTCGAGCTGGTGGTGCCGTTCCTCGTGCTGGGTGCGACGTCGGTGCTCGCGTTCCAGGGTCCGCTGCGCCGGCTGGTCGGTCATCCGCAACGGTTGGGCGCGCGCCGCCGTACCGTCACGGCGCATACCATGGTCGCGGTCGGCACCGTGTACGGCGGCTACTTCGGCGCGGCGCTCGGGGTGATGCTGGTGGCCGGGCTGGCGCTGGTGCTGGACGCGACGCTGGCCCGGGTGTCGGCGGTGAAGAACCTGCTCTCGGCGGTGGTGGGCTTGACCACGCTCGTGGTGTTCGCCCTTTTCGGCCCGGTGAACTGGGCGGCCGTCGCGGTGGTCGCGCCGGCCACCCTGTTCGGGGGGTACGCGGGCGCGCGGCTGGCCCGCCGGCTCCCGCAGGTGGTGTGGAAGACGGTGATCGTGGCGTTCGGCACCGCCATCGGCTTCTACCTGCTGTGGCGCGCGCTGACCTGACACCGGCGGGCCCGGGCCGGAACCGGTGTACGCCTCCCCCACCGGCTCCTCCGGTGCGTGCTCGGCCCGGCGGGCGCCCCGGTTCCAGATGACCCGTTCGCGGTAGCCGGCCGCCATGAGGTGACCGAACGCGAGGTAGGAACGCCCCGGTGGCGGCGGCACGCCGGTCGGCGGAGCCGAGCGACATGGCGGCGCCGGTGGACGTGGCGAACCGGACCATGCAGATCAGCAGGCCGAGCAGTGCGACGCCGAGTGTCTGCACCGCGCCGATGCGGTGGGTGAGCCGGTGCCCGATGCGCAGGATGCCGGCGGCCAGGCCGAGGGCCCAGCCGGTGAACGCCAGGCCCAGCGGGATGACGTCGAGTCGCAGGAACAGCGGCGGGTAGCCGAGCACGACGAAGAAGACGAGGTTGTACGCGGCGGTGACCACGCACAGCGTCACGAACGCGGGCCTGCGGTAGGTGGAGACTGGCCGAGGCGTACCGGCTGTTGCCTGTTCGCCGGTTCGCGCAGCTTGCGGGCGGCGACGCCGAGCGCCAGCACCATGAACACGCCGCAGACGGAGAACGGCAGTCGCCAGCTCACCTCGCCGAGCAGGCCGCCGATCAGCGGGCCGACGGCGAAGCCGAGCCCGAGGGCGGTCTCGGACAGGCCGACCACCCGTTCCCTGTCGTTGGCCAGGTTGACCAGCATCACCATGGCGGTGGCGAAGAACATCGCGTTGCCCAGGCCCCAGACGCCGCGCAGCACGGAGAGCTGCACGATGTCGCTGCTGAACGAGGCTCCGATGGCGGCCAGGCCGACGACGGAGACGCCGGTGACGAGCACCGTTGGAGCCGAACCGCTCGCTGGCGAGCGTCGCCGGGATCATGCCGACGGCCGTGACCGCGATGTACGTGGTGAAGAGAGCGGGCTCCAGCGGATGGCCGCCGTCCGGGCGGCCCGCACCCGGTTGTACGGCGACATCCTCGCCGCCTGGCCCGAGGCGGACCGGGGACGCTCGCGGAGATGTTGCACCGCCTCAACGAGGCGCTCGACGCGCGCAACCGCCGTCGCTGAGGTGGTTGTTAGGAAGGGCCCCCTTCAATGCACGAGGCGTTAATAGGGGGCCCCTCCTTCACGCGACCGGTTCGTGCGCGGAGGCGGCGTCACGGTTGGCGCCGGGCGTCACGCGCGGGTCGCCCTCGTCGGCGAAGTAGTCGTCCGGCGTGGTCCCGTCCGGGCCGTCGGCCACCTTCGCCGCGCGCAGCACCAGCGTGAGCAGCGCGGCCACCACCAGGTTCACCAGCACCGCCACGATGCCGACATAGATGGTCTTCGGCGTGTCGAGACCGAACTTGTCCAGCGGGAACGCCGACCCGGCGAAGTGCTTCTTCCCGGTCGCCGGGTTGCCGATCTGGTAGAGCATCCACATGCCCAGGCCCATGCCGGCCGCCCAGCCGGCGATCAGCGCCCCCCGGTGGAACCAGCGGGTGTAGAGGCCCAGCGCCACCGCCGGCAGCGTCTGGAGGATGATCACGCCGCCGATGAGCTGAAGGTCGATGGAGAACTGCGGGTCGAGGAAGACGATGCAGGCCACCGCGCCGACCTTCACCACCAGCGAGGTGATCTTCGAGACGTTCGCCTCCTGCGCCGGGGTGGCGTCCCGCTTCAGGTACTCCTTGTAGATGTTGCGGGTGAACAGGTTCGCCGCCGCGATCGACATGATCGCCGCGGGCACCAGCGCGCCGATGCCGATGGCGGCGTACGCCACCCCGGCGAACCAGTCCGGGAACTGCTGGTCGAACAGCAGTGGCACCACCGTGTTGCCGTCGGTCGTGCCCTCCTTCGCGCCGGGCAGCGGCTTCACGTTGGCCGCGATGGCCATGTAGCCGAGCAGCGCGATCAGCCCCAGCAGCAGGCTGTACGCGGGCAGCGCGGACATGTTCCGCTTGATCACGTCGCGGTTCCGGCTGGCCAGCACACCGGTGATGCTGTGCGGGTAGAGGAACAACGCCAGCGCCGAGCCGAACGCAAGCGTCACGTACTGGATCTGGTTGTTCTGGTTGAGCAGGATGCCGTCGCCGGGCGCGGGTGACGCCTGGAACTTCGCGTCGGCCGCGTCGAAGATGGCGCCCCAGCCGCCGAGCTTGTACGGCAGCCAGATCACCGCGACCAGGATCACGACGTAGATCAGCGAGTCCTTGACGAACGCGATGAGCGCCGGGGCGCGCAGGCCGGACTGGTACGTGTACGCGGCCAGGATCGCGAACGCGATGATGATCGGCAGGTGCCGGGCCAGCGCGGTGTCCCCGGTGACGCCCATGGTCTTCAGCACCGCCTCGATGCCGACCAGCTGCAACGCGATGTACGGCATGGTGGCGACGATTCCGGTGATGGCGACCAGCAGCGCCAGGATCGGCGAGCCGAACCGGTTGCGGACGAAGTCGGCCGGGGTGACGAACCCGTGCCGGTGCGAGACCGACCAGAGCCGGCACAGCACCAGGAACACCAGCGGGTAGATGACGATCGTGTACGGCACGGCGAAGAAGCCCGCCGCGCCGGCCCCGAAGATCAGCGCCGGGACCGCCACGAACGTGTACGCGGTGTAGAGGTCACCGCCGACCAGGAACCAGGTGATCCAGCCGCCGAAGCTGCGCCCGCCCAGCCCCCACTCGTCCAGGTGGGCCATGTCCGTCGGCCTGCGCCACCGGGCCGCCACGAAGCCCATGGCGCTGACCAGCAGGAACAGCAGCGTGAAGACGATGATCTCGGTGAGGTGGTCCCGCCACATCAGTGGTCACCCCGCTTCTTGGTCATCTGGTAGACCAGCGTGGTGGTGCCGACGCCCAGCAGGATCCAGACCAGTTGCAGCCAGTAGAAGCGGGGGAACCCGAACAGGCGGGGCGAGTCGGCGTTGAACAGTGCCGGGATCAGCGGCACCACGATCGGGATGAAGAGCAACCAGTTCCAGGGACTCTTGTCCTTCGCCCTGGATCGCGCCGTGTCGAGCGCCTCCGGTTCCGGTGCGGACATGTGACACCCTCCGGGCATTCGTAGCGGGCCATTGACGGCCGGAGGCTACGACCCTGTGACGGGGGTCACGTCCGATCAGGTGATGTCGATGCGCCGAACGGCCGCCGGCATGCGCCGAACGGCCGTCAGACGTCCGTGAGGTGCGAGGTGTCGTTCACCGAGCGGACCGCGACGCCGCCGTCCGGGTACAGGTCCAGCACCGAGATGCCCGCCGTGTCCAGGTAGAGCCGGTGCAGGAACGCGTCTCCGGCGGCGAGCGCGTCGCGCAGCACCAGCTTGATCGGCGAGACGTGGGAGACCACCACGACCGTCTCCCCCGGGTACGCCGACCGTAGCCGGTCGACCGCCCGCCCGGTCCGCTCGGCGACCGTCACGAACGACTCGCCCCGCGGCGGGGCCACCCGGGTGGAGGCGAGCCAGGCGTCCAGCTCGGCCGCCCAGCCCTCGCGTACCTCGGCGAACGTGTGCCCCTCCCAGACCCCGAAGTCGCACTCGATCAGGTCGTCGTCGGTGCGTACCGGCGGGTTGCCGACCTGCGCGGCGACCGCCTCGGCGGTGGCCGTGCACCGCGACAGCGGGGAACTGACCACTGCCGCGACGGACGGCGCCAGCGCGGCCACCCGGGCGGCGGTGGCCCGGGCCTGGGCCCGGCCGCGCTCGGTGAGCGCCACGTCGCCCCGGCCGGAGTAACGCTTCTGCACGGTGCGCTCGGTCTCGCCGTGCCGCACCAGGATCAGCCGGGTGGCCTCCTCGGTCGGGCGCGGCTCCCAGGAGGCCGGCGTGGTGGCCGGGTCGGTGCCGGTGGCCCGCACGACCGCCGCCTCCCGTACGCCCGGCTCGGGCGCGGCCACGCCACGCGGTACGACCTCGGCCGGTGCGGCGCCGGATGCGGCGGCGTCCATGGCCGCGTTGGCCAGGGCGTCGGCGTGCCGGTTGCGGTCGCGGGGCACCCAGGTGAACCGTACGGCGGCGAACCGGCTGACCAGCCCGGCGGCCTGGGCCGCGAGCGGGCGCAGCCCGGGGTGTTTGATCTGCCAGCGGCCGCACATCTGCTCGACCACCAGCTTGGAGTCCATCCGCGCCTCGACCTCGGCCGCGCCCAGCTCGGCGGCGGCCTCCAGCCCGGCGATGAGGCCCCGGTACTCGGCGACGTTGTTCGTCGCCGTACCGATCGACTCGGACCGCTCGGCCAGCACCTCACCGGACTCCGGATCACGGACCACCGCGCCGTAGCCGGCCGGGCCGGGGTTGCCCCGGGAACCGCCGTCGGCCTCGATCACGACCGCGCGCACCGCCACGGCGGCTACAGTCCCGACTCGTTGGTCCGGACCATGATCCGCCGGCAGTCCTCGCAGCGGACCACGTCCTCCGGGTCGGTCTTGCGGATGCGGGCCAGATCGGCACCCGACAGCTCCAGCCGGCAGCCGCCGCAGCGACCACCGGTCAGCAGCGCGGCACCCAGGCCGGTGTCCTCGCGGATCTTGTCGTAGAGGCCGACCAGGTCCGACGGGAGGTCACCGGCGAGCGGCTGGCGGGCGGAGCGCTTGAAATCCTCCTCCTTGGCGATCTCCGCCAGGGTCTCGTCGCGGCGCTGCTCGGTCGCGGCGCGGCGCTCGCGGGCCGCCGCGATCCGGCTCTCCACGCCGTCGAGCACACCCTGCGCGGTCTCCCGCTGCTCCATCAGCTCCAGCTCGGCGTCCTCCAGGTCGCTCTGCCGGCGGTTCAGCGAGACCAGCTCGTGCTGGATCGCCTCCAGCTCCCGGGCCGGGCCGCTGCCCGAGGCCAGCCGGGCCTCGTCCTTGCTCTTGCGCGCCCGCACCTGGTCGACGTCCTTCTCGATCCGGGCGATGTCCCGGTCCAGGTCGTCGACTGCCACCTGGGCGCGGACCCGCTCGTCCTCCAGCGCGGACAGCTCACGCGCCAGGGCCTCCAGCTCGGCGCGCTCCGGCAGGGTGCGGCGGCGGTGCGCGAGCTGGGCCAGCGTGGTGTCGATCGCCTGGAGGTCGAGCAGGCGGCGCTGCACCTTCGGGTCAGCCTTCACGTCGGGGCTCCTTGTCGTCCGGCCGGGGCGCGGCGGCGTGCACGGTCCACGGGTCGGTGTCCAGGTCGGACACCACGGTCTCGACGTCCAGCTCGGCGGCCAGGTAGGCGGCCAGGTCGTCCAGCCAGGGTCGCTCCGTCGCCCAGTGGGCGGCGTCCAGCAGCGCCGGGCCACCGGCGGCGAGGTGTTCCCCGGCCGGGTGGTGACGCAGGTCCGCGGTGAGGAACGCGTCCACCCCGGCCGCGGTCGCCTCGGTGAGGAAGCCGTCCCCCGAGCCGCCGCTGACGGCGAGGGTACGAACCATACGCCCGGGATCCCCGGCGGCGCGAACTCCCCAGGCGGTGACCGGGAGCACGGCGGCGGCCAGCCGGGTCAGCTCGGCGAGCGTCATCGGGGTGGGCAGCTCACCGATGCGGCCGATGCCCCGGCCGGGCCCGGCCGCGGGCGAGCCGGGGCGGGGCGGGTGCAGCGGGCGTAGCCCGGTCAGCCCGAACCGGGCGGCGAGCGCGTCGGACACTCCCGGGTCGGCCACGTCGGCGTTGGTGTGCGCCACGTGCAGCGCGACGTCCGCCTTGATCAACCGGTGCACGATCCGGCCCTTGTACGTGGTGGCGGCCACCGACGAGACGCCGCGCAGCAGCAGCGGATGGTGCGCGACGATCATGTCCGCGCCGGCGTCGAGCGCCTCGTCCACGGTCTCCGGGACCACGTCCACCACGCAGGCGACCCGGTGCACCGGGCGGTCGGGCTCGCCCAGCACCAGGCCGACCCGGTCCCACTCCTCGGCCCAGGCGGGCGGATAACGGCGGTCCAGCGCGGCCACGACGCCGGCGACTGTTGTGCTCACGGGCGGCCAGCTTACCGGCGTCCGGGCCGGTACACGCCGAGCGCCGCCGAGCGTGGCTCCCGGGCGCGCCGGGAGCCACGCTCGCGCCTCAGCCGACCGGGGCGACCGGGCGGTCCGCGCCGCGCAGGGCGGCCAGGCCGGCGTCCCAGGGGAAGGCGTCCGCGTGCCGCTCCCCCGTGCCGGGCGGGTGCAGGCGTACGACGTGGTCGCCGAAGACCACCCGGACGCCCCACTGCGAGAGCCGGTCGAGGCCGGCCCGGAACGCCGGGTGCGCGGCCATCGCCTCGTTCGTGTACGGGACGGCGGCGATCGGCACCCCCATCCCCTGCGCCTCGACCAGCAGGCCCAGCGCCAGTGTGTCGGTGATGCCGACCGCCCACTTGTTGATCGTGTTGACGGTGGCCGGGCACACCAGAATCGCGTCGGCCGGGGGCAGCACGTCCGGGTCACCCGGGTTCTTGTAGTGCGTACGGACCGGATGGCCGGTCTGCCGGGCCAGCTCCGTCCGGTCGACGAACTTCGCGCCGTCCGGCGTGGTGACCACGCAGACCGTCCAGCCCTCCCGCTGGGCGAGGTCGACCAGCCGGCCGACGTGACGGGCCAGCGGCGAACCGCAGGCGATGACGTAGAGCACCCGCCGGTGCCCGTTGGCGGTCTCCGGACCGCTCATACTCCGACTCCCATGTGTTCAGCCAACTCCGCGATCGGCGGAGGCGGCGCACCACGTGTGCGACGGAGAATCTCGGACATCAGTTCGTGCGCTATCGGCCGGCACCGGATCTCCGACGGCGCGAGCCGGTCGCCGCGCAGCAGCATGTCCCCGGCGTTGGCGACGTCACCGATCTGGGAGTAGCCCCGGGCCAGGTCGAGCAGGTGGTGTGCGCGCCGCTCCGGCAGCAGCGCGTTGAACGCGGGCTCGGCCAGCCGCAGGTGGGTCTCCACCGCCCGGCCGCCGTCGCCCAGCTCGACCGCCGCCGCCGCGCGGTGCAGTTCCAGGTTGGTCGGGCCGAAGGAGGTCCAGTAGTGGTTGTGGTCGCCGCCGAGCAGCCTGGCCGCCTCTTCGGCACCGGTGAGCAGGTCGTCCACGGTCGCCGAGTCGCCGATCCGGGCGGCCGCCATCGCGCCCTGGAGCAGCAGCATGCCGTACACGGAGATCCGTTCCGGCCCGACGTCGTTGTCGCCGCCGGGCGCGAGCCGGCCCGCGATGCGGACGTTGAGCTCCAGCGCCGGGCGGGGGCGGCCCATCGCGACGAGCGCGTTGCAGACCCTCGTGGTGGCGATGCCGGCCAGCAGCGGGTCGTCGGCCCGCTGGGCCACCGCCATCGACCGGTCGGCGGCGAGCCAGGCGAGGTCGCACTCGCCGAGCTTGCGCAGCACCGAGGAGGCGATCTGGTAGACCTGCCCGAGCAGGTGGGCGGCCTCGCGTACCTGGTCGTCACCGGCGTAGCCGGCGTCCGCCGCCTGGGCGTCGCGCAGCAGCTTGGGCAACGCGCGGGTGAGCATGCCGTAGCGGCCGTACTGGTAGGTCAGCCAGGCGTGGTTGACGGCCTTGCGCATGTCGGCCAGCGGCGGGGGGTAGGGCGCCGCGTCGAAGTAGGCGCTCATCGAGTCGTACCGCTCCAGGGCGGTGCGGATCTCCTCCACCTCGACCTGGTCGATGCAGTTGAGCGCGTCGGTACGCCGCTCCGGATCCTTGCCGTGCAGCAACTGCACGTCGATCTGGAGAATGTCGGCGATCTCGTAGAGCACGGAGAACTTGTCCAGCCGGCGGACGCCGCGCTCCACCTTGTCCACCCAGCTCTTGGACTTGCCGAGCCGGTCGGCGAAGACCTGCTGGGACATCTTGCGGCGACTCCGCCAGTACGCCACCCGCCGGCCTATGGGCAGTTCGTCCATTCCTGCTCCCTCCCCCTCACGGCCCCGGCCGTTCCCCCCACGTCCCTCAGGCTCGCGCCGATCGCACAGGTTGTGCGTCCACCGTCCAGCCAGTTCTCGTAGTTTTCGTGCAAGTTGCACCGACCGTTAGTCACCTCAACGAGCGTGGGTGACGGCAGTGACGGCTTTCGACATGTGGCTTGTGGACGGTTCGGCGGGACCAGAGGGGACGGCAGACATGTGGAGGAACGTCCGGCCGCGCGTCGCTCACCTGTCGCCGCTGGAACGGGTCCGGCTGCGCCGCGTCGCGGTGCGGTACGCGCTGCACGGCTGGCCGGTCACCCCCGGCGCCTGCCTGGCCAACAGCCGGTTCGTCTGCGGCCGGGCCGGCTGCCCGACGGTGGGCTGCCACCCCGCCCTGGAGGACTGGGAACACGGCGCCAGCGCCGACCCGGCCCGCGTGGCCACCTGGTGGCGCAGCCGCCCGCACGGCATCCTGCTGCCCACCGGCCGCGCCTTCGACGTCCTGGAGGTCGCCACCCACCTGGGCCGGCAGGTCCTGGACGCGGTCGCCACCCATCCCGCCGGTTTCGGCGTACGCGGACCGGCGCTGGT
This sequence comes from Micromonospora marina, assembly GCF_900091565.1. Taxonomy (GTDB): domain Bacteria; phylum Actinomycetota; class Actinomycetes; order Mycobacteriales; family Micromonosporaceae; genus Micromonospora; species Micromonospora marina. Next base: position 98,827 of record NZ_FMCV01000024.1, on the reverse strand, counting down.
CACCCCGACCGGCCGCTGGATGTTCCTGGTCCGGCCCGGCGACCCGCTGCGGCCCGAGCTGGAGCACTGCTTCCACGTGGTACGCCACGGACCCGGCTCGTGGATCCCCGCTCCACCGACCCGGCTGCCCGAGGGGACGGTGCGCTGGGTGGTCGCCCCGGAGCAGGCACGCTGGCAGCTACCCGACTCCTACCTGGTGCAGAACGCGCTGATCGCCGCGTTACGGGCGGCCGGGGTGACGCTCGGCGCCGACCTGTTCCCCGGCCACCTCCCGCTGCCCCGCCGGGGCCGCTGACGATCCTCCTGGCCATGGCCGGTCCGGTGACCCGGACGGGTGGCGGACAGCGACCTCCCCGGCACCGGACTCGTTGAACCTGGCGAGGGCGCGCGTGCGCCAGAGCGGGGGTTTGACCATGTCCAGGGACGACGCTGCCCGCCACACCGGCGGTACCGAGCCGGCGCGGCCCCGCCGCCGCCTGCACCCGTGGGCCTTCACCCGCCCCCTGGGCGTACGGCCCGGCCGCCCCCGCCCGACGGGCTCCCGCCCCGCCATCCTCCACCGCCCCCTCCGCTGACCTCGACGGGGCGAGGGGGCGGGTCAGGAAGGCGGGAGGGTGGGGAGGGTGCGGGAGTGGTGCAGGTGGGAATCCTCCGTCACCACGGCGTGCTGCCAGGGGGACGGTAGGCGGTCCAGCCAGGCCAGGCCCGGTTCGCCCATGGCGACCGCCGCTGTCGCGTACGCGTCGGCCACACCCAGGTCCGGACCCACCACTGTCACCGAGCGCAGGCCGGTCGCCGGTACGCCCCGCCGCGGGTCCAGCACGTGGTGGCCGCGCTCGTACACGCCCGAGGTGGCGACCGCCAGGTCGGTGCCGGTCAGCACCAGACAGGTCGCCGCCGCCTCCCACGGATGACGCACCCCGATCCGCCACGGTTCACCTGTCGCGTCGTGGCCGCGTACCCGCACGTCGCCGCCCGCGTTCACGCAGTGGTTCGGCGCACCCGCGGCCACCAGCCGGTCCGAGGCGACCTGCGCCGCCCAGCCCTTCACGTAGCCGGACGGATCGAGCCGCCCGGTCGCGTACGCGTCGAAGAACCCGTCGGTGGCGGTCCACAGGTCGGCGCAGGCCGCGAGCACCTCCCGCAGGTCGGCGGAGGCGTCGGCGACCCGCAACTCGCCCCGGTCGACCCGGCACACCTCGCTGTCGTCGCGGTACGTGCTGAACCGCGCGTCCACCTCGCGCAGCCAGCCGAACGTCTCCCCGGCCAGATCGTGCAGGGTGTCCAAGGGCAGGTCGTCGGCCAGGTCGAGGCTGATCGCCGTACCCATGATGTGTTCGACCCGGCGCAGGCCGGGACGAACAGCCGTCACGCCTTGTCCAGCGCGGCCTGCAACGCCTGCTGGTACGCGGTGCTGGTGTAGGTGGCCCCGGACACGGTGCTCAGGTTCGCGCTCTGCCGGGCCACCACCTCGCCGGAGGTACCGCTGTAGCGGGCCTGCACGTCGTCGCTGCGCTGCCCGGACTGCCCGCCCAGCGGCAGACCGATCCCCGTGGCGTCGACGATCCGGCTGCCACTGAGCGTGATCCGGACCTGGAGCGAGCCGTAATCGTAGCTGACCGACGGCCCGGTCACCGTGCGGGTGGCGACCTTCGGCGCGCTGGTGGTGGTCCGGGGCGCGGCGGGCGCGGTGCTGGTGCTGGTGCGGGTGCCGCCCCGGCTGGCCGCGCTGCGCTCGGCGGACGGCTTCGGCGTGGGTTTCGCCGAAGTCCGCGGCGACGGGGTGACGACGGCGGGCGCGGAGCCGGTGGGCGACGGCGGCTCGGGCGCGGCCGAACCGCCCGGGGCGACCGGGGCGAGCGCGGTCGGCACGTCCTGGGCTGACGAACCGACACCCGGCGCGCCCTTGAGCACCACCAGTGCGGTGGTGCCGGCGGCCAGGCCGGTGATCGCGAGCAGCGCGCGACGCATCGTTTACGCCTTTCTACAGCTCGAACGCGGTCAGGTGGATCTGGCGGCGGGGCACGCCTGCCGCCCGCAGCGCGGCGACCGCCTCGTCGACCAGGCCGCCGGGACCGCACAGATAGACGTCGCGGCGGGTCAGGTCGGGCACCAGGCGGCGCAGGCCCTCGGGGTTCATCACCTGGCGGGGGCCGGGGTCGTCGCGGCGGCCGACGACGTACCAGACGGACGTCTGCCGGGCCTGCGCGAGCCAGTCCAGCTCCTGGTGCAGCAGCACGTCGGCCGGGGTACGCGCGCGGTAGATCAGCGCCGCGCCGGGCGGCAGCTCCTCGAGCATCGCCCGCAGCGGCGCGATGCCGCTGCCCCCGGCGATGAGCAGCGCCCGTTCCCGGGTGCGGTGCGCGGCGGTGAACGTGCCCGAGGGGCCCTGCGCCCAGACCCGGGTACCGGGCGTGAGGTCGCGCAGTTCGGCGGTGTACCCGCCGACGACCTTGACGGTGATCCGCAGCCAGCGGTCGTTGGCGGCGGCGGAGACGGAGAACGGGTGCGACTGCCACCAGCAGCCGGGGTTGAGGAACCGCCAGCGGAAGAACTGCCCGCCGAGCAGGTCGATCTGGTTGAGCCGCTGCCCGGTCAGGTAGACCGAAACGGTGTCCGGGCTCTCCGCCACCACGTCGGCGACGCGCAACCGGTGCCGCAGGTTGAACACCAGCGGCGCGAGCACCCGGCCCCACACCAGCGCGGCCACGACCAGCAGGTACGCGGCGATCCAGCCGGTACGCACCGGGCCGGACTCGTAGAGCTGCGCGCCGTTGCTGAACTGGTGCGCGTAGCCGAGCAGCAGCGTGAGGTAGCTCGCGGCGTGCAGCAGCCGCCACAGCTCGTACGGCAGGCGGCGCCGCACGGCGCGTACCGCGGTGAACGCGACAGCGACCAGGATGCCCGCGGCGGCGAACGCGGAGACCATGTCCTCGTAGTCGGTCAGCAGCGCGCCGACCTCGCCGAGCACCGTCCTGCGTTCCTGACGGGAGTAGCCGACCACCACCAGCGACATGTGCGCGAGCACCGCCACCAGCAGCGTCGCGCCGAGATCCCGGTGCAGCCGGGAGATCCGCTCGCCGCCCAGCGCGCGTTCCAGCACGCCCAGCCGGCTCATCATCAGCACCTGCACCAGCAGCAGGTAGCCGGCGATCAGCCCGGTGATCCGGCCACCGGCGGTGAGCAGGTCGGCGGTGTCGGCGAGCGATCCGGCCGGGGTGTCCAGCCACCACGGCACGACCGCGGCGACCAGGCCCAGCCAGAAGGCCACCGCCAGCGCACGCCGGCCGCCGGGTCCGCGGCGCGGACGACCCGTGGGTACGGGGGCAGCCGGATGGCCGCCGTACGGGGCGGAGTGCCCGGTACGGCGGCCGGCGGCGCGGGTGTCCTGGTACGTCACGCGTAGATCTTGACCGGGGTGAACTTCTGCCGGGGGAAGACCTTGTCCACCTCAGCGGCGGTCAGGCCGAATCGGCCCTGCGCGACGGACCCGTAGACGTTGAACATGTTGTTGTATTCCGGCACGTCGCCGCTGTCCAGCTTGTCCAGTCCGTTCCAGGTGCCGAGCAGCGAACCGGCGAGCTTGCGGCCGGACAGCACGGTGACCACGCCGCCGTGCCCGTGGTCGGTGCCGCCACCGTTCGAGCCGACCCGCCGGCCGAACTCGCTGGACACCATGATGGTCACGTCGGCCGCCCGGTCGCCCAGGTCGGTGAAGAACGCGGCCATGGCGTTCGCCAGCTCGTTGAGCCGCCGCCAGAGCTGGCCACCCTCGCGGGTGCCCTGGTTCTCGTGGGTGTCGTAACCGCCCATGCCGACGGTGGCGACCCGCACGTTCGCGCCGCCCTTGATGAGCTGGGCGAGCTGCTTGAACGCGTTCCCGACGCCCTGGTACTCGACGCCTTCGGCGGCGGCGTACGGCTTGGCGGCGAGCTTCTGCGCGGTGGCCAGCGCGCCCATGCCCTCCTGCACCGCCTCCTCGACCGGGTGGTTGATGCCGGTGAACAGGCCGCGGATGGCCTTCTCGGTGGCCGCCCGGTACTTGTCGTCGCCGTTGAGCCGCAGGTCGCCGACGCTGTTGAGGGAGATCGCGCCGTTCACGCCGACCAGCGAGCGGGGCAGCGTGCTGCCGATGCCAACGCTGCGGAACGCGGTGCCCTTGCCGAGCGAGTCGACCAGACTGTCCAGCCAGCCCCGGCCACCGGTCTCACCGGGCAGGCCGCCCAGGTTGCAGGCGTCGGCGGCCTGGAAGTGGCTGCGGGACAGCCGCGGGTCGGACACGGCCGGCACGAAGCCGAGCTGCCCGGCCTTGAGCCACTTGTCCAGCGGCGCGAACGCGCTGGTGAGCTTGAAGCCGCGGGCCAGCGCCAGCGAGTCCTCACCGAGCAGCAGTTCGGGGCGGGCCTTGGCGAGCACCGGGTCGTTCGCCGGTGCGACCAGGCTCAGCCCGTCCAGGCCGCCGTAGAGGAAGACGTGGATCAGCGTGCCGGTCTTGGTCGCGGCGAACGACGCCGAGGTGGTGACGAACTGGGCGGTCGCCAGCGCGGTGGCGGTCGCGGCGGCACCGGCGACGAAGGTACGCCGGGTGACGCCCCGGCCGTCCTGCTGCGCCTCCTCGATCTCCTCCAGCCGGCGGTACCGGTCGGCCTCGGCCGCGTTCTCGGCCGCGACGATGTCCGCCTCAGCGCGCAGCAGCGCCTCGGCCGGGTTGTCCGCGAGCCGCCGCAGGTCGGGGCATTCGGGGTGCAGGGGGTACGGGTTCACGGTCATCTCCATCGAATGCCTCACCGGAGGTGGTGCTGGGGGGACGCGAGGATCGTCCGCGCGACAGCGGCGATGGCCCCGTTGAAGGTGGCGTCGACCTTGGCGCTCTCGGCCACGCCGGCCACGGCTAGCACGAGCGACTTCTCCTTGGCGCTGAGCTTCTGCTGCACCAGCCGCTGGGCCAGCGCGTCCACGTACGCCCCGGCGGTGGACGGCGGCTTCGCCACCAGCTTCTCCGGCTTGACGAAGGTGAACTGCTTGCGCCGGCCGGCGATCAGGTCGCCCGCCTCGTTCCAGCCGTCGATCATGGTGCCGGCCGAGGTCCAGGCCAGGTAGACGTCGGCGTAGCCGTCCGGGGTGGGCTTGCCCATCGGGTACTGGCCGAGTTCGCGCATCTTGTCCTGGATCTGCCGCAGGCCCTGCGCGAACGGGGTGCGCCGCTGGTCGCCGGAGAATCCGGGGGCCGCGTCCGGCGAGACGCCGAGCGCCCGGTACGTGGCGACCAGGTACTCCATCGGGCGGCGTACCTTCTGGCCGACCGCGGCCCAGAACTCCGACGAGCTGAACAGCGTCGCCAGCACCGGGCGGATCTGACCCTTGTTCGTGGTGTACGCCTTGGCGAGCCGGTCCACCACGGACTTCGGCGGGGTGTCGGAGACGAACCGGGTGGCTAGGTTCTGTGCCACGTACCGCGCGGTCGACGGGTGCGTCGCGATGTAGCGGATGTACGAGTCGATGACCTTGTCGGCGGCCACCGGATCGTCGGAGTTGTTGGCGTGGCTGAACCCGAGGATCTGCACCTTGCCGAGGTAGTGCCGCTCGGCGAAGAACTTGTACTTGCCGTCGGCGACACCGCGTCCGGTCTGGAGCAGCGCGGCCTGGCGGACGTCCTTCTCGGTGTAGCCGCCGTCGACGCCGACCGAGTACAGCTCCAGGTTCTCCCGGGCCAGGTTCTCGTTGACCGCGTTCCTACGGGAGTCGACCTGGTTCAGGTAGAGCAGCAGCGCCGGGTGCTTGTTCGCGGCGACGAGCATCTCCGGGTAGCTGCCGAGCGCGTGTTTGCGGATGACGTCCCGGTCGAACGCGTTGCGGTAGTTCTCCCCGCCGTCGAAGTCGGCGGCGACGTGCAGGAAGTCGTTCCAGAAGTCGACCATCACCTCGAACAGCTGCCGGTCGGACCAGATCTGCCGGGCGATGGTCGCGTCCACCGTCTCCCGGGCCGGGTCGACGCGCTTTTCCTTGAGCTGCTCACGCTGGTCGCGCAGCTGCGTCGGGCTGAGCTTGAGCGACTGCAGCTCGGCCAGCTTCAGCTCGGCCCTGGTCGGGGTGATCTTCTCCGGCTGGAGCTGCTCGCGCAGCCAGTCGTCGATGCCGACGCGCTTGACCTCGGCCATCATCTCCGACGTCGGACCGAAGGTGGTCCGGCTCAGCAGGTGCCGGATCGGATCCTTGGCGAGGACCGTCTTGACCGTCACCTTGGTCGCCGCGGCGGCCTCGGCCGGGCTGCCGTAGAGCTGGCCGCCGGACGGCGCGTTGCGCTTGAGCGCCTCACCGGCCCGGGAGCCCATGTAGCTCTCGTTCTGCTCGGTGTAGGTCCGTACCGTGCTCGGCTGCTGGCCGCTGGGCCGGGCGGCGCTGCCGTCGGTGGTCACGGTGCCGGTGGCGTCACCGGCCGGCGCGTCACCGAACAGGCCGCGCACCTGCGGGGACATCGCCAGGGCGGCGCCACCGGCGACCACCACGGCGCCGCCGAGGGTGGCGAGCGCCCGGCGGCGGCCCCGCTTCGGGGCCTCGTCGCCGTCGTCGTCCAGGTCGGGCAGTCCACCGCCGGGCGGCGGGCCGTACCCGCCGGCAGGCTGGGCGTAGCCGCCGGCCTGGGGGTAGCCGCCGGCCTGGGCGTAGCCGCCGGGCTGGGGGTAACCGGCGGGGGCGGGCGCGGCGGGGGCGAAGCCGTTCGGCCCGACCCACTGCGGCCCCGCGGCGGGCTGGGCACCGGCGTACGGCGCGGCGTGCGGGTCGCGGTACCCGTCCGGATGGGGGTGCTGGTATCCGTCCCAGCCGCGGTCGTCCCGGGGGCGACGCGGTGGCACGTTCAGGTCGGCCATGTACCTATCCCGTTTTCTTCGAGCGCCGGCTCGCCTGCCACCCGGGGGGTCGGGTGTCGCAGGGGCGGCGACGGTTGCCGGAGAGTTGCCTACGGAAATTAGCCATGCGGTCCCGGCAGCTCAAGGCACGCCGGAGGCGCTCGTACGCGCACTTAAGACGGTGCTCAGGCCCGCCGGGGCGGACCCGTCGCGGCGGCGGGGGCACGGCGGCCTCCGGAGCAGGGCCGACCCGGGCGCGCACCGCCCGGACGCGAGGTTCCGCACCCCGGCCACGCCGCCGGGGGCATTCGTCGCCTCACCGAAACTTAAGGTACGGATAAGCCTGCGCTGAGAACCTCGTTCCGCATGTCCGGTCCCCCGAAACAGCAGCAGCGGCGGCGCGTGACCGCCCTCCGATCCGGGTATGCCGCCGAACCGCTGAAGCCGTGAGGGGAAGGCACCGCCATGCTCAGCCAAGAGGATCAGCGCAGGTTCGAACAGATCACCCGTCATCTGCGGGAGAGTGATCCACGCTTCTTCGCCAGGTTGGACAGCCGGATCAAGGGCCGCCGGGGCCGGTACATGATGCTGTTGACGATAGTGCTGTGGGCCTCGCTGCCGGCGATGACAGTGCTCGTCGGGCGGCTGGCCGGGGCGATCTGCGCGGTGGTGCTCGTCGCCAACGCCGCGGTGATGTGGCGCTTCCGCCGCCGCTTGCTCTGAAGGAAGGGCCCCTTCTTAACGCATTCGGTAGAGGAAGGGCCCCTTCTTAACGCTCGGCCTGGCCGCTGCTGGACTCCCTGGGGGACGCGGGTTCGCCGCGACCGAACTCCCGGTACGCCCGGCGCAGCCGTTCGGCCAGGCCCGGCCCGCCGACCGCGGCCCCGGGTGGGCCGAGCTGACGCAGCAGCAGCTCCGGGCCGGTGGCGAGCGTGGGCGGCCGGTCCGGCAGCGCCACCGGGGCCAGCCAGAACCGGTCCAGCTCGGCGTCCGGCTCGACCGCCCGCAACCCGGCCAGGGCCCGCGCCGCGCCGACCACCGGCACACCGTTCGTCGCGTTTCCGGCCAGCTCCGGCCCGGCGTTCACAGCCGACTCCGGACCGCCGCCCGCAGGCGATTCCGGACCGGCACCCGCGGCCGACTCCGGACCGACGCGCGCAGCCGGCTCCGGCGCACCGCCCGGGTGGGCGCCGCGCAGCATACGCAGCCGGTCGAGCAGATCGGCACGGGACCGGCCGCGCCAGTGCAGCAGGCGGAACGGGTCGGCGTCGAACGCCTCGGCGAGCAGGTAGAACGTGGCCGCCAGGTGTTTGCACGGCACCGCGAAGTCGGGGCAGCCGCAGCTCTGGTCCAGCTCGCCGATCGCGGCGGGGAACAGCGGCGCGCCCGTCTCGGCGAACAGCTCCTCCAGTTCGGCCGGCAGGTCACCGGCGAGCAGCCGGGCACTGAAGAACGCCTGCCCGGCCAGCTCGGCCTCGATCCGCCGCCACGTCTTCTCCGGGTACGCGGCCAGCCCGATCCGTACCGGGTAGGGCCGCGGCCGGGAGCCCTGCACCTCGGCGGTGACCGTCCCGGGTGTCACGTCCAGCCGGAGCACCTGCCCCCGCCGCGCGTACGCCCGGCCGCGGGTGAGCCGGGAGCCCAGCGCGAACGACTCCAGCACCTCCACGAACCGCCGGGACCACCAGGACTGCCCGATCGCGCCCCGGGTGCTGCGCGCCCGCAGGCCGCCCTCGACGCGTACCGGCGGCCCGTAGTCGTCGAAACCGGGGCTCACTCGACCACCGCCCCGGATTCCAGCCGGAACAGGTCGCGCAGCGTGTCGGTGGACAGCTCGGTGACCCACTGCTCGCCGCTGCCCACCACCGACCGGGCCAGGCTGCGCTTGTCCGCGATCATCGCGGCCACCTTCTCCTCGACCGTGCCGGCGCAGACGAACTTGCGGACCTGGACGCGGCGGCGCTGGCCGATGCGGAACGCCCGGTCGGTGGCCTGGTCCTCGACGGCCGGGTTCCACCACCGGTCCACGTGCACCACGTGGTTGGCGGCGGTCAGGGTGAGCCCGGTGCCGCCGGCCTTGAGCGACAGGACGAACAGCGGCGGCCCCTGCGGCGACTGGAACCGGGTCACCATGGCGTCCCGTTCGGCCTTGCCGACGCCGCCGTGCAACAGCAGCACCTCCCGGCCGGTACGCGCCGACAGGTGCCCGCGCAGCATGCCGCCGAACTCGGCGTACTGGGTGAACAGCAGCGCCTTCTCCCCCGCCGCGAGCACCTCGTCGACGATTTCGTCGAGGCGTTCCAGCTTGCCGGACCGGCCGCCCAGGGTGGAGCCGTCGTGCAGCAGCTGGGCGGGATGGTTGCAGACCTGTTTGAGCCGGGTCATGGTGGCCAGCACCAGCCCGCGCCGCTCGATCCCGTCGCTGGACTCGATCTTCGCCATCATGTCGTCGACCACGGCCCGGTAGAGCGCGGCCTGCTCGGCGGTGAGGTTGCAGACCACCTCCATCTCCAGCTTCTCCGGCAGATCGGTGATGATCGACGGGTCGGTCTTGAGGCGGCGCAGCACGAACGGGCCGGTGATCCGGCGCAGCCGCTCGGCCACCTCGGCGTCGCCGTGCCGTTCGATCGGTTCGGCGAAGCGCTTGCGGAACGTCGCGGCCGGTCCGAGCAGCCCCGGGTTCGCGAACTGCATGATCGACCAGAGGTCTGCGAGCCGGTTCTCCACCGGCGTACCGGTGACCGCGACCCGGTGCCGCGCGGGCAGCGACCGGACCGCCTCGGCCTGCCGGGTCGCGGCGTTCTTGATCGCCTGCGCCTCGTCCACCACCACCCGGTGCCAGTCGACGCCGGCGAGCTCGAACGCGTCCCGGGCCGCCACCGAGTACGTGGTGAGCACCAGGTCCGCCTCCCGCACGGCGGCGGCGAAGCCCTCGCCCCGGGCGCGTTCGGCGCCGTGGTGCACGTGCAGCCGCAGCCCGGGCGCGAACTTCGCCGCCTCCCGCTGCCAGTTGCCGACGAGCGACATCGGACAGACCAGCAGTGTGGGCCCGGCCTCCGGCGGGTCACCGGCGAGCAGCGCGAGCAGTTGCACGGTCTTGCCCAGGCCCATGTCGTCGGCGAGGATCCCGCCGAGCCCGAGCGACTGGAGGAACGCCAGCCAGGCCAGCCCGCGCCGCTGGTACGGCCGCAGCGTCCCGGTGAAGCCCGGCGGCGGGTCGGCCGGGGTGAGCCGCCGCTCGGCCTCACCGGCCAGCAGCTCGCCCAGCGCGCCGTCGGCGACCACGTCCAGCACCGGCAGTTCACCGGCCCGGTCGTCACCGGACAGTCCCATCCGGAGCAAATCTGCCACCGTCAGCTCGCCGGAGGACCGCAGCAGTTTCAGCCCGGCCTCCAGCCGCTGCGGGTCCAGCTCGACCCACCGGCCGCGCAGCCGGACCAGCGGCGACTTCAGGTCGGCCAGCGACGCCAGTTCCTCGGCGGTCAGCGGCTGGTCGCCGAGCGCCAGCTCCCAGCGGTAGTCGACGAGTGCGTCCAGGCCCAGCTTCCCGGCGGTGGTGGCGACCGCGCCCGGCGCGGTACGGCTGCGCGCCCGCAACCGCGCGCCCAGCCGGGACGAGGACCGCCGCCACCACGACGGGAGCAGCACCCCGAACCCGGCCGCGTGCAGCACCGGCGCGCCCTCGCGCAGGAACCGGTGCGCGCCGTCGGCGTCCAGTTCCATGCCTTCGGGCGCGGCGGTACGCAGCGCGGCGTCCACCTCGGGCCACAGCCGGCTGGCCCGGCCCAGCTCGGCCAGGAGCGTCTCCTGTGGCTCCACGCCCCGGGCGGCGAGCGCGGGCGCGGGCCGCTGCCAGATGTGCGCGGCGTCCACCACGAGCCCCGGCTCGTCGGCCGGGTGCAGGCCGAACTCGACCCGCCAGGCGGCGTCCTCGACCAGCTCGGCGACCGGGTCGACGGCCGGTTCGACGAGGCGGAACGTGGCCCGTACCGCACCGCCGGCGGCGTCGCGCTGCCAGGCGTCCAGTTCCTCGCGCAGCGTCGCCAGTGCGGCCGGCTCGGCCGGGAAGGCGCGTTGCGGTCCGGTGAGCGCGGCCAGCCAGCGCGGCACCGCACCGACCGGGCGCATCCCCCGGTGCAGCCGGGTGTCGGCCAGCGCCACCCGGGCGGCGGCGTCGACGAGCCCGTCCAGCGCGTCCGCGACCAGCTCACCGGCCCCGATGTCGTCGGCCCGCCCGGCCCACGCGTCGTCCGCCGGACCGCTCGCCCCGCCGCGGTCCCCGCCGCCCCGGACGGCCCCTCCCGGCGAGCGCCCGCCGCCGCCCGGGGCATTCCAAGCCTCCGGTCGCCATTCCCGGGCGGCGCGGGCGGCCGGTGGCGACGCCATCGCCAGGTCACGCGTCCAGGTCGCGTCGGTGCCGGTGAGCAGTGGCCGCCAGAGCGCCCACCCGGTCGCCACGTCGTCCGCCCCCACGGCCCGCAACCGCCGCCCGGACCCCGCGACGCCCGAGGCCGCCGGCACCCGCGCCGCCGGGGTCCGGCGGCCGGTCGCGGCCGACCCGCCGTCGGACAGACCACCGGGGTACGCCTCCAGCGCGACCGGCAGCAGCCGCCCGCGTACGACCAGGTCGGCGGCGAAGTCGGCCAGCTCGCACAGGTGACGCAGGCTCGCCCCGACCGCACCCGGCACGGGCGCGCGCAGCAGCGCGTACGCGGCGTCCGGGGCGTACCCCAGGGCGGGCGCCCGCCACCCGGCGCGGGTGACCGGGCCGCGGACCGGTTCCCCGACGGTGGCCCGGACCAGTTCCGGCGAGTCAAGCGGCGAGCCGGCCCGGGTCGGCAGGTCCAGCAGGACGGAGACCGGTTCGCCCGGCACGCCGTCGAGCGCGGCGGCGAGCGCGACGTGGCCGGCGGCGAACGGGTGCGGGCGCTCACGCGGGACGCGGCCGGGGCGGCGGGGCGCGCGGGCCGGAAGCGTGCTGTCCTCGGCCCACAGGGCGAGCCCGGCGCCGGGCAGCCACAACCCGTGGATGACCAGCACTGCTCCCCCTCGCCGACGCCGGGGCCGAAGGCGGCGCCCGGGGAGTCAGGATAGGCCGCCGGACGCCGCTATCGTCGGCGCCATGGTCGACCTTCTCGTGATCGGCGGGCTCGGTGTGGACGTCCGCGCCCGGGTGCCCGCCCTGCCACCGCCCGTGGCCGACTCGCTGCTGGTGCCGCCGATCGACCTGCGGATCGGCAACACCGGCTCCGGGGTGGCGCTGGCCGCGCACGCGCTCGGCCTGCGGGTGGCGCTCGTCGACGTGCTGGGCGCCGACGCGGCCGGGGACGTGGTGCGGGCGGCGCTGGCGCGTACCTCGATCCGGACCACGCTCGCCGACGCACCGACCGGTACCCGCCGCTCGGTGAACCTGGTCGATCCGGCGGGGCGGCGGATGTCGCTGCACGATCCGCGTCCGTGGTCAGGGCCGGCGCCCTTCGGCGAGGCGGAGCTGGCCGCTCTCGTCGCCGAGGCGACCCACGTCCACTTGTCGATCATGGACTGGGCCCGGGACTCGCTGGGGGTGCTGCGCGCCGCCACGTCGGTCTCCACCGACCTGCACGACTGGGACGGCGAGAACGACTACCACCGTCCGTTCGCCCGGATCGCCGACCTGGTCTTCGTGAGCGACACGCGGCTCGGCGAGCGGGCCGCGAAGGAGGCCGCCGAGCTGGCGCCGCGGACGGTGCTGGTCACCGGCGGGGCGGCGGGCGCGACGCTGCACACGCCCGGCGTGCCGCCGACGCACGTGCCCGCCGCCACCCCGCCGGGGCCGGTGGTGGACACCAACGGCGCCGGGGACGCGTTCGCGGCCGGGGTGATCGCCGCCCGGCTGCGCGGCGCGGGCGTCCTCGACGCGGCCCGGTACGCCGCCCGGGTGGCGGCCGCCGCGTGCACCCACGACGGGATGGAGTATCCGGACGGGCTGCTGCCCCGCGAGTGACCGGTCAGATCGCGCCGGTCTCGCCGTCGGTCAGCTCGCGCAGGATGTCGGCGTGCCCGGCGTGCCGGGCGGTCTCCTCGATCAGGTGCACCAGCACCCAGCGCAGCGACACCTCGCCGAGCTGCGGGTGCGGCACCACGTGGTCGAGGTCGAACCGGGCGGCGACCCGGCGGGATTCGTCGCAGGCCGCCTCGTACGCGGCGACGAGCGACTCGACGGTGTCGCCGGCGCCCAGCGCGAAGCTGGCGTCGGCGTCGTCCAGTGAGGTGACGTAGACGTCGCCCGGCTCCGGGGCGAACAGGCAGCGGAACCAGTTCCCCTCGACCACCGTCAGGTGCTTGAGCAGCCCGGCCAGGGTGGTCAGCGAGGGCACCAGGCGCCGGGCGGCGTCGGCGTCGGTCAGGCCGCGCGTCTTACGCAGCACTGTGGCCCGGTGGAAGTCGAGGAACGCGTCGAGGATCGCCCGTTCGTCGCCCGTGCGGGCGAGGACCGGACCGAGTGCCGGATCGATCGTCGGGTGCGCCATCCCCGGACCCTAGTACGCGGTGTGTCCGGTCCGCCGCCCCGCGTGATCCTCCTGCGCGGGCGGGCCGGCCGGGGCAGGATGGGCCCATGGCTTCCACGGTGCAGATCCCTCTGGTGGGCGGCGCGGCCGACGGCGAGACCGTCATGGTCGAGCTGGACAGCAACGGCCGCCCGCCGCTGACCCATCACCACCTCGGGTCGAAGGGCCTCGCGGAGGCGCAGATCTACGAGCTGGAGTCGGACGACCAGCCGGGCCGGGAGTGGGTCTACTCCTGGCGCGGCCCGGCGGTCTGACGGCCCGGCTCACACCGCCGGCGTCAGCGTGCGGGCACGGATGCTGTCCAGCACGCTGCGGGTCACCTGCGAGGTGCCGCGTGCCTGCTCGCAGACCTCCGCCACCCGGCGCGCGGTCTCGTCGGCGCGGGCCGCCCGCTCGTCCCACAACCGGTCCACCTCGGCCAGCAACGGGCCCTCCACCTCCCGTTCCACGCCGCGCAGCGCCGGCACACCGAGCCGTTGGGCCAGGTCGAAGACCTTTCCGGCGTACGGCAGCGGCAGGAACGGCGTGCCCATCATGGCCGCGAAGATCAGGAAGTGCAGCCGCATGCCGACCGCGAGGTCGAAGTGGCGCATGAGCCCGAGGATCTGGGCCGGACGGTAGTCGCCGTGCAGGATCCGGCCCCGGTCGGCGGCGGTCATGTGCGACAGCACGCCGTGGGAGTGCCGGATGTCGTCGCGCTCCATGGGCACGAACAGCACGTACGCGTCGATCCGGTGCACCAGGAAGTCACTGATCTGGGCGAGCAGGCGATGGTAGCCGTCCACGTCGAGCCGTTCGGCGGCCCGGCCCGGCTCGCGCACGCTGAGCCCGACCAGCCGGGAGCCGGCCGGTACGCCCTCCTCGCGCAGCCACTGCTGGGGGAACTCCTCCGGTTCGAGCAGGAACGCCGGGTCGGCGGTCACGGTGATCGGGTTCACCAGGCCGGCCTCCTCCAGCACCATCCGCGACTCCTGGTCGCGGACCGTCACCTCGACGGCCTGCGCCAGCGTCTCGCGCACCATGCCGCTGTCCAGCGTGTCGGTGAGCGGACCGACCCCGACCGCGTACGTGATCAGCGGCAGCCCTCGCTCCTGGGCGACCCGGACCACCCGCAGGTAGCGCCGGGCCTCCTTGTCGTAGAGGATCCCGCCGCCGCCGAGGATGAGCAGGTCGAGTTGGTTGAGCACCGGGGACGAGTCGACCCGGCTGACGCCCTCCCACGGCACCGCCTCGACCTCGGGGTGGGCCAGCGCGGTGTGCGCCGGGTTGCGGGAGAACACGATGATCCGGGCGTTGGGCTCGTGTCGCCGCAGATCGTCCAGCAGGCCCGTGAGGATCGCCTCGTCGCCGAGGTTGCGACCGCCGTAGGAGCCGAGCACGCCGATGGTTAGTCCGGTGCGTTCCCTCATCCGTTGCTCCTTCCCAGGGGCGTCCGCGCCAGCGTTCCCGCTGGCCGCCCCGGGTTAACGCGCGGCGAGGAGGCTCAACCGGCGGCGTCGCCGACCAGACGGGAGACGAGGTCCGAGACCACCTGATCGGTGTCGAACCCGGCGTCGATGGAGGTGGTGAGCAGGTCGAGCAGGAGCCCGTCGACGGCGTAGTGCAGCAGCGCCACCTCGTACGACCCGCCCGGCAGTCCGGCGGCGGTGTGGTGGGCGACGTCGTCGGCGTACCCCCGGCGCAGCACACCGCCGAGTGCGGCCCGCAGCTCCGGGCGGCGCGCGGCCTCCAGCCGCAGCTCGAACAGCGCCCGGGTGAGGCCCGGCTCGCGGGTGGTGCGCGCGACGATGTCGCGCAGGTAGTCGGTCATCAGCGCGAGTGACGGCTCGCGGCGGCCGAGGTCGGCCAGCACGGCCGGGTCGGGCGCGATCCGGTCGAAGATCCGTTCGGCCAGGCCGGCGAGCAGCGCCGCGCGGGACGGGAAGTAGTTCGAGGTGGTGCCGGTGGGCACCCCCGCCTCGGCGTCGACCGCGCGGTGGGTCAGCCCCCGCGCGCCCGCGTCGGCGAGCACCCGCAGCCCGGCGTCGGCGAGCAGGGTACGGCGTTCCGGATTCCTGGCCACGCGAACACACTAGCAACAACCACGACAGGTGTTGTACATTCGCTGCCGAACCACGACAGCCGTCGTGGATCACCTCGGACATCGGAGCCGGTTTGCGCAAGCTCGTGTACTTCGTCGCCAGCACCCTCGACGGCTTCATCGCCGCACCCGACGGGACGTTCGACTTCCTCCCGCTGACACCCGACCTGGCGCCCCACCTGGTGGCCGAGTGGCCCCAGGCGCTGCCCACGTTCGCCCACGCCCAGCTCGGCGTCGACTCCCCGCCCAGCGGCCGCTTCGACACCGTGCTGATGGGCCGCGGCAGCTACGAGCCGGGCCTGAAGCTCGGCGTCACCAGCCCGTACGCCCACCTGGAGCAGTACGTGTTCAGCCGCTCCCTGCCGCCGGCCGACTACCCGGACGTGCACGTCGTCGACGGCGACCCGGTGGCCCTCGTCCGCGAGCTGAAGACCCGGCCCGGGCGCGACATCTGGCTCTGCGGCGGCGGGCAGCTCGCCGGTCAGCTCCTCGACGAGATCGACGAGCTGGTGGTCAAGCTCAACCCGGTGGTCGTCGGCAGCGGCATCAAGCTCGTCGACAGCGGCTTCGACCCGCGGCGGCTCACGCTCACCTCCGCGCTCCCGTTCGACGCCGGGGTGGTCGTCCTGAGCTACACGCGCAACGGCTAACCCGGTTGCCCCGGCGGCGGGCGTCACGCACCGTGGGACCGTGACGAAAACCCGGCTGCACTGGCACGAGCTGCCCCCGCACGTCCGCGACGGCGTCGAGGCCGTCCTCGGCGACCGGGTGGTGGCGGCGGTGACCCAGCCGGGCGGCTTCTCCCCCGGCACCGCCGACCGCGTCCGTACCGCCGGTGGTGGCCGGGCCTTCGTCAAGGCGGTCAGCCCGGCGCAGAACGACCGCAGCCCCGGCCTGCACCGCGCCGAGGCCCGCATCGCCGCCGCCCTGCCGCCGGACACGCCCGCGCCCCGGCTGCTCGGCAGCTACGACGACGGCCACTGGATCGCGCTCGTCTTCGCCGACGTCGAGGGCCGGCATCCGGCCACCCCGTGGCGGGCCGACGAGCTGACCGCCGTGCTGTCCACGCTGGAGACGATGGCCGCCGCGCTCACCCCGGCACCCGCCGACGCGACCACACCCACCGCCGCGGAACACCTCGCCCACGACTTCGGCGGCTGGCGGTGCCTCGCCGCCGACCCGCCGGGCGGCCTCGACCCGTGGGCCCGGTCCCACCTGCCCGAGCTGTGCGCCGCTGCCGACCGGGGACTGGCCGCGCTGGACGGCGACACGCTCTGCCACATCGACGTGCGTGCCGACAACCTGCTGGTCGGCCCGGACGGATCGGTCACCGTCGTCGACTGGCCGTGGGCGTGTCGCGGCCCGGCCTGGCTGGACACGCTGCTCACCGTCGTCAACGTGCAGGTGTACGGCGGCCACGACCCCGATGCGCTGCTGGCCGCCCGGGCGCTGACAGTCGGCGTGGACCCGGCCGACCTGACCGGAGTGCTCGCGGGGTTCACCGGCTTCTTCCTCGACGGCGCCCGCCAGCCCCCGCCGCCCGGCATCCCCACGGTGCGGGAGTTCCAGCGTCTCCAGGGCGAGGCACTGCTCCCCTGGCTGACCCACCGCCTCACGCCCTGACCGCCGCCGCCCCGCCCCGCCCCGCCCCGCCCCGCCCCGCCCCGCCCCGCCCCGGCGATCTTGCAGTTTCGGCCCCCTGGATGCCGCTTTGGCGCGCTTTGTCAGGGCCGGAAATGCAAGATCAACGCGATTGAGAGGGCTGGACGCGCGGCGGCGCAGGGCGCGGAGTCACCCGGAGGCGGGGACGGCCAGCGGGTCGGCGAACAAGGGTGAGAAGCCCAGTTCGGCGGCGCCGATCAAGGTGGCGTCGTAGCCGAGTGCGGACACGCGCAGGCGGGGCCTTGTCGCGGGAGATGGGCAGCACGTTCGCCGCGATCCGGCTGCGGACGTGGCTGGCGCAGACCGGGAAGACCTCGCTGAGCGTGCCTCCGAAGATCACCACGCCAGGGTTGAACAGATTGATCACGTTCGCCACGCCGATGCCCAGCCAGTCACCGATGTGGCCGCAGCGCGTCCTGCGCGGCCGGTTCTCCGCGCACGGCGGCGGCGATCACCGCCCGGACCGCCTCCCGCCCCTTCTCTTGCGCCGGGCGGCCCGCGACGTCGAGCAGCGCCCGCTCGCCGACCTCCGCCTCCAGGCGCCCGCGCGAGCCGCAGCCGCAGGGCCGCCCCTGGTACGGGTTCACGAGCATGTGCCCGACCTCGGAGGCGTACCCGCCGTCGCCGTCGAGCAGTTCCCCGCCCACGATGATCCCGCCGCCCACGCCCACGTCACCGTACAGGTAGACCAGGTTCTGCACGCCGGCTCCGGCACCGCGCTGATGCTCGGCCAGCGCCCCGAGGTGCGCCTCGTTGCCGACCAGGACCGGCAGGCCCAGATCCAGCCGCAGGGCCAGCTCGGAGCCGAACGCCTGGTCCACCCACCCCATGTCCGGTCCGAACCGCACCATCCCGTCGCCGGGCCGGATCATGCCGCAGTAGGAGGCGCCCACGCCCACGCACGCCGATCCCGGTGGCGCGGCGTGGTGCAGCGCCCGCCCGAAGTCGGCGAGCACCGAGACCACGGAGTCGAGGTCGGCCCCGGCCCGTGGCCGTTCCGCCTCCAGCCGCGCCGACACCACACCGCCGAGCCCGACGCGGGCGGCCACGAGCCGGTCCACGGCGATGTCGAAGGCGAGGACGTAGACGGTGTCGGAGGCGGGACTGACCACATGCGAGGGGCGTCCGGCCCGGCCGCAGTTGCCGCACATCGACGGGGGCCAGCGCCCGCCGCGGGGACGGCCGCCTCAACCATCGAGGGCCCGACCGGCATTCATTGCGGTGAGGGGGTGGGCATGTCGGAGTCGTTCCGGGAGTTCGTGGTGCAGCGGTCACCGGCGTTGTCGCGGACCGCGTACCTGCTGACGGGCGATCACCAGCTCGCCGAGGATCTGTTGCAGAGCGCGCTGGCCCGCACCTACCGCCACTGGCGGCGGATCCGGGAGGGAGATCCGGAGGCGTACGTGCGCCGGGCCATGTACCACGAGCAGGTCTCCTGGTGGCGCCGCCGGCGGGTGGCCGAGCGGCTGGACGCGACGCCGGCCGAGCACGGCGGAGGGGACCACACCGACGAGACGGCGCTGCGGCTCAGCGTGGTGGCGGCGCTGCGGCGGCTCACCGCACGGCAGCGGGCCGTGGTGGTGCTGCGGTACTACGAGGACCTGACCGAGGCGCAGGTGGCCGAGGTGCTCGGCTGCTCGGTCGACACCCCGAAGAGGCATCCGAGGCCGAGATGAGACTGCGCCGGTCGGGGAACGAGCCCGCTAGCGACTCCTGACGTCGGCCGAGCCGCCCTCGGCGGATCGCGCCACGGCTCGCGTTGATGGCGCCCGGGTCCGAGTGTTCGAGACCAGGCTCGCGAATGGCGGCTATACAATTTTTGGTATAGTCGCCTGGTGTGGTCTGTGGTTGTGCACCCCGAGGCGGTCGCGGAGCTGGCAGCGTTGCCGACTCCGGAGCGAGTCGCGATCGTCAACGCCTTTCAGAAGCTGGAGGCGCTGGGGCCGACACTGCCGTTTCCGCATTCCAGTGCGATCAAGGACGCCGATCGGCTGCGTGAGTTGCGGCCGAGGGCCGGGCGAAGTCCGTGGCGGGCGTTCTACCGTCAGATGGGGGACGTGATCTTCGTGGTGGGGGCGATCGGTCCGGAGGCGGCCGTCAAACCGCGCGATTTCGTCCGGGCCGTCCGCAGCGCGGAGGATCGGCTCAACAAGATCGAGCAGGATGAGGAGGGGCACTGATGAACCTTTCCGACATGGCGCCGCTGGATGCCGTCATCGCCGAGCAGCGGCAGGACCCGGCATTTCGCCAGGCGTGGGACGAGGGAGTGTTCGCCCGGCAGGTGGCGATCACTCTGGTCCGTTACCGGGCCGAGCACGGTCTGACCCAGCAGCAGCTGGCCGATCTACTCACGGTCCACCAGCCCAACGTCGCCCGGCTGGAGAGCGGCGAGAAGACGCCCACCCTGAAGGAGCTGGCGCGGATGACCGCTGTCACCGGGTTGACGTTTCATCTGGCGGTGGCAAACGGCGCTGTGGAGTTGTCCGAAGCAGCCTGACGGACGTGCGAGGCGGATCCGATGGTTCACGGCGCGTGGCCGGCCGATGCCGGCTTTGCGGGCGGCTGGAATTTCCGCATCGCTGTGCCGGGCCGTGGTCAGGGGACTTGTGGGTCGGGATGCTCGGCGGAGAAGCGCTCTGCGGCTTGCTGGCTGAGCAGCGATTCGTCGAGTAGCCATTCGACCGCCCGGCGGGCTGCTCGGGTGTCTCGAAAGTCGTACCAGGCCTGCAGGAGGTGTGGGTACTTCTCGTGCAGCTCGTCCTTGAACCGGCGGAACGCGCCGCGGCCGTTGATCGCGCGGGCGAGTCGGTGGGCTGCTCGGTCGTCGCTGACGAGGTCCGTGAAGTCTGCCATGCCCTGGTACCAGATGCACGACGGCAAGGGTCGGATCGCGGGAAGATCCAAATCGTCGAGATCGATCGGATTCGTGCCGTCGATGCCACCCTCCCGAGTCCACAGGATGATCTCTCCGTTCTCCGGGTTGATCAGATGCCGATGCTCGTCGTAGAGATTCTGGTCCGACAGCGCGAACGCGATCTCGTCGAGGTCGAACCGCTCGATGTCCAGCACCGTCCACTCCAACCGGCTTCCGTGTCCACACCCTGATCGGGCTACCAACGTAGAGCGCCGCGGTGTGGTTAGCTACCGTACGGCCATGTCGACCTCCGCCGCGCCGCGTGACCGATTTGTGGGCCTTCTGGGGCAGCCGAGCGTGGGGGCGTTCAGTGCGCGCCGCACGGCTCGTGCTGATCACCTGTCGCTGGAGGTGCGGGGTCTCGGCCCGATCGCCTTTCCGGTGCCGGGCCGACCGTACACGCTCGTGCTACGCAAGACAGCCGCACTACCGCTGCCGCCCGGCACCGCGCTCGCCGGCAAGGGGGCCTGGCTGCCGGACGGGACCGCGTGGGTGGTCGCGTACCGGCCCGAGCCGAGCGCGCCGAGCTGGTACGCCGACGGGCTGGAGATGGACCAGCGGACCGCGTACGGCAACGTGCGGTCGATCCGGGTTCTGAGCCTGACACCGGGTGCCGCCGCCCCGGTCACGGTGCTCACCGCGCCGGACCAGGTGCTCGCCGTCGACGTGGCGGACTCGGTGGTGCACGCCGGCCGGGTCCGCGAGGCCGATCCACCGTGGGGCCCGGGCGGCCGGGTGTGGTGGGGGGTGGGCCTGGTCGCGCTGGTGCTCGGCGGCTTGGCGGCGAACCGGCGGCTGCGCCGCGGACGGCGGTGACGCGGGTGTCTCCCTGGCCGAGGAGACACCCGCGATGGTCCGATCGGCGCGGAGGGCTACTCGGCTTCCCGGACCGGGCTCTGCGGCACCACCAGCACCGGCCGGTGGGCGCGGTGCAGCGTGGCCATCGCGACGCTGCCGAGCAGGATCTTGCGGACCACCGTCCGGCCGCGCGAGCCGACCACGACCAGGCTCGCCTTGCGCTCGGTGGCGACGGCGGAGAGCGCGTCGGCCACCGCGCGGCCGGGAGCACCGCCGCCGGCGCGCACGCGCACGGTGGTCACCGGCTGCCCGTCGGCGGTTTCCGGGGCGGGCGTGTCCCCCTCGTCTCCGTCGACGGCGGCAAGGACGATCTCCCGCTCGGGGAAGAGGCGGCGGGCGGCGGCGAGTGCGGCCTCGGACCCGGACGAGGCGTCCCAGCCGACCACCACCGGCCCGGCGGCGAGCGCGTCGTACTCGTCGGTCAGCAGCGGGTGCGGCACGACCAGCACGGGACGCGGGCTGTAGTGCACGGCCATGTCGGAGACGCTGCCGAGCACGGCGCGGGCGCCGCCGAGGCCCCGCGAGCCGAGCAGCAGCACGTCGGCCTGCTTCTCGTCGGCCAGTTCGGCGAGGCGGAGCCCTTCGCCGCCGTAGCTGCGGCACACGAGCGGCTCGGCGTCCCAGCCGGCGGCCCGCCCCAGCATCACACCGACCGCCGTCATCCGGTCGGCCTCCCGGCCACCCTCGCGCTCGATCGCCTCGACGAACACGTTGATGTTGCGGGTGCCGGTCCAGAGCCGCTTACGCAGTTCCTCGCTGGCGAACGGAGGCGTCCACAGATGCCCGATCCACGCGTGCGCGCCGGGGAACAGCAGCGCGCCCGCCTCGATGGCGGCGCTAGCGGCCGGAGACCCGTCGTAACCCACCAACACCTGCCTGCCGCGCACGTCGCTCACCGCACCACACCTCTCTCGCCGACGACATCTCACAAGATCGTATCCGGGCCCGTACCGGGTCCGAGCCGGATCATCCGGCACGAAATCGTCGATACGCCGGGCGGATGAGCACCCCGGACCTGTCGTGTCCACTCGACCACACCAGCCACGTCTTGCGTACCCGGGTGGCGGCGGCGCTCGCCGAGATCAGGCTGACCACCCGGTGCACTGCGTGCTCATGGGGTGAGTCAGCCGGGCGCGCGCGCCGGATGGGTGAGGAACGGCAGCACCGCCGCCGGCAGCGCGGGTGAGGCCACCACGTCGTAGTGGGTCAACCCGGGCAGCACCGCCAGCCGGGACGCGGGACGGTCGGCGCCGTCGCCGCCCGCGTCCCGCCGGCCACCGCCGAGCAGGGCGAAGAACTCAGCCGCGTGGCCGACCGGGATCTCGTCCGCGTCGGCGAAGACCAGCAGCACCGGCATCGGCAGTGCGGCCACCTCGGCGGACCAGTCGTAGTCCCGCCGCAGCAGGTCCCCGCTGCGGGCCCAGAGCAGGGGCCAGTCCTGCGGGCGGGGCGCGACCCGCGCGTACCGCTGGTGGGACGGGGTGCCGCGCATGCGCTCGGCGGTGCGCTCGTCGTGGGCGGCCATCGCGGCGAGCGTCTCCGGGTACCAGCCGCGCCGCCGGAACGGCGTGGAGACGAGCACCAGGCGGCGGACCAGGGCGGGATGCTGGATCGCGGTCCGCAGGGCCACCGCGCCGCCGAGCGAGTAGCCGAGCACGTCGGCCCGCGGCAGCCCGAGGTGACGCAGCAGCCCGGCCACGTCGTCGGCCATCGACTCGTACCGCAGCGGCCGGTCCAGACCTCCGGTGCGGCCGTGGCCCCGCAGGTCCACGGCGATCAGCCGGCGGCGCGCGGCCAGCGCCTGCCGGACCGGCGCGAACGTCTCCGCCGACCCGTATCCGCCGTGCAGCAGGACCAGCGGTCGGCCGTCGCCGTGCTCCTCGTACCAGATCCGCAGCCCGCCGACGTCCGCATAGGTCACCCGCCGATCGTCGCGCCGCCGGTGCCGTCGCGGGTGCGTTTGCCGCAGTGCCGGTCTCAGCGGGACGCGCGGGGGCGGGCGCGCAGGTGGGCGCGTTCCCCCTGGCTGCCGAAGAGGCTGAGGAACTCCACCCCCTCACTGTCGGCGCAGCCGAACCAGTGCGGTACCCGGGTGTCGAACTCGGCCGCCTCACCGGGTTCGAGCACCAGGTCGTGCTCGCCGAGCACGAGCCGCAGCCGCCCGTTGAGCACGTAGACCCACTCGTACCCCTCGTGGGTCTTCGGCTCGGGCTCGGACCGGCCGCCGGCCGGGATGATCAGCTTGTACGCCTGGATGCCGCCGGGCCGGCGGGTGAGCGGCAGCATGGTCATCCCGTACGCGGCGACCGGCCGCAGGTGGATACGCGGGTCGCCGGTGGGTGGGGCGCCGACCAGTTCGTCGAGCGTGACGCCGTGCGCGCGGGCCAGCGGTAGCAGCAGTTCCAGCGTGGGCCTGCGACCGCCGGACTCCAGCCGGGACAGGGTGCTCACGGAGATGCCGGTGGCGGCGGAGAGGTCGGTGAGGGTGGTCTCGCGCTCGCGGCGCAGCGCGCGCAGCCGGGGGCCGACCGCGTCGAGGGCCTGGTCGAGGTCGTCGTCCATGCCATCAGTTTGCCGCATCGGCAAAGGAGTTTGCAGTCCGCCGGGCGCGGCGGCACTCTGGTCGCGGAGGTGGTCACGATGACCGAGAACTACGAGGTACTGGTGATCGGCGGCGGCGCGGCCGGGCTCAACGGCGCGCTCATGCTGGCGCGGGCACGCCGGTCGGTGCTGGTGGTGGACGGGGGCGAACCCCGCAACGCGCCCGCCGACGGCGTGCACGGCCTGCTGGGGCACGACGGCGTGCCGCCGGCCGAACTGCTGGCGCGCGGCCGGGACGAGGTGCGCCGCCACGACGGGCACCTGACCGAGGGCCGGGTCGAGGCGGTGGACCGCGACGGCGCCGGGTTCGCGGTGGCGCTCGCCGACGGCCGCCGGGTACGCGCCGGGCACGTGCTGGTCGCCACCGGCCTGGTCGACGAGCTGCCCGACGTGCCCGGCCTGCGCGAGCGCTGGGGGCGGGACGTGGTGCACTGCCCGTACTGCCACGGCTGGGAGGTACGCGAGCGGCCGATCGGAGTGATCGGCAGCGGCCCGATGTCGGTGCACCAGACACTGCTGTTCCGGCAGTGGAGCGACGACGTGGTCTACCTGCGGCACACCGCGCCGCCGCTCACCGACGAGCAGGCCGAGCAGCTCGCCGCGCGTGGCGTACCGGTGGTCGAGGGCGAGATCGCGGCGGTCGAGACGGCCGGGGACCGGCTGACCGGGGTACGCCTGCGGGACGGCCGCACGGTCGACCGCGAGGTGCTGAGCGTCGCTCCCCGGATGGTGGCGCGCGCCGGATTCCTGGCCGGGGTCGGCCTGCGCCCGCAACCGCACCCCAGCGGGATGGGTGAGTACCTGCCGGCCGACGAGTCGGGGCGTACCGATGTCCCCGGGGTGTGGGTGGCGGGCAACGTGACCGACCTGTCGGCGCAGGTCGGGGCCGCCGCGGCGGCGGGCGCCCGGACCGCGGCGATGATCAACGCGGACCTGGTGCAGCAGGAGACCCGCCGGGCGGTCGAGGCGCGGCGTGGCGCGCGGCAGGGTGAGTGACCACGAATCGTCCCTAACCTGACAATTGTTCCCTTAGGTTGGGTCGGAGAAGGCAGGCGGAACCTGGGGGGCGATGTGAAGGGCTATCCGGCGATCGAGGATCACGGGCTCATCGGCGACCTCCAGACCGCCGCGCTGGTGACCTGCGACGGGACGATCGACTGGTTCTGCGCGCCGCGCTTCGACTCGCCGAGCATCTTCGCCGGACTGCTGGACAAGGACAAGGGCGGCTTCTTCCAGATCGCCCCGCACGACGTCCGGTACGTCACCAAGCAGCTCTACCTGCCCGGCACCCCGATCCTGATCACCCGGTTCATCAGTGCGGACGGCGTCGCCGAGGTGGTGGACTTCATGCCGGTCACCGGCGAACGGGTCACCGACTCGCACCGCATCGTGCGCATGGTCACCATGGTGCGCGGCAGCATGCGCTTCCGGGTGGAGTGCCGGCCCCGGTTCGACTACGCGCGCCAGAGCCACGGGCTGGAGCGGCACCGCAACGGCTTCCTGTTCCGCAGCCCGTCGGCGACGCTCACTTTCAACCCGATCGACCTGGCGCGGCAACGGTGGGCGCAGACCGCGGACGTCCGGATCGAGGGCGGCGACCTCATCGTCTACGGCACGCTCAACGAGGGCGACACCGGCGGGGTGATCCTGGAGACCGGTAGCGAGGAACCCCGGATCATCCCGCCGGAAGAGGTCCAGGGCATGTTCGAGTGGACCCGGGACTACTGGCGGCGCTGGGTCGAACGCTCCCGCTACACCGGGCGGTGGCGGGAGATGGTCGAGCGCTCCGCCATCACGCTCAAGCTCATGACGTACGCGCCGACCGGCGCGATGATCGCCGCGCCGACCGCCGCGCTGCCCGAGCTGGTCGGCGGCACCCGCAACTGGGACTACCGCTACACCTGGGTACGCGACACCTCGTTCTCGGTGCACGCCCTGCTCGGCCTCGGGTTCACCGAGGAGGTCAGCCGGTACATGGACTGGCTCGACGAGCGCATCCGTGAGGCCGGCGACCACCAGGATCCACTAAAGATCATGTACCGGGTGGACGGCTCCTCGGACCTGCACGAGGAGGTGCTCGACCACCTGGAGGGATACCGGGGCTCCCAACCGGTGCGGATCGGCAACGGCGCGGCCGACCAGCTCCAGCTCGACATCCACGGCGAGGCGCTGTACGCCATGCACCTCGCCGACGAGCAGGGCATCCGCGTGTCGCACCAGGTGTGGAAGAGCACCGTGCGCCTGATCGACTGGCTCTGCCACAACTGGGACCAGCGCGACGCCGGCATCTGGGAGAGCCGCCACCACCCACGCAATTACACGTTCGGCCGGGTGATGTCCTGGGTGGCGCTGGACCGGGCCATCCGCCTGGCCGACCGGACCGGCCGGCCCGGGGACATGAGCTGCTGGACCGAGCAGCGCAACCAGATCTACAACCAGGTCATGGCCCGCGGCTTCCACCGGGAACGCGGCAGCTTCGTGCAGGCGTACGACGAGAACGTGCTCGACGCCGCGCTGCTCTACATGCCGGCGGTCGGCTTCGTCACGCCCACCGACCCGCTCTGGCTGTCCACCCTGGAGTCGATCGAGCGGGACCTGGTCTCGGACAGCCTGGTCCACCGCTACGACCCGCTGCACTCCCCCGACGGCCTGCCCGGCCACGAGGGCACGTTCAACATGTGCACGTTCTGGTACGTCGAGGCGCTGGCCCGCTCCGGCCGGCTGGACGACGCGCGGCTCACCCTGGAGAAGATGTTCACCTTCAGCAACCACCTCGGCCTGTACGCCGAGGAGATCGCCTCCACCGGTGAGCAGATCGGCAACTACCCGCAGGCGTTCAGCCACCTCGCCCTGATCAACTCGGCGCTGACGCTCAACAACCTGCTCGACGCCGAGGCCGACGCCCGCCTCCGCCGATAATCCCGGCGACCCACGGTCCGGCCCCGGGTAGGCTCGCCCGCATGAAATTCCACGCCACCGTCGTGAAGCCCTGGTCCCTCCGCTGACGGCGGCAGGGTGACCGGCTTCTTCTGACGTACCAGCTCTGCTCCGCCGTCCTGGCGTTCCCGCCGGGCGGTGTCCTCGCGCTGCCCGGCTCCACGACGAGCCGAGAGCGGACTGTGAACAACCTCGACAACATTCCCACCCAGGGCGGCCTGCTGCCCGCCGGGCACCGGGCGCACGTGCGCGCCGACGGCGTCCGCGTGGTACGCGGCGGCCGGGTCGTGCTGTCCGACGTCAGCGTGACCGTCTCCGCCGGATCACGCCTGGCCATCGTCGGCGAGAACGGCCGCGGCAAGACCACACTGCTCCACGTGCTGGCCGGCATCATCGCGCCCGACCAGGGCGCAGTGGAACGGCTGGGCACGTTCGGCGTCGCCCGGCAGAACCTGGAGTCGCGCCACGGCGAGACAGTGGGCACGCTCGTCCGGGAGGCGATCCGCGAGTCCGAATGCGCACTGCGGGCGCTGGACGACACCGCCGACGCGCTGGCCGCCGGCCGGGCGGGCGCGGACGACGCGTACGCCACAGCGCTCGACGCGGCGACCCGGCTGGACGCCTGGGACGCGCAGCGGCGCGTCGACGTGGCGCTGGCCGGTCTCGACGCCTGCCCGGACCGGGACCGCCCGCTGGCGACGCTGTCGGTCGGCCAGCGCTACCGGGTCCGGCTGGCGTGCCTGCTCGGGGCCCGGGTCGACCTGCTGATGCTGGACGAGCCGACCAACCACCTCGACGCGGACAGCCTGGCCTTCCTCACCGCGCGGCTGCGCGACCACCCGGGCGGTGTGGTGCTGGTGACCCACGACCGCGCCCTGCTGCGGGACGTGGCCACGGAGTTCCTCGACCTCGACCCCAGCGCGGACGGCCGCCCGCGCCGCTACGCCGGGGACTACACCGCCTGGCAGGACGGGCGCCGCCGCGACTTCGCGCACTGGGTACGCGACCACGAGGCGCAGCAGGCCGAGCACCAGCGCCTGGCCGACGCGGTACGGGAGGCGCAGGGCCGGCTCAGCACCGGCTGGCGTCCGGACAAGGGCCACGGCAAGCACCAGCGCCAGTCCCGCGCCCCCGGGCTGGTCCAGGCGCTGCGACGCCGGCAGGAAGCGCTCGACGAACACCGGATCACCGTCCCGGAGCCACCTCAGCCGCTGCGCTGGCCGCCGCTGGACACCCGGGCCGGACTGCCGATCCTGCAGTGCCACGACGTGACGGTGACCGGACGCCTGCGTACCCGGGTCACGCTCACGCTCGACGGCGGGGACCGCCTGCTGGTGACCGGACCCAACGGTGCGGGCAAGTCGACGCTGCTCTCCGTGCTGGCCGGCGACCTCGTGCCGTCGACCGGGGAGGTCCGCCACCCGTCCGGGGCGCGCGTCGCGTACCTCGGTCAGGAGGTGCCCGACTGGCCTCCCCTGCTGCTCGCCCACGACCTGTACGAGCAGCACGTGGGCCGGCTGCGCTCCACCGGGCGCCTCGGCTCCGGCGCGGCCCTGCCGCTGGGCGCGACGAACCTGCTCGACGCCGAGGCCCGGCGTACCCCGGTCGGCCGGATGTCGCACGGACAGCAACGGCGGCTGAACCTGGCGCTACGCCTGGTCGAACGTCCCGACCTGCTGATCCTCGACGAACCCACGAACCACCTGTCCGCGCCGCTGGTCGACGACCTCACAGCGGCCCTGCTGACGACGCCGGCGGCAGTGGTCGTGGCCACCCACGACCGGCAGATGCTCCACGACCTGGCGGCCTGGCCCACGCTGCCGCTCACCGCCCCGGTCCCGGACCGGCGGGTGACGGCGTTCGCGCCCCCCGGCGAAGCCGGGTCGTTCGATCACGGAGGGTCATCCCCATTCTGAAGGGTGACACTTCCGAGCGATATGCCTGAGAGTCATGAATATGCCTCTCAGGTATATCGCATTTCCGTCCCCACTTTTCTCGCGGCGCTGGCGCCGCCCGCGCCGTGGCGGGCTGCCTCGTCGTACCGGCCGAGTGGATGCGGTTCCGGCGGCGGCTGCGGGAGCGGCGCGGCTGAGCAGTCACCGCCCCCGCGGACCGGCCTCCCGGGTCCACCCGACGAAGCGGCGGTGCAGCGCGCAGGCAGGCGCCCACGGCATGTCCTCGGAGGCCTGCACGAGGTAGGCGCCGAGGTAGAGGGCCAGCGACACGGGCGCACCGGCGTACTCCGCGCGCAGCTCCCGTCTCCGCGTGGGACACGGCCAGGGCAGGTCGCAGCCACCGCAGCTCCAGACCGGCATGACCGGGCCGTGGGTGGTCACCGCGCACCCTCCAGGAACCGCGCGGTGACCGCCCGCGCCTGCCGGCTGGTCGCCCATTCCACCTGCCAGCAGGGGTACGGCGTGAGCCGCGCCCACCACGCCCGGCAGCCGGCACACATACCGTCGAGTCCCCGTACGTGAACCGCGAGGATCGTCTCCTCCGGCCCGCCGATCACTCGTCACTCCCCTGCGGCCAGTGACCACGATTGATCGGAAGCCGGTGCCGCGAATGACAGGGCAGGTCGGCGCCGCACCGGCAGACCCGTCTCCACCGTCGCCAGCACCAGACCGGCCGATGCCGCCGGGCGAACGTCAACGCGGCGGCGGACAGGTACGCGTCGTACGAGACGCGGCGTTCCCGCGTGGCGTCGCCGTCCAGGGACCGTTGCCCACCTCGCGCCTGGTCCAGCA
Organism: Micromonospora marina; assembly: GCF_900091565.1. Classification (GTDB taxonomy): domain Bacteria; phylum Actinomycetota; class Actinomycetes; order Mycobacteriales; family Micromonosporaceae; genus Micromonospora; species Micromonospora marina. The sequence continues at coordinate 69,632 of NZ_FMCV01000024.1, read as the reverse complement.
GACGGCGTCGGGCGATCTCCTGCTCCAGGGCCTGAAGGCGCTCGCCGAAGCCGGACACCGCCGACGACGGAAGGTACCGACCGACGAGTCGCCGCGGCAGCAAGGGAATCCCGTACCGGGACAGAGCGGTCCTGAGCCCACCGACGTGCTCGCCGCGAGCTACCTCGGCAGCGGCGAGAGGTCGCCTCTTCGTCGCCCCTCGGTCCACCGCGTGGATCTGTTCGCTCCGGCTCATCGACGGTTCGTCGCCAGTGCTCGGCATCTCCACCTCCGCCAGCAGAAACGCGGTGGCCCTCTCGGCCGCCGCCTGTCCACAGTGACGTCCGGGTGTTACCGATCGCGACGGCACAAGAGCCGACAATCCGACCACATAGGTGGCGACATTTAGGCGACATGGCATTATCGTGGCGAGCATGACCGCCCCCAACACGGTGCTGCGCGGCGTCCGTACCGGAATGCGCATGAGCCAGGACGACTTCGCCCGCGCGCTCCAAGCCGCCGGCCACCGCGTCGGCGAGCCCAACGACGCCAACAAGCGACTCGTCCAGCGGTGGGAGTCCGGTGCGATCGCCGCACCGCGTCCCGTCTACGCCCGCGCCCTGGAGGTCGTCACCGGTCTGCCCATCTCACTGCTCGGCTTCGCCGCAGTGCCCGGTGGACACGTGGCCGACGACCAACACGGCGGCCACGACCTGACATCACCCGTATCGAGCCTGGCCACGCCGGCGCCGTCCTCCAAGCCGGCCACGGCCCACAGGTCGTTCGAGGGCGTGTGGCTCAGCCGCTACCAGTACTACTCCAGCGGCCGGGAGGAGTCCTTCGCCGGGCAGCACTTCGTCGTCCTGTTGCAGCACGGCGACAGGCTGACCGCACGCAGCTTGCCCGGATCGGCGTCCTCGTCTCTGTCGCTGGACCTGACCGTGGACGGCGCCGTCATCACCGGCACCTGGGTGGAACAGACCGACCCGGCCGGTTACTACCGGGGCGCCCGCTATCACGGGGCGATCCAGCTCCTGGCCGAGCCGACGGGCCGAAGGATGGCCGGGAAGTGGGTCGGGTTCGGCAAGGACATGGACGTGAACACCGGTCCGTGGGAGCTTGTCTTCCGCGACGCGTCGACGTCCAAGGCGACGCTGGACCGGTACAACACACCAGCGACGTAGCAAACGCCGCGCATCGCCTCGACGTCGGACAGGAGCGGTGCTCGCGTCGACTACTCTGCACCGGAACACGGCCCGGCACGGTGCCCGTATCCAGCGAAGCCGCGCGTCGTGCCCGCGATACAACAGGAGAACGCTGTGACAGTCCGCGCCACGGACCGGCCGCTGACCCGACTGGAAGCCGCCCAGGCGCAGGCAGGGCACGTGCTCGGTGCCCGGAGGGCCAAGCGGATCGCGGTGTTCGGCAACGGCGCGTTGTATGTCAAGGCCGACACGATGACGCAGGTCATGTCCTGGCTCATCGATTTCGTGGTGTGCCTGTTCGCTGTCGCGGTAGGTGTCGTCGCCCTGTCCGTGGTGGACCGTGCGGTGACCCTCTCCGGCGGTGCCCTCGCCGGCGCGGCGCTGTCGTGGTTCGTACTGGTGCCGGTTCTCTACGGCCTCTGCTACGGCAACGGCCGGGCGCTCGGCGGGGTCCTCACCGGCACGCAGCTCGTGTGCGTCAAGGACGGCAGCCGGATCGGCGTCAAGGCGTGCTGGGCCATGCTGGTCCGGACGCTGTTCATGCCGGTTCTCTTCGTCGTGCTGATGGTGAGCGCGTTCAGTACCGGTTCGTCGGGGACACCCGGTTCGCTCGTGCGGACCGGCATCGACCCGGACGCCACCCGGCGCCTCAACGCCGCGGGCATTCGTTGACCCGTGATCAGCCATATGCTGCACCCCGAGTGGAAGCGGGGACTCATGAGGCTTGCCGATCGAGTTCGCGGCGGATCATTCGTCGCGGGCGTGCTGGTGATGGTGGGGCTTGCCGGCTGTGTGACAGAAGCCGACCCGCCGCCACCCCCGCCGCCCTCGGTCGATCCCGCACCGTCGGCATCGCCCACCGGGCAAGAGGCGCTGATGGCGACGATTCGCCAGCTGGTCGGGCGGGCCGATCTCGGCGACGACATCCGGGAACGCACGATCGAGGCCGGCGAGCCCTATGAACCCTGCGACCTGCTCATTGCCGACCCCGACCGGTCGAACGGTGGCGGGTTGGAATTCGATCAGGTGTGGGGTGCGGGCCTGGAGGTCAATCCCGTAGGGATCTTCGTCGACGTCCGGCCCCCGACAACCCTTCTGAACGTCACGGTGATCGGTCTGCGCGATGCCTCGGCGGCCGCTGCGGCCGCGCGTAAGGCGCGCACCGCACGTTGCCCGAGTAAGGATTTCCGGCTCAACATCGGGATGGCCACCGCGCGGTGGGGCGCACGCACGATGACCATCGGGTCGACGAGCGCGCGGCTGACCACGGCGACGGTGCGCCGGGTGAACCCGGAAAGTGCCGAAGGAATGCCGTTCCTGCCCGGCAACGCGCGGCTGATCTTCGCGCACGGCTCGCTGCTCATCAGTGTCGAGGCGCTCACCTTCTGGCCGCCCAAACTGAGCACCGCCACCGAGGTCACCGCAGTCGCTCAGGAGAAGGCGACGTCCCTGGCAACGGCGATCGTCAAGACCGTCCCCGCGCCAGGTTAGGACGGGGCGCCCCTGCTGGCATCGGCACCCGCTGCCCGAGCTGATACCGACGTTCGATGTCAGGCACATCACCCCGACCCGGGAAGTCGTCGGTGCGGCCGATCTGCCGGTCGGTGGCGGCCCGCCCTGTCCGACTGGTTGACGTCGGCAGCGAACGGGCATCCGATTCTGCGGAGCACGATCCAGCCCGTCGTTTCCGGGCGGCGGTTGTCACCGTCGTCGCTCTATGATTCCGCCGTGGTACAGAACGCTGGCCGCCGCGCCAGACGTCGAAGCAAGATCATAGTGGCCGCCCTGATTGTCGCGCTCGCGCTGCTAGCCACATACCTCACGATCACGCTGCGGTACAAGCTGGACCACGGGAACTTCGGTGCCAATCCGCAGGCGCTGTCGAGCGCCGCTGCTGGCCCCTATACGGAGTATCGCTACCTTGCGCAGCCCGGTCGCAGCATCGAGTACGGGTTCAGCATCGCCAACCGGGGACCGCTCACCATCCGCCTGAAGGAAGTGACGAGCGACGGCCGCCCAGCCTACACCGTTGATCAGGTTCACGTGAACGTGGATGCCGGCCGTGAGGGCTTCGAGCGAGGGAAGGCCACTCCCTTCAAGCCGATCGACCTTGCGGCGGGCGATCAGATATTCGTGTGGGTGACCCTGCGCTTCTCCGACGATCTCCTTCTGAACTACCAGCCTCCGTGTGCGGGGATTTCGCTCGCAACCCAACGCGTGCGATTCGACGTCTTGGGCATGCAGCGCCGGCAAAGCGTTCCGATCGGCTACTTCGTCAGCCTCGAGACACCTGGAGCCGACGGACGGCCTTGCCGCGGTGGCGAGTAACAGCACGCATGCCAATCTTGACGCACGTACGTAATGGCGGGTCGGGCATGGAACACTGGCCCGCCCGGGTCGGCGGCAGAGCTGTTCGAACGGTCCACCGAGTCCAGGGAGTCCACGCTGGCTGGTGACGTTTCACGCTGTCTTGTGGCCCGTGTGCATTCCGGAGGGCTTCTCGGCTCCCAGGCGACCGAGCCATCGGCGCGCATTCTCCAGGCCCATCTCGTTGTCGGACGCGCTCGTGACACCGGTCAGATCGTCGGTGAAGAGGCGGTGGGCGAAGTAGTCAGCCTGCACCGCCCAGCGAAACCGGAGCATGGTCGGCAAGCCGTATTTCACCTCGGCGCGCGTCATCATCTTGCTCTCCAGGTATGCCTCCACCAGGTGATCGGCCTGATCGATGCCCCCGACATACATCACTGCCGAAGCGAGGTCGTACAACAGCGGACCGTTCATCGCGATACTCCAGTCGATCAACCCGCATTCTCCCGTCATGCGGTCGAGCCGGAATGCCTCTGGAGCCGGATCGGTATGTAGCAGACCCCACGACAAGGATCCGGCATCAAGCGCCTCGTACCCTGCAAGGGCGTCCGCCACTGAGGCTCGGACCCAAGGACGAACCGCGAGATGAGGCGCCTGCGTCTCAACCCAGTGAAACCGGTCAGCATCCTTGATCGTCACGCCGCTCAGTGCTGCGTGCACTCGCGCCAGGGTCGCCCCGATCAGCCTTTGCTCGTCCGGGTTCCCGCCGAGCAGCCCGGCGCCCGCGACCCAGTTCAACAATCCGAGCGGCACTTCGTCGACATCGGCGACGAGGCTTCCGTGCCTCGTCACTACCGGGGTGCCCGCTGGAACGCCTGCCGCCTCGACGTGAGCCGCGACCTGAAGCCCGCCGATGAAGAAACGGCGTGATCCCGGCTCGACTGCCTTGGCTACCCATCGTTCGCCGCCCTCAGAGACGAACCACGTCGCCGAATTCATTCCGCCGTTGTGCACCTGGACCGTCGCGTCCGCCAGTCCCCAGTGAGCCTCGATGCAGGCACGCAGCTTTCCGTCACTGATCACCGGCAAGAGTCAAACACCATCCACCGGAACCGGCCACGAACTTCTCATCTCGCGCCTGCTGTCGCCCGCTGAAACGATCTTCTCGGGGCAGGGTCGCGGGCGTGGCAGGTTTCGAACCCGCGACCCCTCGCTTGTCAGTCCTGGGCGCTTGGTCCAGCCCAGTTCGCACGTGCCTCTGACCTCGGGGGGAGTCCATCGATATTCGGGTTCGGCCCGGCCTGTCTGGCCCTGTTGCTGTCGACAGTGCAGGGCGACAACCCGGCTGATTCAGCGCCTACGATATGCCGGTGGAGGGCCTTGGGACGGTCGCACTGATGCTCTGCGGCGCGCTGAGTTGCCTGTTCGTCTGCCTAATGGTGTGCGCCGTCGCTGCGGCATAGGCCGCCTGGCCCAGCCGTCGCCGGTGCCTCAACTCCACGTCATTGGTGACTGATTGCCGACGCTTCACACTGTCTTGAGCCCTGCACGTGCCCCAAGCCCAAACGGCGGTACTTCCTCCACCGGCGAAGACCCGCCCCGGCCATACAACCGCCTGCAGTGCCGAGAATCGCCTCATTGAACGGTCCTGGCTGGTCAACGTACCTGAAGGCGACCAGGAGCCCTACCCCCGCCACCATCACGCCGGCTGCCAGCAGAATGACGCACAAAAGGAAGCGGGCCTGCATGTCGCCAGTAGAGCAGGCCGTCAGCGCTCTCCGCCAGATCGCGGGGCCACCAGGACGGCTGACGGATCGGGATGAGGACAGCAACCGTCGGTCTGCCATCGGCCCGCCCACCGGGGAGCGGGCTGCCGCCCGGCCCGCCATGTCAAGACGGCCTTGACGCACGTCCGGACGCTGGCGGGTCGGGCGTTGATCTGCTCGGCTCGCCCGGGTCGTCGGCGGGCGGGATGGCCCACGCAATCACCCACGGGCCGCAACCCGCCGAGGCAGCAGCACGCCTCGCCGCCGGCGGCCAACCGGGCTACTGAACCACCCGGCTCGCAGGTCCGCGGCTTCCGCTGCTTGTGAAGGGTGGGCGCGGCAGGTTTCGAACCTGCGACCCCTCGCTTGTAAGGCGAGTGCTCTCCCACTGAGCTACGCGCCCGGGACGCCCGTACGGCGGGCCGGAGCGGCCAGCTTACCTGTCCGCCTCCGGCCCTGCGCAACGACGTGCCTGGGGTGTGGGACTCAGGCGGCGACGGCCTCGGCCAGCGCCTTGCGCCAGCCCTGCTGGTCGCGCGCCTCGCCGGGCATGTTCATCTCGGCGAACCGGACCACGCCGGCCTTGTCGATGACGAAGGTGCCCCGGTTGGCGATGCCCGCGACGTCGTTGAAGACGCCGTACGCCTGCGCCACCGCGCCGTGCGGCCAGAAGTCGGCCAGCAGCGGGAACTGGTAGCCCTCCCGGTCGGCCCAGATCTTGTGGGCGTACACGGAGTCGACGCTGACGGTCAGCACCTGGACGTCGTCGTTGAGGTACTCGTTGAGGTTGTCCCGCACCTCGCACAGCTCGCCCTGGCAGATGCCGGTGAAGGCGAGCGGGTAGAAGACCAGCAGCACGGTCTTGCGACCGCGGAGGTCGGAGAGCCGAACCTCCTGGTTGTTCTGGTCCTTGAGCAGGAAGTCGGGCGCCTCGGCGCCAACCTCGATGGGCATGCGTGCTCCCTCGGGGGAATCGATCTGGAGGTGATCAGCCTGCCACACCCGGCGACCGTGGTCGCCGGGTGTGCGGCGCGCCCTACTTCTTGCTCTTGGACCCGCGCCGCATGACGAGGCGGGCTCCGCTCCAGTCGCGGCCGGCGTTGATGGTGGAGGTCTGCTGGAGCCCGGCGGTCTGCGCGCTCTCCGCGACCTCGCTCGGCTCGACGTGTCCGTCGCGGCCGGCCTTCGGGGTCAGGAGCCAGACCACGCCGTTGTCCGCGAGCGGCCCGAGGGCGTCGACGAGGAGCTCGAACAGGTCACCGTCGCCGTCGCGGTGCCAGACCAGAACCGCGTCGACCACCTCGTCGGTGTCCTCGTCGACGAGTTCCCCACAGCGGTCGGTCAGGGCGTCCCGGAGATCGGTGTCGACGTCGTCGTCGTAGCCCATCTCCATGACGACCATGCCCGGCTCGATACCGAACCGGTCCGCCAGGCTGCGTACCCCGTCGGCCTGGCCAGCGGTCGCGCTCACTGTCGCGTGCCTCCTCATCTATCCCTGCTCGTGGCGTCGGGTGACACCGTCGGGCCCAGTCCACACAGTTGCGGCTCGCCGCGCAAGTGGCGCACCGGGTGGAACGGAATTTACCGTGCCAGCAGCGTACGGGCACCCTGGGTGATGGCTTCCGCGGAGACCAGAACCTGACGGGCAGCCGAACCTAATGGTACAAACGAGTCAAGTGCGGCTACGCGGCGCGCGGCGCCCACGTACCCGGTGTCGACGAGCGCGGACAGCACACCCTCGCCCACCCCGCCCGTTCGCCGCGTCTCGTCCACCACCAGCACCCGGCCGGTCGCCGACGCCTCCCGGATGATGTCGGCCACCGGCAGCGGGGCCAGCCAGCGCAGGTCCACCACCCGGCTGCCCACGCCCTCCTCGGCCAGCGTGGCGGCGGCGCGCAACGACATCCGTACCCCGTTACCGAACGTGATGATGGTGAGGTCCTCGGCGGAGCCGATCCCGTAGACGCGGGCCCGCCCTATCGGCACGTGCCGGTCCGCCCAGGTGCCCGGCTCGGCATACTCGGCGACCCACTCGTCGTCACCGTCCGTGTACAGGTCACGGACGTGGTAGAGCGCGATCGGCTCCACGAAGACGCAGACGCTGCCGTCCACCCGGGCCGCCGCCAGGCAGGTGCGCAGCATCGGCGCGGCGTCGTCCGGCCGGGCCGGCACGGCCACCACCAGCCCCGGTACGTCCCGCAGTGCCCCCAGCGAGCTGTCGTCGCGGTCGTGCCCGCCGAGTCCGTCCGGGCTCGCCAGGCCGGGCACCCGCACCACCATCGGGTTGCGGAACGCGCCGCGGGACAGGAACCGCATGGTGGCCGCCTCGCCGCGGAGCTGGTCCTCGGCCCCGTGCAGCGACGTGAGGTGGCGGATCTCCGGCACCGGCAGCAGGCCGGCCAGTCCGGCGCCCAGCCCGAGCCCGAGGATCGACGTCGGGTCCGGCAGCGTGTCGAACACGCGCGCCGCCCCGAACCGGTTCCGCAGCCCCTCGGTAACCCCGTACACCCCGCCCCGGGCGGCGATCTCGTGGCCGAACACCGCCGTCGCGGGGTGGTCGAGCATGCCGTCGGCGAGCGCGGCGTTGATGCTCTGCGCCAGCGTCAGCGGGCCGGTCAGCTCCGGCGGCTTGCCGCCGAACGCCTCCGCCCGCGCCCCGGCGCCCGGCCCGGCCGCGTGTGCCGCCGCCTCGGCGACCGCGCGGGACACCCGGACCGGCCGGCGCGGCGCCAGTTCCCGCACGATCTCGACCGGGGACGCGAGCTTCGGCTCGTCCAGCACCTCCTCGGCCACGCGGCGCAGCTGCCAGCCCCGCTCGTCGTACCGGGCCAGCAGTTCCTCGCCACTGGCGTACCCGGAGGTCACCAGCAGCCGCGCGGTGGCCAGCAGCGGGTCGCGGGCCGCGTCGCCGTCGCCCTGCTCCATCAGCCGGATCGTGCTCAGGTGCAGCACGGCGGGGCGGCGCTGCCGGCGTACCCAGTCCGCCGCCTCCGCCGCGACCCGGTAGGTCGCGGCCACGTCCGTGCCGTCGGCGGCGAAGTATTCGATGCCGGGCCGGGCCCGCAGCGTGGCGGCCACCCAGCCCTCGGTGGAGACGCCGCCGTCCGCGCAGACGAACAGCACCGGGATGCGCAGGCCGGTGTGGTCGTACCAGCCGGTCGTGTTCAGCGCGGCGGTGGCGGTGGCGTGGTCGACCGCGCCGTCGTCGAAGGAGCAGACCACCACGGCGTCCGCGGGCCAGGGCGCCGGCTCGGCCTCGCCGTCGGCGGGCTGCGCGCCGCGGCGCAGCCGCTCCAGTGCGAGCCCCAGGCCGACGGCGCGCGGCAGGTGCGAGCCGGCGGCCGGGGTGGTCGGCACGACGGCCAGGTCGGCGCGGCCGAAGACCTTCGCCCGCCCGCCGGCGGCGGGCTCCTCGGCCGAGGCGACGATGCCGCGCAGCACGTCGCGCGCCGCCGCCGCGTAGGCGTCGTCGGGCGCGGGCTGCGGCAGATCGGGTACGGCGACAGTCGCGTCACCGTCCGCGTCCACGACGATCCCGGCGCCCACGGGAAGGCTCTCCGCCTCCTTCTCCCCCGGGCCGGCGTCGAGATCTCCGGGCGAACCGTCCCCCGCAGGGTCGCTTCCGCGCCGAGACCCGTCCGCTTCCGGCGCGTCGGGGGCGGGCGGGAAGGCGCCGGCGGCCTGGGCGGCGCGCAGGCAGTAGAACGCGCCGGAACGGGCGTGCAGCAGCGCCGGATCGGTCGGGCGCAGCGCGGCGGCCACCGCGGCGTCGCCCTCGTGACCGGCCGACTCGACTGTGAAGTACCCCTCGCCGAAGCCGGACAGCCACCGCCCGGCCAGATCGAGCAGCCGGCTGGTGAGCTGCGCGTCGAACAGGGCCAGCGCCTGCGCCCCGGTCAACGGCCCGCCGTCGGGCAGTGCTTCGCCCAGGTCGCGCCGCTGGTCGGGCGCCCCGAGCGCGGCCAGTTCGGCTCGGAGCCGGTCGTCGAGATCGCGCGGGGTGGTCACGCGGACAGCATTACCGACTCGGGCCCGCCTCGCCCAGTCGGACACGTTCCGCCCGGCGTGGCTCAGACCTGGCCACACTCCTGCGGGCAGCCGCCGTCGGCGACCTTGAGCACCAGGTCCCGCAGGATGGCCAGTTCGTCGGTGCTCAGTCCGTCGAGGAGTCGGGAGTCCGACATCACCTGACGGAGCCGGTCGCGTACCTGCCGCCCCCGCCCGGTGACCACGAGCGTCCTCTGCCGCCGGTCGGCCGGGTCGGTACGCCGTTGCACCAGCCCGGCCTGCTCCAGGCGATCGGCCAGGCCGGTGACGTTGGACCTGTCGCAGCCGAGCTGCACGGCGAGGTCACGGGCGGGCAGCGGGCGGTCCGGGTCCAGTTCGTGCAGCGCCCGGGCGACCGCCGGGGTGAGGCCCAGCGCCGCGATCCCCTCGTCCTGGTGGTGCCGCATCGCGGCGGCGACGTGCAGGATCCGGCGCACGGTCTCCCCGGCCAGGTCCGCCCGGTCGTGGACGGCGGGAACGGTGGATTGCGCCATCCGGTCATCGTATTGGCGAGTCGATCTTCGATCAGCCGAACGGTCGGGCACCTCCTGCAACCGATTGCCGATCATGAAGCGCTGTTCGGCGGAAATCCCCGGCCGGTCGTCCGCGCGTCACCTTCCGGCCATCGACGTCCGTGAGGCTGCCCGGAGTCGACGAACCGGACTCCGGGAGGAAAACCGTGGCTCTGTCCCGACGTACCATCCTGCTCAGCGGCGCGGCGCTCGGCGCCGCCGGCGCGGCAGCCGGCCTGCCGGTCGCGGCCGCCGCGTCGCCCGGCCCGCTGCGCCACGACCCGTTCACGCTCGGCGTGGCCTCCGGCGACCCGGACCACGACGGCTTCGTGCTCTGGACCCGGCTGGCGCCGGAGCCGCTGGCCGAGGACGGCCTGGGCGGCATGCCGTCACGGGTCGTGCCGGTGGCCTGGGAGGTGGCCGCCGACGAACGCTTCCGGCACGTGGTACGCCGGGGCGTACGGCTGGCCCGGCCCGAGTCCGCGCACAGCGTGCACGTCGAACTGAACGGCCTGCTGCCCGGGCGGGAGTACTTCTACCGGTTCCGCGCCGAGCGCTGGCTGTCCCCGGCCGGGCGGACCCGGACCGCCCCGGCGCCGTGGACGATGCCGTCCGCCCTCGCGATGGGCTTCGCCTCCTGCTCCCAGTACGAGCACGGCTACTTCACCGCGTACCGGCGGCTGGCCGAGACCGAGCCGGAGCTGATCCTGCACCTCGGCGACTACCAGTACGAGTACGCCAAGGACACCTACAACGTCCCCGGCGGCAACCCGCGCGACCACGAGGGGCCGGAGACCCGGACGCTGGCGAACTACCGGCAGCGGCACGCCCAGTACAAGACCGACACCGACCTGCAGGCGGCGCACGCGGTCGCGCCGTGGGTGGTGGTCTTCGACGACCACGAGGTGGAGAACAACTGGGCCGACGAGGTGCCCGAGGCGCCCGATCCGGACTTCCCCGCGCGGCGCGCGGCGGCGTTCCAGGCGTACTACGAGAACATGCCGCTGCGCCGTACCTCGATCCCGCGCGGCATCGACATGCAGCTCTACCGGCGGGTGCGCTGGGGGCGGCTGGCCACCTTCCACATGCTCGACACCCGGCAGTACCGGGACGACCAGGCGTGCGGCGACGGCTACAAGAGCTGCGCGGACGCGTCCGACCCGGCCCGCTCGATCACCGGCGCCGCCCAGGAGGCGTGGCTGCTGGACGGCTTCCGCCGTTCCGAGGCGCGCTGGGACCTGCTCGGCCAGCAGGTCTTCTTCGCCCAGCGGGACAACAACTCCGGTCCGCTGACGGTGACGAGCATGGACGCCTGGGACGGGTACGCCGCCTCCCGGGACCGGATCACCAGGGGCTGGACGGCCGCCGGGGTCCGCAACCCGGTGGTGCTCACCGGCGACGTGCACGCGCACTGGGCCAGCGACCTGAAGCTGGACTACGCCGACCCGACCTCGCGCACCGTCGGCAGCGAACTGGTCTGCTCGTCGATCACCTCGACCGGCGACGGCGCCGACTCGCCGACCGGCTCGCACCCGTGGCTGGCGTTCAACCCGCACCTGCGCTTCCAGAACAGCCTGCGGGGGTACGTGCGCACCACGATCACGCCGACCGAGCTGACCGCGAATTTCGACGTGCTGCCGTACGTGAGCCGGCCGGACGCGCCCGCGTACACCCGGGCCACGTTCGTGATCGAGGACCGCGTACCCGGACTGAACCTGACGTACGACCGGCCGCCGGCCGCGGCGCGTACCGCCGCCCCCGGTGTCGACCAGGGCCGGCAGACGGTGGAGGCGGAGACGGTCCGCCCGTGACGGCGCGGCCGGGCCGGGCGCGCGGCGCCCGGTCCGGTCAGCCGGCCAGGAACGAGAGGCGCACCTGACGGTCGGGGTTGTCGCCGTTGGTGTCGACCAGGCAGATCGACTGCCAGGTGCCGAGCTGGAGCCGCCCGCCGAGCACCGGCAGCGTCGCGTACGGCGGCACGAAGGCGGGCAGCACGTGGTCGCGGCCGTGGCCGGGTGAGCCGTGCCGGTGCCGCCACCTGTCGTCGCTGGGAAGCAGGTCGTCGAGCGCCCGCAGCAGGTCGTCGTCGGAGCCGGCGCCGGTCTCGATGATCGCCAGCCCGGCGGTGGCGTGCGGGACGAAGACGTGCAGCAGGCCGTCGCCGGCCCCGGACACGAACCGCTCGGCCTCGCTCGTGATGTCCCGGACGGTCGGCCGGGAGCCGGTCCGGACGGTGATCACCTCACTGCGCATACGGCGCATTCTGCCGCAGTGCCCGGTTCCCCGCCGCGCCCGGTGATAGCGCACCCGGTCATCGCGCAAAGTTACTGGTGGGTACCTGTGTTCAGCGTCGCGTCTGAGGGTGGGAGAGGTGACGGCACACGCCACCAGGGGGCAGGATGGCGCTAGAGACCTATCCCACACGAAACCGAGGGAACGCCTGTGGCTACGGAACGCAAGCGCCCGGTGATCACCGCTGGTCTGCCGAGCCAGCTTCCGGACATCGACCCTGAAGAGACCAGCGAATGGGTCGAGTCACTCGACGGTGTCATCGACGAGCGCGGGACAAAGCGAGCCCGGTACGTCATGCTGCGCCTGCTGGAGCGGGCCCGCGAGCGGCAGGTCGGGGTGCCGTCCCTGACCACCACCGACTACATCAACACGATCCCGCCGGAGCGCGAACCGTGGTTCCCGGGCGACGAGCACGTCGAGCGGCGGCTGCGGGCGTACATCAGGTGGAACGCCGCGATGCTGGTGCACCGGGCGCAGCGCCCGGAGATCGGCGTCGGTGGGCACATCTCCACGTTCGCCAGCTCGGCGTCCCTCTACGAGGTGGGCTTCAACCACTTCTTCCGGGGCAAGAACCACCCGGGCGGCGGCGACCAGATCTTCTACCAGGGTCACGCCTCCCCCGGCATGTACGCGCGGGCGTTCCTGGAGGGCCGGCTCAGCGAAAGCCAGCTCGACGGCTTCCGGCAGGAGCTGTCGCACCCCGGTGGCGGGCTGCCGTCGTATCCGCACCCGCGGCTGATGCCGGACTTCTGGGAGTTCCCCACCGTCTCCATGGGTCTCGGCCCGTTGAACGCCATCTACCAGGCGCGGTTCAACCGCTACCTGCAGCACCGGGGCATCAAGGACACCTCCCAGCAGCACGTCTGGGCGTTCCTCGGCGACGGCGAGATGGACGAGGTCGAGTCGCTCGGCGCGATCGGCGTGGCCGCCCGTGAGGAGCTGGACAACCTCACCTTCGTGATCAACTGCAACCTCCAGCGTCTGGACGGACCGGTCCGCGGCAACGGCAAGGTCATGCAGGAACTGGAGGCGTTCTTCCGGGGCGCCGGCTGGAACGTCATCAAGGTCGTCTGGGGCCGCGAGTGGGACCCGCTGCTCGCCGCGGACACCGACGGCGCGCTGGTCAACCTGATGAACACCACGCCCGACGGTGACTACCAGACCTACAAGGCGGAGTCCGGGGCGTACGTCCGGGAGCACTTCTTCGGCCGCGACCCGCGGACCCGCAAGATGGTCGAGCAGCTCTCCGACGACGAGATCTGGAACCTCAAGCGGGGTGGCCACGACTACCGCAAGCTCTACGCGGCCTACAAGGCGGCGATGGAGCACACCGGCCAGCCGACGGTGATCCTGGCCAAGACGATCAAGGGCTGGACGCTCGGCTCGCACTTCGAGGGCCGTAACGCCACGCACCAGATGAAGAAGCTGACGCTGGAGGACCTGAAGCTCTTCCGCGACCGCCTCTACCTGGACATCCCGGACAAGGCTCTGGAGGAGGACCCCTACCTCCCGCCGTACTACACGCCGGGTGAGAAGTCCGACGAAGTCGCCTACCTGAAGGACCGGCGTCAGCAGCTCGGCGGCTACCTGCCCACGCGCAGCACCGCGCGCAAGACGCTGACCATCCCGGGCACCGAGCGGTTCTCCGACGTCAAGCGCGGGTCGGGCAAGCAGAAGGTCGCCACCACGATGGCCTTCGTCCGCCTGCTCAAGGACATCATGAAGGACAAGGAGTTCGGCAAGCGCTGGGTGCCGATCATCCCGGACGAGGCCCGTACCTTCGGTATGGACTCGCTGTTCCCGACCCAGAAGATCTACTCGCCGCACGGCCAGCGCTACACCTCGGTGGACCGGGAGCTGTTCCTGTCCTACAAGGAGTCGACCGCCGGCCAGATCCTGCACGAGGGGATCAACGAGGCCGGGTCGGTGGCCTCGTTCACTGCCGCGGGCACGGCGTACGCCACCCACGGTGAGCCGATGATCCCGCTGTACATCTTCTACTCGATGTTCGGCTTCCAGCGCACCGGCGACGGGTTCTGGGCGGCGGCGGACCAGATGGCACGGGGCTTCGTGCTCGGCGCGACCGCCGGCCGGACCACACTCAACGGCGAGGGCCTCCAGCACGAGGACGGCCACTCGCTGCTGCTCGCCGCCACCAACCCGGCGGTGGTCTCCTACGACGCGGCGTTCGCCTTCGAGCTGGCGCACATCGTGGAGAACGGCCTGCACCGGATGTACGGCGAGGCGCAGGAGAACATCTTCTACTACCTCACCGTCTACAACGAGCCGATCTTCCAGCCGGTCGAGCCGGAGGGCGTGGACGTCGAGGGCATCCTCAAGGGCATCCACCGCTACTCCCCCGCACCGCAGGTCGGCGACGACGCGCCGAAGGCGAACATCCTCGCCTCCGGCACCGGCATGCAGTGGGCGCTCAAGGCCCAGCAGCTGCTCGCCGAGGACTGGGGCGTGTCAGCCGACGTGTGGTCGGTGACGTCCTGGACCGAGCTGCGCCGCGACGCGGTCCAGTGCGAGGAGTACAACCTGCTCAACCCGGGCGAGGAGCCGCGGGTGCCGTACGTCGCGCGGAAGCTGGCCGACGCCGACGGGCCGAAGGTCGCGGTCAGCGACTGGATGCGCGCGGTACCGGACCTGATCGCCCGCTGGGTACCCGGGGACTACACCTCGCTCGGCACCGACGGCTTCGGCATGTCGGACACCCGGCACGCGCTGCGCCGCCACTTCCATGTGGACGCCGAGTCGGTCGCGGTGGCCACGCTGCGCCAGCTCGCGCTGCGCGGCGTGGTGCCGGCCCACGTGCCGGCCGACGCGGCCCGCAAGTACGCGCTGGACGACGTCAACGCCGCTCCGGTCGGCGAGACCGGCGGCGACAGCTGAAGGAAGGGCCCCTTCTTAACGCCTCCGGTAGAGGAGGGGCCCCTTCTTAACACCTCGGGCGGAGACGACGACGGCCCGGCGTCCCTGGCGGGAACGCCGGGCCGTCACCATCGCGGGCGACGCCGGGACGGGCTCGGTCAGCCGACGGCGGCCAGGTCGGTCAGCCGGGCCAGCGAGTCCTCCAGGTCGGCGCCGACCCGGCGCAGGCCGAGCCGGAGCAGGGCCGCCTTGACGGGTCCGGCGGGCCACCGCACGACGATCAGGCGGACGACTGTGCCGCCCTCCTCCTCGTCCGGGGTCAGCTGGACGTAGATCTCGGTGCGCGCCTCGGCCCTGGCGCCGGCACCCTTGGCACGTTCGCGCCAGCCGATCAGGGTCGGTTCCTGGAAGGCGATCACCTCGGCCTCGTGCGCGGCGCCGCGTCCGGCCTGGACCAGCTGCCGCCGCCCGAATCCCTCCCCGGACAGGACCTCCGCCGCGCGGACTCCCGCCAGCCAGGCCGGCAGCTGCTCGGCGCGCTGCACGACGTCCCAGACCACTTCCACCGGCGCCGCCACGTGTGCGCTGCGTTCCACGAGGATCATGAGTATCTTTCCCCCACTTAAATCACATCCGCGATATTTGGCACTCTATGTGTAAATCGGACTTAAGCGGACGGGTTCGGAAAAGACACGCCGAACCGCCTTGCGTCATCCACCCACGACGACCTATGGCGCAGCGGTCCGCAGGACCCTAGAGTCGCGAGCACGCTTCACGTCTTGGAGGGTGACTTGACGACCGCGCCGATGCCCGAGTTCCCCGCCGGCTTCCGCTGGGGGGTCTCCACCTCCGCCTACCAGATTGAGGGCGCGACCTCGGTCGACGGTCGCGGTCCGTCCATCTGGGACACGTTCGCCCACTCCCCGGGCCGGATCGCCGACGGCAGCACCGGCGACCAGGCATGCGACCACTACCACAGGTACGCCGAGGACACCGCGCTGCTGGCCGGGCTGGGGGTGTCCGCGTACCGGTTCTCGATCGCCTGGCCGCGGATCCAGCCCGCCGGCACCGGCGCGGCGAACGCCGCTGGGCTGGACTTCTACGACCGGCTGGTGGACGGCCTCCTCGCCGTCGGCGTGGACCCGGTCGCCACGCTGTTCCACTGGGATCTGCCGCAGGCGCTGGAGGACGCCGGCGGGTGGCTGCACCGGGACACCGCCGCCCGCTTCGCCGAGTACGCCGACCTGACCGCGGCGCGCCTCGGCGACCGGGTCAAACTCTGGATCACGCTCAACGAGCCGTTCATCCATGAGCCTCGGCCACGGCATGGGCGAGCACGCGCCCGGCCGGACGCTGCTGTTCGACGCCTTCCCGGTGGCCCACCACCAGCTCCTCGGGCACGGCCTCGCGGTCGCGGCGCTGCGCGCCCGCAGCACGTCCCCCGTGGCGATCGCCAACAACTACTCCCCGGTGCGGCCGGCCGGCGACACCGACGCGGACCGGGCCGCCGCCGCGGCGTACGACGCGCTGCACAACCGGCTGTTCACCGATCCGCTGCTCGGACGCGGCTACCCGGACGCGCTCGGCCTCGACCCGGGCGTGATGCGCGACGGCGACCTGGACGTGATCGCCGCCCCGATCGACGTGCTCGGCGTCAACTACTACAACCCGACCGGCATCCGGGCGCCGGAGGCGGACTCGCCGCTGCCGTTCGAGCTCGTGCCGCTGGAGGGCTACCCGCGTACCGCGTTCGACTGGCCGGTGGCCCCGGACGGGCTTCGCGAACTGCTGCTCCTCCTGCACGAGCGGTACGGCGGCGCGCTGCCGCCGATCCAGGTCACCGAGAGCGGCTGCGCGTACGCCGACGCGCCCGACGCCGACGGCCGGGTGCACGACCCGGAGCGGATCGCGTACCTGGACGGGCACATCCGCGCGGTGCGCCAGGCGATGGCCGAGGGCGTGCCGGTGACCGGGTACTTCGTCTGGTCGCTGCTGGACAACTGGGAGTGGGCCGAGGGCTTCACCAAGCGGTTCGGCCTGGTACACGTCGACTTCGACACGCAGCGGCGGACGCCGAAGTCGTCGTACGCCTGGTTCTCGGATCTGGTCCGACGATGACCACGATGAACCCGACGCCGGCCTCGCTGCCGGCGGCGCTCGCGGAGCCGACCGTCCCGGTACGGCGGGGCTGGATCGCGCTGATCTTCGCGGCCAACCTCGGGGTCTGGATGGCGTTCTTCACTCCGATCCAGGTGCTGCTGCCGCAGCAGGTGGAACGGATCGCCCCGGCCGACAAGGAAGCCATGCTGGCGGTGGTCACCGGCCTCGGCGCGCTCGCCGCAGTGCTGGCGAACCCGCTGGCCGGGGCGCTGTCCGACCGCACCTCGCTGCGGCTGGCCAACCGGCACTTCGGCCGCCGGCACGTCTGGACCGCGCTCGGCGCGGTCGTCGGCGCGCTCGCCCTGGTGCTGCTGGCCCGGGAGAACACCATCGCCGGGGTGGCGGTGGCCTGGGTGGCCGCGCAGGTCTGCTTCAACGCGATGCTGGCCAGCCTCACCGCCGCGATCCCGGACCGGGTGCCGGTGGCACAGCGCGGCGGCGTGTCCGGCTGGGTGGGCATCCCGCAGGCGCTGGGCCTGGTGCTCGGCGCGGTGCTGGTGACCGCCGTGGTCACCGGCAACGCGGCCGGGTACGCGGCGATCGCGCTCGCCGTGCTGCTGCTGTCGCTGCCGTTCGCGCTGCTGACCCAGGACGACCACCTGCCCCGGGAGCACCGCTCGCCGCTGCGGCTGCGGTCCCTGTTCGCCTCGATGTGGATCAGCCCGCGCCGCCACCCCGACTTCGCCTGGGCCTGGTTCACCCGGTTCCTGGTGCAGACCGGCAACGCGCTGGGCACGCTCTACCTGCTCTACACGCTGGGCATGGTGCTCACCGCTGTGGTCGCCGGGCGGATGTCCGACCGCTCCGGCCGGCGCAAGGTCTTCGTGATCGCCTCGGGGTTGATCATGGCGGTGGCGGCGGTACTGCTGGCGGCGGCGCCGGTCTGGCCGATGGCGATCGTGGCGGCGCTGCTGCTCGGCGCCGGGTACGGCGTCTACCTGTCGGTGGACGCGGCGCTGATCACCCAGGTGCTGCCCGCCGCCACCGACCGGGCCAAGGACCTCGGCGTGATCAACATCGCCAACTCGGCGCCGCAGGTGCTCGGCCCGGCGCTGTCCGCGCCGATCGTCGTGCACCTCGGCGGCTACCCGACGCTGTACGCGGTCACCGCGGCGGTCACAGTGCTCGGCAGCGCCCTGGTCGTGAAGATCCGCTCCGTGCCGTGACGCCCGCCGGCCGCCGCGCGTGTTGACGCGTGCTGGCGCGTGCTGGCGCGTGCTGGCGCGTGTTAAGAAGGGGCCCCTTCACCTCCGGAGACGTTAAGAAGGGGCCCTTCCTTACACGGTGGCGGCCCGCCGTAGGCTGGGGGGCGTGACGGTACGTGTACGCTTCGCCCCCTCCCCGACCGGTATGTTCCATGTCGGTGGCGCCCGCTCGGCGCTGCAGAACTGGATCTTCGCCAAGCAGCAGGGCGGGGTGTTCGTGCTGCGCATCGAGGACACCGACGCGGCACGTAACCGGCCCGAGTGGACCGAGGGCATCCTCTCCGCGCTCGACTGGATCGGCATCGCCCGGGGCAGCTACGAGGGGCCGTACTTCCAGTCCTCGTACGCGGGCGAGCACCGGGCCGCCGCACAGCGGCTGTACGAGGGCGGCCGGGCCTACTACTGCGACTGCACCCGGGACGACGTGCAGGCGCGGACCGGTCCGCAGCAGCGCGGCTACGACGGCTTCTGCCGCGACCGTGGCCTGGAACCGGGCGAGGGCCGGGCACTGCGCTTCCGTACGCCGGACGCGGGCGAGACGGTGGTGGTCGACCTGGTCCGCGGCGAGCCGACGTTCGAGAACAAGCTGATCGAGGACTTCGTCATCGCCCGCGGTGACGGCTCCCCGGTGTTCCTGCTGGCGAACGTGGTCGACGACATGTCGATGGGGATCACCCACGTGATCCGGGCCGAGGAGCACCTGCCGAACACCCCGAAGCAGCAGTTGCTGTGGGACGCGCTCGGCGTCAAGCCGCCGGTCTGGGCGCACGTGCCGGTGGTGGTGAACGAGAAGCGGCAGAAGCTGTCCAAGCGGCGGGACAAGGTCGCGCTGGAGGCGTACCGGGACGAGGGCTACCTCGCCGACGCGATGCGCAACTACCTGATGCTGCTGGGCTGGGCGCCCTCGGGCGACCGGGAGATCGTGCCCTGGCCGGTGATCGAGGAGGAGTTCCGGCTGGACGAGGTCAACCCGTCCCCGGCGTTCTTCGACGAGAAGAAGCTGCGCGCGTTCAACGGCGACTACATCCGGGCGCTGCCGGTGGCCGACTTCGTCGAGGCGTGCCGTCCATGGCTCACCGGCACCGGGACCATCGCCCCGCCGCCGTGGCGGCCCGACGAGTTCGACCCGGCCGCGTTCGCGGCGGTGGCCCCGCTGGCGCAGACCCGGATCGCGGTGCTCAGCGAGATCGTGCCGAACGTCGACTTCCTGTTCCTGGCCGACCCGCTGATCGACGAGGCGGCCTGGGCGAAGGCGATGAAGGAGGGCGCCGCCGACCTGCTGGACGCGGCGATCGCCGCGTTCGAGGCGCTGGAGTCCTGGGACGCCGAGTCGCTGAAGGCCACGCTGGAGGCGGTCGGCGCGGAGCGCGGGCTGAAGCTGGGCAAGGCGCAGGCGCCGGTACGCGTCGCGGTCACCGGGCGCACCGTCGGCCTGCCCCTGTTCGAGTCGCTGGAGGTGCTCGGCCGCGACCGTACGCTGACCCGGTTGCGCGCCGCCCGCGTACGCCTGGTCTGAGCCGCAGGCAGGGCGCCGGTTCCGACGCTCGGGCGTGTCGGGGCCGGAAAGCGGTACCTCGGTCGAGCGCGCTGGCCACGATCACCGGCGGGTGGCCCGGCGGCGCAGCAGCAGCCCGCCGCCCAGCGCCGCGAGCACCACCACCGCGCCGGCCGCCCACAGCCAGCCCGTATCGCCGTCGTCGTCCGCTCCGGCGGCGGCCGGGGTCGGGCTCGCCGCGGACGGCGCGGCGCTGGTCGGCGCGGCGTTGGGTACAGCGCTGGTGGGCGCGGCGGTGGGTGCGGCACTGGTGGGCGGCGTGCTCGCCGACGAGGGCTCTGCCGGGGTGCCGGTGGTCAGTGTGAACCGGATCTCCCCCTTGACCGGATGGCCGTCGTCGGACGCGAGCCGGTAGGTGACGATGTAGAGACCGGCCGCTCCCGGCCGGAACGGGACCGTCACGCGTTTGCCGGCGAAGGTCGGTGTGCCGCCGGTCGCGGCCACGTTGTCCGGGCCGGTGACGGTGACCTCGGTGGTGGCCTCCTTCGGCGTGGCGAGGAACCGCAGCTCGATCCGCTCCGGTGCGGCGGCCAGCCGGGCCCCGTCTCGCGGATCACTGCCGGTCAGCGAGTTGTGCGCGGCGGCCGGCGCGGCCGGCAGCAGCGCGGATGCCGCGACCACCCCGAGCACCACCGCCCAGGTACGCGCCACACGGGCGACCCTGCCCCCCATGGTTCCCCCCGTCCGGGTAGGATCCGGCCGATGATCATCGACCGTTCTTTGGTCGGTCACAGCTCGCAGATAGTTCCAAATACTCTTCCACCAGCTGCAACCGAGCGCCGTTCTGCGGAGTCTTTGTGGTGGGCACCGGTCCAGTGTGACCTGCAGCGGAAGCCAGCCATCGAACGGGGCGAGGAGGCGGCGATGATCCGAAGGGTGAGACGGCTGGCCGCCGTGACCGGGAGCGTGGCGGCTCTCGCGTGCACGCTGGCCCTGGCCGGCACGGCGACGGCCCAGGCGGCGCCCAAGCCGAAGGCGGCGGCCCCGACCGGCGTCGACATCAGCGGGGAGCGGCTCGACGCGCCGCTGAAGCTGCGGTCCGACACCAGCCCGAACGAGGTCAACCTGCTGGTCGACCAGGTCAAGTGGTTGGGCACCACCGGCCAGCTGCGCGGCCCGGCCGCGAAGGATCTCGGTCCGAAGTACACGGTGGTGGTGCTCGTCGCCGCCGGCCCACAGCGTGCCTACGACCTGTTCCCGCTGGCCAAGGGCGGTCCGCGGATCTACCGGCCGGGTAAGCAGCCGGACCAGAGCAGCACCCGTGCCGGCTGGTTCTTCGGGCGGCTCAACATGCCCGAGACGCTGCGCTCGGTCGGCGTGCCGATGCCGGCGCAGTTCGACACGCTCGCCGGCGGCATCGGCGGCGGCGAGCGGGTGCTTCCGGAGGAGGCGCTCGACCCGGTGCAGAACATCGACACCGCGCTCGGTGAACTCCAGCGGCTGCTGCTGCTCAACGTGGGCGTCGTGCTGGTCATCACCGCCGGGCTGGCCGGCATCGCACTCCTGGTCCGCCGCCGCACCCGCTGAGCCGCGGCAGCCCGGCCCGAACCCCTACAGCTCCCGCCGGCACCCGTCAGCCCGGCCGGCGACGCGTCAGCACCAGCGGCGCGGCGGGCGCTCCCGGCGGACGGTGCGGTTGCGGGGGCGTACCGCGCCGTGACGGTGGGCGCCCGCCCAGCCGGCCAGGCCGCTGCGGCAACCCGGGTCGGCCGGTTCCTCGTCGGCCGGACGGGCCGGCTCCGCCGCCCGCTGCCGGGGCACACCCGGCTCGTCCTCGGCACGCTCCGGCGCCCGCCCGGACGGCTGCTCCCCCTGCTGGTTCAGGCACGGCCGGCGCGGGTGTGTGGCAGTCGCCGGCTGGTCGTGGCCGCGCCGGCAGGCTTCACCCTGGGCGCAACCGTGCTCGGCCTCCCCCTGCGCCATCCCGGCCCCCCTCACGTGTCGGCCTCGCCCGCCCGGCCGAGTCTGGCCCGGCGTGCCCTGACACCGTACTGGCCCGGCCGGACAAGATCGTCATCGCGTACCGGTGGAGATCGTCACGCCGCGGCCAGGGCGTCGCCTCGAAGTGGATCCGCTGGTCACGCCGTGTCAGGCTGGTGCGGTGAGCGAACCGGGCGGAACGGAGACGTCGGCGACGCTGCGCCGCATCGAACGGGCGGCGGGCGGCCTGGCCACCGCCAGCGTGGCCCGGATGGACGAGACGCTGCCGTGGTTCCGTGAGCTGCCCGCCGACCAGCGCTCCTGGGTCATGCTCGTCGCCCAGGCCGGCGTGCGTTCGCTGGTGCAGTGGCTGCGCCAGGGCGGCGGCGCGACCGACCGCACCCAGGAGGTGTCGGACGAGGTCTTCGCCGCCGCGCCGCAGGCGCTGGCCCGCTCGATCAGCCTCCAGCAGACCGTGGCGCTGATCAAGGTGACCATCGACGTGGTCGAGGAGCAGGTGTCGGACCTGGCGGTGCCGGGCGAGGAGCAGTCGCTGCGCGAGGCGGTGCTGCGCTTCTCCCGGGAGATCGCGTTCGCCGCCGCGCGGGTCTACGCCCGGGCCGCCGAGAGCCGCGGTTCCTGGGACGCCCGGCTGCAGGCGCTGCTGGTCGACGCGCTGCTGCGCGGCGACTCCCCGGACGTGCTGGCCAGCCGGGCCGCCGCGCTGGGCTGGACGGACGCGCCGCCGGTGGCGGTGGCGGTGGGCCGCTCCCCCGGCGGCGAGGTGGCCGCCGTGCTGCACACCGTCTACCGGCAGGCCCGGCGGATCGGCGTCGAGGTGATCGGCGGCGTGCACGGCGACCGTCTGGTCATCGTGCTGGGCGGCGCGGCCGACCCGGTGGCGGCCACGGAGAAGCTGCGTACCGCCTTCGGCGACGGGCCGGTGGTGGTCGGCCCGGCGGTGCCCAGCCTGGACGAGGCCACCGAGTCGGCGCGGGCGGCGCTGGCCGGGTTCCGGGCGGCGCCGGCCTGGCCGACCGCGCCGTGCCCGGTCGCCGCCGACGAGTTGCTGCCCGAACGCGCGCTGGCCGGCGACACCGAGGCCCGCCGCCGGTTACGTCACGACGTGTACGCGGCACTCGCCCGCTCCGGCGGTGAGCTGCTGGAGACGCTCGACGCGTTCTTCGCCGCCGGCGGCACGCTGGAGAGCGCCGCCCGGGCGCTGTTCGTGCACCCGAACACCGTGCGCTACCGGCTGAAGCGGATCGCCGAGGTGACCGGCTTCTCGCCGCTGGCCCCGCGCGACGCGTTCGCGTTGCAGGTCGCGCTGACAGTGGGACGCCTCGACCCGGTGGTGCCGACGGCCTCCGACCGGCGATGACCACCGACGATCTTTGTAGGTTTCCTCTAAAGGTTCTAGTGCGGTTTCGTGCCGTACGTTACAGCGCGGCACGCCGGTATCCGTCAGAGTCGTACACGTGCTCGCCGTACTCTCTCCCGGACAGGGTTCGCAGAAGCCCGGCTTCCTCGCGCCGTGGCTCGACCTCCCCGGCGCCGAGGCGCGTCTGCGCTGGTGGTCGGCGCTGGCCGGGGCGGACCTGATCCACCTGGGCACCCGGGCGGACGCGGACGAGATCAAGGACACCGCCCGCACCCAGCCGCTGCTGGTCGCCGCCGCGCTGCTCGCCGCCGAGCACCTGCCGATGCACGACGTCGGGCTGGTCGCCGGGCACAGCGTCGGTGAGCTGGGCGCGGCCGCGCTGGCCGGGGTGCTGCCGGCCGAGTCCGCCGTGACGCTCGCCGGCGTACGCGGACGGGAGATGGCCGCCGCCTGCGCGCTGGAGCCGACCGGGATGGCCGCCGTGCTCGGCGGTGACCCGGACGAGGTGATCGCCGCGCTGACGGCGCTCGGGCTGCACCCGGCCAACCGCAACGGCGCCGGTCAGATCGTGGCCGCCGGCGCCGTCGACGCGCTGGACAAGCTGGCCGCCGAGCCGCCCGCCCGGACCCGCGTCATCCGGCTCCAGGTGGCCGGCGCGTTCCACACGCCGTACATGGCGCCCGCCGAGACCGCCCTCGCCGCGGTGGCCGCCGGAGTCCCGGCCTCCGCACCGGCCCGGATCCTGCTGTCCAACCTCGACGGCGCACCGGCCGGGCACGGCCCGGAGACGGTACGGCGACTGGTCCGGCAGGTGACCGCGCCGGTCCGCTGGGACCTGTGCATGCGCTCGCTGGCCGACCTCGGCGTCACCGGCGTCATCGAGCTGCCGCCGGCCGGCACCCTCGCCGGGCTGGTCAAGCGGGAACTCAAGGGCGAGGGCGCACCCGAGATCGTCACCCTGAACACCCCGGCCGACCTGCCCGCCGCGCGCCGCCTGATCGCCCGGCACGCCGGCCCCGCGGCCCGCCCGGCCGCGCCGCCGTTCCGGGTGGTCGTCTCCCCCGCCGCCGGCCGCCTCGACCGGTCGGCCGCACCGGCCGAGGGCGCCGGGGTACGCACCGGACAGGTCGTCGGCCACATCGCCACCGGCCGGGGGCAGGTCGAGGTGACCGCGCACGACAACGGGTCGCTCGTCGAGTGGCTCGCACACCACGACGACCCGGTCGCACCGGGCCAGCCCCTCGTCCGTATCGGAGGAACGCACTAAATGGCCGGCAGCCGGATCGTCGCGATGGGGCACTACCAGCCCTCCCGCGTCGTCACGAACGACGAGATCGCCCAGATGGTCGACACCAACGACGAGTGGATCCGGGACCGGGTCGGCATCGTCACCCGCCGGATCGCGGGCGACGAGACGGTGGCCGACATGGCCACCGCCGCCGCCGGCAAGGCGCTCGCCAACGCCGGGCTGACCGCCGCCGACATCGACCTGGTCGTGGTGGCGACCTGCACGTCCGTGGACCGCAGCCCCAATGTGGCCTGCCGGGTCGCGGCCAAGCTGGGCATCGACGCGCCCGGGGCGTACGACCTCAACACCGCCTGCTCCGGTTTCGCGTACGCGCTGGGCACCGTGGACCACGCGATCCGGGCCGGCGCGGCGCGCAACGCGATCGTCATCGGCGCCGAGAAGCTCTCCGACGTCACCGACTGGACCGACCGCTCGACCTGCATCATCTTCGCCGACGGTGCCGGGGCGGCCGTGGTCAGCGCGACCGCCGACGACGAGCCGGCCGGGATCGGGCCGGTGGTCTGGGGTTCCGCGCCGGAGAAGAGCGACGCGGTCCGGATCGAGGGCTGGCAGCCGTACATCATCCAGGAGGGGCAGTCGGTGTTCCGCTGGGCCACCACCGCGCTGGCCCCGCTCGCGCTCCAGGCGTGCGAGCGCGCCGGGGTGGACCCGTCGGAGCTGGCCGCGTTCGTGCCGCACCAGGCAAACGCCCGGATCATCGACGGCATCGCCAAGCGGCTGAACATCCCGGACGCGATCATCGCCAAGGACATCGTCGAGTCCGGCAACACGTCGGCGGCGAGCATCCCGCTGGCCCTGTCGAAGCTGGTCGAGCGGCGCGAGGTGCCCTCGGGCGCCCCGGTGCTGCTGTTCGGCTTCGGCGGCGGCCTGACCTACGCCGGTCAGGTCGTCCGCTGCCCCTGAGACCCCCTCGGGCGCGAACGCGCCGAGGTGTGTGACAGGCGACGCCTGCCGCACGTGACCCCCGATGAGAGGAACCAACCGCAATGACCCGTGACGAGATCACCGCCGGCCTCGCCGAGATCCTCGAAGAGGTTGCCGGGGTGAACCCGGACGACGTGGCCGAGGGGAAGTCCTTCACCGACGACCTCGACGTCGACTCGCTCTCCATGGTCGAGGTCGTGGTGGCGGCCGAGGAGAAGTTCGGCGTCAAGATCCCGGACAACGAGGTGCAGAACCTCAAGACCGTCGGGGACGCGGTCAGTTACATCGAGGCGCAGTCCTGATATGAGTCGTCCCGACGTCGTCGTCACCGGGCTCGGCGCGACGACCCCGCTCGGCGGGGACGTCGCGTCGACCTGGGACGGCATGCTCGCCGGCCGCTCCGGGGTGGGTGCGCTCACCCAGGAGTGGGCCGCGCAACTGCCCGTCCGGATCGCCGCCGAGCTGGCGGTCGACCCGTCCGAGGTGCTGGACCGGGTGAAGCTGCGCCGGCTGGACCGCTCGGAGGCGATCGCCATCATCGCCGCCAAGCAGGCGTGGGCCGACGCCGGTCTGGCCGACGCCGGCCCGGACCCGGAGCGCCTGGCGGTCAGCGTCGGCTCCGGCATCGGCGGCGCCACCACCCTGCTCGCCCAGGACGACATCCTGGAGGCGTCCGGGCCGCGGCGGGTCTCCCCGCACACCATCCCGATGCTGATGCCGAACGGCCCGGCCGCCTGGGTCGGCCTGGAACTGGGCGCCAAGGCCGGCGTGCACACGGTGGCCAGCGCCTGCGCGACCGGCGCGGAGGCGATCGCGCTGGGGCTGGACATCATCCGCGCCGGCCGGGCCGACGTGGTGGTGGCCGGCGGCACCGAGGCGGTCATCCACCCGCTGCCGATCGCCGGCTTCAGCTCGATGCGGGCCATGTCGACCCGCAACGACGAGCCGGAGCGGGCCTCCCGGCCGTGGGACTCCGGTCGCGACGGCTTCGTGCTCGGTGAGGGCGCGGGCCTGGTCATCCTGGAGCGCGCCGACCACGCCGCCGCCCGGGGCGCCCGGGTGTACGCGCGCCTGGCCGGCGCGGGCATCACCTCGGACGCGTACGACATCGTGCAGCCGCACGCCGAGGGTGAGGGCGCCATCCGCGCCATCGCCCGGGCGGTCGCCGACGCGGACGTGGCCCGTACCGACATCGTGCACGTCAACGCACACGCCACCTCCACCCCGGTCGGGGACATGCTGGAGATCGGCGCGCTGCGTCAGGCGGTCGGCGACCATCCGGTGCTCACCGCCACGAAGTCGATGACCGGGCACCTGCTCGGCGCGGCCGGCGCGCTGGAGTCGATCGCCACCATCCTGGCCATCCGGGACGGCGTGATCCCGCCGACGATCAACCTGGACGACCCGGACGAGGGCCTGACGCTGGACGTGGCAGCGCACAAGGCGCGTCACATGGAGATCCCGGCGGCGCTGAACAACGCGTTCGGCTTCGGCGGGCACAACGTGGCGCTGGTCTTCACCCGTCCCTGACCGGACGTAAGGAAGGGCCCCTTCTTAACAGCCTCCGTTAAGAAGGGGCCCTTCCTCTACCGCAGGCGTTAACAAGGGGCCCTTCCTTACGCACGTACCGGAATCCCTGTGTGGCCTCACCCATGCGCGCTTGGCCAGCCGGGACCGCCCGGACGCACGCGGGTTTCGGCACGGCCGGGTCAGGTGCGGCAGGTGGTGGCCGGCAGGCCGGAGACCGGCACCGGGGACCGGCCGGCCGGGCGGGCCTTGCCGGCGAGCACCGCGGCGAGCCCGGCCATCGAGGCGCGGGTGGACGAGTAGGTGGCCATCAGCGTCGGCGACTTCGCCCCGGACAGCACGTACGGCGTGTCCATCGCCACCGTGACGGCGGCGCCCGCGCTCAGGTCCTTCGCGCCGTCGCCGTATCCGACCAGGTGCACCACCGTGCCGCCGGAGGGCACCACCTTGACCCCGGCCGCGGTGAGCGCCTCGGTCAGCAGCTTGCGGGTGCGCTCCCGGCCGCCGGAGGAGGTGACGCTCACCGGCCCCTTCACCGCGCCGCCGCACGTGCCGCGCAGCACCGTCACCGCAGCGGCGGCCAGGTCGTCGGCGGCCTTGCGGTGCGCGGTGCCGTCGAGGGTGGACAGCGCGGGCGCGTCCCGCCCGGCCAGCCGGAACTTCATGGTCAGCACCCGGGTTACCGCCTCGACCAGGCGGGCGCGGGGCAGCGAGCCGTCCTTGAGCGCGGCGCGCAACCCGTCGTACGCCTGGTTGACGTTCGGGGGCATCAGGATGAGGTCGTTGCCGGCGTTGAGCGCGCGCACGGCGGCCTCGCCCGGCGACCACTTCTTCGCCGGGGCCATGTTCATGCCGTCGGTGATCACCACGCCCTGGAAGCCGAGCTGGCCGCGCAGCACGTCGGTGAGCAGCTTGCGGGAGAACGTCGCGGGGGTGCCCGGGTCGACGGCCTTGACGTCCAGGTGGGCCGACATCACCGCCATGGCCCCGGCGCCGATCCCGGCCCGGAACGGCGGGAACGCGAGGCGGTCCAGCTCGGCGCGGGACTGCTTGATCACCGGCAGTTCGGTGTGCGAGTCCTCGGCGCTCAGGCCGTGCCCGGGGAAGTGCTTGACGGCGGCGCCGACGCCCTCGGCCTGGAGACCGCGTACCGCGCCGGCCACCTGCGGGGACGCGGTGGCCGGGTCGGCGCCGAAGGAGCGGGAGCCGATCACCGTGCTGCGGGTCGCCAGCACGTCGGCGACCGGCGCGAAGTCGAGGTTGATCCCCATCGCGGCCAGTTCGGCACCGGCGGCCCGCCAGGCGGCCTCGGTCAGCGCCGGGTTCCCGGCGGCGCCGGCGGCGAGCGGGCTCGGCAGCAGCGTCACGCCGTCGGTGATCCGGGTGACCACGCCGTGCTCCTGGTCGGTGCCGATCAGGAACGGTGCGGCGCCCGCGGGCAGCTTGCCGGCGGCGGCGCGCAGCCCGTCGGTGAGCGCACGGACCTGCCTGGGGTTGTCCACGTTCGTGGTGGCCTGGTTGCCCGAGGTCGGGTCGTCGGCGCTGAAGCCGACCAGGATCACGCCGCCGAGCCGGTACTTCGCCACCATCTCGGCGGGGGTGTCGACCCCGGCGAGTGCCCGGTTCCCGGCCGCCGATCCGGCCGAGACCTCGGTGGCCGAGCTGCCGTAGGCGTACGGCATAAGCACCTGCCCGACCAGGTCCTCGTCGCTCAGCGTGCCGGCGAGCGCGGCGGCCCGGGCGGCCGGGTCGGCGGCGGGCGGGTCACTCGGCGCGGGCGCGGCCGACGACGGCGCCGGGCTCGACGGGGTGGGCCGGGGCCGGTCCGGCCCGTCCGAGCACCCGGAGGCGAGCAGCGCGGTCAGTGCGGCGAGCGCGACGGCGGAGCGGCGCGAGGAAATCGACACGCGGCCCACCGTATCGGGGCAACTCGGCCTACGTCACCCGACCCGGGTGAGC
The DNA here is from genome assembly GCF_900091565.1 of Micromonospora marina. GTDB lineage: Bacteria > Actinomycetota > Actinomycetes > Mycobacteriales > Micromonosporaceae > Micromonospora > Micromonospora marina. The sequence continues at coordinate 40,710 of NZ_FMCV01000024.1, read as the reverse complement.
AGCGTCACCGGCGCACCGTCGCCGGCGTACCGGTAGGGCTCCAGTTCGGCGTCCCAGGCGGTGCCGAGCGCCTTGTCCAGGGCGTGGGCCAGCGCCTCCGGACCGCGTGCGGCGGCCATCAGGCTGCGGAGCTGGTCCTCGCCGAGCTGGATGTCGCCGGCCGCGCCGACCGCGGCGCGGAACAGGCCCCGGCCGGGTACGTACATGAAGCGCTCGCCGTCGACGCCGGGACTGGGTTCCTCGGTGACCTCGAAGCGGATCATGGGCCACTGCCGGAGGGCAGCGGCCAGCTCCGCGCCGGTCCCCGGGTTGCCGGTCCAGCCGCACTCGGCGCGGCGGGCGCCCGGATCGACGGGCTGTGCCGTCCAGTGCAGGTTGACCGGCGCGGCGAGGACGCGCGCGATCGCCCACTCGACGTGCGAGCACACGGCGAGCGGGGTCGAGTGGACGTATACGACGCCACGCGTTGGCACGGTGACCTCCCGGTGAGCCGAGGTGCGTCTTCCCCTACGACCTCGTCCTACGCGAGTGGTACCTGGCACACATGATGACCCGTGTGACTGGTGGTGCGCCAGCGAATCGGAAAATTCGCCGGGCCCCGGGGCCGGGAAATACCCGGGTGGTGGACCTGGTTGTGCCCTCTGACGCCGCGACGACCAGCCAGGTGTCGTGGTCGTGTACAGTTCTCTGGGCGGTTCTCTGTGCCGCCGTACATCTTCGCGGGCCGGCGCCCACCCGGGCGTCACCCGCACAGCCCCCGGACGGCCTTCCGTCCCCACCGTACGTCTGCAAGGAGTACCTCCGTGGCGAGCAACACCTCTAAGACCGCGCGCGCGTCCGTCCGGGCCGGCCAGGCTGGCCAGGGTGGCGCCCTCAGCGTGCTGGGCGAGTTCAAGTACCTGATCCCGCTCAACGGCGGCAAGCACGCCTACGTGCGCAACCTGACCAACGGCAAGACCGCGCACCTGCGCACCGACTCCGAGGCGTTCGTCGAGGAGATCCGTGTGCTGGCCGCCGCCGGCCACGCCGCCAAGATCCGCGCCGAGATCAACGGCCTGGCCGCGTCCTACCCGGACCACGGCTGGGACGCCACCGAGAAGCGCCTGGTCGAGGCCGGCGTCTTCGAGGGCTGAGCGCCCCCACCCGCACCACCGCGACCGCCCGCCGGGATCACCCCGGCGGGCGGTTTCGCGTCTGCTCCTGCGGCAGCAGCGCCACCTCGCCGGTGGCCAGGTCGTAGAGCGCGCCCTCCACGGCGAGTTCGCCGGCGTCCACCGGCCCGGCCAGGCGGTCGTCGCGGCGCAGCGCGTCCACCGTGCGCCGGACGTGGCGGCGGATCGCCAGCGGGTGCGCGTCCGGGTCGTCCACCCCGACGTCGGTGACCGCCGGGGCGATCCGGTCCACCACGTACGCCAGGTCGCCGCCGGGGCACCGCCCGGTGCGCAGCGCCTCGACCGTGGAGCCGACCGCGCCGCAGCGCTCGTGCCCCAGCACCATCACCAGGCGTACGCCGAGCTGCTCCACCACGTACTCGATCGAGCCCCGGACGGCCCGGTCCAGGACGTGCCCGCCGGTACGGATCACGCAGATCGAACCGAACGTCTGGTCGAAGATCGCCTCCAACGGCACCCGCGAGTCGATGCAGCCGAGCACGACCGCGTACGGCTGCTGGTCACCGGAGGCCACCGCCGCGGCGGCGGTGACGTCGTGCCCGTGCACCGGCTGCCCGCTGACGAAGCGGCGGTTGCCGGCGAGCAGCTCGGCCAGCGCGGCGCGCGGGCCGCGGGCGGTGGAGGGCATGCCTTCAGCCTGGTCACCGATCCGACGCCGCGGGGCCGGACGGGAATCTTCTCTCCAGGCCGGTTGCCGTGGTCTGATGGCGGGTAACGCCGGTGTCACCGCCGGGTCATCCGGTGGACACACCGGCGGGCCCGGGAGGTGGACGATGCCGGACCTGGAACTGCGGCTCCCCGACGACGTACGCCTGCACGTCGACGTCACCGGGCCGGTCGACGCCGAGGTGACCGCCGTCCTGCTGCACGGCTGGACGCTGGACGGGCGCAGCTGGCACCACCAGGTCGCGGAGCTGCGGGAACGCTTCGGTGGCCGGGTCCGGGTGATCACCTACGACGCGCGCGGACACGGCCGGTCGAGCTGCCTGGCCCTGCGCGACGCCACCCTCGCCCAGCTCGGCGACGACCTGGCGGCGGTGGTCGACGAGATCGCCCCGTCCGGGCCGATCGTCCTGGTCGGGCACTCGATGGGCGGGATGACGGTGATGGAGTACGCTCACCGCCACCCCGACCGGTTCGCCGCGCGTACCGCCGGGCTGGTCTTCGTCTCCACCACCGCCGAGGGTCACACGCACACCGCGTACGGGCTGTCCCCCCGGATCACCCGGCTGATCCGCCTGGCCGAGACCACAGGCGCCGGGGTGCTGGCCCGCTGCGGTGGCTGGCGGCCCCCGCACGCGCTGCTGCGCGCGCTGCGCCCGAGCATCCGCTGGATGCTGTTCGGCGACCGCTGCGACCCGGCCGACATCCGGCTGGTCACCGCCGCGGTGGCCCGGGCCACGCTGCGCTCGATCGGCGGTTTCCGCGCCTCGATCGGCGCCCAGCACCGGCTGGAGACGCTCGCCGCGCTCGGCGGGCTGCCGGCCGCCGCGCTGGTCGGGGACCGGGACCGGCTCACCCCGCCACCCTGCGCCGAGTCGATCGCGGCGGCGCTGCCCACCACGGAGCTGACGGTCTGCCCGGGTGCCGGGCACATGCTGATGATGGAGCGCCCCGGCGAGGTGAACGCCGCCCTCACCGGCGTGCTGGACCGGGTGCTGGCCGGCCGCCCGGCCGCCCGCCTCTGAGCTTCTCCCGCTCGCCGAGCGGCACCGGCGTACGCCACGTGCGCGGCATGCCCCGACGTGCCGGTTGCCGGCGGCCCGTACCCTCATTCAGCCCGTCGTGCCCTCCGAACACAGGAGCATCCGCGTTGACCGACCAGACCACGCTGGACCGGGAGATCGCCGCCGAGCAGCGCCACCTCGACCGGGTGTACGCCCGGCTGGCCGAGCTGCGCCGGTCGGCGGCCGACGCCGAGCGGGAGGGCTACCGGCTGGCCCGGGTCGGCAACTTCGGCGCGCTGGTCGAGCGGGACGCGATGGTCTTCCACGCCGCCCGGCGCCGGCACGTGCTGGACGCCGAGCACGAGGGGCTGGTGTTCGGGCGGCTGGATCTGCGTACCGGGCAGGTGCTGCACGTCGGGCGTCTCGGTGTGCGGGGTGTGGACGCGGAGACGCTGGTGGTGGACTGGCGGGCGCCCGCCGCCGCCGCGTTCTACCAGGCCACGCCCGCCGCGCCGCGTGGCGTGGTGCGCCGCCGCACGATCCAGTCGGCGGCCGAGAAGGTCACCCGGATCGAGGACGACCTGCTGGACCCGGAGGCCGCCCCACCGGACATGGCGGTGGTCGGTGACGGGGCGCTACTGGCCACGCTGTCCCGGGCCACCGGCCGGGGCATGCGGGACATCGTCGCCACCATCCAGCGCGAGCAGGACGAGGCGATCCGCTCCCCCGGCAACGGCGTCACGATCGTCTCCGGCGGCCCCGGCACCGGCAAGACGGCGGTGGCGCTGCACCGGGCCGCGTACCTGCTCTACTCCGACCGGGCCCGGTACGCCGGCGGCGGCATCCTGGTGGTCGGCCCGTCCGGCGTGTTCGTCGAGTACATCGCCTCGGTGCTGCCCTCGCTCGGCGAGGAGACCGCCACGCTGCACTCGCTCGGCTCGCTGTTCCCCGGCCTGTCCGCGTCCCGGACCGACCCGCCGGACGTGGCGGCGGTGAAGGGCTCGCTGCGGATGCGCCGGGTGCTGGAACGCGCGGTACGCGACGCGGTGCCGGACTCTCCGGCCGAGCTGCGCCTGCTCTACCGGGGCGAGTTGCTGCGCCTGGAACGCCCCGCGCTGGACGCGATCCGGGACCGGACGCTGGCCCGTGGGGCGCGCCGCAACGAGGTACGCCGAACGGCGTTCGACGCGGTGCTCGCCGCGCTCTACGCGCATGCCCGCACGCTGCGGGTGGGCCGGCTGCCGGAGCAGCCCGCGTTCGAGGACGAGATCATCGAGCGGCCGGAGTTCCGCGAGTTCCTCAAGGCGTGGTGGCCCCGGCTGCACCCGCGGCACGTGCTGGGCTGGCTGGCCCGCCCGGATCGGCTGCGCCGCTACGCCGGGGGGATCCTCTCCTCGGCGGAGATCCGGCTGCTCGGCGACGCGTACCGGACGCTCGGGGCCGAGGGACTGACGGTGGCCGACATCGCGCTGCTGGACGAGCTGGACGCGCTGCTCGGCAAGCCGGTGCAGCGGGCCCGGCCCAGGCGCGACCCGTACCAGCTCGCCGGTGGCGTGCGCGAGCTGAGCACGTACGCCGACCGGCAGCGCGCCGCCCGCGCGGCGGCGCGGGAGCGTCCGGCCGACTACCGCGACTACGCGCACGTGGTGGTGGACGAGTCGCAGGACGTCTCGCCGATGCAGTGGCGGATGGTCGGCCGGCGCGGGCGGCTGGCGTCCTGGACCGTGGTCGGTGACCCGGCGCAGACCGCCTGGACCGGCGACCCGCAGGAGCTGGACCGGGCCCGTGACCAGGCGTTGGGCCGGCGCAAGCGGCACCGGTACGAGCTGACGACCAACTACCGCAACTCGGCGGAGATCTTCGCGGTGGCGGCGGCGGAGATCCGCCGCCTCTATCCGGACCTGCCGCTGCCCGACGCGGTGCGGTCCACGGGGGTGCCGCCGGTGGAGCGGACGGTGCCCGCCGCCGACCTGCCGGCGGCCACCGTCGAGGCGGCCGAGACGCTGCTCGGGCAGGTGGAGGGCACGGTCGGCGTGATCACGCCGGTGCCGCGCCGGGACGAGGTGGCCGGCTGGCTGGGCGGGGTCGGCGCGGGCCGGCTCCAGGTGGTGACCAGCCTCCAGGCCAAGGGCATGGAGTACGACGGCGTGGTGCTGGTGGCGCCGGGCGAGATCCGGGCCGACCCCTCGGGCGTGCGCACGCTCTACGTGGCGCTGTCCCGGGCCACCCAGCGCCTCACCACGCTCGACCCGGTGGGGTGAGTGGCCCCGCCGCCACCCGCAGTTCACTAGCATACATAGCGATGTGAACATACATTGGGCCGGGGCCGGTACGGGGCAGGAAGGGTGTTGGCGTGGGCGCAGGCCATGACCACAGCGGCGCGGTGACCAACGCGGCACACCGCCACCGGGGCCGACTCTGGGCCGCCTTCGCGCTGCTCGCCGTCCTGATGGTGGTCGAGGCGGTGGCCGCCTTCACGACCGGTTCGCTGGCACTGCTCTCCGACGCCGGGCACATGTTCACCGACGTCCTCGGCATCGGCATGGCGCTCGCCGCGATCACCGCCACCCGACGTGCCGGCACCGACCCGCAGCGCACGTTCGGGCTCTACCGGCTGGAGGTGCTCGCCGCCCTCGCCAACGCCGTGCTGCTCGCCGCCGTCGCCGTCTACGTCCTGGTCGAGGCGGTACGCCGGTTCGGCGAGCCGCCGGAGGTGCTGGCCGGCCCGATGCTCGTGGTGGCCGTGCTCGGCCTGCTCGCCAACATCGTCGCGTTCGCACTGCTGCGCGCCGGGTCGCAGGAGAGCATCAATCTGCGCGGGGCGTACCTGGAGGTGCTCGGCGACCTGCTCGGCTCGCTCGGCGTGATCGCCGCCGCGCTGGTCATCGCGGTGACCGACTGGTGGTGGGCGGACCCGCTGGTCGCCGTCGGCATCGGCCTGTTCATCCTGCCGCGCACCTGGCGGCTCGGCCGGGCCGCGGTGCGCATCCTGGTGCAGGCCGCGCCGGAGCACCTCCAGGTGACCGCCGTGCTCGACCGGCTGGCCGCCGTGCCCGGCGTGGCCGAGGTGCACGACCTGCACGTCTGGACGCTCACCTCGGGCATGGAGGTGGCCTCGGCGCACCTGACCACCGATCCGGGCGTGGACCCGGGCGCGGTGCTGGCCGCGGCACGGGCCGCCCTGCACGAGGACTTCTCCATCGATCACGCCACGTTGCAGGTCGAACCCGGAGCGTCGGCCGGGGTCTGCGGACCGACCGAGTGGTGATTAGGACACACTTAAATCACTGTGGCTAATGTACAGTTATGCCGGTTTTGCCCCGCCTGGCGGTATTGCTCCACGGAGCCGTACCCGGGCAGCGCCGGTAGTCTCGATCGCGGCCGCACCCGCGGGCGCCACCGGCCCCGGTGGGGCGGCCGTCGCCTAATCGTCCGCAGGGACGAGCCGGGGAACCACGTACGTGGGGTGCATCCGCGTCAGCGGTAGGGATCTTCCGTCCCGAACCCGTCAGCTAACCCGGTCGGCGTTGACGGAAGGACATGTGAATGCCCCCAGTGGCACCTGTACGACGGACGGCCGCCCGGATGGCGGCCCTGATCGTCGCGACGCTGGCCCTCGGCGTCGCGACCGTTCCGGTCTCCCCCGCCTCGGCGGCGCCCGCGACCGGCCTGCTCGCCGCCGCGCCCGGCGACGACGAGGGCGGCACGCCCGAACTGCGTGCCCAGCTCGACGCGGCCAGCAAGGGCTGGTTGGAGGCGAAAGCCGCGCTGAACCGGTCGGTGAGCCGTCAGAAGCAGCTCAACGACCAGCTCGAAGCAGTCGGCGCCGAACTCGCAGTACGCGACGCCAAGGTCGGCGAGATCGCCGCGGTGGCGTACCGCAACGGCCGCCTGGGCACAGCCGGGGCGCTGCTCGGCAGCAGCAGCCCGGAGGGCTTCATGGACCGGGCCGCCGCGCTGGAGCAGGTCGCCGCGAACGAGGACCGCACACTGCGCGACCTGATCGCCACCCGGGACGAGGCCACCCGCACCCGCGCCCAGCTCGACGGCGAGATCCGCGAGCAGCGCAAGCAGGTGACGGTGATGGCCCGGCGCAAGGACCAGGTCGAGCGCGCCCTGGAGGCGGCGAACGACCGCGCCTCGCGCAGTAGCGGCAGCGGCAGCGGCAGCGGCAGCGGCAGCGGCAGCGGCAGCGGCAGCGGCAGCAGCGTGCAGGGCACCTCCAGCAAGAACGCCGAGCCGGCGCCGCGCAACTCGGACGGCTCCTGGCCGTCGGAGTCGTGCAGCGTCAACGACCCCACCCCGGCGAACGGCTGCATCACCCCGCGCACGCTGCACGCGCTGCAGCAGGCCAAGGCGGCCGGCTTCACCCGGTACGTCTCGTGCCACCGGCCCAGCGGCTCCGGTGAGCACCCGAAGGGGCGGGCCTGCGACTTCGCCGCGCAGAAGAGCGGCTTCGGCGGCGTGGCCTCCGGCGGTGACCGGACGTACGGCAACAACCTGGCCGCGTACTTCGTGCGCAACGCCGACCCGCTCGCCGTGCTCTACGTGATCTGGTTCAAGCAGATCTGGCTGCCCAGCAGCGGATGGAAGTCGTACAGCGGGGCCAACGGCGACCCGTCCAGCGACCACACCAACCACGTGCACCTGTCGGTGTACTGAGCGCCCCGGCGGGCCGGCCGGATCAGGCCGGCCGGCCCTCCAGGGTCGCTCCGAGACGTGCCGCCAGGCCCAGGTGAGCCGCCCGGGCCTGGCGGAACGCGTACCCGAACAGCGGCGCCGGCGCGGTCAGCGTGATCTCCACGTCGATGCGTACCGTGCCGTCGGGCTCGTCGCGCAGCCGGGTGTGGTTGCGGACCGTCGTCGCGGGCTGCTGCCGCGCCACGGTGACCACCTCGTCCTCGCCGGCGATCAGCACGTCCGCCTGGTACGTGACCGGGAAGTGCAGCGGGCCGAGCTGCAGCCGGTCGGTGATGGCGTAGCTGGCCAGCGCGCCCGGCCGGGCCGGCAGCTTCCGGACCCGGACGATCAACGGATGCAGCTCGCCCTGGCGACTCAGATCACCCAGCAGGGCCACCGCTTCGGCCCGGCTGCACCGGGCCTGCACGGTGTAGCTGAAGCTGTCGCTGCTCTGCAAGCGGGCCCCCTCGCCGTCGTGCGTCGCGACGATCGTCCCGTACCGACGCCGGACTGGCAACGGGTAGAAGGTCCCCTGGTCGCAGGGGGTGTGAACGGCGCTCAGGCGCCGGGCAGAACCTCGGGGGTGTCGTCGGCGAACCACGGCTCGGGCGCGCCGAACAGGCCGAGCAGCCCGGTCACCCAGAGCTGCCGGTGCACGAACCGGCTCGGCTCGGTGACCACGAGCTTGACGCCGCTGACCTCGCAGGTCTGGAAGCCCGCGACCATGGCACTGATGCCGACCGAGTCGATGAACGTGACGAGCCGCATGTTCAGCTCAATCCGCGAGGGGCGGCCCTTCGCGAGCACCTCGGCGATCGCTTCCCGCACCTCGTACGCGGTGTCGACGTCGATCTCCCCACGGGGCGCGATCTGGACGACACCACCCGGTCGCATCGACTTCACGATCGACAGGCTCACGCGAGCACCTCCACTCGCCCATGACGGGCGCCTCATCAGTACGCGGGCCGCGACCGAGCGTATTCCTCTCACGGCCCGGTCGCCACCCCCCGGGATGAGCAATTCGCGAACTGGGCACACCTGGGCGTACCCAATCCGGACCTCCGGGTTCCAGTTTCCCCTTCAAGGACGGGTCGCGACCAGCCGTGCGGCTGGTCGGCCCCGCCGATCCGCCGACCAGGGTAGCGGGCGCACGCACGTCCCGCGGGCACCGGTCCCGGCGCGTTCGAGTGGTTAGTCCCGTTCACCGCCCGGTCGCCGTGACCCGGGGGTGGTTTGCCGCGCCCGCCCGCTGGGCACTGCCCGAGACAGTGAACCCGCCGGATGGACACCGGAGTCCGAAGTGGCCGCCGGCCTTCGGCACCCGAGGAGGCAGAACGATGTTCGGATCCAACCTGCTGGACCGCCGGGGCAAGGCCGAGCGGGTCGCCGACCAGGCGTGGCAGCACCTGCTCTCCGCCGTCGGTTCCGCCGGCGACAGCGTGCGCGACGCCACCCGGACCGCCCGCCGCAGTTCCTCCGGCCTGGCCGACGACGCCACCGACCTGGTCGGCACCGCCGCCGAGGAGGCACGCCGCCGGGCCGGCCTCGCGTTCGACGCGCTCGCCGGCCGCCGGCCCGCGCTGCCCTGGACGCTGCTGATCGCGGCGGCGCTCGCCGGCGCGGCGATCGGCTGGGCCGCCGGGACCGCCGCACGCGCCGCCGGCAGCCGGGACCGCACCGCGAACGAGATCGAGTTCGTGGACGTCGACCGGCCGAACTCGCCGGCCGGCCTGGACGGCTGAGCGTCAGGCGACCCGAGACGGTGGCCGCTCCCGGGACGCCCGGGGGCGGCCACCGTGCTGCCCCACCCGCACCGGGTGAGGCCCGCTCACCCGGGACACGCGCAGGATCGCGGGTGCGGGACCACACACCCCGTGCCGCGATCGACGGGAGGGAGAGCCGGATGGCCACCGACACGATCACGCGTACCGACCGGGACATCCAGTCCGCCGTGCTCGACGAGCTGACCTGGGAGCCACGGGTCGGCCCGGACGAGATCGGGGTGACAGTCACCGAGGGCGTGGTGACGCTGACCGGCCGGGTGGACAGCTACGCCAAGAAGTGGGCAGCCGAGCGGGCCGCCCACCGGGTCGCCCGGGTCCGTGCGGTCGCCAACGACCTCGCCGTCCGGATCGACACCGCCGCCGGGCGGGAGGACCCGGAGATCGCGGTCGCCGCCGTACGGGCGCTGGAGTGGGACGCGTTCGTCCCGATCGAGGCGTTGCAGGTGACCGTCGCCGACGGCTGGGTCACGCTGCACGGCGAGGTCGAGTGGGAGTACCAGCGGCGGGCCGCCGAACGGTCGGTCGGCCGGCTCACCGGCGTACGCGGGGTGAGCAACGGGATCGCAATACGCCCGGCGGTGCACACCGGCGGCCACGACCTGGCCGAGCGGATCGTGGACGCGCTGGCCCGCAACCGCGCCACCGAGGCCGAGGAGGTCGACGTACGGGTGCACGGCGACACGGTGCTGCTGGACGGGCAGGTCCACTCGGCCGGCGAGCGTGCGGAGATCGAGCGGGTGGTGTGGAACGCCCCCGGCATCCGGGAGGTGCACAACCACCTCGTCGTGCGCTGACGGGGAACCACCCCGCCCGGGTGAGCCCGCCTCACCCGGGCCCCGGCCAGGGTGGGGGCATGAGTGATCCGAACGGCGCGGACCGGCGGGTGAGCGCCGGATGACCACGCCTCTCCAGGTCACCACCGCACGGCTGCGGATCCCGGTGACCGAACGCGACCACGTCCGCGGGCCGGTGGACGCGCCGGTCACCATCGTCGAGTACGGCGACTTCCAGTGCCGGTTCTGCGGCGCCGCGTACCCGAACCTGACCGAGGTGCTACGCCAACGGGCCGACGTGGTGCGGCTGGCGTACCGGCACTTCCCGATCACCAACGTCCACCCGTACGCGGAGAGCGCCGCGGAGACCGCCGAGGCCGCCGCCGCCCGGGGCCGGTTCTGGGAGATGTACGACTGGCTCTACCAGCACCAGGACCAGCTCGACCCGGTGCACCTGTCGCTGGGCGTCGAGCAGATCGGCCTGTCGCCGGAGGAGATCGCCGCGGAGGTCGGCCGGCAGGAGTACGCCGACCGGGTCCGGCAGGACTTCGTCGGCGGCATCCGCAGCGGCGTCAACGGCACCCCGACGTTGTTCGTCAACGACGTCCGGCACGACGGCGGCTACGACCTGGCCGACCTGCTGACAGTGGTGGACGCCGCCACCGACGACGGCTGACGGTCAGATCAGCCGCAGCTCGCGTGCCCGCCGGACGGCGTCCCGCCGGCGGGTCGCGTCGAGCTTGCGGTAGATGTTGCGCACGTGCGTCTTGACCGTGTTGACCGACAGCGACAGCTCGGCGGCGATCTCCACGTTGGACAGGATGCTCTGGAGATAGCGCAGGATGGTCAGTTCCCGCTCGGTGAGCGGCTCGTCGAGCGTCCGGGCCGGATCGTCGGCCGCCGCGGCGACCGGCTGCGCGTCCACGCCCCGGACCAGCTCGCTCACCGTGGCCCAGTACGCGGTGCCCGAGTCCAGCCGCGCGGCGAGCAGGTCCCGTACCCCGGGGTCGGCCCGGGTGAAGACGCGCCGGAAGCCGTCCGGTTCGGCGAGCGCCAGCACCTCCTCCAGCAGCCGGCCGGCCCGCCGGGCGTCACCGGAGGCGTCGGCGAGCGCCGCGTCGAGCAGCCCGGCGCCCAGCCGCACCGGCAGCGGCCAGTCCGCCGCGCCGGACGCGGTCCAGTCGGGCAGCTCCCGCTCGGCCGCGCGGACGTCACCGGCGCGCAGCCGCAGCCGCGCGGCCGCCAGTGCCGGCGCCGGCCCGTCGCCCGCCGCGTCGAGCAGCGTCCGGGCGCCGTCGACGTCGCCCACTGCGGCGCGTACCTGTGCCTCGTCGGCGGCGAGCCGTTCGCCCAGCTCCGGGCCGGGCGCGACGGCCCGCGCCGCGGCGAGCGTGCGCAGCGCGCCGCCCGGGTCGTCGCGGTCGGCCAGCAGCCCGGCCCGGCACAGCGCGGTGAGCGCGGCGCCGCCCGGCTCCGCGCCGGCCGGCCCGGCGAGCGCCAGGTGGGTCGTGGCCTCCGCCGGCCGGTCCCGCTGCCAGTCCACGAGCGCCAGCGCCAGGTACGCGTAGCCGCAGTCGGACCGGGACGACCAGCCCTGGCAGGGCGGCATCGCCAGCGCCTCGCGGGCCAGCTCCTCGGCGGCCCGCAGCGCCCCCCGGGCCGCCTCCAGCAGCGCCGAGCGGCTGACGCAGAGCAGCTCGGTACGCGGCCGCCCGGCCCGCCGCGCCGCCTCCCGGGCGGTGGCGAACCGGTCCCGGGCGGTGGACAGCTCCCCCTCGGCCAGCGCGGCCAGCCCGTGCGCCGCCCCGGCCACCGCGCGTACGTCGTCCCGCTCCGCCGTCCCGGCGCGGGGGTCGCCGGCTCCGCCGTCCGGGCTCGGGAGCGCCTGCGCCGGGCCGGTGGCCAGCAGTCGGTCGGCGGCGCGGCGTACCTCCTCGTGGTCGCCGCCGAGCCGGGCGAGGCTCAGCTCCACGGCGGCGGCCAGCCGGCCGAACCGGTCGCGGCGCGGCGCGGGCAGGCCGGCGGCCTCGGCCAGCGCCCGCCGCAGCTGCGCGTCGGCGGCGGCACGATCCCCGGCGTACGCCCGCTCGGCGGCCGCGGCCAGCGCCAGCTCCGGATCCCGGTGGACCGCCTCGGCGGGCGGCTCGGGTGGGGCCGGCGCGGCAGCCGGGTCGTCCGGGGCCAGCTCGGGCCACCGGGTGACGAGCAGCTCGGTGGCGTCGGCCCAGCGACCGGCGAGAAGCGCGTGCCGCAGAGCCTCGGCCGGACGGTCGTGGGTGCCGTACCAGTGGGCGGCCCGCCGGTGCAGTTCGCGCACCTCGTCGGCGGGCAGCCGGTCCAGCTCGTCGCGCAGCACGTCGGCCAGCAGCGGGTGCGGCCGGTACCACTGCGGGCTGCCGTCGTCCTGGTGGAGGAAGCCGCCCTCCCGGGCCGCCTCGGCGAGCAGGTGCCCGGCGTCGGGCCGCCCGGTCAGCGCGGCGGCCAGGTCGGCGTGGACCGCGACGGCCACCGCCACCCGGCGCAGGACGTCGCGGGTCGCCGGTTCCAGCGGGCCGAGCACCTCGTCCCGCAGGTACGCGGCGACGTCCGGCTGGTCACCGGCGAAGCGTTGGACGGTGCGCGCCGGGTCGGCACCGTCGCCGAGCGCGAGCGCGGCGAAGCGCAGCCCGGCGGGCCAGCCGGTGGTGCGCTCGGCCAGCCGGGTCACGGCCGGTGCGGGTACGGCCACGCCGTGCGCGACGAGCAGGTCGGCCACCTCGTCGGCGGTGAACGCCAGGTCGTCGGCGCCGATCACGGTCAGTTCGCCGGCCAGCCGCCAGCGGTGCAGCGCCAGCGGTGGTTCGCCGCGCGAGCCGGCCACCAGCCGCAGCCGGCCGTCGGAGTGCCGGAGCAGGAACTCCAGCCCGGTCAGGGCGGCCGGGTCGGTGACCCGGTGCAGGTCGTCCAGGACCAGCAGCGCGGGCCGGTCCCGTGCGGCGAGCGCGGCGGCGAGCGTTTCGAGCTGTTCGGGCCGGGGCGGCCCGTCCGGCACCGGCGGCGGCCCGTCGTCCGGGTCGCCTGCGGCGGCGGTGCGCAGGGCCGCCGCGAGGTAGCCCCAGAGTCGCCGGGTGGTCTCCCCCTCGGCCACCGTCACCCAGGCCGGTGCCGGCCCGTCCCGCTCCCCCTGCGCCCACGTCGACAGCAGCGTCGTCTTGCCCCAGCCGGCCGGGGCGCAGACGAGCGTCACCGGCCCCGACGCGCCCTGTTCCAGCCGGTCCAGCAGCCGGGGACGCAGCAGGACCGGCTCGGGCGGCGCGGGCGGCGTCAACCGGGACGCCAGCAGCGGCGGACCACCCGGCAGCGCACCACCGGCGACATCGGGTGCGTCGAGGCCGGTGGTGAGCAGATCGGGCGTACCGGTGATCTCGTTTGTGCCACTCGGTGCGGTGACGACCTGGTCTGCCTCCTCCGGCATGCGCCCCTCCCCCCGTCGGTGCGGGCAGCGGTTACCCGCACCGCGCCGGTTCACCCCTTCGGGGCGAACCCCGCTCACCCGGGCGGCGCGCACCCTGTAGGCACGCGGGGCGGCCGGCCGGATGCGGCCGCCCGGGGACGGCGGAGGTCAGGTGGCGCGGAGCAGACGGCTGGCGGCCGGGGCGCTGGCGTCGGCGGGGGCACGGATGCTGGCTCCGGCGGGTGCGCGGGTGCTGGCCCGCCGCCGTGCGCGGCGGGCCGGTGCCGATCCGCGGCCGGGCCGGTGGCAGGTGGTGACGGTGGCCGCGCCGCCCGAGCAGGTGCTACCGGCCGGGCGGTGGCCCGAGCCGCTGCGGCGCCTCGACGGCGCGGTCGAGGTGTGGGCCCGCCCGGCCCCCGGCGGGCGCGGCACCGAGCTGGCGGTCCGCCCGCTGGGCGGGGAGTGCGCGCTCCCGGGGTTCGCCGCGCACCTGGTCGGTGACGATCCGGGCCGGTTCCTGCGCCAGGTGCTGCGGCAGACCAAGCAGCTCCTGGAGACCGGCGAGGTGCTGCTGGCGGACCGGTCACCGCTGGACCGGCCGGGAGCCGCGCCGTGAGGGCGCTGTGCTGGGCCGGTGCCGGCCTCGTGGAAGTGCGTCGCGTCCCGGACCCGGAGCTGCGCAACGCCCAGGACATGATCGTCCGGGTCCGGCGGAGCACGACCTGCGGCGCGGACCTGCCGCTTCTGGCCGGGCGGGTGCCCGAGGCGTCCGCCGGCGAGGTGCTCGGGCGCGAGTTCCTCGGCGACGTGGTCGAGGTCGGTCCGGAGGTACGCCGGCACCGGGTCGCCGACCGGGTGGTGGTGGGCGCGGCGGTGGCCTGCGGGGCGTGCTGGTTCTGCCGGCAGGCAATGCCGGCCTGCTGCGACAACGGCACGGGCGGGGTGGCGGCCGAGCCGCAGTGGGGGCAGCCGCCCGCCGGGGGTTACGGCCGGCCGGCCCGGCTGGGTGGCTTCGCCGGCGGTCACGCCGAGTACGTGCGGGTGCCGTACGCCGACGTGGGCGCGTTCGCCGTACCGGAGTCGGTGAGCGACGAGCGGGCGGTGTTCGCCGCCGGCGCCGCGCCGGCCGGCTGGTACGGCGCGGAGCTGGGCGAGGTCGCCCCCGGCGACGTGGTGGCGGTGTGGGGGGCGGGCGCGGTCGGCCAGCTCACCGCCGACGCGGCGGTGGCCCGGGGCGCGGACCGGGTGGTGGTGGTCGACGACCGGGACGACCGCCTGCGGATGGTCACCGGGCACGACGGCGTGGAGGCCCTCAACCACAGGTACGTGGATGTGCTCGCCGAGCTGCGCGAGCGCAGCGGCGGCCGGGGTCCGGACGTGTGCGTCGACGCCTCCGGGGTGACAGCCGCCGGACCGGGCCGGTGGCCGGCGGTCGAGCCGGACGGCGGGGCGGCGCTGCGCGAGGCGGTGCACGCCTGCCGCAAGGGCGGCGTGGTGGTGGTGCTCGACGCCCGGCCGGGATTCGTGGACCGGTTTCCACTCGGCGCGTTCGCGGACAAGGGGCTCGCCGTCCGCGCCGCCCGGCGCCGGGGCGGTGCCGCGATCCCGGCGCTGCTGGAGCGGATGGCCCGCGACGAGCTGGTCACCGAGCATCTGGCCACGCACCGGATGCCGCTGGAGCGCGGCGCCGAGGGGTACGCGTTGTTCCGGGACCGGGCCGACGGCTGCGTCCGGGTGGTCTTCACGCCGTGAAGGTGAGCGCTCTGGATGGCACACTCGGCTGATGCGCGCAGACCGTCCGTACGACCTCGTCCTGTTCGGCGCCACCGGCTTCACCGGCGGGCTGACCGCCGACTACCTGGCCCGGCACGCGCCGGACCGGCTTCGCTGGGCACTTGCCGGGCGCAACCCGGACAAGCTCGCAGCGGCGCGGGACCGGCTGGTCGCGATCGACCCGGCCCTGGCCGACCTGCCGCTGCTCACCGCCGACGTGACCGACCCGGCGTCGCTGCGCGCGGTGGCGGAGAGCGCCCGGGTGGTGGCCACGACGGTCGGCCCGTACGTGCACCACGGCGAGCCGCTGGTGGCCGCGTGCGCCGCGGCCGGCACCGACTACCT
Source organism: Micromonospora marina (assembly GCF_900091565.1). GTDB lineage: Bacteria > Actinomycetota > Actinomycetes > Mycobacteriales > Micromonosporaceae > Micromonospora > Micromonospora marina. Next base: position 25,083 of record NZ_FMCV01000024.1, on the reverse strand, counting down.
CGACATCACCGGCGAGCCGGAGTTCGTGGACCGGATGTACGTGCGGCACCACGCCGAGGCGGTGCGCACCGGGGCACGCCTGGTGCACGCCTGCGGCTTCGACTCGATCCCGCACGACCTGGGCGTCTGGTACACGGTCAAGCAACTGCCGGCCGACGCGCCGATCGCCGTCGACGGTTACGTGCGGGCCGGTGGCCGGTTCTCCGCCGGGACGTACCACTCGGCGCTCACCGCGTTCTCCCGTACCGGTGAGACGAGCCGGGCGGCGCGGGCCCGCCGGGCGATGGAGCCCGGACCGGACGGACGCCGGGTCCGCGCGGTGCCGGGCAGGGTCGGCCGGGTGCGCGAGTTCGACCAGTGGGCGGTGCCGCTGCCCACCATCGATCCGCAGGTGGTCCGCCGGTCCGCGGCGGCCCGCCCGGAGTACGGCCCGGACTTCCGCTACCGGCACTTCGCCGCGATGAAGCGGCTGCCGACGGTGCTGGTCGCCGGTGTCGGGCTGGCCGGTGTCATGGGGTTGGTGAAGGTGGCGCCGACGCGGCGCTGGCTGCTCGGTCGGCTCGCCTCCGGGCAGGGTCCGACCGCCGAGCAGCGGGCCAGGTCGTGGTTCCGGGTGCGGTTCGTGGGCACCGGCGGCGGGCAGCGGGTGGTGACCGAGGTGGCCGGCGGCGACCCGGGGTACGACGAGACGGCCAAGATGCTCGCCGAGTCGGCGCTCTGCCTGGCCTTCGACGACCTGCCGGAGACCGCCGGGCAGGTCACGCCGGTCGCGGCGATGGGTGACGCGCTGCTGGACCGGCTGGTACGCGCGGGCATCACGTTCCGCACACTGTCGGCGTGAGGTTGACCCTCGACCCGCTCGAGGTCACAGGATGGCGGCCGTGGAGAGCGAGCTTCGCAGCATCGGGGAACTGGCCCGGGTCAGCGGGTTGACGGTCAGCGCACTGCGGTTCTACGACCGTTCCGGCGTGCTGGCCCCGGCCCGGGTGGACCCGGTCACCGGCTACCGCTGGTACACCGAGGAGCAGGTGGACCCGGCCCGGCTGGTGGCCGGGCTGCGCCGGGTGGGGATGCCGCTGACCGGCATCGCCGAGGCGCTGCGGCACCGGCACCGGCCGGCCGAGGTGCACCGGCTGCTGGACGCGCATCTGCGCCGTCTGGAGGACGGCCTGGCCGACGCGCGTCGCGAACTCTCCCGGATCCGCAGCCTGATCGACCCGGAGGAGACCGTCGTGACCACCCGCCTCGTGCTGTCCCGCACCGACCTCGCCGCCGCCGTGGACGCCGTACGCTTCGCCGTCGGCGCCGACCCCGACCTGCCGGTGCTGTCCGGCGTGCTGCTGGAGGTCGCCGCGGACGGGGTGCACCTGTTCGCCACCGACCGGTTCCGGCTGGCCGTGGCCCGGGTCGCCGGCACCGTCGACGGTCCGCCGGTGAGCGCGCTGCTGCCGGTGGCGTCGGTCGACGAGGTGCGCGCGTTGCTGGATCTCGACGGCGCCGACGCCGCCGAGGTCGTCGTGGCCGCCGACCGGGTGACGGTCACGGCGGCGGGCCGCCCGGTGGTCGCCGTCCCGCTGCCGTACGACTTCCCCGACTTCCGGCGGCTGCTGCGGGCGCAGCTCGGCGACGTGCCCACGTACCGGATCCCGTTCGACGGCGCGGCGCTGCGCGCGGCGCTCACCGCCGACGGCGTCCCGGTCTGCCACCGGGCGCACGAGGGCGTCGAGCACGAGGTGGTCGCGCTCGGCCTGGACGGCCGGGGCGAGCTGCGCCTGGTCGACCCGAACGGGGTGGGCGACGGCGCGGGCGGCGTGGACGGCACGGGTGGCCCGGATGCGCTTCGGGTGGCGGTGAACCGTGAGTACCTGCTGGACGCGCTGGGGTCCGGCGACGGCCAGCACGTGCTGGAGCTGGACGGCCCGATCACCCCGCTGGCCGTGCGCCGGGCCGACGACGCGCACGCCTTCTCGGTCCTGATGCCGGTACGCCTCTGACCGACGCCGCGCGATCAGGTCCGCAGCGCGCCGGCCCCGGCACCGCACCGCGACAGGAATCGGTGACCATGAGTGACGGAACCGCCGCCCCCGGTCCTTCACCCCTTGCAGACTTTGCTCTGCAGCCATCCGCGCGACGCTGACGCTGCGTCGAACGCCGCGTCGGTGGCTGCAGAGCAAAGTCGCCGGAGGGACATGTCCGCCGGAGAGCGGATCCGAGAGATTGACCAGTTCAGCGAACTGACGAGCTGAGCCGGGGTGGCGCGGGCACCGGAGCAGCATCACGGAACGTGAGCAGAGCCGACCTGCGGCACCACCACCACGCACCGTCACCGGAAAGGGCCCCGCGGCGGCGGGCTGCGCGGGCCGGGCCGGAGCGGCGGGGGCGCGACGGTAGCATCTGGAGGTCCCACCTGACTGCCTGGACGGAGGCGTACGAGCAGCATGCTCGACATGGAGTTGATCCGGAAGGATCGCGAGGCGGTGGCGACCGCGCTGGCGAAGCGTCTGGATCCCGCCGAGGTCACCCGGGCGCTGGACGACATCCAGCGGCTCGACCAGGAACGGCGCGCCCTGATCACGGAGATCGACGCCGAGCGGCAGCGCCGCAAGGCCGAGGCGCGCGCGTACGCGGAGGCGAAACGGTCCGGCGGCACGCCGCAACCGGTCGCCCCGGAGGCCGAGCGCAAGCAGCTCGCGGAGCTGGAGTCCCAGCTCGACGAGGTGCAGTCCCGGCTCCGCTCGACGATGAGCGAGCTGCCGAACCTGCCCGCCGACGACGTGGTCGCCGGGGGCAAGGAGGCCAACCGGGTGGTGCGGACGTTCGGCGAGGCGCCGGCCATCGAGAAGGTACGCGACCACGTGGAGCTGAGCCGCGCGCTCGGCCTGGTCGACCACGAGCGGGGCGTGAAGCTCGGCGGCTCGGGCTTCTGGATGTACACCGGTCTGGGCGCCCGGCTGGAGTGGGCGCTGGTGAACTGGCTGATCGAGCAGAACATCCAGGCCGGTTACGAGTTCCTGCTGCCGCCGCACCTGCTGCTGGAGAGCGCCGGGTTCGCCGCCGGGCAGTTCCCGAAGTTCCACGACGACGTCTACCACATCGACAAGCAGTCGTCCTCGCGCGGCCAGTTCCTGCTGCCGACGGCCGAGACGGCGATCCTCGGTGCGTACCAGGACGAGATCCTGGAGACCCCGAAGCTGCCGTTGAAGGCGTTCGCGTACACGCCGTGCTACCGGCGCGAGGCGGCCGGTTCGCACTCCGACGAGCGCGGCACGGTGCGCGGCCACCAGTTCAACAAGGTGGAGATCTTCCAGTTCACGCTGCCGGACCAGGCGGGCGCGGCGCTGGAGGCGATGGTCGGGCACGTCGAGGGCCTGGTCGGCAAGCTCGGTCTGCACTTCCAGACCAGCCTGCTGGCCGCCGGTGACTCCAGCGCCTCGATGAAGAAGACGCTCGACGTCGAGGTGTGGATGCCGAGCACCGGCAAGTACAAGGAGGTGTCGTCGGTCTCCTGGGCCGGCGACTACCAGGCCCGCCGGGCGGCGATCCGCTACCGCGAGCCGGGCGCGAAGCAGACCCGCTTCGTGCACACGCTCAACGGCTCGGCGCTCGCCACCAGCCGCCTGTTCCCGGCCATCCTGGAGCAGCACCAGCAGCCCGACGGCTCGGTCGTGGTCCCGGAGGTCCTGCGCGACAAGCTCGGCACCGACCGCCTCACCCCGCGCTGACCCGCTCCCCCGTCACCGTCCCCGCCCCTCCTCGCGAGTGGGGCGGGGCGGCGCGGGCCACCCCCGGTCATCCCCGGGCCAGCGTCTCGACCTGCCGGGTCAGCGCCTCGCCGTCGAGGAATCCTCTGTGGACGACCCGTCCGGTGCGGTCCAGGACGATGAACGTGCTCTGCTCGGCCACCTCGAACCGGCGCCACAGCGCGCCCGTCCGGTCGTCGATCTGAGTCGTACCGCCCAGGTCGAACTCGGTGACGAACGACTTCATGGCCTTCTCCTCGCCGAGCCCGGCGACGCCGACGACGGCGACCGTCTCGCGGTAGGCCGGGGCGATCTCGGCCACCGTCCACGCCTGGCTGGCGCAGGTGGCGCACCAGGGTGCCCAGAACCAGAGCACCACCGGCCGCCCGGCGAGGGCGGCGGCGTCGAACGCCGTACCGTCGAGGGTCTTGCCGGTGAACGACAGCGCGGCCGGCACCGCGGCCGTCGACGCGGACGCCGGCCCGGACGGGGACGCGGCGGACGGGGACGCGACGGACGGGGACGCCGGGGCGACCGCTCCGGCCTGCGTCCCGGGCTCAGGTCCGGCGGCGCAGGCGGTCGCGGCGCCGAGGGCGAGCACTGCGGCGGCGGTCACACGAACGGCGGTACGCATCGGCGGCTCCTGGGTTCTACTCGGCCCGGACCAGGCGGAGCGCGAGTTCGGGACAGACCTTGACCGCCTTGAGCGCGCCCTCGCGCAGCCACGTCGGCACCGGGGTGGGCGGGAACGCGGGGTAGCCGTTGCCGTCGAGCCGGATGAAGTCCGGCACCACGTGCGCGCACAGCCCGTGGCCGTCGCAACGCGACCAGTCCAGGGTGAGCTTCTGCGGATTGGCGTCCGGCGCGCCGGGCAGGCCCATCGTGCCCTTGACCCGCTTGCCGCAGCCCTCGCCGGTGGCGTGCAGCCGCAGGTCGTCGGCGAACACCTCCATGGCGGACAGCGCGAACCGGGCGGTGCCGTCCGGGTGGCTGCACGCGCCGCGTCCCTTGACGTCGCCGGCCGCGGCCCGGACCAGTTCGACCGGGGCGCTGCCGGAGACCGCGAGGTCGACCGAGCGGGCCAGGTCGGGCAGGCCCATCTTGCACGGGCCGCACTGCCCGGCGGACTCGCCCGCGAGGTACCGCACGACCTGGGCGGCCTCGCCGAGCGGGCAGGTGTCGGCGCCGAGCGGCACGACGATGCCGGCGCCGAGCGCGCCGCCCACAGCGGTGAGTCCCTTGCGGGACACCTCGGCCCGCTCGGCGGCCGCCGCGGTGATCCACTTGCCGTGGTAGCCGCCCGTCAGGATGCCCGGGCCGGGCGGCACCTCGCACAGGTCGAGGACCTCGCGCAGCGGGGTGCCGGCGGCGCACTCCACCACTGCGGGGCGCTTCGCCGACCCGGTGACGGTGAGCAGCACGGTGCCCGGCTCGTCGTCGGTGCCGAGCGCGGCGTACTCGTACGGGCCGATCCGGGCCGCGACGGCGAGCTGGGCGTACGTCTCGGCGTTCGACAGCAACGTGGGCAGCCCGCCGACGCCGGAGTCGCTGGACCGCTTCTTCGTGCCGGGCGGGATGTGCGGCAGTCCGTTGATGCCGTTGACGAGCGCGCCGCCCTCACCGGAGATGAACCGGTGCGGGACCGTGACGATGGTGGTGGGCACCGGCATCTGCCGTTCCTGCAACGCCTCGGTCAGCGAGGGCCGGCCCACGTCGTCGTCGGCCACCCCGATCACGATCTCCTCGGCGTCGAGCGCGAACGCGGCGAGCGCGGCGCCGTCCAGGACGAGGTGCGGGGCGCGGGTGAGCAGCACCTTGTCCTTCCAGCTCGCCGGCTCCCCCTCGGAGGCGTTGACGACCACCACGGCGCCGAGGTCCTGCCGCGCGCAGGACTCCAGCACGGCGCGCAGCTTACGGGCGAACGGGAAGCCGGCGCCGCCCTTGCCCTTGAGGTCGATCGCCTCGGCGAGGCGCAGCAGCGCCGCCGGTTCCATCGGGCCGATCGGACCGTGCACCTCCTCGTGGGCCGGCAGGTCGAGCCGGCCGAACTCGGCGAACCCGGCGGTCAGGCGGGGCTCGCCGATGCAGGCGACCGGCGGGACCGTCGTGCGGGTCACCGGGCCTCACCCCGCAGCCCGGCCCAGTACGCGCCGTCGACCGCGTCCGCGTCGGCCCGCTTGCGACGGCTGGACCGGCTCTCCTTGCCCGCGCGCATCGCCCGGCGGGAGGCGAGGTCGACGAGCGTCGGGGTGTCGTCGACGAACGCCTCGTCGGCGGCGTAACGGGCCGGCGGACGCCAGTAGTCCGGCTCCTCCGGCACCTCCTCCTCGTCCCGGTAGCGCCGGCCGGACCCGCTGAGCGGTTCCGCCGACAGCGGGATGCCGGAGATCGGTTCACCGGAGGCCGGGCGGGTCTCCCAGCGGCGCGGGCTGTCCCACGGCTCCTCCGGCTCGTCGGTCGCGCGCGGCGGCGCGGAGTAGCGGGCCACCTCGGCCGTGGTGGCGTACCGGCCGCTGTCCGGGGGTGCGGAGTGGCGACCACCGGTGTCCGGCGGCGCCGAGTGCCGGCCGGCGCTCTCCGGCGACGCCGCGTGGCGGGCGACCAGGTCCTCGTCGTCGCGGGACCGGCGGCTCACCCGCTCCTCGGTCCGGGACCGGCGGGTGACGCGTTCCTCGTCGTCGCGGCGACGGCGGCGGGACCGTTCGCCGTCGGTCCGGCGGGCGGGCGCGTCCGGCTCGGTGTCGGTCCGGCGGGCCGGAGCGTCCGGCTCGGCGTCGCGCCGCCGGGCGGCGGCGACGCGGACCGGCTCGCGCAGCGACCCGGGTTCCGGCACCACGGGTACGGCGAACCGCTCCGGATCGCGCCGCCGGGCGGTGCCGGCCGGCGCGGTCCAGGTGGCGGTCGCCTCGGCCCAGCGGCCCCGGCCGGTGCCGCCGTCCTCCTTGTCGGCGGCCTTCTTGCGGGTGAGCGCGGCGAACACGCCGGTACGCTCCTCGCCCTTGCCGGCCATCGCCTTGTTGAGCGCGACCGCCTGGTGCTGCTCGCGGCTGCGCTTGCCGAGGTGGACCGAGACTCGGACCAGCAGCGCCATCACCACGAGCACCACGCAGGCGAGGTAGCTCAGCACCACCCAGGCGGCGGCCGGACGGCCGGCGTTGAGGCCGTGCACCAGCGCGAACGGCCAGGACACGTACGCCATCGAGTGCAGCGCGCGCCAGAACCACTTCGGACCGACCCCGGCGAACCGGACCCGGATCAGGCCGGTCCAGAGCACGCCCACCATCAGCAGCGCGGCGACGGTGCCCAGCCCGACGTAGAGACCGCTGCCGCTGAGGAACGGCACCACCGCGTCGGTGGGCCCGGCCCGGCCGATCGCGACCTTGGTGATGACGTGGAAGACCAGTCCGGCCACGCCGAGCACGCCGGTGGCGCGGTGCGCCGACTGCAGCAGTACGCGGTGCCGGATGAGCAGCACCAGGCGGTCGGTGGCGAGCAGGCCCAGCATCACGGTGATGCTGAGCGAGACCAGGGCGACCACCCCGGCGAAGAACTCGGTGAAGAAGAATCCGTACGAGTACATGACGCCGCCGGCGCCGGCCAGCTCCAACCCGGCCCACCCGAGGCCGAGCGCGGAGGCGGTCAGTGCCACCATCGCGGACTTCGACATCGTCCGGGCACCTCGGCTGGTGCTGGTGGTCCGGACGGTCGTCGCCTTCTCGTTCTGCTGTGCCCGGGCCATCTGCTCCTCGATCGTCTCGCGGCGGCGCCCCCACCGGCCGACCTTGCTCCCACCTCAGGTACGGAGGGACGGCGCGGACGGATCACCTCCGGTGGCGAATTTCTCGGCCGGATTCTCGAACCGTCGGGAGCGGACGCGCGTGTAGCACCTGACGCAACGACGGATGCCCATACGTTGACAGAGTTTGCAACAGGCTCGTAACCTTGCCGCAAAATTTCAGTCTGACTTGCAAGAAGTCGTCAGCTGACCACTCCCCCGCACCGCCACCGTCCCCCGACCCCAGGAGTACCGATGCTTCGACGTCGATGCCGATCGGCGCTTGTCGCCCTCGTCGCGTCCGCCGGCCTGCTCGTGCCCACCGTCGTCGCGGCTCCCCCGGCCGCCGCGGCGCCGTCCGGCACCAACAACGTCATCGCCAACCTCTTCGAGTGGAACTGGCCCTCGGTGGCCAGCGAGTGCACCAGCACGCTCGGCCCCAAGGGGTACGGCTACGTCCAGGTCTCCCCGCCCCAGGAGCACGTCCGGGGCAACCAGTGGTGGGTGGCCTACCAGCCGGTCAGCTACCGGATCGAGTCGCGTAAGGGCACCCGGGCGCAGTTCAGTTCCATGGTGAACACCTGCCACGCCGCCGGCGTGAAGGTCATCGTCGACACCGTGATCAACCACATGTCCGGCCAGGACGCGGGCGGCACAGGCTGGGCCGGCTCGTCGTACGGGCACTACAACTACCCCGGTATCTACCAGTCGCAGGACTTCCACTACTGCGGCCGCCCCGGCAACGAGATCAGTAACTACAACGACCGGTGGGAGGTGCAGAACTGCGAACTGGTCAACCTCTCCGACCTGAAGACCGAGTCGGACTACGTGCGGTCGCGGATCGCGGCGTACATGAACGACCTGCTCTCGCTCGGGGTGGACGGCTTCCGGCTGGACGCCAGCAAGCACATGCCGGCCGCCGACATCGCCGCCATCAAGAGCAAGCTCTCCCGCTCGGCGTACATCGTGCAGGAGGTCATCTACGGCGCGGGCGAGCCGATCGGCCCGGGTGAGTACACCGGTAACGGCGACGTGCACGAGTTCCGGTACGGCAAGGACCTGGCCCGGATGTTCAACAACGAGCGCCTGGCGTACCTGAAGAACTTCGGCGAGGCGTGGGGCTACCTGCCCAGCGGCACCGCTGCCGTGTTCGTCGACAACCACGACACCCAGCGCGACGTCAGCGGGGTGCTGACCTACCAGAACCGTGGCACCTACGCCCTGGCCAACGCCTTCATGCTGGCCTGGCCGTACGGCTCGAAGACGGTCCAGTCCAGCTACACCTTCAGCAACCGCGACGCCGGCCCGCCCTCGGACGCCAACAACAAGACCAGGAACACCACCTGCTACTCCGGCTGGGAGTGCGAGCACCGTTGGCAGGTCATCGCCAACATGGTCGGCTTCCACAACGCCACGAAGGGCGCCGCGGTCGCCAACTGGTACGACAACGGCTACCAGCACATCGCGTTCAGCCGTACCGGCAAGGGCTACCTGACGATCAACGACGAGGACGGCGCGGTGAACGGCCGGTCGTACTACACCGGGCTGCCGGCGGGCCGCTACTGCGACGTCATCCACGGCACGTTCAGCAACGGCTCGTGCAGCGGGCCGGTGATCACCGTGGACTCGGGCGGCTGGTTCGCCGCGAACGTCCCCGCCCACGACGCGATCGCCATCCACGTCGGCGCGAAGCTGAGCTGAGCCACCCGGGCCGCGAAACCCCCGTACCCGTAGTGGCGGGTACGGGGGCTTCCGGTCGGTTACAGTACGTTTCGTGCTGTTCGACCGGTTCGCCACGCGCCGGCCTCCCGGCTGGCTGATCGCCGCGCTCGCCGTACCGCTGCTGCTCGTCACCGCGCTGCTGGTGGGCCGCGCGCTCACCGCCACGCCCGCGCGCCAGACCGCGCCGCCCGCCGCCGCGCCCCCGGCCACGACCGCCGCACCGAGCCCGTCCCCGCAGGAGTCGGTGCCGCCCGCCGCGCCACCGCCGGACGACCTGCCGGTGGTCACCTACGACCCGGCACCGCGCGGCTTCCCGCCCGACCCGGACCCGGCCGACACCCGCCCGCTGAGCGAAGGGCTGCGCCCGAACCGGAACGTGGCCGCGTACGACGCACCCGGCGGCCGCCCGCTGGCCTTCCTCGCGCCGACCATCAGCGGCGTACGGCTGACAGTGCCGATCGTCGAACGCCGCTCCGGCTGGACGGCGGTGCTGCTGCCGTCGGCCAACCGCACCATCGCCTGGGTGCCGGCGGGCGGCTGGACCACAGTGGTGCTGCGCGACCAGATCCTGGTGGAGCGGCGCACCCACCGTCTCACCTGGAGCCGGGACGGGCGGGCGATGCGGTCCTGGCCGGTGAGCCTCGGCATGTCCGGCCAGCTCACCCCGCTCGGCCGCACCTTCGTGCTGGGCCGCACCCCGCCCCCGGAGGCCGTCTACGGCGGCGTCGACGTCTTCGCCCTCGGCGCGATCCCCGACGACCCGGACTCGGTGCCCCCCGGGCTGCGGGGAGCGCACATCGGACTGCACAGCTGGCACAACGACGACGCGCTCGGCAAGAACGTCACGAACGGCTGCATCCGGCTGACCCGCAGCGCCCAGCGCCTGCTGCTGGCCGAGGTGGAGCCGGGCACCGCCTTCGTGGTGGTCGACCGGCTCCCCTGACCGCCCCACCTCCGTCCGGGCGGCTCTAGTCCCGCCGACGCCCCACACCGCCGCAGGCGTATATCATGACGCCGAGAACTTGATATCATCACCTCGTCCGCCTGCTGGACGAGGAGGCATGCCATGTCCCGCACCATTCTCGACGTCGACGACGAACTCCTGGCCGAGGCCGCCGAGATCCTCGGCACCGGCACCAAGAGGGCCACCGTCAACGCCGCACTTCAGGCAGTGGTCAACCGGGAGAAACGACGGGAGTTCGCCGACTGGCTCAAGAGCGGCGGCCTACCGGACCTCACCGACCCGCAGCAGGCATCGAAGCCCGAAGCGGCATGACGCGGGAGCGCTACCTTCTCGACAAGTCTGCGCTGGCCAGGTGGCCGAAGCCCGCCGTGGCGCCGGTCCTAGACGAGTTGTCCGATCGCGGTCTGCTGGCGGTTTGCGGCGCCATTGAGATCGAGGTCGTACACAGCGCCCGCTCGGCCGAGGACGCGAAGCGCGCTCGATGGCTGCTCCGCGGCTTCGACTGGCTCGCCATGCCCGACGACGTTTGGGATCGTGCGATCGACGTCCAGGTGCAGGCGCTACACAAGGGCAACCACCGAGCGCTCTCGATGGCCGATCTGCTGATCGCCGCGACGGCCGAACGGCATGGCGTGACCGTTCTGCACTACGACGGTGACTTCGACCTGATCACTGCGATCACCGGCCAGCCGACGGCGTGGGTCGTCCCGGCCGGAAAGGCCGACTGACCGACTCCGGCCCTCGATGCCGGTTGGGGCCACCGGGAGCAGCGCCGAGGTGTCCAGGACAAGCCCGTTCACGCGCCGGCCGCCCTGTCGCCCCCGAACTGGCGTAGCCACTCCATGTTCCGGTCGTGCTGCTCGTCGGTGATCGGCGGCTGTTGTGCCAGCCTCCGGCGGGCCCGCTCGACGTCCTCGTCGGTCACCGCATAACCGACGTTTTCGGCCACGGCTCGTGCATACCCCGCTTCCGGTGCGGCACGCGGGCGTCTGGCCCTGCTCCGGCGCATGCTCATCGCGGCCGGAACCGCCGGGAGCACTCACCGTCGTGTCCTGGCCGGAGCAGACACCGCCGCCCACCGGCCAGCAACCGGTCGCAGAACACCCAGTGGCGGACGTTCTGGTCGTCCTCCGCCGAGACGGTGGTGCCGCCGGGCTCGGTCTGCGGCAGGACGTGGGTCCAGTGCGCCACCACCCGGGCCAGCCGCTGAGCGGAGAGCAGGTCGTTGACGACGACCGGCAGGTGGATCACCCATCGCTCGGTCACCTGTCGTATCCCCGTTCGTTGCGGGCCTGAGCCTGCTCCGACTGCCAGCGGCGCAGCGCGTTCTTGATCCGGTCGGTCTCCCGGCGGCTCTGGCCCAGCGCGTCGTAGACGGCGGCCAGGTCACCGGCGACGCGGTCGAGGAACTCCCGCACGTCCTGCGGGTCGAGCCCGCGCCGGCCCAGCGGGGTCGTCCGGAAGCTCCGCTCGCGCACCTGCCAGGGACGCAGCGGGTGGTAGGCCGACGAGCGGTAGCAGGTCGATCCGAGGACCGACCGCTGGCGACGCCTGATACGCCGGAGGAAGACGCGCATGACAGAACCTGCCTCTCACCGTCGAGATCGAACCGTGGAAGGGCGGGCCCGCCGGCCCGCCCCGCACTGGCGGACCCACCCCGGCACCTGCCACCGCAGCCTTCGACCAGCAGTACGTCAGCAGGGCACACCGCGTGGGCCAGGTCGACACCGGTGACCCAGGCGATCCGCCCACTCACTAATCGTGCAGCGAACGCGCCCTTTGCGCAACTCCCGATTCGGGAAAGTGTCATTGCGAAGCTCGTCCGGATCCGCCACACTGACCGGCATGACTGGAAGCCCGACCGTCCGACGTCGACGCCTGGCCGCCGCCCTGCGTCGCCTCCGTGAGCAGACCGGCATGACCGCCGACCAGGCCGCCAAGGAGGTGGGCATCTCGAAGTCGGCGATCAGCCGCATCGAGAACGCCCAGGTGTCAGTCATGCCGCCGGTCGCCCGTGGACTCCTTGAGCTGTACGGCGTGGAGGGCGACGAGGTGGACGCGCTCGTCCAGGTCGCCCGCGACGCCCGCAAGCGCGGCTGGTGGCAGGCGTACGACGACGTGCTGCCGGACTGGTTCGAGGTCTACGTCGGGCTGGAAGCCGAGGCGTCAGAGATCCGCGCGTTCGAGCCACAACTGATTCCGGGTCTACTCCAGACCGCCGACTACGCCCGCGCGGTCATCCGGGCCGAGCACCCGGACGCCCCGAGCGACGAGGTGGACCGGCGGGTGGAGTTGCGCATGCGCCGTCAAGACACCGAGACTCCGCCGAAGCTCTGGGTGGTGATGGACGAGGCAGCACTACGGCGGCCGGTCGGCGGTGCGGAGCTGTTCGCGGCGCAGTTGCGGCGGCTGGTCGAGGAGGCGGACCGACCCGGCCGCACCATCCAGATCCTGACCTTCGGCGCGGGCGAGTACGGGTCGATGGGCAGCGCCTTCAGCGTGCTGACCTTCCCCGAGCCGGCCGATCCGGGGGTCGTCTACGTCGAGACCCGTGCGGGTAGCCTCTATCTCGAAGGCCAACAGGTCAGGGAGTACAGCCGCGTCTTCGAGCATCTGGTCGCCACGGCGGCCGGCGCCCGCGAGTCGCGCGACTTGATCCTGGGGGCGATCGACGAGCTATGAGAGGACGGCGCGGGTGGAAGAGGCCAACCAGGCGACGGTGACCTGGCGCAAGAGCACCCGTAGCAACGGTTCCGGCAACTGCGTCGAGGTCGCCGACGGCCTGCCCGGCGTGGTCGGGCTACGCGACAGCAAGGACCCCGCCGGTCCGGCCCTCGCGTTCCAGCCGAGCAGTTGGGCCGCCTTCATCCGGGCCGTCAAAGACGAGACGCTGAGCCGCTGACCGGTTGCGCGCCGGCACTGGAGCGGCCGGGTCGGCGTGCTGACAGTGTGCTGCGCTTTTCCGGTGAACAACCCGGCTACCGTGCCCTCCATGAGCCCCTCGCACGAATTCAGCGTCGATGATGTCGACGCGGCGATCGACTTCGTGATCAGGAACGGCGCGGAGGATCGCGGGCAGACCGTCTCGTACTCTCGGGTGTTCGATGCGGCGGGCCTTCCCGCGCCGCAATACCTGCACATGGACGGCGACCCTCAGCGGGTCACCGAGTTCATGGAGGCGTTTCACAACCGTTGCAAGGAACGGCAGCTCCCTCCCCTGGACGCGCTCGTCGTGCACATCGCCGCCCGCCGCGCTGGCTTCCCGGGAGCGGGCTACTTCCGGATCAACGGCCTTGCCGACCCGCTCGCGGACCGCGCCAAGCCGGAGGCCGCGACGGCGAGCGTCCGGTTCTGGGAGGAGCAGCGGGAGACCTGCAAGCGATGGGGGGTCAAGAGCCGACGCGGCCATCTATGAGGCACATGCGGCGGTTCCGGTGCTCAGACGGCGACCGCAACCGCCCGACACGGAATCGACCACGATGGTCGGTCGATGCAACGATGCGCACTCAATAGGGTCGTGCGCTGCGCCTTCAGCTCGGTCACCGGCGGATTCGACGGCCGGCCCGCTCGGCCGCGTCGCCCGGCGAAGACCGGCTCAGGTGGCACGCTCACCGGCCGAGTTCGTCGCGCAGGTCGGCCAGCGGGACGGGGATTTCGCCGGCGTCGATACGGGCCAGAGCATCGCGGGCTGCCGAGACGTCCGCGGCGTCCTCGGCTCGCTCGATCGCTTCGGCAAGCTCGGCCGGGACGATGGCCGCCAGGCGCCGCCCCCGTCGGGTCACGTAGGTGATCCGCCCGGCGTAGTGGGCACGCGACACGACATCCGCGAGGCTGTCTCGGGCATCGGAGATCGGGAGTTCGGCGGCGGGCTCGCTCATACCCCGATCGTACAGCTCGTACGACTGGTACAAGTGAACATTGCCGCCTGCCGGCCCTGGTGTGCGGGTGGGTGCGCCGGGTATGACGGGAACATGAGGGCGAGTTTCCGGCTGGGCCGGATCGCGGGCGTACCAGTCGGCGTCAACTGGAGTGTCCTGGTCATCTTCGTGCTGATCGCGTGGGCGCTGTCGGCCAGCCTGTTCCCTTCCTCGTACCCCGGTCACTCCCCCGTCGCCTACGTCGCGGCCGGCCTGGCCGCCGCCGTGGTCTTCTTCCTCGGTCTGCTCGCCCACGAGGTGGCGCACGCGGTGGTCGCCAAGCGCAACGGCATCGAGGTCGAGGGCATCACGCTGTGGCTGTTCGGTGGCGTCGCCGAGCTGAAGGGCGAGGCGAGGAACCCGGGCGCCGAGCTGCGGATCGCCGGGGTCGGCCCGCTGGTCAGCCTGATCATCGGCGTGGTCTTCGCCGCGATCGCGGTGGCGGTCGCGGTGACGGCCGGGGACGGCCTGCTGCTCGGGGCGCTGTCCTGGCTGGCGGGCATCAACGTGCTGCTGGCGGTCTTCAACGTGCTCCCCGCCGCCCCGCTGGACGGCGGGCGGCTGCTGCGCGCGGCGGTCTGGAAGTTCACCGGCGACCGGACGAAGGCGTCGGTGGTGGCGGCCCGCGCGGGCTGGGTGCTCGGTGTCGTGCTGATCGGACTCGGGCTGTGGCGCTTCCTGAGCGGCGCCGGTTTCGGCGGGCTGTGGCTGGCGCTGATCGGCTGGTTCCTGCTCGGCGCGGCCGGCCAGGAGGAGCGCGCCGCCCGGATGGGCGACGCGCTGCGCGGCGTCCGGGTGGGCGACGTGATGACGCCGCAGCCGCAGACCGCGTCCGGCGACCTCACGGTGGCCGACTTCGTCGACCACTACCTGTTCGCGTACCGGCACTCGGCGCTGCCGCTCACCGACGCCGGCAGGCCGATCGGTCTGGTCACGCTTGATCGGGTACGCGGCATCACGGCGGACCGCCGCGCGTCGACCACGCTGGCCGAGGTGTCCTGCCGGGCCGACGAACTGGTGCTCGCCCGCCCGGAGGAGCAACTCACCGACCTGCTCCCCCGGCTCAACGAGTGCACCGACGGCCGGGCCCTCGTGGTGGTCGACGACCAGTTGGTCGGCATCGTCTCGCCCAGCGACATCAGCCGGGCGGTCCAGCGCGGCAGCCTGCGCCAGCAGATGCCGGCCGGGCGCTGAGCCAGTCCCGAAAAAAGCCGGCTCAGTCCCGGGGGAAGTAGCGGTCCAGCTCGGCGGTGCGAAACTTCCCCTTCGGGTCGAACTCGCGCAGCAGTGCGGCGAAGTCGGCGTGCCGGGGGTACGCGGCGGCGGGATCGCGCTCGAACAGCTTGCCCCAGTGCGGGCGCGGCGCGAACGGGGCGAGCCGCTCCTCCACCTCGGCCAGCACCGGCGCGACAGCCACCGGGTCACCGATCCAGGTGAAGTGCAGCGCCAGCGATTCGCGCCGGAAGTTCGGGCTGAGCCACAGCTCGTCGGCGGCGACCGTACGCAGCTCGCAGATCTGGAGCACGGCGGCGATGCGGTCGGCGACCGGATCGAGCGCGGCGAGCGCCGCCGACGCGTCGCCGCGGGCCACGTGCCACTCGGACTGCAACTCGTCACCGCTGCTGGGGGTGAAGCCGAGCCGGAAGTGCGGCAGCCGCTCGTGCCACGGCCCCGGCTCGCCGAGCTGCGCGGTGCAGTGCTCCGGTGACATGCCGGGCACCGGGTGCCGGGGCGAGTCGGCGGCCACCGTGTCCAGCCAGTCGGCGGGCGGCGGCGCCTCGTCGGCGTACTGCTTCAGCCACACCTGGTCGAAGCGCTCCGACCGCCACGAGGTGAAGACGCTGACGCTGTACGCGGCGTCGAGCGCCTCGTCCAGCGCCGCGCGGGGCAGACCGAGACGGACGTACTGCCGGATCTCGTACGTGGGCACCACGTCGAGCGTGAGCCGGGTGACCACGCCCAGCGCGCCCAGGTTGACCACCAGCCCGGCGAACCGCCCGTCGCTGCGGTCGACGGTGATCAGGTCGCCGTCGGCGGTGACCAGTTCCAGCGCGGCGACGGCGGCGGCGAGGTTGCGGTTCCGCGCGCCGGAGCCGTGGGTGGCGGTGGCGACCGAGCCGGCCACCGAGATGTGCGGCAGCGAGGCGAGGTTCGCCAGCGCGTACCCCTGGGCCTGGAGCGCGGTGGCCAGGTCGCCGTAGCGCAGACCGGCCGCGACGGTGACTGTGCCGCGGTCCGGGTCGAGCGCGACAGCGGGCGGCAGGCCGTCCAGCGCGACCTGTCTGCCGGTGGTGTCGCCGAGCCGGTTGAACGAGTGGCCGGTGCCGACGGCCCGGACCAGGTCGGTCTCCGCGACCAGCCGGCGCAGCTCGTCGGCCGAGGTCGGCCGCGATCGGGTACGCGCCGACCAGCTCACGTTTCCGGCCCAGTTGGTGTGAGTCATGCGCTGCATCATGCGCCATCATGCGCCGGCAGGGTTGCCCCGGCCACTCGGCGGGAATCCTGGCGGGATGAGCAGCTACCGCGACCCGAGCCTCCGCGGCGACGTGTACCCGTCGGAGGAGGAGATCGACCCGACCGGCGTGGGGCCCGTCGCCACCGCGCCGGTGCCGGGGCCCACGCCGGAGCCCGAGCCGGACCCGGTGCCCCACCCGGGGCCGCCGCCCCGCCAGGCGTCCGGCCGGTCGATAGTGACCCGGCACCTGGACGGTTCCGTCGAGGTGGTGACCGACCTGGACGGCGACGGTGTGGCCGACGTGGTGCAGGTCGACCTGGACGGCGACGGTGTGCCTGACGTGACGTACCTGGACAGCGACCGCGACGGTCGCCTCGACACCGTCCGCCGCGCAACCCCACGCTGACGCCCCGCCGCTACCGTTCCATACCAAGATCTCGCCGGACGGCGGGCGGCGGCGGGTCAGACCTGGGGCATCACCTCGGCGGCCACCAGCTCCACGTGGTCCAGGTCGGTAAGGTCGAGCACCTGGAGGTAGGCGCGCGAGCTGCCGGCCTCGGCGTACCGGCCGAGCGTGTCGACCACCTCGGCGGGCGTGCCGGCGGCGCCGTTGGCGCGCAGCTCGGCCGGGTCACGGCCGATCGCCTCGGCACGGCGCCTCACCTCGGCCTCGTTGCGTCCGCAGCAGAGCACGAGCGCGTTGGACCAGGTCATCGTGGACGGGTCACGGCCGATCCCGGCGCAGGCGTCCCGCACCCGCCCGAACTGCGCGACGGTGTCCTCGACGGAGGCGAACGGCAGGTTGAACTCGTCGGCGTACCGGGCGGCCAGGCGGGGCGTGCGCTTCGGGCCCATGCCGCCGAGCAGGATCGGCGGGCGGGGGCGCTGCACCGGCTTGGGCAGCGCCGGTGAGTCGCTGACCGGGTAGTACGTGCCGGAAAAGTCGAACGTGGAGCCCTCCGGGGTCGACCAGAGCCCGGTGATGACCGCGAGCTGCTCCTCCAGCCGGTCGAACCGCTCCCCCAGCGGCGGGAACGGGATGCCGTACGCGGTGTGCTCCTCGGCGTACCAGCCGGTGCCGATGCCCAGCTCGACCCGGCCGCCGCTCATCTGGTCGACCTGCGCCACGGTGATCGCCAACGGGCCGGGCAGCCGGAACGTGGCGGCGCTCATCAGCGTGCCGAGCCGGATCCGGGTGGTGTCGCGGGCGAGCCCGGCGAGCGTGGTCCAGGCGTCGGTCGGGCCGGGATCTCCGCTCCCCGAACCCATCTTCAGGTAGTGGTCGGAGCGGAAGAACGCGGCGAAGCCGGTCTCCTCCGCGCGGCGGGCCACGGCAAGGAGCTGGTCGTATGTGGCCCCCTGCTGGGGCTCGGTGAAGATCCGCAGTTCCATCCCCCGAGCATATGGAGCCGGCCGTGCCGGGGCAGCGCGACCTGTCATCACCTGCCAGGCGGATGACCGCTGAGGCATATCGCAGCCGCATGCTCGACCGGCTGCGCCGGGCGGAGAGCAGCGTGGGCGAGCTGGTGGACGCGCTGGGCACGACCCGCCGCCCTATGCGTCGAGGTGGTCGGCGGGCGCGGTCTGCAGCAGCCAGGCGAGCGGCATCCGGGCGTGCTCGGTGTACCGGCCGAGCCGGGCGAGACGATCTCGACCACCAGCACCATGTCGGCCACGGCGGACCAGACGCGCCGGCTGGGCGGCTTCCGCCACACCGTGATGTCAGGGATCCGGCCACCGTCGCCGCTGGGCCCCGGCACCCGCACCCCGACGGCCTGGAGCACCTGCTCGGCAGGGCCAACCAGCCATGATCAGCCAGGCGAAGATCCGGCTCGCGATGATGGCGTGCTCCGAGTCGGGCGGCGGCATGACCGACAGAACCCTCTCGGGGCTGGTCTCGTAGCGGTGGCCGTTCGGGTCGGCGGCATTCATCGTCGCCACGTCGTCGAGCGTCACGACGGCGGGCATGTGCATGCCGACCGCCTCAGCGCTCATGAGGTCATCCTATGGCAGCAGCCGGCGTTGCCGCGCCATCCGACTCGTCACCCCGTCCGGCGGCGCAGCCAGCCCGCGGCGCCCCCGACGAGCGTCGTACCGATGGTCGTGCCGATCGCCACCAGCGCCGCCCCCACCGCCCACAGGCCGCTGTCGTCGGTCGACGCCGCGTGCACCGCCCACGGCACGGTGAACGCCACAGTCATCACGATCGCCACCAGCCAGATGTTCAACCACCAGCCGGCGACCGCGGCGAGCGCACCCAGGGTCAGCACCGCGGCGGCGACCTGCCAGACCGCGTACGGCCCGCTCGTCGCGCCGGTCTCCGGGTCCACGGTCCAGCCGGCCTCCCAGCTCAGCCAGGCCGCCCAGGCACCGGCTGTGGCCAGCGCCAGGAGCAGACCGCCGAGCAGCGTACGTCTCGTCGTCACACCGGAAATCCTTCCCGGCGGCAGCGGTTGGATGCCTGAGCATCCGTACTCGATTTCCGGCCCGGGGTGGCAAGATCGTGGGCGTGACGAGTGTGTCCCGCCCGCTGCCGCGGCTGGTGCCGGCGGAGGCGTTAGCGGACGTCCCCGCGGACCGGCTCCTGGCGGTGCTGGAGGCGGTCACGATGGTCCTCACGCTTCCCCACCACGCCGCCGGGCGGGTGGACGCGCTCGTGGTGCCCACCGGCCAGGGCGAGGACTGGCGGCTCACCGACGCGATCGGCGTCTGGGAGAGCGGCCCGGCACTGCGGCACCTGCTGGTGGCCAACACCGATCCCGCCGAGCGGACCTACCGCCCGCTCACGCTCGACCGGCTGCGCGGTCTCGGCCTGCGCCGGACCGACGGGGTCGTGCTCCAGACCGAGCCGATCACCGGAACCGGCCGGCAGGCCGCGTGGATCGTGGAGCGGGTGCGAGCGCTGGGCATCGGCAGCGCCGCGCTCGTCGTCTCGCCGTACCACCTGGTCCGGGTCTACCTCACCGTGCTGCGGGCCTGCGACGACGCCGGTGTGCGGCTCCCGATGGTCCCGCTGCCCGTAGCCGTCGCACCGGACGCCCCGGTGCCGGAGACCGGCGCGGCCGGGTACGACCTGGTGGCCGGCGAGGTCAGCCGGCTGCTGCGCTATCCCGGCCAGGGTTGGATCGCCACCCCCGAACGCCTGCGCGACTACCTGCGCTGGCTCTGGGCCGAGCACCGCCCGCTGCTCACCGGCGCGTGAGCTGGTACGCGTACGGGATCTCAGCGGAACGGCACGGCGACCGCGAACGGCGCAACGCCGCAGGTCGGGGCGGCCTAAGCGGCGGGGATCCGGACCGTGAGCACCCGGGTGAGGACGCGGAAGCCGGCCGCGTCGTACATGCGGCGGGCCGGGTTGCCGTCGGCCACCGACAGGCCGACGGACGGCAGGCCGACCTCCCGCGCGCCGCGCAACGCGTGGACGAGCAACGCGCGGCCGAACCCACGGCGCTGCGCGCGGGGCGCGACGCCCAGGTTGAGGATCCAGACGCAGTCGTCGTCGGTCCACGGCACCGGCCCGGCGCACAGCACGTGCCCGGCGCTGCGGCCGTCCCTGTCGACCAGCCGGGCCGACGCCGGCACCAGGGGCGGGACCGGCTCGCCGGTGTCGAACATCCCCCGTACCTCGTCGGTGTCACCGGGCTGCCAGCGGCCGTCCGGGTGGTCCGGGCCGTACGCCGCGTCCAGCCCTGCGGCGAGGTCGTCGTCCCAGCCGGGGGCGCCGAGCGACCAGCCGTCCGGCAGCACCACCGGTTCCGGTACGTCGGTCAGGTCGTGCCGCATGTCCGTGGCGGCCCGGTCCAGCTTCAGGCCGTCGGCCACCAGCGCCGCCGCCAGCGCCTCGTCCGGCGTCTCCAGCCGGTGCCCGGCGAGGTCACGCCGCACCTGGACGACGAGCCGGGTGAGCGGTGCCTCGGGCAGCGGCCGAACCTCGGCCGCGACCGCCGTGCCGTCGTCGTCCCGCAGCCGCATCCGGGCCAGCGGGGTGTCGTCGTCGCCGAGCAGCAGGACATCGGCGGGGTCTTCGGCGTGGGGGCGTACCGGCATTCGCGGCAGCGTACCGGGCGCGCCCCGGTCCCGCGTCCCGGTTTCGCTTCCCGTCCATCGTGGAGTTGTGGCGTCCGTATCGCCCCGTTCGGGGGCATTCGTTCACCGCCACGACGCCGAGGTCGACGAGCACACTTGCGGGCCGTGGGACCTATGGTCGGAGGGTGGACAGGATCGATCGGGGCGGGCGGACGATCGCCGCCACTCCGGCGGCAGACGGCCGTGTTCCAGGCTGACGACCCGGCGTACGCGGGCACCATGACCATGACCTGGCTCGACGACCGGTCGGGTCGGCAACGCGACGGCACGGCTGATGCGCCAGCGCACCCTCGTCGACTTCGCCACCGCCTGGATGGCCACGAACGGCGCGCACTGACCGCGCCCGCGCGGGGCTCTTCGTCGTCTTGGAGTTGTGGCGCCTCGAATGTCCTGCCCGCGGCTTCTGCGAGGCACACAACTTCAAGATCAATCCTGCGAGGGCGATGGACGTGGGGCGTTCAGTCCGGCGGCTCGGGGGCGAAGGGGTTACGGCGGGGCTGGCGTAGTTCCCACTCCGCCGGGCAGAGGTGGGTCCACGCGGCTCCCGTCACCGATCTGCGATCGGGCAGCTCGTCACCCCAGGCCGGCAGGCGGTTCTCGACCTGCCGGACATAGCGCTCGTAGACGACCAGCTCGCGGTACTCCGGATCGTGCCGCCAGAGCGCGTACGGCTGCTCGCGCAACCAGTCACACGCCGCGTCGCCCTCGGCGACCAGGTCAGTGCTGGGCGGCAGCACCGCCAGCGGCCGGTCGTTCCGCCGGTCGCCGTACTGCTTCAGGTGCGCCAGGTATCCGCTCTCGCTCCGCGGGTGGGCCACGTGGACGCCGACGACCGTCACCGGGACGGCGAGCAACGCGGTCACGGCCAGTGCCGACATCACCCAGAGGCGTCTGTTCACGCGGCAACCATAGGTCGCCGCGCATCTCTCCGCCGCCCCCTGGCAGCGGCGAGCCCCGCCTACGATCCTGCGCATGAACTCGCCGCGCCTGCGCCTCCTCTGCTGCCTCGCAGTGCCGCTCCTGGCAGCCTGCGGCACCGGACCATCGGAGGTGGCGGCAGCGCCGCCGACGTACACCTGTTGT
Organism: Micromonospora marina; assembly: GCF_900091565.1. Taxonomy (GTDB): domain Bacteria; phylum Actinomycetota; class Actinomycetes; order Mycobacteriales; family Micromonosporaceae; genus Micromonospora; species Micromonospora marina. Next base: position 3,341 of record NZ_FMCV01000024.1, on the reverse strand, counting down.
GAGGCCCTGGACGTCGACCGGCCGTACCAGCCGGGCCAGACCCTGACCGTCCACTGGACGGTCGAATTCCCGGACGAGCCGAGTTCCACCTCGCCGCAGGTCGAGTTGGCCGCACGGCTGACGGGTCCGTACGGCACGGTGGACGACCTCAAGGCCGCTTCGACGGTTCCGGGACTGGTCACCTTCGAAGCCGCGCCGGTGCGGCCGGTCGGCGCACCCGGCGAACGCCCCGTCAGCACGATCGCGATCGGTGCCGATGCCGAGCCGGGCTTCTACGACCTGACCACCTCAGTGATCGGCGACGGAAACACCACGACCAGTGGCAGCAGCATCGTCCAGGTCACGCCGAAAGTCTGATCGCCGGGAACGTGCTGGCGACCGGGAACCATCGGCGTGATCAGGTTGCGAGACGAGGCAGAGGTAGACGACCGCCTTCTCAGGGCCGAGCGGCGAGCGTTCGACCGTGGGCACCTTCCCGCCGAACTCGCGGAGACGGCACCCGCAGCATCGCCGCTGGCAGGGAAAGCAACAGCTCGCCGTACGGGCTGATGCCGCGGCGTTCGGGGCCGTCATCGGCAAGTTCTTGCCGGATCGATCGCAGGCCGCACGCCGACGGATCCCGTCGCTCAACGGCCTTCAGGAGCGGGGATCTCTCGCGGCGGTCCCGGCTCCGCCCGGCACCAACCGCCTCGGAACTCGACTCCCGGGACGTTCTCGATGAGGCGGCTGATGTCCGCTACCGCCCCGAGCGAGTCAGCGATGCTGCCGCGCAGCTCTCCGGCCGCCGATTCGAAGTCGTCGTCTTCCGCAGACCAGTCGACATCTGCATCTCGCAGTTCGTCGACAGCGTGATCGGCAAGAGCCTCGGCATCGGTCACCAGGACGTCGACCCTGCAGTACAGGTGCAGAGCAAGCGGCGCCGCCACATGAGCGTTCTCCATCCGGCAAGCATGCCCGGCCGGTCCAGCCGGCTGATGGCCGCCACCGCGCCCGCCGTGTACCGTCACGCTTCCGCAAGATCGCGAAATGGGATACGACGTGACGGTACGACGGCTCGGACTCTGCGGTTGCTGCGACGCTGCTCACCGCCTCGGCGTGTGGTCGACCCCCCGGCCCTCGGGAACCCGCGGTCCTCGACGACCCCCGCGGCGCCACCCATCGAATTATCTATCTAGGGTGATGCGATGACCGCCAGGCCCGTGACGACGGTACTGTTCGACTTCGCTTGGACTCTGTTCGCCCGGAACTCGGAGCGCTGGGTGGGCAACGCGGCGGCATCGATCGGCCGGACACTGACTGCCGGCGAGGCGCACCGCATTGCTCGCGACTTCGCGGAACTGTTGCGGAAGACGGCCACGGATCCGGCTCACATCGCCCGAGATCTGGATCCGCGAGTCTGGGATCGGGCGATCCTCACCGTGTTGGAGCAGATCCCGGGGGTGGACCAGCGGCTGGCATCGATCTTGCACGAGACACACGCCGAAGCGATCGAGCCGTACGCCGACACCGTCGCCACCCTGTCCGCATTGCGTGACAGCGGTGTTCGCATCGGCGTCGTCAGCAACGTCGGCTGGGACATCCGCGAATGTTTTGCGCGGCACGGACTCGACGGCTATGTCGACGCGTTCGTACTGTCCTACGAGGTCGGCTTCGTCAAACCGGACCCTCGGTTCTGGGGCACCGCCCTCGACGCCCTCCATGCCGTACCGGGCCAGACCCTGATGGTCGGTGATCATCCCACCGGCGACGGCGGATCGGTTTCCGCCGGCATACCAGCGCTGATCCTGCCGATGGTGAATTCACCCGCCCAGAACCGCGGCTTCGAGTACGTGCTCAGGCTTGCCCAGGTTGCGTCCGGACAGGTCTGATGTCCGAAGGACAGTACCTGTTTGCCTGGCCAGGAGCCGAACCTGCGGCCTTGGGATCCCAAAGGAGATCACGGATGGCTGATCAGGTGGCCGCGCACATGGTCAGCCCGTCTGTCGTTGTCGGGTGTTGTCGGCGTCAGCCGGTGGTCTTGGCTGTACGACCGGCTGTACAGCACAACCGTCACAGGCTGTCCGAACCGATGCGGCTACCAGTACGTCAGGCGGAACACGTCTCGGGCAACCAGGCCGCCCGGCGGCCGCAACGGGTCGTAGCCGTCACCGAAATACCCCGCTCGCTGATGAGCACGGAGAACGAGACTATGGCCGACTAACACCAGGATGACGCCAACGGCAGCCATCGTCGCCGCCCCCTGTGGGGACATCAGCCGCACCCCCGCCGCCCGGAACGGCCACGGAAAAACAGCCAAGACGATCGCCAAACGGCAGATCCAGATTCCCGTGCGGTAGGGAGAAGCCGTGGGTCGGACTCGCGGGCCTGACGCCTCGGTGCGGACCGAGAGCGTCGGACCGGACCTCGACGCGATCAGCCCGGGTCGCCACCAACGCGATGAACAGGAAAAACCCACCTCGCCACGATCACCGGTGATCCGCTGCCGCTACGCCCGCGCCGCTCCTGAGCCTGATCGACAGTTCAGGGCCAGACGTCGGACCATGTGACGAGGAGCCTCGGCAGACTTGTACAATTTGTTGTACGTAACGTTTGGAGGCGGCAGCATGCGCACCGTTCCCTACTCAGAGGTCCGGCAGAACCTGGCCAAGATGCTCGACCATGTCGTGGACGACGCCGAGGAAGTGGTGGTCACCCGTTCCGGCCGGGAGGCCGCGGTCATCATCTCGCTGCGCGAGTACGAGTCGTTGAAGGAGACGGCCTACCTGATGGCCAGCCCCGCCAACGCCCGCCGTCTGAATGAAGCCGTCGAAGAGCTGCGTAACGGGGGTGGGGAGATGCACGACCTGATCGACCCCGACGCCAGTTCAGGCGAGGCATCGGCAGCGTGAAGGTCCAGTTCGCCGGCCGAGGCTGGGAAGACTATCTGACCTGGCAACGAGATCGCCAGATGCTCAAACGAGTGAACGCCTTGATCGAGGACATCCGACGCAACGGCCACCAGGGCATCGGCAAACCGGAGCAGCTCCGCGGAAACTGGGCGGGATTCTGGTCGAGACGCATCGACCAGGAACACCGCCTCGTATACCGGATCATGGACGACACAGTGCAGGTCGCCCAGTGCCGCTACCACTACGAATGAGGTAGAGGACCACGCCCTCCGCCGAGGGACACGGCCCTGCGGCGGCTGCGTGCCGTCGTCATGCGACTTGCCGTACGACAACATCCCGGCCCGTCCAGCACCGCGCCACCGTGGTCAGCCACAGTCCGCGTCGAGAAGCCGAGCCGAGCGTCACCACGCGGCGCGGGCACCGGTTCCCATGAAAGATCAACAAGGTGGGCCG
>NZ_FMCV01000043.1 GCF_900091565.1 Micromonospora marina | reverse complement strand
GACCAGGCGGCGGATACCGGCCACGTCGAGCTGGTCCTCGCGGCCGAACGAGTACAACACCCGGGTCTTGGACGCCTTCGCGGCCGGGTCCCACTCGTTGTGGGCCAACTGCAGGTAGCGGATCGTCTGCCCGTCACGGGTCTTGCGTGTCGACGCCTTCACGTACACGAGGCACGACCGTACACCGACTATGAAACCACGCATAGATCAGCAGCTCATGGAAGTTATCCACAGGCAGGCGTGTCACTAGGCGTTTTCGCCGTTCCCGCCAGGCTGCAACGCCCTGACCTGCACCTTCACACCGCGACGCCGACTATATCGACGCTGAGCTGCGGAACGCAGGGCGAGGGGTAGCGAAGAGACTGGGAACGCTCGGCCGATACACATCGCTCAGCGGTCGGCGACTGCTGGAGATCGGCTGCGGGGACGGCACATACACGATGCGGCTGGTAGACGCATTCGAGCAGATCGAGGCGGTCGACATCCAGCAGGACCGATTAGAGCTGTTCCGGGAGCGGCTGGCCGAGGACCCGGCGGCGGCGCAGAAGATCAACGTGCGGGAGTTGTCCGCCACCGAACTGGACTATCCGGATGAGAGTTTCGACCTGGTCACCGCCATCGAGGTGGTGGAGCACATCGATGATCTCGATGCCGCATTGCGGCAGGTGCACCGGGTGCTGGTGCCGGGTGGCCGGTTCGCGTTGACCACTCCCAACCGGTGGTTCCCGTTCGAGACGCACGGTTTCCTGATCCGCGGCAAGCGGTACCGGCCGGCGCGGGGCCCGTTCCTGCCGTGGATCGTCCCGCTGCACCGGCGGCTGGCTGACGCGCGTTCCTTCACCGCTCGTGGTTTGTCGGGGCAGCTTCGCCGGGCGGGGTTGGAGACGGTGGCGGTGGACTACATCATGCCGCCGTTTGACCGGTCCGGTTTCGGGCAGCGGATCCGCCCGGTGACCGACGCGATCGAGCGGTCGCCGCTGAGATTCTTCGGCATGGCGCTGGCGGTGGTGGCCCGGCGACCGGACTGACGGAGGCTCGCTACCCGGCTACTGGAAGAAGCCCGGCGGACGCGGCCCAGGTCGGCCACCGCCGGGCTTCACCGTGGGCTCGACGCCAGCTCGGTGACCGCTCCACTTGATCAAGCCGATCGCCATCACGTAGCGCCATCAAACTGTGCATTTCCGGGCGATTTGAACCTTTAATACTAGCTGTTTGTAATAGTTATTGACCTGAGACTTGTCGGCTCGATAGCTTGTCTCCCGACACAACGGTTGACCGATGGCAACCAGTGATATCAACGGGGGATGCGCGAATGACGATGACGGGCTGAAAACTTCCGAACTTCAGCGCTGATGGCGCTTTTCGGCACGGTCGCCCGCTGCCTACTTCTGGGCTTGGGGTGGCTGTTTCCGCTGCTCGCCGAGGCAAGATTCCGCATCGACCACGATTTGGGCTCTTTCAACGAATCGTGCGAATCGTGCGAGCTGTTCGCCTCGACCGGCGTTCGCGAGAAATCATCTGGCAGTCTTTTCAACGCCTGATAGGTCTTCAATCCCGGCGGGCCCGCCCTTGGCGAGGGTGCCGCTTTCAATCAACCATGCCGTTCGTCGATTCCGCCGATGAACGGCATGGCGAGGTATGTCCTCCTCCTGGCGGATGGGCCGTCGGGAGCGTGTGTGGGAGATGGAGTGTTGATGGGTCAACGTCGAGTGGCTGTGGGAGTGGCGTCCGCGCTGCTGGCCACGTCAGTGCTGGCGGTTCCGCCGGCTGTGTCCTCCGCTGCGCCCGCGGCGCCGCAGGAGGCGGCGGACACGCCGCAGGTGTCGCCGCGGTCGTCGTCGAAGGTGTGGTTGTTCGACTCACCGCAGCGCGCGGTGACGCGGGCCGCCGCGGGGGCGGCGCCGTCGGTACCCAAGGGCACCGGGCCGGTGCGCAACGGCACCCTGGTGTCGTTCTCGCTGGCGGATCGGATGGAGGTGAAGGTCAACGTCGGGTCCGGCAACTTGATGGTGAACACCACCGACCTGACCCTGCCCGGGATCGCCGGGAACGTGACGCTGGGGGCGTCGTTCAACAGCCTGATGTTGGGCAGTGACCTGTCGGTCGGCGCGCACGGGCCGGGTTGGCGGACGCGGTCCGGGCAGGACGTGAAGCTGTATCCGGCCGATGACAGCTCGGTCACCTACGCCGCCGCCGACGGCGTGGTCGGGAAGTTCACCTGGACCGGTTCGGCCTACACGACGCCGGGTGAGTTCAAGGCCAAGCTGGTCAAGAACGGCAGCGGGTGGAAGCTGACCGAGAACGACAGCGGCAAGGAGCTGTTCTTCACCTCCGACGGTCTGCTGGACAAGACCGAGGACCGCAACGACAACGTCACCGACTACTCCTACAGCGGCGGGCAGCTGACCCAGGTCGTCTCCGACCGGGGCGGCCAGTACGCCCGCACGGCGACGGTCACGTTCGTGAACGGGCGGTTGAAGACGTACGAGCAGAGCGACGCCTACAACGTCATCCGGACGGTGTCCTACACGTACGACACCAACAACCGCCTGAAGGCGATCGACCTGCTCGGCGCGACCCGGCAGTACGCGTTCGAGTACAACAGCGCCGGTGACCTGGTCAAGATCTGGTCCAAGGACGACACCTACAGCCTCGTCACCTACGACGGGCAGCACCGGGTCACCTCGTTCACCCAGGTCACCGACAACGCCACCAATCAGGGCGCGACCACCCGGTTCGCCTACCCCACGTCGTCGCAGACGAAGATGGCCGACCCCCGCCAGGACCTCTCCCAGCCGGTCGCATCCGTGCCGCACACCACGTACGACCTGAACAGCGACAAGCGGGTCACCAAGGCCACCGACCCGGCCGGCAACGAACGCTCCAAGACGTACACGCCGTGGCAGGACGTGGCCACCACCGTCAGCCCCGAGGGCAGCACGGTCACCAACACCTACGGCGCCAACGCCGGGCAGTCACTGACCAAGTCGGCCTCCCCGTCCGGCGCCAGCGCATCCGCCGCCTACGCCAACCCGGCGACCTCGACGAACCCGACCGCGAACTTTCAGCCATCCTCGTCCATCGACACGCAGAGCAACTCGTCGACCTACACCTACAACGGCGCCGGCAACCGCACCTCCACCGCCGACGCCCTCGCCGCCAAGGCCGAGGTCGACTACAACACCAACGGCACCGTCAAGACCTCCACCGACCCGGCGAACACCGGCAACCCCACCACCTACACCTACAACAGCGACAAGCAGATCACGACCCTGACCCCGCCCACCGGCAACGGCCTGGCCGTCAAGACGTTCACCTACGACGTCCTCGGCCGCGTCCGCACCGTCGCCCAGGGCGGCTGCACCACCACCTACGACTGGACCAAGGACGACCGGCTGGAGAAGGCCAGCTACTCCGGCTGCGGCACCAACCCCACCCCGGTCACCTACCAGTACGGGCGCGCCGGGAACCTGATCAGCCGCACCGACGCCACCGGCACCACCACCTACGAGTGGGACAACCTCAACCGGCTACACCGGCGCACCAACCCCGGCACCGCGACGTTCGTCTACGAGCACGACCTCGCCGGGAACCTCACCGGGATCACCGACGGCCGCGGCATGACCAAGCACTACTACAACACCCGCAACTGGCTGGTCCGCACCGACACCGCCAGCGGCACCCGCTACAACTACTCCTACGACAACGACGGCAACCGCACCAACACGTGGTTCGCCACCGATGAGGGCAACAGCGTCTACGCCCTGCGCGTCAAGACCACCTACGACAAGTCCGACCGGCCCACCCGCATCACCGCCACCCGCAACTCCGCCGCTCCCGCGACGGTGTTCGACGTGACCTACTGCTACGCCAAGTACACCTCCGGACAGCCCTGCTCCACCGCCACCGCCAACGACACCGGCCTGCGGCAGTGGCAGAAGGACGAAACCTCCGGCGCGATCAGCCAGTTCACCTACGACAAGGCCAACCGGCTCACCAAGGCCACCAACTACAACGGCAAGACCTACGACTACACCTACGACAGCAACGGCAACCGCAAGACGGTCAAGGTCGACGGCACCACCACCCAGACCCTGACCTACAACACCGCCAACCAGGTCACCACCACCAACAACACCTACGACAACCGCGGCAACCAGACCCGCGCCAGCGCCCCGTCGGTCAACCCGGTCACCTACAACGGCGCCAACCAGATGACCGGCGCGAACACCGGCACCTACGCCTACGCCGGCACCGACCAGGTCGAACTCACCCGCGCCGGCACCACCACCCTGCAGTACGGCTACGAAGACCAGCACGGCATGCCCTGGCTCCAGTCCTGGACCGCCGCCGGCACCACCGTCTACGTCGAACGCGACGGCCTCGGCACCCCGCTCGGCCTGCGGATCAACGGCACCGACACCGCCTTCGTCCTCGACGGACTCGGCACCCCCGTCGCCGCCGTCAAGGCCAACGGCACCCTCGCCGCCACCTACAAGTACGACCCCTACGGCAACGCCACCACCACCGACGAAACCAACCTCGGTGCGAGCAACCTGGTGCGCTACACCGGTGGCATCTACGACCAGAGCACCGGATTTACCAAGTTCGGCCAGCGCTGGTACAACCCCCAACAAGGCCGATTCACCCAGCAAGACAGCCTCAGCTTCATCGGCAGCCCTGACCACGGCAACCGCTACGCATACGCCAGCGGCAACCCCATCAACTACACCGATCCCACGGGGCTATTCACATGGTCGGGCCTGGTCTACGCGTCGGCGGGTGCGGCAGTCACGGGAGCCGTCACCGGTTGCCTCAGCACGATTCTTGCCGGATGCGTCGAGGGAATGGTCGTGGGGTTCGTGACAGGAGCAGTAGGCGGTGCAGTAGGCTACGTCATCGCACAGGGCCAGCCGGAATGACTTCTGATCGGCTGAGCGTCGGCCTCTAATCGTAGGAACTTACAATGCTGAAGACTCAGTACGTTGCGTTTGGCGCGCTAATGCTCCTAGCCGGCATAGGCATCGGCAAGTTCATGGTGGGAGGCACCTGGGCTGTGGCGATCGTTACCGGCGTCATAATGGGGGCTCTCTCAGCTGTGCTTCTGAGAGTCCTGAAGGGTTAGGTCGTAATCTAGCGCGTGACGCATTCGGTCCGCTGAAGGCGAGACAACAGGTTGGGGCTCGACGGCTTTGCCGTCGAGCCCCAACGCAGGGATTGAGCCTCTTTCATCCTGCGTAGCGGTTGGCTCCGACGTGGTCCAGGACGAGGATGGCCCGCACGATCGTGATCGCTCACCGTGGGCAGCAGCCCAACTCGTTCAGGATCTCCAGGTCTTGAGGGTGGCGATCGCGCGTTTGCCGGGGGCGCGGTTTACGGCCTTCGGTCGGCGTGGAAGCGTTGCCGCTAAACGAAGGTCATCAAGTCTTCTCTCGTCAGCGCCTCGCTGATGCCGTGGGTTCCGGGCGGCAGTCGGATGTTCAACACGCAGGGACAACCTCAGCTTCATCGGCAGCCCTGACCACGGCAACCGCTACGCATACGCTGGCGGCAACCCAGTCAACTTCGTAGACCCGACGGGTAACGATCACGATGACCCATTCGTCGACGCGATTGACACCGCAGGTAAGGTCGGTGGAGCTGGAGTCATCATCGGTGGAGTTGCGGGCTGCATTTTCGGGGCGTTCGCCGGTCCTGTCGGCTGTCTGGCCGGCGGCGCCTTTGGCGGAATCTTCCTCGGAGGGTTCATTCCTGTTTGGTATTGCATATTACTGGGGTTCCCGCTAGGAGGCTTAAGGTGCGGCGTCGCCCGTCAGCTCGGATATTCACGCTATTGCTGATCCTGTTTGCAGCAATTTTCGTTGCTGCAGGCTACCTGAGCGGTCACCTCGGTTTTAGCAGGGTACAGGCCATTCTGGCCATGGCCGTCCTCGGGCTAGTGGCCGTCCCGGCTTTGATAATCGTGGCACCGCACATCCTGCAACGGCGAGGGAAGTGAACTGAGCACTCAGGGGCGTCTGCACAGGAAGGTTCAACTCCAGCCCGCAAGCGTCATCGACGCACTTGCGTACTGCGGATCGCGGGCTCACTCGCTGTTGCTGCGACTAGTCAGATACTGGCGGCCGAAGACTGTTCGTACTGGCCGAGCTCGGTTGGTTCCTCCTCTCGGTCAGGGCCGTTGTTCTTCGCTTAAGGTGAGGTTGCGGGACCAGCTTCGCTGGTCCCGCAACCCGGGGAAGGAGTTCTCTCATGGCGGTAAGTCGTAGGCGGGTAGGACAGATGTTGCTCCTGTTCATCGTGTTGTTCGGCGTGGGTGGTCTGACGCTGGGCTGGCTGCTCGGGCAGACGAATCTGTCGCAGTGGGTCAAGATCACGGCATCGCTGGGCTACGCGATCTGCGGCGGCGGCGTCGCGGCCCTCATCTACCTGCGGCAGCGTTGAGCGGGCGACTCGTCAGCTTTCGTCCATTGAGCCTTTTCCAAGCTGATCTTGCAGCTCGGGCGGGTGTGGCAGGCCCGGTGATCGATGGGTGCAAGGCTCCAGGTAGGACAGCTGTCGACCAAGACTCGAAGCCGGCCGGCGTCAGCCCGCACACCAGCGCCGCCTGCTGCTCCAGCAGGCGGCGGTAGGACCGGGTGCAGGACGTCTCCGCCGCCGTACTTCAGCTCGTTGACTCGCTTCACCTGCTCGCTGCTCTGCCGGCACCCGTCCCGGTCGATCGCGGTGATTCCGCTGACTGCCCGCGGTCAGACCACAGACCTCGGCTGCCTCGGCCTCCCGACCGGGCTCCTAACCATCGCGCTCGGCGGCGTCGATGCGCCGCTACCGATCGTCGTAGACAGTTCTGTCCTGCGGGCTCAACCGGTTCGCGACCTGCTCGTCGTCGCAGCGCCGAACCCCCGAAGGGCCGTAGCCTCGTCCCATGACCGTTTTCGACGTCCAGATCGACGCCCTCACCGGCGGCCCGGCCGACCTCGGCCGCTACCGCGGCCGCGCCCTGCTCGTGGTCAACGTGGCCTCCCGCTGCGGCCTCACCCCGCAGTACGCGGGCCTCCAGGAACTCGCCGACACGTACGCCGGGCGCGGGCTGACGGTGCTCGGTGTGCCGTGCAACCAGTTCGCCGGCCAGGAGCCGGGGAGCGCCGCCGAGATCGAGGAGTTCTGCCAGGTCAACTACGGCGTGACGTTCCCGCTGACGGAGAAGGTCGACGTCAACGGGCCGGGCCGGCACCCGCTCTACGCGGAGCTGGTGTCCACGCCGGACGCCGAGGGGCACACCGGCGACGTGCGCTGGAACTTCGAGAAGTTCCTCGTCGCGCCGGACGGCACGGTGGCCGCCCGGTTCGGCCCGCAGGTCACGCCCGAGGACCCCGATCTGCGTACGGCGATCGAGAAGGCCCTGCCGGCCTGACCGGCGCCCCGGCGGCGGGCACGGCGCAGCGGCACGCCCCCGCGGGAGGCGTGCCGCTGCCGTGGACCGGGTCAGCCGGCGGCGGCCCGGAAGACCGGGTAGTAGCCGCCGGACTGCCCGGCGGCCGTCGGGTGGTACGACTTGCTCAGGCTCAGCACGTTCAGCGCGTGCAGCCACTTGGTCCCGTAGCTGCACAGCTGGTGACCGACGAAGATGGAGCGGACGTCGGCGAAGGTGAAGCCGGCCGAGACGGCGGCCGTGCGGGTGATGTCGTCGAGCAGATTGATGCCCTCGTTGATCTTCGCTCGGGACGTCGCGCTGAGCCCGATGCAGGTGGTGCCGAGCTGGTAGAACACCGGGTAGCCGACCACCACGACGCGGGCCGAGGGCGAGCGGCTCTTGATGCCGTTGTAGACGTTGGCGAGGCGGCCCGGCATCGAGGTGCGGGCCACGTTCATGGCGGACTGCACGGCCGCCACGCACTGGGTCTCCCCCTGAAGCACGCAGGTGCTCATGATGTTGGCGAAGCCGACGTCGTTGCCGCCCACTGTCACGCTGACCAGTGTGGTGGTGGAGGAGAGCGCGGAGAGCTGGCTGTTTATGACGTCGGCCGTGGTGGCGCCGGAGCAGGCGACCGACCGGTACGACGCGGGCTTGATGTTGGTGTTGTAGAGCGCCGGATAGGCCTTCGTGCTGCGCAGGCAGCTGCCGCTCTCGGACGTGTAGCTGTCGGCGCCGACGCCGGAGGCGTACGAGTCGCCGAGCGCGACGTAGCGGTCGGACGGGGCCGCCTGGGCGGGGGCGGCCAGAGACAGAGTGACCCCGACCGAGGCGGCCAGGGTCAGGGCGAGGGTGGCAAGACGGGATCTCCGCACGTCGCACTCCTGGGGGCGTGAAGTGGTGGTGAGAGATAGATATCAATAAGATCACAGCGCATGGAAGATCACCGATTTGCGGCCGGGCGCGCATAGCGACTTACACCGACAAATCGTTGCCGGTTTCGCCTAGCGGAATGAAGGATTCCTCCGCCGGGAAGGTCAGCCGCATCGCCGGGTCGGCGGTCTCCCGGAAGCCGAGAGCCCGGTAGAGCGGCCGGCCGGCCGCCGACGCCCGCAGGTCCACCCGGCGCACACCCCGGTGCCGGAACCAGGCCAGCAGGGCGGTCAGGCAGGCTCGGCTGTGCCCGCGCCTGCGGTACGCCGGGTCGGTGCTGACGTTGAAGACGTACCCGACCAGGCCACTCGGGTCGTCCGGCCCGCCGAGCCGCCGCCGCTCCACGGTGCCCACCGCGCAGGCCGCCAGCGACGCGCCGCCCGGCGCGTCGACCACGAAGGCGGCGAGCCAGGGATCCGGCTCGGCCAGCCAGGCACGCAGATTGTCCCGGGCGACGTCCTGCCACCGCCCCGGCGGCGTCGGCACCCCGCTCATACCCGCGAGCATCAGCCCGCGCAGCCGCACCAGCTCGTCGGCGTCGGACGGCACCGCCCGGCGCACCTCACCCACAGCGCGCCGTCAGACCGGACGGCGGCCGGCGAAACCGCACTCGACCCGGTGGTACCACCTGATGTCGGTGTCCCCCTCCAGCCAGCACCAGAGCACCGCCCGGCCGTCGCGCTCACCGGGAAAGTCGAGCAACACCGGGGCGATCCCCTTGACCGCGATGTCGTGCTGGTGGAACTCGTCCACCACCACGTGCAGCCGCGCCTCCAGCGCCTTCACCTCGGCGAGCCCGCCGAGCGCGCTGACGCCGTGGTCGGCCAGATCGACCCGTAGCTCGGCCAGGTCGGCCCGCAGCCGGATCAGCTCGTCGACGCGCGGTCGCAGCGTGGCCACCAGGTGTCGCGCCTGGGCGAGAGTGAACACCGGGCCAGTATGCGGCACGACCGGTGTCGTCCGCGTCACCGCTCACCCGCAGGTCGACCGTCAGGGCTGGGACGAGAGTCTGGAATGGCCGCGGGACACCGGCCGACGCCGGCAGCCTCCCGCACCTCGGCCTGCCAGGCGCGCAGGGCTCGCTTGATGCGGTCGTTCTCGCCCAGCGCGTCGTCGAGCAGCCGGGTCCGCTCCCCCAGCTCGTAGACGAGCCGATGCAGCAGCGCGTCGACGTCGTCGGTCCGGTAGCCGCGCCGGCCCAGTGACGTGCGGGGCAGCTCGACGGCGCCGAGCCGGTCCGCGGTGAGCGGGCCGGCCAGCACGTTGCGGCTGCGGTAGACGCCCATCAGGTGCCGAACCCGTCCGGCAGGTGGATCCGCTCAGCCGGCACCCCACCGGCGAGCAACCGTAGCCGCGACCCGGCCACCATCAGCGGTGGCCCGCACAGGTAGACCTCCTGACCGGGACGCCAGTGGTCGAGCGCGACGGTGAGCGCGTCGCCCTGCTCTCCCGCCTCCGCCACCGGATCGTGCGAGAACGCGGGCACGACGGTCAGCCAGTTGTGGGCGCTCTGGAGCTTGTCCAGGCTGATCGGGTCGTAGAGGTCGGCGAGGGTGCGGGCGCCGACGACCAGTGTTACCCGGGGACCGGCCGGTGCGGTGGCGACCTGCTCGACCAGGGCGCGCAGCGGCGCCAGCCCGGTGCCCCCGGCGACGAGCAGCAGGTCCGCATCCGACGCCGGATCGAGGGTCAGGCCGATCGACCGGGGCGGGCCGAGCCAGATCCGATCATCGGGGCGTACCCGGTGCACGAGCGCGCGGGAGACGGCGGCGACGGCACGGATGTGGAGTTCGACGGTGCCGTCGGCGCGCGGAGCGTTGGCCGGCGAGTACCAACGCCACCGGCCCGACCGGCGCTCGGTGCAGACGGGCAGCGCCTGACCGGGCCGGAACGCCAGGCGGCGCCAGGGGCGCACGGTCACCACGGCGATGCCGTCGGCCGCCCGGTCGTGGTCGACGACCTGCGCCGGCCACCAGGGCGGGCCGTCGCCGGCCTGCTCGACCACACGGCTCACCGCCGCCGTGGCCCGCCGGCTGGCCCCTGCCCAGGCCGCCGCCAGCTCCGGTGTCCACCTCACCTGCCGGGACACCGTCGCGACGAGCGCGGCCTCGACGGTGAGCTGGTGCGGCAGCAGGCGGTAGCGGCGGTAGGCCCGGCCAAGCACGGCCAACAGCGCCGCCCGCCCGGCCGGGTCGTCACCACCGCTGGCCAGCCGTCCGAATGCGGCGAGGAACACCGTCGCCTCCCGCTCCGGCAGCGTCCCGGGGCAGCGATCCTCGACCGCACACCAGAAATGGTCGGCTGCCTCGCGGGCGTACCGCATGGTGACGGACCACGACGCGGCCAGGGCGGCGGTCACGAGCCGGCCTCGTCCGAGAAGGCCCGCCGGGCCGCTGTCACCGAGCCCGCCGGCACGTCCAGCGCCCAGAGCACCCCGGCCAGGTAGTCGACCACGCGGCGGTGCTGCGCCTCGGTCAGGCCCAGGCCGCGCCACGCCCCGGCCGCCGGGCGGGCGATGTCGCCCGCCGGTCCGCCGAGCGCCACTGTGAGCGTGAGCGCCAGGTGTCCGGCGAGCCGGGCCCGATCAACCCCGACGAGGTACGGCGCCAGCTCGGCGTCCGCCGCCACCAGCCGCAGCCACCGGGCCACCGCCTCGCGCACCGCCGCCGACCCGGACCAGCTCTCCTTCGGGTACGCCCCGAGCCCGGTCACGCCCACGGCCAGGCGCCCGGGTCGCCTACGGCGGCCAGCTCGTCCACGCGCTCCTCGGTGAGCCCGGCCGCCAGGAGTGTGCTGCGGCCCCAGCGGGCCAGCCGGCACGGATGCGGTACCCGCTCACTGCGGCACAGTGGACCCGCCGGCCACCGCTCCGGCACATGCACCGCCACCGCGCGCACGGCGAGCGCCACGTCCTCGTCGCTGACCGGAGTGAGCACCGGGAAGTCGTCCAGCACCGCCGCCATGAAGAGCCCTTCCGTCGAAAGTCCGAGCGGCACCGGGGCGGGCGGGGACGGCGGACGCGCTCGGGTGACGCCCCACCGGAGCCCAGCACCCGCCCCGGGCCATGCGTCCACCCTCGCCAACTTGCGACTCATGGGGTACGACTACGCTCTGCACTTGCGCTGTACCAGCTCTGAAGTCGAGCCGCTAAGCTGCTGGCGGCCGGTCTCGACGCACTCGGAGGCGAGCCGATGACGACCGTGCAGAAGTGGACCGGCCGAGAGACCCGGATGCTGCGGCACGCGCTGCGGATGAGCATCCGCGACTTCGCCGAACACCTCGGCGTCAGCGAGCGCACCGTATCGAAGTGGGAGGCCGGCCGGGATGCTGTGCAGCCCCGACCGGAGATGCAGGCCGCTCTCGACACCGCGCTCGCGCGGGCGGGGAACGAGGCTCATCGGCGGTTCCGGTCAGGCTTGAGATTGGCCGATGTCGCCGAGCTGCGGCAAGCTGCTGCCCATGTCCAGGCGGAACGAAACGGCGATACCTCAACAGCGGACGTCACGGCGGTTTTCCGCAGTCGGGCTGAGCTCTCTGCGTCTCTGCCTGCGGACCGCATCCTGGACGGCGCTCGAAAGGTTCGAGCGATGGGACTCTCCCTGAACCTGCTGTGCCAGCACTATCCCGATCACCGCTGGCGTCAGCTCATCGAAGGCGGCGCACAGGTCCGATGCCTGTTCCTGGACCCTGATGGCTCGGCGATCCAAGCCAGGGAACGTGAGGAGAGCTTCCCGGCCGGTCAGCTCGCGGCACTGACGAAGCTCAACATCGAGACGATGTTGCGGGTGCGTGACCGCCTGTCCGGCGAACTGCGCGGCAGCGTGCAGATCTCCCTCTACGACGAGACGCTTCGATTCAACGTGCTCCTCATCGACGACCTCTGCCTTGCCCAGGCGTACCTGCCCGCGAGCCGAGGGGTCGACTCTCCGACCTTCGTGATGCGACGGCGAGACTCCGCGACGGGGTTATATCAGGTGTATGAGCAGGTCTTCGACTCTCAGTGGGAGCGGAGCCGACAACTGTGACCTCGTATCGTGAGCTGCTGCCGGTCGCCCTTGATGCTGTTGGTCGGGCAGCCACCTTGATGCGCCGCCGGGCACCGGTCACCTCTGCCAGTAAAGGTGACCGCGATCTCGTTTCGAACGTCGACTACGCGATCGAGCGAGACCTTCGATCATTCCTGCGCGATGCGACACCCGGCATCGCCTTCCTCGGAGAGGAGGAGGGCGTCAGCGGCGCCGGGGATCTGCAATGGACGCTCGATCCAGTCGACGGAACGATCAACTTCGTTCGCGGTCTCCCCTTGTGCGGCATCTCGCTCGGCTTACTCCACGGAACACGTCCAGCCCTCGGCGTCGTTGACCTGCCCTTCCTCGGTGCTCGATACTGGGCCGCCGAGGGTTGTGGAGCATTCGCGAACGGCGAGCCGGTCAAGGTGAGCGACACCACGAGCCTGAGCGAAGCCGTCGTGGGGATCGGCGATTTCGCCGTCGGAATGGATGCCGCGAACAAGAATCGGATCCGGCTGGCACTGATGGCGCGGCTCGCCGAGACAGTGCAGCGTGTGCGGATGAGTGGATCAGCCGCAGTGGATCTCGTCTGGCTGGCGGAGGGGAAGATTGACGCCGCCATCACCCTTTCCAACCACACCTGGGACATGACAGCCGGGGTGGCCATCGCCCGCGAGGCGGGAGCCGTCGTCGTCGACAGCAGAGGGGCCGAGTACAGCGCCGAGGCGACGACCACCCTCGCGGTCACCCCTGGGCTGGTCGGTCAAATGTTGCCGCACCTGCGGGAGAACGGCGACGGCGTAAGCCGATGACGACTGTGGCAGGGGTCGAGCCTGACGCTCGCGCTGATGTCATCATGAGGAGGTCACATGGACATCGATGAGGCAAAACGCGAGGTGCGTGAGACCGTTTGGTCACGGTTGGAACGGGCCGGACAGGCACTACCCCCTGGTGCGCACGGGCGTATCCCCGGCTTCATTGGAGCCGAGCGGGCCGCACAACGGCTTACTGCGCATGACGCTTGGCGCAGCGCCCGCGTCATCAAGTCCAACCCCGACAAGGCTCAACTTTCGGTAAGGCTGCAGGCGCTTGCCGAGGGCAAGCTCCTCTACATGGCAGTGCCTAACCTCGGTCTTTCACTTGAGCATGGATCCATAGCTTGTTATCGATGAAGTTGATTCGCGCTGGTTTTGCCGCTTTGTTGGCATGCTGAGGGCCCGGCGCTGGGCCGGGTTCCTCCGTGTTGCGGGTTGGAGCGTGAGCCTCGACGTCAGCCGGTGGGCCGGGGTAGTGCGGCGAGCTTGTTGAATGCGCTGGTCAGGGCGTTGGCCCAGGGCCAGTTGGCGGCGATGGCGAGTCGTGTCCTGCGGGCGGTGCGGGTGATCCGGGCGGCGACGTGTAGCAGCCGGTAACGCAGCTTCTTGGGCTCGGCGGTGGCCAGTTCGCCGTCCAGGAGCAGGTTCTGGGTCCAGGCGAGCAGGTCGATGCCGGTCAGCGCCAACTGGAGCCAGGCCTGGTTGATGGCGAAGTGTCGGGACGGGAACCGGCCGAAACCGGTGTTCTTGCCGGTGCGGATGCGGTCTTCAACGCGGGCGTGTGCCCGGTGCCGGGCCTCCAGGAACTGGACGCTGCCGCCGCCGGGTGGGGTGTCGGTGGCGACGACCTGATGCCGCCAGCCCTCGATGGTGTCGAACAGCGACAGTTGGGCACCGGGGTGCGGGCGTTCCCGGCGGACCAGGAACCGGGTGCCCTCCGGCCAGCCGGTGGCGTCGAACAGGCCCGTGATCTCGCAGACCTCGGCATGTTCACGCAGGTCACCGACGGTGTCGACGGCGGGAGCCCAGCCGGTCGCAGCCCGGATCGCCTCGCGCACGCCGGCGGTGATCGCGGCACCGACGGAGAACCGGATGTCCAGGTGGTGCTGCTCGCGCAAGGACCGGATGTGGGCGAGGAAGCCGTGACTGGAACCAGCCGAATCGGCGCGCAGCAGGATCGGGGTGCCGTGCCGGTGGGCGTCGGGAAGCTGAGCGAGGGCCTGGTCGAGCACGGTGATGTGGTCGGTGGTGGTGTTGGATCCGGCCCGGCCTTCGCGCAGCAGGCCGGCGAGGGCTTCGCCGGTGTTGTCCAGGAAGCACAGCAGCGGGTGGTAGCCGAACGTCTTCTTCCAGGTGCGGGTCGCTGATTCCTTGCCGGAGTGGCAGATCACGATGGTCGCGTCGATGTCCAGGACCAGGCCGTCAACCTGCCGGCCGGCCACCATCGGCTGCGGCAGGTCACCGCGGACCTCGGCGTGCTGGGCCCAAGCGACCTCACGGGCGTGTGCCCGTGCAGACCGCAGATCGACCAGCACCGTGTCGTCGAGCTGCGACAACAGCCGCCACGCGGTCGGGTCGGACGCCACCGGCCCGAACAGCGCCTGTTGGTCTCGTAGTACTGCCAGGTCAGCGATGGCCTCACCACCGTCGGCGAGCATCACGGCAAGATCGACGGCGATCCGACCCGGGTCGTGCCCGCGCTGCCGCTGCCGCAGACCCGCAAGGGCGTGGCTGAACGCGCTGGTCAGGCCGGTCGCATCAGCCAGATCAGCGAGCAGCCGGGCACCAGCGTGCCCGACGATGCCCCGCCCGTCTCCAGTCACCATGATCTTCGGACGTATTGCGGTAGCCTTCATCCAGCAAGTGCCTTCCGTGACAGGAACATCGGACCCTCAGCAAGTCCTATTTTCCCTGATCAGAAGGCACTTCCTCGTTTCCGGTCCACTCCTTGGACAG
>NZ_FMCV01000039.1 GCF_900091565.1 Micromonospora marina | reverse complement strand
GACGAGGCTGCGGTGGCGCAGTCTCTCGCCGGGATGACCGATCGGCTGGGTATCGCGGCGGTCAACGGGCCTGCCGCCGTGGTGGTGTCCGGTGCCGTCGAGGCTCTCGACGAGGTGGAGCGGGTCTGGCGTGATCGGGGGGTGCGTACCCGCCGCCTGGCGGTGAGCCACGCGTTCCACAGTCCGTTGATGGAGCCGATGCTGGCCGAGTTCCGTACGGTCCTGGACGGGTTGGTGTTCTCCGCGCCGCTGCTGCCGGTCGTGTCGAACGTGACGGGGGCGCTGGCTGGTGACGAGATCCGTACCCCGGAGTATTGGGTGCGGCATGTGCGGGAGGCGGTGCGGTTCGCCGATGGTGTGACGGCGCTGCGCGGGGCGGGTGTGGACACGTTCCTGGAGGTCGGGCCGCGTAGCGTGCTGACGGCGATGGTCGGCGACGCCTTGCCGGGTGGGGACGGTGTGCTGGCCGTTGCCGCGCAGCGTGGGGATCGGCCCGAGGTGCAGGGGTTGTTGGCCGGGCTGGCCGAGTTGCATGTGCACGGGGTGGCCCTGGACTGGCGGCAGTGGTTCGTCGACACCGTCGCGCGGCGGGTGGACCTGCCCACGTACGCGTTCCAGCACCAGCGCTACTGGCCCGAGGGCACGGCCGAGAAGCGGGCCGCCTTGGACGGCGGCGACGTCGAGTTCTGGACCGCCGTCGAGCGTGGCGACCTGGCCGCCCTCGCCGCCGAACTCGGCGACGACCCCGCCGCCCTGGACACGCTCGGCCCGGCCCTGCCGGTCCTCTCGCGCTGGCGTCGGCACCGGTCCGGGGCCACCGCGCTGGACGGGTGGTCGTACCGGATCGGGTGGGAGCCGGTCCGGCCGAACCCGAAGACCAGGCTGTCCGGGCGGTGGCTGATCGTCACCGTCGACAGCGGCGCCGACGCGGGCGTGGCGAAGACCCTCACCCAGGCCGGTGCCCGGGTGGGCACGCTCACGCTGTCGTCCACCCTCGACCGCGCCGACCTGGGCGAGCGGCTGCGCCGGATCAGCGGGGACGGCTGGGCCGGGGTGCTCTGCGTCCTGCCCCGCCAGGACCGGCCCCCGGCGCACACGCCGGTGTTGCCCGCTGGCACGGCCGCCCTGCTCACCCTCGTCCGGGCGCTCACCGACACCGGCCTGGCCGGACGGGTGTGGGCGCTCACTCGGACCGCGATGCCCGTCACGGCCGGCGAACGGGTCGACGACGTCTGGGCGGCCCTGGCCTGGGGCCTGGGCCGGGTCGTCGCCCTCGAACAGCCGGACCGCTGGGGCGGGCTGGTCGACCTGCCCGCCCGCGCCGACCGCGGCGCCCGCGCCGGGCTCGTCGCGGTCCTCGCCGACGGCACCCTGGACCAGGTGGCCGTCCGGCGCAGCGGCATCTTCGGCCGGCGGCTGGTGCCGGCCGTGCCGCCCGTGGGTGCGGGTTGGCGGCCTGCCGGGACGGTGCTGGTGACCGGTGGTACGGGTGCGTTGGGTCGGCATGTGGCGCGCTGGTTGCTGGCGAACGGGGCCGGTGAGGTGGTGCTGGTTTCGCGGCGGGGTCCGGGGGCGCCGGGTGCGGCGGGGTTGGTGGCCGAGTTGGGTGCGGTGCGGGTGGTGGCGTGTGACGTCACCGACCGGGTGGCGGTCGAGGCTCTGGTCTCCGGGCTGCCGGAGCTGACCGCCGTCGTGCACACCGCCGGGACGTCCGGCGGCACCACCCCGGCGTACGAGGTGACCGACGGCGAGCTGTCGGACACCCTGGCCGGCAAGGTGCTCGGCGCCCTGCACCTCGACGCCGCCTGCCGGGGTCGCGACCTCGACGCGTTCGTGGTCTTCTCCTCGGTCGCCGGTGTCTGGGGCGGCGGCGGGCAGGCCGGCTACGCGGCCGGCAACGCCCTGCTCGACACCCTCGTCGCCGCCCGCCGGGCGAAGGGCCTGCCCGCCACCGCGCTGGCGTACGGCCCGTGGGCGGAGGACGGCATGGCCGCCGGGGAGACAGCCGACGGCCTGCGCCGCCGCGGGTTCAACCCGCTCGCGCCCGACGCCGCCGTCGCGGCACTCGGCCGCTGGGTGAACGCCCCCGAGGCGGCCCCGGTGATCGTGGACGTCGACTGGTCCCGGTTCGTCACGGCGTTCACCGCCGCACGGCCGAGCCACCTCTTCGACCGGGTCGCCCCCGCCGTGGCCGAGGAGCCGCAGCGGCCGGAGAGCGCCGCCGCCACCGACGGGCTGCGCAACCGGCTCGCCACGCTGCCGGCGACCGGCCAGGAAGCGCTGCTGGTCGACCTCGTCCGCGCGGAGGCGGCGGCCGTGCTGGGCCACCCCACCACCGACCAGGTGCCGGCCGGCCGGGCGTTCCGGGAACTGGGCTTCGACTCCCTCGCCGCCGTGCAACTGCGGGACCGGCTGGGCCGGGTCACCGGCCTGGCCCTGCCGTCGACAGTGGTCTTCGACCACCCGTCGGCGGCGGAACTGGCCCGCTTCCTGCGTACCGAGATCGTCATCGGCGCGGACGGCGGCCCGGTCACCGGCGGCGTGGCCTCTGCCCGGCCGGCGGCCGACGAGCCGATCGCGATCGTCTCCATGGCCTGCCGCTTCCCGGGCGGGGTGTCGTCGCCGCAGGAGCTGTGGCGCCTGCTGGCCGAGGGGGTGGACGCGGTCACGCCGATGCCGACCGACCGGGGCTGGGACCTCGACGGCCTGTTCGACAGCGACCCGGAGCGGATCGGCACCAGCTACACCCGCAGCGGCGGCTTCCTGCACGACGTCGTCGGCTTCGACGCGGCGTTCTTCGGGATCAACCCGCGCGAGGCCCTCGCCATGGACCCGCAGCAGCGGCTGCTGCTGCACACCACCTGGGAGGTCTTCGAACGCGCCGGAATCGACCCGTACCGGGTACGCGGCTCCGCCACCGGCGTCTTCATGGGCACCAACGGGCAGGACTACGCCACGCTGCTGCTGGGCGCCCGCTCGCAGGTGGAGGGCTACCAGGCGACCGGCAACGGCGCGTCGGTGGTCTCGGGCCGCCTGGCGTACTCGTTCGGGCTGCACGGCCCGGCGGTCACCGTCGACACGGCCTGCTCGTCGTCGCTGGTGGCGCTGCACCTGGCCGCGCAGGCGCTGCGTAGCGGCGAGTGTGACCTCGCCCTCGCCGGCGGCGTGACGGTGATGTCGACCCCGGGCGCGTTCCTGGAGTTCTCCCGGCAGCGCGGTCTCGCGGCCGACGGGCGGGTCAAGGCGTTCGCCGAGGCCGCCGACGGCACGGGCTGGGGCGAGGGCGTCGGCGTCCTGCTGCTCCAGCGGCTCTCCGACGCCCAGCGCGACGGCAACCGGATCCTCGCCGTCGTACGGGGAAGCGCCGTCAATCAGGACGGCGCGAGCAACGGCCTCACCGCCCCGAACGGGCCCGCCCAGCAGCGGGTCATCCGGCACGCGCTGGACAACGCCGGCCTCACTCCCGCCGACGTGGACGTCGTCGAGGCGCACGGCACCGGCACCACCCTCGGCGACCCGATCGAGGCGCAGGCGCTGCTGGCCACGTACGGCAGGGACCGAACCGCCGAGCGGCCACTGTGGCTCGGGTCGGTGAAGTCGAACATCGGTCACACCCAGGCCGCGGCGGGCGCGGCGAGCCTGATGAAGATGGTGCTGGCCCTGCAACACGGGGTGCTGCCGAAGACCCTGCACGTCGACGCGCCGACCCCGCACGTCGACTGGTCCTCCGGCACGCTGGCGCTGCTCACCGAGGCACGACCGTGGGCCGCCACGGACGGGCCCCGCCGGGCCGGCGTCTCCTCGTTCGGCATCAGCGGCACCAACGCCCACGTGATCATCGAGGAGGCCCCGGAGCCGGTCGGCGCCGCCGACACCGCAGCGTTCGAAGCGACCGTGGGGCACGGCGAAGCGCGACTCGACCACCGCGCCGTGGCCCTGCCGTGGCCGGTCTCCGCCGCCGATCCGTCCGCGCTGCGCGAGCAGGCCGGGAGGCTGGCCGACCGCGTCGCGATCGGCGACGACCCGCCCGGCCTGGTCGCCTGGGCGCTCGCCGCCGGCCGCGCCCACCTCGGCCGGCGGGCCACCGTGATCGCCGCCGACCGGGAGACCCGGCTGGCCGCGCTGCGCGCCCTGGCCGCCGGGGAGGAGCACCCCGCGGTGGTCACCGCCCGACGACGCGCCGGCGGCCTCGCCGTCCAGTTCTCCGGTCAGGGCGCCCAGCGCCCCGGCGCCGGCCGCCAGTTGTACGACACGTTCCCCGTCTTCGCGGCGGCCCTCGACGAGGTCTGCGCGGCGCTGGACCACCAGCTGCCGCAGCCGCTGAAGCCGGTGCTGTTCGCGGCCGAGGGCAGCACCGAGGCGGCGCTGCTCGACGAGACGGTCTTCACCCAGGCGGGTCTGTTCGCGCTGGAGGTGGCCCTGTTCCGGCTGGTCGAGTCGTTCGGGGTGGTGCCCGGGCACGTCGCCGGGCACTCCATCGGCGAGATCACCGCCGCGCACGTCGCCGGCGTGCTGTCCCTCGCCGACGCCGCCACGCTGGTGGCCGCCCGGGGAAGGCTCATGCAGGCCCTGCCCGCCGGGGGCGGGATGCTCGCCGTCGCCGCCGACGAGGCGGCCGTCGTCGAGTCCCTGGCCGGGCTGGGTGACCGGGTCGGCGTCGCCGCCGTCAACGGCCCCACCGCCGTGGTGCTCGCCGGGGCCGTCGACGCCCTCGACGGGCTGGAGCGGCTCTGGCGGGAACGCGGGGTTCGCACCCGCCGGCTGCGGGTCGGCCACGCGTTCCACAGCCCGCTGATGGAGCCGGTCCTGGCCGAGTTCCGGACCGTCCTCGACGGCTTGGCGTTCGCCGCGCCGCTGCTGCCGATCGTGTCGAACCTGACCGGGCGGCTCGCCGAGCCCGACGAGATCCGTACGCCCGACTACTGGGTGCGCCACGTCCGCGAGGCCGTCCGGTACGCCGACGGGATCGCCGCGCTGCGCGACGCGGGCGTGGACACCTTCCTGGAGCTCGGACCGCAGGCGGTGCTGACGGCGATGGTCGCCGGCCTGCTGCCCGGCGACGAGGACGGCACTGCCGTGGCGGCGCTGCGCGTCGGCGCCGACGAGCCGGCCGCCCTGCTCGCCGCGCTGGCCGTCGTGGACGGCACCGGGCGGGACGTCGACTGGGCGGCGGTGCTCGCCGCGCTGGCCGGCCCTCGCCCGGATCCCCGCCTGCTGCCCGAGCTGCCGACGTACGCGTTCCGTCCGCAGCGCTACTGGCCGACCCTCGACACGTTGCCGACACCGGCGGCCGACCCGGTCGACGACGCGTTCTGGCGGGCCGTCACCGACGGCGACCTGGGCCGCCTCGGCCTCGACCTGGACCAGCCGATGCGCGAGCTGCTGCCGGAACTGGAGTCGTGGCGGCGTCGCCAGCAGCTCGACGGCACCCTGGCCGGCTGGCGGTACCGGGTCACCTGGGAACGCCGGGCGCTGACCGGCGCCGACCCGGGCACGTGGCTGGTGGTGGCTCCGCCGCACCGGGTCACCGACCGGGTGCTCGCCGCCCTCACGGCCGGCGCCGCGGCGGTGCACCTGCTGACCGTCGACCCGGCCACCATCACCCGCGACGGACTGGCCGCCGACCTCGACCGGCTCGCCGCCGCGCACCAGCCGACGGCACTGCTGTCCCTGCTGGCGTTGGACGAGGCGCCGCACCCGGAGCAGACCGCACTGCCGACCGGCCTGGCGGCGAACCTGCTGCTGGTGCAGGCGCACGCCGGCCGCTCCGGCCCGGCCGTGCCGCTGTGGCTGGCCACCACCGGCGCCGTCGCGGTCGACGGGGAAGCGGTCGCGCACCCGACGCAGGCCACCACGTGGGGCCTCGGCCTCGTCGCCGCGCTGGAGCACCCCCGGCACGTCGGCGGAGTCGTCGACCTGCCGGCGGGCCCGGCCGAGGCGGCGTACGCGGTCCTGGTCGGGGCGCTGGCCAACGTCGACGGCGAGGACCAGCTCGCCGTCCGGGAGGCGGGCGTGCACACCCGGCGGCTGGTCCGCGACACCGGGCTGCCGGCGGCGGGCGACGGCTACCGGCCGAACGGCACCGTCCTGCTCACCGGCGGGACCGGCGCCCTCGCCCGGCACACCATCGACTGGCTGGGCCGCCACGGCGCCGAGGTGCTCCCGCTGGCCGAGCCGGCCACCGGCAAGCTCGGCGACCTGCTGGAGCAGCTCGCCGCCGAGGAACGGTCGGTGACCGCGCTCGTGCACGTCCCGGCCGAGACCGGCTCGGTGCCGCTCGCCGAGCTGACCCTCGCCGGCCTGGCCGCCGACCTGGCCGCCACCGTCGGCGACGTCCCCAGGTACGCCGACGAGCTGGCGCACCGCCCGCTTGACGCGTTCGTGCTGTGCACCTCGACCACGGGGGTGTGGGGAGCGGGCGGACGGGCCGGCCAGTCCGCCGGCGATGCGCTGCTGCACGCGCTCGCCGCGAACCGGCGGCACGGGGGACTGGCGGCCACCGCCGTGGCGTGGGGCCCGTGGAGCGACGACCCCGAGTCGCCCGAGCAGGCGCAGCTGCGCCGGCGGGGCCTGCCGGGGTTGCCCCCGGAGCTGGCCCTCGAGGCGTTCGGGCAGGCGCTGCGGGCGGAGGCGGGGCTGATCGTCGCCGACGTGCGCTGGGACCGGTTCGTGCCGACGTTCGCGTCGATGCGGCAGTGCCCGCTGCTGACGGGGGTTCCGGAGGCGGACGCGGCGATGCCCGCCGACGACGAGCGCCAGCCGGCGGACGACGAGGCGGCGACCGCGCTGCGGGAGCGGCTGCGGCCGCTGAGCCCCGCCGAACGCGAAGACGTCCTCGTCGATCTCGTGGGCGGCCTGGCGGCGACCGTGCTCGGCCACGGCCGGGACGCGGGGCTGGAGCCCGACCGGGCGTTCCGCGAGGTCGGGTTCGACTCGATGACGGCCGTGGAGCTGCGCAACCGGCTCCGCGCCGCCACCGGCGTCCAACTGCCCGCCGCCGTGGTGTTCGACTACCCCACGCCGGCGGCCCTCGCCCGGCACCTGCGCGACCGGCTCGCGGAGGACGGCGCCGCCGCGGCGGCCCCGCTGCTCGCCGAGCTGGAACGGCTCGACGGTGTCTTCGCGGCCGACGCGCCGGACCGGCTGACCCGGCAGAAGCTGCTGGTGCAGCTGCAGGCGTTCGTCGCCCGGTGGGGCGACGACCGTGGTCCCGTCGAGGAGAAATCGGCCACGCACACCCTCGACGACGCCACCGATGCCGAGATCTTCGATTTCATCCACCGCGAGCTGGGTGGCCCCGGCGGCAATTTGCCGAGGATCTAGAAATGGTGTCGTACGACAGTTGTCGACGGTCGTGACACGCTGGGCCGGGCGGGTCCGCGCACCCGCCCGGCCGCATCCCGCGAGGGCGGTGCGCCGCACCGCTCGCGGGGCGGGTCGGCCCAGCCTGCGCCCCCGCCACCTAGGGGCACCCGTAGGGGCACGCTAGGGGTTGTGACCGCCGTCCGGCGACAATTACCTTTCGTCCGGCGCGTAAGACCTGGTGGGGGGCTGAAACGCCAATTTGTCTGGCAATTCGTGGTCGGCTGAATGGGTTTGGATCTTCGCGGCTTGTGGCGTCCGTGGACGGTATTGGGTCGCTGTTTCTCTCCGACCCGAAGAGGTGGCGTCAATGGCGACTGAAGATACGCTCCGCGAGTACCTGAAATGGGTGACGGCGGACCTTCACCAGACCCGGAGGAAGCTCGGCGAGCTTGAGGCGGCCAACCGCGAGCCGATCGCCATCGTCGGCATGGCCTGCCGCTTCCCCGGCGGGGTGGCCTCGCCCGAGGAACTGTGGGAACTCGTCGACTCCCGCCGCGACGCCTGCTCCGCGTTCCCCACCGACCGCGGCTGGGACCTGGCGCGGCTGTTCCACCCGGACCCCGACCACCCCGGCACGTCGTACGTGGCCGAGGGCGGCTTCGTCGACTCCGCCACCGAGTTCGACGCCGCGTTCTTCGGCATCTCGCCGCGCGAGGCGCTGGCCATGGACCCCCAGCAGCGGCTGCTGCTGGAGACGTCGTGGGAGGCGTTCGAGCACGCCGGCATCGACCCCTCGACGCTGCGCGGCCACCAGGTCGGGGTGTTCGCCAGCACCACCGGCCAGGACTATGTGGGGCTGCTCCAGCAGCCGCCGCCCGGCACCGAGGGCTACCTCCTCACCGGCACCGCGGCCAGCGTCGTGTCCGGCCGGATCTCGTACGCGCTCGGCATCGAGGGCCCCGCTGTCACCGTCGACACCGCCTGCTCGTCGTCGCTTGTCGCGCTGCACCTGGCCTGCCAGGCGCTGCGGCAGGGCGAGTGCACCCTGGCACTGGCCGGCGGGGCCACCGTCATGTCCACCCCGTCCGCCTTCATCGGCTTCAGCCGCCAGCGGGGCCTGGCCATGGACGGCCGGGTCAAGTCGTTCGCCGCCGCCGCCGACGGCACCGCCTGGGGCGAGGGAGCCGGACTGCTGCTCGTCGAGCGGCTCTCCGACGCCCGCCGCAACGGCCACCCCGTCCTCGCGGTCGTACGCGGCAGCGCGGTCAACCAGGACGGCGCGAGCAACGGGCTGACCGCCCCCAACGGCCCGTCCCAGCAGCGGGTCGTGCTCCAGGCGCTGGCCAGCGCCCGGCTCGCGCCCGAGCAGGTCGACGTGGTGGAGGCGCACGGCACCGGCACCACCCTCGGTGACCCGATCGAGGCGCAGGCGCTGCTGTCGACGTACGGGCAGGGCCGTCCGGCCGGCCGGCCGCTCTGGCTCGGCTCGGTGAAGTCGAACATCGGCCACACCCAGGCCGCCGCCGGCGTGGCCGGCGTGATCAAGATGGTGATGGCGTTGCGGCACGACACCGTGCCCGCCACCCTGCACGTCGACGAGCCGACGCCCAACGTGGACTGGACGGCCGGCGCGGTGTCGCTGGCGACCGAGCCGCAGCCGTGGCCCGCCGGGGAACAGCCCCGCCGCGCGGGCATCTCCTCCTTCGGCATGAGCGGCACCAACGCCCACGTGATCATCGAGGAGGCGCCCGCCGCCGACCCGGCCCCGGCGGACGCCCCGGACGGCCCCGCCGCCGCGACCGACCCGGTCACCGTGCCCGGCACCGCCCCGGTCGACGGTGCCGGCCTCGTGCCGGTGCTGGTCTCCGCCCGCGACGCCGCGTCCCTGACCGCTCAGGCCACCCGCTGGGCCGACTGGCTCGACGAGCGTCCCGAGCTGCGGCTGACCGATGTCGGCTGGTCGTCGGCGAGCACCCGGGCCGGCCTCGAACACCGTGCCGTGCTGCTCGCCGGCGACCGCGCCGACCTGACCGTCGCCCTGCGCGCGCTGGCCGCGGGCGGCGACGCCCCGGGCCTGGTCACCGGTGCGGGCCCGCGCGGCGGCAAGCTCGCGTTCCTCTTCTCCGGCCAGGGCGCGCAGCGCAGCGGCATGGGCCGCGAGCTGGCCGCCGCGTTCCCCGTCTTCGACCGGGCGCTGGCCGAGGTCTGCGCCGAGTTGGAGCGGCACCTGCCCCGCCCGCTCGCCCCGGTGCTCTTCGCGCCCGAGGGCGACGAGGCCGGCGCGCTGCTCAACCAGACCCTCTACACCCAGGCCGGCCTGTTCGCCGTCGAGGTCGCGCTGTTCCGGCTCCTGGAGAGCTGGGGGATCGTCCCGGACGTGCTGCTCGGCCACTCGATCGGCGAGCTCTCCGCCGCGCACGCGGCCGGTGTGCTGTCGCTTCCCGACGCCGCCACACTGGTGGCCGCCAGGGGCCGGCTGATGCAGGCCCTGCCGGCCGGCGGTGCGATGCTGGCCGTCCAGCTCCCCGCCGACGCCGTCCGGGCCGCCCTGGCCGGCGTCGAGGACGCCGTCGCCGTCGCCGCCGTCAACGGGCCCACCGCCGTCGTCGTCTCCGGCGCCGCAGTCGTCGTCGAGGAACTCGAACGCCGCTGGGCCGACCAGGGGGTACGTACCAGGCCGCTGCGGGTCAGCCACGCCTTCCACAGCCCGCTGATGGAACCGATGCTCGCCGAGTTCGCCGCCGTGGTGCGCCGGCTGGAGCTGCACCCGCCGGCGCTGCCGATCGTGTCGAACCTGACCGGCGCCGTCGCCGACGCCGACGAGATCCGCACCGCCGAGTACTGGGTGCGGCACGTGCGGGAGGCGGTCCGCTTCGCCGACGGCGTCGAGCAGCTGCGGGCCCTGGGCGTGCGTACGTTCCTGGAGGTCGGCCCCAGCGGGGTGCTCACCGCGCTGGCCCGCGACGTCCTGGCCGGCGACGAGACCGCCGCCGTGGCGCTGCTGCGCCGCGACCGCCCCGAGCCCACGTCGGCGCTGACCGCCCTCGCCGAGCTGCACGTCGGCGGGGTGGAGGTCGCCTGGACGCGGCTGTACGCGGGCGCCGAGACCGCGCGGGTGCCGCTGCCCGGGTACGCTTTCCGCCGCCAGCGCTTCTGGCCCGAGCCGCCGCCCGCCGGCCCCGACACCGCCTCCGTCGACGGCGACGACGAGCTCTGGGCCGCCCTGGAGCAGGCCGACGTCGACACGCTGCGCGGCGAGCTGGGCGACGACGACGAGCAGGTGCGGGCGCTGCTGCCTGCGCTGCCCGTGCTGTCCTCCTGGCGCCGGTCCCGTCGGGAACGCTCCCTCGTGGACGGCTGGTCGTACCAGGTGAGCTGGCAGCCCGTGCCGGTCGGGGACGGCGACGCCCCGGCGGGCCGCTGGCTGGTCGTGCTGCCCGCGCAGGACGCGCCGGCGTGGGCCGACGGCCTGGCCGGACTCTTCGGCGACGCCGAGCCGCTTGTGCTGCGCGTCGGCGCCGCGGACCTGGACCGCGCGGCGCTCGCCGCCCGGATCCGGGTGCTGACCGGCGGCCGCGGTGTCGACGGCGTGCTCGCCGTCGTCGCCGGCCAGGACCGGCTGCTGCCCGAGCACCCCGGTGTGACCCTCGCCGCCGCCGGCACCCTCGCCCTCGTCCAGGCGATGACCGATTTGGACCTGGTGGCGCCGCTGTGGTGCGTCACCAGCGGCGCGGTGGCGGCGGCCCCGGGCGACCGGGTCACGCACCCGCTGCAGACCGAGGTCTGGGGCCTCGGCCGCGCGGCGGCTGTCGAGCAACCGCACCGCTGGGGCGGCCTGGTCGACGTGCCGGCCACCGTCGACGCGGCCACCACCCGGCGGCTCGCCGCCGTGCTGGCCGGCCACGGCGGCGAGGACCAGGTGGCCGTGCGCCCCGGCGGCACCTGGGCCCGGAGGCTCACCCCGGCCCCGCCGCCGACCGACGAGAACCCGGCCGGTGACTGGTGGTCCGGCGCCGTCCTGGTCACCGGCGGCACCGGCGCCCTCGGCGGCCACGTCACCCGCTGGCTGCTCGACCGGGGCGCCGGACGGGTGGTCCTGGCCAGCCGCCGGGGCGCCGCCGCCCCCGCCGTGGCGGACCTGCTCGACCGGTACGGCGCCGACGGGCGGGTCACCGCCGCCACCTGCGACGTCACCGACCGGCGGTCCGTGGCGGACCTGGTCGGCTCGCTGCCCGACCTGACGGCGGTCGTGCACGCCGCCGGCACCGACCAGCTCACCCCGATCACCGACACCACCCTCGACGAGTTCTCCCACGTCGTCGCGGGCAAGGTGCTCGGCGCCCTGCACCTCGACGCCTGCCTCGCCGAGCGTGACCTCGCCGCGTTCGTCATGTTCTCCTCCATCTCCGGCGTGTGGGGCAGCGCCGGGCAGTGCGCGTACGGCGCCGGCAACTCCCTGCTGGACGCCCTGGCGGTCAACCGGCGCGACCGGGGCCGGCCGGCCACCGCCGTGTCCTGGACGGCCTGGGGCGGCGCGCACGGCATGGCCGCCGAGAACGTCGCCACCGAGCAGCTCAACCGGATGGGCCTGCCGCCCGTCGACCCGGAGAAGGCGCTCGTCGCCCTCGACCGGGCGCTGCGGCGGCCCACGCCCTGCGTGACCGTCGCCGACGTCGACTGGAGCCGGTTCCACCCCGCGTTCACGGTGGCCCGGCCCAGCCCGTTCCTCGGCGACCTGCCGCAGGTGCGGGCGCTCGTCGCGCAGGAGGAGGCCGCCGCGCCGGCGGACGGGGTCGCGGCGCCGCTGCGCCACCTCGCGGCTCTCCCGGCGGCGGAGCAGGAGCGGGAGCTGCTGCGGCTGGTCAACGAGCAGACCGCGGCGGTGCTGGGCCATGCCACCCCCGACGAGCTGCGCGGGCGCCCGTTCAAGGACCTCGGCTTCGACTCGCTGACCGCCGTGGACTTCCGGGGGCGGCTGAACGCGGCCACCGGCCTGCGGCTGCCCACCACGCTGGTCTTCGACTACCCGACCCCCGCCGAGCTGGCCGCGCACCTGCGCGAGCTGGTCTCCGGCGCCACCCCGGCCGACGCCCCGCAGGCCGTCGTCGTCGACGCCGACGAGCCCGTCGCGATCGTCGGCATGGCCTGCCGCTACCCCGGGGGCGTCGACGGGCCGGAGGCGTTCTGGCGGCTGGTCGCCGACGGCGTGGACGCCATCTCGCCGTTCCCCACCGACCGGGGCTGGGAGATCCCCGAGCCGGCCGAGGGGACGCACCCGCCGGCGGGCGGCTTCCTCCACGACGTGGCGGACTTCGACCCCGCGTTCTTCGAGATCTCGCCCCGCGAGGCCCTCGCCATGGACCCGCAGCAGCGGCTCACCCTGGAGACGTCCTGGGAGGCGCTGGAGCGGGCCGGGGTGGATCCGGCGTCGCTGCGGGGCACCCGTACGGGCGTCTTCGTGGGTGCCTCCACCTCCGGCTACGGCACGGGGCTGACCGAGGTCCCCGAGGGCGTCGAGGGCTATCTGATGACGGGTGCCGCGCACAGCGTCATCTCCGGCCGGGTCGCGTACGCCCTCGGGCTGGAGGGCCCCGCCGTCACCGTCGACACGGCCTGCTCCTCGTCCCTGGTGGCGCTGCACCTCGCCGGCGCGGCGCTGCGGCGCGGCGAGTGCGACCTGGCGCTGGCCGGCGGCGTGGCCGTGATGGCCACCCCGACGGCGTTCCAGGAGTTCTCCCGCCAGGGCGGACTCGCCTCCGACGGGCGGTGCAAGTCCTTCGCCGCGACGGCGGACGGCACCGGCTGGTCCGAGGGCGTCGGCATGCTGCTCGTGCAGCGGCTCTCCGACGCCCGGCGGCAGGGCCGCCGTGTCCTCGCCGTGGTACGCGGCTCCGCCGTCAACTCCGACGGCGCGTCGAACGGGCTGACCGCCCCCAACGGACCTTCCCAGCAGCGGGTGATCCGGCAGGCGCTGGCCGGCGCCGGGCTGGCGGTCACCGATGTGGACGTCGTCGAGGCGCACGGCACCGGCACCGTCCTCGGTGACCCGATCGAGGCGCAGGCGCTGCTGGCGACGTACGGTCAGGACCGGGGCGACGCCGGCCCGCTGCTGCTGGGCTCGGTCAAGTCGAACATGGGCCATGCGCAGGCCGCCGCCGGTGTGGCCGGCGTGATCAAGATGGTGCTGGCGATGCGGGAGGGCACCGTACCGGCGACGCTGCACGTGGACGAGCCGTCGCCACATATCGACTGGTCGGCCGGCGACGTGGAGCTGGTGACCCGGTCCCGGCCGTGGCCGGCCGCCGACCGGCCCCGCCGCGCGGCGGTCTCCTCGTTCGGCATCTCCGGCACGAACGCCCACGTGGTCGTCGAGCTGCCCGCCGACGCCGAGGCGGCCGACGCGCCGATGCCGCCGGCAGCCGCTGCGGCGGGGGAGCGTGCCGCCGGGCTGCTCACCGCCGACGTGGTGGCCTGGCCCGTCTCGGCCCGCTCCACCTCGGCCCTGGCCGCGCAGGCGTCCCGGCTGGCCCGGCACGTGCGCGCGCACCCCGGCCTCGCCCCGGCGGCGGTCGGCTGGTCCCTCGCCGCGACCCGCTCGGCGTTCGACCGGCGCGCCGCGGTGCTCGGCGCGACCCCCGGCGAGCTGCTGACCGGCCTGGACGCGCTCGCCGCCGGCACCCCGGCCGGCAACGTCGTGACCGGGACCGTCGCCAACCACGGCGCCGGACCGGTGTTCGTCTTTCCGGGCGCCGCCCCGGCGGGCGCGGTGGCCGCACTGGTGGGCCGCTGCCCGGTCTTCGACGACACCCTCGCCGAGTGCCGGCAGGCCCTCGCGCCCTGGGTCGACGTCGATCCGGCCGCACTGCTCACCGGCGCGGACGCTGCCTGGGCCGACCGGCCGGAGCTGGCCCGGCCCGTCCGGTTCGCCGTCGGCGTGGCGCTCGCGGCCGTCTGGCGGCACGCCGGTGTCACCCCCGCCGCTGTCGTCGGCACCGGCGACGGCGAGGTCGTGGCCGCGTACGTGGCGGGCCTGCTGTCCCTGCCCGACGCCGCTCGTACGGTGGCGATGCGGGCCCGTGCCGCCGCCGGCGGCCTGGACCACGACGGCCTCCGCGCCGCCCTGGCGGGGCTCGCGCCGCAGCCCGGGACCGCCCGGCTGGCCTCCACCGTCACCGGGGACTGGGCCGACGCGGCGGGCCTCGGCGCCGACCACTGGACCGACCCGGCCACCTTGGGCACCGACCCGGCCACCGCCGGCGTGGCCCCGGCCGTCCCGGGCGGTGGGGCCGGGGGGCCGCAGCGGCTCGACGCCGCCCTGCGTGCCGCCGTCGCGGCCGGACACCTGACCTTCGTGGCGGTCTCGCCGGAGCCGGCACTGGCTGCCGGGATCGCCGCCGCGCTCGACGCCGCCGGCACTTCCGGACACGTCCTGGACACCCTCGGCGGCTCGGCCGACGGCGCCACCCGGCTGCTGACCGGTCTCGCCACCGCGCACGCCCTCGGCCTGCCGGTGGAGCACCGCCGGCTGCTGCCCGAGTCCGAACCGGTCGACCTGCCCACGTACGCCTTCGACCGGCACCGCTACTGGCTGGAGCGCACCGGCGCGCACCGCTCCGTCCTGCCCGCCGTGGGCCTCGACGTGGTGGACCACCCGCTGCTCAGCGCGGTGGTCGACCTGCCCGGCGACGAGGGCCTGCTGTTCACCGGCCGGATCACCCTCACCACCCACCCCTGGCTCGCCGACCACGCGGTGCTGGGCACGGTGCTGCTGCCCGGGACGGCACTGGTGGAGCTCGCGTCCTGGACCGGCCGGCAGGCCGGCGCGGCGACCGTCGCCGAGCTGAACCTGGAGGCGCCCCTGGCGATCCCCACCGAGGGAGGAATCGACCTGCGGGTACGCGTCGGCCCGCCGGACGAGACCGGGCACCGGCCCGTCGCCATCCACACCCGGCCCGACGACGACACCGCGGCCGACGGTTCCCGGCCCTGGCATCGGCACGCGTCCGGGCAACTCGCCGACACCGTCGACCCGGACCCCGCGCCGGCCGCCGTGTGGCCGCCGGCCGACGCCGAGCCGATCGCCCTCGACGGGCTCTACGCCCGGCTCGCCGCCCAGGGCTACCACTACGGCCCCACCTTCCGGGCGCTGCGTGCCGCCTGGCGCTCGGGCCGGGACATTCTCGCCGAGGTCGCCCTGGACGCCGAAACATCCACCGACACCACGGCGTTCTCGGTGCACCCGGCCCTGATGGACGCGGCGCTGCACGCCATCGGCGCCAGCGCCACGGCCGGCGACCCCGCCGACGGCGCGTCGGGCACCGAGGGCGGCCCCGACATCCGCCCGGGCCTGCCGTTCACCTGGTCGGGCGTCACCATCCGGCCCACCCGGGCCCGCGAGCTGCGGATCCGGCTGCGCGCCGCCGACGCCGGTTCCGTGGCCCTGACCGTCACCGACACGGGCGCGACCCCGGTCGCCTCCGTCGACGGACTGGTCCTGCGGCCCATCTCCGGCGAGCAGCTCAGCGCCGCCCGCCGCTCCGCCAGCCGGTCCCTGCACCGCCTCGACTGGGTCGCCCCCACCACCGGCCGCGCGGACACCGCCTCCCGGCTGGTCGTTCTCGGCGCCGACTGGCCCGGTGCCGACCGGCACCCGGACCTGTCGACGCTGGTCGCCGACGTGCGCGCCGGTGCCGCCGCGCCCGACGCGGTGGTGGTGACCTGTGCCGGAGCCGCCGCCGACGAGCCGCACCCGGCCGCCCAGGCGCACCGGGTCGCCCACCGGATGCTCGCACTGGCCCAGCAGTGGCTCGCCGAGGAGACCCTGACCGCCGCCCGGCTGGTGGTGGTC
Source organism: Micromonospora marina (assembly GCF_900091565.1). Lineage (GTDB taxonomy): Bacteria > Actinomycetota > Actinomycetes > Mycobacteriales > Micromonosporaceae > Micromonospora > Micromonospora marina. The sequence continues at coordinate 5,976 of NZ_FMCV01000039.1, read as the reverse complement.
ACCCGGGGCGCCGTCCGGGTCGACCCGGACGAACGGATCGCCGACGTGCCGGCCGCCACCGCCTGGGGCCTGCTGCGCTCCGCCCAGTCGGAGAACCCCGACCGGATCGTGCTCCTCGACGTCGACGTCGACGCCCCGGCCGCCGCGCTGCTGCCGGCCGCCCTCGCCACGGGCGAACCCCAGCTCGCTGTACGCGCAGGCCAGCTCCGGGTGCCCCGGCTGACCCGTCTCGGGCCGCCCCCGGCCGAGGCGTCCGGCCCCGACCTGGCCGCCGGCACCGTCCTGGTGACCGGGGCGACCGGCCTGCTCGGGCGGCTCGTGGCACGCCGGCTCGTCAGCCGGCACGACGTACGGCACCTGCTGCTGGTCAGCCGCAGCGGGGCGGACGCCCCGGACGTCGCCGCGCTGGTCGACGAGCTGGCCGGACTGGGCGCCACCGCCCGGGTGGTCGCCTGCGACGTCACCGACCGCGTCGCGCTCGCCCTGCTGGTCGACCAGCTTCCCGCCGACCTGCCACTGACCGGCGTGGTGCACGCCGCCGGGGTGCTCGACGACGGTGTCCTGCCGGCGCTCACCCCGGAGCGCTTCGACACCGTGCTGCGACCCAAGGTCGACGCGGCCTGGCACCTGCACGAGCTGACCGAGAAGCTGGACCTGGCCGCGTTCGTGCTCTTCTCCTCGGCGGCCGGCCTCTTCGGCGGCCCCGGGCAGGCCAACCACGCGGCGGCGAACTGCTTCCTCGACGCCCTCGCCCAGCACCGGCGCGACCGGGGACTCCCGGCGCTCTCGCTGGCCTGGGGGCCGTGGGTAAACGACACCGGCGACGGGCAGACCGGGCACGTCGACGAGGCCCGGATGAACCGGGGCGGCTTCGTGCCGCTCGGCGCCGAGGAGGGCATGGACCTGTTCAGCGAGGCCCTGCGCTTCGCCGAGCCGGTGGTCGTACCGGTCAACCTGGACCTCGCGTTGATCGGCCGGCACGGGCCGGCGGCGGTGCCGCCGGTGCTGCGGTCGCTGGTGCGGCCGGTGGCGACCGGCGCGGCCCGGGCCGCCGAGCGGAACCCGGCCGAGGCGCTGCGGGAGACTCTCGCCGCCACGGCGGAGGCCGACCGCGACCAGGTGCTCTCCGACCTGGTGCGGACCCACGCCGCCGCCGTCCTCGGCTACGCGTCGATCCGCTCGATCGACGCCGAGCGCGGCTTCGTCGAGCTGGGCTTCGACTCGCTGACCGCGGTCGAGTTCCGCAACCGGCTCAACGCGGCCACCGGCCTGCGGCTGCCCTCCACGCTGATCTACGACCGGCCGACCACGGCCGCGCTCGTCGAGTACCTGCGCGGCGCGCTGCTGGCGGAGCGCAGCACGTCCGCGCTGACGGTGCTCGGCGAGCTGAACAAGCTGGAGCACGCCATGCGCGCGGTGTCCACCGGCGACACCGACCGGGCCGCCGTCGGCGCCCGGCTGCGCGAACTGCTCTCCCTGTGGACCTACACCGAGTCCGGTGCGGACTCCGCCGCCGACGAGGGCACCAGCCTCGAGTCGGCCTCCGCCGAGGAGATCTTCAGCCTGCTGGACGAAGAGTTCGGCTCGGCCTGATCCGGCATGTCGCACACCTCGAACCCCGATACGGAGTGGCCCGATGCCCACTGAGGCAGAGTTCCTCGACTACCTCCGGCGTGCCACTGCCGACCTGCGCGACGCGCGCCGGCGGGTACGCGAGGTGGAGGCCAAGGACCGCGAGCCGATGGCCGTCATCGGCATGGCGTGCCGGTTCCCGGGCGGGGTGTCCAGCCCGGCCGAGCTGTGGGACCTCGTCGACCGGGGCGGCGACGGGGTGGGCGACTTCCCGACCGACCGGGGCTGGGACCTGGAGCGGCTCTTCAACGTCGACCCGGACAACCCGGGCACGTCGACCAGCAACCAGGGCGGCTTCCTCTACGACGCGCCGCAGTTCGACCCGGGCTTCTTCGGCATCAGCCCCCGCGAGGCCCTGGCGATGGACCCGCACCAGCGGCTGCTGCTGGAGACCTCCTGGGAGGCGTTCGAGCACGCCGGCATCGACCCGCAGGCGCTGCGTGGCAGCCGGACCGGCGTCTTCGCCGGGGTCATGTACCACGACTACGCGTCGCGGGTGCTGGACCTGCCCGACGGCGTCGAGGGCTACATCGGCACCGGGAACTCCGGCAGCGTGGTGTCCGGCCGGGTGGCGTACACCTTCGGGCTGGAGGGCCCGGCCGTCACTGTGGACACGGCATGCTCGTCGTCGCTGGTCGCCGTGCACCTCGCGACGCAGGCGCTGCGCCAGCGGGACTGCGACTTCGCGCTCGCCGGCGGTGTGACGGTCATGTCCACCCCGGGCACCTTCGCCGACTTCTCCCGCCAGCGGGGCCTGGCCTCCGACGGCCGGTGCAAGTCGTTCGCCGCCGCCGCCGACGGCACCGGCTGGTCCGAGGGCGTCGGCGTGCTGCTCCTGCAACGGCTCTCCGACGCCCGCCGCGACGGCCGGCGCATCCTCGCCGTCGTCCGGGGCAGCGCGGTCAACCAGGACGGTGCCAGCAGCGGACTCACCGCCCCCAACGGCCCGTCGCAGGAGCGGGTGATCCGGCAGGCCCTCGCCAACGGCCGGCTCTCGCCGGCCGACGTCGACGTGGTCGAGGCGCACGGTACCGGCACCACCCTCGGCGACCCCATCGAGGCGCAGGCGCTGCTCGCCACGTACGGGCAGGACCGGGGCGACGGCGGGCCGCTCTGGCTGGGCTCGGTCAAGTCGAACCTGGGTCACACCCAGGCCGCCGCGGGCGCCGCCGGCCTGATCAAGATGATCGAGGCGATCCGCCACCGCACCATGCCCGCCACCCTGCACGTCGACGAGCCGTCCCCGCACATCGACTGGTCCGCCGGGCAGGTGTCGCTGCTGACCGAGGCGCGCGCGTGGTCGGCGACCGACCGGCCGCGCCGGGCCGCCGTGTCGTCCTTCGGCATCAGCGGTACGAACGCGCACGTCATCCTGGAGGAGGCGCCCGTCGACGACGCCCCGTCCACCGACGAGGCACCCTCCGGCGTCGACGCGCCGGTCGCGCTTCCGGTCGCCCCGGTGTTCCTCTCCGCCCGTACGCCCGAGGCGCTCGCCGGGCAGGCCGGCCGCTGGGCCGACCACCTCGCCCGCGTCGACGCCCCACGTCCGGTGGACGTCGCGGTCTCCTCGGTCAGCCGCGCGGGGCTCGAACACCGCGCGGTCGTCCTGGCCGGCGACGCGGACGACCTGCTCGCCGGGCTGCGGGCCCTAGCCGCGGGCGAGCCGACCGGCGCCGTCACCACCGGCGTGTCGGCCCCGCGTGGCCGCACCGCCTTCCTCTTCTCCGGCCAGGGCGCGCAGCGCGCCGGCATGGGTCGCGAGTTGTACGGGGCGTTCCCGGTGTTCGCCGCCGCTCTCGACGAGGTGTGCGGTCACCTGGATCCGTTGTTGCCGCGTTCGTTGCGGGAGGTGCTGTTCGCTGCGGCGGGCACGCCCGGGGCGGGGTTGCTGGATCAGACGGTGTTCACGCAGGCGGGGTTGTTCGCGGTTGAGGTGGCGCTGTTCCGCCTGGTGGAGTCGTTCGGTGTGGTGCCGGACCTGGTGGCCGGGCACTCCATCGGTGAGATCGCGGCGGCGCATGTGGCGGGTGTGCTGTCCCTGGCTGACGGGTGTGCGCTGGTCGCGGCGCGGGGTCGGCTCATGCAGGCGTTGCCGGCCGGCGGCGGCATGCTCGCCGTGGCCGCCGACGAGGCCGCCGTCGCCGCGTCCATGGCAGGGCTGTCCGGTCAGCTCGATTTGGCCGCTGTCAACGGCCCTGCCGCCGTGGTGGTCGCGGGCGACGTCGAGGCGCTCGACGAGGTGCAGCGGGTGTGGTCCGAGCGGGGTGTGCAGACCCGCCGCCTGCGGGTGAGCCACGCCTTCCACAGCGCCCGGATGGACCCGATGCTGGCCGAGTTCGCGGCAGTCGCCGAGGGACTGACGTTCCGGCCGCCGACGATCCCCGTGGTGTCGAACCTGACCGGCCGCGTCGCCGACGCCGACCAGCTCTGCGACCCGGGCTACTGGGTGCGCCACGTACGCGGCACCGTTCGCTTCGCCGACGCCGTCGACTGCCTGCGCGACGAGGAGGTCGACACCTACCTGGAGGTGGGACCGAACGGCGTCCTCACCGCCATGACGCAGAACTGCCTCGCCGAGCGCGCGGAGGACGATCCGGTGCCCCTGCTGGTGCCGGTGTCGCGCCACGACCGGCCTGAGCCGCAGGCCCTCCTGGAGGCCCTCGCGTCGCTGCACGTGCACGGCCGCGCCGTCGGCTGGGCGGGCCTGCTCGACCGGGCCGGCGGCCGGTACGTCGACCTGCCGACGTACGCCTTCCAGCACCAGCGCTACTGGCTGGAGCCGGCGGGCCGCTGGGCGGACGTCTCCGGGGCCGGCCTCGGCGCGGCCGGGCACCCGCTGCTCGGCGCGGCGGTCCGCGTGGCGGGCGAGGACATGGTGGTGCTGACCGGTCGTCTCTCGACGTCGACGCATGCGTGGCTTGCCGACCATGTCGTCTCGGGCACGGTGATCGTGCCGGGCGCCGCCCTGGTGGAGTTGGCGGTGCGGGCGGGCGACGAGGTGGCTGCGTCGCGGGTGCGCGAGTTGACGGTGGCCGCGCCGCTGGTGCTGCCGGGGTCCGGTGCCGTACGGGTGCAGGTGCGTGTCGGCGCGGCCGACGGGGCCGGTACCCGGGTTGTGGCGGTGCACTCGCAGGCCGAGGGCGACCCGGAGGCCGACTGGGTCCACCACGCGGAGGGTGTGCTGGAGCGGGCGACGGCCGACGAGCCGGGCGTGGGGGAGTGGCCCCCGGTCGACGGTGTCGAGGTGGATGTGGCGGGCTGGTATCCGGCCTTGGCGGAGCGTGGCCTGTGGTACGGGCCGGTGTTCCAGGGGCTGCGCCGGGTGTGGGCGTGCGGCGACGAGGTGTTCGCCGAGGTGGTGTTGCCGGATGAGGTGGCCGGTGACGCGGCGGGGTTCGGGGTGCACCCGGCGCTGCTGGACGCGGCCCTGCATCCGATCGGGCTGCTGCCCGGTGGCGAGGGTTCGGGTGGGGCGCGGGTGCCGTTCGCGTTCGAGGGTGTGCAGGTGTATGCCTCGGGTGCGCGGGTGCTGCGGGTGCGGTTGACGCGTACGGGTTCGGCGGTGCGTCTGGTCGCGTGCGACGAGTCGGGCGCGGCCGTGGTGTCGGTGGACACCCTCGCCCTTCGCGAACTGACCGGGGTGTCGTCGTCCTCGGACGCGTCGGCCCGGTCGCTGTTCGAGGTCGCCTGGCAGGCCCAGGAGGTCGCCCCGGCCGGGGACTCCTCCGGGTGGGCCCTGGTCGGCTCGCCCGCCGCCGCCGCCGCCGACCTGCCGGCCGTCGCTGAGCTGCCGGTGTACGCCGACGTCGAGGCGGTCGCCGTGGCGTCGGGTGTGGCGCCGCGCCTGTTGCTGGTGCCGGCTGGTGGCCTGCACCGGGCCCTTCACGTCGACACGGAACCTGCTTCGGTCCCCGGTGAGACGCACGCCGCCGCCGTCGACGATGGCCCCGAGTCGGTGCGGGCGGCGACCACGGCCGTGCTGGCGACGGTGCGGTCCTGGTTGGCGGCGGACGCGCTGGCGGAGTCGCGGTTGGTGGTGGTGACTCGGGGCGCGGTCGCGGTGGGTGCCGACGACCGGATGACGGACCTGGGCGGTGCGGCGGTGTGGGGTTTGCTGCGTTCGGCGCAGTCGGAGCATCCGGGTCGCATCGTCCTGGCGGATGTCGATGGCGACGTGGACGCCGGGCTGCTGGGTGTGCTGGCTTCGGTGGCCGACGAGCCGTCGACGCACGGCGGTCAGGTCGCGGTGCGTGCGGGTGGGGTGTTCGTGCCGCGTCTGGTGCGTGCGGTCGCCCCCTCGTCGGCGGACGGTGCCGTGGTGGGTGACGGCGCGGTGCTGGTGAC
>NZ_FMCV01000010.1 GCF_900091565.1 Micromonospora marina | reverse complement strand
CGGCGACGAAGAAGGCCGGCATGGACGAGCGTGCCGCGGTGGTGTCGATCGCGACGGCGTTGCAGGAGTCGAAGCTGGAGAACCTCGGTCACCTGGGTGACCGTAACGACCACGACTCGCAGGGCCTGTTCCAGCAGCGCCCCTCCAGTGGTTGGGGCACGGTGGAGCAGATCACCGACCCCGAGTACTCCACCCTGGCGTTCCTGAAGGGTCTGAAGCAGGTCGACGGCTGGCAGGACATGCCGCTGACCAAGGCCGCCCAGACCGTCCAGGTGTCCGCCTACCCGGACCACTACGCCCAGTGGGAGCAGCAGGCCGCCGACCTGGTCGCCGAACACTGGAACAAGTAAGCGAGACAGGCCGGCACCCCGACGGCGGGGTGCCGGCCTTCACGCGTACCGAAAAGGATCAGCGTGGCACCGGTCGGCAGCAGTGGTAGACCAGGGCCGGGAGCAGGTTCGACCACACCGTCCTCGGGCTCAGTCAGTCCCGGCGACCAGTTCGACCTCGTACCCCTGCCCGTCGGTCAGGTAGGCGGCGTAGCTGTCCGGGCCGCCCGCGTGCGGGTGCCGGTCGGGGAACAGCAGCTTCCAGCCGTACCTCTCGGCGGCAGTGACCAGGCGGTCGACGGCGGCCGGCGGGCCGGCGTGGAAGGCCATGTGGTTCAGCCCGGGCGCGCGCCTGTCGTGGGTGCGGCCGGTGAGCGCCGGTGACTCCTCCAGCACGATGTACGTCGCGTCGAGGCGCCAGGAGCGGCCGGCGGGCCAGTCCTGGCGCGGCGTCCAGCCCAGCTCGCCGAGAAGCCAGCCCCAGGAACGACTGGCCGCCGCCAGGTCGGGTACCCACACCTCCACGTGATGGAGGCCGCCGATGGTCAGCGCTTCCCGCCCGGTACCCATAGCACGTCGCCGTCCGGATTTGCCGTTCTTGACAGGATAAAGAGCAAATCGGAGAGCCGGTTGAGATACTTTGCCGGGAGGGGACTGGTCCGATCGGGGTCGTGTGCGACCAGCGCCCATGCCGCACGCTCGGCGCGCCGGGCGGTCGTCCGTGCCACGTGCAGCAGTGCCGCGCCCGCGGTGCCGCCGGGGAGGATGAAGGAGTCGAGCTTGCTCAGGCGCGCGTTGTACTCGTCGCACCAACCCTCGAGGCGCTCGACGTACTCCTCGGTCACCCGCAGCGGCGGGTACTTCGGGTCCGGCTCGACCGGCGTCGCCAGGTCCGCGCCGACGTCGAACATGTCGTTCTGCACGGACTCCAGCACGGCCCGCAGCTCGTCCGAGAGCTGCCCCAGTGCGAGCGCGACGCCGATCGAGGCGTTGCACTCGTCCACGTCCGCGTACGCGGCGATGCGCGGATCGGTCTTCGGCACCTGCTCGTTGTTGCTCAGCCTGGTCATGCCGGCGTCGCCGGCCTTGGTGTAGATGCGCGTGAGGTGGACGGCCATGACGCACAGCCTACGGATACCGGACCTGACCATCCCAGCCCGGCCGAGTCCGGTGGGGCCGGGGGACGCGAGCGATCCGGCGCTCAACGACGTCGACGTCATCCGGGTGCGCGGCGACGCCCGGCTCGCCGGCACCGTGCACGTGGTGGGTGCGAAGAACTCCGCGCTGAAGCTGATGGCCGCCGCGCTGCTCGCGCCCGGCCGCAGCCTGATCACCAACGTGCCCCGGATCACCGACATCGCGATCATGGGCGAGGTGCTGCGGCGGCTCGGCTGCGGCGTACGTTTCGGCCCGGACGACCCGGTCGACCCGATGGTGGCCCACGGCGGTGTGGAGCGGTCCCGCTCGGTGCTCATCGACGTGCCGGAACGGCCGGGCGCGGAGGCCGACTACGACCTGGTCCGTCGGCTGCGCGCGTCGATCTGCGTGCTCGGCCCGCTGCTGGCCCGCCGGGGGTACGTCCGGGTGGCCCACCCCGGCGGTGACGCCATCGGCTCGCGTGGGCTGGACATGCACATCGCCGGGCTGGCCCGGATGGGCGCGGAGATCTCCGGTGAGCACGGCTTCGTCATCGCCGAGGCGCCGGACGGGCTGCACGGTGCCGACATCGTGCTGGACTTCCCGAGCGTGGGCGCGACCGAGAACCTGGTCATGGCGGCGGTGCTGGCCCGGGGCGGTACGACGATCGACAACGCGGCCCGGGAGCCGGAGATCGTCGACATCTGCACGATGCTGAACCGGATGGGCGCCCGGATCGAGGGGGCCGGCACGTCGACGCTGCACATCGTCGGCGTACCCGAGTTGCGGCCGGTCCGGCACGCCGCCGTGGGGGACCGGATCGTGGCCGGCACCTGGGCGTTCGCCGCCGCGATGACCCGCGGCGACGTGACGGTGACCGGCCTCGACCCGGCGTACCTGGAGGTCGCGCTGGACAAGCTGGTCGCGGCCGGCGGCCTGGTCGAGACCCGGGGTGACGCCTTCCGGGTACGGATGGACGACCGCCCGCGGGCGGTCGACGTGGTCACGCTGCCGTACCCGGGGTTCGCGACCGACCTGCTGCCGATGGCGATCGGGCTGGCGGCGGTCAGCGACGGCGGCTCGCTGATCACCGAGAACATCTTCGACGGCCGGTTCATGTTCGCCAACGAGATGATGCGGCTGGGCGCGGAGATCCGTACCGACGGCCACCACGCCCTGGTGTGCGGCCGGGAGCGGCTGTCCGGCGCCCCGGTACGCGCCACCGACATCCGGGCCGGCGCCGGCCTGATCATCGCCGGGCTCTGCGCCGACGGGCTGACCGAGGTCTCGCACGTGCACCACGTCGACCGGGGCTACCCGGACTTCGTGGCCGACCTGCTGGCGCTCGGCGTCGAGGTGGAGCGCGGCACCGCGCCGGAGGAGCCGGACCTGGCCATCTGACGGCCGGGGCTTATCCCTCGTTAAGTAGGGTTCTGGCAGACGTTGCAGAACACGGCGAGGGAGAAGCAGATGGCGGGTCGACTCGCGGTAGTCGGTGCCGGGCTGATGGGCTCGGGCATCGCCCAGGTGGCGGCGCAGGCGGGCTGGCAGGTGACGCTGCGCGACATCGACGACGCGGCCACGAAGCGCGGTGTGGACGGCATCCGGAAGTCGCTGACGAAGTTCGCCGAGAAGGGCAAGATCGAGGCGTCCGACGTCGAGGCGACGCTGGGCCGGATCACCCCGACCACCGAACTGGAGGCAGCCGCCGACGCGGACATCGTGGTCGAGGCGGTCTTCGAGAAGATCGAGATCAAGCATGAGGTGTTCCGCGCGCTCGACAAGATTTGCAAGGCGGACGCGGTGCTCGCCACCAACACCTCCGCCATCCCGGTGACCCAGATCGCCACCGCCACCGAACGCCCGGAGTCGGTCGTCGGCACCCACTTCTTCTCGCCGGTGCCGATGATGAAGCTCTGCGAGCTGGTACGCGGCTACAAGACCAGCGACGCGACGATGGAGACGGTGAAGTCGTTCGCCGAGGGGATCGGCAAGACCGTGGTGGTGGTCAACCGGGACATCGCCGGTTTCGTCACCACCCGGCTGATCTGCGCGCTGGCGATGGAGGCGGTCAAGCTCGTCGAGTCCGGCGTGATCTCCGCCGAGGACCTGGACACCGCCTGCAAGCTGGGCTTCGGCCACGCCATGGGCCCGCTCGCCACCGTCGACCTGACCGGCGTGGACGTGCTGCTCAACGCCACCCGCAACATCTACACCGACACCGCCGACGAGAAGTTCTTCCCGCCGGAGCTGCTCCAGCGCATGGCCACCGCCGGCGACCTGGGCCGCAAGACCGGCCAGGGCTTCTACTCGTACTGACCGGCCCGTCCCGCCCCCGGCCCGCGCGGCCGGGGGCGGTTCACGTCCGTGGCCGGTTCACGTGCGGGGCGGGCTGAGCGCGGTGCCGATCAGCGCGAACGCGTCCGGGATGACCGTGCCCCAGTAGCCGAAGTTGTGCCGCCCGTCTGCCCAGGCGGCGCGTACCGGCTCCTCGGGCAGCACCCGGGCCAGCGCGCGGACGTCGGAGAGGAAGTTGTCCTGCCGCCCGCACCAGAGCCCGACCGGGGTGCCGCGCAGCTTCTCCACGCCGGTGAAGACCGCGTCGCCGGGGCTCACCGCGGGGGAGAAGGCCGCCGCCATCCGCAACCACTTCGGGTACGTCTCGGCCAGCAGCAACGCGCCGAAGCCGCCCATCGACCAGCCCCACACGGCCAGCCGGCTGCTGTCGAAACCGCGCCGGGCACACCAGGTGGGTACCTCCTCGCGCACCATCCGCTGCGGGTCGTCGTCGCCCGAGGCGCGCCAGGACAGCCGCCCGCCGGTGGCGCCCGCGAGCGCGAACGGCGGGGCGCCCCGGCGTACCGCGTCGGTGAGGAAGCGGGCCAGCCCGAACCGGCCGTAGTCGCGCGGGGTGGCCGACGCGCCGTGCAGCACCAGGCAGACGGGCAGGCCGCGGCCGTCGCCGTACCCGTCGGGCACCGCCGTCCAGAAGTCCACCTCGCGGCCGCGCGCCCCGGACGCGATACGGATGAGCCGCTCGTCGCCGGCCGGGGCGTCCGGCAGGGCCGGAGCCGGTCCCGGTCGAGGGCCGGCCAGTTGCCGGGCGGCCAGGCCGCCGACCAGGCCGGCCCCGGCGATCCCGGCGGCGGCGGTGAGCACCGTCCGCCGGGTCAGCGTGTGTGCCATGCCAGCGAGTGTGCCACCCGGGTGTAAGGAAGGGCCCCTTCTTAACGTGCGTTGTTAATAGGGGGCCCTTCCTCTACCGGAGGCGTTAATAGGGGGCCCTTCCTTGCACCTCAGCCGTCGCGCTTGGTGGTCCAGCGGAACGTGGTCAGGCACAGCACCAGGCCGATGACGCACCAGGCGCTCAGCACAAGCGCGACGGTGCCCAGCTCGAACGAGCCGCCCGGCTCCCGGGCGCCGAAGCTGTCCGGCAGGAACACCGAGCGCAGCCCCTGGCACATCCACTTGAGCGGAAAGATCGCCGCGACCTGCTGCATCCAGGTGGGCAGGCTGGTGAAGACGAAGAACACGCCGGAGATGAACTGGAGCACCAGCGCGACCGGGGTGACCACCGCCGAGCCGCTGCGGGCGGTGCGGGCCAGCGACGAGATCGCGATGCCGCACAGCGTGCAGGCGGTGACGCCGAGCACGGAGACCCAGGCGAACGTCAGCCACTTGGCGGTGGTCTGCGGCAGGTCCAGGTCGAACATCGCCACCGAGACGGCGAGCAGCAGCACGGTCTCGGCGATGCCGATGACCACCACCATGATCACCTTGCCGGCGAACCAGACCCACTTCGGCATCGGCGTGCCGCGGTAGCGCTTGAGCACGCCCCGGTCCCGCTCGATCGGGATCCAGATGCCGAGGTTCTGGAAGCTGACTGTCATCAGGCCGGTCGCGATCATGCCGGTGATGAAGTACTGCGTGTAGCTGACCCCGGGTGCGATCTCGTCGCTGAAGATCGCCGCGAAGATCAGGATCATGATGATCGGGAAGCCCATCGTGAACACGACGGACTCCCGGCTGCGCAGGAACTGGGTGATCTCCAGCCGCCCCTGGCGCAGCGCCAGCGCGCCCGAGCCGGGCCGCCGGGCAGCGGTCGCGGCGGTGACCGGGGCCGCCGGCTTCGTCGTGGTGGTCATGAGTGTCCGATCATCCGCAGGTAGACGTCTTCCAGGGTCGGCCGGGTCACGGTGAGGCCGGGTACCTCGCCGCCGAAGCGCGCGGCCAGGTCGTACACCAGCGCCGTCGGCGTCGCGGTCTCCGCCGACGCCAACGTCCCGTCGGGGGTACGCCAGGAGACGGTCGCCAGCGACTCCTGCCGGTTGCCCAGCGCGTTCGGCGGCGCGACCTCGATCACCCGCCCGGCGGCGATCACGCCGACCCGGTCGGCGAGCGCCTCGGCCTCGTCCAGGTAGTGGGTGGTGAGCACGATCGTGGTGCCGGCGGCGGACAGGTCCCGGATCAGCTCCCAGAACTCGCGCCGGGCCTCCGGGTCGAAGCCGGTGGTCGGCTCGTCGAGGAAGAGCAGCTCGGGGCGGCCGATGATGCCCAGCGCCACGTCCAGGCGGCGCTTCTGCCCGCCGGAGAGCGTGTGCGTGCGCGCTTTGGCCTTGGCGCCCAGCCCGACCCGCTCGACCACCTTGTCCGGGTCGTCGGCCTCCGGGTAGAAGCCGGAGAAGTGGCGGACCACCTCGCTGACGGTGAGCTCGTCGAACTCGCCGGTGCCCTGGAGCACGATGCCGACCCGGGAGCGCCAGCCGGCGTCGGGGTGGGCCGGGTCGGCGCCGAGGACGCGTACCTCGCCGGCGTCGCGCTGCCGGTAGCCCTCCAGGATCTCGACCGTGGTGGTCTTGCCGGCGCCGTTCGGGCCGAGCAGGGCGAACACCTCACCCCGGTGGACGTCCAGGTCCACCGAGGCGACGGCGACGTTGTCGCCGTACGCCTTGCGCAGCCCTCGCACGGAAATCGCGAGCTCGTTCTCCATGACGTCAAGTGTGCGTCGTGCGGTGGCCCGTTCCACTGCCGGGTCGGCTATATACGCGAGGTATACACTCGGTGTAGTCTCTGGTCATGACCGTTCCCCTGACCCTGCTCGGCCTGCTCGAACGCGAACCGAGCCACGGCTACGACCTCAAGCGCGACTACGACACCTTCTTCGGGCGCGGCAAGCCGCTGCCGTACGGGCAGGTCTACTCGACGCTGAGCCGGCTCGCCCGCGACGGCAAGGTGGTGGTCGGCGACGTCGCTCCCGGCGCCGGGCCGGACCGCAAGCGCTACGTCATCACCGACGTGGGCGCCACCGAGGTGGAGCACTGGCTGACCGAGCCGGTCGAACCGGAACCGCACCTGCAGACCCTGTTGTTCACCAAGGTCGTGCTCGCGCTGATGCTCGACCGCCCGGCCGAGGAGTACCTGGACACCCAGCGCGCCGCCCACCTGCGCCGGATGCGCGAACTCACCGAGATCAAGCGCAGCGGCGAACTCGTCGACGTGATGCTGGCCGACCACGGCCTCTACCACCTCGAGGCGGACCTGCGGTGGATCGAGACGACGGGCGCCCGGCTGGACGCCCTGAGAGAGGCGGTACGGCCATGAGCCCGATGATCGAGGCACGCGACGTCACGTACGCGTTCGGCGAGACACCCGCCCTGCGCGGCGCGAACCTCGCCGTGGCCGCCGGCGAGGTCGTCGCCGTGATGGGACCGAGCGGCTCCGGCAAGTCGACGTTGCTGCACTGCCTGGCCGGCATCCTGCGCCCCGACTCCGGTGAGGTCCGGTTCGACGGCACCCGGATCGACACGCTCGGCGAGGCCGACCGCAGCGCGCTGCGCCGCGACAGCTTCGGCTTCGTCTTCCAGTTCGGCCAGCTCGTGCCGGAACTCACCGCGGCGGAGAACGTGGCGCTGCCGCTGCTGCTGCGCGGTGTCCGCCGTACCCCGGCGCTGCGCGCCGCGCGGGGCTGGTTCGAGCGGCTCGGCCTGGCCGGCATGGAGCACCGCCGCTCCGGGGAGCTGTCCGGCGGGCAGGCCCAGCGGGTCGCCCTCGCTCGCGGCCTGGTCGCGGAGCCCCGGGTGCTGTTCGCCGACGAGCCCACCGGCGCGCTCGACTCGCTCACCGGCGAGGAGGTGATGACGCTGCTGGTGGACGCCGCCCGCGAGAAGGGCACCACAGTCGTCCTGGTGACGCACGAGGCGCGCATCGCCGCGTACGCCGACCGGGAGGTCATGGTGCGGGACGGCCGGGTCAACGCCCCCGCCGGGGTCGCCTCATGATCGGGCTCGCGCTCCGGCTCGCCGTCGCCGGTGGCCGGGAGGCGCTGGTCCGGCTGGTAGCCATCGCCGCCGCCGTCGCGGTCGGCACCGGCCTGATGCTCACCACGCTCGCCGGTGTGCACGCCACCGACGCCCAGCTCACCCGCTACGCGTCGATGTACCCGCAGGAGACGGCGGGCGGGTCCGCCGACCCGCTGCTGTGGTCCACCCGGACCGACTACTTCCGCGGCGATCAGATCATCCGGGTCGACGTCGCCGCGACCGGCCCGGACGCGCCCACGCCGGTCGGCGTCCCCCGTACCCCAGGACCCGGCGAGTTCTACGCCTTCCCGGCGCTGCGGAGGCTGCTGGCCGCCACCCCTGCCGACCAGCTCGCCGACCGCTACCCGGGCCGGGACCTCGGCGCCGTCGGGCCGGCGGCGCTCACCTCGCCGGACACCCTGCTCGTCCTGGTCGGCGGCACCCCGGAGCAGGTGGGCAGGCTCGACCAGGTCCGGAAGATCACCCGGCTCGAAGACGACAGCGCTCCGCTGCCGGGTGCGGCTGTCGACCTCATCCTCGGCGTGGTCGCGGGCGGACTGCTGTTCCCCGTACTCGTTTTCATCGGCACGGCGACCCGGCTCGGCGCCCCCCGCCGGGAGCAGCGGTTCGCCGCGATGCGGCTGGTCGGGGCCACGCCCCGGCAGATCTCGGCGGTCGCGGCCGTCGAGGCCGCGCTCGCGGCGGCGGCCGGCGCGGCGGCCGGCTCCGCGGCGTTCTTCGCGTTCCGCGGGCAGCTCGCCGGCATCCCGTTCACCGGCATGCCGTTCTTCCCCGGCGACATGGCCATCGGCGCGCCGGAGGCCCTCCTGGTGGCGCTCGGCGTGCCGGCGGGCGCGGCGGCCGCGGCCTGGGTCGCGCTGCGCCGGGTCCGGATCTCCCCGCTCGGTGTCAGCCGCCGCGTCACACCCCGGCCGCCCCGGGCGTACCGGCTGATCCCGCTCGCGCTCGGCCTGGCCGGGCTGGGCTTCGCCCTGGTGTACCGGCCGCCCACGTCGGACGGCCAGACGGCGCTGTTCCTGCCCGCCCTGCTGCTGGTCATGGTCGGGCTGCTCACCGGCGGCCCGTGGCTGACCATGGTCGGCGCCCGGGCGATGGCCGCCCGGGCCAGCCGGCCGGCCGCGCTGATCGCCGCGCGCCGGCTAGCCGACAACCCGTCCGCCGGGTTCCGGGCGGTGAGCGGCGTGATGCTCGCGCTGTTCGTCACGACGGTGGCCGTGGGCGTGATGGCGACGATCGCGCACGAGCGCGGTCCGGCGCCCCGGGGTTCCCTGGAGGCCGGCCGGCTGTCGATGGTGCTGATGGACGACGCCCCGGCGCCGGGCACGCTGCTGGCCGATCTGGCGGCGGTTCCCGGCGTCCGCAACCCGGTGCTCGTCCGGCAGAACCCGGTACGCGGTGACGGCCGCGACTCCGGGGTGATCGCCTGCGCGGACATCCCGCCCGCCTACGGGCGGTGCGCAGCCGGCACGAGCGTCGCCGAGGTGCCGCCGGGCCTGATCCCCTGGCGGGAGTCCGCCTCGGCCGACCGGGTCTGGCCGTCGTCCCCGGTGGACCCGGCTGCCCTCGCGGGACTCCCGGCGGATTCGGTGGCGGTCGACGCGGCGGACCCGGTCGCGGTGGAGCGGGCCCGGACGGTCCTCGAAGCCGCATTCCCCACCTTCTTCGTGGCCCCGAACGTGCCCGGCGACTTCGAGGCCGACTTCGCCGACACCATGCGGGGCTGGCAGCGGCTGGCCGATCTCGTCGTGGTGGCCGGTCTCGCGCTCGCCGGATGCAGCCTGGCCGTGGCGGTGGCGGCCGGTCTCAGTGAACGGAGGCGGCCGTTCAGCCTGCTGCGGCTCAGTGGCGCCCCGGTACGGCTGCTGCGCCGCGTGGTGACGCTGGAGAGCGTGGTGCCGCTGCTGACCGTCGCCGTGGTCGCGGTCGGGATGGGACTGGCCGCCGCGCACCTGTTCCTGCGCGCGCAGATGGGCTACGACCTGCGCCTACCAGGGATCGGGTTCGCGGCGGTCATGGCCCTCGGCGTGCTGGGCTGCCTCGCCGTCATCGCGGCCACCCTGCCGCTGCTGGAACGGATCACCGGTCCGGAGACCGCCCGCAGCGAATGACCCGTGCGGTGGGCCGGCCGAGTGCCGGCCCACCGGTGCGGGCATCGGGTTGTGTGGTTTTCCACACTCTCTTTTACTGAACGGTAACTTAAACTCCGGCCATGGACGACGCGATGCCGGGACGGCTGCCCGAGCGGGACCGCCCGTGGGTGATGCGCACGTACGCCGGGCACTCCTCCGCCGCGGCCACGAACTCGCTCTTCCGCCGCAACCTGGCGAAGGGGCAGACCGGCCTGTCGGTCGCCTTCGACCTGCCCACCCAGACCGGGTACGACCCGGACCACGAGCTGGCCTCCGGTGAGGTGGGCCGGGTCGGCGTGCCGGTGTCGCACCTGGGCGACATGCGGGCGCTGTTCGAGGGCATCCCGCTGGCCGAGATGAACACCTCGATGACCATCAACGCCCCGGCGATGTGGCTGCTCGGCCTCTACGGCACCGTCGCCGCCGAGCAGGGCGCGGAGCTGAGCCGCTGCGCCGGCACCACGCAGAACGACATCATCAAGGAGTACCTGTCCCGGGGGACGTACATCTTCCCGCCGGCCGCGTCGCTGCGGCTGACCGCCGACGTGATCGCGTACACGCTGCGGGAGATGCCCCGGTGGAACCCGGTCAACATCTGCTCGTACCACCTCCAGGAGGCGGGCGCCACGCCGGTGCAGGAGGTCGGCTTCGCGCTGGCCACCGCCGTCGCCGTGCTGGACACCGTACGCGACTCCGGCCAGGTGCCGGCCGAGCGGATGGGCGACGTGGTCCAGCGGATCTCGTTCTTCGTCAACGCCGGGGTGCGCTTCGTCGAGGAGATCGCCAAGATGCGCGCGTTCGGCGCGCTCTGGGACGAGATCACCCGCGACCGCTACGGCGTGGAGAACCCGAAGCAGCGCCGGTTCCGCTACGGCGTCCAGGTCAACTCGCTGGGCCTGACCGAGGCGCAGCCGGAGAACAACATCCAGCGGATCGTGCTGGAGATGCTCGGCGTCACGCTGTCCCGCGACGCCCGCGCCCGGGCCCTGCAACTGCCCGCCTGGAACGAGGCGCTGGGCCTGCCCCGCCCGTGGGACCAGCAGTGGTCGCTGCGCATGCAGCAGGTGTTGGCGTACGAGTCGGACCTGCTGGAGTACCCGGACCTGTTCGCCGGCTCGCACGTGATGACCGCGCTGGTCGACGACATCGTCGCCGGCGCCCGGGTCGAGCTGGAGAAGGTGCTGGAGATGGGCGGCGTGGTGACCGCCGTCGAGACCGGCTACCTCAAGAGCGCGCTGGTGGCCTCGCTCGCCGACCGGCGCCGCCGGATGGAGTCCGGCTCGGACGTGGTAGTCGGCGTCAACCGGTTCACCGAGACCGAGCCGTCGCCGCTCACCGCGGCCGGCGCCGAGGCGATCGAGCAGGTGGACCCGGCCGTCGAGGAGGCGGCCACCGACGGCGTACGCCGGTGGCGGGCCGACCGGGACGCGGCAGCGGTGGAGGAGGCGCTGGCGAAGCTGCGCGCCGACGCCGCCACCACGGCGAACCTGATGGCGGCGACGCTCGAATGCGTGCGCGCCGGTGTCACCACCGGCGAGTGGGCGGGCGCGCTGCGCCAGGTGTACGGCGAGTACCGCGCGCCGACCGGCCTGGCCGGGGCCGCCGGGGCGGCCGGTGACGCGACCCTCGCCGGGGTCCGCGAGCGGGTCGTCGCGACCGCCCGGGAGCTGGGCAGCGGCCGGCTGCGGCTGCTCGTCGGCAAGCCGGGGCTGGACGGGCACTCCAACGGCGCGGAGCAGATCGCGGTACGCGCCCGCGACGCCGGCTTCGAGGTGGTCTACCAGGGCATCCGGCTGACCGCCGGGCAGATCGTGGCGGCGGCGGTGGAGGAGGACGTCGACCTGGTCGGGCTCTCCGTGCTGTCCGGCTCGCACCTGGCCGCCGTGCCGGCGGTGCTGGACGGGCTGCGCGCGGCCGGGCGGGGAGACCTGCCGGTGGTGGTGGGCGGGATCATCCCGGCCGCCGACGCCGAGGCGCTGCGGACCGCCGGGGTGGCCCGGGTGTTCACGCCGAAGGACTTCGCGCTCACCGGCATCATCGACGAACTGGTCACCGTGATCCGCGAGGCGAACGCGCTGGATTGAAAGGAAGGGCCCCCTCTTAACGCCTCCGGTAGTGAAGGGGCCCCTTCTTAACGCCCGCCTGCGCGCTTAACGCCCGCCTGCGCGCGGCTCAGCGGCTCTCGTAGGTCATGCAGTCGGCCATGTCCATGTTGGGGCCTACGGTGATGGCCGGGGCGCGACACTCCAGGTCGGAGTTGTGCCGGCAGTCGGCGCGTGAGCACGCGCCGACCTGGGCGACCAACTGGTCGAGGCCGCCGCGCACCGGCATCTCCACGAACGTGTGGCAGTGGGCGTGGTCGCTGCTGCCGATCGTGATGGCGAAGGCGTGGCAGTCGTTCGTGTGGTTGTAGGCGCAGGACCTGACGGCGCACTCCTGGACCCGGGGCATCTCCAACGACGCGGTCATCTCCCGTACCTCCTTGGGTTTCTTGCCCCGATTTTAGAGGTTTCGGAAGTCGGTGCGGGTCAGACGCGGAAGCCGGCCTCCCGGGCGGCGGCGCGTTCGCGGCGCCGCTCACGGCGACGGCGGAACAGCCAGGGCACGAAGATCACCAGAGCGACCAGGAACACCAGGACCAGCACCGGCAGCAGCAGCGCCACCACCGACATGACCACGCTCGTCGCGTCCTCGGCGGTGCTGGCCACCGGCGCGCCCACCCCGGCCGTGGTCGCGTTGATGACCGGCCGTGCCGCGGCCTTGAGCAGGTGCACGCCGAGCGCGATGAGCACACCGACCAGGACCGGCACCCACTGGTGCGTGGAGAAGAACGTGTCCGGGTCGCTCACGGTCACCGTCTCGGAGCCGGCGCCCGCGCCGAACGCGAGCCCGCCGGCGGTCGGCCGGACCACCGTCTGCACCACGTCGTTGACGTGGTCGACCACCGGCACCTTGTCGGCCACCACTTCGACCGCGAGCAGGACCGCGAGGATCAGCACCACCCAGCCGTTGCCGAGCCACTGCCAGCCGCTCGGCAGCTCGACCAGGTCGGTGTAGCGGGACAGCAGCCCCATCAGCAACAGCGGGATGTAGGCGTTCAGGCCCGCCGAGGCGGCCAGGCCGGAACCGGTGAGGACTTCGAGCACGATCTCAATATGGCACCGGTGCGCCAGTGGCGCTCGTCGGCGTCCGCCGGGGACTCGGCTACCCTCGGCGGGTGCGGTTGGTGATTGCGAAGTGCTCGGTGGACTATGTCGGACGGCTCTCGGCCCACCTGCCCCCGGCGACCCGGTTGCTCATGGTGAAGGCGGACGGGTCGGTGTCGATCCACGCCGACGACCGGGCCTACAAGCCGTTGAACTGGATGAGCCCGCCCTGCCGGCTGGAGGAGGCCCCCGGCGTCTGGCGGGTGGTGAACAAGGCCGGCGAGGAGCTGCGCATCACCCTGGAGGAGATCTTCCAGGACACCTCGTACGAGCTGGGCGTGGACCCGGGCCTGCGCAAGGACGGCGTCGAAGCCCACCTGCAGGAACTGCTCGCCGCGAACCCGGAGACGCTGGGGGAGGGCTTCACGCTGGTCCGGCGGGAGTACATGACCGCCATCGGGCCGGTCGACCTGCTCTGCCGGGACGCGGTCGGCGGTGCGGTGGCGGTCGAGGTGAAGCGGCGCGGCGAGATCGACGGCGTGGAGCAGCTCACCCGCTACCTGGAGCTGATGAACCGCGATCCGCTGCTCGCGCCGGTCTCCGGGGTGTTCGCCGCGCAGGAGATCAAGCCGCAGGCGCGGGTGCTCGCCACCGACCGGGGCATCCGGTGCGTGGTGGTCGACTACGACAAGCTGCGCGGCATCGAGCGCGACGAGCTGACGCTGTTCTGAGGTGCCGCCTCAGCGGCCCCGGCCGTACATGAGCTTGGCGATCTTGACCAGGCGGGCGACGTCGGCCGGGGTGCGCTCGAACGTCATCGCCGGCAGCAGCGACCGGGCCCGGCGGCGGGTGACCGACTTGGGCCGGCCGAACTCGCGCAGGCCCTCCTCGCCGTGGATGCGGCCGAAGCCGGACTCGCCGGTGCCGCCGAACGGCAGCGTCGACATGCCGGCGAACGTCAGCGCCGAGTTGACCGAGGCCATCCCGGAGCGTAGCCGCCGCGCCACCGCCACCGCCCGCGCCCGGCCGAAGACCGAACCCCCGAGCCCGTACGGCAGCGCGTTTGCCCGCTCGACCGCCTCGTCCACGTCACGGACCCGGTTGACCACGAGCGTCGGGCCGAACGTCTCCTCCTGCACGGCCGCCGAGTCCTCCGGCACGTCGACCAGGACCGTCGGGTGCACGTACGGCGGCTGGACCGCCTCCGGGCCGCCGAGCACCGCCCGGCCGCCCCGGTCGAGCGCGTCGTCGATGTGCCGCCGGATGACATCGATCTGCGACGGCATGGTGATCGGTCCGAGGTCGGACCCGTCGGCGCCGACGGTGAGCCGCCCGGCCTTCGCCACCACCTTGTCCACGAAGGCGTCGAAGACCTGGTCGACCGCGTAGACCCGCTCGATGCCGATGCACGTCTGGCCGGCGTTCGTCAGCCCGCCCCACACGCACGCCTCCGCGGCGGCGTCCAGGTCGGCGTCGGCGTCCACGATCATCGCGTCCTTGCCGCCGGCCTCCAGCAGCACCGGCGTGAGCGTCTCGGCGCAGGCGGCCATCACCCGCTTCGCGGTCGCTGTCGAGCCGGTGAACGCCACCTTGCCCACCCCGGAGCGGCACAGCGCCGCACCGACCGCGCCGAAGCCGTGCACCGCCTGGAACACCGGCTGCTCCGGCACGACCTCGGCGAACCGGTCGACCAGCCACTGACCGACCGCCGGGGTGTACTCGCTCGGCTTGAACACCACGGCGTTGCCGGCCGCGAGCGCGTACGCGACGGAACCGATCGGCGTGAAGACCGGATAGTTCCACGGGCCGATCACGCCGACCACGCCGTACGGCTGGTATTCGAGGTGACCGGTGAACTCGGCGAGGATCAGGCGGGAGCGGACCCGGCGCGGCCCGAGCACCCGCCGGGCGTTGCGGGCCGCCCAGTCGATGTGCTCCAGCGCGGTGAGGATCTCCACCACGGCGTCACCGACCGGCTTGCCGCCCTCGGTGTGCATCAGGTCGGCCAGCTCCTCGATCCGCCGGGCGAGCACGCCGCGCCAGCGCTGGAGGCGGTCCCGCCGGCCGGCGGAACCGAGCCCGGCCCACCAGTCGCCGGCCGCCCGGGCGCGGTCGACCGCGGCACGCACGTCCGCCTCGTCGGCCAGCGGGAATCTGCCTGCCTCGGCGCCGGTGGCCGGGCTGGTCGACACCAGCAGACCCTCGGAGATGAGCGGGGCACCCGGCACATGCACAGCGGTCATGGCCGAAGTCTAGACCCGAGAATTACTCGTCGGTAGGTGTGGAACGCGCCGTACGCTGCGCGGACGATCAGCCGTCGCATCGACGGAGGTGCCGTCCGAAACGGCGAACGGGAGATGACCGGCCGGGGTCGCGGGGGTGACCGGGCGGGGGTGCAAGCCGCTACGGTGAGGTGGCAGGCTGACGCCGCGGGGCGATGGGGTGGAGGTCGACTGTCCATGAAGGAGCATCCTGAGCTGATGCCGTTGCTGACGGTGTCGGGTGGGGCGATGCGGGGGCTCACGTTCCGGGTCGGCCAGGAGGCACAGGTGATCGGCCGCGCGCCGACCGCCGACATCGTGCTTGCCGACCCGCACCTGAGCCGGCGGCACGCCTCCGTACGGGCCACCCCGGAGGGGGTGCTGCTCACCGACCTCAGCTCGACAAACGGCACCTGGCTCAACGACACCCGGGTCACCGGCAGTGTGGCCATCGCCGACGGCGACGTGGTCCGGCTGGGCCGCACCGACCTGCGCCTCTACGACCCGGGCGTGGCCCGGACCGACCCGGTCGGGATGAGCTTCGGCGCGCTCCGCCGCGACCAGCGGCCCACCCTGCCGCTGCCCGTCCCCGGGCCGCGCCAGCCGATCGAGGCGCGTGAGGCCCAGCCGGCCGACGTCAGCTAGCGGCCCGGCAACGCCGAGGCCCGGCACCCGCCGGCCGCAAGGCCGGGCCGGCGGAGTGGGGCGGTTGGGGCCATGTCGGGGTGGGGTGCTGTGTCGGTGGGGCACATGGACCGGGGTCGCGCGGGCGTGCCAGCATGCGCGGATGCGCAGCGAACGGCTCACGGTCCAGGCCAACGGCATCACCCAGGCGGTCCGCGTGGCCGGTCCACCGGACGGCGTGCCGGTGCTGCTGGTGCACGGCAACGTCTCCTCCTCCGCGTTCTGGAAACCGCTGCTGGCCCGGCTCCCGGAGACGCTGCGGGTGGTCGCCCCCGACCTGCGCGGGTACGGCGAGACCGACACCGCGCCGGTCGACGCCACCCGAGGGCTGGACGACTTCGCCGACGACGTGGCCGCGCTGCTGGACGTCCCGGAGCTGTTCCCGTCCGGCGCCCGGCCGGTGGTGGCCGGGCACTCGCTGGGCGGTGGCGTCGCGATGCGGCTGCTCGTCGGCCACCCGGATCGGGTGGCGGGACTGCTGCTGGAGGCTCCGGTGTCCCCGTACGGCTTCGGCGGCACCCGGGACCGCGACGGCACCCCCACCACGCCCGACTTCGCCGGCACCGGCGCCGGCGGCGCGAACCCGGACTTCGTGGCCCGGCTCGCCGCCGGTGACCGGAGCGCGGACGGTCCGACCAGCCCGCGCGCGGTGCTGCGCGCCGCGTACGTGGCCGACCCCGCCGCGCTGGGCGACGACGAGGACCTGCTGCTGGAGAGCATGCTGACCACCGCCACCGGCGACGACAACTACCCGGGCACGGCTGTCGCCTCGGCCCACTGGCCGGGGACCGCCGCCGGGGGGCGCGGCGTGCTCAACGCGCTCGCCCCGGCCCACTTCCGGCTCGCCGACGCGCTGGTCGCCGTGCCGGTCAAGCCGCCGGTGACCTGGGTACGCGGTGACGCCGACGTGATCGTCTCGGACACCTCGCTGTTCGACCTGGCGTACCTCGGTCAGCTCGGTGTGGTGCCCGGCTGGCCCGGCGCGCAGCAGTGCCCGCCCCAGCCGATGGTGGGGCAGACCCGCGCGGTGCTGGACCGGTACGCGGCGGCCGGCGGGACGTACCGGGAGGTCGTGCTGCCCGGCTGCGGACACAGCCCGCACCTGGAACGGCCGGCGGAGTTCGTCGCCGAGCTGCTGGCGCTGGCCGGGGAGAACGTCACCGGGTGAGGCGCGGTGCCGTGAAATATCCCACGGCGTCTCGACAACACAGCGTCACATGGCAGACTCCGGCGCATAACCTTAGCGGCCGTTCATGTCGCGGACGGCGGAGTCGAGCCAGGGGAGGCCGGTCGTGGCGCGGGAGTTCACCAGGGTGGGCGTGGTGGGTCTGGGCACCATGGGTGCCGGCATCGTGGAGGTGTTCGCCCGCAACGGCCTCGACGTCGCAGCCGTCGAGATCTCCGACGCGGCGCTGGAGCGCGGCCGGGCCACGCTGACCGGCTCCACCGACCGGGCCGTGGCCAAGGGCAAGCTCGCCGAGGCCGAGCGGGACGCCCTGATGGCGCGCGTGGACTTCCGCGTCGGGCTGGACGCGCTGCACGACGTGGACCTGGTGATCGAGGCGGTGCCCGAGCACCTGGACCTCAAGCAGCGGATCTTCGCCGAGCTGGACCGGGTCTGCAAGCCCGAGGCGATCCTGGCCACGAACACGTCCTCGCTGAGCGTCACCGAGATCTCCGTCGCCACCTCCCGGCCCCACCAGGTCATCGGCATCCACTTCTTCAACCCGGCCCCGGTGATGAAGCTGGTCGAGGTGGTCCGCACGGTGGTCACCTCCGCCGACGTGGTCGCCGACGTGGAGGCGCTCTGCGAGCGGCTCGGCAAGGTCGACGTGACGATCAGCGACCGGGCCGGCTTCATCGCCAACGCGCTGCTGTTCGGCTACCTGAACCACGCGGTCGGCATGTTCGAGGCCCGCTACGCCACCCGCGAGGACATCGACGCCGCCATGAAGCTCGGCTGCGGCCTGCCGATGGGCCCGCTGGCGCTGATGGACCTGATCGGCCTGGACACCGCGTACGAGATCCTCGACACCATGTACCGGCGCGGCGGCCGGGACCGGCGGCACGCCCCGGCCCCGCTGCTCAAGCAGATGGTCACCGCCGGTCTGCTGGGCCGCAAGTCCGGTCGCGGCTTCTACACCTACGAGCGGCCGGGCTCCCCGAAGGTCGTACCCGACGAGTTCACGCCGCTCGCCGCGGACGCCGCGCCCGCCGACGGCACCCGCGCCATCGCGAAGGTCGGCGTGGTCGGCTCCGGCACCATGGCCACCGGCATCATCGAGGTGTTCGCCAAGGCCGGGTACGAGGTCGTCTCGGTGACCCGGGGCGCGGAGAAGTCCGCGAAGGTGTGCGAGGCGGTCAAGACCTCGCTGAACAAGGGCGTGGTGCGGGGCAAGCTCAGCGAGACCGACCGGGACGAGGCGCTCGGCCGGATCACCTGGTCCGCGACGCTGGAGCACCTGGCCGACGTCGACCTGGTGGTCGAGGCCGTGGTCGAGGAGCTGAGCGTCAAGAAGGCGCTGTTCGCCAGCCTCGACGAGATCTGCAAGCCCGGCGTCGTGCTCGCCACCACCACCTCGTCGCTGCCGGTGATCGACGTGGCGATGGCGACCCAGCGCCCCGCCGACGTGGTCGGCCTGCACTTCTTCAACCCGGCGCCGATCATGCCGCTGGTGGAGATCGTGCAGACCATCCGCACCTCCGCCGAGACGTCGGCCACCGCCCGCGCGGTCTGCGCGAAGCTCGGCAAGACCGGCGTGGTCTGCGGCGACCGGTCCGGGTTCATCGTCAACGCGCTGCTGTTCCCGTACCTGAACGACGCGGTGAAGATGCTGGAGGCCAGCTACTCGACCGCCGACGACATCGACTACGCGATGAAGCTCGGCTGCGGCTACCCGATGGGCCCGTTCGAGCTGCTCGACGTGGTCGGCCTGGACGTGTCGCTGGCCATCCAGCGGGAGCTTTACCTGGAGCTGCGCGAGCCCGGCTTCGCCCCGGCGCCGCTGCTGGAGCACCTGGTCACGGCCGGCTACCTGGGCCGCAAGTCCGGCCGCGGGTTCCGCGACCACACCCGCCGCTGATCCCGGCCGGCCACGAGCGAGATCTTGGTACGGAACCGCCCCGGGAAGGGCGTATCCGTACCGAGATCGCTCGGGTTCGGGGCATCGGCGGTGGGGTGGGGATGGGCCGTAGGCTGGGATCGTGAGTCCCCGTCGAAATCGGGCCCGCCGGGAAGAAGGCCCCGGCCTGGACGCTGAGCGTGCCCGCCACGGCGTGCCGACAGTGCAGCAGTGGCGCGACGGCGACTGGCAGATACGCGCGATCAGCGGCGGCGCATCCGTCAAGACGTACCGCTGTCCCGGCTGTGACCAGGAGATCCGGCCGGGCGTGGCGCACCTGGTGGCCTGGCCGGCCGACGACCGGGGTGACCTGACCGATCGCCGGCACTGGCACTCCGGCTGCTGGCGGGCCCGGGACCGGCGCGGCCCGAACCTTCAGCGCGGCCGGGGCGCCCCGCGCTACGGCTGAGCGATCTGGATCACCCGGTTCCCGTCCCACTGGGCGGCAGGGCCGCCGACACGGGAGACTGGTAGGCGTGAGCACTCCGATTCGCGCGTCGTCGATCCTGCCCGGCCGCCGGGAGGACATCGAGCTGCACACAGCCGACGGGCTGACGCTCGTCGGTGAGCTGGCCCGGCCGCTGGAGGGCGAGCCGTCCGCCACCCTGGTCTGCCTGCACCCGCTGCCCACCCACGGCGGGATGATGGACAGCCACGTGTTCCGCAAGGCGGCCTGGCGGCTGCCGGAGCTGGCCGGCCTGGCCGTGCTCCGGTTCAACACCCGGGGCACCAGCAGCGTCCGCGGCACCAGCGAGGGGGCGTTCGACGGGGCGGTCGGGGAGAGGTTCGACGTGGCCGCCGCGATCGAGTACGCCGAGTTCCACGAGCTGCCGAACATCTGGCTGGTCGGGTGGTCGTTCGGCACCGACCTGGCGCTGAAGTACGGCTGCGACCCGGCGGTGGCGGGAGCGATCCTGCTCTCCCCGCCGCTGCGCTACTCCGCCCCGGAGGACCTGGCGGTCTGGGCCGAGACGGGCAAGCCGCTCACCGCCCTGGTGCCCGAGTTCGACGACTACCTGCGGCCGGAGGAGGCCCGGGAGCGGTTCGCCGCCGTGCCGCAGGCCGAGGTGGTGGGCGTGGACGGTGCCAAGCACCTGTGGGTCGGCGACGCGGAGAAGGTGCTGGACGAGATCGTCCAGCGGGTCGTCCCCGGCGTACCGCTGCCGCTGCCGACCACCTGGGACGGCCCGATGGAGACCGGCGACGTCAGCGCGTACGCCGACCGCACTGTCGCCGCGTTCGCCGACACCCCGGTGCCCGGCCCGGCCCAGCGACGCGCCGAGTAGCCGCTTCAGCGGGCGTCCTGGCGGGGTAGCACCACCTCGCGCAGGATCAGCTGCAACGCGGCCACGGTGGGGATCGCGATGAGCGCGCCCACCACGCCCAGCAGCGCCACCCCGAGCAGGGCGGCGAGCAACGCCGCCACCTCGTTCACCGACACCGCCCGGCGCATGATCTTCGGATAGATCAGATAGTTCTCGACCTGCTGGTAGAGCACGAAGAACACCAGGCAGGCGATGCCCACCGGCAGATCCGTGGCGAGCCCGACGAGCGTCACCACCACCGCGCCCAGCGTCGCGCCGATCTGCGGGATCAGGTCGGTCACCGCAACCACCACCGCGAGCGCGAACGGGTACGGCAGGCCGACGGCCAGCGCGAACACGAACGTGGTCACCCCGGCCAGCACCGCGATGGCGAGCGCGCCGACCATGTACGCGCCGACCCGGGTGAGGATCTCGTCACCGATCAGCCGGACCCGCTGCCGGCGCGAGCGCGGCACCAGCGCGTACCCGAGTTCGCGCAGCTTGTCGAAGTACGCCAGGAAGTAGATCGTCAGCACCAGCACGGTGAGCAGGCGGAAGATCGTCCCGAAGACCAGTTGCGCCCCACCGAGCACCCCGCCGAGCGCCCGCCCGATCGTGTCCGCGTCCGCCGCCGCCTGGACCCGTTCCATCACGTCGTAGCGGACCACGAGGTCGTTGACGGTGGGATTGCGGCGCAGCTCCTCGACGTACCCGGGCAGCTGCTGCACGAACTGGCCGGACTGGGTCACCACCGGCGGCACCAGCGCCAGCAGCCCGCCGACGATCAGCAGCACCACGACGAGCGTCACCACCGCGACGGCCAGCCCACGCGGCACGCCCCACCTGCGCAGCCGGACCACCGCCGGGTGCAGGCCGACCGCGAGGAACAGCGCGATCACCACCAGCACCAGGATGCCGGCGGCGTTGCGGATGCCCAGGAACAGCGCGTACGCCAGCAGCACGCCGAGCGCGCCGGTGAACCCGATCAGGAAGGCACTGCGCCGCAGCGGGCGGCCCGGCACGCCGAACCGGCCGCTCGGCTCGAACTCGCCCGGCTCGACGTCGACGGGCCGTCCGCTGCTCGTGTCCGTCCCGATTCGCGGGTTGCCGGCGGCGCTCGTCGCGTCGCGCGCGGGTTCCGCCTCGCCGGTGGGATCCACGGCCGCCACCTCCCCCGATCCGGCGCGGCGGGTGGCTCAGTCCTTCTCGACCGTCACGGTGCTGGGCTTGGCGCTGCGCTCGTCGGTGGTCGGCTTGGTCGGGCGCTTGCCGTTCTCACCGGTGCTGGTGATCTTCGTGGGGGTGGCGCCCCGGCCGCCCTCGCCCGGTACGGCCGCCACAGTGGGCTCGCCGTCGACCCCCGCTCCGCCAAGGGAATCCATGGTGGTCACCGGCTCGCCGACCGGCTTCGCCCTGCCCGCGTCGGCGGGCCCGCCGTCACCCTTGGCCGGGCCGGCGCCGTTCGAAACCGCGGTGGCGGTGCCCTTCACGGCCGCCGGCGCACCGCCGCCGGCCGGGGTGTCGCCGACGGTCTCCACGCCGCTGGTGACCGGTGTGCCCTCGCCCGCCGGCTTGCTGTCGGCCGTGGCCCGGCCGGTGGAGGCGGCGGCGAGGTCGCCCGGATCGACCGGGGTGGCCGCGATCCCGGCCGCGTCCGCGTCGCGCCGCAGGTCGGTGAGGCGGCGTTGCAGGTCGTCGGACTCCTGCCGCGACTTCCAGGTCTCGGTACGCAGGTCGGCCAGCTCCTGCTGGGCCTTGGCGATCTCCAGCATCACCCCGGCGAGCTGCTGCCGGCCGGCGGCCACCTCCTGCTGGGTGGCGGCCAGGTGCTGCTGCGTGGTGGCGAGGTGCTGCTGGGTGGTGGCCGCGTACTCCTCGAACTGACGGCGCGAGGCCGCGACGTGCTCGTCGGCCTTGCGCCGCTGCGCGGTGGCGTCCGCCTCGGCGCGGCGCAGCAGCTCGGCGGCCTCCAGCTCGGCCTGCTGCCGCATGCTCAGCGCGTCGGCCTCGGCGGCCTCACGGATGCCGGCGGCGGTGCGCTCGATCTCGTCGCGCCGCGTGGTGTACGCCTGCTCCAGCTCCTCCTGCCGCCTGGTGTGCTGCTTGTCCAGCTCGTCGCGGCGCCTGGCGAACTCCTGCTCGGCGGCGGCCCGGCGCTGGGCCAGCTCCTTCTCCGCGCCGTCCCGCCGCTCGGCGACCTCCTTCTCCACCCCGGCCCGCCAGGCGCCCAGCTCCTGCTGCGTCTGCGCGCGGGACTGCTGCACGTACGCCTCGGTCTCGGTGCGCGTGCGCTGCACGTACGCCTCGACCTCGGCGCGGTTGCGCTTGCCGGCCTCCGCGGCCTCGGTGGTGAGCCGGTTGGCCTCGGTGCGGGCCCGGCCGCGGGTGGCCTTGGCGGCCTCCTCCGCGTCGTCCACGATCTTCTTGGCCTCGGCCAGCGCCTTGGCGTGCGTGGCCCGGCCGGCCTCGGCGGCGGCGTCGGTGAGCCGCTTGGCCTCCTGCTGGCCCTTGGCGTGCACCTCCTTGGCGGCCTCGCGGAGCTGGCTCGCCTCCTGCTGGGCCTTGGCCAGCGCCTCCTTGGCGGCCTCACGCAGCCGCGCGGCCTCCTGCTGGGCCCGGGCGTGGATCTCCTTGGCGGTGTCGCGGAGCTGGGTGGCCTCCTGCTGGGCCTTGGCCAGCGCGTCCTGGGCGGTCCGGCGCAGCTTCTCGGCCTCGTCCTGGGCGGCCGTCCGCAGCTTGGTCGACTCGTCGTGCGCGGCCTTGCGCAGCTTCGCCGACTCGTCCTTGGCGGCCTTGAGCGTGGCCTCGGCCTCGGCCTTGCGGGCGGCGGTGTGCCGCTCCTCCTCGGCCCGGCGGGCGGCCAGCGCGATCTCGAAGTCCTTGAGCGCCTTGTTGGCCTGCTCCCGGGCCTCCTCGACGATGTGCTCGGCGGCGGCGCGGCGGGCCTCGATCTCCTCGTTCGCGGCGGCCAGGATCTCGTCGGCCTGCTCCTCGGCCATGGTGAGGATCTGCTCGACGCGCGGCCCCAGGTGCCGGAACGACGCCCGGTCCACCACCGCCGCCTGCTTGCGCACCTGGGCCAGGTCGCGCTGGAGCACCTCGACCTGACCGGCCAGCTTGTGGATCTGGGTGTACGCCTGTTCCCGCTCGGTGGTCAACGCCGCGATCTCGTGCTCCGCGCGAGCGACGTAGCGGTCGACCTGCCGTTTCTCGTATCCCCGCAGGGCGGACTCGAAGCTGGGCTCCGTCGTCACGTCCCCGCCGAGCGCGAACAGTTCCTCGCCGTGCGACATGCCCCCATCCTCACACGCATCCGGCTCTGCTGGGGCGATACGGACGCCCCTCCTGGGACCTACTTCACCCTCCGGACGAAGCGGGCCGCACACGCATGACGGCGCGGGGTGACACCGGTCACCCGGTGTCACCCCGCGCCGTGGCTCATGCCCCCGACAGCGGGTGTCTCGGTCAGCCGGCCGACTCGGCCGTCACCTTCTGCCCGGAGGCGTCGGCCTTCGGCGCATCGGCCTTGCCGCCGGCCGGAACGCCCGGCACGATGCCGGCCAGACCGGACAGCATCTGCCCGAGCTGCGAGGTGACCGCGTCCTTCTGGCGGGTCAGGTCCTCGACCTCGCGGCGGGCCGCCTGCGTGGTCAGCTCCGCCTCGGTACGGGCCTCGTTGAGCACCCGCTGCGCCTCGGCGCGCGCCTCGTTGAGCGTCTTGTCGGCCAGCGCCTTGGCCTTGTCGACGGTCTCGTTCGCGGTGCGCTCGGACTCGACCCGGCGGGCCTCGGCCCGCTGCTCGATCTCCTTGGCGCGCTCCTGCGCGGCACGGGCCCGCTGCTCCGCCTCGTTCACCAGCTTCTGGGTCTGCGCGACCTGGGTGGCGTGCCGCTCCGACTCCTCGCGCTCGGCCTTCTCCCGCCGCTCGGCGAGCTGGAGCTCCAGGGCCTGGAGGTCCTTGTCGCGCTTGTCGCGCGCGTCGGTGAGCAGCTTGGTCGCCTCGGCCCGCTTCTCCTCGGCCTCCCGCGCGGCCTTGGCCCGCTGCTGGGTGATCTCCCGCTCGGCGGTGGCGCGCAGCGTGGCGACCTCGCGCTCGACAGTCGACTTCAGCTCGGCCACCTCGTGCGCGGTGACCGTACGCAGCTGCTTGGTCTCCCGGTCGGCGTCGGCGCGCAGCGTGTCGGCCTCGCGGCGGGCCTGCACCCGGACCTCGGCGGCCTCGCGCTCGGCGGCGGTGCGGACGCTGCCGGCCTCGCGTTCGGCGGTCGCCTTCATGGCGGCGGCCTCGGCGCGTGCCTTGTCGGTGATCTCACGCGCCTCGAGGCGGGCGGCGGAGAGGATGCCCTCCGACTCGCGCTTGGCCTCGTTGCGGTGGTCGTTGGCCTGCTCCTCGGCCAGCCGCAGGATCTGCTCGACGCGAGTGCCCAGGCCGGAGAGCGTCGGCCGGCTGTTCTCCTCGAGCTGCTTGTTGGTCTCGGTGAGCTTCTGCTCCAGCGCGCTCTGGCGCTGCTCGGCCTGCCGCAGGCGGCGCTGCGCGTCGTTCATCCGCTGCTCGGCCTCGGCGCGGGCCTGCTCGGACTGGCTCAGGGCGGCGCTGAGGCGGCCGATGAAGTCGTCGACCTGGTTGGTGTTGTATCCACGCAGGCCAACGGTGAAATCGGGCTGTGAGTTCGCGTTATCGAAGAACGCAAGAGGGGAGGACTGCTGCTGGGGCATTGGGACATACTGGCAGACGCCCCAGGGTGGTTCGCAAGAGCGGTGGGCACCTTTCGCGTCCTGTTTACATGGTCAACTGCGCCGTCCGGCGAGACTGGACCAATTGGCGATCTTGGCAGCTCCCGGGCGGGTGGGGCGGGTCGGGCTTCTGCGGGGAAGGTGGCGCGAAAAGGGCCGCGGGTCGGCACCCGCGGCCCTTTGTGCGTACGCCGGTCGAATGGCGCCCCGGTCAACCGGAAAGGCAATCCGGGGCGGCCGTACGGTCAGTGACCGCGGAACCGGTTGATGGCGCTTTCGTGGCGGGAACGCATCTCGGTGTCCCGGACGCCGAGCCCGTCGGCGGGGGCGAGGCACCGCACGCCGACCTTGCCCTGGTGGGCGTTGCGGTGCACCTCGTACGCGGCCTGGCCGGTCTGCTCCAGCGCGTACGTCTTCGACACGGTCGGGTGCACCTTGCCCAGCGCGACCAGGCGGTTGGCCTGCCACGCCTCGTGGTAGTTGGCGAAGTGGCTGCCGACGATCCGCTTGAGGTGCATCCACAGGTAGCGGTTGTCGTACTGGTGGTTGAAGCCGCTGGTGGAGGCGCAGGTGACGATCGTGCCGCCCTTCTTGGCGACGTAGACGCTGGCGCCGAACGTCTCCCGGCCCGGGTGCTCGAAGACGATGTCCGGGTCCTCGCCGCCGGTCAGCTCGCGGATGCGCTCACCGAAGCGGCGCCACTCGTCCTGGTCCTGGGTCTGCTCGTCCTTCCAGAACCGGAACCCCTCGGCGGTGCGGTCGATGACCAGCTCGGCGCCCATCTTCCGGCACAGCTCGGCCTTCTCCGGCGAGGAGACCACGCAGACCGGGATCGCGCCGCCGCCCAGCGCCATCTGGGTCGCGTACCCGCCGAGGCCGCCGGAGGCGCCCCAGATCAGCACCACGTCGCCCTGCTTCATGTTCGCGCCGTGGTGCGAGACGAGCTGCCGGTACGCGGTGGAGTTGACCAGCCCGGGGCTGGCCGCCTCCTCCCAGCTCAGGTGGCGCGGCTTCGGCATCAGCTGGTTGGCCTTGACCACCGCCAGTTCGGCGAGGCCGCCGAAGTTGGTCTCGAAGCCCCAGATCCGCTGCTGCGGGTCGAGCATCGTGTCGTCGTGGCCGGCGGAGTCCTCCAGCTCGACCGAGAGGCAGTGCGCGACCACCTCGTCGCCGGCCTTCCACTTGGTCACGCCGGGCCCGGTGCGCAGCACCACGCCGGCGGCGTCCGAGCCGACCACGTGGTACGGCAGGTCGTGGCGGCGGGTCAGCTCGGAGAGCCGGCCGTACCGCTGGAGGAACTTGAAGGTGGGCAGCGGCTCGAAGATGCTCGTCCACACCGTGTTGTAGTTGATCGCGCTGGCCATCACGGCGACGAGCGCCTCACCCGGGCCCAGCTCGGGCGTCGGCACCTCCTGCACGTGCAGCGCCTTGCGCGGGTCCTTGTCGCGGGTGGCCATGCCGTCGAACATGCGGGTGTCCTCGGCACGCACCACCACGCCCCGGTAGCTCTCCGGCACGGGCAGGCCGGCGAGGCCGGCGAGCTCCCGCTCCGGCTGCGACGAACCCTCCGCCGCCATGATCGCTTCGAGGATGTCCTGCACGGTGACCTCCCGTTTGTCCGCACCCGCACACCGCGGGCAGGGGTGCTGCCATCGTCGGCGCCGGTGCGACGGGACCGCCATGTCGGCAATCGACACATTCGGCACCGGTCGCCGCTGCTGTTCGGGCGGACGTTACTGAACGGTAGCTAAAGCGGGAACCCCTGTGTGAAAAACCGCATCCACCGATGCGTGGAGGTGTCCGTGGGAACGTGCAAGTGCGCACGGCCGCGCGCGTTCCCACTTGTTAGGAAGGGCCCCTTCTTAACAGACGTCTGTTAAGAAGGGGCCCTTCCTTGCATGTCAGGCGGGCTGGACCAGCTCGATCAGTACCCCGCCGGCGTCCTTGGGGTGCACGAAGTTGACCCGGGAGTCCGAGGTGCCGCGCCGGGGGGCGTCGTAGAGCAGCCGTACGCCGCGCTCACGCAGCGCCGCACAGGCCACGTCGATGTCGGCCACCGTGTACGCGACCTGCTGGATGCCGGGACCGCGCTTGTCCAGGAACTTGCCGATCGTGGTGTCCGGGGACAGCGGGGCGAGCAACTGCACCATGCCACCGGAGGCGTCCGGCCCGACCGCGAGCATCGCCTCGCGTACGCCCTGCTCGGCGTTGGTCTCGGTGTGCACGCAGCGCATCCCGAACGTGCGCTGGTAGAAGTCGATCGCGGCGTCCAGGTCGGCCACGGCGATCCCGACGTGGTCGATGCGGCGCAGGCCGATGTCTGTGACAAACTCGGCAGCGGGCTCGACGGGGGAGTTCTCAGCCATGACGCTAGTCTGACCGAACAATCGTTAAGGCGTACAGGTCGGCACCCCCTCGGAGGCAGGCAATGGCTTCGGTGATCGTCAGCGGCGCGCGGACCCCCATGGGGCGCCTGCTGGGCAACCTCAAGGACCTCCCCGCGACCGGGCTCGGTGGCATCGCGATCAAGGCGGCCCTGGAGCGGGCCGGTGTCGCGCCCGAGCAGGTCCAGTACGTGATCATGGGCCAGGTGCTCCAGGCCGGTGCCGGGCAGATCCCGGCCCGGCAGGCGGCCGTCGAGGCCGGCATCCCGATGTCCACCCCGGCGCTGACCATCAACAAGGTCTGCCTATCCGGGCTGGACGCGATCGCGCTCGCCGACCAGCTCATCCGGGCCGGCGAGTTCGACGTGGTGGTGGCCGGTGGCATGGAGTCGATGACGAACGCCCCGCACCTGCTGCTCGGTCAGCGCTCCGGCTACAAGTACGGCGACGTGACGGTCAAGGACCACATGGCACTCGACGGTCTCACCGACGCCTGGGACTGCTGCTCGATGGGTGAGTCGACCGAGCGTCACGGCGCGAAGCACGGCATCACCCGCGCGGAGCAGGACGCGTTCGCCGCGGCCAGCCACCAGCGCGCCGCCGCCGCGCAGAAGAACGGCCACTTCGGCGACGAGATCACCCCGGTGGTCATCCCGCAGCGCAAGGGCGACCCGCTGGTGATCAGCGAGGACGAGGGCATCCGCCCGGACACCACCGCCGAGTCGCTCGGCAAGCTGCGTCCCGCCTTCACCAAGGACGGCACCATCACCGCCGGCAGCTCCTCGCCCATCTCCGACG
This sequence comes from Micromonospora marina, assembly GCF_900091565.1. Lineage (GTDB taxonomy): Bacteria > Actinomycetota > Actinomycetes > Mycobacteriales > Micromonosporaceae > Micromonospora > Micromonospora marina. The sequence continues at coordinate 151,496 of NZ_FMCV01000010.1, read as the reverse complement.
GCGCCGCCGCAGTGGTCGTGATGAGCAAGGCGAAGGCCAAGGAGCTGGGCCTGACCTGGCTGGCCGAGATCGGCGCGCACGGCAACGTGGCCGGCCCGGACAACTCCCTGCACTCGCAGCCGTCGAACGCGATCAACCACGCCCTGAGGAAGGGCGGCCTGAGCATCGAGGACCTCGACCTCATCGAGATCAACGAGGCGTTCGCGGCGGTGGGCATCCAGTCGACCCGCGACCTCGGGATCAGCGCCGACAAGGTGAACGTCAATGGCGGCGCGATCGCGCTCGGCCACCCGATCGGCATGTCCGGCGCCCGCCTCGTACTCACGCTCGCGATGGAGCTGAAGCGGCGCGGCGGCGGCACCGGCGCGGCGGCGCTCTGCGGCGGTGGCGGGCAGGGCGACGCGCTGATCATCCACGTACCGAACGGCGCCGAGAGCTGATTGTCTTGAACGACGCGAGCAACGCCCCGGCGGCGGCCTCCGGGCCGGTGCGCCGCAGCCGAGACGTACCCATGCTGGTGGAGCGGGCCCGCGCGGGTGACCCCCGCGCGGTGGCCCGGCTGATCACCCTGGTCGAGTCCGGCGACGAGGTGCTGCCGCAGGTGGCGGCGGCGCTCGCGCCGTACGCCGGGCACGCCCAGGTGGTCGGCCTGACCGGTTCGCCCGGTGTGGGCAAGTCGACCACCACGAACGAACTGGTCCGCGCGCTGCGGGCGCGCGGTCACCGGGTCGGCGTGCTGGCCATCGACCCGTCCAGCCCGTTCACCGGCGGCGCGATCCTCGGCGACCGGGTCCGGATGCAGGACCACGCCACCGACCCGGGCGTCTACATCCGCTCGATGTCCAGCCGCGGTCACCTGGGCGGGCTCTCCGCGGCGACGCCGCAGGCGGTGCGGGTGCTGGAGGGCGCCGGCTGCGACGTGGTGCTCGTCGAGACCGTCGGCGTCGGGCAGGCGGAGGTGGAGGTGGCCTCGCTGGCCGACACCACGCTCGTGCTGCTCGCGCCCGGCATGGGCGACGCGATCCAGGCGGTCAAGGCCGGCATCCTGGAGATCGCCGACGTCTTCGTGGTCAACAAGGCCGACCGGGACGGCGCGGACGCCACCGTCCGCGACATCCAGGGCATGATCGCGCTCGGTGAGCGCGGGCCGGGCGAGTGGCGGCCGCAGGTGGTGCGCTCGATCGCCGCCCGTGCCGAGGGCATCGACGACATCGCCGCCGCGATCGACAAGCACCGCGACTGGCTGGAGCGCCACGGCGAGCTGCGCCGCCGCCGGGAGGCGCGGGCCGCCGCCGAGATCGAGGCCATCGCGCTGGGCGTGCTGCGCGCCCGGATCGGCTCACTGCGCGACGGTACGCAGCTCCCGACGCTCGCCGCCAAGGTGGCCGAGGGCGCAGTCGACCCGTACGCCGCGGCGGAGGAACTGCTCTCCCAGCTGGGCTCCTGACCCGCCCCCAGCCCTCGCTCCTGGTACGAACCCCGCGATCTTGCGGTTGCGGCCCCGGTTGCGCCTGCTTCGCGGCTTCTGCCGGGGCCGTAACTCCATGATCGACGGTCGATGTACGCTCCCCGGGACGAGGGAGGGTGGGGCGCGTGGAGCACGACGCTACTCAGGAGCTGCCGGCGATGCCTGGGACCGTGGCGGGCGGGAGCACTTCGGTCTCGGACGAGGTGGTCGAGAAGATCGCGGTGGCCGCCGCGAAGTCGGTGCCCGGGGTGGCCGAACTGGGCGGCGACATCGCCCGCTTCTTCAACGCCGTGCTGGACCGGGTCGGGCTGGACCAGGTCGGGGACGCGCGGCGCGGCTGCTCGGCGCACGTCACCGATGGTTCGGCAGTGGTCAACCTGGTCCTCGTGATCGACGCCGGGTACCCGGTACCGCAGGTGACGAACGAGGTGCGGGCCGCGGTGGCGTCCGCCATCGAGGCGTACGGACTGCGGGCCGCCGAGATCAACATCCGGGTCGACGACGTGGCGATGGGTACGCCCACCGCCTGACGTACGCCGCCCGGCTCAGTCGTGCGCCGGGCGGGTCAGCTCCACCTCGTCACCCGGCAGCAACTCCACGTCGCCCTCCGGGCCGTGGATCTCCAGCACCGGTACGCCCTCGTCCAGCAGCATGTTCCGGCGCTCGGCGCCGGTAGGCATCCGCGCGACGACTCTCGCGCCCGCGGCCAACTCCACCTGCCTGCGCTGCGGCGTCTCCCGAACCCGCGTGCCGAGCGGACGGCTGGTGGTCACGAGCCCTTCCGACCGCAGCAGCGAAATCGCCATCCGGACCGCGTCGCGGCCGATCTGGTGCTCCTGGCTGAGCCGCGACTCGCTGCCGACGCTCGCCCCGGGCGGCAGCGCGCCCGATTCGACTTGCTCTCGGATCAGGTCGGCGAGCTGGACGTAGACCGGCGTGTGCGAGCGCGGATCGATGGTCATGACGTAAGCCTTGTGCCCCGGTAGATCTGATCCATCAAGGCTTTATGGCAATGATGGATTGTAGCCATGTTGGATTCTTGCTGTGGTCGGCGCGTGTTTGCGCGGTGACCGGCGGACATGACTCCTTCGAGTGCGCTCAATCTCGACTGCTCCGGTGCCGTACCGCGAAGTGACGCTGCGGTGGCGGGGCGGGCGGAGCCGCCCGTGCGCGGCGGGCGGGTGGCTCCGCCCTTCCAGTCCCTTCGACCACGAGAGGCAGGCCTTCGTGCGGTGGAACCTCCGGTGGCCCGGTCGGCGCGAGCGAGCCGGTCGCGGCACCACCCAGCCGGGCTGCTACCGGGCGGCCAACTACACGCCGTTGCGCCCCTGGCAGGTGCGGGAACGGCGGTTCCGGACGACGCGGCTGGGTCGGCGCGGGCTCGACCCGGCCGAGGTGCACGAGTTCCTCGACCGGGTGGCGCTCGACCTGGCCGACGTCCACCGGGCGCTCGGCGTCAGTCGGGAGGAGACCGCGCGGGTCCGGGACGCGCTGCGGCGCTGGCAGTCCGAGCAGGCGCAGAAGCGGATGAACGCGGGAGCGTACGGTCGATGAGTTCCCGCGAGCGGTTCGTCATCCACCTGCCGGTCGTCGCCGGTGACATGGCCGGCGCCGTACGCCTGGCCCGGGTCGTCGCCCGCTGGTCGGGCGTGCTCGCCCAGGCCGACCCGGGCGAGACCACCGTCTCGGCCGAGGACGAGCAGGGCGTACGCCATCGGGTCTTCTGCGATCTGCGGATGGGCGACGGCCGGCGCTGCCTGCTGCGGGCCGACCACGACGGTCCGTGCGCCCGCCGGCTGCTGCTGTGACTGTCGGACCGTTCGGGCGCGGCGGGGCGGTGGCTCAGACCGTGTGGCGGTCGGCCAGCGTCAGCGCCTCGTCGAGGATCGCCAGGCCCGCCTTGGTCTCCGTCGCCGACACGGTGCACGGCGGCACCACGTGGATCCGGTTGAAGTTCGCGAACGTGACCAGGCCGCCGCGCCTGCACGCGGCCAGCACCTCGTTCATCTCCGGCGACGACGACCCGTACGGCGCCAGCGGCTCCTTCGTCTCGCGGTCGCGTACCAGCTCCAGCGCCCAGAACACGCCGAGCCCGCGTACGTCACCGACGCTCGGGTGCCGGTCGGCCAGCTCCCGCAGTCCCGGGCCCAGCACGTCGGCGCCGATCGTGGCGGCGTTCTCGACGATCCGCTCGTCCCGCATCACGTTGATGGTCGCGACGGCGGCGGCGGTGGCCAGCGGGTGGCCGGAGTAGGTCAGGCCGCCGGGGTAGGCGCGGGTGGCGAACGTCTCGGCCACGTGGTCGGCGATCACCACGCCGCCGAGCGGGACGTAACCGGAGTTCACGCCCTTGGCGAAGGTGATCAGGTCAGGCGTCACACCGTGATGGTCCAGCGCGAACCAGGCGCCGGTACGCCCGAAGCCCGCCATCACCTCGTCGGCGACGTAGAGGATGCCGTGCCTGTCGCACAGGTTCCGTACGCCCGCGAGGAAGCCCGGCGGCGGCGGCATGATGCCGGCGGTGCCCGGCACCGTCTCCAGCACGATCGCGGCGATGGTGGACGGGCCCTCCATCTCCACGACACGTTCGAGGTGGCGCAGCGCGAGCGTGCACTCCTCCTCCTCGGTGGTGGCGCCGAACTCCGACCGGTAGAGGAACGGGCCGAAGAAGCGCACGACTCCGGCGGTGCCGTTGTCGCTGGGCCAGCGGCGCGGGTCGCCGGTCAGATTCACCGCGGTCTGCGTGCCGCCGTGGTAGCTGCGGTACTGCGACAGCACCTTCGGCCGGCCGGTGTGCAGCCGGGCCATCCGGACGGCGTGTTCGATCGCGTCCGCGCCGCCGTTGGTGAAGAACACCTTGGAAAGGCCCGCCGGGGTCAACTCGGTGATCAGCCGGGCCGCCTCGCCGCGGGCGTCGTTGGCGTACGACGGCGCGATCGTGCACAGCCTGGCGGCCTGCTCCTGGATCGCCGCGACCACCACCGGGTGCTGGTGGCCGATGTTGGTGTTGACGAGCTGCGACGAGAAGTCCAGGTAGCGGTTCCCGTCGCCGTCCCAGAAGTACGAGCCCTCGGCCCGCTCGACCACCATCGGGTCGAGCGACGACTGGGCGGACCAGGAGTGGAAGACGTGCGCGCGGTCGAGTTCGTAGGTGCGCTGTGCGCTGGTGCTCATCGCGTTCTCACTTCCGCTGCTCAGACGTTCTCGGGGAAGCCGAGGTCGATCCCGCCGTGGCTGGGGTCGAGCCACCGGGAGGTGACGACCTTGCCGCGGGTGAAGAAGTGCACGCCCTCGGTGCCGTGGGCGTGCGAGTCGCCGAAGAGGCTGTCCTTCCAGCCGCCGAAGGAGTAGTAGGCCATCGGCACCGGAATCGGCACGTTGACGCCGACCATGCCGACCTCGACCTCGTTCTGGTAGCGACGCGCGGCGCCGCCGTCGTTCGTGAAGATGGCCGTCCCGTTGCCGTACCGGTTGGCGTTCACCAGCGCGAGCGCCTCGTCGTAGCTGCCGACGCGCACCACCGACAGCACCGGGCCGAAGATCTCGTCGGTGTACACGCTCATCTCCGGCGACACCCGGTCCAGCAGGCTCGGGCCGAGCCAGAACCCGGACCCGTCGCCGTCGACGCGCACGTCGCGGCCGTCCACCACCAGTTCCGCGCCCGCCTCGACGCCCGCGTCGAGGTACGACGCGACGCGGTCGCGGTGCTCCCGGGTGACCAGCGGACCCATGTCGCAGGAGCGCCGGCCGTCACCGACCTTCAGCGTGGCGATGCGCTCGCGGATCCGGGCCACCAGGTCGTCGGCGACCGGCTCGACGACAACCAGGGCCGAGATCGCCATGCACCGCTCGCCGGCCGAGCCGAACCCGGCGTTCACCGCCGCGTCGGCGGCCAGGTCCAGGTCGGCGTCGGGCAGCACCACCATGTGGTTCTTCGCGCCGCCGAGGGCCTGGACCCGCTTGCCGTTGCGGGTGCCCGTCTCGTACACGTACCGGGCGATCGGCGTGGAGCCGACGAACGACACCGCCTTGACCTCGGGGTGCTCAAGCAGCCGGTCCACCGCGACCTTGTCGCCGTGCACGACGTTGAACACGCCCGCCGGGAGGCCGGCCTGCTCCCAGAGCCGGGCCACGAGCAGCGACGCGGACGGGTCCTTCTCGCTGGGCTTGAGCACGACCGTGTTGCCCGCCGCGACAGCGACGGGCACGAACCACATCGGGACCATCACCGGGAAGTTGAACGGCGAGATGACGGCGCAGACGCCGACCGGCTGGCGGATCGAGTAGACGTCCACGTTCGTGGACACGCCCTCCGAATAGCCGCCCTTGAGCAGGTGCGGGATCCCGCAGGCGAACTCGACGACCTCCAGGCCGCGGGTGACCTCGCCGAGGGCGTCCGGGACGACCTTGCCGTGCTCGGCCGTGATCAGCTCGGCCAGCTCCTGCTTGTGCCGGTCGACCAGCTCACGGAACGCGAACAGCACCTGGGTGCGCCTGGTCAGCGACGAGGTCCGCCAGGAGGCGAACGCGGCGGCGGCCGACGCGACCGCCTGGTCCACCTCGTCGACCGAGGCCAGCGGCACCTCCGCCCGGACCGCGCCCAGCGCCGGATCGTAGACCGGGGCCGTACGCTCGGTGACGCCGGCGACCGGCTTGCCGTCGATCCAGTGGGTCACCCGCTCCAGGGGGAAGGGTGTGAGCGCGGTGCCGGGTGCTGTCTGGGTCATGCCCGGGATCATCTGCGCTTGCCCAGGTCCGGGCAATGGACACTGTGTCGTTCCCGTCCACCGGAAGCGCACATACTGTGCGCCGGAGGAGAGGGGGCGACGCTCCGATGCCCATGACGGTCCGAGACGTGCTCGAACTGCCGGCGTTGCAGCAGGCCGGGCCGCGCGTCCTGGCGGGCCGGGACCGGCTGGACGCGCCGGTGCGCTGGGTGCACGTCGCCGAGATCCCCGAGATCGCCGACCTGCTCCGGGGCGGCGAGCTGGTCCTGACCACCGGTATCGGCCTGCCCCCTGACGACGACGGGCTGCGCCGGTGGATCGACGACCTGGCGGCGGTCGGGGTGGCGGGTGTGGTGGTCGAGCTGGGCCGCCGGTTCGGCGGCACGCTGCCGGCCGGGCTGGTCGAGCACGCCCGCAGCCGGAACCTGCCCCTGATCGCGCTCCGCCGCGAGATGCGGTTCGTCGCCGTCACCGAGGTCGTCCACTCGGTGATCGTCGAGGAGCAGACGGCCGACCTGCTCGCCAAGGACGAGATCCACCGCATCTTCACCGAGCTTTCGGTGGAGGGCGCCGAGCCCCGGCAGGTGCTCCGCGAGGTCACCCGCCTGTCCCGGCGTCCCGCCGTGCTGGAGAACCTCGCCCACCAGGTGCTGGCGTACGAGACCGGCCCGCTTACCGCCGAGGAGCTGCTCGACCGCTGGGAGACCCGCTCACGCGCGGTCGAGGTCCCGTCCGGCACCGGCTACGAACCGCGCTCGGGCTGGCTGGTGACAGGTGTCGAGGCGCGGGGCGACAGGTGGGGTCGGCTCGTGCTGCTGTGCGACCAGGAGCCACCGGCCCGGACCCGGGTGCTGCTGGAACGCGCCGCGTCCACCATCGCGCTGAACCAGCTCGTCGCCCGGGACTCGTCGTCGGTCGAACGGCAGGCGCGCAGCAGCCTGCTGCTGAGCATCGTCAACCACTCGGCGCCCACCCGGGACGTGGCGCTGCGGGCGCGCGGGCTCGGTGTGGTCCTGGAGCAGCGACGGCTGCTCGGCGTCGTGGTCCGGCGGCGCCGTCCGGCCCCGGGCGCCGGTGCCGGCGGGAATGCGAACCGGCGGGAACTGCTCGACGCGGTGGAGACGGCGGTACGCGAGTGCGGGCTCGCGGCGCTCGTCGGCGACGTGGACGAGGCGGCCGGCGGTACCGGTGTCACGCTCCTCGTCGCGCTCGACGAGACCGGCTCCGACGAGGCCGCGCTGGGGAACCTGTCCGCCGCGCTCACCCGGGCGGGCCACCGAGCCGGATCGGACGTCGTGGTCGCCGCCGGATCGGTGGTCCGGACGCTCGACCTGGCCCGGCGCTCGCTGGCCGAGGCGGCGCAGGTGGCCGACGCCACGGTGCACACCGCCGAGCCGCGCCCGTTCTACCGGCTGCACGACGTCCGCCTCCGGGGCCTGCTGTACCTGCTGCGCGACGACGTGCGCCTGCAGACGTTCGTCGAGCGCGAGCTGGGCCCGCTGCTCTCCTACGACCAGCGCCACGGCACGAACCACGTCGCCCTGTTGGAGACGTACCTCGTGGAGGGCCGCAACAAGCGGCGCGCGGCGGACGCGATGTCGGTGTCGCGATCAGCGCTGTACCAGCGGCTGGAGTTGATCGAGCGGGTGCTCGGCGTCGACCTGGAGTCGAGCGAGCGGCGCCTGTCGCTGCACGTGGCGCTCACCGCGCGGGACGTCATGCGTGCCGGCGGGCCCGAGCCCACCGGCTGACCGGTCACCTGTGCGTGCCGCGGCCCGACCCGAGGCGCCGGACGCCGTCGCGGGCCGGCGCGAGGCCCGCCGGGCAGCCGTCCGCCACCCGAGGCGAGACTCTGACCTGCGGATCGACGGTGATGGGCCGGCCGCCGGGTTACCAGCCGGTACGCGTGCCCTTAAGGATCGTTCAGGATTTCGCTCTACACTCGGACTCGGGACGACGACTTGAGAAGGAGCTCCGCGGATGGACGCTGACGAGATCGCCGCCGGTCGGGCCCGCTGGCAGGCCCGCTACGACGCCGCCCGCAAGCGCGACGCGGACTTCACCACGCTGTCCGGACTGCCGGTCGAGCCGGTGTACGGCCCGCCGGAGGACTCCGCGTACCCCGGGTTCGAGCGGATCGGCTGGCCCGGCGAGTTCCCGTACACCAGGGGTCTGTATCCGACCGGCTACCGCGGGCGGACCTGGACCATCAGGCAGTTCGCCGGCTTCGGCAACGCCCGGCAGACAAACGAGCGCTACAAGATGATCCTCGGCGCGGGCGGCGGCGGTCTGTCAGTCGCCTTCGACATGCCGACGCTGATGGGCCGCGACTCGGACGACCCGCAGTCCCTCGGCGAGGTCGGCCACTGCGGCGTCGCCGTGGACTCGGCGGCCGACATGGAGGTGCTGTTCGACGGCATCGACCTGGCCGGCGTGACCACCTCCATGACCATCTCCGGTCCGGCCGTGCCGGTCTTCTGCATGTACCTGGTCGCCGCCGAACGGCAGGGCGCCGACCTGTCCACGCTGGACGGAACGCTCCAGACGGACATCTTCAAGGAGTACATCGCGCAGAAGGAGTGGCTGTTCGACCCCGAGCCGCACCTGCGCCTCATCGGCGACCTGATGGAGTACTGCGCGCGGGAGATCCCCCGGTACAAGCCGCTGTCCGTCTCCGGCTACCACATCCGCGAGGCCGGCTCGACCGCCGCGCAGGAGCTGGCGTACACGCTCGCCGACGGATTCGGGTACGTCGAGCTGGGCCTGTCGCGCGGCCTCGACGTGAACACGTTCGCCCCCGGCCTGAGCTTCTTCTTCGACTCCCACGTGGACTTCTTCGAGGAGATCGCCAAGTTCCGCGCCGCCCGCCGGATCTGGGCCCGCTGGCTGCGCGACGTGTACGGGGCGACCAGCGAGAAGGCGCAGTGGCTGCGGTTCCACACCCAGACCGCCGGGGTGTCGCTGACCGCCCAGCAGCCGGTGAACAACGTGGTCCGGACCGCCGTGGAGGCCCTGGCCGCGGTGCTCGGCGGCACCAACTCGCTGCACACCAACGCCCTCGACGAGACGCTCGCCCTGCCCACCGACTCCTCGGCCGAGATCGCCCTGCGTACCCAGCAGGTGCTGATGGAGGAGACCGGCGTGGTGAACGTGGCCGACCCGCTCGGCGGCTCCTGGTACGTCGAGGCGCTCACCGATCGGATCGAGGCCGAGGCGGAGGAGATCTTCGCCCGGATCAAGCAGCTCGGCGGCGAGGGCCCGCACACCATCGGCCCGATGACCTCCGGCATCCTGCGCGGTATCGAGGACGGCTGGTTCACCGGGCACATCGCCGAGTCGGCCTTCGCCTACCAGCAGGCGCTGGAGAAGGGCGACAAGCGGATCGTCGGCGTCAACTGCCACACCGGCACCGTCGCGAAGGACCTGGAGATCCTGCGCATCTCGCACGAGGTGGAGCTGGAGCAGCGCCGGGTGCTGACCGAGCGCAAGTCGGCCCGCGACGACGCCGCCGTCACCGCGGCCGTAGCGCGGATGGTCGAGGTCTCCCGGACCGGCGAGAACATGATCCCCGCCATGCTCGACGCGGTCCGCGCCGAGGCCACGCTCGGCGAGATCTGCGACGCCCTCCGCACCGAGTGGGGCGTCTACCGCGAGCCCGCCCGCTTCTGACCCACCGCCGTGCAAGGAAGGGCCCCTTCTTAACACGCCGTGTTAAGAAGGGGCCCTTCCTCTACCGCAGGCGTTAACAGGGGGCCCTTCCTTGCACGGGCTGAGCAGGTGGGAGAGTGGCGACTGTCGCCGTCGCGGCTGGTCGGAGATCCGTGACGCACGTGCGAGACTAGACAACCATGAGCGACCCACGGATCACCTCGTCGATCTTCACCCGCGGCGCGGTCGACCTCAGCGCGCTGCGCACCCCCGCACCGGCCGACACCTCCTCCGCCACACCGTCCCAGGGCGCTGGGCCGACCGGGCTGCCGGGCAGCCCCGCCGGCTCCACCGCCGTGATCGACGTGACCGAGGCGAACATCCAGTCCGAGGTGCTCGAACGCTCGCTCACCACACCGGTGGTGGTCTTCTTCGGTGCCGCCGGCTACCCGGAGAGCGACCAGTTCGCCCCGGTGCTGGAGCGGCTTGCCGCCGAGGGCGGCGGAGCCTGGTTGCTGGCCCGGGTCGACGTGCAGCAGCAGCCGCGGCTCGCGCAGATGTTCCAGCTCCAGACGCTGCCCACCACGTACGCCATCGTCGGTGGCCGCCCGATCGACGCCTTCCCCGGTCCGGTGCCGGAGTCGCAGGTGCGACAGTGGCTCCAGGCGGTCCTCAAGGCCGGTGGCGTCACAGTCGCCGAGCCCGAGGACCCGCGCCTCGACGCCGCCGACGACGCGCTGATGAGCGGTGACCTCGACGCGGCCGAGGCGGCGTACCGGAAGATCCTGGCCGAGTCGCCGGCGGACGCGGCGGCGGAGGCGGGCCTGGCGCAGGTCGGGCTGGCCCGCCGGGTCGCGGGTGTCGACCCGCAGGGCTCGCTCGACGCCGCGGCCGCCGCCCCCGACGACGTGGACGCCCAGCTGCTCGCCGCCGACATCGAGGTGCTCAGCGGCGTCGCCGACCAGGCGTACAAGCGGCTGGTCGGCCTGGTCCGGCGCACCGCCGGGGACGACCGGGACCGGGTACGCCAGCACCTGCTCGGCCTGTTCACCATCGCCGGCCCGGACGACCCCGCCGTGGCCTCCGCCCGACGCGCCCTGGCCAGCGCGCTGTTCTGAGTCAACCCGCGCGGGCCGGCGCACCGCCGGCCCGCCCGACCGCCGAGGACGGGAGCCCATATGCGCCGGATCGCCGTCCTCGACGCGCCGACGAACCTCGGACTGCGCCCGCCCACCGCCAGCTCGGTCCCCGGGTGCGCCAAGGCGCCGGGTGCGCTGCGCGACCACGGCCTGCTCGCCCGGCTGCGGGCCCGCGACGCCGGCTGCCTCACCCCGCCCCGGTACGACCCGGGAGACTGGCGGCCCGGCGACGGCGTCTGCCACGCGCCGGAGATCTCCGCGTACTCGGCGGCGCTCGCCGACCGGATCGGCGCGATCATCGACCGGGGCGAGTTCCCGCTGGTGCTCGGCGGTGACTGCTCGGTGCTGCTCGGCTCGGCGCTGGCCATGCACCGCCTCGGCGAGGCGGTCGGCGGGCGGATCGGGCTGGTCTTCGTCGACGGCCACTCCGACTTCCGGCACCCCGGCAACGCCTCGTACGTCGGCGCCGCCGCCGGGGAGGATCTCGCCCTGGTCACCGGCCGGGGACAGCCCGACCTGGCCGCGATCGAGGGCCGCCGGCCGTACTTCCGGGACATCGACGTGGTGGTGCTCGGCATCCGCGCGCAGGACGAGTACCGGCTCGACCTCCAGGCCGCCGGCATCACCACCCGGCCGGTGCCGGCGCTGCGCGCCGAGGGCGCGGCCCGTACCGCCCAGTGGGCGCACGAACAACTCGTCGACTGCGCCGGCTACTGGGTGCACATCGACGTGGACGTGCTCGACCCGGCGGTGATGCCCGCCGTGGACGCGCCCGACCCCGGCGGCATCGCCTTCGCCGAGCTGGAGATCCTGCTCGCCGGGCTGGTCGACACCCCGCACTGCCTCGGCGTCGAGCTGACCGTCTTCGACCCCGACTACGACCCGGACGGGGCGTACGCGGCCGAGATCGTCAACACCGTGGTGGCCGGGCTCGCCCCGGTTGCCGCGCCGGGCGCCGTGCCGCCCCGGCTGCTGCCGGCCGGACCGGTCGCCACGGCGCCCCGCGCCGCCGACAGCCGGCCCGAGCCCGAGCCGCTGCCCGAGCCGCTGCCCGCCCCGGCGGCCGTGCCGGCGCCGGCGGTCGCGGTCGAGCCGATCGGCCCCGACCCGACCGCCGACGACGACCTCGGTGACGACTCGCTCGGGCCGGGCCGGCTGCGCCGCGCCGCCACCGGAGACGAGCCGGACCCGGCCCGCTCCGGCATCGACATCGCCTGACCGGTACGCCTCAGCTCGCGGCCAGGCCGCGCAGGAACTCCTCGGCGATCGGCGCCGCGACCTTCGAACCCGCCCCGCCCTGCTCCACGAAGACGGCGAAGGCCACGTCGCCCTGCCAGCCGACGAACCAGGCGTGCGTGTGCGCCGGGTTGTTGTCGTACTCCGCGGTGCCGGTCTTGCCGTGCACCGGCTCGCCCGGCACGTCCGCCAGCGCGCTGCCGCTGCCCGCTGTGACCACCCCGCGCATCATCGACTTCAGCGCCGTCACCGACTCCGGCTTGAGCGCCTCGCCGGCCGGCGCGGGCTTGGCCGGCGCCGGGTCGAGCAGCAGCTCGGGCTGCTCGAACCTGCCCCGGGCCACCGCCGCCGTGGCGCTCGCCATCGCCAGCGGGCTCACCAGTGTGGTGCCCTGGCCGATCGCGGCGGCGGCTTGCTCGGTGGCCGAGCCGTTGGCGGAGATCTTGCCGGTGAACGCGTCGGTGCCGAGATCCCACGCGGCCTCCAGGCCGAGCGTACGGCCCGCCTGCGCCAGCCCGTCAGGGCCGAGCTTGGGTGCCAGCGCGGTGAACGCGGTGTTGCACGACTTGGCGAAGTCGGTGGCGAACGGCACCGGGCCCAGCTCGAAGTTGTCCGAGTTCTTGAAGACCCGGCCCTCGACGGTCGACGTCTTCGGGCAGTCCACAGTCGCCTGCGGAGTCACCGCGCCCCGGTCGAGCAGGCCGAGCGCACTGACCATCTTGAACGTCGAGCCGGGCGGCACCTGGGCGGTGAAGGCGAGGTTCTCGCCCGCCGCGCCCGGGCCGTTCGCGGCGGCCAGCACCGCGCCGTCGCTGATCCGCACGGCGACCAGGGCGGAGCGGCGGGCCTGCCCGCGCAACGCGGCGTCGGCGGCGTTCTGGGTGGCCACGTCGATTGTGGTCTTCACCGGCTGCCCGGGCTTCGGGTCGGCGCGGAACAGTTCCGTGCCGGTCGGCTCCACCTTGCCGTCCGGGGTGGTCCGCTCGGTGATCACGGTGACGCCGGGGACGCCGCGCAGCCGCTCGTCGTACCGGCCCTGGAGGCCGCCGTGGCCGACCAGGTCGCCGCGCGCGTACCGCTCGGGGTGGGCCTGGAGGTCGTCGGCGGTGGCCTGGTCGACCGAGCCGAGCAGCGCCCGGGCGAACTCGCGGGTCGGCGCCAGCATGAGCTGCTCGGAGACGAACCGGGTGCCGGACAGTTCGTGGATGCGCGGCTTGATCTGCCGGTACGCCTCGTCGCGCAACGTCACCACCTCGACGCGCCCGTCCGGCTTCGCCTCCTGCATCCGCTTCGGGAGGTCGCCCAGGTCGACCGGCGGGGTGAGCGCGGGCCGGATCGCCCGGAACGCGGCGTCCAGCTTCCGGACCAGGCCGGGGACGTCGTCGACCTCGCCGGGGACGACCTGCACCCGGACCACCGGGCGCGGCGCGACGATCGGCTGACCGGCCGCGTCCAGCACACCGGCGCGCTGCGCCGGCTCCCGCCGCAGCGCGATCCGGTCACCGCCCTCCAGCTTCTCGTGCACCACCGACGGCTCCCAGATCACCTGCCACTGGTCGTCGCCGCCGCGCTTGAGGCGTACCGGATTCTCGTAGGCCCAGGTGCCGCCGCCGGGCAGCGCCCAGCTCACCTTGACGCGGGCGGTGGCGACGTCCCCCTTTGTGGTGATGTCGCCGGTGCGCGCCAGCTCCGGCGGGTTGGCCGCGAGCGCGCCGGCGAGCGCCTGGATCTGCTTGGTCACCTCGCCCGCGGGCACCCGCCCGCCGGTCGGCTCGACGAAGCCGACCTCCCGCAGCTCGCCGGTGCGCCAGCCGCCGAGGAACGCCTCGACGGCCGTCTCGGGGCCGTCGTCCCCGGAGCATCCGGTCAGCGCGCCGGCCGCGACCAGGACGGCGACCAGCGCCGGGAGGGCGCGGTGACGGGTGTGACGGCGGGGGCGGACGGGGTACGACACGGGCATGAAGCAGTCCCTCCGGTGCTCAACTGCCCTGCACGCTAGTACGGTCCGGCGTTCCCCATCGCCCCGCCACGGCCTCCGGCAGCGCCAGAAGCGGCGTGTGACAGTGTGATGAACATCGCCAGTCGGGGTACTCCGCGATCGGTTGACCACGGGCCCGCAACGGGTGAAAGGACAGAGTCCCGATCCGGACGTCCGGCCAGTGGTCCGCCGCGGGAGGTACCACGCGGTAGGGCCTAGGCTGGGCGGCAGAGTGACCCACAACGCGGTGGGTCGAGGGGAGTGGCACCAATGGACCGGCGTCCGGCGATCAAACCGGGACCCGACCTCCGGCCGGCTGACACCGGCCGGGACGACGACGACAGCTTCGATTCGGCGACCGACGGAGACGGTTTCGGCCGTCTCGACACAGGGGTGACCGGGATGACCGGTTCCAGCATCGACACCCTCTACGACCTGGGCCTGCCCGCGCAGGCACTGGCCGACGAGTCGGAGGACGCCGAGCTGGACGAGCCAGTTCCCAACGCGGAGCGGCTGGTCGCCCAGGCGGTCGCGCTCGCCGGCGACGACCACGACGCGGCCACACTCGTGGACCGCTTCTGGCGGTTCGCGCCGGACGAGGAGCTGATCGGCTTCACCGCCGAGGAGATGCTTGAGGCGGCCCGGGCCCACCGGGACCTGGCCCAGCAGCGCGTTCCGGGCGAGCTGAAGCTCCGCATCCACGAGCCGGACGCCGAACAGCACCACACGGTCGTCGAGATCGTCACCGACGACATGCCGTTCCTGGTCGACTCCGTGACCGCCCTGCTGAACTCCCGCCACCTCGACGTGCACCTGCTGGTGCACCCGCTGGTCGTGGTGCGGCGTGAGCCGCTGGGCCGGCTCACCGAGGTCTCGGCGGACGTGGAACCGGACGACGCCATCGCCGGTGACCTGGTCGAGAGCTGGATGCGGATCGAGATCGACCCGGTCCGCGACCCGGCCGAACGGGAGACGCTGCGGCGCGAGTTGCAGCGGGTGCTCACCGACGTGCGCGAGGCGGTCGAGGACTGGCCGAAGATGCGGCAGCGGGCCCTCGCGCTCGCCGACGAGCTGGCCGCCGCCCGGACGTCGGACAACCGCCCGCCGGTGCCGGAGAAGGACATCACCGACTCGGTGGAGCTGCTGCGCTGGCTGGCGCACGACCACTTCACGTTCCTCGGCTACCGGGAGTACCGCCTGGTCGACACCGACGGCGCGCGCGGCGGGCAGGCCCTGGAGGCGGTGCTCGGCACCGGACTGGGCATCCTGCGTTCCGACTCGCCGGAGGCCCGGTCGCTGAACTCGATGACGCCCGAGGCGCACGAGAAGGTGCTGGAGAAGCGCCTGCTCATCATCACCAAGGCCAACTCGCGTGCCACTGTGCACCGCTCGGCGTACCTCGACTACATCGGCTTCAAGATCTTCAACGAGGCCGGCGAGGTGGTCGGGGAGCGGCGTTTCCTGGGCCTGTTCTCCACCGCCGCGTACCGGACCAGCGTGCAGGAGCTGCCGGTGGTCCGGCGCAAGGTCGCCGAGGTGCTCGACCGCTCGGGCCTGAGCCTGCGCAGCCACTCCGGCAAGGACCTGTTGCAGATCCTGGAGACCTACCCGCGCGACGAGCTGTTCCAGATCAAGACCGACGACCTGTACCACGCGGTGATCGGCGTGCTGCGGATGGCGGGCCGCCGGCAACTGCGGGTGTTCCTGCGCCGCGACGCGTACGGGCGGTTCATCTCCTGCCTGATCTACCTGCCGCGGGACCGCTTCACCACGCAGAACCGGCTGCGCATGCAGGACATCCTGCTGCGCGAGCTGAACGGCGTCGGCGTCGACTACACCACGCGGGTGACCGAGTCGATGCTGGCCCGGGTGCACTTCATCGTGCGTACCGACCCGAACAACCCGCCCGGCGACATCGACGCCGATCTGCTCGCCGAGGAGCTGGCCGACGCGACCCGGCTCTGGGACGACGACTACCGGCTGGTGCTGGAACGCAAGCTCGGCGACGAGCAGGCCAAGCACCTGTTCGCCAGGTACGCCGACGCGTTCCCGGAGGGCTACAAGGACGGGCACACGCCGTACGAGGCGATGAAGGACCTGGCGAAGCTGGAGCTGCTGGAGGAGCCCGGCCAGCTGGAGATGCACCTGTTCCGCAAGCAGGCGCCGCCGCGTCCGTACGCCGCCCGCGCCGCCGACGAGGCGATGGACGTGCGGTTCAAGGTCTACCGGTACGGCGAGCCGATGATGCTCTCCGCCGTGCTGCCGGTGCTGCACTCCCTCGGCGTGAAGGTGGTCGACGAGCACCCGTACGAGGTGGAGCGCGTCGACGGCCGGATCTGGCTCTACGACTTCGGTCTGGAGCTGCCCGAGCGGCACCAGGACCTGGCCGAGGTGCGCCCGCACGTGGAGAACGCCTTCGCCGCCGCCTGGCGGGGCGAGGCCGAGGTGGACGGCTTCAACGAGCTGGTGCTCCGGGCCGGGCTCACCTGGCGGCAGGTCGTCGTGCTGCGCGCGTACGCGAAGTACCTGCGTCAGGCCGGCACCGTGTTCTCCCAGGAGTACATGGAGCAGACGTTCATCGCGTACCCGCAGATCGCCGGACTGCTGGTGAAACTGTTCGAGACCCGGTTCGCCCCGGGCGCGACCACGCTCGACGAGCGCCGGCAGCGCAGCGGTGAGCTGGTCGACGCGATCGCCGAGGCCCTGGACGAGGTGGCCAGCCTCGACCAGGACCGCATCCTGCGGTCGTACCTGACGTTGATCCAGGCCACGCTGCGCACCAGCTTCTACCAGAAGCCGGTGGGTGGGCGGCCCAAGGCGTACGTGGCGTTCAAGCTGGACCCGCAGGCCATCCCGGACCTGCCGGCCCCGCGACCCAAGTTCGAGATCTTCGTCTACTCGCCCCGGTTCGAGGGCGTACACCTGCGCTACGGGCCGGTGGCCCGCGGCGGCCTGCGCTGGTCCGACCGGCGCGAGGACTTCCGGACCGAGGTCCTCGGCCTGGTCAAGGCGCAGATGGTGAAGAACGCGGTGATCGTGCCGGTCGGCGCCAAGGGCGGCTTCGTGCTCAAGCAGAAGCCGGGCGACCGGGACGAGGCGGTCATCTGCTACAAGGAGTTCATCTCCGCGCTGCTCGACGTCACCGACAACATCGTCAGCGGCGAGATCGTGCCGCCCGAGGACGTGGTCCGGCACGACGGCGACGACCCGTACCTGGTGGTGGCCGCCGACAAGGGCACCGCGACGTTCTCCGACATCGCCAACGAGATCTCCGAGGCGCACAGCTTCTGGCTGGGCGACGCGTTCGCCTCCGGCGGCTCGGCCGGCTACGACCACAAGAAGATGGGCATCACCGCCCGTGGCGCCTGGGAGTCCGTCAAGCGGCACTTCCGGGAGCTGGGGCACGACACCCAGACGCAGGACTTCACGGTGGTCGGTGTCGGTGACATGTCCGGCGACGTGTTCGGCAACGGGATGCTGCTGTCGCAGCACATCCGCCTGGTGGCCGCGTTCGACCACCGGCACATCTTCCTGGACCCGGATCCGGACTCGGCCCGGTCCTTCGCCGAACGCAGGCGGCTGTTCGACATGCCCCGCTCGTCCTGGGAGGACTACGACCGCGAGCTGATCTCCGAAGGCGGCGGGATCTACCCGCGTACCGCGAAGTCGGTGCCGGTCTCGCCGCAGGTCCGCGCGGTGCTCGGCCTCGACGAGGACGTCACGCAGCTCAGCCCGCCGGAGCTGATGAAGGCGATCCTCACCGCGCCGGTCGACCTGTTCTGGAACGGCGGCATCGGCACCTACGTCAAGGCGTCCAGCCAGACCAGTGCCGACGTGGGGGACAAGTCCAACGACGCCATCCGGGTGGACGGCAAGGGCCTGCGCTGCCGGGTGGTCGGCGAGGGCGGCAACCTGGGCTTCACCCAGCAGGGCCGGATCGAGTACGCCTCGACCGGCGGCCGCATCTACACCGACTTCATCGACAACGCGGCCGGTGTGGACTGCTCCGACCACGAGGTCAACATCAAGATCCTGCTCAACACGGCGGTGGCCGACGGTGAGCTGGACCGGCCGGAGCGCGACGAGCTGCTGGCCCAGATGACCGACGAGGTCGCCGATCTGGTGCTGCGGGACAACTACGACCAGGCTCGGGCGCTCAACAACGCCCAGGCACAGGCCGCCTCGCTGCTGCCGGTGCACCGGCGGATGATCAACGAGTTGGAGCGGTCCGGTGCGCTGGACCGGGCGCTGGAGGCGCTGCCCTCGGACGAGGAGCTGGCGGTCCGCACCGAGAGCGGGCTGACCGCGCCGGAGTTCGCGGTGCTGCTCGCGTACGTCAAGATCGTGCTGGAGCGCGAGATCGTCGGCGAGGGCCTGGCGGACGAGGAGTGGACGACCGAGGTCCTGGTCAACTACTTCCCGACGCCGCTGCGGCAGCGCTTCGCCGAGCGGATGGGCCGGCACCGCCTGCGCCGGGACATCGTCACGACCGTCCTGGTCAACGAGGCGATCAACCGGGGCGGCATCTCGTTCGTCTTCCGGGTGGTCGAGGAGACTGCGGCGTCCGCGGCCGACGTGCTCCGGGCGTACGCGGTGGTCCGCGAGGTGTTCGGCCTGCGCGACCTGTGGGACGCGGTCGAGGCGCTTGACAACAAGGTCTCGCCCGAGTTGCAGACCGCCGTCTATCTGGACACCCGGCGGCTGCTCGACCGCGCGGTGCGCTGGCTGGTCACCAACCGGCGGTCGCCGATCGACGTGCCGGCGGAGATCTCCCGCCTGCGTGACGGGGTGGCCCGGCTCCTGCCGGACCTGGAGCACCGGTTCTGGGGCACCGAGCGGGAGGCCATCGCGGCGCACATCGAGTCGCTGGTCGGCCGTGGGCTGCCGCGTGACCTGGCCGAGCAGGCGACCCGCCTGATGTACAGCTTCGGCCTGCTGGACATCGTCGAGACGGCGCAGGGCACCGGGCGGGACGTGAGCGAGGTGGCCTCGGTCTACTTCGTGCTCTCCGACCGGTTCCGGGTCGACGCGCTGCTGTCGAAGATCTCCCTGCTGCCCCGCGAGGACCGGTGGCAGACCCTGGCCCGGATGGCGCTGCGCTACGACCTGTACGCCGCGCTCGCCGCGCTCACCGCGGAGGTGCTCGGGTCCACGCCCGAGGACGTGCCACCGGTGGAGCGGGTGCAGGAGTGGGAGCAGGCGAACGCCACCTCGATCCACCGGGCGCACCGGGCGATGGGGGAGTTCGACGAGTCCCGCGCCGACCTGGCCGCGCTGTCGGTGCTGCTGCGCCAGATCCGTACCCTGGTCCGGACCTCGGCGGCGGCCTGACCGCTGATGCGTGCGTGGCCCGGTGGTCGGGGACCGACCACCGGGCCACTGCCGTGTAGGCCCTCAGCTCGTCATCGGGGCGTAGACGACGATGTTGTCCGAGTAGCTGCCGGCCGTCCGGTCGAACACCCCGCCGCAGGTCACGACGCGCAGGGCGGGCACGGCCGACGGGCCGTAGACCTGCGCGGCGGGAAAGGCGGTCTTCGGGTACGACCCGACCTCCCGCACCGTGAACGTGGCGGACGAGCCGTCCTGCCGGGTGACCACGATCGTGTCGCCGGGCACCAGCGCGCCGAGGTTGAAGAACACCGCCGGGCCGAGCTGGGCGGAGTCGACGTGACCCACGATCACCGCGTTACCGGCCTCGCCCGGGCTGGCGCCGGGGGAGTACCAGCCGGCCTTCATGGCCTGGTCCAGCGGGGGCACCTGGACCGTGCCGTCCGGGTTCGTGCCGAGCGACATGATCGGCGCCTGCACCCCGATGCGGGGGATCGAGATGGTGGCCGGCGCCGATCGGGGGAGCGGGGCCGGGGCGGGGCCGGTGGCGCCCGTCGCGCCCGGGGTGCCCGTCGTGCCCAGGGCTCCCGGGGTGACGGACCCGGCCGGCGGGTCCGGCGTCGCCGGGCCGTTGCCGCCCCCGGCGGCCTCCGCAGGCGGCCGGCCCGCGGCGTCCGGCCCTTCGGTGTCCGGGTCGGTGGCGATCCCGGCCGGGTCGGCTCGCGGTCCGGTGGTGACGGGAGCGGCCTGCGAGATCGGCTGCGGCGGTGACGGCGGCGGGACGGTCCGGACGGAAGCGCCGATCAGACCGGCCCCGGCCATGGCGAGCAGGACGACGACGGCGGTGCCGGCGGCACGCCACGGACTTCCGTGACGGCCGCCGGCCCGGGTCGTCGTCCGGTCAGACCAGGCCACCGGCCCGCCGCCGGCGCAGCAGCACCAGGCCGCCCAGCGCCGCGGCGCCGATCATGCCCGCGCCGCCGGTGGCGAGGTTGCGGTCCACGCCGGTGCTCGTCATGCCACCGTCGCCGCCGTCGACCCCACCGCGCGGCAGGACCACCAGCTCGCCCTCACCGCAGGTGCCCCGCAGTTCGTACCGGCCCGGCCGGGCGTCGTGCGAGACGGTGGCCTCGCCGTAGTAGACGAAGTCCTTCCCGTGCTCCCAGCCGTCATCGCCGTAGTCGTGCTCGGCGTCCCTGCCGTAGCCGCCCTTGTCGTCCTGCCAGGCGCCTCCGCTCGCCTGCCAGTCGTCCTTGCCGTGGTCGCCCTTGTCGTCCGGCCACAAGCCGTGCTCGTCCCTGCCCTGCCAGTCGCCCTTGTCGTCCTGCCAGGAGCCGTGCTCGTCCTTGCCGCCCTGCCACGAGCCGTGCTCGCCCTTGGCGTCCTTGCCGTGCTCGCCCTTGGCGTCCTTGCCGTGCTCGCCCTTGGCGTCCTTGCCGTACCGGCCCTTGCCGTCGGAGCCGTGCGCGTCCCTGGTCCAGTCCGGCGCGCCCCGCTGCTCCTTCTCCCAGCCCGGCTCGGCGTCCTGGCCGTACTCGTCGTGCCCCTGCCAGTCGCCCGGGTCGACGGCCGTGCCGCCGCCCGCGCCGCCCGGCTGCGGCTGTCCCCCCGGCTGACCGGCGGGCGGCTGGGGCTGGTTCGCCGGAGGCTGCGGCATGCCGTCGCCACCCGGCCCGTTGCCACCCGGCCCGTTGCCACCCGGCCCGTTGCCGTCCGGGCCGTGCCCGTCGCCGCCCGGCTCGCCGCGACCGTCGGGACCCTTGCCGTGGTCGTCCTTGCCGTCGGGGCCCTTGCCGTCCGGGCCCTTGCCGTCGGGGCCCTTGCCGTCGGGGCCCTTGCCGTCGGGGCCCTTGCCGTCGGGGCCCTTGCCGTCGGGGCCCTTGCCGTCGGGGCCCTTGCCGTGGTCGCCGCCGCGGTCGGTCCGGTCGCCGTGCTCGCCGTCGCGAGCCGGGTGCAGGTCGACCTTGCCGGTCACCTTCGACCAGACGGTGGCGTGCTTCTGCGGCTCGGAGCAGATCGCGAGCAGCTCGACGGTGTCCCCCGCCTTCACCACGTGCGGCCTGGCGACGACCTTGCCCTCGTCGTGCCCGCCCGCGTAGGCCATCCCCGGGGTGAACACGAGAAGGCCGGCGCCGCCGAGGGCGGCGCCCGCGACCACCTTCCCGAGCATCTTCTTAGCCATGACCAGCGTCTCCATCCCTGTTCGTCCTGAGCCCGACGTCAGTCGAGCTAAGGCCGACGTTAGACCTTTTCGCGACTTATTCGGGGAAAGATTCGCTTTTAGGGATTTGCTGATGTTGCGGCTGGTCCGCGTCCTACCCGACGCTGCGCACCGATCCGCCTCCCTTCGCCTCCGCCGGGACGCCGGTTCCGCTCGTTCGGCGCTGGCGGATCTGACCGTGCCCGTCCCGTTGGGCCCTGATCGCGCGGCTTCGCCGTCGATGCCGACGAGGCGCGGGGGTGGGGTGAGCGTCAAGCTATCGAGCCATTGCCATGGAAGCGCTCCCATGCAAGAATCGCTGCACGCGGTTCGGGGAGCCACACCGCGAGCTCAGACGTCGAGGGCAGCCGGCACCACCGGCCGACGTCCCGCTCCATCGGCCGGTCCTGCGGACCGGTTGGCACCACCACCCCACAACGCCCGTCCGGGTCGGGCGTCCCCGAAAAAACCCGTGGCGTGCACGGTCGTTCCCGCAGGACGACCGCCGCCGCCATGTGCGCCGGGCCGTACGCGGATCCGGTCTCGCCCAAGGAGATCAGTGGCATGAATCTGTGGAGAAGGCTGTCCGGCCGGAACCGGACGCTTGCGCTCACCGGCGCCGGCGTCCTGGTAGCCGGTGGACTGGTGACCCTCCCGGTCACCGCGGCGCAGGCCGCCACCCAGTGCAGCGTGACCTACACGACCAGCGACTGGCCCGGTGGATTCACCGGCAGCGTGACCATCAGGAACATCGGTGACGCGCTCAGCTCGTGGAACCTCGGCTTCACCTTCCCGAACAGCTCACAGCGGGTGGTGAACGGCTGGTCCGCGCGTTGGTCGCAGAACGGCCAGAACGTCACCGCGCAGAACGAGTCGTGGAACGGCTCCGTCGCCAGCGGTGCCACGCTGAGCCTCGGCTTCAACGGCTCCTGGAGCGGCAGCAACCCCAAGCCGACCCAGTTCACGCTCAACGGCACCGTGTGCAACGGCGGCACGCCGCCCACGAGCACCCCGCCCACGAGCACCCCGCCGACCAGCACCCCGCCGACGAGCACGCCGCCCACGTCGACCCCGCCTACCTCGACGCCGCCGACCACCCCGCCGCCGGGGCAGAAGGTCGACAACCCGTACGTCGGGGTGAAGGGGTACGTGAACCCCGAGTGGAAGGCCAAGGCCGAGTCGGTGGCCGGCGGTAACCGGGTGTCGAACAACCCGACCGCGGTCTGGCTGGACCGGATCGCCGCCATCAACGGCACCCCGGACAGCAGCTCCAACGGTGCGATGGGTGTGCGGGACCACCTGGATGAGGCGCTCGCCCAGGGTGCCGGTTACATCCAGTTCGTCATCTACAACCTGCCCGGCCGGGACTGTGCGGCGCTCGCCTCCAACGGTGAGCTGGGCCCGAACGAGCTGCCCAAGTACAAGGCCGAGTACATCGACCCGATCGCCGCGATCCAGGGCGACGCGAAGTACCGGAACCTGCGCATCATCAACATCATCGAGATCGACTCGCTGCCCAACCTGGTGACCAACACCTCGGGCAACGCGGGCGGCACCGTCATGTGTGACACGGTGAAGGCCAACGGCGCGTACGTGAACGGTGTCGGCTACGCCCTGGCGAAGCTGGGCGCGCTCGGCAACGTGTACAACTACGTCGACGCCGCCCACCACGGTTGGATCGGCTGGGACAGCAACTTCGGCCCGGTCGCCGACCAGCTCAAGGCCGCTGCCGTGGCGTCCGGCAGCACGGTGCGCAACGTGCACGGCTTCATCGTCAACACGGCCAACTACTCCGCCCTCAAGGAGCCGTACGTCAAGGTCACCGACTCGGTGAACGGCCAGACCGTGCGGCAGTCCAAGTGGATCGACTGGAACCAGTACGTCGACGAGCTGTCGTTCGCCCAGGCGTTCCGGCAGAAGCTGGTCTCGGTCGGCTTCGAAAGCAACATCGGCATGCTGATCGACACCTCCCGCAACGGGTGGGGCGGCGTCGCCCGGCCGACCGGTCCGGGCCCGATGACCAGCGTGGACGCGTACGTCAACGGCGGCCGGGTCGACCGCCGGATCCACGCCGGCAACTGGTGCAACCAGGCCGGCGCGGGTCTCGGCGAGCGGCCGCGGGCCAACCCGGAGCCGGGGATCGACGCCTACGTCTGGGTGAAGCCTCCGGGTGAGTCGGACGGCTCCAGCAAGGAGATCCCGAACAACGAGGGCAAGGGCTTCGACCGGATGTGCGACCCGACGTACACCGGTAACGCCCGCAACGGCAACAGCATGTCCGGCGCCCTGCCGGACGCGCCGATCTCCGGTGCCTGGTTCCCGGCCCAGTTCCAGCAGCTCATGCAGAACGCCTACCCGGCGCTCTCCTGAGCCGCGGTGCGGACCACCCGCGGCGGCGGGAGTGAGGCACCGCCGCGCGGGTTCCCCGGGCCCCTGGTCGACGCCCACGTCGGCCAGGGGCCCTCGGCCGTTCCGGTGTCAGGGAACGGTGCGCTCGATCGCCGCCCGGCCCAGCTCGGCCAGGTCGCGGCGGGCCCGCTCCAGGTTCTCCGGCGTCACGTCCTGCCCCCGGGCCTGCACCAGGTCCTCCGGTTCCCAGGGCTGCTCGGCGCCGGTGCGGATGTCGTCCGGGGCGGCGCCGGTGCCGGTGCCGGTCGCGCCGGTCCCGGCCGCGTACGGGTCACCGATGAGGTTCGGCGACCCGGTGTCGGGCACCGGGCCGTCGGGCTCGGTGAAGACGGGGTCGTCCGGGTCGGTGCCGGCGTTGCGCAACTGGGGCACCGTGCTGTCGTCGTCCACCGCCGCAGCCACCTCGGGGGTCTCCTCCAGCGGCCGCTCGCCACCGCGGTCACGATCGGTCATGCTGCTGCCCTCCTGTCCCTTGGGGTGATCCGAGTCGCGTACCCGGTGCGGGCCGCGCCATGCGGGCGGAGAGGGGCGTCAGGACTCGTCGCGCTGCGGCTTCGGCGCCTCGGTCGGGCGCAGCCGCTGCCGCCGCAGCATCCGCGGTGATCACCTGCGCGACCGACGAAGCTGATCGCGTTGAGCAGCGCGCGCCGCGCGGCCAAACCGACGCCGAGCACCGTGACGAAGTAGAGCGCCAGGATCAGATAGTCCAGGGCGTCATGTTCACCGCAGGCCGCCGTCGCCCGTGCCCGTGCTCCCCTCGTGTGCACCGCTGCCCGCTCGTACCCCGATCGCGAGGTTCCATACCCGCTGCTCGGTTCCGGGTTCCGGGCGTGCGGAAGCCCCGGTCGGGTCACCGGCCGGGGCTTCGTCGCGGGGGCGTCAGCGGCCCAGCACGCGGTCCAGGAAGTCGCGGTAGCCGCGCACCGCGACCCGGAGCTGCTCGGTGTCGGAGGAGCCGGACTCCTGCCAGGCGCCGAGCCGGGTGCGCTGCTCGCGCAGGGCCGTGGCGAGCGCCTCGATCGCCTCCTCGACCAGCGACTCCGCCTCGCCGACCGCGGCGCGCGGGTCGTCCACGAAGCGCAGCTGCACGTCGCGCCAGCGGTCCCGGAAACCCTGGGCGGCGTCCGGCGCGAACAGCGTCGCCGCGTCGGCCGGTACCGCGCCGGGCGTCGGCCGGTCCGCCCCGCCCAGCGTGGTGCCGGCCACCCCGGCGGCTGCCGCGCCCGCCGCCGCGGTGGGGGTGTCCGGATCGACCCGGTCGTGCCGCCGCTCGGTGTCGTCGGCGGCGGGAACGGGCTCGGCGTCCGGGTCGACCAGGCCCGGCTCGGCGCTGCCGTACCCGACCGCGCCGTCGGCCGCCGTTTCGTCCCGGACGACGCCGTCTCCGTCGCCGGTAGCAGCGGTGTGCTCGGCGTCCCAGCGGTCGCGGTCGTGCAGGCGGTCCCCGGCCGTCGGGTCGGCCCGCTCGTCGTCCAGCGGGTCGGTTCGGCCCGGCGCGCCGTCGCCCGGTGCCGCGGTGTCCTCGTCGCGCGCGTCCCGCTCGTCCTGCGGACGACCGCTCGCCAGGGCCGAGGCGGCGACCGCGTCGCCCACCGTGGCCGCCCCGAAGGCCGTCGGCAGCGGCGCCGGCTCGTGGAACGGGCGACGCCCGTCGTCGTCGGTGGGGTCGGCCGCGTCGCGCAGCTCCCCGGCCTCGTAGGCGCGGGTCTCGTCGACCTCGGCGTCGCGCCGGTCGTCGGCGACCGCCGGGTCGTCGAAGCTGCCCCGGTCGTCCAGCGCGTCCTCGGGCACGTCGGCCCGGTCGCCGTCGCGCCGGCCGGGGTCGGTGTGCTCACCCGGTTGCGGCACCGGCACCGGTGCGGACCGGACGGCCTCGGGGTGGTCCTGCGTGACCTGCTGTTCCTCGTGGCGCATGGCGGCGGCCTCCTCAGCGGCTCGGGACGTCGTGGTCGTGCTCGGGGTGGCGCTGTTCCGGCTGCTGCGGGGCGACCGGGTCCGCGCCGAGCAGGTCGGCGAAGAGGGCCCGGTAGTGCACGAGCGCCTGCCGGAGGTCCTCGGTGCCGGCCTCACCGCGCTCGTTGCGCTGCCGGATCTCGTGGGCGTCGCGGTAGTGGGTGAGCGTGCGGGCGTGCTCGACGGAGAGGTGGGCGATCTGGTCCGAGAAGTCCCCGGTGGGGTATCCGCGCTCGGCGATCAGGCGGCTCACCAGCTCGTCGGCATCGCCGACGGTCTCCGCGGGGGAGTCGACGAAGCGCACCTGGAGTTCCTCCCAGGCGGCGGCGTAGCGGGCCCGGGACTCCGGGCTCAGCGGGGTCAGCTCCAGCTCGGCGTGCCGGCGCTCGCGTTCCCGCAGCTCCCGCTCGGCGGCACTGCGGCTGTCCTGCTCGGCGACGACCCGGTCGTACTCGGGGCCGAAGCGCTCCCGAAGCGCCCGGCGGCGGCTGGCGACCACGGCGACCGCGACGAGCGCGGCGATGACGGCGACGACGATGACTATGACGACTACCTGGGTGGACGACATGGCTCCTCCTTCGCACGCTGGTATTCCCTCGCGCGGGTGATCGCCAATCCCGTTGTGCGGCACTTTCCGCCCCGGCCGGGAAAAGGCGCACCGCGGCGGCCGCCGTCCGGTGCCCGGCCGATGTCCGGCTGAGGCCCTCCTGCCCGTCTCGGACCGTAGTGAGAGCCGAGACGGCCGGTAGTGCATCCGCCCCGGATTACGTATCCTGCCCAAGGCGTCCGGGCCGGGGCCCGGCGTCGTGGCCGGCGAACAAACGGCCGCTGCCGGCGCCACCGAGCGACACCTTCCCGGGCGAGGTCTGATTGAACACCCGTGACTGGCCGATCCGCGCCAAGCTGACCGCGCTGGTCATCGGCCCGGTGACCGGGCTGCTGGCGCTGTGGATCTTCGCCACCACGCTCACCTTCGGGCCCGCGCTCGACCTGCTCTCCGCGCGTACCCTCCTCTACGACCTGGGCCGCCCGGGCGAGGCGGTGGTGACGGAGCTGCAACGGGAGCGCCGGCTGTCGGTGGTCCAGCTCGCCGGGGACCGCGCCCTCCCCGAGCTGACCGAACAACGGGTACGCACCGACGACGCGATCGTCGAGCTGCGCCGCAAGGTCGGCGGCGGCGACCTGCGCGACGTCGCCGACGCCCAGCTCGACGACCGGCTCGACCAACTGGTCTCGGCGCTCGACGCGCTGCCCGCCGGGCGGGCCTTCATCGACGACCGGAAGGTCGACCGGGCCGGCGCCGTCGGGCTCTACAGCGGGATCGTCGCCTCCGCGTTCCAGGCGTTCGGCGCCATGGCCGCGCTGCCCGACGCGCAGCTCAACCGGGAGGCGACGGCGCTCACCGCGCTGGGCCGCTCCCGGGAACTGCTCGGCCAGGCCGACGCGCTGCTGGCCGGCGCCGTCACCGCCGGCCGGTACGCCGACGGCGAGCACGAGCAACTGGTGCGCACCGTCGAGAACCAGCGCTTCCTGGCCGAGATCGCGGTCGCCGACCTGCCGCCCGCGGAGCGGACCGCGTACCAACGGCTGACCGAGGGTGCCGGGTTCCTCCAGCTGCGCGCGCTCCAGGACAGCCTGATCCGCTCGCCCGCGCTGCCCGCCCGGTTCGACATGCGGGCGTGGGACACCGGTCACGCCGAGGTCTGGCAGAGCCTGCGCGACTTCGAGCTGCGCGGCGCGGACGCCCTCGCCGAGCGGTCGGTGCCGATGGCCACCCGGATCCTCGTCCAGCTCGCCGCCGCCGGTGTGCTGGGCCTGATCGCGATCGTGGTGTGCGTGCTGGTGGCGTTGCGGGTCGGTCGGTCGCTGGCGCAACGGCTTACCGGCGTGCGCGCCGCCGCGACCGAGGTGGCCGAGCGCCGGCTGCCCGACGTCGTCGCGCGGCTGCGCCGGGGCGAGGAGGTCGACGTCGCCCGGGAGGCGCCCGAGCTGGACCTCGGCGGCGACGAGATCGGCCAGGTGGCGCGCGCCTTCAACGAGGTGCGCCGGACCGCTGTGCGCGCGGCCGTCGACGAGGTCACGCTGCGCCGGGGCTTCAACGAGGTGATCCTCAACCTCGCCCGCCGCAGCCAGGGGCTGGTGCACCGGCAGCTGGCGCTGCTGGACCGGCTGGAACGGCGTACCGAGGACCCGGACGAGCTGGCCGGGCTGTTCCAGGTCGACCACCTGGCGACGCGGCTGCGGCGGCACGCCGAGGATCTGGTCATCCTCGCCGGGGCCGCGCCCGGCCGGGGCTGGCGCCGCCCGGTCGCCGCCGTCGACGTGATGCGCGGCGCGATCTCCGAGGTCGAGGCGTACGACCGGGTCGACGTGGGCGAGGTGGCGCCGGCCGGGGTGCTGGGCCGGGCCGTCGGCGACGTGATCCACCTGCTCGCCGAGCTGATCGAGAACGCGACCGCGTTCTCCCCGCCCGGTACCCGGGTGGACGTCGCCGGCCGGAGTGTCCCGGGCGGCTACACCATCGAGATCACCGACCGGGGGCTGGGCATGTCCGCGCCGGCCCTGGCCGAGGCCAACCGCAAGCTGGCCGAGCCGCCGGAGTTCGACCCGGCCGGCAGCGCCCGGCTGGGCCTGTTCGTGGTGGCGCGTCTGGCCGCCCGGCACGGCGTACGGGTGGAGCTGCGGCCGTCCCGCCCGGCCGGCATCGTCGCCGCGGTGCTCGTACCGTCGGAACTGATCACCGACGAGCCGCCGGTGGGCGCGGACGCCTCCGCCGAGCCGGAACGGCGGCGCCTGGCCAAGGTGACCCGGCTGACCACCATGCCCCGGCCGGGGCGGCCGACCCGGCCGGGCCGGGACCGGTCGGAGAACACGGTGGTCCCGTTACAGGCGGCGCGAGCCTCGACTGTGGAACCACCCGCCGACGGCGACGGCCTGCCCCGCCGGATCCGCCGCCGCGGCGTGACCGCGCGTCCCCGCGCGGCGGTCGCCGACACCCCGGCCCACCGCACCCCGGAGGAGGCCCGCCGGGCCATGTCCGCGTTGCAGGCCGGCACCGCGCGCGGACGCCGGGACGGTTCGCGCGCCGCCGGGACCGATCCGGCCACCCCTGCCACCGGGCCGCGTGACACCGGTACGCCGTCCACCGCCGCGGGGCCGGCCGGGGAGCCCGCCCCGGCGGCGCCGGACCAAACGAACCGCGACTGAGAGGGACGCCTAGTGGTGCACACGACGCGGCAGAACGCCGATCTCGACTGGCTGCTCGACGACCTGGTGGAGCGTGTCCCCGCCGCCCGCCAGGCGGTGGTGCTCTCGGCGGACGGGCTCCTGCTCGGCGCCTCCACCGACCAGGACCGCACCGACGCGGAACACCTCTGCGCGCTGGCGTCCGGCTTCTCCGGGCTGGCCAAGGGCGCGACCCGGCACCTGAGCGGCGGCGCGGTCCGCCAGACGGTGGTGGAGATGGAGTCGGCCTACCTGTTCGTGACCGCCGCCGGCCAGGGCGCCTGCCTGGCGGTGGCGAGTGACGCCGACGCCGACATCGGCCTGGTGGCGTACGAGATGGCGATGCTCGTCATCCGGGTCGGGGAGAACCTGGCCGTGCCGAGCCGGGTGGCGGGGGAGCGGACCGATGCGCGCTGAGTCGCCGGGGCCCCAGCACGAGTGGCTGGACGCCGACGCCGGACCGGTGGTGCGCCCCTACACGCTCACCGGCGGCCGGGTGCGCTCACCCGTCGACGGCTTCGACCTGCTGGCGTTCGTGCTCGCCACCCCCGGCGCGGAACCGGCCGGGACGCCCGGTCTCCAGCCGGAGCACCGCCGCCTGATCGAGCTGGCCCGGCGGCCGAAGGCCGTGGCCGACCTCGCCGCCGGCCTGGACCTCGCCGTGGGCGTGGTCCGGGTGCTGCTCGGCGACCTTCTCGCCCATGGGCTCGTCGCGGTGCACCGGCCACCGGCCACCGCGTACCTGCCCGACGACAACATCCTCAAGGCGGTGGTCAGTGGACTCCGTGCGCTATGACCGGGAGCCGGGGGCGCCGCAGGTGCCGCTGGCCTTGAAGATCCTCATCGCCGGTGGCTTCGGCGCCGGAAAGACGACGCTGGTCAGCGCGTTGAGTGAGGTCCGGCCGTTGCAGACCGAGGAGGTCCTGACCGGGGCCGGGCTCGGCACCGACGACGTCTCCGGCGTCGAGCAGAAGACGACGACGACGGTGGCGATGGACTTCGGCCGGATCACCATCAACGACGACCTCCAGGTCTACCTGTTCGGCACCCCGGGCCAGGACCGGTTCTGGTTCCTCTGGGACGAGCTGGCGTTCGGCGCGCTCGGTGCGGTGGTGCTCGCCGACACCCGGCGGCTGGCCGACTGTTTCCCCTCGATCGACTACTTCGAGCAGCGGGGCATCCCGTTCGTGGTGGGTGTCAACTGCTTCGAGGGTTCCCGCCGGTTCGGGCTGGAGGCGGTCCGCGACGCTCTGGACCTGGACCCGGACGTCCCGCTCGTGCTCTGCGACGCCCGCGACCGGCAGTCCGGCAAGCTGGTGCTGATCTCGCTCGTGGAGCACGTGGCGCGCCAGCGCGGCGAGCCGGTGCCGGTGGGCTGAACACCCGCGCGCCCGATCCGTCGGGTCTCGTGGGACTGACCGGGCGCGCCACCGGGAAGCCTCTGGTTGGATCGCAGTCAGGATCGACGAGAGGTGGGAGCGGTGACCGGGCAGGACGAGATCGTCCACATCGGCGGCTACACGGCGGAGACGGGCGGACGGGCCGAGGGCGTCGTGGCGGCCCGGCGGGACCGGGCGACCGGGGAACTGACCCCGCTGGGCGTCGTGGCGGTCACCCCGTCGCCGTCGTTTCTGGTGCGGCATCCGGCGCTGCCGGTGCTGTACGGGTGCAACGAGCTGCCCGACGGGCTGGTGAGTGCGTTCCGGGTGGCCCCGGACGGCGGCCTCGCGCCGCTGGGCGTCCGCGAGACAGGTGGCGCGGAGCCGTGCCACCTGGCGGTCGCCCCGGACGGGCGGCACCTGTTCGTGGCGAACTACGGTGGCGGCAGCGTGGCGGTGTTCGGCCTGGACGCCGACGGCGTGCCCGGGGAGCGCGCCGACCTGGTCCGGCACTCCGGGCACGGGGCCGACCCGCGGCGGCAGGAGCACGCGCACTGCCACATGGTCTCGCCCGATCCGGCCGGTGGCGGGCTGCTCGCTGTCGACCTGGGCACCGACTCGGTCCACCGGTACGAGGTCGACGCGTCCACCGGGCGGCTCACCGAGCGGGAGCCGCGGCTGCGGACGGCACCCGGGACCGGGCCCCGGCACCTGGCCCGGCACCCGGACGGGCGGCGCTGCTGGCTCGTCGGCGAGCTGGACGCCACGGTGACCGCGTACGAGCTGACGCCGGACGGCCCGCGGCAGTCGACGCGTGTCGACGCCAGCGGCCGGGCCGGGCACGTCCAGCCTTCCGAGGTGGCCGTCGGGCCCGGCGGCCGTTTCCTCTACGTGGGCAACCGCGGGGTGGGCACGATCGCGGTCTTCGCCCTCGACGGCCCCGCGCCGGAGCTGGTGGCCGAGGTCGACACCGGCGGCGAGTGGCCCCGGCACTTCGCGTTCGCCGGTGCGCACCTGTACGTGGCCGACGAGCGGGCCGACATGATCAGGATCTTCCGGGTGGAGCCGGACGGCGGGGTGCCGGAGCCGGTGGGGGAGCCGGTGCCGGTGCCGAGTCCGACGTGCGTCAGGCCGTGACCGGACGGTCACCGATCGATAGTCCTAAGTGGATTGCCATCACCAAAGATGACTGACTGGCAACTTAGCGTGCGGGTTAGGTGATCAACTGTTTCTGCTGCGTAACTTTCGTCCGAACGGTTGTGGTGGTAACCCCACGAGGTACGCAAGATGGTCACCGTGTCTGGCCGCCATCGCATGCGTTCCCACCTCCGTGGAGCAGGTGCCGCCGCTGTCGCGACCGCTCTGGTCGCCGTCGTGGCCGGCTCCTGGTTCGGCTACCGACAGCTGGCCGGCCCGAACTGTTCGGGCCGGATCGAGCTGTCGGTGGCGACCGCCCCGGAGATCGCCCCCGCGGTGCGCGCCGCCGCGGACCAGTGGGTCTCCGACGGCGCGGCGGTGGGCGGAACCTGCATCGCGGTGAACGTCTCCTCGTCCGAGCCGGTCGAGGTGGCCGCCGCGGTGGCGAGCAAGCACGGCGCCACGCTCGCCGGCGTCGGGCAGGCCAGCGGCACCGCCGTCACGCCCGACGTCTGGGTGCCGGACTCCTCGACCTGGCTGGTCCGGCTCAAGAGCGGCGGGGCCAGCGCGTTCGCCCCGACCAACGGCGCCTCGATCGCGCGCAGCCCGGTCGTGGTGGCGCTGCCCGAGCCGGTGGCCTCGCGCATCGGGTGGCCGGACAAGGAACTCCGCTGGTCCGACCTGCTGACCCAGGTCACCGCCAGCAAGCCGCTGCGGGCCGGGATCGTCGAGCCGACCCAGGACGCGGCCGGCCTGTCCGGTCTGCTGTCGCTGACGGCGGCGGCCAGCTCCACCGGCGAGGCCGGCTCGCCGAAGGCGCAGGAGGCGATGGTCGGTGCGCTGCGTGCGCTGGCGACCAACCGTTCCTCCCTGCGGCAGGACCTGCTCGCGCGGTTTCCGCGCTCGTCCGACCCGACGGCGATCGCCAACGGGCTGGGGGCGGCGGCGCTGTCCGAGGAGGACGTGATCGCCTACAACAGCACCAAGCCGCCGATCCGGCTCGCCGCGCTCTACCTGGAGCCGGCGCCGATCCCGCTGGACTACCCGTTCGCGGTGCTGCCCGGCATCGAGCCGACCAAGGCCTCCGCCGCTCGTGTCCTCTTCGAGGTGCTGCGTACGCCGGGCTTCAAGGACCGGCTCGCCTCGCAGGCGCTGCGCGCACCGGACGGCAACTGGGGCCAAGGTTTCCAGGCCCCGACCGGCGCGCCGAGCCCGGCCAACGGCGGCGCGAGCCAGGTGCCGCCGTCGGGTCAGGGCGGCGCCGCCGACCTCGACCCCGGCGCCATCTCGACCGCCACCACGACCTGGTCGGTGGCCACCCAGTCGGGCCGGATGCTCTGCGTCATCGACGTCTCCGGCTCGATGAAGAAGCCGGTCGCGACCGCCAACGGCGCCAGCCGGGAGCAGGTCACCGTCGCCGCCGCGAGCCAGGGCCTCGGGCTGTTCGACGACTCGTGGTCGATCGGCCTCTGGACGTTCTCCACCAACCTCCAGGGCTCGCAGGACTGGAGCGAGCTGGTCGGGATAAAGCCGCTGTCCAGCAACCGTGGTTCGCTCCAGCGCGGCCTGGCCTCGATCAAGCCCTCCAACGGCAACACCGGCCTGTACGACACGGTGCTCGCGGCGTACCAGAAGGTGCAGCAGGACTGGGAGCCGGGCAAGGTCAACTCGATCGTGCTGTTCACCGACGGCAAGAACGAGGACGACGACGGCATCTCGCAGAAGGCGCTGCTGGACCGGCTGAACAAGCTGAAGGACGACGAGCAGCCGGTCCAGGTCATCATCATCGGCATCGGGACCGAGGTGAACCGGGCCGAGTTGGAGTCCATCACCAAGGTCACCGGCGGCGGCGCCTTCGTCACCACCGATCCCAGCAAGATCGGTGAGATCTTCCTCCGGGCGATCGCGCTGCGGCCGCCCGCCCCCCGCTGACCCGAAGCTCAGCGCTAGTCTTCCGCCGTACCGGAAATCCGGTACGGCGGAAGGCTTCCCGGGTCAAGACACGGGAGGTGAACTGACGGTAATGTGTCCGAATCAATCGGTAACCATAATTGTCAGGCATGATGACCGGGTTGCCTCGACCGCAGGCTCCACACCGGAGCCGGGCGGGGACGGGGCGGTCCTGAGCGAAGTGGGGAGGGCCGGTGACCTCGGCGACACTGTTGACCCCTGCCACGTCGTCGCGACCCGGTGGTGAACGCCCCGGCAAGACGACGCGAGCCGCGGAGCGGGCCTACATCCGGGTCCTGGTGGTGCTGGACACCGCCGTGCTCGCCGTGGCCATCCTGGTCGGTTACCTGGCCCGGTTCGGCGACGAGGAACCGACCGGGTCCGAGATCCCGTACGTGGTGGTCGCCCCGGCGCTCCTGCTGGTCTGGCTCGTCTCGCTCAAGGCGATGCGGTGCTACGACGACCAGGTGCTCGGCTACGGCGCCGACGAGTACCGCCGGGTCAGCGCCGCCAGCCTGCGGCTCGCCGGCGGCATCGCCATCGCCGGGTACATCGCCGATGTCGGCGTCTCCCGGGGCTTCCTGGCCATCTCCTTCGCGGTCGGCACGATCGGCCTGGAGGTGGCGCGGTTCGCGGCCCGCAAGCGGCTGCACCGGGCCCGCGACCGGGGCGCCGGCTGGTCCCGCAAGGTGCTCGTGGTGGGCGACACCGCGCACGTGCTGGAGCTGGTGCACACGCTGCGCCGGGAACCGTACGCCGGCTACCAGGTGGTCGGCGCGTGCATCCCGGACGCGCTGCTCGCCCCGGTGCCGCAGCGGCTGGGCGACGTGCCGGTGGTGGGCAGCTTCCGGGGCATCCCGGAGGCGGCCACCGCGATCGGAGCCGACACGGTGGCGGTCACCGCCTCCGGCGAGCTGACCGCGACCCGGCTGCGCCGCCTCGGCTGGCAGCTGGAGGGGACCGGCGTCGACCTGGTGGTGGCGCCGGCGCTGACCGACGTGGCCGGGCCGCGCATCCACACCCGTCCGGTCGCCGGCCTGCCGCTGATCCACGTCGAGGCGCCCGAGTTCCGCGGCGCCCGCAAGCTGGTCAAGGGCTTCGTCGACCGGTCGATCTCGCTGATCGCCCTGCTCGTGCTGGCGCCGCTGCTGACCGTGATCGCGCTGGCCATCAAGATCGACAGTCGCGGTCCGGTGCTGTTCCGGCAGACCCGCGTCGGTCAGGGCGGCGAGGAGTTCGGCGTCTTCAAGTTCCGCACCATGGTGGTCAACGCCGACGCCCTGCTCGCCGAGCTGGCCGCGCGCAACGAGACCGACGGCCTGATGTTCAAGATGCGCGACGACCCGCGCGTCACCCGGGTCGGCCGGCTGCTGCGCAAGTGGTCGCTGGACGAACTGCCCCAGCTCGCCAACGTGCTGTTCGGCCAGATGAGCCTGGTCGGCCCGCGCCCGCCGCTGCCGTCCGAGGTGGCCCGCTACGACGGCGACGTGGCACGCCGGCTGCTGGTCAAGCCCGGCATGACCGGCCTCTGGCAGGTCAGCGGCCGGTCGGATCTGAGCTGGGAGGACGGCATCCGGCTGGACCTCTACTACGTGGAGAACTGGTCGCTCGCCGCCGACCTGACCATCCTCTGGAAGACGTTCGGCGCGGTGGTCAACAGCCGCGGCGCGTACTGAGGAGACCGGGTCAGGGCTGCGGCCCCAGCCAGTCGAGGCAGACCACCACCGCGTCGTCCACCAGGTCACCCGCGACGAAGGCCCGCAGGTCGCCGATCAGCGACCGGACCGCGTCCAGCGGCTCCATCGGCCCGGTCCGGCGCAGGAACCGGTCCAGCGCCGCCTCGCCGTAGCGCACCTGCTCGGTGGTGGCGTCGATCACCCCGTCGCTGACCACGAAGAGCCGGTCCTCGCGCTGCAGCCGGAACCGCTGCGGGCGGTAGTCGGTGCCCTCGAACATGCCGAGCGGGAACTGCTCGTCCAGCTCCTGCTCGGTCACCGTACCGGCACGCAGCCGCACCAGCCGGGGGGAACCGGCGTCGACCACGGTCAGCTCGCCGGTGGCCAGATCCAGCTCGATCAGGAGCGCCGACACGTGCTGTTCGCCCCGGTACTGCGCGTAGATCGCCTGGTCGGCCAGCGCGGCCTGATCGGCCAGACCGAGCCCGGCCCGGCGCGCGTTGCGCAGCGCGTACGTGGCCAGCGAGGCGAGCAGCGCCGCGGCCACCCCCTCGCCGAAGCCGTTCAGCACCGCCAGCCAGAGCCGGTGACCGTCGTCGGACCAGTCGAAGCTGTCCCCGCGCACCGCGTACGCCGGTTCGAGCTGCCCGGCCAGGCTGAACGAGGGCCGGATCCGGCTGCGCCCGGGCAGCAGCTCCCACTGCATCTCCGCGGCCAGCGTGAGCCGCCGGCTGCGCCGGGCCGTGCGGTAGATGTCGGTGGTCGCCATGACCGCGCTCAGCTCGTGCCCGAGCACTGTGGCGATCGTGTCCAGCTCCCGGCGGGCGTGCGGGTCGGCGGGCACCGGCGAGACCTCCAGCACGCCCCGGCGTTCGCCGCGCATACCCACCGGGAACCAGCCGACCCCGTCGGCGATCATCGGCTCCTGATGGTCGAATGCCCGCCAGGCCGGGTGGCCCGGACCGGTGACCGGCGGGCCGTCACCCAGCGGCAGCAGCTCGGCGAGCCGGTAGTCGACCTGGTGGAGCTCGGTGCGGGTGACGCCGTACGTGCGGGCCAGCTCGGCGGCGAGGCGGTCCACGATGAGATCCGTCGGCGCCTCGGTCAGAATCCGGCGCGCGCGGCCCTCCGCTCCGCTCATCTTTGCTCCTTTGCACAGGTCGCCGGGCAGATCCGGGGAGTAGTCTCGGGCCCACCATGACCGAAGAGCGCAGCCCTCTGGAACCCGGAACGAGTATGTCCGCCGCCCTGGACGAGGCGGCAGGCACCCTGCTCGCCGTCTGGGAGGCGGCCCGGGAGCGCACCACCAGCCGGCTGTCGAGTGCCCAGCTGCGCGCGATCATGGTCATCGAGCAGTATGACGGCATCAACCTCCGCCGGCTCGCCACGCTCACCGACATGTTGCTCTCCTCCGCCAGCCGGCTGTGCGACCGGCTGGTCGCGGCCGGGATGCTGGAACGCGAGCCGGGCCGCTACGACCGGCGGGAGATCTCGCTGCACCTCACGCCCACCGCCGTCCGGCTCCTCGCCGAGCTGCGCGCCGACCGGCGGCACCGGCTGGAGCGGATCCTGGCCGGGATGAGCCCGGAGGGCCGGGCCGCGCTGGTACGCGGCATGCGCGAGTTCGACGAGGTGGGCCGGCGCGGGGAGGCCACAGTGGCGGACGGCTGGCCGATGCTGCAACCCTCCGGGGAACGCGTCGGCGACTCCGCCCGGCCGTCCGGCGAGCCCTCGGCGGCCCGTACCGCCTGACTCAGCCGGCGCGGCCGGGACCGTCCGGCGCGCCGTCGCGGGCGGCCCGCAACCGGGCCACCACCCGGGGATGTTCGGTGAGCGCCCGTTCCAGCGTGCCGAGCACCTCGCCCAGCAGCGCCCGGCCGCCCCGGGACGTCAGCGCCTCCTCCTGCCACCCGACGAAGTCCCGCAGCAGCCGGTCGTCGTCCACCCGCACGGCCGCGATCAGCGCGTCCACCAGGTGCGCGATGCCGGCGGCGACGTCCTCCGCGCTCTCCTGCGGCGGGTCGACCGCGGCCAGCGCGAGCCGGACCAGCTCACGCCGCCGGTGCAGCACCGCCACGTACGCGTCGTCGGGCGGGGGCGGCGGTGCGCCGGTGTGCGCGGCCGACAACGGCCGTTCCAGCAGCGCCACCGCGTCCCGGGCACTGGCGCCCCAGCCCGCCGCGCCGATCGTGGCGGCCCACCGGCCGTCCGGGCCGAAGCCGGGTCCACCGGCCAGCACCGGCACCCCGGCGGCGCGGCTGGCCTCCACCATCCGTGCCGCCCGGACCAGCCGGTTCGGCTGCACGCAGCTGAGCAGCACCGCGTCCGGGCCGGTCTGGTGCAGGTAGGAGACCAGATGCCGGGCCGGCACGCTGGCGCCGAGGAACGTCACCCGCCAGCCCGCCGCCCGGACCACCTCGGTGACGATGCGGGCGGCCAGCGCGTGCCACTCGCCCTCGACGCAGGCCATCACCACGTGCCCGCGTCGCGGCGGGCCGATCGTCGCGCCCAGCGCGTCCACCACCTGCTCGCTGACGTGGGTGGCGGCGTGCTCCTGGGCGATGCTCCACGAGCCGGTGAACCAGCGCAGGCCGACCTCCCGCTGCGCCACCGCGACCAGGTCCACCAGGACGTCCGTGACCGAGAACCCGTCGGCCAGCAGGCCGCTGGCCAGCGCGACCGCGCCGGCCCGGTCGGCGGCGTCCAGGTGACCGAGGTACGCGGCGAGCGTGTCCGGCCCGATCCGGCGCTCGGCCGCGGAGGTGGGGCGGTCAGGCGGCGGCGTCACCCGGCCGCCACGGCGAGCATGGCGATGTCGTCGTGGGACTGCCCGTCCAGCCACTCGTCGACGAGCTGAAGCACCCGGTCGACGAGCGCGGCGGGTGGTAGCCCGGCGCCGGTGGCGAGCGCCTGACGCAACCGGGCGTCGCCGAACATGGCCGGCTCGGTCGGGCCGCCCCGGGCCTCGGTCACCCCGTCGGTGTACGCCAGCAGCAGGTCACCCGGCGCCAGCCGGACCTCGGCGTCGGCGAACCGGGCGTCGGTGAGCGCGCCCACCGGCATGCCGCCCACCCGGACCGTCTCGACGCCGCCGCCGGCGCGGACGACGAGCGGCGACGGATGCCCGCCACCGGCCACCCGGATCAGCAGCCCGCCGTCCGGCTCGCGGCGCAGCGCGCCGAGCAGGAGCGTGGTGAACTGGGCCCGGCGGGCCGCGTCGGGAGCGTCCAGCAACGCCCGGTTGAGCAGCTCCAGCAGCTCCCGGGGACGCTGCTCGACCAGGCGCAGGGTCTGCAACGACTGACGGACCCGGCCGGTCAGCACTGCTGCGCCGACGCCCTTGCCGCAGACGTCGCCGAGCGCGAACAGGCCGCCGTCGCCGGTGGGGAACAGGTCGTAGAAGTCGCCGCCGATGCGCAGGCTGTCCCCGGCGGCGCGATAACCGCCGGCGAGGGTCATCCCGGACAGGCGGGGCAGCGCCGGCGGGAGCAGGCTGTTCTGGAGCACCCGGGCCAGGTGCGCCTGCTCGCCGTACAGCTCGGCCGCGGCGAGCGCGGCACCGGCCCGGCCGGCGAACTCCCGGGCCAGGCCGATCTCCCGCTTGTCGAAACCGGGCCGCTTCCGGCGGCGGGCCAGCACCAGTGCGCCGGCCGGACCGCCCGCACTGGGCATCGGGCTGATCAGCACGGTGCCCGGGCGGCCGAACCCGGCGGGCAGCACCTCGGCCAGATCCGCCAGCTCGGCGTCCAGCCACGGAGTCGGCTCGGTGAGGTCGCCATCCAGCGCCTCGACCAGGCCGGGGACGGACTCGACAACGGGCCAGCCGGCCAGGCCGGTGACCGGGCCGGGGTCACCGGTGGCGTACCGGATCCAGTGCGGCTGGTCCTCGGCGGGCGGAGGCGGGCGGTGCACCACGACTGCCGCGTCGGCCAGGTAGGGCACCGGCAGCGTCACGGCGGTGCGCAGCGTCTGCTCGCGGTGCAGGGACAGCCCGAGCCGGCTGCCCGCCTCGGCGAGGAACGCGGTACGCGACCGTTCGGCCAGCAACGCGTCGGTGCGCGCGTGTTCCTCGGTGACGTCCCGGACGTACCAGGCGCTGCGGTCGTCGGCCAGGGGACGTCGCAGGCCGCGCAGCCGCCGGCCGTGGTGTTCGGTCTCGAAGGAGTCCGACCCGGCGGCGTCGGCCAGGGCCGGCACCCGGCAGGCGGCCAGGTCGACGCCGGGCGCCACCTCGGGGAGCAGGTCGGCGGCCATCGCGTTGACGAGCGTCACCACGCCTGCCTGGTCGACCGTCACGACCGCCTCGGCGAGCCCGTCCAGCAGCTCCCGGGCCAGGTGGTCGTCAGCCGGCAACGCGGCCCCGGCAACCCGCCGGGGCCGTCTCCGCGAGGCGTGTCCACCGCCGCTGACCGGCCCCGCGACACCGCCCCGGCGCGCGGCGGTCACCTCCGGTGGCCGGGCGCTTCGGTCGGTCGACCCCTGCGCATGCTGTCGGTGCACCCCTCGCTCGGCGGACATGTCGGCTGGCGGCAAGCGTACCGAGCGCAGGCACGGAATGCCCGTCGAGGATCATCCCGGGTCAGGTGGTCCGGGTCAGCCATCCCACCGGCCGGTCGACGATCCGGCGGACCACCGAGCCGGCGCCGCCGACCGCCGCGGACTGCGCCCCGAGCACGGCCGGGCGCACCGTGACCGGGGCCCAGGCGGCCGTGAGCACCCGCCGGGCGACCTCCGCCTCCACCGTCGGCCGCAGCCAGGGCGCGAGCCGGGCGTATCCGCCCCCGAGCACCACAGTGTCCAGATCCAGCAGGTTCACCACGCCCGCCACCGCCACTCCGAGAGCGGTGCCGGCGTCGGTCAGGGCGGTCAGCGTGGCCGGGTCACCGGCCTCGGCCAGGTCGGCGAGCCGGGTGGCGGCGGTGTCCGCCGGCAGTTCCGCGCCGGGCAGCCCGGCGGCGGCCAGGATCGCCTCCTGGCCCGCGTACCGCTCCAGACAGCCCTGGCCGCCGCAGCGGCACGGCCGTCCCTGCGGCTGCACCGGGAAGTGACCGATCTCTCCGCTCCAGCCGCGCGCGCCCCGGTAGAGCGCGCCGTCGAGCACGATCCCGGCGCCGATGCCGATCTCGCCGGTGACGTGCAGGAAGCTGCGCGGGCCGGCCGGGCCGGCGTACAGCTCGCCCAGCGCGGCCAGGTTCGCCTCGTTGTCGACCACCAGCGGCGGTACCCCGTCGACCGGCTCGGCCAGCTGGTGCCCGGCGAGCAGCGCCGGCACGTCCACGTCCCGCCAGCCCAGGTTCGGCGCGAGCCGGACCACACCACCGTCGTCCACCAGACCGGGCACGGCGAGCGCCGCGCCGGCCAGTGTCAGCCCGTCGCGTACGGCAGCCGCACGTGCCTCGGCGGCCAGCGCGGCGAGCCGGGCGAGCGCGTCGGCGGGGGAGACCGGGCGCAGGTCGGCGCGGCGGACCAGATGGTGCCGGACCGTGCCGGTCAGGTCGACGACGCAGGCCGTCAGGTAGTCGACGTTCACCTCCAGGCCCAGCCCGGCCGGGCCGTCGGAGGCGAGCACCAGCCCTCGGGCCGGGCGGCCCGCACCGGTACGCGGTTCCGGCTCGGCCTCGGCGACCAGCCGCCCGGCGATCAGGTCGTCCACGACGGCGGAGACGGTGGCCCGGGTCAGGCCGGTGCCGGCGGCGATCCCGGCGCGCGAGGGCGGCCGGTCGGCGGCGGCGATCCGCCGGAGCACCACCGCGAGGTTCAACTCGCGCAGGCT
This sequence comes from Micromonospora marina, assembly GCF_900091565.1. Taxonomy (GTDB): domain Bacteria; phylum Actinomycetota; class Actinomycetes; order Mycobacteriales; family Micromonosporaceae; genus Micromonospora; species Micromonospora marina. Next base: position 110,270 of record NZ_FMCV01000010.1, on the reverse strand, counting down.
GCCCTGCCGGACCGCCCCGGCGGTGCTGGTGCTTGTCACCACTTGACACTGCCACATCACCGCCATTTAATTCAACCGCTGAACAAATCGCGGACGACACCACCTGGAGGTCTGCCATGGCGCCCCGCCCCACCCCCGCGGACAAGTTCTCCTTCGGCCTGTGGACGGTGGGCTGGCCGGCCCGTGACCCATTCGGTGACGCCACCCGGCCCGAGCTGGACGCCGTCGAGGCCGTGCACCGGCTCGCCGAACTGGGCGCGTACGGCATCACCTTCCACGACGACGACCTCGTCCCGTTCGGCGCGGACACGGCCACCCGCGACGCCCGGCTGAACCGCTTCCGCAAGGCCCTCGACGAGACCGGCCTGGTCGTGCCGATGGTCACCACCAACCTGTTCACCCACCCGGTGTTCAAGGACGGCGGCTTCACCAGCAACGCTCGCGACGTGCGCCGGTACGCACTGCGCAAGGTGCTGCGCAACATCGACCTGGCCGCCGAACTGGGCGCCAGGACGTTCGTCATGTGGGGCGGCCGGGAGGGCGCCGAGTACGACGTGGCGAAGGACGTCCAGGCCGCGCTCGACCGCTACCGCGAAGCCGTCGACCTGCTCTGCGAGTATGTCGTCGACAACGGCTACGACCTGCGCTTCGCCCTGGAGCCCAAGCCGAACGAGCCGCGCGGCGACATCCTGCTGCCCACCGTCGGCCACGCGCTCGGCTTCATCTCCACGCTGGCCCGCCCGGAGATGGTCGGGCTCAACCCGGAGGTCGGGCACGAGCAGATGGCCGGCCTGAACTTCGCCCACGGCATCGCCCAGGCGCTCTGGCAGGGCAAGCTGTTCCACATCGACCTCAACGGCCAGCGCGGCATCAAGTACGACCAGGACCTGGTCTTCGGCCACGGCGACCTGCTCAACGCGTTCGCCCTGGTCGACCTGCTGGAGCACGGCGGCCCGAACGGCGGCCCGGCCTACGACGGCCCGCGCCACTTCGACTACAAGCCGTCCCGCACCGAGGACATGACCGGCGTGTGGGCCTCGGCCGAAGCGAACATGCGGACGTACCTGCTGCTCAAGGAGCGGGCCGCGGCGTTCCGCGCCGACCCGGAGGTGGCCGAGGCGCTCGCCGCCGCCCGGGTGGCCGAGCTGGCCACCCCGACGCTCGACCCCGGTGAGGGCTACCGTGAGCTGCTGACCGACCGGACCGCGTTCGAGGAGTTCGACCCGGATGCCGCCGGGGCGAAGGGCTTCGGCTTCGTCCGGCTCAACCAGCTCGCCGTCGAGCACGTGCTCGGCGCGCGCTGAGGCGGGCCGCCGTGCCGCTCGTCGCGGGTATCGACTCGTCGACGCAGTCCTGCAAGGTGGTCGTCCGAAACGCGGAGACCGGCGCGCTGGTCCGGCAGGGCCGCGCGCCGCACCCGCCCGGCACCGAGGTCGACCCGTACGCCTGGTGGGAGGCCCTGCGGGCGGCGGTCGCCGAGGCCGGTGGCCTGGCCGACGTGGCCGCCGTCTCGGTCGGCGGCCAGCAGCACGGCATGGTCTGCCTGGACACCTCCGGTGAGGTGGTCCGCCCGGCGCTGCTGTGGAACGACACCCGTTCCGCCGACGCGGCCCGGGACCTGGTCGAGGAGGCCGGCGGCGGGGAGACCGGCGGCCGGTTCTGGGCCGAGGCCACCGGCGCGGTGCCGGTGGCCAGCTTCACCGCGACGAAGCTGCGCTGGCTGGCCCGGCACGAGCCGGACAACGCCGACCGGGTCGCGGCCGTCTGCCTGCCGCACGACTGGCTCACCTGGCGGCTGGCAGGCGCTCCCGGCCTGGACGCGCTGCGCACCGACCGGGGCGACGCCAGCGGCACCGGCTACTGGTCGCCGCGCACCGGCGAGTACCGGCTGGACCTGCTGGAGCGGGCCTTCGGCAGACGCCCGAAGGTGCCGGTCGTGCTCGGTCCGGCCGAGGCGGCCGGGCACCTCGACCCGGCCGTGCTCGGCGGCGCGGCGTCCGGCGCGGGCCCGTCCGGAGGGCCGGACGCCGCCGGGCGGATCCTGCTCGGGCCGGGCACCGGGGACAACGCCGCCGCCGCGCTCGGCGCCGGGGCCGGTCCGGGCGACGTGGTCGTCTCGATCGGCACCTCCGGCACCGTCTTCGCGGTCGCGGACACCCCGGCTGCCGACGCCGGTGGCGCGGTGGCCGGATTCGCCGACGCCACCGGCCGGTTCCTGCCGCTCGTGTGCACGCTCAACGCGGCCCGGGTGCTGGACGCCGCCGCAACACTGCTCGGCGTCGACCTCGACCGGCTCGGCGAGCTGGCCCTGTCCGCACCGCCCGGCGCGGACGGGCTGGTGCTGGTGCCGTACCTGGAGGGGGAGCGGACGCCGGACCGGCCGCACGCCACCGGCGAGCTGACCGGCCTGACGCTGGGGACGTCGACCCCGGCGCACCTGGCCCGGGCCGCCGTCGAGGGCATGCTCTGCGGGCTGGCCGACGGCCTCGACGCGCTCGTCGCGCAGGGCGCCCGCGCCGACCGGCTCATCCTGGTCGGCGGTGGCGCCCGGTCCGAGGCCGTGCGCCGGATCGCGCCGCAGGTCTTCGGCCGCCCGGTGGTGGTGCCGCCGCCCGGCGAGTATGTCGCCGACGGCGCGGCCCGGCAGGCCGCCTGGGTGGCGCTCGGCGGTGACACCCCGCCCGCCTGGTCGATCGGCGACACCGAGGAGTACACGGGCGACGCGGTCCCCGCCATCCGCGAGCGCTACGCCCACGCCCGGGGGTAAGGAAGGGCCCCCTCTTAACGCCTGCGGTAGAGGAGGGGCCCCTTATTAACGGGCGCGTCGGCCGGGGGCGGTGTCCCGGAACCGGCCCGCACCTGATTGGCTGCCCTGCATGAAGGGCACGAGGACCCCCCGGCGCGGGAACGCGGCACACCGGCTCTACAGCGTCGTGGTCTTCGTGGTGCTCGCCTCGCTGGACAACGTGGCGATCGGCCTGGTACCCCCGCTGTACGGGCCGATCTCCGCCGCGCTCGACGTCCCGCAGCGGATGCTCGGCCTGGTCACCGCCGTCAGCTTCCTGGTCAGCGCGATGGCGGCGGTGGGCTGGGCGTACGTGGGGGACCGCACCAACCGCAAGCCGCTGCTCATGGTCGGCACGCTGCTCTGGGCGGCCGGCACCGGGGGCAGCGCGCTCGCCGGGGGGTACGCGACGTTCCTGGTCGCGCAGTTCGTCGGGGCGGTCGGGCTCGGTGCCGTGGGCTCGGTCGGGTTCTCCGTGGTCACCGACCTGATCTCACCGCGCCGCCGGGGCCTGGTGATGAGCTTCTGGGGGCTGTCCCAGGGGGTCGGCACACTGGCCGGGACGCTGCTCGGCGGCGTGCTCGGCGCGACCGACTGGCGGCGGCCGTTCCTGCTGCTGACCGGCGTGGGCCTGGTCGCCACAGTGGCGTACCTGTTCACCTACGACATCCGCCGCGGGCAGAGCGAACCGGAGCTGGCCGGGGCCATCGACGCCGGGAACGAGTACGACTACCGGATCAGCCGCGCCGACCTGCCCCGGATCCTGGCCCGCCGGACCAACCGCTGGCTGATCCTGCAGGGGCTCACCGCCCAGGCCGCGTTCGGCTCGCTGGTCTGGCTGCCGGTGCTGTTCAGCGAGCGGGCGCAGGCGCAGGGCTACTCACCCGCCACGGCCGTTGTGGTGGGCAGCGTCTTCGCCACCCTGTTCCAGCTCGGCGGCGTACTGTCCATCGTGGGCGGTCTGGTGGGTGATGCGCTGCAGCGGCGTACGCCCAGCGGCCGGGCCCTGGTCGCGGCCGTCGGCATCCTCGCGGCGCTGCCGTTCTACCTGGTCCTGTTCTTCGTGCCGATCCGCATCGACGTGCCCGACGGCGCCGGCTCCGGCGCGGTGGTGACGGCCGTGCTGTCCAGCGTGCTGACCGAACCGTCGGTGGGGCTGAGCCTGCTCACCGCCGTGGTGGCTCTGGCGCTGACGTCGGCGAACTCGCCGAACTGGTTCGCCCTGATCGCCGACGTGAACCCGCCCGAGCACCGGGGCACCGTCTACGGCCTGGGCAACCTGGTCAACGGCGTCGGACGGGCGGCGGGCAACGGGCTGGTCGGGGTGGCGTTCGCCGGGCTGCGGGCGGCCTTCCCGCCGCCGCTGAACTACGCGGTGGGGCTGGCCGCGTTCCAGCTCTTCTTCATTCCGACCGGCGTCATGTACTGGCTGGCCGCCCGCACGTCGCCGCGGGACATCGCGCAGGTGCACGACCTGCTGCACGCCCGCGCCGACCGCCTGGAAGGAAGGGCCCCTTCTTAACACTCGCTGTTAAGAAGGGGCCCTTCCTCTACCGGAGGCGTTAATAGGGGGCCCTTCCTTACACCCGGAACCAGGCTGTGACATCGGTCGGGACCGCGGCGTTGTCCAGCGGCGCGCTCGACACCAGCACTTCGGCGCCGGCCGGCAGCGACACCGGGTCGGTGCCGAAGTTGGTCAGCACGGTGAGGTCGCCGTTGGTGAACGTGAGCACCTCGTCGCCGGTGGTCAGGAACCGCAGCGGGCCGCGGGCCAGCGCGTGCTCGCGGCGCAGCCGCAGCGCGGTCCGGTACAGCTCGTACGTCGAGCCGGGCACGCCGCGCTGCCGGTCCAGCGCGTACTCGGCCCACACCGGTGGCTGGGGCAGCCAGCTCGCGTCGGTCGGCCCGAACCCGTACGACGGGGCGTCGGCCTCCCACGGGATCGGCACCCGGCAGCCGTCCCGGCCGCGCTCGGTGTGCCCGCTGCGCTTCCAGGTCGGGTCCTGCCGGGCCTCGTCGGGCAGCGTGGTGTGCTCCGGCAGCCCCAGTTCCTCACCCTGGTAGAGGTAGGCGGAGCCGGGCAGCGCGAGCATCAGCAGGCTGGCCGCCCGGGCCCGGCGCAGACCCAGCGCGGCGTCCGGCTGCGGGTCGTCCACGCCGACGCCGTTGGCCCGGCCGCCGGCGGTGCCGAGTCCGAGCCGGGAGGCGTGCCGGACCACGTCGTGGTTGGACAGCACCCAGGTGGTCGGTGCGCCGACCGCGTCGGTGGCCTCCAGCGAGCGGGTGATCACCGCGTACTGGGCCGGTGCGCTCCACGCGGCCAGCAGGTACTCGAAGTTGAACGCCTGGTGCATCTCGTCCGGGCGCACGTACCGGGCCAGCCGCTCGGCCGGCTCCACCCACGCCTCGGCGACGAGGATCCGCTCTCCGGGGTACGAGTCGAGCACCCGCCGCCACTCCCGGTAGATCTCGTGCACGCCGTCCTGGTCCCACATCGGCGGGCGCGGCTTGTCCACCTCGCTGCCGGAGAGGATCTCCTGCGGCTCCTGCCAGTCGGCGAGGTCGGCCTGCTTGATCAGGCCGTGTGCCACGTCCACCCGGAAGCCGTCCACGCCCCGGTCCAGCCAGAAGCGCAGCACGTCGAGGAACTCCTCGCGTACCTGGGGGTTGTCCCAGTTGAGGTCGGGCTGGCCGGAGTCGAACAGGTGCAGGTACCACTGCCCGTCGGGCAGTCGCGTCCAGGCGGGGCCGCCGAACACGCTCACCCAGTCGTTCGGCGGCTCGGCGCCGTCCGGGCCCCTGCCGTCGCGGATGACGTAGCGCTGCCGCTCCGGGCTGCCCGGCGGGGCGGCGACTGCTGCTTCGAACCAGCGGTGCGCGGACGACGTGTGGTTGGGCACCAGGTCGACGATCACCCGCAGCCCGCGGGCCTTCGCCGCGGCGATCAGCTGGTCGGCGTCGGCGAGCGTGCCGAACAGCGGGTCGACGTCGCGGTAGTCGGACACGTCGTACCCGGCGTCGGCCTGCGGGGACGGGTAGAACGGGGACAGCCAGACCGCGTCGACTCCCAGCTCGGCGAGGTGGTCGAGCCGGGACGTGATGCCCGGCAGGTCGCCGATCCCGTCGCCGTCGGAGTCGGCGAACGAGCGCGGGTAGACCTGGTAGATGACCGCCTCGGTCCACCAGCCGGTGCCCGGGGCCTGCTGCGTCGCGTCGGTGTTCAGCGCCTTACTCCTGTCTGGGTGGTGCGGGACGAGCGAGTTCGTTCAGTGTGCCCGGGGTGGCGCGGTCGATTCGCGCACCACCAGGCGAGTGGGCAGGATCACCGGGGGCGGTGTCCCGTCGCCGGTGTCGGCGCCGCGCGGCGCGGGCACCAGGCCGGGGTACGGCTCGGTGGCCCGTACGCCGAGCGGGTCGAGCAGGATGCGGGCGGCGAGCAGCCCCTGCTCGGCGGCCGGCTGGGCGATCGTCGAGAGCCCGAGCACGCCGGCCAGGTCGTGGTCGTCGACGCCCATCACGCTCACGTCGTCGGGCACCCGCAGCCCGGCGTCGCGCAGCGCGGTGATCGCTCCCATCGCCATCTCGTCGCAGGCGGCGAAGATGGCCGTCGGCGGCTCGCCCCGGGCCAGCAGCTCGGCGGTGGCCCGGGTGCCGCCGTCGATGGTGAACTGCGACTCGACGTCGAGGCTCGGGTCGGGCCGCAGCCCGGCGGCCCGTAGCGCCTCCTGGTAGCCGCGCCGCCGGTCCAGGTGGGTGGTGAAGGCCAGTTCGTCGTCGGGGTCGCCGGAGATGTGCGCGATCCGGGTGTGGCCGAGGTCGAGCAGGTGGCGGGTGGCGGTGCGGGCGGCGGCTACGTCGTCGATGCGGACGCAGGGCCAGCCGGGCACCTCGCTGCCGGAGCTGATCGTGACGCCCGGCAGGTCCAGCTTCGTCAGCGCCTGCACGTCGGCCGCGCGCAGCGGAGTCGCGACCAGGATGATCGCGTCCACGCGCTTGTGCAGGCTCGCCGTGCGAAGGACCCGCCGACGGGTCCGCTCCCGGCCGCCGAGGTTGTAGAGCAGCAGGTCGTAGCCGCTGTCCTGGAGCAGTTCCTCGACCGCCTCGACCACGGTGCCGAAGAACCACCTGGTGATCCGGGGCACCACCACCGCCACGGTGCCGGTCCGGCCGCCGGCCAGCCGGCTCGCGCTGGGCGACACCGCGTACTGGAGCTGTTCGGCGGCGGCGAGCACCCGGCGGCGGGTCGCGGCCGAGACCGTCGGCAGGCCCCGCAGCGCCCGGGAGACGGTGGCCGTGGAGACCCCGGCCAGACGGGCGACGTCGTCAATCCTGGTCATCGTGAGCTCCCCGCTGTGACCCGCACCCCGCCGCCGGCCGTGCCGGCGGCGGGGCATCGGATCAACCCTTGACGCTGCCGGCGAGCAGACCTCGCACGAAGAAGCGCTGGAGGGACAGGAACACGATAAGCGGTACGACGATCGACACGAACGCGCCGGCCGTCAGCCGCTGCCACTCGTTGCCCCGGGTGCCGGCCAGCTCCGCGAGCCGGACGGTGAGCGGGGCGGTCTCGTCGCCGCCACCGGCGAAGATCAGCGCGACCAGCAGGTCGTTCCAGACCCAGAGGAACTGGAAGATGCCGAACGCCGCCAGCGCGGGCATGATCAGCGGCAGCACGATGGTGCGGAAGATCTTCGGGTGGGTGGCCCCGTCGACCCGGGCCGCCTCCATCAGGTCGCCGGGAAGCTGCGAGATGAAGTTGTGCAGCAGGAACACGGCGAACGGAAGCGCGAAACAGGTGTGCGCGAACCACACCTGGGCGAACTTCTGCTCGTCGACCAGGTCCCACGCGGGGAGGATCTGCACCCCGGCGATGCTGACGCCGGTGGAGAAGAAGCGCAGCAGCGGCACCAGGGCCATCTGCAGCGGCACGATCTGGAGCGCGAAGATCCCGATGTAGACCCAGTCCCGTCCCTTGAAGTTCATCCACGCCAGCGCGTACGCGGCGAGCGACGCGAAGGCCAGCGGGAAGAGCACCGAGGGAATGGTGATCGCCAGCGAGTTGATGAAGTAGCTGGCCAGCTGCCCGGACGAGCCGGAGCTGAACAGCACCTCCTGGTAGTTCTCCAGCGTGATCTGCGGGTTGGTGAAGAACGTCCACCACCCGGTGGTCTTGATCTCGTTCTCCGGCCGGAGCGAGGAGATGAACAGGCCGAAGGTCGGGATCGTCCAGAGGACCGCGATCACGATCGACACGAGCGTGGCGGTACGGCTGTTCAGGCGCTTGCGCACCCGGGCGCCCCGGGTGGTCGGTTCGGTGGCCTGGGCGCCGACTCCGACGGTGGGCGTGGCGGTGGTCATCTCAGCCCTCCCGCTGCTTGCGCAGGTTGCGGATCTGGTAGATCACGATCGGGATCACCAGGACGAACAGGAACACCGCCAGGGCCGAGCCCTGCCCGTTCTCCTGGTAGCGGAACGCCTGGTTGTACATCTCGGTCGCGATGACGTTCGTGTCGTAGTTGCCGTTGGTGGCGGTACGGACGATGTCGAAGACCTTGAGCGTGGCGATGGAGATCGTCACCACCACGACGATCAGCGCCGGCCGGATGCTCGGGACGGTGATCCGCCAGAACATCTGCCACGCGGTGGTGCCGTCCAGGCGGGCCGCCTCGACGATGTCGGCCGGGATGGCCTTGATCGCGGCGGAGAGCACCACCATCGCGAAGCCGGCCTGGATCCACACCATGATCACGATGAGCAGGAACGTGTTGAGCGGCGGGTTCAGCAGCCACTGCTTCGGTTCGCCGCCCAGGCTCACCACGATCTGGTTGAGCAGGCCGATCTGGTCGCCGACGCCCCGGTAGGCGTAGACGAACCGCCAGATGATGGCGGCGCCGACGAACGAGATCGCCATCGGCAGGAAGATCAGGGACTTGGCCACGACCTCCAGTCGGGCCTTGTCCACCAGGACCGCGTAGATCAGGCCGAACGCGGTGGCCACCAGCGGCACCAGCAGCACCCAGATCAGGGTGTTGATCAGGACTCGGACGATCGAGTCCTCGGCGAACATCCAGCGGTAGTTGGCCAGGCCCACCCAGTCGCTGCTGCTGGAGTCCATGAAGGAGAGCAGCGTGGTGCGGACGGCGGGTACCACCAGCCCGACGGCGAGCAGCAGCAGCGTCGGCAACAGGAAGAAGAACGCGAACGCACCCTCGCCCTGCTTGCGGCGGCGGGGCAGCGGCGCGCCGCTCGCCGAGGCCGCGACGAGCTGTGCCTCCCGGCGCCGGGCGAAGTACGACGGCACCACGTCGAGGAGCAGGAGCAGCCCGCCCACCACCGCGACGAAGGCGATCAGCCCGTACATCAGCATGAGGAACTTCGGCTGCTCCGCCGCGAAGTCGAACTCCATCGACCCTCCCTCAAGGGTTCGGCTAGCAGAGGTGGCCCGGTCCGCCGACGCGGACCGGGCCACCTGCTAGATCACTTCCAGCTGCCCTCGATGTCGTTCAGGACGGTGGTGGTGTCCTTGCCGTTGATCCAGGCCACCATGCCCTTCCAGAAGGTGCCGGCGCCGACCGCGGCCGGCATCAGGTCCGAGCCGTCGAAGCGGAAGACCGTCTTCTCGTCCTGGAGGATGCCCACGGAGAGCTTGTCCACCGGGTTCGGGACGTTGTTCAGGTCCAGCTTCTTGTTCGCGGAGACCCAGTCACCGATCTTGGCGCGGCTGTTGGCGAACTCGCCGGAGGCCAGGTAGGTCTGCACCACCTGGACCTCGGGACGGTCGGCGAAGGCCGCGACGAACTCGCCGCCACCCAGAACCGGCTTGCCCTTCGACGGGTCGATGGCCGGGAAGTAGAACGCGAAGACGTCGCCGTCCTCGGCCACCCTGGTGCCCTCGGGCCACTGGTTGGCGTAGAACGACGCCTGGCGGTGCAGCGCGCACTTGCCGGCGGTGATGGGCGTGCCGGCCTCCTGGAACGAGGTGGTGGCGATGCTCTTCACGCCGCCGAAGCCGCCGTTGACGTACTTCTCGTTCTTCAGGATGGTGCCGGCCCGGTTGAGCGCGTCGGCCACCTGCGGGTCGTTGAACGGGATCTCGTGGGTGGTCCACTTGTCGTAGACCTCCGGGCCGCCGGTACGCAGCAGCACGTCCTCGATCCAGTCGGTGGCCGGCCAGCCGGTGGCGTCACCGGACTCGATGCCGGCGCACCACGGCTTGGTGCCGCTCGCAGCGATCTGGTCGGAGAGCTTGATCATGTCGTCCCACGTGGCGGGGACCGTCCAGCCCTTCTCCTTGAAGGTCGTCGGCGAGTACCACACGAAGGACTTCACGTTCGAGCCGAGCGGAGCGCCGTAGAGCTGGCCGTTGACGGTGCTGTACTTCAGCCAGTCGGCGGAGTAGTTCTGCTCGGCCATCGCCTTGGTGTCGGCACCGACCGGCTTGAGCTTGCCCGAGTCGACGAACCGCTTCAGCAGACCCGGCTGCGGGATGAAGGCGAGGTCGGGGGCGTTGCCGCCGTCTACCCGCACGGGCAGCTGGGCCTCGAACTCGCCGGAGCCCTCGTGGTCGATCTCGATGCCGGTGCAGTCCTCGAACTCCTTCCAGGACTGCTGGAGGCGCTCGTCCTCGATCTCACGGATCGAGGAGTAGACGGTCACCTTCTTGCCGTCGTGACCGTCGTACTTCTCGTATGCGCCGCACTCGGCCGAGCCCGCGTTGCTGCTGTTCTTGTCGTCGCCGGTGCCGCAGGCGGCGACGCCGAGCGCCAGCCCCAGGACGCCGGCGACCGCGAGCGCCTGGCGCGATCTGGCAAACGCCATGCCGATCTCCTTCCTTGCCGGCGCGTGGGGGGATCGAACCCGCGCCGGTCCGATGGTCGTCTCCACATGTAAGCGCTTGCATCGGGTCGGGGTCCACCCCTGACCGGACACGGCCCGGTAACAATCCCGAAACCCTGGCCACGGGCGATGGGTGCGCTCCCACGAAACTTCCCGGGATCGGAGCTTTCTGTCAGGATGTCCTCATCGCATTGAAGACTTTCGACATTGGAGGCAGTGGATGCGTAAGCGATGGCTCGCCCTCGGGGCGAGCGCCGCGGTCCTGGCGGCGACCCTCGTGCCGGCCGCGCCGGCGATGGCCGCCCCGACGTTCAAGGTCCCGTTCCCGTGCGACCAGTCCTGGTCCGGTCAGACCCGGACCAACCACAGTCCGGCCAACGCGATCGACTTCAACCGCACCGACGACCTGGGCGACCCGGTGGTCGCCAGCGCGCCCGGCACCGTCGACGTGGTGACCAACCTCGGCAACACCAGCTACGGCAAGTACGTCCGGATCAACCACGGTGGCGGCTGGACGACCTACTACGCCCACCTGAACGCCTTCAACGTCTCGGTCGGTCAGGCCGTCGGCTACGGCCGGGTGATCGGCTACGTCGGCACGACCGGCGGTTCCACCGGCCCGCACCTGCACTACGAGCAGCGGTCGAGCGGCAGCGCCGTCAAGATCAAGTTCAACGGCGCGCAGGCGCTCTACTGGGGCACGAAAACCTACAAGAGTGACAACGGCTGCGGCGGGGCGAACACCGGCGAGGGCACCGTCAACACGGCCGGCTCCCCGCTGACGGTCCGCTCCGGCCCCGGTACCGGGTACAGCTCGGTCGGCACGGTGGCCGACGGGGCGAAGGTGACCATCCAGTGCCAGACCAGCGGCACCAGCGTCACCGGCACGTACGGCACCAGCGCGATCTGGGACCGGATCGGCTCCGGCCGGTTCGTCTCCGACGCGTACGTCTACACCGGCTACGACGGCTACATCCCGGGCGTACCCCGCTGCTGAACCCGGCGGGCGCGGGAGCGAGCGGCCCCCGCGCCCGTGCCGGTCAGGAGTTCAGCCGCCACACGGCGAAGTTCAGCGCGGACGCGAACGTCACCCAGGCCCAGTACGGCAGCATCAGCAACGTGGCCGGCCGGGAGATGCGCCGGAACAGGGCCACCGTCACACCGATCGCCAGCCACATCAGCACGATCTCGGCGAACGCCAGCCCGTACGCCCCGGCGCCGAAGAACAGCGGGGTCCAGATCGCGTTCAGCACGAGCTGCACGACCCAGGCCCAGACCGCCGGGCCGAACCCGGCCCGGCGCCAGACCAGCCAGCCGGCGATCGCGATGAGCACGTAGAGCACTGTCCAGACCGGGCCGAACAGCCACGACGGCGGCGCCCAGGCGGGCTGCTCCAGGCTCTGGTATTCGGCGGAGGTGCCCTGTACACCCAGCCCGCCGATCGCGGCGGCGGCGAAGCTTGCGGCGCCGAAGCCGAGCAGCGCCAACCACTGGCGGGCCCCGGTGGTGCGCCGGGCGAAGGTCTGCGACATCTCCATGGTCGAGATGTTTCCGCTCGACCGCCCCGGCAAACGCCCGGTGGCGGCCCTTTCCGGACGCGAGAAAGGCCGGGGTCACCCGGCCCGGGCGTTCCGGTCCGGCAGGACGGAACGCCCGGGCCCGGCGACCCCGGCGGGTATGAGAACCGCGGTTAACTGAAGATGCTGACGCCACCCGGGCCGACCAGCAGGCCGACGACGATGAGGACGATGCCCCAGAGGATCTGCCGGCGGAACAGGGCGAGAATTCCGGCGACCACCAGTACGACTGCGAGAATCCAGAGAATCAGCTCCATGTCGGCTGGATACCCGGACATCCCGTACCGGAAACCTCCTCACGGTCAGTCGAGCTGGTCACCGCCCAGGTGGAAGACGCTGTACGCCTGTTTGATCACCGGGTGGGCCACGTTGCGGACCCGGACCCCACCCGGTGTCGTGCCGCGCTCGGTGCCGTGGTGGGCGTGGCCGTGCAGCGCCAGGGTGGTGGGCGCGGAGTCGATCGCCTGGCCGAGCTGATAGCAGCCGAGGAACGGGTAGATCTCCAGCGGCTCGCCGGCGAGCGTGTCCGGCACGGGGGAGTAGTGGGTGAGCGCGACGAGCGCGTCGCACTCCAGCGAGAGCAGCGCGCCGGCGAGCGAGTCGGCGCTCTCCCGGGTGGTCCGCACGAACGCCTTCATCTCCGGCTCGCCGAAGTCGCTGGCGCACCGCCCGGCGAACCCGCCGCCGAACCCCTTCACACCGGCCACCCCGAGCCGTCCGCCGGGGGTGTCCACGACCGTGCCGGTGCCCTCCAGCACAATGATCCCGGCGTCCTCCAGCACCTTCACCACCTGCGGCACCTCGTCGCACTGGTGGTCGTGGTTGCCGAGCACGGTGATCACCGGTACGCCGAGATCCCCGAACTCCCGGGCCACGCACCGCGCCTCGGCCTCGGTGCCGTGCCGGGTCAGGTCACCGGCGAGCAGCAGCACGTCGGCGCAGCCGGGCAGCTCCTCCAGCGCCGGGCGGAACCGGCCCACCACGTCCTCGTCCAGATGCACGTCGCCCACGGCGGCGATCCGGATCACCATCGAACCTCCCTCACGGCAGCTCCTCGATCTGGGTGGGCGCCTCGGTGCGGATCACCCCGATGTCGCTCGTCACGGGGGTGTCCGGAAAGCGCTCGGCCACCCGCCGCAGGATCTCCTCCCGCCGGTGCGGGCTCTCCACCTCGCCGTAGAGCACCAGTCCGTTCTCCCGCCGCACCACCGTGATGCCCTGCTCGGCCACGGTCGGGTCCTCGGCCAGCATGCTCTGGATCTCCGCCTCGACGTACTCGTCGGGGGGAACGTCGCCGGACAGTCCGGTCACAGTGTCTCCCTTCCGCCGGGCGTGCCACCGGGCAGCACGTCCAGCCGGTCCAGCAGCACCAGGAACGCCTCCGCGTACGGCGAGTGCTGCGTCTCCTTCCGTACCCGCTCCCAGTCGATCTGTTCCCGCAGCGATCGGGCCAGTGGCAGGGCCCGGGCGAAGTCGCAGTAGTGCTGGGAGAAGCTGAGCAGCTTGTGCACCATGAGCTGGCTGGCCGAGAGCACCGGCATGTGGATCGCGTCGACCGGGCGCACGATCGTGTCGGTGAACGTCTCCTCGGTCACCGGCGTCTCCACCGGCCGGTGGATGAGGTCCACCATCCGGTCCTCGTCGTAGACCTTGACCAGCCAGTCCTCCGGCGGGCGCTCGGCGGTGAAGCCGGCCTCGACCAGTGCCTCCAGGGCCCGGTCGACGTCCGCCTCGCGGAGCAGGAAGTCCACGTCGTGGTCGCTGGAGTGACCGCCGTGCGCGTACACCGCGAAGCTGCCACCGAGCGCGAACGGGATCTCGGACTGTTTGAGCACGGCGGCGACCTTCTTCAGCGTGTGCACCAGGGTCTCGTCCCCGCGCTCGGCCATCTGCGGCTCCCTCGTCGTCAAAATGGGGGGTGGGACCAGGATGCGTACCCGGCGGACGCTCCGGTCACACCTGTAGCGGTGCGATCGCCCCACCAGAGCAGGAAAGCGACATACGGGCCGCGTGAGCATCGGTCGGATAACCTCGGGAGGGTGGCCAGCTCACTGCGGACGCGGCGGGGCAGGGCCCGACTGCGCGCCGTCGCCCTGATCGGCATCGACGGCTCAGGTAAGACCACCCAGGCCCACCGGCTCGCCCAGGCGCTCACCGCCGCCGGCCGTCCCGCCACGTACCACCGCAACGCCGGTGGCCGCCGCTGGCTCGGCCGGATCGCCCAGCGGTTCGGCCGTCCGGACGCGCAGCGGCTCGTCGGGCGCGACGGCCTGCTCGTCGTCGAGTCGGTGCTGCGGTGGCTGGCCATCGCGCTCGCGCTGCTCAGCTGCCTGGTGACCGGCCGGACGGCGGTGATGGACAGGTGGTCCGCCTGCCAGTACGCCAGCATCCGGGCGCACGGCGGGCAGCGGTGGGAGCGGCTGGCCCGGGCCGGGTACCGGATCTTCCCGGCACCCCGGGTGACGTTCCTGCTCACCGTCGACCCCGCCGAGGCGTACCGGCGGATCGAGCGGCGCGGCACCGACCACGAGACAATGGAGTGGCTGACCGCCGCGACCGCCGCGTACCGGGGTCTGCCGGAGTACGGCAGCTTCGTGGTGGTGGACGGCAACGGACCGCCGGAGGAGGTGGCCCGCCGGATCCGGGCGCACCTGAGCGAGTGGCTGCCCGAAGACCCGGCCGCCGGTCCCGGCCCGGCTCCGGCCGGTCCGCGACGCCCGGCCGGTGACGCCGGGCGGAACGGTCCGGTGCCGGTTCAGGCCCGCCCGTAGACCGGGATGCTCGCGCCGCTGGTGGGCGCCGACTCGGGGGAGGCCAGGAAGCGGATCACCTCGGCGATCTCGGCCGGCGGCACCCAGCGGCCGTGGTCGGCGTCGGGCTGGGCGGCGCGGTTCGCCGGGGTGTCGATGACGCTCGGCAGCACCGTGTTGCACCGCACGCCGCGCTGCCGGTACTCGACCGCGACAGTGTCGGCGAACGCCCGTACCGCGGCCTTGGCGGTGGCGTAGCCGGAGGCGCCGGGGAACGGCGAGACCGCCGCCCGGGCCGAGACGCAGACGACCGCGCCGTCGCCGGACGCCGTCAGGTGCGGCAGCGCCGCGTGGGTGACCAGGTACGTCGGGCGCAGGTTCAGCCGCAGCATCCGCTCGAAGTCGTCGACCGGGGTCTCGTGCACCAGGCCGCCGGCGGCGTACCCGCCGACGAGGTTGACCACCGCGCGCAGCGGCGCGTCCGGCTCGGCGGTCGCGGCCCCGACCGCCCGCGCGGCCCCCTCGGGCGTGAGCAGGTCGGCCACGACCCGGACCGGGCCGTCGTCCGTCCCGGGCTCCCGCTGGGGTACGACCACCCGCCAGCCGGCGTCGAGGAAGGCGGCGGTGACCGCGCCGCCGAGCCCACCCGTGCCTCCGGTCACCAGCACCGTGCGTTCCGTCATGGGCACACGCTAGCCAACCGTCCCGGCGGCGCTGCGGTGGGCCGTCCGGCCCGTCCGGTCGAGGCCGACCAGGCAGGCCCGGCCGCGTGACGGCGGACCGGCACGTCGGGCGGCAGGAGCGACTCGGCCGGACCGGATGAGGTGGTGGGGCTGCGACAATGGGATCCTTGGCCCGGAGGGCGGGCACGGAAGACGGTAAATTTCCCGATACGCGGTGTCATGGTTGACGCTCACGCGGTGTGAAAGTAAGTTTCATCCGTGGCGAAGAGTCCGAAGATTTCTGCGAGTCACGAGCCCGGTGGACTGATCGTCCACATCAGCGGCCTGCTGCCCTCGCTGTCCCCGGCCGAACAGCGGGTGGCCCGGCTGGTCGTCGCCGATCCGGCGGACGCAGCCCGGCGTACGATCACCGACCTCGCCACCGCCGCCGAGACGTCCGAGGCGACGGTGATCCGCTTCTGCCGCTCGGTCGGCATGGACGGCTACCCCCAGCTGCGGATCCGGCTCGCCGCCGAGGCCGCCCGCCGGGTCGAGCCGCCGGACGCGCGGGTGGTCGGCGGCGACATCCCGCCGGGCGCGGACCTCGCCCAGATCATCGCCACGATCGCGTTCAACGACGCCCGGGCCGTGGAGCAGACCGCCGAGCAGCTCGACCCGGCGGTCTGCGAGCAGGTGGTCGAGGCGATCGGCACGGCCGGGCGGATCGACGTCTACGGCGCGGGCGCCAGCGGGTTCGTCGCCTCCGACTTCCAGCAGAAGCTGCACCGCATCGGCCGCATCGCGTTCTACTTCCCGGACGTGCACACCGCGCTCACCTCCGCCGCCCTGCTGGGCCGCGGCGACGTGGCGGTCGGCATCTCGCACACCGGCACCACGTCGGACGTCATCGAGGTGCTGGAGCAGGCCCGGGCGCGCGGCGCCACCACCGTGGCGCTGACCAACTTCCCGCGCTCACCGATCACCGAGATCGCGGACCACGTGCTCACCACCGCCGCCCGGGAGACGACGTACCGCTCCGGCGCGACCGCCAGCCGGCTGGCCCAGCTCACAGTGGTCGACTGCCTCTTCGTCGGGGTGGCCGCCCGCAGCCGGGCCCGGACGAAGAAGGCCTTGGAGGCCACCGCCGAGGCGGTCCAGTCGCGCCGGGTCGGCCCCGGGCGGAGGCGGGGATGACGGCGGGTCGGGTGGAGCGGGACGGCGTGGCGGCGGTGCGACCGGTGGTGCGCGTGGGCGCGCCGACCGAGCGGCGCAACCCGCACAGCGTCGACCTCGACCTGATGTCCACCCGGGACGTGCTCACCGTCATCAACGAGGCCGACCGGCGGGTTCCGGCAGCGGTCGCCGCCGTGCTGGACGAGATCGCCGAGACCGTCGACCTGGCCGTCTCCGCGCTGCGCGACGGGCACCGCGTGCACTACTTCGGGGCCGGCACCTCCGGTCGCCTCGGCGTGCTGGACGCGGCCGAACTGGCACCCACGTTCAACTCGCCCCGGCACTGGTTCTGCTCGCATCTGGCGGGTGGCCCGGACGCCATGTGGCGTGCCGTCGAGGACGCCGAGGACGACGAGCGCGGTGGCGCCGCCGAGGCCGTCGAGTGCGTACGCCCCGGCGACCTCGTGGTGGGCCTGGCGGCCAGCGGGCGCACCCCGTACGTCCTCGGGGCGCTCGCCGCGTCCCGGGCGCAGGGGGCCGGTACGGTGCTGCTCTGCGCGAATCCGGAGGCCGAGGCCGCCGCGTCGGTGGACGTCTTCATCGGGGTGGACACCGGACCGGAAGTGGTCACCGGGTCGACCCGGATGAAGGCCGGCACGGCGCAGAAGCTGGTGCTCAACACGTTCTCCACGGCCGTGATGGTGCGTCTGGGCCGGGTCTACTCGAACCTGATGATCGACATGGTGGCCACCAACGCCAAGCTGCGCGGCCGCATGATCTCGATTCTCGTGGAGGCCACCGGCTGCGCCGAGGAGGTGTGCCGGGTCGCCCTGGGGGAGGCCGACGGCGATCTGAAGACCGCGCTCGTCGCGCTCGTCTCCGGCGCCGAGGTGCCCGCCGCCCGGGCCGCGCTGGCCCGCTCCGCCTACCAGGTACGCGGGGCGCTCGAACTGCTCGCCTCCTGACCGTTCCGCCCCGCCCGCCGCGGGCCTGGCCCGTTCCGCCCGATCCCCGCCCGGCGCATCCGCCGGGCGGGTGCGACGCGTATCACGTGCAGGGAGGGACGGCCCCTCCCGCACGGATTGTTCAACGAGGCGGAGGGTAATCCTTGAGCACGGCTGAACCGACCGGTCCGTAGGCGCGTATCTCGCAGTGACCAGGATCGCAACGACTCGGTGACGCGGCTTGCTGTGTTCATGGAACAGGCAATGGTGCCATTCCATGGGCGAGCGGCGATTTCGCAGCTCCGGAGTACGCCGGAGACGGCGCCCGCGAGCCGCCCGAACCGGGCCGGTAACAGGAAACATGGACCGGGCTCTCAGCTACTACTCAGGCATTCGTGACAGTTTCGACTCACGACATGGAATCCCCGACGCGTCACATCTGTTGTGTAGGTGTCAGCACCTACGGGCACAGCGGAAGTTGCGGGGAGGGCTGATGAACGTGGGGATGGCAAGGAACCGGGCAACCGGCGCGAGCGAGGGGACCGTGGCAATCGTGGACAAGAACATCGGCATGCGTACCGACGAGGTCGCCGAGGAGCGGGACCTGGTCGGCGTCTACCTGCACGAGATCTCCCGGACGCCGCTGCTCGACGCCGCCCGGGAGGTCGACCTCTCCAAGGCGATCGAGGCGGGCCTCTACGCCGAGCACCTGCTCGACGAGGACCGGATTCCCGACGGCGTCGACCGGGCGGACCTGGAGCGGCTGGTCGTCGAGGGTGAGCGCGCGAAGGACCTGTTCATCCGCGCGAACCTGCGACTGGTCGTGTCGATCGCCCGGCGCTACGTGCGCTCCGGCATGCCCATGCTGGACCTGATCCAGGAGGGCAACACCGGCCTGGTCCGGGCGGTCGAGAAGTTCGACTACGAGCGCGGCTTCAAGTTCTCCACCTACGCGACCTGGTGGATCCGCCAGGCGATCAGCCGGGCGATCGCCCAGCAGGAGCGGACCGTACGGCTGCCCGTGCACCTGGTCGAAGACGTCAACCGGATGCGCAACGTGGCCCGGCAGCTCACCCGTGAGCTGGGCGGCGACCCGGAGCCGGAGCAGATCGCGACCGCGCTCGGCGTGACCGTCGAGCGGGTCAACGAGCTGGTGCGCTGGTCGCAGGACACCGTCTCGCTGGACACCCCGGTGGGCGACGACGGCGACACCAACCTCGGTGACCTGGTCGCCGACAGCGACGCGCCGTCGCCGGAGGAGATCGTGCTCACCGGCCTGGAGCGGCAGCGGATCGAGGGTTTGCTCAACCACCTCGACGACCGTTCCGCCGGCATCATGCGGGCCCGGTACGGCCTGGAGGACGGGCGCGAGCACTCGCTGACCGAGGTCGCGTCGCGGTTCTCGCTGTCCCGCGAGCGCATCCGCCAGCTGGAGATCCAGGCTCTCGGCCGGCTGCGTGAGCTGGCTCGCGCGGAAGGGCTCCAGGCGGCCTGACCTGGTAACAATGAACGACGAACGGCCGGCGTCCGACAGGGGGACGCCGGCCGTTCGCCGTTCTCGTGGTGCTCAGACCCGGCCGTAGCCGGCGATCGACATGATGTTCATGCCGCGCTTGCTGACGTTGCGTCCGGCGCTCGGCGCGTCGATGATCTGGCCGTTGCCGACGTACAGCGCCACGTGCCCGAGCCCGGAGTAGAACACCAGGTCGCCCGGCTGCAGCTGGCTGCGGCTGATCCGCGTGGTGACGCCCCACTGCCGCGCCGCGCTGTGCGGCAGCGACTTTCCGGCGGCCCGCCACGCCGCGAGCGTCAGGCCCGAGCAGTCGTAGCTGCCGGGGCCGTCCTGGCCGTAGCCGTAGGGCTTGCCGACCGCGCCGTAGGCGAACCGCACGGCCGTGCCGGCGTCACCGGAGACGGCCGGGGGCTTGCCCGCCGAGCTGGGGTTGCCGGGCGCCTCGTTGGCCCGCCCGTACGCCCTGCGCCGCATCTCGTAGAGGTCGGACAGGTCCGCCTCGATCCGCGTCTTCGCGGACTTGAGCTGCTTGGCCTGCGCCGCCTCCCGGGCGAGCGTGACGTCCAACCGGGTCTTCTGGTCGATCAGCCGCTGCTGGTCGGCGGTGAAGCTGGTGATGGTGCGCTGCCGCTGGCGGGTGAGCTGGTCGAGCGTGCCCAGCCGCTCCGGCAGCGTGGCCTGGCCGCCCGGGTCCAGCAGGGCCGCCGCGGTGCGCATGCCACCGGTCTTGTACGCCGTCGCGGCCAGCACGCCCACGTCGGCGCGGCTGCGTTCGGCCTGTTCCTGCAACGGCCCGATCCGGGCCTCCAACGCGGCCGCGGTGGCCTTGTTGGCCTTGATGTCCTCGTTGAGCTTGTTGTAGGACTCGACGATTCGCTCCAGCTCAGTCGAGGACTTCTCGATCTGCTTCGTCAGCTCGGCGGGGGTCGGCTCGGCCCGGGCCACCTGCGCCGGGACGAGCAGCGCGGCCGAGAGGCCGGCCACCGCGAGCGAGCGGAGCAGCATCCGTAAGGACGACAAGAGCGGAAAGCTCCTCTCCCACCGGTCGCCGGGCGTGTTCACGACCCGGCGACACCGGCCCGGGGCCGTCCGGGTGGACGGCTGTCGACCGGGCCGACCTGGACAACCTAACCCGTGATCGCAGTAGCCGGGAGTTCAAGCAGGGGCGAAAGTTGGCAAAGTGGCGGAAAGTGATGAGCGGGAGCCGGTGGGTGGATGAGGCGACCCGCCCGATTCGTCGTTCTGGGCGGATGTCGCCAGGCGCTGCCGGGCGAAGTCACGACAAACCCCGAGGCCAGGTGGCGCGAGCCCAACACAATGGAGCCCGGACGGGAAATCCCACCACGGGATCCCTGCTCCCGGGAGGCCGCCGTGCAGACCGACCGCTCCGCCACCCAACCGTCCCGCTCGCCGCGACCCGCCGCGCCCAGGCTGCTCTACGCCCGGCCCGGGATCGTCGTCACCGCCGAACGCTTCACCGTCGGCCGCAACAGCTGGCCGGTGTCCGAGATCACCCAGCTCCGGACCGACCGCGGGCCGCACGACCGGCTGGCGATCCGGGCCGTCGCCGTGTCCGCCACGATGATCGCCGCGGTCGGCCTGCTCCTCGGCTTCACCGGCGGCCTGCACCGGCTCACCGCCGGGGCGTACCTCCTGCTCGGGGCGGTCGGGCTGGTGCCGCTGCTGCTCGTGCTGATCGGCGACCGCGTGCGGCCCCCGGCGCACGAGCTGTGGGGACGGGTGCGGGGCACCGAGGTGTTGCTGTTCAGCAGCGACGACGAGCGGCAGTTCGGCCAGGTCGCCCGTGCGCTGGGACGGGCCAGAGAGGCGGCGCGGCTGGACGGCAGGGCCGACCCGCCGGCGGCCGGACCGTGGCGGCCCGCCCGGTGAGCGGCGGTCAGCCCGCGACCGGCTCCGGCGTACGCGGCCGGGCCTCGGCGGCCACCCAGTGGCCCACCCGCCGCTCGGCGTAGAACGAGACGAACGGCACGGTGCCGGCGAGCATCACCAGCAGCATCCGCTTCAGCGGCCAGTTCGCCCGGCGGGACAGGTCGAACGTGAGCGCCAGATAGAGCATGTACAGCCAGCCGTGCGCCACGCCGACCACGCCCACCACGCCCGGGTTGTCGAAGCCGTACTTCAGCGGCATGCCGATCAGGACCAGCACCACGAGCGCCACGCCCACGATCCAGGCGATCACGCGGTACCGGGTAAAGGCTCCGCTCACCGTCGTCCGTCCTTCCGCACCGGCCTCAGCCGGGATAGTCGCCGGGCCGGGCGCCCGGATTGGCGTTCAACCAGGATAGGTAGCGGTTGTACGCGGCCAGCTCGGCGTCGTCCGCCCCGTCGGCCGGTACGGCGGGCGCCCGCACGACGCGCACCGGCCGGCGTACCGCCGGGGTGGCGGCGACCGGCTCGGCACCGGCGGTCACCGACGGCGCGGGACCGGCCGGCGGCGCCGGATCGGTGGCGCGCAGCGCCTGGCGGACCTCACGCCACCAGACGAAGATCACGAAACCGGCGAAGACCGGCCACTCGATCGCGTAACCGAAGCTGATCGCGTTGCCCCCGGCGGCGCGGGTGACCTGCCACCAGCCCATTCCCAGGCAACCCGCCACCAGCACGACCATGGCCACGTGGCGGACGATCCACGCCGGTGTCCAGAGCCGCTCCATGCCCACGAGAGTACCGGGACCGCCGGGCGTCTCCGACGCGGCGTCGTAGTCCGGGCGGGTTTGGTGACACGCCCGGTGGGCATCCGAACAGGTGCCAACCCGAACGAGAAGAGGGGGCGACGATGACCGAATCGGTACGCCGGGACGCGAGCCCGGAACAGCGGGTCGCGGAGTGGGACGGCGATCACGCCCGCACCGTCGACGCCGACGGAGAGCAGGTCGGGGTGGACCCCGCGGACCTGGGCGACGAGGACCTGGTCCGGGAGATGCAGAGCCTGCACCGCACCCGGCTGGACACGCTGCGGCACGCCACCGACTCGGCACTCGCCAACCACCTGCGGCGCACCGCCGAACTGGAGACCGAGTACCTGGCCCGGCACCCCGGCCGGGAGGTCGACCCGAGCCGGTTGCGGGACGCCTGATGGCCAGCCACGCCGAGCGCGGCATGTCCGCGCCGCCGGAGGTGGTGTTCAACACCGCGACCGACCCGGACCGCTCCTCGGCCTGGCTGCCCGAGCGGCTGCGCAACTCCGGCACCTGCCAGGTGGAGGTCGTCAACGCCGACGATATGCGGGCCCGGTGGAGCGCCGCCGACTGGTCCGCCGAGATCGACGTGGAGCCGGCCGACGCGGGCGGCGCCCGGGTGCGGCTGGACCTGGCCGGGCCCGACCACGACCTGGCCGACGAGATCCTGGCCAACCTCGACCGCGAGGTGGCCGAGAACCTGACCGCCGGTTGAGGCCGGCCCGCACGACGAGCACGAGGAGGCCGGGTTGACCGGGAGTGGCCTGAAGCAGAAGGTGGCGCGCCTGCGCCAGGCGTACGCGCCGCACGAGCACCGGCCGCTGGAGGGCTACCTGCAGGCGATGGGCACGTACGCCGGTGTGACCGCCGCGCTCGTCGGCCTGGTCCGCGCCACCGGCCGGCCGGTGCCCGAGCGGCCCACGCCCGCGGACGTGGTGCTGCTGTCGATCGCCACGCACAAGCTCAGCCGGCTGCTGTCCAAGGACGCGATCACCAGCCCGCTGCGGGCGCCGTTCACCCGCTACGACCACCCGATCGGCAGTGGCGAGGTGATGGAGCAGGTCCGCGACGAGGGCAGCCCGACCCGGCACGCGCTCGGCGAGCTGGTCAGCTGCCCGTTCTGCCTGGCGGTCTGGGTGGCCACCGGGCTCACCGGCGGGCTGGTGCTGGCGCCCCGGCTGACCCGGCTGGTCGCCACCGCACTGACCGCGGTGGCCGCCTCCGACTTCCTCCAGATGGGGTACGCGGTCGCCCAGCAGGCCGCCGAGGGCGGTCGCCACGAGGCGTGACCCGTGGACACGAGAGGGGGCCGGCACGCGCCGGCCCCCTCTCGCATGCGTCCCACCGTCAGGTGGGGGTGGTGCCGTGGTCCTCGCCGGCCCAGCCGCGCGACGTCTCCGGCTCCCGCTCGTCCTCGTCCTCGCCGGTGATGATCTCCCGGTCCACGGCGGTGCGGTCGTGCTCGTTGGCGAAGTCCGGCTCCGGCAGCGTGTCGACGCCCTCCGGGGGCTGGCCGAGCGCCGCCAGGTGCTCGTGGTCGGGGTTGCGGTCGGTCATGTCGCGTCCTCTCGGTCCTCCGGGGGCTCAGGCGACCGTGCCGCCCAGCAGATCCGCCGCCTCGTCCGCCGCGTACTCGCCCTGCGGGAGCGCGGCGATCCGGGTGAGCAGCTCCGCCGGAAGTTCGGCGGCCACCGCCCGGCGGTAGATGTCCGCCTGGGTGATCCGTTCCTGGCCGTGGTAGATGTCGTCGAGCAGGTCGTCGAGCGGCCTGGTGTCGGGCTGCTCCGTCACGGGCGCGTCATCGGTCACGCCGACCACCTACCCGGCACCGAACCGGTCAAACGCTCCCCAACTCCGCTCAGGCCGGTGCCGGGAGCGTGGCCCGGCGGGCCCGGACGGCCTGGGCCAGGTGGTCCAGGACCTCGGCGGTGGTGTCCCAGCCAATGCAGGCGTCGGTGACCGACTGGCCGTACGCCAGCTCCCGGGTCGGGTCCAGGTCCTGCCGGCCGGGCACGAGGAAACTCTCCAGCATGATGCCGGCGATCCCGCGCTGGCCGGCGGCGAGCTGCGCGGCCACGTCGGCGGCGACGAGCGGCTGGTTGCGGTGGTCCTTGCCGCTGTTGGCGTGGCTGGCGTCGACCACCACCCGCTCCGGCAGTCCCGCCGCCCGCAGCAGCTCCAGCGCCCCGGCCACCGATTCCGCGTCGTAGTTCGGCCGGCCGCCACCGCCGCGCAGCACCAGGTGCCCGTCCGCGTTCCCCCGGGTGTGCATGATCGCCGGGGTGCCGGAGACGTCGATGCCGGGGAAGACGTGCGGCACACCGGCCGCCCGGATCGCGTCCACGGCGGTGGCGATGCTGCCGTCCGGGCGGTTCTTCATGCCGATCGGCATGGACAACCCGGAGGCGAGCTGCCGGTGCACCTGGCTCTCCACCGTCCGCGCGCCGATCGCGCCCCAGGCCACCGTGTCCGCGATGTACTGCGGGGTGATCGGGTCGAGGAACTCGCAGCCCACCGGCAGGCCCAGCCGCAGCACGTCGAGCAGGAGCGCCCGCGCGGTACGCAGGCCCGTGTTCACGTCGCCGGAGCCGTCCAGCGCCGGGTCGTTGATCAGGCCCTTCCAGCCCACCGTCGAGCGCGGCTTCTCGAAGTAGACACGCATCACCACGAGCAGGTCGTCGGCGACCCGGGCGGCGGCCTCGCGCAGCCGGCCCGCGTACTCCAGGGCGGCGGCCGGGTCGTGCACGGAGCAGGGGCCGACGACGACGAGCAGCCGGTCGTCGGCGCGGTCCAGCACCCGGCCGACGGCCCGCCGGCCCGCCACGACGGCCTCCGCCAGCGGGGTGTCGAGCGGCAGGTGGTGGTGCAGCAGGGCCGGGGTGGTCAGCGGCACCACACGGTCGATGCGCTGGTCGATGACCCGATGGGCGTCCTGGGACGTGGTCACGGTGGGGATTCCTTCCGCCGACCGTGCCCCCGTGCCGGGTCCGGGGGATCGAGCCGGCTGCTCGCATACGAAAGGGCAGGGAAACGATCCCTGCCCGGCCGGCTCGAAGAGGTGGTGACGTCAGCTCATGGTCGAGTCACCGGCTCCTCCAGCCGGCTGCCTAAACCATCGATACGACCGCGTCACGTCGGCCAGCGTACCCGACGCGCGCCGGAAAGCCCGCTGTCGTTCCGAACACTGGAACGCGGGGTATGGGGACAGCCATGAGTCACCATCAGAGCGACCAGGAACGGATCGAATCCCGGGCGCACCTGCTGCCGGAGGAGGCGGCGGCGGGCAGCGACGACGCCCAGGCGCAGGCCGACGCGATCCTCGCCGAGTCCGACATCCGCGAGGCGGACCAGAACGCCGCCCCCGACACGGTGCTGGAGCACCGCACCTCCGAGCAGACCGTCACCCCCGTCGAGCCGCCCGACTGAGCGCCGCGCCCCGGGCCCGGCGGGAACCCCGGTAACTGTCGTCCCGCAGCCGGGCCAGCGGGCCGGTCAGGCACAACCCCGGCGGCACGTTGCCGATCGGGTCGAACGCGAGCGCGGCGTCCTCTGCGGCGCCGCGCTCGTCGTCGAGGCGTACCTCGCCGAACGGCCGCCACCGGCCCACCGCCGAGGCCACCGCCAGCACCAGCCGGGCCTCGTCGGCCGAGACCGCCGCGCCCGCCTCGGCCAGGCCGCGACCCAGGTCGGGCGACTCCGGGTCGGCCAGGACGGCCAGGAGCAGCCGCCGTCCGCCGGCCCGGAACGGCATGATCGACGTGTACGTCCCGGTGAAGCGCCGCCGGGGCACCGGCAGGTTCCGCAGCACCGGCGCGGCGCCGCTGGAACTCCACAACAGGTCCACCGGCGGCTCCGGGTCGCGGTGCAGCCGGACCGCCACGCCCAGCAGGTCCGGCCAGCGGCCCGGCGTCGGCACGCCCTTGGACAGGCGGATCGTGGCCGGCCACCGGCCCGGCAGGTCGAGCATCGGCACCCCGGTCGGCGGTCCCGGCGTACCCCAGATCCGGGCCTGGCCGGCGAACGTGCGCCCGGCCGGGTGCAGCAGCCGGGCGTGCCGGAGCCGGGCCAGCGCGGCGGCGGCCCGCTCGACGGCGGAGGGTGTGGTGGCGGCCATGCCCGCACGGGTACCCCGGCGGGCACCGACGATGCTCCGGCGCGCGTGTCACCTTTCCGCCTCCGAGATCGGATAGCGTCGTCTCATGCCCGACAGCGGTTTCCCCTGGCCGATCGAGACGACCCGACTGGACAACGGCCTGCGTGTGGTGGTGAGCGAGGACCGCACCGCCCCGGCGGTGGCGGTCAACCTCTGGTACGACGTGGGCTCACGCCACGAACCCGCGGGCCAGACCGGCTTCGCCCACCTCTTCGAGCACCTCATGTTCGAGGGCTCGGTGAACGTGGCGAAGACCGAGCACATGAAGCTGATCCAGGGCGCGGGCGGCTCGCTCAACGCGACCACCAACCCGGACCGGACCAACTACTTCGAGACGGTGCCGGCCGAGCACCTGGAACTGGCGCTCTGGCTGGAGGCCGACCGGATGGGCGGGCTGGTGCCGGCGCTGACCCAGGAGACGCTTGACAACCAGCGCGACGTGGTGAAGAACGAGCGCCGGCAGCGCTACGAGAACGTGCCGTACGGCGACGCGTGGCTGCGCCTGCTGCCGCTGCTCTACCCGCCCGGCCACCCGTACCACCACGCGACGATCGGGTCGATGGCCGACCTGAACGCCGCCGACCTGGCCACCTTCCAGGAGTTCCACAGCACCTACTACGCGCCGAACAACGCCGTCCTCACGGTGGTCGGCGACACGGATGCGGCGGAGGTGTTCGCGCTCGCCGACAAGTACTTCGGTGGCCTCGCCGCGCGCGCCGACATCCCGGCCGCGCCGGACGGCCGGACCGTGCCGGCCACCGGCCGCCCGGCGGTGGAGACGGTCACCGCCGACGTGCCCGCCCCCCGCGTCTACGTCGCGCACCGCACCCACCCCTTCGGCACCCAGGGGTACGACGTGACCACGGTGCTGGGCACCGTGCTCGGCAGCGGCCGGGGCAGCCGCCTCTACCAGCGGCTCGCCGACGGGGAGCGGATCGCCCAGCCGGACCTGGTCGGCGCGTACGGGGTGGACCTGGCGCACGCGCCCGCCCCGCTGATCGCCACCGCCACGGCCCGCCCCGGGGTGAGCGCCGAGCGGCTGCGCGACGGGCTGGCCGAGGTGGTCGACGAGCTGGCCACCGTGCCGGTGACCGCCGCCGAGCTGGACCGCGCCAAGGCGCTGCTGAGCACCATGTGGTGGCGGCAGATGTCCACCGTCGACGGCCGGGCCGACACGCTCGGCCGGTACGCCACCCAGTTCGGTGACCCGGCCCGTGCGGCCGACCGGCTGCCGGCCTGGCTCGCGGTGACCGCGGAGCAGATCGCCGAGCAGGCCGCCGAACTGCTCGGCGCCGCCGACCGGGTCATCCTGACCTACCTGCCCGAGGAGAACTGATGTCGCTGATCACCACCCGTCCCGGCCCCGGCGCCGCCCGCGCCTACCGGTTCCCGCAGGTGGTCCGGCGGACGGCGGCCGGCGGCCAGGTGGTCGCCGCGCACCTGCCCGGGCAGAACCTCGCCGTCGCGTTGCTGCTGCTCGACGGCGGCGCGGGCCGGGAGCCGGTCGGCAAGGAGGGCCTCGGCGCGGTGCTGGCCAAGGCGCTGGAGGAGGGCACCGCGCAGCGGGACGCCACCGCGTACGCGCTGGCCATCGAGGCGCTCGGCACCGAGCTGGCGACCGGGCTGGACTGGGACTCGTTCCAGGTGAGCGTGCAGGTGCCGGTGGACCGGCTGACCGCCGCCGTGGAGCTGCTGGCCGAGGCGGTCCGTACCCCCCGGCTCGACCCGGCCGACGTGCTGCGCGTACGCGACGACGAGGCCACCGCCCTGCGGATGGACTGGGCCAACCCCGGCCCGCGTGCCGACGCGGTGTTGCGGGCCGAGCTGTTCGGCGCGCAGCACCGGTGGGGCCGCCCACTCTACGGCGACCCGGACAGTGTCGCCGCGCTGGAGGTGGACGACGTGACCGTCTTCCACTCGGAGTGGTTCATCCGCCCCGGCACGCTCGTCGTCGCCGGTGACCTGGAGCGGATCGACCTGGACGCGCTCGCCGCGACGGCGTTCGCCGGCGCGGGCGGCGGTCCGGTGGAACGCGGCGGCCCGGTCGAGGTGCCGCTGGCCGGGCAGCGGCGGATCATCCTGGTGGACCGGCCCGGCTCGGTGCAGTCGACGCTGCGGCTGGGCCATCCGTCCCCGCACCGCGCCCATCCCGACCACGTGCCGATGACGCTCGCCGGCACCGTGCTCGGCGGCGCGTTCACGTCCCGGCTCAACCACCTGATCCGCGAGGTACGCGGCTACACGTACGGGATCCGGGGGGACTTCGCCTCGTCCCGCCGGTTCGGCCGGTTCGCGGTCAGCTCCGGCGTGCAGACCGCGGTGACCGCGCCGGCGCTCGTCGAGTCGGTGGGCGAGGTCTCGCGTACCCAGCTGACCGGTGTCACCGAGGACGAGCTGGAGGTGGCGCGTTCCTGGCGGGCCGGGCAGCTCTCGGTCGAGTTGCAGAGCCCGCGGGCCATCGCCGCGGCGCTGAGCACGCTGGTCGTGCACGACCTGCCGGACGACTACCACGCGCGGCTGCGGGAGCAGCTGCTCGCGGCGACCGTCGAGGACGTCTCCGCGGCGGCCGCGACCTACCTGCACCCCGAGTCGCTGACCATGGTGATCGAGGGGGACGCGGCGGTCGTCCGGGACGAGCTGGTCGCCAGCGGTCTCGGCGAGGTGGTCGACCACACGTGACCGGGCGGGGCGGCGGCCTGTGATTCCCGTCGCCCCGCATCCGCGCGGTGGGAAACGTTTCCCACCCGCACCGCCCGGATGGGTAGCCTCGCGGGCATGAGGATCGGCATTGTGGGAGCCACCGGTCAGGTCGGTGGCGTCATGCGGCAGGTGCTGGCGGAGCGCGAGTTCCCGGCGGAGCAGGTGCGCCTGTTCGCCTCGGCCCGGTCGGCCGGGCGCACGCTGCCCTGGCGCGACGGCGAGGTCACCGTGGAGGACGCGGACACCGCTGACTACCGCGGCCTGGACATCGTGCTCTTCTCGGCGGGCAAGGGCACCGCGAAGGAGCTGGCTCCCCGGGTCGCCGAGGCCGGCGCCGTGGTGATCGACAACTCCTCGGCGTTCCGGATGGACCCGCAGGTGCCGCTGGTGGTGGCCGAGGTCAACCCGCACGCGGTCGCGGACCGCCCGAAGGGCATCGTGGCCAACCCGAACTGCACCACGATGGCCGCCATGCCGGTGCTGCGCCCGCTGCACGACGAGGCCGGGCTGGTCAGCCTCGTCGTCGCCACCTACCAGGCGGTCTCCGGTGCCGGTCTGGCCGGTGTGGCGGAACTGGACGAGCAGGTCCGCAAGGTGGCCGAGGACGCCGCTTCGCTCGCCTTCGACGGCGGGGCGGTGGAGTTCCCGGCGCCGCGCTCGTTCGCCCGTCCGATCGCCTTCAACGTGCTCCCGCTGGCCGGTTCGATAGTCGACGACGGCTCCTTCGAGACGGACGAGGAGCAGAAGCTGCGCAACGAGAGCCGCAAGATCCTGGAGATCCCCGGGCTGAAGGTTTCCGGCACGTGCGTGCGGGTGCCGGTCTTCACCGGCCACTCGCTGCAGATCAACGCCCGGTTCGCCCGGCCGATCGACCCGGCCCGGGCCCGTGAGCTGCTCGACGGCGCGCCCGGCGTGGCGCTGCGCGACGTGCCGACGCCGCTGGAGGCGGCCGGCCAGGACCCGACGTACGTCGGCCGGATCCGGGCCGACGAGACCGTCGAGCACGGGCTCGCGCTGTTCTGCTCCAACGACAACCTGCGCAAGGGCGCGGCGCTCAACGCCGTGCAGCTCGCCGAGCTGGTCGCCGCCGAGCGCTGACCACGCTGCTGGTGCTGGCCCCGCGGGTGCCGGAGACGGCGCCGGGCGGGATGCCGCGCGCTGCAAGCGGGCTCGCGGACGCGGTCGCCGATTTGGTGGGCGTGGTGCTGGGTATCCCGGCGGCGCCCGCGTTACCCCGCCCGCGGCGGCGGGTAGACCGCGGTGCCGACACCGAGAGGGGAGCACCATGACAACGGTCGGAGAGTTCATGACGACCCGGTTGGTGACGATGGACGGCAACGACACGCTCATGGCCGCCGCGCAGGAGATGCGCGACGGCGCCATCGGCGACGTGGTGGTGACCGACGGCGACGACGTGGTCGGCATCGTGACGGACCGGGACATCACGGTACGGGGCGTGGCCGAGAACATGAACCCCACCGCCACCCGGCTCAACCAGATCACCACCAAGGACGTGGTGACGGTCAGCCAGTACGACGACGCAGTGGCCGCCGCCGACCTGATGCGCACGTACGCGGTCCGTCGCCTCCCGGTGGTCGACGACGGCCGTCTGGTCGGCCTGGTCTCCATGGGTGACCTGGCGGTGGAGCGGGAACCCCAGTCGGTGCTCGCCGACATCAGCGCCGACGACCCCAACAACTAGACCTGTCCGCCGCGATGACGCCGGCTCCCGGTTCGGGGGCCGGCGTCGCGCGTCGCGACGGTGCGCCGCGCTCACCCGGTTCGGGCGAGGTTGGCCGCCGATTCGGCGGGGACACGGGCCTCGGACAGGCAGACCGCTGACGCGGGAGGAGTCGCTCGGATGGTGGACACGACCACGAGATTCTTCGAGGACCTGGATCGGCGGGGGTTCGAGCCCCTGCTGGCCAAGACATCCGGAACGCTCCGCTTCGACCTGCACGAGGGCCCGCACACCACGCACTGGGTGCTGGAGATCGATCACGGCAGTCTGCGGGTCCGGCAGGCGGACGGCGAGGCGGACACGGTGGTCGGCACCGAGCCGCGCCTGTTCGCCGAGCTGGTCGGCGGTGAGGAGAACGCCATCGCGGCGCTGCTGCGCGGTGACATGACAGTCATGGGTGACCTGCGGCTCGTGTTGCAGGTCGAGCGGGTCTTCCCCGGTCCGCCGGACTCCCGCGGACCGCACCACACGTTCAGCGGGAGGGGTGCCTGATGCCCGGGAACAACACCGTCCGGATCCTGGACGGCAACACGTTCGTGGTCAGCGAGGACACCGGCGACATCGAGGCCACACCGAACGAGCCGACCGGCCTGTTCTCGCTCGACACGCGGTACCTGTCGAAGTGGGTGCTCACCGTCAACGGCGAGCGGCTCAACGCGTTGTCCTACGACGACCTCCAGTACTACGAGGCCCGGTTCTTCCTGGTGCCCGGCATGGCCACGCACTACGTCGACGCGAAGCTGTCGATCATCCGGGAGCGGGCGGTCGGCGGCAGCTTCCGCGAGACGCTGACCATCCTCAACCACGACGAGAAGGCGGTCGACCTGCAGATCCGGATGGACGCCGGGTCCGACTTCGCCGACCTGTTCCAGGTCAAGGACGAGATTCTGAACAAGAAGGGCGAACACTACGCCGAGGCCGAGTCGGACCGGCTGCGCCTGGGCTACCGGCGCGGCAACTTCCGGCGGGAGACGATCGTCTCCGCCGACCAGCCGGCCCGCTACGACCAGCGGGGCTTCGCGTGGAGCATCCGGCTGGAACCCAACGAGCAGTGGGACGCCGTCATCGACGTGCAGACGTTCGCGATCGGCCCCGGCGGCCGGGACCTGCGGATGGGACTGCGCGCGCACGGCACCGAGCGGCTCGCGCTCCAGCACGACCTGGAGGAGTGGATCAGCCGGGCCCCGAAGGTGAACAGCGAGCACGACCGGGTCGCCGCGACGTACCGGCGGAGCCTGGTCGACCTCGCGGCGCTGCGCTTCTCGCCGCTGTCGCTCGGCGGGCAGACGCTGCCCGCGGCCGGCCTGCCCTGGTTCATGACCATGTTCGGCCGGGACAGCATCCTCACCTGCCTGCAGGTGCTGCCGTTCGCGCCGGAGATGTCGAAGACCACGCTGCGCATCCTCGCCGCGCTCCAGGGCACCCGGTTCGACGACTTCCGGGACGAGGATCCGGGCCGGATCCTGCACGAGATGCGGTACGGCGAGACCGCCGCGTTCGAGGAGCAGCCGCACTCGCCGTACTACGGCTCGGTGGACGCGACCCCGCTGTTCGTGGTGCTGCTCGACGAGTACGAGCGGTGGAGCGGCGACGGCGCGCTGGTCAAGGAGCTGGAACGGGAGTGCCGGGCCGCGCTCAAGTGGATCGACGACTACGCCGACCTGCTCGGCAACGGCTACATCTGGTACGAGCGGCGCAACACCGACACCGGCCTGGAGAACCAGTGCTGGAAGGACTCGTGGGACTCCATCTCGTACGCCGACGGCACGCTGCCGCCGTTCCCGCGGGCCACCTGCGAGGTGCAGGGGTACGCGTACGACGCGAAGGTGCGGGCCGCCCGGATGGCCCGGGAGTTCTGGGGCGACCCCGCGTACGCCGATCAGCTGGAACGCGGGGCGGCGGAGCTGAAGCGGCGCTTCAACAACGACTGGTGGGTCGCCGACCGCGGCTTCTACGCGCTGGCGCTGGACCCGGACGGGCGCCAGTGCGAGGTGCTCAGCTCCAACATCGGCCACCTGCTGTGGAGCGGGATCGTGGACGACGAGCGGGCGCCGACGATCGCCGAGCATCTGGTCGGCTCCCGGCTCTGGTCCGGCTGGGGGGTGCGGACGCTGGCCGAGGGCGAGGTCCGCTACAACCCGATCGGCTACCACAACGGCACGATCTGGCCGTTCGACAACTCGTTCGTCGCCTGGGGCCTGCGCCGGTACGGCTTCGCCGAGGAGGCCGCCACCGTGGCCAACGGTATCCTCGACGCGGCCACCTACTTCGACGGCCGGCTGCCGGAGGCGTTCGGCGGCTACCGGCGCGAGCTGACCAAGTTCCCGGTGGAGTATCCGACCGCGTGCAGCCCGCAGGCCTGGTCCACGGGCGCGCCGTTGCTGCTCCTGCGCAGCATGCTGGGTCTGGAGCCGCACGAACAGCACCTGGCGGTCGACCCGCGGCTGCCGGTGGGCATGGGACGGATCGAGGTGCTGGACATCCCGGGCCGCTGGGGTCGGGTGGACGCGTTCGCCAGGGGCCGGATCGACCTCGAGGAACTGGCCGACTGAGCCGGGTCAGTGCCCGGGTGGCGACGCGGTGTGCGCCTCGTTCGGCGGGAGCAGGCAGAACTCGTTGCCCTCCGGGTCGGCCAGCACGGTCCAGCGCGGCAGCTCGCGGACGACCGTGGCGCCCGCCTCCAGCACCGCGGCCCGCTCCTCGGCGTCGCCGACCAGGTCGAGGTGGATCCGGCCGGGGGCGGGCAGCGTGTCGGCGGGGCTGATCCACAGGTCCGGGCGCCGCCCGTGCGGGTCGCGCAGCAGCACCGCCTCGGCCGGGGCGAGCGTGCCCTCGGCGAGCTTCACCCGGTCCGCCTCGGCGACCGGCATCCCGGTGACCGCACTCCAGAACGGAGCCAGCAGGTAGGGATCACGGCAGTGGATGACGATCGCGGCGAGGTCCGGCATGCCTCGAACCTAGTCGCCGGCGGCGGCGGGCAGGATGCTGTCCAGGAACGCGGCGGCAGCCGCGCGCAGGTCGGGCCGGGCCAGGTCGAGCGCGTGACCGCCGTGCGTGAGCCACAGATGCGCCGGGTGCCCGGCGGCGAGCAGCCGGCCGGTCAGCTCGACCGGTTGGGCGGCCGGCACCGCTTCGTCGTCGCGCCCCTGGACCAGCAGCACCGCGCGGTCGGTCACGGCGCCATCGTCGCCGCGTCCGGGCCGGGGCGCGACCCGGTCTGCCGAGGGCAGATCGGCCCTACGGTCGCGTAACCTACCCGGGGTAAAGTTTCGACATGTCGGAACTCGTGTACCCCCCTGTGATCACCGCCGCGAAGACGATGTTCCGGCTCCTCGACCTGCGCCTGGACGTGTCCGGCAGCGAGCACGTGCCGCACACCGGCGGCGCCGTCCTCGCGTCCAACCACGTGAGCTACCTCGACTTCATCTTCTGCGGCTACGGCGCGCACCCGGCCCGGCGGCTGGTCCGGTTCATGGCCAAGGACAGCGTCTTCCGGCACCGCGTCTCCGGGCCGCTGATGCGCGGCATGAAGCACATCCCGGTCAACCGCGCCGCCGGGGCCGGCTCGTACGCCGCCGCTGTCGGCGCGCTGCGCCGGGGCGAGGTGGTCGGCGTCTTCCCGGAGGCGACGATCAGCCGCTCCTTGACGGTGAAGGACCTGAAGAACGGCGCGGCCCGGATGTCGCAGGAGGCGAACGTGCCGCTGCTGCCGGTCGCGCTCTGGGGCACCCAGCGGCTGTGGACCAAGGGCCGCCCGCGCACGCTGACCCGCCGGCACACGCCGATCACCATCGTCGTCGGCGAGCCGATGGACCCGGCCGCCTACCCGGACGCCACGGTCATGACCGCCGACCTGCGTACCCGGCTGTCGGCGCTCGTCGACCGGGCCCAGCGGGAGTACCCGGACAAGCCGTCCGGCCCGGACGACACCTGGTGGCAGCCGGCCCACCTGGGCGGCAGCGCGCCGACCCCGGAGGAGGCGGCCGAGCTGGACCGGTCCGAGCGTCGCACCCGCAGCGTCTCCTGACCACGCCGGGTTCCGCCGCGGGGGAGCGTCAGCAGGCGGAGCCGGGCTGGTCGTGGGCGGGGAAGCCCGACCACGCCCACGGCGACGCCTCGGCCGCCGGCGGACGGTAGTAGTCGTCGCGGGACAGGAACTCCACCGGCAGTGAGCCCGGCAACGTCACGGTGCCCAGCGTCGGGCCGGGGGAGGCGGCCACCCGGACGGCGAGGACGTCCCGCTCCGGCGGGGACAGGTCCACCAGTTCGGCGTTGGCGAGCCGGAACCCGGCCACCGCGCGGCGTACCTGCCGGGCCAGCGCGGCGACCGGACCGACAGGGCCGGTGAGCGCCAGCGCCGGCTGCCGGATGGTGCGCAGCGCGTCGCACACGATGCGCAACTCACCGATGCCGTCGCCCACCTCGACCAGTTCCAGCCGGGACGGCCACTGCCAGCGGATCTGGCTGCTGACCAGGCGGGACAGCCGGACCGGACGCCGGTGCCGGGCACCCGTCCGGCCGTCCCGCCCGGAGACCACGGACAGTTCGGATCCGGTGCAGACGTACGCCAGCCGGCGCTCGGTCACTGTGACAGTCGCCGGGGCGGGCAGCGACCAGCAGCGGACGTCCTCGCTCGGGCCGAGCAGGTGACCGGCGACACGCAGGCGGTGCTGCCCGAGCAGGCGTTCGCCCGGCTCGGGCACCAACTCGTAGCGCCGGTCGAGCACGGGACGGGTGGGGTCGTCGTCGGCGTCGAACCGGTGTGGTCCGACGAAGAAGGGTGCGGCGTCCTCCGGCACGGTGCGACCTCCCGGTGACGGTTGGCGGTAACGGTGAGCCTGCCCGGTTCCGGGGTCGACTGTCATGACACCTGTTAGGGGGTCGGCCGGTCGGCCGACGCCTGCGACCGGTAGATGCCGATATCTTCCGGTCGGACGAGTCCGTCCTCGATCGCCCGGGCGAGCAGTGCCGCCTTCGTGGCGGCCGGGCGCCCCGCTCGGGTGTACTTGATCCGCGCACGGTCGACGTACTGCTTCACCGTGTGCTCGCTGATCTGCATCCGGCGCGCCACCGACGCCTTCGACATCGACTGGAACCACAGCAGCAGCGCCTCGCGCTCCTTGTCCGACAGGGACGGACGGTCCGGACGGGCGTCACCGACCATCGCGCCGGCCAGCGCCGGCGGCACGTACGGCCGGTCGCTCGCCGCCGCCAGCACGGTGGCCACGCAGTGCTCGCGTCCCTCGTGCTTGGCCAGGAACGCGACCGCCCCGGCGTCGAGCGCGGCGAGCATGGTCTGCGGGTCGCTGTGCTCGGAGTAGACCACCACCCGGCGCCCGGCCGCGCTCAGCTCGGCCAGCTTGTCCAGCACCATCCGGCCGTGCAGGCGAAGGTCGAGCAGCACCACCTCGGCGTACGGCGCGGCCCGCAGCACCCGGTCCGGGTCGTCGCCGGTGGCCAGCACCCGCAACCGGGGTTCGCCGGCCAGCCAGGCGCGCACCCCGTCGATCACCACCGGATGGTCGTCCACGATCGCCACCCCGATCGGGGTTCCGGCGTTCACGTCCGCCGCCAGCGGGTCTGCGTCCATCTGATCTCCCCGTCCCGCTCGTGCAGGTGTTCCACCGGCCCGTGCCCGCCGGTCGTCGGCTCGTCCGAGCCGTCGTGATCCGGTGTCACCAGGCTGACCACCACCTCGTCCGGGCCCGCGACCACGGTGAGCCGGGCCCAGCCCTCGGCGGCGGCGAGGGCTGCGGTGAGCGGGTCGGCCAGCCCGCGCCGGATCTCCACCGGCAGTTCCGGTGGCGTGCCGACCGACACCAGGTCGATCGGCAGCCCGTTCCGCTCCGCCAGGTCGGCCGCCGCGCGCAGTTCGTGCAGCAGCGCGTCCGGCACGTCGTCCGACTCGGCGATGAGCCGGCGCAGCCGGGCTGCCGCCAGCACCGCGCGCCGCCGTACCGCCGGGTCGGCCGGGTCGGCGTCGCCCGCCGCCAGTTCGGCCAGCACCTCCTCGGCGGTGCCGCTGACCAGCGCCAGCCGCGCCTGCCGCTCGGTGCGGGCCCGCTCGGCCGCGGCCTGCTCCGCCGCCACGGCGAGCGTCGCCGCCGCGGTGGCCGCCCGGTCCCGGGCCTGCGCGGTGAGCGCCGCCGCGCCGACGAAGACCGCCACCGGCAGGGTGGAGGTGCCGTAGAGATACATCGCGGCCCGGCTCAGGTCGGCCGGGCCGGTCGCCCCGTACAGCACCACAGCGGCCAGCGCGATCGTGCCGTGCGCGGCGAGCATGACCAGCAGCCAGCGCACCGGCCGCCGCCAGAGCACCAGCAGGAAGAACCAGGCCAGGCCGCCCCACACCCAGTTGGCGGTGCTGAACAGGAACCGCTCGCCGGCCCCGGCGACCACCGCCGCGTCGATCACCAGCAGCGCCGCGGCCAGCGGCCCGGCCGCCGGCAGCCCGCCGCGCAGCAGCCGTAGGGCAGCCCCGACCCCGACCAGCGTGGTCACCAGCCAGCCCGCCGCCACCACGGCCGGGACGGCCATCCCCGGTCCCGCCCGCAACACCGCCGGCAGCGCGACCGCCAGGTGCCAGGCCGCCGCGATGACGATCGCGGCGATCCGCGCGCCACCGTCCGACGCGTCGGCGACCGCGTGCGCCTCCGGCGGGGCGGTGGCCGCTGCGGAGCGAGTCGCCTCCCGCGGCCGGGGCAGCGGACGCAGCGCGGGGCCGGCCGTCACCGCGGTACCCGACTCACTCGCCATCGGACCACTCCAGCCGGATCCGGGTGCCGGCGCCAGGGGCGGAAGTCACCACCGCCCGTCCGCCGACAGTGCTCATCCGGCCGTGGATCGACTCGCGCAGCCCGTACCGGTGGGCCGGGACCGTGGTCGGGTCGAAACCGGGACCGTCGTCGACCACCTCGACCACGACGGTGCCGCCCTCGCGGGCCAGACGCAGCGACGTGGCCGCGCCCGGCGCGTGCCGTGCCACGTTCGCCAGCGCGGCGGCGGCGCTGTCGGCGAGCGCCGTGGCGACCTCCGCCGGCAGCCGGCACGGCGCAAGCGTCGCGGTCACCGCCGGCCCGGGCGTCCCGGCGAGCACGTCGCGCAGCCGTTCGTCCAGGTCGGTCTCGCCGGCCGCGGACGCGGTCCGCGCGCCCGCCAGGACGGAGAGGGTACGCAGATCATCCGCGCACCGCTCGCGCAACGTCGCCGAGTCGGGCACCGCGCCGAGGCCGACCATGGTGAGCGTGCCCAGCACGGTGTCGTGCAGGTCGCGGTTCTGCCGCCGTTCCGCCTCGCGGGCGGCGCGCGCCACCACCGCCTCGTGGGACAGACGCTGGTAGTCGGCGAACGCGGTGTCGGCGCGGACGATCCGGCGGCGCATCACCGCCGTCATCACCGCCGCGCTGCCGGTCTGCACCAGCAGCGTCCCGGCGTGCGCCCGCGCCTCGACCGGGTCACCGGCCAGCGTGGTGCCGGTGACGTACGCGACGGTGACCAGCAGGGCGGCCGGCACCGACCAGCGGGCCGGGGCGGTGGCCTGCGCGTTGATGACTGTCGAGCTGGCCAGCACCGCGATCCAACTCGCCTCGCCCGGCAGCACCTCCGGCGCGACGAGCCAAGGGACGGCGAGCGCGGCGACGGTGGTCAGCGCCACGTCACCGGCGACCAGCGCGCCGCCGATGCCGTGCCGGAACGCGCGGAACGCGTACCAGACCGACCAGGAGGTCAGCACGACGATCGCGGGAACCAGCAGCGCCACCCGCACCGGCGGCGTACGCACCGACAGTGCGACCACCGCACCGACCAGGCCGCAGGTGAGCCGCAGCAGCGCCGGCAGAGTGGTGAAGATCAGGCTGAACGCGTCACCCGCCGGGCGGGCCAGCGGGGCCCGGGACAGGGGCATGGCGGCAGCGACCGGCATCGGGGGGATGTCCTTCCGGCAGCGACCCGGCCGGGTCCGCGCGGCATAGATTGACGCTGGAGAATAACATGCTTTGTCGCATCTGGTCACCCTTGGTGCTTGACGAGCTTGGCAGGCTACTTGACGAACTTCGCTCCGGCGTCAAGCAGCCTGCGGTCCGGCCCGACGGTCAGCGGCGCGGCGGCGAGCAGATGGGCGCTGGCGCCGCGGATCGCGGCGTCCCGCTCGAACATCTCGGCGCAGGTCAACGCGTCGGCGAACAACCGCTCGTGCGGCCCGGTGCCGAGCGCGTTCAGCAGCGGCCACAGCGGACCCTCCACCCCGTACACCTGCGGGGTGGGCAGCCCGGCCGCGACGAAGTCCGCCACCAGTTCCTCCGGGCCGGTGGACTAGGCATCGCTCGCGGTCTGGTGTCTGTGCGCCCGGCAGGATTCGAACCTGCGGCCTTGGGATTAGAAGTCCCCTGCTCTATCCGCTGAGCTACGGGCGCGCGCCGACGGTCGTCGCGCCAAGAGGGTACCGCCGCTCCCCGCGTGCCCGGGGGTACGGGTCGGCGCGTCCGTTCCGCCACTCAGCGTCCCACGCCGGGGCCCGGACCGGCACCACAGTTGCGGCGGGTCCGGCGCGGGCCGGGCGGGACGCGATCCGTACCCTCGTCGGATGCTGCTCGACCAGGAAACCGAGAACGAGATCGTCTTCGAGCTGTGTCAGCTCCTCGGACGGGCGATCCTGCCTCTCACCGGCTCGGACGGACCGGGCACACCGCCCGGCGTCCCCGGCACCGCCTTCTTCTACAGCGAGCTGGTCGGCGCTACGGACGACGGCGAGATCGCGCACGAGTGGCTGCTCACCGCCGACGCGCTCACCGACCGCGCGTACGGCGAGATCGGCCTGCGGCCGAGCGTCACCGACCCGGCCGAGGGAGCGGACGAGCCGATCGACCTGCCCGGCTTCGCGGGCCACTGGCTGCACCTGCCGGAACTGGGGCTCGCCGCGATGCCGACCGGCGGCCTGCACGGCTACGCCGACGATCGGGGCTGGCGCTGGCGTACCCAGCAGGTCACCGAGGCGGTGGCCGCGCCGGCCGACTCGGTCGCCCGGATCGGTGCGGCGCCCGCCTCGGCGTTCGTGCTGGCCCTCGGCGTCGGCGACGGCGGGGCGCGCCCGCTGGAGGCGGTGGTCGAGCGGGTCGCCCGGGACGGCGGTGAGGTGCGGGTCACGACGGAGCTGCCCGCCGGGTACGTCGGCGCGCCGGTGTTCGCGGTCGAGGCCGGGCCGGACGGCGGGCCCGCGCTGCGCTGCCTCGGCGTGGTGCTGCCGCCGCAGGCCGGCGGTCACCCGATCGCCACGTTCGACCGGATCCGGGCCGCGCTCGCGGCGGTCGTCGCCGACTGAGCCGGCGCGGTGGCGGCGGACGGCCGGCTGAGCCGGGCGTCCCGGCGGCGGGGCGGGCCGACCTCAGCCCTCGGCGGTCGCGTCGGCCGGTCGGCGCGGTGCCGGCGGTGTCGTCGGCACCGGTTCGGTCGGCCCGGCGCGGAGGAACCCCTCCGCCCACCGTCCGACCTCCGTGAAGACCTTCTCGCGGACGCCGGGACTGGACAGCGTGAGGTCGTGCAGCCCGCCGTCGAAGCGGGCGAGCGTGACGTGCCGGCCGAGACGGGGCGCCCAGCGCACCATGTGCTCGACGTCGAGCACCGCGTCGGCGCCGGTGGCGCTGTCGTGCCACTTCGTGCCCCGGAAGCTGCGCGTCGAGCAGGCGAGCAGCACCGGCACCGGGATGTCCAGCCCGGCCCGCAGGCGGCGCTGACCGGCGCGGATCGCGTTGAGCCAGCCGGCCCGGACCGGGAACCCGGCGAGCGGCTTCCAGGCCAGGTCGTACCGCCACTCGCCCCGGTGGTCGGCGTGCAGGCTCTCGCCGTACACGGTGCCCAGGCCGAACGGCAGCACCCGCTGGGGCGCCCTGCGGCCCAGGCGGGACACGGCGGCCGCGAGGGGCCGGCGGACCATCCAGGGTGCGTTGATGTCGAAGAACGGGCTGTTGAGGACGATGCCGTCGACCAGGCCGGCGTCGCGGCGGTCGTGCGCCCAGAGCGAGACGATCAGGCCGCCGGTCGAGTGGCCCATGGCGAGCAGGGTGTCGTGGCCCTCCTCGGCACGGATGATCTCCGCGGCGGCGTCCAGCTCGGGGAAGTAGTCGCTCAGGTCACGGCAGAAGTTCGGGGTCTGGTGCGCCAGGAGGCTGCGGCCGTACTTGCGCAGGTCGAGCGCGTAGAAGTCCCAGCCGCGCTCGGCGAAGAAGTCGGCCACGTGGGTCTGGAAGAAGTAGTCGACGAAGCCGTGCACGTAGAGCACGGCGCGGCCGGTCGGGCGGTCGGCCCGCCGCCGCACGAGGGTCGCGACCACCTGCCCCTCGTCGTCGGTGCCCAGGTCGATCGTCCGCCGCTCGTAGGGGGTGCCCAGCACGTCCGGTTCCACGACCGCGACGGTACGCCGCCTCGCTACCCGGCGGTAGGGGCGGTGGAAGGAGGGGGCCCTTGTTAACGCCTCCGGTAGAGGAAGGGCCCCCTGTTAACAATCGACGCGGTCGGCCCGCCCGCCGGCACCGGGCGGGCGGGCCGTGCCGGACTTCAGACCGTTTCGGCGTCCTCGCGCTCGGCGTCCTGCAACGGGGCGGCCTCGGGCTGGTCGACGGCGCGCAGGTGCTTGTTGTGGCGCGGCTCCTGCCGGGTCTTCGCGTCGTTGAGCTTGCGGCGCAGGTCGTCCCGGACGTCGTTGAGCGCGGCGTGCAGATCCTCCTCGGTCGAGGTGGTGACGATCTTCTGCCGCCCGGCGATCCAGCACTCCAGGGTCACCTTCTGGCCCCGGGCTTCGCGATCCTTGACGGACACCTCCAGTTCGGTGGCGTCGGCGTGGAAGCCGGCGAGCCGGGCGTCCAGGGTCGCGAACTGCTCGGCGATCCAGTTGCGGTCGCCCTGGGAGAACCCGGCGCCGACCCGCAGGCACTCGGCCACGGTCGCGGGATTCGCCACGGCGCTCATCGCGCTGCCTCGCGGACGTCTCGGAGAAGCATGGGAGCTCCCTTTCTCTCGGTTGATCAAGTACTTACCCAACCGGCGTGATTCCGGAACGCCTGCTTGTCGGCTCCTCCCGAGCATGCGTCGACGCAGGTCAGGACCGTAGGGCCGGTCGGCCTAGCAGATCGGGACCTTGATCGGGTGGTTGTCCACAGCGCGGCTCGTCGTCCACAGGTCCGGACCGGCGGGTGGTCCGGGCCGGGCGTCCGGCCGACGCTCACCGGGACAAGCCGATCCCTGGGAGGGGCGATGTTCGATACGTACGTGACGATCGTCGGCAACGTGCTGACCGCGCCGGAGTGGCGCCGGACCACGCAGAGCGGAACGCTGGTGGCCAACTTCAAGGTCGCCTCGACCGCCCGCCGGCTCGACCGCGACAGTGGCCGCTGGGTCGACGGCAACAGCCTTCGGGTACGCGTCAACTGCTGGCGCCGCCTCGCCGAGGGGGTGGCCGCCTCGGTCGCGGTCGGTGACCCGGTGATCGTCGCCGGGCGCCTCTACACGCGGGACTGGACCGACGAGGCGGGCACCCACCGCACGCTCTACGAGCTGGAGGCGGTCGCCGTCGGGCACGACCTGTCCCGGGGGCGCGCCCGCTTCCTGCGCAACCAGCCCCGCGCGGCGACCAGCACGGTCGAGGACGCGGAGGCCGAGCAGCGGGTGCACGGCGAGGCCACCGAGCCGGTGCCGGACGCCCAGGCCCCGGCGACGTTCGACGGCCGGCCCTTCGACGACGACTTCCCGCCGCCGGAGTACGCGGGCGGCCGGGTCGGGCTGGTCGGCACCGTCGAGCGGGTGGGCGAGCCCGACCCGTTCGACACCCGGCCCGGCGAGTCCGTTCCCGGCAGGGACGCGCCGTTCGGCGGCCCGTCCGGAG
This sequence comes from Micromonospora marina, assembly GCF_900091565.1. Taxonomy (GTDB): domain Bacteria; phylum Actinomycetota; class Actinomycetes; order Mycobacteriales; family Micromonosporaceae; genus Micromonospora; species Micromonospora marina. The sequence goes on along the minus strand of NZ_FMCV01000010.1, from coordinate 67,865 downwards.
GTCTGCCGGGCGGCCCGTCGGGCGTGCGGGCGGATGGTCCGTCCGGCGCCGGCCCGGGCCTGCTGGCCGAGGACGACGAGCTGTCCCCCGAGGAGGGCGACGAGCCTGTCCCGGTCGGGGACGACGAGCTGGGTGAGGACACCGCACCCGGTGTCGGCGGACCGGGTGAGGGCGAGGCGGGCGGCGCGGGTCCGGGCGGCGCCGCCGGGACCGCATCCGGGCGCCGTAGCCGCAGGCGTACCCCGGTGCCCGCCTGACCTTTCGTCAAACGGGGGCGCGGGGTGGTGACGCCGCGTCACCACCCCGCGGTACGACTAGGCTGGCCGGCCGGAGGTGGTGACGGGTGCGGCAGGTGACCGCCATGGCGAACGCGAGCGGGTTGGTGGCGGGCTACGCGCTCGACGCCCTGCTCGGTGACCCCCGCCGGTGGCATCCGGTGGCCGGCTTCGGCACGGCGGCCGGCGCGCTGGAGCGGCGGTTCTACCGCCCCGACCGGGCGGCCGGGACCGTGTTCACGGCGCTCGCGGTCGGCGCGCCGGTCCTGCTCGGGGCCGCCGCCGCGCTGGCGACCCGCCGCCGTCCGGTGGCCCGCGCCGCGCTGGTGGCCGCCGGCACCTGGACGGTGCTGGGCGGGCGGACGCTGCGGCACGAGTCCCGGGTGATGGCACGGGCGCTGGGCCGGGCCGACCTGCCCGCCGCCCGGGCCCGCCTGGGCAACCTCTGCGGACGCGACCCGGCCGCCCTCGACGAGCCCGAACTCGCCCGCGCCACCGTCGAGTCGGTCGCCGAGAACACCTCGGACGCCGTGGTCGCCCCACTGGTCTGGGGCGCGGTCGCGGGCCTGCCCGGCCTGCTCGGCTACCGGGCGGCGAACACGCTCGACGCGATGGTCGGCCACCGCTCACCCCGGTACGCCCGCTTCGGCACCCCGGCGGCCCGGCTGGACGACGCGCTGAACCTCGTGCCGTCCCGGCTCACCGGGCTGCTCACGGTGGCCGTCGCGCCGGTCGCGCACGGGGACCGCGCCGCCGCCTGGCACGTGTGGCGGCGGGACCGGGCCGACCACCCGAGCCCGAACGCCGGTCAGTGCGAGGCGGCCATGGCGGGCGCACTCGGCGTCCGGCTCGGCGGCCGCAACGTCTACTTCGGCCGCGCCGAGACCCGGCCCTTCCTCGGTGACGGCCCCCGCCCCGAGGCTCGGCACCTGAAGCGGGCCGCCCGGATCTCCGGCGCGGTGGGTGTGGCCGCGCTCGGCCTGACCGCGCTCTACCCGCTGACGGTCGGCCGCCTGGCCGGGGCCGCCGGGCGGGCCGCGGTGGCCGTCCTCACGCGTGCAGCCCGCCGGGGGAGCGGGCGGTGAGCGGCGGGCTGCTGGTGGCCGGCACCACCTCCGACGCCGGCAAGAGCGTGCTCACCGCCGGCATCTGCCGCTGGCTGCGCCGCCGAGGTGTCCGGGTCGCCCCGTTCAAGGCGCAGAACATGTCGAACAACTCCGCCGTGGTGATCGGCCCGGACGGTCGCGGCGGCGAGCTGGGCCGGGCCCAGGCGATGCAGGCCGCCGCCTGCGGGCTCGAAGCCGACCTGCGGTTCAACCCGGTTCTGCTCAAGCCGGGCAGCGACCACGCCAGCCAGGTGGTGCTGCTCGGCGAGGCGGTCGACACGGTCACCGCCGGCAACTACCACGAGGTGCGGTCCCGGCTCGCCACCACGGCGTACGCGGCGCTGGCCGAGCTGCGTTCCGAGTACGACGTGGTGATCTGCGAGGGCGCGGGCAGCCCCGCCGAGATCAACCTGCGCGACGGCGACTACGTCAACATGGGCCTGGCGCGGCGGGCCGGGCTGCCCACGATCGTGGTCGGCGACATCGACCGGGGCGGCGTGTTCGCCTCGATGTTCGGCACCGTGGCCCTGCTCGACGCCGCCGACCAGGCGCTCGTGGCCGGGTTCGTGGTCAACAAGTTCCGGGGCGACAGGGGTCTGCTCCAGCCGGGGCTGGACATGCTGCGCCGGGTCACCGGCCGCCCGACGTACGGGGTGGTGCCCTGGGCGCTGGACCTGTGGCTCGACGCGGAGGACTCGCTCGCGTACGGGCGGGTCCTCGGCCGCCCGGCCGCGCCGCGGGGCACCGACTGGCTCGACGTCGCAGTGGTCCGGCTGCCCCGGATCAGCAACGCCACCGACGTGGAGGCCCTCGCGACCGAGCCGGGCGTGCGGGTACGCCTCACCGTCGAGCCGGCCGAGCTGGCCGCCGCCGACCTGGTGGTGCTCCCCGGCACCAAGTCGACTGTCGCCGACCTCGCCTGGCTGCGGGAGACCGGCCTCGCCGACGCGGTCCGGGCGCACGCCGCCGCCGGACGGCCGCTGCTCGGTATCTGCGGCGGCTTCCAGATGCTGGGCCGGGCGATCCACGATGCGGTGGAGAGCCGCCGGGGCACGGTACCCGGCCTCGGGCTGCTGCCCGTCGAGATCACGTTCGAGCCGGGCAAGACGGTCCGCCGGGCCGAGGGCACCGCCGCCGGCGACGTGCCGGTCCACGGCTACGAGATCCACCACGGCCGGGTCTCGGCCGCCGACCCGGGCCTCGCGCCGCTGCTGCGCTACACCGACGGCACCGGCGAGGGCGCGCGCCTCGGCAACGTGTACGGCACGCACTGGCACGGCACCTTCTCCTCGGACGCGTTCCGCCGCCGGTTCCTGACCGAGGTCGCGGAGACGGCCGGGCGGACCGGCTTCAAGGTCGCGCCGGACACGTCCTTCGCGGCGGCCCGGGAGCGGACGCTGGACCTGCTCGGCGACCTGGTGGAGGAGCACCTCGACACCGGCGCGCTGTGGCGGCTGATCGAGTCCGGCCCACCCCCGGGACTGCCCTTCGTGCCACCCGGCGCGCCACCGGCGCAGGGCACCGCCCGGACAGCGGCGGTCGGCGGCCCGGCTCAGTAGCGCACGTCGGCCGGGCGGTCGGACATCGGCAGGCCGGCCTCCCGCCAGCCCTGCACCCCGCCGACCATGTCGGTGGCCTGCCGCAGCCCCAGCGTCTGGAGGCTGGCGGCGGCCAGGCTGGAGCTGTACCCCTCCCGGCACACCACGATGACCTCGCGGTCGTATCCGGTGGCCTCGGGGATGCGCCACGCGCTGGCCGGGTCGAGCCGCCACTCCAGCACCGTGCGGTCGATGACGATCGCGCCGGGCAGCTCACCCTCCTCGCGGCGCTGCGCCTCGGTACGCGTGTCGATCAGCAGCGCGCCGCCACGGACCGCCTCGACGGTCTCGTGCGGGGTGAGCCGGCGGAGACCGGCGCGGGCCTGTTCCAGGAGGGCGTCGACGCCCGGACACATCACGTCATGGAGCACCCCCCGATGATGCCCAGCGCGCCGCGCCGCCGCTCGGCGAAACGGTCCGCCCGGGTCGCAGTTTCCAGCGGACGGGGGAACGTTAGCGTCGGTCGGGTGAACGTCGCGGTGATCGAGGCGTACGCCGGGTTGGCCCGCCGGGTGCTGGCCGGGCCGGCGCGGTTGGGGCGTACCCGGCTGGTCGCAGTCGACGGGCCCAGCGGCGCGGGCAAGAGCCGGTTCGCGGCGCGCCTCGCGGACGCCCTCGCGGCGCGGGCGGGCGGCGTCCGTCCGCCGCTCGTGCACACCGACGACCTGCTCGACGGCTGGGACGACCAGCTCACGTTCTGGACCCGGCTGGAGGAGCAGGTGCTCGGCCCGCTGCGGGCCAGCCGGGCGGGCGGCTACCGCCGGTACAGCTGGGTGCGCGGGCGCTTCCTGGACCGGGTGGTGCCGGTGCCGGCCGGACCGGTGCTGATCGTCGAGGGGGTGAGCGCCGCCCGCGCGGCGGTACGCCCCGAGCTGACGCTGTCGGTGCTCGTCACCGCGCCGGCCGAGCTTCGGTTGCGCCGGGCGCTGGACCGCGACGGCGCGCAGATCCTGCCGGAGCTGCGCCGCTGGCACGCGGGGGAGCTCGCGCACTTCGCGGCCGACGGCACCGGGGCGGCGGTGGACCTGATGGTCGACGGTGCCCCGGACCTGCCGCACGACGGCGACCGCTACTACGTGCGGGTGGGGCGGCGATCGGGCTCGGGCGACGGGACGGTGTAAGGCAAGCATACGATTCCGGTCATGACCACTCCGATCCTCTCCGAGTCCGAGGTCCGGGCCGCCGTCGAGCGGGAACTCCCCGGCGTCCGTGCCGACCTCGAGCGACTCGTCCGCATCCCGGGCATCGCCTTCGAGGGCTTCGACCACTCGCACGTGGAGCGTTCCGCCGAGGCGGTGGCGGAGCTGCTGCGCGGCTGCGGCCTCGACACGCGGATCGTCCGGTCCGGCGGCCAGCCCGCGGTGATCGGCACGAAGGCGGCCCCGCCCGGCGCGCCCACCGTGCTCCTGTACGCGCACCACGACGTGCAGCCGGTCGGCGACCTGTCGCTGTGGGAGTCGGACCCGTTCGAGCCGGTGGAGCGCGACGGCCGCCTCTACGGCCGGGGCGCCGCCGACGACAAGGCCGGCATCATGGCGCACGTCGCCGCGCTGCGGGCGTTCGGCGACCGGCTCCCGGTCGGCGTGGTGCTGTTCATCGAGGGCGAGGAGGAGTACGGCTCGGACTCGTTGGAGCGGCTGCTCGCCGACCACCGCGACGACCTGGCCTCGGACGTCATCGTGATCGCCGACTCCACCAACTGGGACGTCGGCGTGCCGGCGCTGACCACCTCGCTGCGCGGCATCGTCAACTGCTTCGTCGAGGTGCGCACGCTCGACCACGCGGTGCACAGCGGCATGTTCGGCGGTGCCGTGCCCGACGCGCTCACCGCGCTGGTGAAGCTGCTCGGCACGCTGCACGACGAGGCCGGTGACGTCGCGGTGGACGGGCTGGTCGGCCGCGAGGGCGCCAGCGTCGACTATCCGGAGGACCGGTTCCGCGCCGAGGCCGGCCTGGTCGACGGCACGACGCTGGTCGGCACCGGGCGGATCACCGACCGGCTCTGGACCAAGCCGGCGCTGGCGATCCTGGGCGTGGACGCGCCGGCCACCGGCGAGGCCCCGAACGCGCTGGTGCCGTCCGCGAAGGCGAAGCTGAGCGTACGGCTGGCGCCGGGCGACGACCCGAAGAAGGCGTACGCGGCGCTGACCGCGCATCTGGAGCGGCACGCGCCGTGGGGCGCGCAGGTGTCGGTGACGTTCGAGCACGACGGTGCGCCCTGCGTCATCGACGCCTCCGGGCCGATGTTCGACGCGGCCCGGTCGGCGTTCCGGACGGCCTGGGACGGCGCCGACCCGGTCGACATCGGGGTGGGCGGGTCGATCCCGTTCATCGCCACGTTCCAGGAGATGTTCCCGCGGGCCGCGATCCTGGTGACCGGTGTGGAGGACCCGCACGCGCGGGCGCACGGGCCGAACGAGAGCCTGCACCTGGGCGAGTTCGCCCGGGTGTGCCTGGCCGAGGCGCTGCTGCTGGCCCGGGTGGCCGAGGCCGGAAACCGCGCCTGAGGTGTCGAAACCGTAACTTCGGGGCCGATGTCGGAGTTTGTGGTGTGTCGGCGGGCGGGGTGTTATAGCCTTTCGAACATGCGTACGAACGACGAGGTGGAGCGGCTTCAGGCCGCCGTCCGTGCTCTGGGGGACGTCGACGTCTCCGCGTGGTCCGAGGACACGCTCAACGAACAGATCGGCGAGCTTTCCGCCGCCCTGGTCACGCTCGACGCGCTGCTCACCCGGGTCGCTGAGGGCGTGCGCGGGCGCGGCCTGCGCATCGAGGAACCGGTCTCGGCCTGACCGTCGGCCCGGCGCATCCGTGCGGTGTGCCGGGCCGCCGGATCCACCCCGATGTCACATGCGGCTGGCAGGATGTGGGCGTGCGTTTCGCGGAGCTGGCGGCCACCTCGGCCGCGGTCGGGGCCACCAGCGGCCGACGGGCCAAGGTGGAGTTGCTGGCCGCCGCGCTGCGCGGGCTGGAGCCGGGCGAGATCCCGGCCGGTGCCGGCTACCTCGCCGGTGAGCTGCGCCAGCGTCAGACCGGTGTGGGCTGGGCGGGCCTGCGTGAACTGCCCCCGCCGGCCGCCGAGCCGACGCTCACCGTCGCCGCCGTCGACGCCGCGATCGAGGAGATCTCCCGCGTCGCCGGGGCCGGTTCGCAGGCGCGGCGACGGGAGCTGGTCGGCCGTCTCTTCGCCGCCGCCACCGCCGACGAGCAGCGCCTGCTGACCGGCCTGTTCCGGGGTGAGCTGCGCCAGGGCGCGCAGGCCGGGCTGCTGGCCGACGCGGTCGCGCGCGCCGCCGACGTCCCGGTCACGGCCGTCCGGCGGGCCCTGCTCCTCGCCGGTGACCTGCGGGCGGTGGCGGTCGCGGCGCTCACCGGCGGCGCCGCCGCGCTGGCCGGGTTCGGGCTCCGGGTGGGCCGGCCGCTCGCGCCGATGCTGGCGCAGAGCGCGCCCTCGGTCGACGAGGCGCTCACCGCCACCGGCGTGCCGGCCGTGGTCGACGTCAAGCTCGACGGCATCCGCATCCAGGTGCACCGCTCCGGTCCGGACATCGCGGTCTTCACCCGCAGCCTCGACGAGATCACCGGCCGGCTGCCCCAGGTGGTGGCCGCCGTCCGTGCGCTGCCCGCCCGCGAGCTGGTGCTCGACGGCGAGGCGATCGGGCTCGACGCGGCCGGCCGGCCGCTGCCGTTCCAGGAGACGTCCAGCCGGGCGGCCCGGCGCACCACGCCCAGCACCACCGGGCAGGCGCCGGTCGCGCCCGCCGTGCTGGCCGCCGCCGAGCGCACCGGCGAACCGGTGCTCACGCCGTACTTCTTCGACCTGCTGCACCTCGACGGCACCGACCTGATCGACGCGCCCGGTCGGGAGCGGTGGTCGGCGCTGGCCGGTGCGGTCGACGCGTCGCTGCTCGTCGACCGGGTCGAGGTGGACGACGTGGACCAGGCGGCCGCGGCGTTCGCCGCGGCGGTCGACGCCGGCCAGGAGGGCGTGGTGGTCAAGGATCCGGCCGCGCCCTACGACGCCGGCCGGCGCGGTTCGGCCTGGGTCAAGGTCAAGCCGCGGCACACGCTCGACCTGGTGGTCCTCGCGGTCGAGTGGGGCAGCGGCCGGCGGGAGGGCTGGCTGTCCAACCTGCACCTCGGCGCCCGCGATCCGCGCACCGGCGAGTTCGTCATGCTCGGCAAGACGTTCAAGGGGCTCACCGACGAGTTGCTGCGGTGGCAGACCGGGCGGTTCCTGTCGCTCGCCGTGGAGAAGGGCGACTGGGTGGTGCGGGTCCGGCCGGAGCAGGTGGTCGAGATCGCGTTCGACGGGGTGCAGACCAGCAGCCGCTACCCGGGCGGCATGGCGTTGCGCTTCGCCCGCGTGCTGCGCTATCGCGACGACAAGACCGCCGCCGAGGCGGACACCATCGACGCGGTCCGCGCCATCCACGCCGGCCGGGTGACCGGCTGACGGTTCGGCCCGCCGACAGCCACCGGGCGTAGTCGTCCTGGTTGTTGAGCTGCTGCACCTGGAGTGCCTCCGGGTGGCGGTCACCGGGAACTGCTCGGTGGGCGGCGCGACTGCCGACGGCGGCTACGGCGAGTAACGGCTGTGCCGAGGATCGACGAGGCGGGCCGTGCCCGCTGCGGCTCGCTCAGGCGGAGGTAGGGGTGGCCGGCTCGGCGGCACGGTCCACCGGCTCGCCCGGGGCGTCCAGCCCGGCCCGGCGGCGGGCCTCCCGGCGCGCCACCCAGCCGTAGCCGAACAGGCTCATCACCGCGAAGATCCACCACTGCCACACGTAGCCGAAGTTCTGCCAGTTGTTCGTGTGCCCGATCCGGACCGCCTGGAAGGCCGGGTCGGCGGCCGGCGTCTGACCGTCGAGCAGCAGGTAGCCGCCGGTCACCGGGTAGGGGAGCTGCTCGGCGAGGCGGGGGATGTCGATGCGCCGGGCCTCCAGCTTGCCGTCGCGCCGGCTGACCGCGCCGCCGCCGCTCTCGCTGCCGACCACCCGGCCGGTGACGGTCACCTCGCCGGCCGGCACCGCCGGCACCTGCGGCTGGACGGTCGCGCCGGCACCCGGCACGGGCGGGATCCAGCCCTGGTCGACGAGCACCGCGCTGCCGTCGGCCAGCACCAGCGGGGTGAGCACCTCGAAACCGACCTTCCGGTCGAGGGTCCGGCCCCGGATCAGGACGGTGTTCGCGCTGTCGTACCGGCCGGTGGCGGTGACCCGGCTCCAGGTGAGTTCCTCGGACGGCGGGGGACCGACGTCGCCGCCGCTGGGTGCGGGGAGCGCGTCGCGCAGCGGCGCGGGCGTCATGGTGGCCCCGGCGTCGATGCGCTCGTTGACCGCCGTCCGGCCCCGGTAGCGGTCCAGCTGCCAGTTGCCCAGGAACACCATCACCGTGGCGGCGACGAGCGTGAGCACGAGGTAGCCGAGCCAGCGCGGGGTCAGCAGGAACCGGTACACGTTGGCCAAGGCTACCCGTATGAGCGATGCCACTCGCCGCTGCCAGGGCGATACGGCGCTGTGCGCACCCCTCGCGCCCGGGGCCGGACGGGTATGGTCACGCGGGCGGAAACCACCCACATCAGGAGTCGATGATGACCGACGTGCCGCGCGTCGTGCTGAGTGCGCCCTCTTCGGGGCACGGCACCGGCGCCGTCTCCCTCGGCCTGCTCGCGGCGCTCACCGCCCGGGGGATCCCGGTGGCCGGGTTCAAGGTGGGGCCGGACCAGGTGGACGCGGCGTATCTGGGGCTCGCCGCGGGGCGCGCCGGGCGCACGCTGGACCCGAGACTGGTCGGCCCGGAGCGGATCGCCCCCCTCTTCGCGTACGGCGCGGCCGGCGCCGGGTTCGCGCTGGTGCAGGGCACCATGGGCCTCTACGACTCGGTCGCCGGGCGACCGGAGAGCGAGTCCACGGCAGCAGTCGCCACCGCGCTGCGCAGCCCGGTGGTGCTGGTCGTGGACGTGGCCGCGATGGGCCAGTCGGTGGCCGCGCTGGTGCACGGCTTCCGGGCGTACGACGACGAGCTGTGGCTGGGCGGCGTGATCCTCAACCGGGTGGCCTCGTCCCGGCACGAGGCGCTGCTGCGCGAGGCGCTCGACGACGTCGGCGTGCCGGTCTACGGGGCTCTGCGCCGGCACGAGCTGCCCCCGGTGCTGCCCGCCCGCCGGTACGGCACCGGGCCCGTGGTGCGTGCCGACGCCGACGCCGGACGGGGCGTACGCCGGCTCGGTGAGGCGGTGGCGGCCACCGTCGACCTCGACCGGCTGCTGGCGCTGGCCCGCTCCGCCCCCGCGCTCACCGTCGAGCCGTGGTCGCCGGAGCCGCCCGACGCCCCGCAGCCGTCGGGGGAGCGGCCGGTGGTGGCGCTCGCCGGCGGACCGGCCGGCGCCTTCAGCCATCCCGAGACGGCCGAGCTGCTGCGGGCCGCCGGTGCCGAGGTGGTCACGCTCGACCCGGTGCGCGACGAGGCGCTGCCCGCCGGGGCGCGCGCGCTGGTCGTCGGCGGTGGGCTGCCCGAGATGTACGCGGAGCAGCTCTCCGCCAACCGCCGCCTCTGCATCGCGGTGGCCGAGCTGGCGCGTCGCGGCCGTCCGGTGGTCGCCGAGGGGGCGGGCCTGCTCTGGCTGGCCCGGGAGCTGGACGGCCGGCCCATGTGCGGGGTGCTCGACGCGACCGGCACGGTAGGGGACGGCCTCATGGTCGGTTACCGCACGGCCACGGCCGTCACCGACAGCGTGGTGGCGGCGGCCGGCACCACGGTGACCGGGCACAAGCAGCACGCCGCGGTGCTCACGCCGCGCGCCGGTGACCGTCCGGCCTGGCGTTGGGAGGGCGGCGACCCGGAGGGTTTCGTCCGGCAGGCGGTGCACGCCTCGCAGCTCGTGCCGCACTGGGCCGCGCATCCGGACATCGCGGCCCGGCTGGTGGCCGCCGCGCTGGCGCCGGCGGGGGCACCGGCGTGATCGGGCAGGTGGCGGTACGCCGGTTCCCGGCGCTCACCGTCTCCACCCCGCGCATCGGCGTGCGGCGTCTCGCCGCGGCGTCCGGGTCGACCTGGAGCTGTGGTCCTTCGTGGCCGCCGACCTCCGCTGACCGCCGTCCGCTCCCGACATCGATCAAGGAGTTCACGTCGGGGGATCCCTGACGCGAACTCCTTGATCAACTACCCGGGCGCACCCCCGGGCGGAACAGAGGGGTCAGCCGACTATCTGGTCCGAGGGTGGCGTGAACTGCCGGGTGGGCTGGCCCTTCAGGGAGTCCCGCAAGGTCCGCGCCACCGCGTTCACCGGGATCTGGGCCTGCCCGTCCCCCACCGCGTTGAACGGGTTGTCCGGATCGGCGATGAAGCTCGCCGCCGCCAGTTCCGGCGTGTAGCCGACGAACCACGCGGACCGGGTGCTGTCGGTCGTACCCGTCTTGCCGGCGACCGGGCGGCCGACCGTACCCCGCACGCTGTCGGCGGTCGACCAGCCGCCGCAGCTCCCCTTGGCCGGGGTGTCGCCGGTCGGGCAGCGCGCCGCGTCGGTGGCGGCCCGGGCCGCGTCGGCGTTCACCACCTGCCGGCACCGGGGCTTGGCGACCTCCCGTTGCACCCCGCCCGGCGTGGTGTACGTGGCGGGCGTGCCGTCCCGGTTCATGATCGAGTTGACCGGGATGGCCTCGCAGTAGCGTCCGTCGGCGGCGATCGCGGCGTACGCGTTCGCCATCTCCAGCGGGGTGGCGTCGGAGACGCCGAGCGTGAACGCGCCCCACTTCTTCGCCTTCCCCGGCGACGCCTGCTCCTTGTCCACGTCGGTACGCCAGCGCAGCCCCAGCTGCTCGGCCAGGCGCACCCCGGCGTCCGCGCCGATCTTCTCCTCCAACTGGACGAAGTAGGTGTTCACCGACTTGCCGAACCCGGACCACATGGTCTGCCGGCCGGTCATCGCGCCGCTGGCGTTGGACGGCGCCCAGCCGTCGTAGACGGCCGACTTGTACGTGTGCGGCGAGTCGTACGCGGTGGACAGCGGCATCCCGGCGTTGAGCGCGGCGAGCATCGGGAACATCTTGAACGTCGAACCGGCCTGGTAGCCCGGGAGCACCCCGCCGCCGAGCAGCGGCGCCACCGTGTTCGGATAGTTCGCCTTGACCTTCGGGCCGGCCTCCGGGTTCGAGCTGTTCGGGTTCTCGGCCAGGTCCAGCGAGTAGTTCCGGTTCACCGCCATCGCCTTGATCCGCCCGGTGCCGGGCTCGGCGACCACGATCCCGTTGGCGAACGGGCTGCCGGTGTTGTCCTTGGCGCCGACGTTCTTCTCCGCCGCCGCCTGGGTCTTCGGGTCGAGGGCGAGCACGATCCGGTAGCCGCCGCGGCGCAGCTTGTCCATCCGTTCCAGCCGGTTCTCGCCGAACGCGGGCTGGGAACTCCACCAGTTCTTCAGGTAGTCGCAGTAGAAGCCCCAGCTGCGGTGCCCGCCGTCGATCGCGGCGCAGTCGTTGGGCGGGGTGGTCAGCTTCAGCTTGATCGGCTGGCCCTTGGCCGCCGCGGCCGCGTCGGGCGACAGGTAGCCGAGGCGGGCCATGTTGTCCAGCACGTAGTTGCGGCGGCCGGTGGCGTCCTTCTGGTCCGAGGTGATCGGGTCGTACTCCGACGGTGACTTCACCAGCCCGGCCAGCGTGGCCGCCTCGACCGGGGTGAGCGTGGCCGGGGTCTTGGAGAAGAAGATCTGCGAGGCGGCGTAGATCCCGTACGCGCGGTGACCGAAGTAGGCCGAGTTGAGGTAGCGCTCCATGATCTGGTCCTTGCTCAGGTGCTTCTCGATGTCCAGCGCCATGCGCATCTCCCTGACCTTGCGCAGGCTGGTCTGCTGCGTCGCCTCCTGGACCTCCCTGGGTGTGGTCGCGCTGTCCCGCAGCGCCATCCGCACGTACTGCATGGTGATCGTCGAGGCGCCCTGGGAGACGCCGCCGGATCGGGCGTTCGATACGAAAGCACGCGCCACGCCCTTCGGGTCGACGCCGTGGTGCTGGTAGAAGCGGTTGTCCTCGGCGGCGACGATCGCCTGCTGGATGTTCGGCGACATGTTCTCGATCTTGGTGTACTGCCGGTACTCCTCGTAGAACATCGTCAGCACGGTCTTGCCGTCCGGCGCGTAGACGTACGAGGTCTCGGCCGGTAGCGCGGTCTTGAGGATGTTCGTCTTCTGTTCGATCGCGTGCGCGGTGGCCTTGGCCCCGATGCCGGTCACTGCGACCAGCGGATACAGGGCGGCGGCGACCACGATGCCGGCGATCAGCCCGGCGCGGAGAAGGGGAACGAGACGGCCAGCGGAAGCAAGGGGACGACTGCTCACGGGGCCAAGCTATGACATTTCCGATTCGGAAATGAGAAGAACTCATAAACTGGCGGACCGTGACGCGACCCACGCCGGGATGCGCTGTCCCGGGCGGCGGCTACCCGGCAGGATCGCGGACATGCCCGCAGCACCGACCGGGAGCGCCGCCGCGCTCCACGAGCCCGACCTGGGCCACCACGGGGACGCCGAGGCCACTCCCGGCCTGGTGGACCTGGCGGTGAACGTGCGCCGCGCCCCGATGCCGGACTGGCTTGCCGACCCGATCACCGCCGCGCTGGGCGACCTGGCGGCGTACCCGGACCCGGCACCGGCCCGCGCCGCCGTCGCTCACCGGCACGGGCGACCCCCGGAGGAGGTACTCCTCACCGCCGGTGCGGCCGAGGGTTTCGTCCTGATCGCCCGCGCGCTGACCGGCGCCCGCCACCCCGTGGTGGTGCACCCGCAGTTCACCGAGCCGGAGGCGGCGCTGCGGGCCGCCGGGCACCGGGTGGACCGGGCGCTGCTCGACCCGGCCGACGGCTTCCGCCTCGACCCGGCCCGCGTCCCCGACGACGCCGACCTGGTCATGATCGGCAACCCCACGAACCCCACCTCGGTCCTGCACCCGGCGGACACGATCGCCGCACTGGCCCGTCCCGGCCGGGTGCTCGTGGTCGACGAGGCGTTCGCCGACAGCACCGCCGCGCCCGGCGCCGACGGCGAGCCCGAGTCGCTCGCCGCCCGCCGCGACCTGCCCGGCCTCGTGGTGGTGCGCAGCCTCACCAAGACCTGGGGCCTGGCCGGGCTGCGGATCGGCTACCTGCTCGGCGACGCCGCGCTGCTGGCCCGGTTCGCCGCCGCGCAGCCGCTCTGGGCGGTCTCCACCCCGGCGCTCGCCGCCGCCACCGCCTGCGCCGCACCGGCCGCCGTCGCTGCCGAACGCGCCATCGCCGCCGAACTCGCCGCCGACCGCGACCACCTGGTGGCCCGCCTGTCCGGCCTGCCGGGGGTACGCGTGGCGGGCCGCCCGGCCGCCGCCTTCGTCCTGATCCACACCGCCGGCGCCGCCGAGGTACGCGAGCGGCTGCGCGCGCACGGCTGGGCGGTACGCCGGGGCGACACGTTCCCCGGGCTCGGCCCGGACTGGCTCCGGATCGCCGTACGCGACCGGGGCACCACCGACGCGTTCATCGAGACGCTGGCACGGATCCTGGAGGCATGATGCTGGAGTCCACAGTCGCGGCGATCCGGCCGCTGGACGAGGCCGCCATGGCGGCGGCCCGCGAGTTGCAGGGGCGGCTGACCAAGCCCGCCGGCTCGCTCGGCGCCCTGGAGCCGCTCTCGGTACGCCTCGCCGGGCTGGCTGGCGCCTGCCCGCCGCCGCTGCCCGAGCCGGCCGCGGTGGCGATCTTCGCCGGTGACCACGGCGTGCACGCCCAGGGCGTGACCCCGTGGCCGCAGGAGGTCACCGCCCAGATGATCGCCAACTTCCTCGCCGGCGGCGCGGTGGTCAACGCGTTCGCCCGCCAGGCCGGCGCCTCGGTCACCGTGGTGGACGTCGGCGTGGCCACCCCGATCCCCGGCGCCGGCGCCGAGGGCCCCGGTGACCCGACCGGGCCGCGCCTGGTGGCCGCCAACGTACGCCCCGGCACCCGCGACATGACGGTCACCGCCGCGATGACCCGGGACGAGGCCCGCGTGGCTGTCGAGACCGGCATCCGGGTCGCCGGCGAACTGATCGACGCCGGGGCGGGCATCCTGCTCACCGGCGACATGGGCATCGGCAACACCACCCCGTCCGCCACGCTCGTCGCCGCGTTCGGCGGCGTGGACGCGGAGGCGGCCACCGGCCGGGGCACCGGAGTCGACGACGAGACGTACGCCCGCAAGGTGGCGGTGGTGCGTGCCGCGCTGGCCCGGCACGAGCCCGACCCGGCCGACCCGCTGGGCGTGCTGGCCACAGTCGGCGGGCTGGAGCACGCCGCGTTGACCGGCCTGATCCTCGGTGCCGCCGCCCGCCGGGTGCCGGTGCTGCTCGACGGCGTGATCGCGGTGAGCGCCGCGCTCGCCGCCGCCGCGTTCGCGCCGGACGCCGTGGGCGCCATGGTCGCCGGGCACCGCAGCGCCGAGCCCGGCGCCACGGCGGCGCTGCGGCACCTCGGCCTGGAGCCGCTGATCGACCTGGGGCTGCGGCTCGGCGAGGGCACCGGGGCACTGCTCGCCCTGCCCGTCGTCACCGGTGCGGTCCGGGTACTGCACGAGGTGGCGACGTTCGACTCCGCCGGGGTGGCGGAGAAGTGACCGAGCCGGCCGGGCCGACGCCGCCGAGCCCGTACCCCCTGGGGTTGCGGCTGGGCGGGCGGCGCGTGGTGGTCGTGGGCGGCGGAGCGGTCGCCACCCGGCGGGTGCCCGCGCTGCTCGATGCCGGCGCGGACGTGCTGCTGGTGTCGCCCGAACTGACTCCGGCGCTGCGCGCGCACGTCGACGCCGGGCGGCTGCACTGGGAGCCGCGCCGGTTCGCCCCCGGCGACCTGGACGGCGCGTGGCTGGTCCAGGTGGCGGTGGACGACCGGGCCGCCGCCGCTGCGGTCAGCGCCGCCGCGGCCGAGCGGCGGATCTTCTGCGTCCGCGCCGACGACCGGACGGCGGCCAGCGCGTGGACCCCGGCGGTGACCCGGCACGGCCCGGTCACCGTGGCGGTCCTCGGCGGCGGCGACCCCCGCCGAGCGATGGCGACCCGAGACGCCATCCGTGCCCTGCTCGGAAGGAAGGGCCCCCTGTTAACGCCTGCGGTAGAGGAAGGGGCCCCTCTTAACACCGGCGGGCGCGTCGCGCTCGTCGGCGCCGGGCCGGGCGACCCGGAGCTGATCACCGTGAAGGGGTGGCGGCTGCTCACCGAGGCCGAGGTGGTCGTGGCCGACCGGCTCGTGCCCGGTCTGCTCCTGGACGAGCTGCGCCCGGACGTCGAGCTGGTCGACGCCTCCAAGATTCCGTACGGGCCGTCGCGCGCCCAGGAGGAGATCAACCGGATCCTGGTCGACCGGGCCCGGGCCGGCAAGGTGGTGGTGCGGCTGAAGGGCGGCGACCCGTACGTCTTCGGGCGCGGCGGCGAGGAACTGCTGGCCTGCGCCGAGGCGGGCGTGCCGGTGACTGTGGTGCCCGGCGTGACGAGCGCGATCGCCGTGCCGGAGGTGGCCGGGGTGCCGGTGACGCACCGGGGCGTGGCGCACGAGTTCACTGTGGTGTCCGGGCACCTCGCGCCCGACGCGCCCGCGTCGCTCGTCCGCTGGGAGGCCCTGGCCGGGTTGCGTGGCACGCTGGTGATCCTGATGGGTCTGAAGAACCTCGCCGCGATCAGCGCCACCCTGATCGCGAACGGCAGACCGGCTGACACTCCCGCCGCGGTCATCCAGGAGGGCACCACAGCCGCTCAGCGCACACTGCGCTCCACGCTGGGCACTGTGGCCGCCGACGTGGAGGCTGCCGCGCTACGCCCACCCGCGATCGTGGTGGTCGGCGACGTCGTTCACACCCTGACCTCCACCATCCTCGCCTGATCGCCGAGGCGGGCGGGGCGTGGACGTGGACGGCGGCGGGGGACCGGGAGGTCTCCCGCCGCCGTCCGGGGCGTCGCGTCAGGTCACTGCTTGAGCATGTTCTCCAGCAGCAGGGCGCAGCGGATCAGGCCGAGGTGGCTGTAGGCCTGCGGGTGGTTGCCCAGCCCGCGCTCGGCCAGCGGGTCGTACTGCTCCGGCAGTAGCCCGGTCGGCCCGGCCGTGTCGACCATCTGGGTGAACAGCTCCTCGGCATCGCTGCGGCGGCCGGTGCGCAGGTACGCCTCGATCAGCCACGACGTGCAGATGTGGAAGCCGCCCTCCCGGCCGGGCAGGCCGTCGTCCCAGTGGTACCGGTAGACAACCGGACCGCTGCGCAGCTCCGCCTCGATCTTGAGGACGGTGGAGAGGAAACGCGGGTCGTCCCCGGCGAGCAGCCCGGAGATGCCGATCCACAGCGACGAGGCGTCCATCTCCTCGTAGCCGTAGGCGACGCTGTACGCCTCGGCCTCCGGGTGCCAGCCGTGCTCAAGCACGTTCGAGGCGATCCGGTCGCGCAGGTCGACCCACTCCGGCCGGTCCTCGCCGCCGTGCCGGCGTACGACGTGCAGCGCCCGGTCCACTGTCATCCAGAGCATGACCTTGGAGAAGACGTGGTGCCGCGGGGGAAGGCGGGCCTCCCAGATGCCGTGGTCGGGCTCGTGCCAGCGGCGGCGTACCGCCTCGACCATGTTCTCCAGCACCCGCCACTCGTCGTCGCGGATCGAGCCACGGGCGTCGACCACCGCCGCGATCAGGTCCGCGACCGGGCCGAAGACGTCGAGCTGGAGCTGGTGGTTGGCGAGGTTGCCGACCCGTACCGGCCGGGAGCCGGCGTAGCCGGGCAGCGTGTCGATGACCGCCTCGGCGCCCAGCTCGAAGCCGTCCACCGTGTAGAGCGGATGCAGCCGCTCCGGGTGCCCACCGGTGCGCTCGACCACGCCGTCGATCCAGCGCAGCAGCCCTTCGGCCTCCTCGGTCGAGCCGAGGTCGACAAGCGCGCGGGCGGTCATCGCGGCGTCCCGCAGCCAGCAGTAGCGGTAGTCCCAGTTGCGGACACCGCCCAGTTCCTCCGGCAGTGACGTGGTGGCCGCGGCGAGGATCGAGCCGGTCGGCTCGTGGCAGAGCCCGCGCAGCGTCAGCGCGCTGCGGGCGACCAGGTCCCGGGCGGTGGCGGGCAGCCGCAGCGAGGCCACCCAGTCCTTCCAGGGCTGCTCGGCGGCGGCCTGCCGCTCGTGCAGCGGCAGCCGGTGCGGCTCCAGGCTCTGCGTGCCGAAGCGCAGCTCCAGCACCACCTGGCCGCCGGCCGCCGACAGGTCGACCACCGCCTTCGCGGTCTCGTACCCGGCGTCGTTCGTGACCTCCCACTCGACGCCGGGGGAGTGCAGCGCGACCGGCTCGTTGGAGCCGAGCACCAGCAGCCCGTCGTCGAGCGGCTGGAGCTGCACCGCCACCTGACCGAACTCGGGACGCGGCGCGAACTCGATGCGGGCCCGCCCGGTGCCGCCGAGCACCCGGACCAGTGTCGAGTCGCCGCTGACCACGGCCGGGTCGTCCGGCGTGGTCTCCCGCACCGGCAGATCGAGCCAGTCGGTCACGGTCAGGCCGGACCAGCGGGTCTCGACGGTCATGGTGTTGCTGCGGTAGCGCTGGCCCAGCGGGATGCCGCCGCGCTCCGGCCCGACGGTGAAGTGCCCGGCCGGGCTGCCGCCGACCAGGTCGGCGAAGATCGCCGCCGAGTCCGGCTTCGGGTGGCACAGCCAGGTGATCTTGGCTTCCGGCGTGACGAGCGCGACGGTACGGCCGTTGGCGAGCATCGAGTGCCGCTCGATCGGCACCGCCCGCTCGCCGAACAGCCAGTGCCGCCGCGTCTCCAGCAGCAGCCCCAGCGCGCGGGCCGCCTCGATCGGCTCGGCCACCCGGTAGTCGGCCCGGGTCTCCCCGGGACCGATCTTGATGCCGACGTCCGGACCGGTCAGGTTGCCGAAGGCGTTCTCGTCGGTGACGTCGTCGCCGATGAACAGGACCGCGCTCGCGGCGAGCTGGGTGCGGAGCTGGTCGACGGCGGTGCCCTTGTTGGTGACGACCACCGACAGCTCGATGACCTCCTTACCCTGGGTGACTGTCACGTCCTCCCAGGTCGCGGGGCCGTTGCGGACCGCCTCGACGGCTCGGGCGGCGACGTGCGGGTCGACACCGCGGGTGTGCACGGCGACGCTGGCCGGCTTGCGTTCCAGGCGGATGCCCGGGTGCTCGGCGGCGATCTCGCGCAGTGCCTCGCGGAGCCGGTGCCGGACGGCGATCAGCTCGGGGGTGAGCCGCTCGACGAAGCCGATGTCGAACTCGGAGCCGTGGCTGCCGACGAGGTGCACCTCGCTGGGCAGCCGGGAGAGCGCGGCCAGGTCGCGCAGCGCGCGGCCGGATACGACGGCGACGCTCGTCTGCGGCAGCGCGGCCAGCGCGCGTACGGCCGCCACCGACTCGGGCAGCGGCACGGCCTTGCTGGGGTCCTCCACGATCGGCGCCAGCGTGCCGTCGTAGTCGCAGGCGACAAGGAGTTGCGGAACCCGGGCGATACGGCCGATGGCGGCGCGCAGGTCGGGATCCAGCACGCCGCCGTGGGCGGCGGGGGCGGGCGAGGTCACGCGGCCTCCGTATCGGGCACGCCGAGCTCGCTGAGGAACGACTTGGCCCAGTGGCCCACGTCGTGACTGCGCAGATGGCGCTGCATGACGCGCATCCGGCGGCGGGCTTCGGGCTTTTCGACATGCACGGCCCGTAGCAACGCGTCCTTCACCGCGTCCGGGTCGTGCGGATTACACAGGAACGCCTGGCGCAGCTCTGTCGCGGCGCCGGCGAACTCACTGAGCACGAGCGCGCCGCCCTGGTCGGCGCGCGATGCGACGTACTCCTTGGCCACCAGATTCATTCCGTCTCGCAGCGGGGTCACCATCATCACGTCGGCCGCGACGTACATCGCGGCCAGTTCGGAGCGACTGTACGACTGATGCAGGTAATGCACGGCAGGCACGCCGACCCGGCCGAATTCACCATTGATCCGGCCAACTTCGCGTTCCACCTTCACCCGAAGTGCCTGGTAGTGCTCCACGCGCTCGCGGCTGGGCGTGGCGACCTGCACCATAACCGCGTCCGGAACTGTCAACTTTCCGTCAGCGAGGAGTTCCCGGAAGGCCTTCAGCCGGAGTTCGATGCCCTTGGTGTAGTCGAGCCGGTCGACACCCAGGATGATCGTCTTCGGGTTGCCCAGTTCCTCGCGGATCTGCTTGGCCCGGGCCTGGATCGCCGGATCCTCGGCCAGCCGCTCCATCTCCCTGGTGTCGATGGAGATGGGGAACGCGCCGGCCTTCACCTGCCGGCCGTCGACCTGGATCATCTGGCCCTCGTAGCGCAGGCCGAGCAGGTGCCGGGCCAGCCGGACGAAGTTCTGCGCCGCCAACCGCTGCTGGAAGCCGACCAGGTCCGCGCCGAGCAGTCCACGCAGGATCTCGGTGCGGAACGGCATCTGCATGAACAGCTCGATCGGCGGGAACGGGATGTGCAGGAAGAAGCCGATCCGCAGGTCCGGCCGCAGCTCCCGGAGCATCGCCGGCACGAGCTGGAGCTGGTAGTCCTGCACCCAGACCGTCGCGCCCTCGGCCGCCACGTCCGCCGCGGCCTCCGCGAACCGGGCGTTCACCAACCGGTACGCCTCGCGCCAGCGCCGCTTGTAGGCGGGCGTCTCCACCGCGTCGTGGTAGAGCGGCCAGATCGTCGCGTTCGACTGGCCCTCGTAGTAGCGCTCCAGTTCCTCGGCGCTCAGCGGCACCGGGTGCAGCCGGATGCCCTCCAGGTCGAACGGCTCGGGCGCGGCGCCGGTGCCACCGGCCCACCCCACCCAGGTGCCCTTGTGCTCGGCCAGCACCGGGTGCAGGGCGGTCACCAGCCCGCCGGGGCTGCGCCGCCACTGCCGGCCCTCGGGTGTGCTCACCTCGTCGACGGGCAGGCGGTTGGCCACTACGACAAAGGAGCTACGGACGGTCACGATCGGCCACCTCCGGGTACTGACGGGTCCACCGCGATGAGCGTACTGAGCGTAGCTGCGGCGTCTGATCCCCCGTGCCGGAGTTACCTACCCGTCCCAGAACCGCCGAATCCATCGCGTGATCTTGTCGACACCGGTGGCTCAGAGGTCGATGATCGGCCACTCCTTGGGGAGCACCTCACCGAGCAGTTTCCGCCGGTCCGTCACGATCGGCACGAGCGGGTTGGCGGCGGCCTCCATGGCCAGCTGCGCGAGGTCCATCCGGCCGGTCATCCGGCGCGACCAGTCGCCGAGATACGCGCACATGTCCGGCTCCACCGGGGTGATCTGTACTTGCGGCAGCGCGGCCAGCAATTCGAGAAGCTCCCACTGCGCGGCCGTGGCCTGCTGATGCGCGTGCGCCAGGCAGAGGGCGGGCACCAGCACGTCACGCGCGTAGTCGGTAGCCTCGGCGATCTTCGCGCCGACGTCCTTGGCGCCCGAGGCGTAGGCCAGCAGCGCGGCCGTGTCGAGCGCCAGGCCGAACTGCGTCACCGGCGTGCCTTCGCCCTGGCCGCAAGGACCTCCGACTGGAGCTTGGTGGCCTGCTCGCGCAGCTCGGGCGTGATGCTCGCGGCGAGTTGCTGCATCTCCGCGTGGGCCCGGTCCACGTCCTCGTCGGCGATCGTGACACCGGCGCGAGCGAGCACCACCCGCGTCTGTTCGCCGGCCATCTGGCGGCGCACGGCGCGTGCCACGAAGGCGGACACGTTCGGCTCCCTGGCCAGCCGCTCCGCGACATCGTCCGGAAGGCTCACGGCGATCTTCTTGGTCATACGTCAAGGCTATTGAGTCATACCTGCGCTGGCAACGAGGCTCGCCGCCGTACCCCTGGGGTGGGGTGATGTGGGCGTGGCGGTCCGTACCTGTCAGGATTGACGGCGGCGTGCGCGCGGCCGGCTCCCGGCCGGCGGCGGCAGGCGCAGACAGCGCCCGCGCCCCGCACCCGACAAGCCCGCGATCGCAACCGACGGAGGTAGCCCGCACCGTGGCCCAGTTCATCTACGTCCTGGACAAGGCGCGCAAGGCGCACGGCGACAAGGTCGTGCTCGACAACGTGACGCTGAACTTCCTGCCGGGTGTCAAGATCGGGGTGGTCGGTCCGAACGGCGCCGGTAAGTCCAGCCTCCTCAAGATCATGGCAGGGCTGGACCGGCCGAGCAACGGCGAGGCCCGGCTCATGCCCGGCTACTCGGTCGGCATGCTCGCGCAGGAGCCTCCGCTCAACGAGGAGAAGACGGTCCTCGGCAATGTCGAGGAGGCGGTGGCCGAGACCAAGGCCAAGCTGGAGCGGTTCAACAAGATCGCCGAGCAGATGGCCACCGACTACTCCGACGAGCTGATGGAGGAGATGGGCAAGCTCCAGGAGGACCTGGACGCGGCCGACGCGTGGGACATCGACTCCAAGCTCGAACTCGCCATGGACGCGCTGCGCTGCCCGCCGCCGGACGCCGACGTCACCAAGCTCTCCGGTGGTGAGCGCCGCCGGGTGGCGCTGTGCAAGCTGCTGCTGGAAGCGCCGGACCTGCTGCTGCTCGACGAGCCCACCAACCACCTGGACGCGGAGAGCGTGCAGTGGCTGGAGCAGCACCTGGCCAAGTACGCAGGCACCGTTTTGGCGATCACGCACGACCGGTACTTCCTGGACAACGTGGCCAACTGGATCCTGGAGCTGGACCGCGGCCGGGCCTACCCCTACGAGGGCAACTACTCCACCTACCTGGAGAAGAAGGCCGCCCGGCTCTCCGTCGAGGGACGCCGCGACGCCAAGATGCGCAAGCGCCTCTCCGACGAACTGGAGTGGGTCCGCTCGAACGCCAAGGCGCGGCAGACCAAGTCCAAGGCCCGCCTGGACCGCTACGACGAGATGGCCGCCGAGGCGGAGAAGACCCGGAAGCTGGACTTCGAGGAGATCCAGATCCCGCCGGGCCCGCGTCTGGGCAACACGGTCATCGAGGCGCAGAACCTGACCAAGGCGTTCGGCGACCGGGTGCTGATCGACGGCCTGTCGTTCTCGCTGCCCCGCAACGGCATCGTCGGCATCATCGGCCCCAACGGCGTCGGCAAGACCACGCTGTTCAAGACCATCGTCGGGCTGGAGCAGTCGACCAGCGGCTCGGTCCGGGTCGGCGAGACCGTCTCGCTGTCGTACGTCGACCAGAACCGGCAGGGCCTCGACGGCGACAAGACCGTCTGGGAGGTCGTCTCCGACGGTCTGGACCACCTCATGGTGGGCAAGGTCGAGATGCCGTCCCGGGCGTACATCGCCGCGTTCGGCTTCAAGGGGCCGGACCAGCAGAAACCGACGAAGGTGCTCTCCGGCGGCGAGCGCAACCGGCTCAACCTGGCGTTGACGCTGAAGATCGGCGGCAACGTGATCCTGCTCGACGAGCCGACGAACGACCTGGACGTGGAGACGCTGTCCAGCCTGGAGAACGCGCTGCTGGAGTTCCCCGGCTGCGCCGTGGTCATCTCCCACGACCGGATGTTCCTGGACCGGGTCGCCACACACATCCTGGCCTGGGAGGGCGACGACCAGAACCCGGCCAAGTGGTTCTGGTTCGAGGGCAACTTCGAGGCGTACGAGAAGAACAAGGTCGACCGGCTCGGCGCGGAGGCCGCCCGGCCGCACCGGGTGACCTACCGCAAGCTCACCCGCGACTGACCGGTGCCGACCCTTGTCTGAGCGGTTCGTCTACCACTGCGCGCTGCGCTGGTCCGACCTGGACGCGTACGGCCACGTCAACAACGCCCGCTTCCTCACGCTCTACGAGGAGGCCCGGGTGGCGATGATGTTCGCCGGCGGCCGGGCGTGGGGAGTGGGCTCGTTCGCCGACGGTGTGGTCATCCGCCGGCACGAGGTCGACTACCTGCGCCCGGTCGACTACGCGCTCGGCCGGGCCAGCGCGGAGGCCGCCCCGACGGTGCGTATCGAGCTGTGGGTGGACCAGATCAAGGCCGCCTACTTCTCGGTCTCGTACGAGCTGTACGACGGCGACACGCTGGCCGGGACCGCCCGGTCGCTGCTGGTGCCGTTCGACCTGACGGCGCAACGCCCGCGCCGGATCTCGCCGGAGGAACGGGCGTTCCTGCTCGGCTACGCGCCGGGGCTGAGCGCATGACCGGGCACGGGTTGACCGGGACGGCCGACGCCGGGGCCTTCCTGGCCCGGCTGGTCCGGTTCGACCCGGCCACTCTGGTCCGGCTGCGGCCGGTGCCGGGCGCGGGCCGGACCGCCCTCTGGGCGCGGCTGCCGTGGGGTGTGCTCGTGGTCCGCACCGTGCCGGGCGTCGCTCCCGGGGACGCCACGGTCGCCGCGGGGGAGCTGCTGGCCGAACTCTCGGCCGGCGGCGCCGCGCTTCCGGTACGCCGGGACGACGGCTGGCGGTGGCAGCTCCCGCCGGCGGCGAGCCGGGCGGTGGAGGCGCTGCCCGGCGCCGAGCTGCGCCGGATCGCGGAGGCGGCGGCCGGGACGTTGCGCGAGGCGGCCGCGCGCGGCGTGGCGGGCCGCGCGGTCGGGCAGCGGATGCTGCGGGACGCACTGCTGGACCACGTCGCCGTGGTGGTGACCCCGGACGAGGCGCCGCGCGCCCCGGTGGAGGTGTCGCAGCGGCTGGTGCAGGCCCTGGTCCGGATGGGTTTTCTCAGCTCCGGCGCGGACGACGTTCAGGTGCGGACGGCCGGCCGATGGGTCGGGCTCGTCGGACCGTTCGGGGCGGCCTGGTCGCGTACCGTTTCCGATCTTGCACTCAGGCCGACGCCGGATCACCCGAACGGATGACCCCACTTCGTCCTTCCGGTTTGGGGCGGTCGTTGGGGGGGTGCCTCACGCCGCCTGTCCGGGTACCGTCCATCCTCGGATCCAACGCACCGTAGGCGTCCGGATCCGCTGGGGAGTGAGGTGCGCGAGCGATGCCGTGGTGGTCATGGCGCCCTGGTCCCGCCGCTGGCGGGGAGCCGGAGACTCGAAGCGGGACCACAGTGGATGACACCATCCGGGTCGGCCCACCGACCCCTCGCCAGCCGGGGGACGACGCGGCGCCACCCGAGCGGCCGGTCCTCACGGACATGCCGGCCACCGTCGCGCCGGTCACGCTGAGCCGGGTCTGCGACGCGCTCGACCTGCTCGACGTCCGTTATCTGGCCGACGGCGGCGGCAACCTGCTGGCCATGTGGGAGCGGCACGCCGTGCTCATCGCGCTGGAGGGCCCGGAGGACGAGATCCTCGTGATGCGGGCCCGTCCGCACGCGACGGTCCCGCCGGACTGGGCCGACCGGGCCTATCGCGTGGTGAACGAGTGGAACCACACCCGGCGCTTCTGCAAGGCGTACATCGGTGACCCGACCGAGCGCGGTCAGCTTCCGATCTACGCCGAGTTGCAGGTGCCGCTCGGCGCCGGCGCCCACGACGCGCTGCTCGTCGAGACGCTCGACTGCGGCGCCGCCGTCGCCGTGACGTTCGTCGACTGGCTGCACGACGAGGGCGCCCTGCTCTGAGCCGGGCTCAGCCGGCGGCCGGGTCCTCCATCACGTTCACCATGAAGTAGGCGGCCCGCTCCAGGTAGTCCCAGAGCGCGGCGGCGAGCTGCGGCGGCAGGTCGAGCGTGTCCACCGCCCGGCGCATGTGGCGCAGCCAGGCGTCCCGCTCGGCCGCGCCGATCCGGAACGGGGCGTGCCGCATCCGCAGCCGCGGGTGCCCGCGCTGCTCCGAGTAGGTGTGCGGGCCGCCCCAGTACTGGATGAGGAACAGGGTCAGCCGGTCCGCCGCCGGGCCCAGGTCCTCCTCCGGGTACATCGGCCGCAGCAGCGGGTCGTCCGCGACGCCGGCGTAGAACTCGTCCACCAGCTTGCGGAAGGCCGGTTCACCACCGATCGCCTCGAAGAGGGTCATCGACTCGCCTGGGGAAGTCACGCTTCCATCCTGCCAGGTGCGGCCCGGCGCCCGCGCCCTCCCGCCGGGCCGCGCGGATCACGTCACCGCGTGCCGGCGCCGGCCGTGCTCGCGGTTCCGGTCACCGGGCGAGGGGCCGTGCGAGGGCGCGTGCGGGGTGCCGGCGCCGGTCGCCGACTCGGCGCGGGCGGCCTCGACGGCCTCGTGGATCACCTGCGGCCGGGGCCACGCGAGAGCCGCCACGGTCATGATCAGCACTCCGGCGGCGCTCCACACCCCGACCACCGACGGGACCGAGAAGCGCTCGGCGAGGGCGCCCGTGGCCAGCACCGCGGCACCCTGGATGATCTGCGTGCCGCTGGCCATGACGCCGAACGCCCGGGCCCGGAATCCGTCCGGCAGCGCCTGCACGAACAGGCCGTTGGCGACCGGGACGAGCCCGGCGACGGCGAAGCCGCACCCGGCGGCCAGCAGCGCGACCACCGCCGGTGGCGGGTTGAGCAGCGCGGGTACGAGTGTCGCCGGCGCGATGATCATCAACGGTCGCATCAGGGTCAGTCGCCGCTCCGGGCCGACGAGCCGGCTGATGGTCAGCCCGCCGAGGATGTATCCGACCGGGACGGCGGCCATGATCAGCCCTTGGGCGGTGCCGGCGTCCATCCGGCCGTCGGTCCGGTCGGCGGCCCAGCCGGCGGCCAGGCCCTCCGGGACGATCGAGAAGAGCATCGCGCTGAACACCAGCACCGCGATGGCGCGCAGCACCGGCCGCTCGAAGACGATCCGGAAACCCTGGACGGTCTCCCGCAGCAGGTGACTGCGGTGCACCTCGGTCATCGCCGGTGGCCGCTCGCGGACGCCGAAGTGGACCAGCGCGGCCGACACGGCGAAGGTCACGGCGTTGACGAGCAGCGCGGTGTTCGGGTTGAGCGCCGCCACCGTGGCGCCGATCAGGTAGCCGACGACCTGGGCGGCCTGGCCGGCGCTGGTGAATGCGGACAGGCCCACGACCAGCCGGTCCCCGGTCAGGATGTGCGGCATCAGCGCCGACCGCGCCGCCTGGCTCGGCGGGTTCGCGAGCGTGGCCAGGAAGATCAGCGCGAAGACCGACCAGGTCGGCATCCACGGCATCGCGACCAGCGCCATCAGCGCCATCCGCAGGAGGTCGCAGACCACCATGACGCGCCGGTAGCGGTGCCGCTCGGCGAGCGCGGAGAGCAGCGGGCCGCCGACCAGCCAGGGAAGGTAGCTGGCGGCGAACGCGGCGGCGGAGAGCGCGACCGAGTCGGTCTCGCGCAGGACGAGCACGGTGACCGCGGCGCGGGCCAGGTAGTCACCAACCCAGGAGAGGGTGTTGGCGGCGAAGATGGCGCGGAACTCCGACTGACCGAAGACGTCCCGGAAGGTGGCCGGGCCCTCCCGGGCGGGTCGCGCGTCGGACACCGTCGCCTCCATCGTTCCTGGTCGACCACTTGTGATGGCCCGACCGGGAACCGTCGTCAGATCAACCGATCAGCGAGGACACGAGCACGCCCCCCGGTGGAGCGTGTGCACCGGATTCTGCCCGATCGTCTGACAGCTGGCTAGGGCGAACGGATTGATCGTCGCATCTCCGACTGAACGAACGGACGATACCCGAGGGGCCGCGCGGCGCGCGACCCCCGGAAAATAGTCCGGCTCGTCCGGCGGCTCAGGTGGGTCCGCCGGTGCCCGTACCCTCGGCCGCGGGCGGTGCCGGCGGCTGGACCGGCAGGCCCGGGAACAGCCGGGCGGCCGCGATCTGCGCGACGATCCCCGAGTTCTCCAGCGCTTCCGCGAGGCGCCGGCGCAGTTCGCGGCCCACCGCGAACTGCCCGTCCGCGGTGGTCTTGACGACGGTACGGATCACCGCGCCGTCGACTGTCATCTGCTCGACGCCGAGGACCTCCGGCTCCTCCACGATGCTCGACGCCAGCTCCGGGTCCAGTGCCACCGACGCCGCCGCGGTACGCAGCACGGCGGTGGCGTCCTCGGTGCCGGCGAACCCGATCGGCAGGTCGACCACGACCAGCGCCCAGCCCTGGCTCTTGTTCCCGACGCGGACGATCTCGCCGTTGCGGATGTACCAGAGCACGCCGCGGCCGTCCCGGACCGTGGTGACCCGCAGCCCCACCGCCTCGACCACGCCGGTCGCCTCGCCCAGGTCGACCGTGTCGCCGACGCCGTACTGGTCCTCGATCAGCATGAACAGGCCGGCGATCAGGTCCTTGACGAGGCTCTGCGCGCCGAAGCCGAGGGCCACGCCGGCGATGCCCGCGCTCGCCAGCAGTGGGGCCAGGTCGAAGCTGAACTCCTTGAGCACCATCAGCAGCGCGATCCCGAAGACGAACGCGGTGACCATGCTGCGCAGCACCGACCCGATCGCCTCGGCCCGCTGCCGCCGCCGCTCCGGCACGAACTGCTCCGGGTCGAGCGAGGCGCTGGGGAGCCGCTCGCGCAGCGGGCGGAGCATGGTCGGCACCGTGCCCTCGGTGGTGGTCCGCACCAGCCGGTTGATGGTCCGGTGCAGCGCCCACCGGGCGGCCACCGCGAGCAGCAGGATCAGCGCCACCCGCAGCGGCTTGAGCAGGATCCAGTAGCTGCTCTCCGCGAACCAGGCGGAGTTCGTCACTCGGTACACCCATTCGCATGAGCTGCTGCCCTGGCAGTCGGGCCGCCGGTCGGAGACGGCGGCCAGCACGGCGGAGATCAGGTCGGAGACGTTCACTCTGCTTTCGTACCGCACCGGTGACGGGCGGCGGACACCGCCACCTCGGCGAAGTGTCGCTAGCGGCGGGGGTAGCCCGGATTAGTACGTGCAATCCGGGGCGCGATCAGGGACTATTGGCGCAACGGACGTCGGTGATCCGGCCGGCGCCGGAGCCGTTGCGCGCTGTCCGCGCCGGCGGTTCCGGCGCGCACGAGGCGGGAGCGGCTGGACCGGGAGGGTGAGCGCGATGCCTGACATACGACCCACGGCGGGCTCCGGTGCACTCGTTCTCAACGCCACCTACGAGCCCCTGTGCGTCGTGTCGGTGCGTCGTGCCGCGATTCTCGTCCTCTCCGCCAAGGCGGTCTGCGTCGCCGACGGCGAAGGCATCCTGCACAGCGCGCGCAACGCGTTACCGGTGCCCTCGGTGGTACGCCTGACCCGCTACGTCCGGGTGCCGTACCGCACCCACATCGGGTTGTCCCGGCGGGCCGTGTTCGCCCGCGACGGGTGGCGGTGCGCGTACTGCCGGGGGCCTGCCGAGACCATCGACCACGTCTTCCCACGCAGCCGGGGCGGCCGGCACGCCTGGGAGAACGTGGTCGCCGCGTGCGCGCGGTGCAACCACACCAAAGGCGACAAGACGCCCGCCGAGTTGGGCTGGCGGCTGCACCACCTGCCGGCCGCGCCCAAAGGAGCCGCCTGGCGGGTGCTCGGGCACCGCGCCCCCGACCCGCGCTGGGCGGACTGGCTCGACCTGCGCGAACCCGAGACCGAGGCGGCCTGACCGGCCCGCGCACCGGCCCGCTCAGCGCGCCTTGACCAGCGAGGCGTAGACGACCAGGTTGTCCGCGTAGCCGGTCTCGCCGCCCACCCAGCGTCCGCCGCAGGTGATCAGCCGCAGGTTGGGGCGGCTGAAGTCGCCGTAGACGTCCTCCACCGGCAGCTTCTCCTTGCCGTACCGCTCGATCGACGTCACCTCGAACACCGCCACCGAGCGGTCCTCCCGGGTCACCTCGATCCGGTCGCCGTCGTCCAACTCCTTCAACCCGTGGAAGACGGCCGGACCGCTTGTGGTGTCGACGTGCCCGACGAGCACCGCGGGCCCGTACTGGCCGGGGGTCGGGCCCTGGTCGTACCAGCCGACCTCGCCGGCCCGCTCCACGTCCGGCGCCGCGATGCTGCCGTCGGGTGCGATGCCGACCCGGTGCACCGGCGCGCGCAGGTCGAGCTTGCCGATGCTCAGGCCGGTCGGTGGACTGGCCGGCAGCACCGGGAACTTCTTCGGCGGCGGGCGCAGTCCGGCGACGATCCGGTCCGGCAGCACGCTGACCCCGGTCACCCGTTCCACCCCGAGCATGGCCACGATCAGCGCCATCACGCTCGCCACCACGAGCACCGGGACACCGGGGCTGCGGCTCGGGGCGTACCGGCGGGTGGTGGTCCCGGCGGCGCGGACCCTGATCGGCCGGGACTGCGGATCGGTGGTGGCGACGCTGGCCGAGAACGCGTGCCCGGCGACGTGGGCGAACCGGCGCGCGGCCACGGCGGTCAGCCGCAGCGCGGCCCGGAGCCGTGCGGCGCGCTCCGGCGACCGGCGGCCGGGGCGTGCGGCGGCGCGGCGGGTGCGGTCCGCCGCCGGGCCGGTACGGTCCCGGCGGCGCGATGAGCGGGCCATTGCGGCACCCCTCGTCAGGCACGGCCGCCGGTCTTGCGGCGGGCGCTCACACCGGCCACCACTGCCACCGCGACCAGACCGCCGACGAGCAGCAGCGAACCGGTACCCCGGCTACCCGCGGTGCCACCACCGCCGGTCGCCGGCCCCTTGCTCGGCTGCGCCATGTTGAGCACGGTGAGCATGGTCGAGGCGGTGTTGCCGTTGGAGCAGTCCAGGTTCACCGGGTAGTCGCCCGGCTCCTTGTTGCCGGGCACGGTGACCGATCCGGTGAGGAAGCCGTTGTCCGGCCGCAGCACCACCCGCCCGAAGGCGTCCGAGGTGACCTGCGCCTGGCGGTTGTTGCTGGTGTCGCAACCGGCCCGCAGGTCGACCCGGGAACCGGCCTGGACGCTGTTCGGCGTCACCTCGATGAACACGTTCTCCCCGGCCCGGGCCGCCGACGCGGTGGTCAGGACGAACGCCGCCACCAGGCCGACCAGGCCCAACAGGGACGACAACGCACGATGTGACAGGAGCCCTCGCATGGTTCCCCCCTCCCGGCGCGACGGTGCGCCGGACCACTGACGGGCAGCGGCGCCTGCTTTCCCGGGGGGCGGGGGAAGCTAACGGGGCGCCTTGACCACGGGGTGCCAGGCCAGCGGGGTGGAGAGCACCATCGTGCTGGACGGCTGCCCGTACGGCGCGAGGCGGTCGATGACCTCCTCGAACTCGCCCATGTCGGCGGCGGCGACCTTGAGCATGCTGCACGCGTCCCCGGTGATCCGGTGGATCTCCATGATCTCCGGCCAGCCCGTGACCTCGGGGTCGTTGAGGATGCAGCGCGCGCCGTAGCAGGACATCCGGATCAGCGCGAGCACCGTGCGTCCGGCCCGGGTGAGGTCGACGTGGGCGTGGTAGCCGGTGATCACGCCTGATTCCTCCAGCCGCCGTACCCGCTCGGCGACGGCGGGCGGCGACAGGTGGACCCGGCGGGACAGCTCGCTGTACGACAGCCGGGCGTCGGCCTGGAGTTCGCGCAGCAGGGCCCAGTCCATGTCGTCCACGGGCTGACCTTCCTTCCGTAAAGGCGGCGACGCGAGATGGTTTCGGTTCGCGAAGTGAGACCACCATACCGCCGTTGAACAGGCATTCCATTCGGCCGCCCACCAGCGGGATCATGACGTCTACCCCGCGCACGGACGGAGAATGACTGTGGAACAGACGACGGCGGTGCGCCCGGTAACCCCCCAGGAGCGGGCGGCTCGGGCGGCACGCAACGGCGGCGAGCCGACGCTGGAGTTCGCCGACCGCGTGCCGTACGACGCGTACGTACGGGCCAGCACGCTGCACCGGCTTCAGGAGCCGCTCAGCGACGACCCGGGCGAGATGTCCTTCCTGATGGTCAGCCAGATCATGGAGCTGTACTTCGGCCTGACCTGTCACGAGCTGCGGCACGCCAAGCGCGAACTGCGCGAGGACCGGATCTGGGAGGCGCTGGCCCCGCTGCGCCGCGCCGCCCTGCACCTGGAGGGCCTCAACGCCGCCTGGCACGGCCTGCGCTGGATGAGCCCGGCCGACTTCAACCGCTTCCGCGACCGGCTCGGCGAGGGCTCCGGCTTCCAGTCCGCCATGTACCGCCAGCTGGAGTTCCTGCTCGGCCTGCGGGACCGGGCGCTGATCCGCCCGTTCCGCAGGCAGACCGAGGTGTACGACGAGCTGACCGCCGCGCTCGCCATTCCGAGCCTCTGGGACGAGGTGGTGGCGCTGCTGGCCCGCAAGGGCTTCGACGTGCCGGCCGAGCTGCTGTCGCGGGACGTGAACGCCGAGCACGAGGCGCACCCGGCGGTCGAGGCGGCGTGGGTCCGGATCTACGGTGACAACGGCCCGGACAACCACCTGCGCCTGCTCGGCGACGCGCTCACCGAGATCGCCGAGGAGTTCGGCGACTGGCGCTGGAACCACGTCAAGGCCGTCCAGCGCACCATGGGCGCCAAGGTCGGCAGCGGTGGTTCCGCCGGACTGGCATGGTTGCAGCGCAGCATGGCCCGGGTGGTCTTCCCGGAGCTGTGGTCGGCCCGCACCGCGATGTGACGAGAGAGAACAGCATGCACACCCCCGAGACCGAAGCCCTCCGCCGCGACGCCGCGGACCCCGGCCACCGGCACCTGTTCCACATCCCACCCGCCGACGGCGGGCGCCACCCCGACACGGCGTACCTGGCCGGCAACTCGCTCGGCCTCCAGCCCCGGGCGACCCGGGACGAACTTCTCGCCGACCTGGACGCCTGGAGCCGCCTCGGCGTCGAGGGGCACCTGGAGTCGGAGCGGCCCTGGCTGCCCTACCACGAGCTGCTGACCGCTCCGGCCGCCCGTCTGGTCGGCGCGCTGCCCGCGGAGACAGTGGTGATGAACTCCCTCACCGTCAACCTGCACCTGCTGATGGTCAGCTTCTACCGGCCGGCCGGCGAGCGCACCCGCATCGTCATCGAGGACAGCGCGTTCCCCTCGGACAGCTACGCCGTGCGCAGCCAGGCCCGCTTCCACGGCCTGGACCCGGACACCACTGTGGTACGCCTCAGGCCGCGTCCCGGCTCCGACACGCTCGGCACCGAGGACGTCCTGGACTTCCTGGCCCGCGAGGGCCACACGGTGGCGCTGCTGATGCTCGGCGGCGTGAACTACCTGACCGGCGAGCTGATGGACATCCCCACCGTCACCGCCGCCGGCCGGGCCGCGGGCGCGGTGGTCGGCTGGGACCTCGCGCACGCCGCGGGCAACGTGCCGCTGGCGCTGCACGACTGGGACGTCGACTTCGCCGCCTGGTGCTCGTACAAGTACCTCAACTCCGGCCCCGGCGCGCTGGGCGGCGTCTTCGTCCACGAGCGGCACCTCGGCGACCCGTCGATCCCGCGTTTCGAGGGCTGGTGGAGCACCGAGGCGGCCACCCGGTTCGAGATGACGCCGGTGTCCCGGCCGCCGGCCACAGTGGAGGCATGGCAGATCTCCAACCCGCCGATCTTCGCGATGGGCCCGGTGCGCACGTCGCTGGAGCTGTTCGACGCCGTCGGCATGCCGGCGTTGCGCGAGCGCAGCCTGCGGCTCACCGCCTGGCTGGAGCAACTGCTCGACGAGGTGACGCCCGGCCGCCCGCTGACAGTGGTCACCCCGCGCGACCCGGCCCGGCGCGGCTGTCAGCTCTCCCTGCGGATCGGGGTGGGCAGCGCGAACGAGCTGACCAAGCGGCTGCGGCACGAGCACGGCGTGATCGCCGACGCCCGGGAGCCGGACATCGTCCGGTTCGCGCCGGTGCCGCTGTACTCCACGTACCACGACTGCTGGCGGGTCGCCGAGGCCTTGGCGGCGACTGTCGAGAAGGAGGGGTCTTGACCGAGCGCGACGAGATCGCTGTCGTCGGCGCCGGGCTGGCCGGCTGCCTGCTGGCCTGCTACCTGGCCCGGCGCGGCTACCCGGTGGCCCTCTACGAGCGGCGGCCCGACCCGCGTACCGGCACCGTCGAGCGGGGCCGGTCGATAAACCTGGCGCTGTCCGAGCGTGGCCTGGACGCGCTGCGGCGCATCGGCCTGGAGGACGAGGTGACGGCGGACGCGCTGCCGATGCGCGGTCGCATGATCCACCCGGTCGAGGGCGCGCCGGAGTTCCAGTCGTACAGCGGCTCCGGGGACCGGGCGATCAACTCGATCAGCCGGGGCGCGCTGAACAACGCGCTGCTCGACGCCGCCGCCGCGCTGCCGAACGTGCGCGTCGCGTTCGACCACCGGCTGGTCGGGCTCGACCCGCTCGGCGGCGGGATGACGTTCGAGACCCCGCAGGGCAAGGTCACCGCCACCGCCTCGGTCGTCCTCGGCGCCGACGGCGCCGGCTCCGCGGTGCGCGGGCAACTGCTCGCGTACGGGGGCGTGACCGAGAGCCTGGA
Source organism: Micromonospora marina (assembly GCF_900091565.1). GTDB lineage: Bacteria > Actinomycetota > Actinomycetes > Mycobacteriales > Micromonosporaceae > Micromonospora > Micromonospora marina. The sequence goes on along the minus strand of NZ_FMCV01000010.1, from coordinate 34,693 downwards.
CTTCCTCGACTACGGCTACAAGGAGCTGACCATCCCGCCGCTGGGCGGGGAGTTCGCGCTCGACCCGGGCGCGCTGCACATCTGGCCGCGCGGCACCTCGATGATGATCGCGCTGCCGAACCCGGACCGCTCCTTCACCTGCACGCTGTTCTGGCCCACCCACGGCACCCGCAGCTTCGCGTCGCTGAGCAGCCCGGCCGCGATCGAGCGGTTCTTCGCCACCCACTACCCGGACCTGGTTCCGCTCGCGCCGAACCTGGTCGACGACTACCAGCACAACCCGGTCGGCGTGCTCGGCACGGTGCGCTGCACGCCGTGGCAGGTGGCCGGGAAGGTCGGCCTGATCGGCGACGCCGCGCACGCCATCGTGCCGTTCTACGGCCAGGGCGCGAACTGCGCGTTCGAGGACGTCGTCGAGCTGGACCGCTGCCTCGACGAGTGCGACGACGAGTGGGCCGCCGCGCTGCCGCTGTTCCAGCACCGCCGCCAGGACAACGCCGAGGCGATCGCCCGGATGGCGCTGGCGAACTTCGTGGAGATGCGGGACAAGGTCGCCTCGCCGGTGTTCCGCACCCGCAAGCAGGTCGAGCACGCGTTGGAACGCGCGCTGCCCGGCCGCTACGTCTCCCAGTACGAGCTGGTCTCCTTCTCCACCACCCCGTACGCGCAGGTGCGCCGCCGGGTGCGCGCTCAGTACGCGGTGGTCGGCGCGGTCGCGGCCGGCGCGGTAGCGCTGCTGGCCGGTGGGGTCCGCGCGGCGCTGGGGAGGCGGCGATGACGCTCTGGGATCCCCGGCTGATGACCGGCCACGCGCCGCACGGCCCCGGCCTGCTGCGCAACTTCGTCGGCGGCGAGTTCGTCGACGCCGGCAGCCGGTTCACCAAGCGCAGCCCGGTCACCGGCGAGCCGGTGTTCGAGGTGGTCGAGGCGTCGCGGTCGACTGTGGACGACGCGGTAGCGGCGGCCCGGTCGGCGCTGCGCGGCCCGTGGGGCCGGATGGGGGAGCGGGACCGCGCCGAGGTGCTGCGCCGGGTCGCCGACGAGCTGGAGCGGCGCTTCGACGACCTGGTCGCCGCCGAGGTCGCGGACACCGGCAAGGCCATCTCGCAGGCCCGTACGCTCGACATCCCGCGCGGGGCGGCGAACTTCCGGGCCTTCGCCGAGATCGTGGCCACCGCGCCCACCGAGTCGTTCACCACAGTCACCCCGGCCGGGGGCCGGGCGCTGAACTACGCGGTCCGCAAGCCGGTCGGCGTGGTAGCCGTCATCGTGCCGTGGAACCTGCCGCTGCTGCTGCTCACCTGGAAGGTCGCCCCGGCCCTGGCCTGCGGCAACTCCGTGGTGGTCAAGCCCAGCGAGGAGACTCCCGCCTCGGCCACGCTGCTGGCCGAGGTGATGGCCGCGGCGGGCGTGCCCGACGGCGTGTTCAACCTGGTACACGGCTTCGGCCCCGGATCGGCCGGTGAGCACCTGACCCGGCACCCGGGCGTGGACGCGATCACGTTCACCGGCGAGTCGGCGACCGGCAGCGCGATCATGCGCGCCGCCGCCGACGGCGTGAAGGCGGTCAGCTTCGAGTTGGGCGGCAAGAACGCCGGCCTGGTGTTCGCCGACGCCGACCTGGACGCGGCGGTGGCCGGTTCGGTGCGGTCCAGCTTCACCAACGGCGGCCAGGTGTGCCTGTGCACCGAGCGCATCTACGTGCAGCGGCCGGTGTTCGAGGAGTTCACCGCCCGGCTGGCCGAGCGTGCCGGCGAACTGGCGTACGGCTGGCCGGACGACGAGGCGACGGCGAACATGCCGCTGATCTCGCACGGCCACCGGGACAAGGTGCTCGGCCACTACGCCCTGGCCCGTACCGAGGGCGCCGAGGTCCGCGCCGGTGGCGGCGCGCCGCGCTTCGGCGACGCCCGCGACGGCGGGGCGTACGTGCAGCCGACGGTGCTCACCGGCCTGGGGGCGGACGCCCGCACCAACCAGGAGGAGATCTTCGGACCGGTGGTGCACGTCGCGCCGTTCGACGACGAGGACGAGGCGTACGCGCTCGCCAACGGCACCGCCTACGGCCTGGCGGCGACGGTGTGGACGCGGGACGTGGGCCGGGCGCACCGGGCCGGCGCCCGGCTCGACGCCGGCATCGTCTGGGTCAACACGTGGTTCCTGCGCGACCTGCGCACCCCGTTCGGCGGGGTGAAGGCGTCGGGTGTGGGCCGCGAGGGCGGCGTGCACTCGCTCGACTTCTACTCCGAGCTGACGAACGTCTGCGTGGACCTCTCGTGAACGGGCGTGGACAGAATGGCCGGAATCCCCAGCGACGTAAGCGAGGAGCCGCCATGACCGTGGACATCGAGGCCGCCAACCGGGAACTCGCAGTGGCCCGGCAGGACGGGAAGCCCTGCCCGCCGCTGCGCGGCCGGCTGCTGCCCGAGGGCGACATCGAGGCCGCGTACCAGGTGCAGCAGGTCTACACCCGGCAGCGCCTGGGCAAGGGGCACCGCCGCGTCGGCGCGAAGATCGGCCTGACGTCGCGGACCGTCCAGGAGAGCTTCGGCGTCTTCCAGCCCGACTTCGGGGTGCTCTTCGACGACATGGCCGTCGGCGACGGCGTCGAGGTGCCGATCGACCGGTTGCTCCAGCCGCGGGTGGAGGCGGAGATCGCCTTCGTGCTCGGCGCGGACCTGCCGGACGAGCGGGTCACCACTGTCGACCTGATCCGGGCGGTGGACCACGTGCTGCCGGCCATCGAGATCGTCGACTCGCGGATCGCGGACTGGGACATCTCCATCGTGGACACGGTGGCGGACAACGCCTCCAGCGGGCTGTTCGTGCTCGGCACCGCGCCCCGGCGGCTCGCCGACGTGGACCTGCGGCTGTGCGGCATGGTGCTGGAGCACGCCGGTGAGCCGGTCTCGGTCGGCGCGGGCGCGGCCTGCCTCGGTAATCCGCTGCACGCGTTGCAGTGGCTGGCCGCGACCACGGCCCGGTCGGGCGACCCGCTCAAGGCCGGTGACGTGGTGCTCTCCGGCGCGCTCGGCCCGATGGTGCCGGTCACGCCCGGCGCCGCGTACGAGGCCCGCATCTCCGGGCTCGGCTCGGTGCGTACCTGCTTCTCCCGGGAGGACTCATGACGACGACGGGTGTGGCCGTGCTCGGGTCGGGCAACATCGGCACCGACCTGATGATCAAGGTGCTGCGGCTCGGCACCGAACTCCGGATGGTGGCGATGGCCGGCATCGATCCGGCCTCGGACGGTCTGGCCCGGGCCCGCCGGCTCGGCGTTACCACCACCGCCGAGGGCGTCGACGGGCTGGTCGCGCTGCCCGAGTTCGCCGATGTCCAGCTGGTCTTCGACGCCACCTCAGCCGGCGCGCACAAGCGTCACGACGAGGTGCTGCGGGCACACGGCCGTACCGTCGTCGACCTCACCCCGGCGGCGATCGGCCCGTACGTGGTGCCGCCGGTGAACCTCGACGAGCACCTGGGCGAGCCGAACGTCAACATGGTGACCTGCGGCGGGCAGGCAACCGTGCCGATCGTGCACGCGGTCGGCCGGGTCACACCGGTCGCGTACGGGGAGATCGTCGCCTCGATCGCGTCGAAGTCGGCCGGTCCGGGCACCCGGGCCAACATCGACGAGTTCACCGAGACCACCGCCCGCGCCATCGAGGTGGTCGGCGGCGCCGAGCGCGGCAAGGCCATCATCGTGCTGAACCCGGCCGACCCGCCGCTGCTGATGCGCGACACGGTCTACTGCCTGTGCCCGGACGCCGACGCCGACCGGGGCGCGATCGCCGCCTCGGTGGCCGACATGGTGGCCGCCGTGCAGGAGTACGTGCCCGGCTACCGGCTCAAGCAGGACGTGCAGTTCGACCGGGTGGACACGTACGCGCCGGTGCTGGGCCGGCACTTCACCGGTCTCCAGGTGTCGGTGTTCCTGGAGGTCTCCGGCGCCGGGCACTACCTGCCGGCGTACGCCGGAAACCTGGACATCATGACGTCGGCCGCGCTGCGCACCGCGGAGCGGCTGGTGGCGCTTCGGGAGGTGAGTGCGCGATGACCGACCTCTACATCCAGGACGTGACGCTGCGTGACGGCATGCACGCCGTCGCCCACCGCTACACGGTCGACCAGGTGCGTACCATCGCCGCCGCGCTCGACGCGGCCGGTGTGGCGGCGGTCGAGGTGGCGCACGGCGACGGGCTGGCCGGTTCCAGCGTCAACTACGGTCACGGTGCCGCCGCCGACGCGGACTGGATCGCCGCCGCCGCCGAGGTGCTGACCACCGCGCGGCTGACGACGCTGCTGCTGCCGGGCATCGGCACCATCGCCGACCTGAAGGCGGCGAAGGCGCTCGGCGTGACCAGCGTCCGGATCGCCACGCACTGCACCGAGGCGGACATCTCCGCCCAGCACATCGCCTGGGCCCGGGAGAACGACATGGACGTCTCCGGGTTCCTGATGATGTCGCACCTCAACGATCCGGCCGGGCTGGCCGCGCAGGCCAAGCTGATGGAGTCGTACGGCGCGCACTGCGTCTACGTCACCGACTCCGGCGGGCGGCTGCTGATGTCGGACGTGGCGCAGCGCGTCGACGCGTACCGGCAGGTGCTGGAACCCGAGACGCAGATCGGCATCCATGCGCACCACAACCTGTCGCTGGGTGTGGCGAACAGCGTGCTCGCGGTCGAGCACGGCCGGATCCTCGGCGACGGCCCGCTCGGCTCGCCGTCCGGGCGGACCGTCCGGGTGGACGCGTCGCTGGCCGGCATGGGCGCCGGCGCGGGCAACGCGCCGCTGGAGGTCTTCGCCGCGGTCGCCGAGTTGCACGGCTGGAAGCACGGCTGCGACGTGTTCGCGCTGATGGACGCCGCCGACGACCTGGTCCGCCCGTTGCAGGACCGGCCGGTCCAGGTCGACCGGGAGACGCTCTCCCTGGGGTACGCGGGCGTCTACTCCAGCTTCCTGCGCCACGCCGAGCGGGCCTCGGCCAAGTACGGCGTCGACGTCCGCTCGATCCTGGTCGAGCTGGGCCGTCGCCGGATGGTCGGCGGCCAGGAGGACATGATCGTGGACGTGGCACTGGACCTGGCGAGTAAGGAGAACCCATGATCGGGCCGGACATCGCGGGCATCGCAGAGAAGCTGGGCGTGGCGGCCGACGACGCCACCGCGATCCCGCAGCTCGCCGCCGAAACCGGCCTCGACGTCGACGCCGCGTACGCGGTGCAGACCGCGCTGGTCAAGCGCCGCCTCGACCGGGGTGAGCGGCTGGTCGGCCTCAAGATGGGGCTCACCAGCAAGGCCAAGATGGCGCAGGTCGGCGTGGACGAGGTGATCTGGGGCCGGCTGACCGACGTGATGCGGGTACCCGACGGCGGGGCCGTCGACGTCGGCGACTTCATCCATCCCCGGGTCGAGCCGGAGGTGGCGTTCCTGCTGGACCGGCTGCCCGACCCGGGCGAACCGGTCGGCTCGTTCACCCGGGCGGTACGCGCGGTCGCCCCGGCGATCGAACTGATCGACTCCCGGTACGCGAACTTCACCTTCTCGCTGCCGGACGTGATCGCCGACAACACCTCGGCCGCCGCGTTCGTGGTCGGGCCGTGGTCGCCGGTGCCGGACGGGCTGGACAACCTCGGCGTGCTGCTGGAGATCGACGGGCGGGTGGCGCAGGTCGGCTCGACCGCCGCCATCCTCGGCGACCCGCGCCGTGCGCTGGACGAGGGGCTGCGGCTGGCGGGCCGGCACGGCGTCCGGCTGCGCAAGGGCTGGGTGTTCCTGGCCGGCGCGGCGACCGCAGCGGTGCCGCTGCGCCCCGGCGCCCACGTCCGCGCCACGGTGGAGAAGCTGGGTTCCGCCTCCCTGAAGGCCCTCTCGTGAGCGCGAGGAGTGAGCCGGGTTTGCGAGCCCCGCAGTCGCGAACGGAAAGCGGCCCGGTGAGCGCGAGGAGTGAGCCGGGTTTGCGAGCCCCGCAGTCGCGAACGGAAAGCGGCTCGGCGACGGCTCGGGTGGTGGCCGGGAAGGCCGTGCCGCGGGGCGCGTTCCCGCACGTCAAGGTGGCCGGCGGGTTCGTCTTCGTCTCCGGTACGTCGTCGCGCCGGCCGGACAACACGTTCGCCGGGGTGTCGGTGGACGAGTTCGGCACCACCGACCTGGACATCCGGGAGCAGACCCGGGCGGTGGTCGAGAACATCCGCGACCTGCTGCGCTCGGTCGGCGCCGACCTGGGCGACCTGGTGCAGGTCACCAGTTACCTGGTCAACATGAACGACTTCGGCGGCTACAACGAGGTGTGGGCGGAGTTCTTCGACGCCACCGGGCCGACCCGGACCACAGTGGCCGTGCACCAGCTTCCGCACCCGCATCTGCTGATCGAGATGCAGGCCGTCGCCCTACTTCCGTCGGGAGGTTCCCGTGAGTGAGATCGCCGAGCCGTTCAGCTTCTCCGGCTGGATCGGCGAGAACCAGCACCTGCTCAAGCCTCCGGTGGGCAACAAGGAGATGCTGCCCGGCAGCGACGACTTCATCGTCATGGTGGTGGGCGGCCCGAACCAGCGCACGGACTTCCACGTCGACCCGTACGAGGAGTTCTTCTACCAGGTCAAGGGCAACATGCACATCAACCTGATGCTGCCCGAGGGTCCCCGTACGGTGCACGTGCGCGAGGGTCAGATGTGGATGCTGCCGCGCAACACCCCGCACTCGCCGCAGCGGCCCGAGGCCGGCTCGGTCGGCATGGTGATCGAGCGGGTCCGCGAGGAGGGCACGCTGGAGAAGTTCCAGTGGTACTGCGGCGAGTGCCACCACAGGGTGCACGAGGTGGAGTTGCAGGTCCGCGACATCGCCGCCGACCTGCCCCCGGTCTTCGCCGCGTTCTACGCCGACGAGAAGGCCCGTATCTGCGACAACTGCGGCGCGCTGCACCCGGGCAAGGGCTGACGCGTGCCGGTGGTGGACGTGCACACGCACGTCGTACCGAAGGGGTGGCCGGACCTCGCCGCGGCGTGCGGCGGGTCCGGCTGGCCCTGGCTGCGGGTGGACTCCGAGCGCGCCGCCATGATCATGGTGGGGGAGACGGAGTTCCGCCCGATCGGGGCGCGGTGCTGGGACGCGCCGGCGCGGCTGGCCGACATGGACGCCGACGGCGTGGACGTGCAGGTCGTCTCGCCCACCCCGGTGTTCTTCAGCTACGACCGGCCGGCCGGCCAGGCGGTCAAGGTGGCCCGGATCTTCAACGACCTCGCGCTGGAGGTCACCGCTGCGGGCGGCGGCCGGCTGGTGCCGTTCTGCCAGGTGCCGTTGCAGGATCCGGACGCGGCCTGCGCCGAGCTGGACCGCTGCCTGTCGGCCGGGCACGCCGGCGTGGAGATCGGCAACCACGTCGGTGACCGGGACCTGGACGACGAGGGCGTCGTGCAGTTCCTGACGCACTGCGCCGAGGTCGGCGCGCCGGTGTTCGTGCATCCGTGGGACATGCCCGGCGGCCCCCGCCTGGACCGGTGGATGGCCCGCTGGCTGACCGGGATGCCGGCCGAGACCCACCTGTCGGTGCTCGCGCTGATCCTCGGCGGGGTGTTCGACCGGGTGCCGGACACGCTGCGGATCTGCTTCGCGCACGGCGGCGGCAGCTTCCCGTTCTGGCTGGGCCGCGCCGACAACGCCTGGCACCGCCGCGGCGACCTGGTACGCGGCGCGTCCAGCGCGCCGCCCAGCTCCTACGTCGACCGGTTCCACGTCGACTCGGTGGTCTTCGAGCCGGCGGCGCTGCGGCTGCTGGTGGACACCATGGGCGCCGAGCGGGTGCTGCTCGGCAGCGACTACCCGTACCCGCTGGGGGAGCGGCCGGTCGGCCAGGTGGTGCACCGGGCGGACTTCCTCACCGACGTACAGCGGGACGCGCTGCTCGGCGGCAACGCGCTGCGGTTCCTCGGCCGCTGACGAACTCCGGGTGCGGCTGCCGTCGGCAGCCGCACCCGGATCGGCTCAGGAGTGCGGGCAGGTGTCCCGGTACTCCTCGATCGCGGTGCCCCGGGGCGCGGGGCAGAGGAACTGCTCGTAGCGGGTGTCGTCGTCGACGAACCGCTTGAGCCAGGAGATGCTGTATTTCGCGACCGTCACGTTCGGCGCGGTCGGCGCCGAGTGGCCGGCCGCGTTCAACTCCAGGTACGCCTTGTCGAGCGTGGCCGGCAGGCTGGTGTAGAACGGCTCCGAGTGCGACGACACCGGCGCCACCGAGTCGTTCTCGGCGCCGATGACGAGCGTCGGCACGCGGACCGACGACCAGTTCTTCGTGGTGTGCCAGCCGGTCAGCGGGATCGCCGCCTGGAGCGCGGGCCGGGCGTTCGCCGCCGACAGGCTGCCGCCGCCGCCCATCGAGTGCCCCATCACGGCGAGGCGGTTGCGGTCGATCCGGGTACGTACCGCGCTGCTGTTGGTCAGGTAGTCCAGGGCGGCCAGGAGCTGGGTGCCGCGGCTGGCCGGCTGGTCGTAGACGGAGAGGGTGTCGATGGTGACGACCACGAAGCCCTGCGAGGCCAGCCGGGGCCCGAGCCAGGAGACTGCCGACTGGCGGGCGGTGAAGCCGGGGGCGACGGCGACCGCGCCGAACGTGCCCTCGGCGGTGCTGGTCGGGTAGTAGATCGTGCCGCCGCGGAAGCCGCTGACGCTTGACGCGGGGACGGTGGTCTGGGCGATCGCGAACGGGCCGCGGGTGGCCTCGATGGAGGCGGTGGTGGGCGCGGGACCGCGTTCGTAGGGGTTCGCGGCCAGCGCCGCCGGCCCGCCGTCGCCGGCCCCGGCCGGGGTCACCGGCAGGGCGGCGAGGCCGGCGGCGGTCAGGGCGAGGGCGAGCAGGGGACGCAGGACGCGCGGAAGCCGGGGCGGGCGGGCCGGTGTGCCGGGTGCGTGGTGCACGGCGGGCTCCTCGGGGTGGTGGGGGCTGCCTCAAATCGACTTGCATCGATCTGCTCATCCTGCGCGCCCCGCCCGCCCGGCGGACCATCCCGAACCGGTCATGCCACCCGGATATGGACCGGCTGCCGCCGGCCGGGTCACCCGGACACGGACCCCGGCCTCCCTCGCGGACGTGTCGCCCGGCCTCCCGGCCGCCGGACCGGCAGGATGGACGGCATGGCCGAGCCGCACGACCTGACCGCGCTGGAACAGGCCGCCGCCATCCGCCGGGGCGAGCTGTCCAGCCTGGAACTGGTCGAGCACCACCTGCGCCGGGTCGACGCGCTCGGCGACACCGTCGGCGCGTTCGTCACCGTCACCGCCGACCGGGCCCGAAGCGCCGCCCGAGCCGCCGACGCACTCGCCGCGGAGGAACGCGGTCCGCTGCACGGGGTGCCGACCGCGATCAAGGACCTCACGCTCACCGCCGGCGTCCGCACCACCTTCGGCTCCGCCGCCTTCGCCGACTTCGTCCCGCCGGTGGACGCCGACGTGGTCCGCCTCCTGGCCGACGCCGGCCTGGTCAGCCTCGGCAAGACCACCACCTCCGAACTCGGCTGCTCGCTCTACTCCGAAGGGCTGGTGGCGCCGCCGGCCCGGAACCCGTGGAACCTCGCGTACACCGCCGGCGGGTCCAGCGGCGGCGCGGCGGCAGCGGTCGCCGCCGGACTCGTGCCGGTCGCGCAGGGCTCCGACGGCGGCGGCTCACTGCGCATCCCGGCCGCACTCTGCGGCCTGGTCGGCTACAAACCGAGCCGGGGCATGGTCTCCGGCGGGCCGCTCGGCTTCGGCGGCTTCGGGCTACCGGTGAACGGGCCGATCGGCCGTACCGTCGCCGACGTGGCCGCGCTGCTCGACGTACTCGCCCGCCCGGTGCCCGGCGAGCCGTACCTGCCGCCGGCCGCACCCACCGGCGGGTACCTCGGCGTCACCCGCACCGCCCGCGTCACCGGCCCCGGCCGGCTGCGCGTCGGCCGCTTCACCACGCCGATGCTCGCCGACGAACCGGTCCACCCCGACTGCGTCGCCGCCGTCGACCGGGCCGCCGCGCTGCTCACCGACGCCGGCCACGAGGTGGTCGACGTCCCCACGCCGCTCGGCCCCGAGGCGTGGCCGCTGTTCGAGACCGTCTGGTACGCGCTGGCGGTCACCCCGATCCCGGCCGGGCGGGACGGCGACCTGCTGCCGCTGACCCGGTTCCTGCGCGAGCGCGGCGAGGCGCTCGGCGCGGCCCGGCTGACGGCCGCGCTCGGCGAACTCCAGGCGCAGGTACGCCGTGGCGTACGCCGTACCGCCGGTTGTGACCTGCTGCTCTGCCCGACGCTCGCGAGCCCGCAGGCGCCGGTGGGCGCATTCGCCGCCCTCGAACCGGCCGAGGACTTCGACGGGCAGCGGCGCTTCTCGCCGTACTGCGCGGTCTTCAACGTCACGGGCGACCCGTCCGTTTCGTTGCCGGTCGGACGGACCGCCGACGGGCTTCCGGTCGGAGTGCTGCTCACCGGCCGGTACGGCGACGACGCGACACTGCTCGCCACTGCCGCGCAACTGGAGCACGCCAGTGACGGATGGGATCAGCACCCCGCAATCTGGCGGGCCGCCGACTCCGCTAACGTGAACATCACAGAGGTGGGGCGCGACTGGTCCTGACCGGCCCACCCGACCCGCACCATTCCTGGTCTCTCTTTCCGCCTGGGGGCGTTGGGATTGTCTGTTACCGAGACGTTGGTGGTCTTCGTCGGCATCCCGGCCGCCGCGGTGCTGCTGATCGCCGCCCTGGCGGCCGTCGGCAGCCGCGGCAACGGTGGCGGCGCCAAGCGCTACCGGCCGGGCCGGCCCTTCGACTTCACTCCGGTCTGGTTCCTGGGCCGCCCGGAGCAACTGGCCGACTCGGCCGGCACGGCGCTGGCCGCCGGGGCACAGGCGCCGGCGTTGACCAGCCGCAAGCAGGAGCAGGCCGGCCGGGAGGCGCCGGCCGGTGGAACCGGAGGCGCAAGTGACCGTTGGTGAAGCGCGGCCCACGACGGGGACGGGCACCCCGCCCGACGTGCTGGACGGACCGTTCTCGACCCGCCAGCTGCTCCGCATCGACGAGGCGCTGCGCCTCGCCGACCAGGGCACCGGTCTGGTCTTCTCGGTCTACGTCGGCGGCCTCGACGAGCCGGTCCGGGAACACGCCGAGCGGCTGCACCGCCAGCTCGCCGAGCCGGACCGCTCGGTGCTGATCGCGGTGTCGCCCAACCAGCGGCAGCTGGAGATCGTCACCGGCAAGTACGCGCGCAAGCGCATCCCGGACACCTACGCCAAGCTGGCCGCGCTCTCCATGGTGGCCTCCTTCGGCGGCGGCGACCTGGCCGGCGGCATCATCCAGGGCCTCGACCAGCTCGCCAGCCACGCCGGCAAGGGCTGATCCGCCCGCACACACGACGAAGCCCGGTCCGCGCTCACGCGGGCCGGGCTTTCTCGTCGTCTCAGCGGGGCCAGGCGGAGGGATCCAGGCGCATCGGCCACGGCTCGTCGAGCTGGACGGGGTCATCCGGCCCGACCGTGCCGAGCGATTCGTAGTGCACGCCCTTGGTCAGCTGGTATCGGTGGACCACCGGCCCGAATTCGCTCCGCTCCACCCGCCAGTAGTGCGGGATGCCGGCCTCGGCGTAGACGGATGGCTTGGTGAAGCGGTCGTGCCGCCGGCTGCTCGGCGACTCCACCTCCACCACCAGCGCCACGTCCGCCGCGTGCAGCCACAGGCCGTCGCGGGGGGCGTCCGGCTTGACCACGCTGATGTCTGGAATGAGATTACTGCCAGGTGCGCGCAGGCCGGCTTCCCGGATGACCCGCCACCCGGGAGGCGCGGCGAGGCGGAGGGCCATGCGCAGATCGTCCGCCAACTCCTGGTGAGCGAACCCCGGAGGTGGCGTCACATGCAGGCTCCCGTCGATGATTTCGTAGCGGTTACCGTCCTCGGGCAGGTCGTACAGGTCCTGCTCTCGCCAGTCGCGCTCGGGTGGCCGCCACTCGTAGACCGGCTGTGCCATCACGTCCACCTCCTCCGCACACGATAACGGCCGAGGGCCGGCGCGGGCTGCCACCCGCGCCGGCCCTCGGCCGCCGTACCCCTGTTCAGGCGCTGCGCGCGTCCCGCTCCCGGGCCTTCAGCGCACGGACCACGCCGTCGCGGCCCTCGGCCACCAGCCGCCGCAGCGACGCCGGCCGGCCGTCCCGGGCCAGCCACGCGTCGGTGGCCGCGACGGTGTCCTCCTCGACCAGGTACGCCGGGTAGGCGAGCTGCACGAACTCCTGCGCCGGCTCGCTGTCGCGCTGCGCCCACACCTGGTCCACCGTGGCGAAGTACCGCTCCCGGTAGGGCGCGGTCAGCTCGACCTGCGCCGCGTGGGTGAAGCCCTGCAACAGCGCCCGGTTACGCCAGTTGGGCAGCGCGTCCGGGCCGGTGAGCAGCGCCCACACCGCGGCCTTGTTCTCGACGGTCGGCACGAGCGCGTGCGCGTACGCGGCCTCCCGCTCGCCGCTGGCGGTACGGTCGCCGGCCAGCTCCGCGTCCACCTCGTCGGCACCCGCAGCGCCGTTGGCGACCAGCGACTGGAGTACCGTCCAGCGCAGCTCCGTGTCGACGGTCAGCCCCTCCGGCACCCCGTTGCCGTCCAGCCAGCCGCGCAGCGTGGCCAGGTCCTCGCCGGAGCGGGCCGACGAGGCGTACGCCCGGGCCCAGGCGAGCTGGAAGCCGCTGCCCGGCTCGGCCGCCGCGAGCGCCGTCCGCGCGGTACGGGACAGGTCGGCCCAGCCGGTCGGCGCCCACGCCGGGTCGGCGTAGAAGGTGAGCGCCGTCTTCGCCTGCCGCAGCGTCGCCGTGACCAGGTTGATGTCGGTCTCGGCGGTCAGCCCGGCCAGCACCAGCGCCACGTAGTCGCGGGCCGACAGCTCGGCGTCGCGGGTCATGTCCCAGGCGGCGGTCCAGCACAGCGCCCGCGCCAGCGACGAGTCGAAGCCGGCGATGTGCTGCACCACAGTGGCCATCGACCGCCCGTCGAGCCGCAGCTTGGCGTACGTGAGGTCCTCGTCGTTGAGCAGCAGCACGTCGGCGGCCTGCCTGCCGTGCAGCTCGGACAGCTCGGTCAGCTCGCCGGTCACGTCCGTCTCGATCAGCTCGCGGCGCACCAGCCGGCCGTCGCTGAGGTCGTACAGGCCGACGCCGATGCGGTGGGTACGCAGCGTCGGGTAGGCCGACGGCGCCTCCTGCCGGACCACCACCCGCTCGTACGTGCCGTCGGCGCCGATGGTCACCTCCGGGCGCAACGTGTTGACCTGCGCGGTCTCCAGCCACTGGGCGGCGAACTTGCGCAGCTCCCGGCCGGAGGCCGTCTCCAGCTCGGACAGCAGGTCGTCGAAGGTGGCGTTGCCCCAGGCGTACTTGCCGAAGTAGGCGCGCAGGCCGGCCAGGAACGGCCCCTCGCCCACGTACGCGACGAGCTGCTTGAGCACGCTCGCGCCCTTGGCGTACGTGATGCCGTCGAAGTTGACCTCGACGGCCTCCAGGTCCGGCATCTCGCAGTAGACCGGGTGGGTGGAGGAGAGCTGGTCCTGCCGGTAACCCCAGTTCTTGCGGATCGACAGGAACGTGGTCCAGGCGTCGGTGAAGCGGGTGGCGTGCGTGTTGCACCAGTGGCTGGCCCACTCGGCGAACGACTCGTTGAGCCACAGGTCGTTCCACCAGCGCATGGTGACGAGGTCACCGAACCACATGTGCGCCAGCTCGTGCAGGATCGTGTTGGCGCGCTGCTCGTACTCGAAGTCGGTGACCTGCGAGCGGAAGATGTAGTGCGACTCGGCGTGCGTGACGCAGCCGAAGTTCTCCATCGCGCCGGCGTTGAAGTCCGGCACCCAGAGCTGGTCGTACTTGGGCAGCGGGTAGCGCACGCCGAACTTCTCGTGGAAGAAGTCGAAGCCCTGCGTGGTGATCAGGTGCAGGTCGTCGGCGTCCATGTGCGGGGCCATGCTGGCCCGGCAGAAGTAGCCCATGTCGATGCCGTCGTAGGTGTGGCGCACCTCGTGGTACGGCCCGGCGCAGAGCGCGGTGATGTAGGTGCTCATCCGCTCCGAGACGGTGAAGTGCACGGTCTTCAGGCCCTCACCGGTGGCCTCCTCGCGGGCCACCGGCATGTTCGACACGACCCGCCAGTGGTCGGGGACGGTGGCGTGCCAGGTGTAGACGCTCTTCAGGTCGGGCTGGTCGAAGCAGGCGTAGACCTTCTGCGCGTCGGCGGTCTCGAACTGGCTGTAGAGGTAGGTCTCACCGTCCACCGGGTCGACGGTCCGGTGCAGGCCCTGGCCGCTGTTGGAGTAGCCGAAGTCCGCGTCGACCACCAGCACGTTCTCGGCGGCCAGGCCGCTGAGCGTCAGTCCCTTCTCGGCGGACCAGCCGGACAGGTCCACCGGCTCGCCGTTGAGCGTGGCCGACCGCACCGATTCGGCGGCTGTCTCGATGAACGTGGTCGCCCCCGGCTCGGCGCAGCGGAACCGGACCTCGGTCACCGAGCGGAACGTGCGACCGGTGGGCTGCACCGCGGTCGACAGGTCAAGGCTGATGTCGTACCCGGTTACCTCGAGCAGGCGGGCCCGCTCGGTCGCCTCGACCTGGGTCAGGTTTCGCACTCCCGGCACTGTTCGTCTCCATCCCACTCGTCTCGCCGCGCCCCACGGCGCCGGTTCTGCCCGGCCGCTCGTGACGGGCCGTCGAGAACCGAGTCTTCCATGCACCGACCGCTCCCGGTGGTCGAGGTCACGCTCTCATTCCGGTACCGGGCGCCGGGGTACGGGGTGAGGATCGGAGGTGACCGCGCCGGGTCCCCGGCGCGACGATGTCGTGAAGGGAAAACACCGTGACCGAACGTGTCACCGCGGACATGTGGTTCGACCCGCTGTGCCCGTGGGCGTGGATCACCTCCCGTTGGCTGCTGGAGGTCGAGCAGGTCCGGGACGTCGACATCCGGTTCCACGTGATGAGCCTGTCCGTACTCAACGACGGCCGGGAACTGCCGGAGGACTACCGGGACCTGATGCGCGACGGCTGGGGCCCGGTGCGGGTGTGCATCGCCGTCGAGCAGGCGCACGGCGCCGAGGCGCTGGCGAAGCTCTACACCGCGATGGGCACCCGGATCCACCTCGGCAAGGAGGGCCTGGGCCGGGACATGCTGGTGGGCGCGCTGACCGAGGTGGGCCTGGACCCGGCGCTCGCCGACGCGGCCGAGTCCACCCAGTACGACGAGGCGTTGCGGGCCAGCCACGAGGCGGGCATGCGCCCGGTCGGCACCGACGTGGGCACCCCGGTGGTCCACGCGCCGGGTCCGGACGGCCGGCAGGTCGCCTTCTTCGGCCCGGTGATCACCCCGGCACCGAAGGGCGAGGCGGCCGGCCGCCTCTGGGACGGCGTGCTGCTCGTCGCCGGCACCCCCGGCTTCTACGAGCTGAAGCGCACCCGCGAGCAGGATCCCATCTTCGACTGAGGGGTAAGGAAGGGCCCCTTCTTAACACCTCCGGTAGAGGAAGGGCCCCTTCTTAACACCCGAGCCCTCGCGGCGGCGAGCCCCGCACCGCCCGTCACCGGGCCGGTGCGGGGCTCGTTTCACCGGGTGTCCCAGCCGACGGCCCGCGGGGTCGCAGCACGGCAGCTCCTGGAGGCGTTCCCATGGCCAAGCACCGCCGTATGTCCGACGACGCGCCGCAGCAGGCGACCGAGGACTCCGGTGCGACGTACTGGTCGGTGATCGAGAGCGACTGGCCGGCCGGTCCGGCTGAGGTGGCCGACCTACTGGCCCCGCCGATCGTGGTCGGCGTGGCCCGGGTGGTGGCTACCTCGCGGATGACGCCGCCGGGCGAGTCCGGCCGGCCGGGCCGCGGACCGTCGCGGCCCGGCTCCGCCGTCGGTACGACGACGGTACGCCTCAACGCCGGGCCCCGCCCCGCTCCGCCGGCGCGCCGCCCGGCTCCGGGCCGGCACCGCAACTCCACCGCCTGAGCCGCCCGCCCCCCGGTGTTAAGAAGGGGCCCTTCCTCTACCGGAGGCGTTAACAAGGGGCCCTTTCATCTGGTGGTAAGCGGGTGAGTCCGGCGGCGGCGCGGATCGGGGCCCGGGTAGCGTCAGCGGGCATGACGGTCGTGCATCCGATCACCCGGGCCTGGATCACCACTGGCGGCACCGGCGCGCAGAACTACGACGAGTTCGCCGACGACGCGGAGATCACCTCCATCGTCGAGGCGAATCCGCACAGCGCACTGGGCATCGAGATGCCCCACCGGGCGCCCGGCAGCCTCGGGAAGTCCTTCCTCGACGCACTGCCCGACGCGGTGGCGCGCCTGGCCGAGGCGAAGGCGGACGGCAGCTACACGCCGGCCGAGCAGGTGGTGGTGCTCTACCGGATCAGCGCGCCGGGCGAGGAGAGCGCGTACGGGCTGTGGGCCATGGTCGACACCGACCAGATCTCCACCCGCGCCGACGAGCCGGGCCTGGTGATCCGTAACGAGGACGTGTTCATCGCCAAGGTACGCGAGCGCGTCGCCCTGGCCGAGGCGCTCGGTCACCTGCTCTCGCCCGTACTCCTGCTCCAGACCGGCAAGGGCGACGAGCTGCACGCCGCGCTCGCTGCGGCGACCGACGCGGCCGGCGCGCCCGCCGCGACCGACGTCGACCAGTCCGGCCGGACGCACGCGATCTGGCTGCTGGGCCCGGGCGCGGCGCAGGACGGGCTGACCGCACTCGCAGGCGGCGGGGAGCTGGTGGTCGCGGACGGCAACCACCGCAGCCTGGCCGCGCAGACCGGCGGGTTCCCGCGCTTCCTCGCGGTGGTCACCACACCCGCGTCGGTCGCCATCCAGCCCTACAACCGGCTGGTCAGCGAGCTGACCACCACGCCGGAGGAGCTGCTCGACCGGCTGCGCGCGGCCGGCGCGGAGATCACCCCGGTGGACGGGCCGGTCGACGTCCCGGCCACCGGCGGCGTCGTGCACCTCCACCTCGGCGGCCGGGGGTACGCGGTGACGCTGCCGCACGTGGGCGCCGGCCGGCTGGAGAACCTCGACCACGCGCTCGTCGAACGCCTGCTGCTGCGGGACGCGCTGGGCCTCGACCCGGGCGACAAGCGGATCACGTACGTGGGCGGCGACTATCCGGCGAGCTGGCTCGTCGGTGAGGTCGACGCCGGCCGGGCCGAGCTGGCGGTGCTCGTCGCGCCGGTGACGGTCGACGACTTCGTCGCGGTGAACCTGGCCCGGGAGAAGATGCCGCGCAAGAGCACGTGGTTCACCCCGAAGGCGCGGGCCGGGCTGGTCGTGGCCGAGCTGCCGCACTGACCGTGTGACGAATCCGCCTCGCAGCCGCCGCCCGCGCGCCGGCTGCGGGGCGGGCCTGTCAGACTGCGCGGTATGCGCGTCTACCTGGGATCCGACCACGCCGGTTTCGAGTTGAAGGTGCACCTCGCCAACCACCTGGCCAAGCAGGGCTACGAGGTGGTCGACGTGGGGCCGCACGCCTTCGACCCGGACGACGACTACCCCGCGTTCTGCCTGCACACCGGTGACCGGGTGGTCGGTGACCCGGGCAGCCTCGGCGTGGTGATCGGCGGCTCCGGCAACGGCGAGCAGATCGCCTCGAACAAGGTGGCGGGGGTCCGGGCGGCGCTGGCCTGGAACGTCGACACCGCCCAGCTCGCCCGCGAGCACAACGACGCCAACATCGTCGCGATCGGCGCCCGGCAGCACACGCTGGACGAGGCGACGGCGCTCGTCGAGGCGTTCCTCACCACGCCGTTCTCCGGCAACCCGCGGCACAGCCGGCGCATCGAGCAGGTGGCGGCCTACGAGCAGAGCCGCAAGCTGCCCGAGCTGCCCGCCTGACGGGACGCCGGGGGGTCACCGCCCGTTGCGGGGCAGTTCCTCGCGCGGCACCCAGTTGCGGCGGATGAGCACCACCCGCTGTTCGGCCTCGGCGAGATCGTCCTCGCTGGGCCGGGCGGCGTCGCGTGCCCGCAGCGCGGCCGTCACGCTCACCTGCGACGAGCCGGAGCCGACGAGTCCGCGCAGCCCGCGTTCGCCTTCCTCGGCGGGCGCGGTGGCGCGGCGTCCCCGGGGCTCCGGCTCGCCGGGACGGCCACCGCGCGCGGACCGGGGTGCCACGTCGTCGTGTACGGGGGCGGTGCTGGCAGCGGTCCCGCCGGTGCCGGTGTTGTCGGTACCCGCCGGGGTGCTGGCCTCACCGTGATGCCGTACGTCGGCCCCCGCCGGGGTGCTGGCCTCACCGTGGTGCCGCAGCCGCCGTCGCCGTCGCTCCGCCTCACCCATCCTCCGACCGTACCGTCCCCGACCCACCCGCGCCCGGGGTCGCGCGATCATGAAGTTGGCCGGGACGAACCGGACGGTTCACGCCGCCAACTTCATGATCGACGGGGAAAGACGGGTGGGGTGGGGCGGGGACGGTCAGAAGACCTCCATGGGGGAAGGGGTGCGGTGCCACGTGAAGGCGGGCGTCAGTGCGGTCAGCGTGTGCGGGATCAGCTCCCGGACGCGGCCGGCGGCAGCGAGCGCGTACGGGTTCGCGCCGCCGAGGTACAGCTCGCCGAGCGCGCGTACGTCACACGCCAGTCCGGCCGGGGCGGTGGTGGGCGTGCACTGCGCGCCGTCGCGCCCGCCGACCAGCCGCCAGCGGCCGGTGTTCTCCGTCAGCAGCTCGTCGGTGACCTCGAGCACCACGTCGACGTCGGTGGCGAAGCGCCGGGCGGCGAGCGCGGCCGGCACGTCCACCACCCGCACCCAGAGCGCGTCGGCGAGCTGCGGGGAGAGCTCGCGGGGCTCGTCCACCAGCCGCAGCAGCGGCTCGTCCAGGGCCGCGATCGGGAACGACAGCCGGCGGGTCAGGTCGACCGAGAGCAGCAGCCGCCACAGCGCCGTGTACGCCTCCGGCGTCACCGCCACCACCTCGCCGACCTGCACCTCGGCCTGCGGTCCGGTGGCCGACGAGCTGTCCTTCGTCCGGTAGAGCGCGTACCCGTCGAGCCCGTCGGCGCCCTCGTGCAGCAGTACCCGGCGCTCGGTGGCGCCGCCCCGGTGCGCCTTGAGATCCGCCAGTACGTACGACCACCAGCGCTCGTCGCGCCGGGACCAGCCGGGACGCTCGGCGCGGACCCGTTCGTACAGCCGGGCCAGTTCGTTCCGGTGCGTCTCCGGACGGTCCAGTCGCAGCCTGCCCTCGGCGGGCGACGGGGCGGGCAGCCGCAGGCCGGTGGTGTCTGCGGACAGCACGTACCGCGGGGCCGCCGACCCGTAGCCGAAGCGGGGGTAGATGCGTCCCTCGCTGGCCCAGAGCACCGCGATCGGCTCCCGGCCGGCGTCGCGGACGTCGCGCAGTTGCCGGCGCATCAGCCGGGTGAGCAGGCCGCGCCGCCGGTGCGTCGGCGCGACCGCCACCATCGTCACGTGCGCGGCTGGCACGTCCGCGCCGGGCACCGCGAGGTCGCGGCTGAACGCGGCGGCGTGTGCCACCGCCGTTCCGCCGTCGCGGACCAGCAGCGACCGGTCCGGCTCGAAGATCGGGCGTTCCAGCGCCTGCACCTCGGGGTCGAGATCGCCGTGGAAGGCCAGCGCCAGCAGCGCCGCGATGTCGTCGAAGTCCTCGGCCCGGGATACCACCACGTCAGTCACGGCACGTGTGTATCGCACCGTGACGGGGGTCGGCACCCTATTTGCGGGCTGGCTACCCTCGGAAACGGAGGCCGGTATCGGTCGAGGGGGAGGACGGAAGATGGCGGACCAGACACAGCCGTGGGCCGAGCGCACCGTGGAGGTGCCGCCCCAGCCGGGGGCGGTGCCCCCGCAGCGGGACGCGTTCCAGCGCGGGGTGGCGGCGGTCGGTCAGCCGCGCCCGTCGCGTACGCCCCGGACCGAGCAGTTCCCCACGGTCGAGCACGGCGACTGGGCGGCGGAGCCGGCGCCCCGTCGGCCGATGGGCTGGCACCTGACCCAGGCGCGCAAGGGCGGGGAGCTGAGCGCCGCCGGTGCGCTGTTCGCGTTCGTCTGCTGGGGCATCTGGGCGATCTCCGGCCGGGGTAACCTGGTCGCCCCGCTGCTCACGTTCGTGCTCAGCCTGCTCACCGCGGTCGGCCTGTTCGCGCTGGCCCGGCTACTCGGCCGGCTGATCCTGGAGCGGCAGTTCGGCCGGGTGCGCCGCAGTGCCAAGGGTGCTCACCTGGTGACCGCGTTGTTCCTGGTCGGCGTCGGTGTGGCGTACCTGCAGCAGACCGAGTGGGTGGTCTCCGCCTGGAACTGGGTGACCGGTAGCTGAGCCGGTCGGTCGTCCGTCCGGTACGGGCCGGACGGACGACCGGGGCGGCGTCAGAAGGCGGTCGGCGTGCCGGCCGTCCGGCGGGCGGCGTCGATGTCCTTGTACGGAGGCCGAGGTGGCCGCCGGCCCGGTCACGCCTGGGCGCGCCAGCCGACGCCCGTCATTGATCGAACCCGGTCCGCCCAGGGCCGGCCCCGGGATGCGCGGGCGGGCGGCATTCGCGCCGCCCGCCCGCGTGCCCGGTCGCGGTACGCCGCGACACCGGTCGTCTCTCCACCAGGACCGTGCTGCCTTACCCCGCCCCACGGGCTTCATCCGTCGCCCGTTGGGCTGAGCCGTCACCGCTGCTCGCCGGCCTTGGGCGACGCGACCCGGGCGGGCCGTCGAGCTCGATCTCCACCAGGGCCCTGCCGTCCGCGTCCTGGCTGCTGCCGTCGCGGGACCGCCCGCCAGGTACGCCTTCCCCTGCGGCGGCGTCCGGCCCGGGATGGGCCGGTGCCGCGGCGATCAGGATGCTGGTGGTGGCGGGTGCGGTCCACCGTCGTCGGACGAACACGGGGCCTCCTGGCGAACGTCGATCTCTCTGCCGTTCGCATCAGCCGGGGCATCGATCGCTGCCAAGCTCAGTTCCGGTCAGCCGGCGAACCGGTACAACCGGAACTCCTTCTCCGCGCCGCACACCAGCATCTCGGTGTTCCACGAGCAGGACTCGCTGCGGATCTGCTTGAGCTGCCCCATCTCGACCGGCTTGCCGTCCACGGCCGTCCCGGCGAGGACGCGGTCGTCCTCGTACGCGCCCGGCGCCTCGGAGAAGAGCAGCACGTTGCCGGCGTCCAGCCGGACCGCCGTCCCGTCCCGGTCGCGCAGCACCGCCGTGCCGTCCGGCGCGAACAGCGTCACCGCGTCCGGCGAGTCCCGCCCGGCCAGCACGTGCTCACCGACCGGCACCAGCGTCTCGGCGCGCGGCGCCGGCCACTGCCGGGTGCCCGCACCTTCGGTCGCCGCCACCACCCGGGTGTCGTCGGCGCCGCTGCCGGGCGTCTCCAGCAGGCACACCCGGCGCTCCCCGCAGGTGACGAGATCCTTCACCCGGCCGCCCTGCTCCGGCGCCTCGTACAACACGCTCGGTGTGCCGAGACCACCCAGGTCGTAGGAGAGCAGCCGCAGCCCCCTGTCGTTCTCCGCCACGTACAGCCGGTCGTCGCGGGCGGCCATCGGATCGTCGAGGCCGGCCACGTTGCCCCGCTCCTTGAGGATCTTCCCGCTGCGCATGTCCAGGACCCGGACCGACCGGTCCGCGCCGACCTGCACGAGCCGGTCCGCCTGCCCGGCCCACGCGGCGAGCGGCGAGCCCTCGGCGTCGGCGGGCCCGTCCAGTGCCGCGCCGGTGCCGACCGGCACCACCCTCGTGCGCGCGTCGCCGTACTCGGTGCGCGGGATGGGCCGCTCCCACCGCTGCCGCCCGTCGTCCAGCCGCAGCCCGACCAGGCGTTCGCCGGTGCGGTCCAGGCGGACCACCGTGTCCGGCCCGAGGTGGAGGGTGTCGTCGCGGCCGACGTCGGTCCGCCAGCGCTGGTCGCCGGAATCGCCGTCGAGCACCGCGAGCACGCGGGGGGTGTCACTGCCGGTGGCGTCGGAGAGGACGAGCAACCCGTCGGGCAGCGCCCGGATCCCCGCCCACCGCTGCGCTGTCGCGTCGGTCCGCTTCTCCCAGACCGTCCTGCCGGTCGCCGCCTCCACGGCTGTCACCTGGAGGTGGTCGTCGGGCAGTGGACGGGCCAGGTAGGCGCGGTCCCCGAGCGTCGCGGTGAACATCTGGTCCGGCCGCGTGTCACCGGCGGCCACCGTCTTCACCAGCTCGGCGGTGCGGAAGTCGAGCGCCGGGTGCCGGTCCCGGAACACCCAGAGCAGCACCGCCGCCGACACGGCGACGACCACGAGACCCGCGCCGAGCGCGATCCACCGGCCGCGCCGGGGCCGGCCGCCGCCGGGCCGGACACCGTTCGGCGCGGGGGAGAAGGGCGCCCCGGGTACGCCGGGACCGGGCCCCGCAGGCGGCCATCCTCCGCCGGGCGGGGACGGCGGCATCCCGGGTACGCCGGCGTGGTGCGCGGCGGGCGCTGCCCCCGGCGGTACGAAAGCGGGGCCGCCCGGGTCGTACGTCGGGCGCGGAACCTGACCACCGGCGAGCGGCCCGCCGTCGTACCTCGTGGGGGACGTCTGCGGGACGGGGCCGCCGGCGACCAGCGTGCCGCGCGGTCCGGCGGATGCCGCGTCCACTCCGCCGAGCGGTGCGGTCGGATTCGTCCGCGTCGCACCGGCGGCGACAGTGGCCGCGCCGGTGTCCGCCTCGCCCGCGGCCGGTGCGGGCGACGTCGCCTGCCGGGTGGGCGCGGGTCCGGCCGGGTCGGGCCGGGTGGGCGCGGGCGGTGCCGGCTGGGCCGGCACGGCGGGACGGCCGGGGTGCCGGGGCAGCGGCAGGTCGGTGAGCGCGCCCTCGGCCACCGGCATCTCCGGCTGTTCCAGCACCGTCGGCGCGATGCCCAACTCGGCGTGCAGCAGCCGGGCCACCAGCGGGACCCGGGTCGACCCGCCGACCAGGAACAGGCCGGAGAGCTGCTCGGGGCGCAGCCCGGCGGCGGTCGTCACCTCCCGGGTCTCCGTGACGGCCCGGGCCAGCAGCGGCGCGGCGAGGCGTTCGAAGTCCTCCCGGGACAGCGGCACCGCCGCCTCCACCCCCGGCACGGCGACCGGCGCCACCATGGCCCGGGACAGCATCTCCTTGGCACCGCGCACGTTGTCCCACAGCTGCTGGCGGTCTCGCCGCTGGGCGGTGGTCGCCGGGTCGGTCAGCCGGCCCCACTCGCGCGGGTGGGCCGGGCCGACCAGCTCGCCGAGCCGCCCGAGCAGGGCCGCGTCCAGGTCGAGACCGCCGAGGTCGGGGATCCCGCCGGTGGCGACCAGCTGGAAACCGGAGTCGCCCCACGGGTCGGCGCCCTCGTTGCGCAGCACCGCCACGTCGAGCGTGCCGCCGCCGAAGTCGAACACCGCCACCGAACCGCCCACCGGCACCGGCCGGCGCAGCACCTGCGTGAAGTAGCGGGCCGCGGCCACCGGCTCACGCAGCAGGCGGGTGCCCGGCGCGATCGGCCCGGCCAGCGTGTGCTCGGCCGCCGCCGGCCAGCCGGCGAGTTCCAGCGCGTCGTGCAGCACCTGACGCCGGGCCGGCGTCCAGGCCGCCGGGTGGGTGACCACCGCCGGGGGCAGCATCCCGACCGCCGCCACCGCCGCGTCCGCGACCGCGCGCAGCGTCGCGGCCAGCAGCTCCGCCGGCCGGTACGCCCGCCCGCCCAGCTCCACGGTCTCCTCGTCGACCCGGCGCTTCGGGTTCGGCTCGAAGCCGGCCGGGTCGGCCTGGGCCAGCCGGTGCGCGTCCCGCCCGACGTGCAGGTGACCGTCCGCGTCGGCGTACACGCCGGACGGCATGATCGGGTGGCCGTCGACGAGCACCGGCCTGGTCCGCCCGTCCGGCCACCGCAGCACCGCCACCGTGTTCGAGGTGCCGAGGTCCACGCCGAGGGCGAAACCGTCCTGCTGGCCTGCCATCCGCGGCTACCTCCACCACCCGACGAGGATGTCCGGCCCGCATCGTACGCAGCCCGCGCCGCCGCGCCGCCCACCCGGCCCGGGGAATGGACTGGCCGGGACAGCCCTGCGCCGCATACCGTCGCCGGCATGAGGGTGATCTCCGTCAACGTGGGCCGACCGCAGCCGAACCCGTGGAAGGGGATCGGTGCCACCGGCATCGACAAGCGGCCCGTGGAGGGCCGGGTCGCCGTCACCGCGCCCGGTCCCAAGGGCACCGGCGCGGTCGGGCTCGCCGGTGACCGGGTCTACGACGTGGCCCACCACGGCGGCACCGACCAGGCGGTCTACGCGTACCCGCGGGAGGACCTGGACCACTGGGAGGCCGAACTGGGCCGCCCGCTCGCCGACGGCAGCTTCGGGGAGAACCTGACCACCACCGGGCTGGACGTCAACGGCGCGCTGATCGGCGAGCGGTGGCGGATCGGGCCGGACCTGGTGCTGGAGGTCTCCTGCCCCCGTATCCCCTGCGGCACGTTCCAGGGGTGGCTGGGCGAACAGGGCTGGATCAAGCGGTTCACCGAGGCGGTACGCCCCGGGGCGTACCTGCGGGTGGTCACGCCGGGCAGCGTCGGCGCCGGAGACCCGGTCGAGGTCGTGCACCGGCCCGACCACGACGTCACGGTGGCGCTGGTGTTCCGGGCCACGACACTGGAGACGGACCTGCTGCCCCGGCTGCTGGTGGCCGACGCGCTCCCCGAGGAGGACATGGCGCGGATCCGCCGCCGCTTGACCTGAACCGCACTTCAGGGCGGACGCCGGCCGGGTCGTGTACGCGCTGTCCACCGAGAAGTTCGAACAGGTCAAGCCCGCCACTGCGGCACCGCCCCCGGTCCGGTACGACGGGCCGGCGCTGTTCGACGAGGCACGCCGGCCGATCGAGGACCACTACCAGGCCATCGGCACCGACCGGTTGACAGCGTTCCGCCGGATGCCGGCACTCACTGCCCGGCCCCTGGTGCGGCCGCGGGGCGAGCACGGGTGGAGATGATCGTGTCAGAGGCATCGGTGGAGGTTCCGCGGCGAAGCACCCGATCGAGGGTCTGATGCCCGTCGGCGTCGGTACGGCCCGGCTCAATCACGTGCTGGTGGCCGCCGCCGTGCCCTTCGTCATCTGGCGGATGGGCGGCTACAGCGACGTGGATCTGGAGGCAGGGGGCAGGTTCGCCGTCAACTTCGAGGCGGTACGCACGTTCGTGCTCGCCCACGCCGCTCTCGGGCTCACGATTCTGGTGGCGTCCCTGAGCTTGGCCTTCTTCCGGCGGTGGCTGAGCCTGGGCCTGCTCGTGGGGTGGGCGGGCGGCTGGCTGCTGAACGCCGTCGCCCTGCGTCTCGACATGGCCGTGTGGTGGCCACCGGTGCTGCAGGGCGACCGGCCTGACCGAGATCTGGTGGTGGTAGGACCGTGATCCCACTCGAATCCGCCCGGCAGATCGCCGAAGGGTTCCTGGACGCCGAGGTCAGGGGCCATTTCAGCTTCCCGGTCGTCGTCGTGGACGGTGACGTGGAGGAAGCCGACGACAGGTACGTGTTCCCCTACGACGGAAAGGCGTACGTCGAAGCCGGCGACTGGCGTGAGGCGATGGCCGGCAACTCTCCGATCGCGGTGGACAAGCGAACGGGCGAAGCCCGCTTCTCTGCCTGAACGCGGAGATCGCCTGCCTACGCACCGGGGGTGCCGGCACCGTCGTCACGCGGGGCACCGCGGTCGGCGTGCGACGCCTACGCTGTGCCGCACGGCGACAGGGGGTGGCCCGATGGGGCGTCGGCTGGGGCACGTGGCGATGGCGCTGCTCGGCGCGCTGCTGTTCGGCACGGCCGGTTTGGCCGTCGGCTCCTGGTACGGCGGCCGGGGTGCCGTACCGCTGAGCCCCGAGGCAGCGCGGAGCGCGGCCGGGGAGCTGCTCTCCGGTGTGGAACCGATCGGCTCGATGATCGAGCGAGGCTACCGGTACGGCGTCTTCCTGGCTCCCGACGACGTCGGCGGCAGCCGGGTCGAGTTCCAGTACGGCGACGGCCTCGACTGCACGCTGTCGGAACAGGTGCGGCGTGCCGCCGAGACGCGTGGATGGCGGGAACTGCGTCCGGTGCCGGGCACCGCGTGCGACGGCTGGCGGGCCGAGCGGGACGGCTTGACGGTCACGCTCACCCATACGAGGTACGCGTCGAGGCTGAGCATCACGCAGTCCGCACCCGGCGGGTTCCGCGCCGCCACGATCACCGGCACCCTGCTCGCCGCTGCCGCCGGTGCGGCGCTGTTCTGGGTGGTGGTGCGGAGTCGTCGGCCCGTACCGCTGGTGGTCGGCACGCTGGTGACCGTCGGTCTGTTCCCGCCTGCCGTCGTCACCTGGACGGACCTGGCCGTGCACCGGCTCGCCGAGCCGGTGTGGCCCGTCTGGCGCGGGTTCGTCCCCGTGCTGGTGCCCTTGTGGCTCGTGCTCCTTCTGATCGGCGTGATCGTGTTCGCGAGGCGGCGGGACCCGGCGGTGCCCGCACCGAGGCGGTCGCGACCGGTAATGCCGGCTGATCAATGAACGCCGACTCGGGGCCTGGTGAGGAGCTGAGCCCGTGATCCGGCGGATGGACCCCATCGCACTGTCAGCGATCACCATGCTCGTGCCGGCCGGCATCTGGGGGCTATGGGAGGGTGGCGTGCGGACAGCGATGCTGGTTCTTCCGCTGATCGGCACGCCTGTGCTGCTCATGTATCTCGCGGGGCCGGCTGCCTTCGTGGCGGTGAACCGCACGCATGTGGTCGTGGGTAACCCGCTCGTCAGATACGACGTTCCACGGTCACTGGTCGACGGCGTCCGGATCGACGGGTTCAGCATCGAGCTGCAGGTTTCCGGACACTCGCCTGTCCCGATTGCCGCACTGACCCCTGGCGCGGGCCCTCCCAACCGGTGGTCCCGGGTCGCGCGCTTGAGAAGGATCGCGACACTCTTGGAGTACACGCCGGCGACGCCCATGGTCGGCTCGATGGTGCGCCGGTACCGGTATGCGCACCTCGTCCTCTTGGCGATGGACGTGCTGGCTCTGGTCGGAATGGTGACCTACCTGAGCAGCGCCCCGTTCCCCTGAACGGCCGACCGCCACGATCGCCCGGCAGACCCCGCGCAAGGGCGGCCAGAGCAGCTGATGGCCCACGAATGGCCCGCAAGTTCGGAGCGGGGAGTGGCCGACCGGCCGAGGATCGGAGGATGCAGCCTCTGACCTGGGCCGGAGGCCGTTGGAGCGGGCGACGGGAATCGAACCCGCACCGTCAGTTTGGAAGACTGAAGCTCTGCCATTGAGCTACGCCCGCGCGCACCCCACCACCGCGGGGCGCGCCGACAGCGTACCGAATCCCGGTGGACGTCGCGAAGCGCATACCCGCGCACGGCGCTGACGGCAAGATCCACACCACTTCGGCGAGGTGGCGCCTTCCCGCGCCCTCGGACCCAGCCACATTCCCCGAGCTGGCGTCCGGCCCCCACCCGACGGCGGGCGCGCTGTCCGGTCCCCACCCGAGGGCGGGCGGCCCTCGGGCCGCCACACCGCGCCCCGGTCACCCGCGCGGGGGGCCGGACGGCATACACTCTTCGTCGCCACCGGGGTGTGGCGCAGCTTGGTAGCGCACTCGCTTTGGGAGCGAGGGGCCGTGGGTTCAAATCCCGCCACCCCGACTGTCGTTCGCGACCGGATCGTCCCGGGAACCGCCGGTTTTTCCGTGCGGTACCCGGGCCATGCCGATGCCGTCGGCCGGCTCGCCTACACTCGATGCGCGCAATCACGCCCCAGACTCAACATTCAGATCCGTCAAGGAGTACGCCTGTGAAGAGCACCGTCGAGACTCTGAGCCCGACGCGCGTGCGGCTCGCCATCGAGGTGCCGTTCGTCGAGCTCGAGCCGAGCCTCAAGAAGGCGTACCGGGAGATCGGCCAGCAGGTCCAGGTTCCCGGCTTCCGCCGGGGCAAGGTTCCCAGCGCGGTGATCGACCAGCGGGTGGGCCGGGGGACCGTCCTCAACGAGGCGATCCAGGAGGCCATCCCGCAGAACATTCTCGCCGCGGTCCGGGAGCACGACCTGAAGACGCTCGGCCGTCCCGAGGTCGACATCACGGAGTTCAACGACGGCGATTCGCTCAACTTCACCGCCGAGGTGGACGTCCGGCCGGAGATCACCCTGCCGGACCCGGCCACCATCGAGGTGACCGTCGACGAGATCGAGGTCGCCGACAGCGAGATCGACGAGCAGATCAACAGCCTGCGGGAGCGGTTCGCGACGCTGAAGACCGTCGAGCGGGCCGCCCAGGAGGGCGACTTCGTGCAGATCGACCTGAACGCCACGGTCGACGGCGAGGAGGTCCCGGGTGGTTCGGCGAGCAACATCTCGCACGAGGTGGGCAGCAAGCAGCTCCTGCCGGGTCTGGACGAGGCGCTGGTCGGCCGGGCCGCCGGCGACAGCACCACCTTCACCACGCAGCTCGTCGGCGGCGACTACGCCGGCCGTGACGCCGACGTGGCGGTGACCGTTCGCACGGTCAAGGAGAAGGAGCTCCCCGAGCTCAACGACGACTTCGCGCAGATGGCCAGCGAGTTCGACACCATCGAGGAGCTGCGCGGCGACCTGCGGGAGCGGGTCACCCGGGGCAAGCAGGTCGAGCAGATCTACGCCGCCCGTGACAAGGCCCTGGAGCAGATGGTGACCGCCGCCGGGGTGCCGGCGCCCGAGGGCGTCGTCAAGGAAGAGGTCGAGAGCCGCAAGGCCGCGATGGTCGACCAGCTCGAGCGCATCGGCGCCTCCCTGGAGGAATACCTCGCGGCGGAGGAGAAGACCGAGGAGCAGATCGACGCCGAGCTGACCGAGGCGGCAACCGACGGCGTCAAGATCCAGCTCCTGCTGGACACCCTGGCCGACGCCGAGGACGTGCAGGTCTCCGACGACGAGTTCGGTCACGAGATCGTGCACCGGGCGCAGCGCGCCGGAATGGCCCCGCAGCAGTACTACGACCAGCTGGTCCGCTCCGGCGCCGCCGCGGCCGTCTTCGGCGACGTCCGGCGGGGCAAGGCGCTCGCCGCCGTGATGGAGAAGATCAAGATCAAGGACTCGGCGGGCAACGAGGTCTCCCTCGATGCGCTGCGGGCCCAGAACGAGGCCGAGCACGACCACCAGAACTGATCGTCGGGGGTGTCGGCCGCCGTCCCGCGCTGCGCGCCGGGAGGCGGCCGAAACCCTTTCCGGGGTACGCCGTGCGGGTGACTGCGCTGAGAGCGAACAGTGCCCCGACCGGGAGTGCGCCTCCCGGCTGAGCGGTTAGTGTCGGGTAGGACGGTACGGAGAGCGAAGGGCTGCCATGACCGACATGCACATCCCCAAGAAGTCGCTCCGGGTGAACGAGGCCCGCGGTGGCGACTCCATTGGCAACCTCGACGACTCGGTCTACAACCGGTTGCTCAAGGAACGGATCATCTTCCTGGGCAGTGAGGTGAACGACCAGGTGGCCAACCGCATCTGCGCGCAGCTGCTGCTGCTCGCCGCGGAGGATCCGGACCGCGACATCTTCCTCTGGATCAACTCGCCGGGTGGCTCGGTCTACTCCGGCATGGCCATCTACGACACCATGCAGTACATCGACAACGACGTGTCGACCGTGGCGATGGGCATGGCCGCCTCCATGGGCCAGCTGCTGCTCTGCGCGGGCACCAAGGGCAAGCGCTACGCCCTGCCGCACGCGCGGATCATGATGCACCAGCCCTCGGGCGGTCTCGGCGGCACCGCGTCGGACATCGCGATCCAGGCCGAGCAGATGCTCTACACCAAGCGGATGTTCCAGGAGCGGGTCGCGTTCCACACCGGCCAGAGCCAGGAGCAGATCGAGGCCGACTCGGACCGCGACCGTTGGTTCACCGCCCAGGAGGCCATGGACTACGGCTTCATCGACAAGGTGATCATCGGAGCCGCCCAGGTTCCGGATGGCGCCGGGACCCTGAGCTGAGCGAGGAGCTGACGATGACCGACCTGAGCCTGCCGCCCCAGTTCGCGGCCGTGCACAACCGCTACGTCCTGCCGTCGTTCGTCGAGCGCACGTCGTACGGGATGAAGGAGTCCAACCCGTACAACAAGCTCTTCGAGGACCGGATCATCTTCCTCGGCGTCCAGGTGGACGACGCGTCGGCCAACGACGTGATGGCCCAGCTGCTGACGCTGGAGGGCACCGACCCGGACCGTGACATCATCATGTACATCAACTCGCCCGGTGGCTCCTTCACCGCCATGACGGCGATCTACGACACCATGCAGTACGTCCGCCCGGACATCCAGACCGTCTGCCTCGGGCAGGCGGCGAGCGCGGCGGCGGTGCTGCTCTCCGCGGGCACCCCGGGTAAGCGGATGGCGCTGCCCAACTCCCGGATCATCATCCACCAGCCGGCCACCGAGGGCGGCTACGGCCAGGGCTCGGACATCGAGATCCAGGCGCGGGAGATCCTGCGGATGCGGACGCAGCTGGAGGACATGCTCTCCCGGCACTGCAACCGGCCGATCGAGCAGGTCCGCAAGGACATCGACCGTGACAAGATCATGACGGCCGAGGAGTCCAAGGAGTACGGGCTGGTCGACACGATCCTGACCAGTCGCAAGAAGGGTTTGCTGGCGTCGCACGCCGCGGGCTGAGCAACGTGTGGTCAGAGGTCGATCGGGGTATCGTTCCCGGTCGACCTCTGACACACCGGTTTTGGGGGTCGGAGAAAACCCGGCCACCGGGTAACGTCGGGTCTGTACCTCTCCGCCGGTCGGATCGGGTGGAGCCGACAGCATGGTGGGACGACAGGACGGACGGGCGCTCCGGCGCCCGCAGGTCAGGGCCGGCGTTCCGGCCGACGAGTGCAGGGAGAACGTAGGTGGCACGGATCGGTGACGGCGGCGACCTACTGAAATGCTCCTTCTGCGGCAAGTCGCAGAAGCAGGTCAAGAAGCTCATCGCGGGCCCTGGTGTCTACATCTGCGACGAGTGCATCGATCTCTGCAACGAGATCATCGAAGAGGAGCTGGCCGAGTCCGGCGAGGTGAAGTGGGAAGAGCTTCCCAAGCCGATGGAGATCTGCCAGTTCCTCGACAACTACGTCGTCGGTCAGGAGCAGGCCAAGAAGGCGCTCGCCGTCGCGGTCTACAACCACTACAAGCGGATCCAGGCCGAGGCCGCAGGCGCGCCGGGCTCCGGCACCGACGGGGTGGAGCTGGCCAAGTCCAACATCCTGCTGCTCGGTCCGACCGGTTGCGGCAAGACGCACCTGGCGCAGACGCTCGCCCGGATGCTCAACGTGCCGTTCGCGATCGCCGACGCCACCGCGCTCACCGAGGCGGGCTATGTCGGTGAGGACGTCGAGAACATCCTGCTGAAGCTGATCCAGGCCGCCGACTACGACATCAAGCGCGCCGAGACGGGCATCATCTACATCGACGAGGTCGACAAGATCGCCCGCAAGTCGGAGAACCCGTCGATCACCCGGGACGTCTCCGGCGAGGGCGTGCAGCAGGCGCTGCTGAAAATGCTCGAAGGCACTGTGGCGAACGTGCCGCCGCAGGGCGGGCGCAAGCACCCGCACCAGGAGTTCATCCAGATCGACACCACGAACGTGCTGTTCATCTGTGGTGGCGCGTTCGCCGGGCTGGATCAGATCATCGAGGCCCGCACCGGCTCCGGCGGCACCGGCTTCGGCGCCCGGCTCCGGTCGGTGTCCGAGCGGTCGACAGACGACATCTTCAGCCAGGTCATGCCGGAAGACATGTTGAAGTTCGGGCTCATCCCCGAGTTCATCGGCCGGCTTCCGGTGATCACCAACGTGCGCAGCCTCGACCGCACCGCCCTGGTGCGAATCCTCACCGAGCCGCGTAACGCGCTCGTCCGGCAGTACCAGCGCCTGTTCGAGCTGGACGGCGTCGAGCTGGAGTTCGAGCAGCCCGCGCTGGAGGCCATCGCCGACCAGGCCATGCTCCGCGGCACCGGCGCCCGCGGCCTGCGGGCGATCATGGAGGAGGTCCTCCTCTCCGTGATGTACGAGGTGCCGAGCAACCCCGACGCCGCCCGGGTGCTGATCACCCGCGAGGTCGTCCTCGAGAACGTCAATCCGACGATCGTGCCGCGCGAGTTCACCGGCCGGCGCCGGCGGGACCGCGAGGAGAAGTCGGCCTGACCGCCGTTCGCGACCGCGCCCGGGTCAGCTCGGGCGCGGTCCGCGTGACCGGGTCCGCCGGTCCCACTCGCCCGACGGGGTGACCACCACCACCATCAGGCGCACCGGCCCGTCACCGGCCGTGCGGTAGCCGTGCTCCTGGCCGGCGTGGAACTCGACCGTCTCGTCGGCGCGTACCTCGTGGTCGACGCCGTCCACGGTGACGGTCGCCGCCCCGTCGAGCACGTGCAGGATCTCCCGGGTGCCGAGGGCGTGGTCGGAGGGCTCCAACGCCTCCCCGGGTTCCATTCGCCAGTCTCACAGTTCGACCAGGTCGGGTTCGCGGGGTCCACTGAGCAGACGCGCCAGGCCGCCGCGCGGGCCGCGCCACAGCACCGGCGCCTCGTCGGCTGCGCTGACCCGTACCGTTGGCCGATCCTGGCGGTACGCGTCAGCTCGATCGCGTTCGGCCTCGCGCTCGCCCCGCCGTACCGGTGCACGAACGCCGCTGGGGCGGCGCGTGCTCGGATGGGCCGCGGTCGCCGGCCTGCTCGACTCCGCCGCGAACGCGCTCTTCCTCGCCGCGGCAGGCCGGGGACACTGGCCGCCGTCGCCTCGCTCTATCCGGCGAGCACCGTCCTGCTCGCGCTCGCCGTCGACCGCGAGCGACTCCGGCCGGCGCAGGTCGCGGGCTCGGCTTCGCCGCGGCGGTGCTCGTCCTGTCCAGCGCCTGAGCCCTGTCGCGCGCCCGCATCCGCCCGTACCCTCGGGTCATGCGCGTCGCCGTCTGCCAGCTCAACGCCCGCGACGACCGGGCGGCGAACCTCGCCGCCGCCGAGGCCCTGCTGGTCAGGGCCGCGGCGGCCGGCGCGGATCTCGCCCTCCTTCCGGAGTACGTCGACTACCTCGGTCACGCCGACCGGATGCCGCCGGCCGAGCCGGTCGACGGCACGGTGGGGCGGTTCTTCGCGGAGACCGCCCGTCGGCTGGGCATGTGGGTGATCGCCGGCTCGTTCCACGAGGCGGGTCCGGATCCGGCGCACACCTGGAACACCTCGCTGGTCTTCGACCGCGAGGGCGCGCTCGCCGCCGCCTACCGGAAGATCCATCTGTACGACGTGGAGATCCCCGGCCGGGTCTCCTACCTGGAGTCGGTAACGGTCGCGCCCGGCGAGAAGCCCGTGGTGGTCGACGTGGAGGGCCTCCGGGTGGGCCTGTCCATCTGTTACGACCTGCGGTTCCCGGAGTTGTACCGGCAGCTAGCGACCGACGGCGGCGCCGAGCTGCTCGTCGTGCCGGCGGCGTTCATGATGCACACCGGGCGGGATCACTGGGAGGTGCTCCTGCGGGCCCGGGCGATCGAGAACCAGTGCTTCGTGGCGGCGGCGGGCCAGACCGGTGACCACGACCCGGGCCGCACCTGCTTCGGGCGAAGCATGGTCGTCGACCCGTGGGGGACGGTGCTGAGCCAGGTCGCCGACGGTCCGGGGCTGACGGTCACCGAGATCGACCTGGAGCGGCTGCGGACGGTCCGAACCGAGCTGCCCAGTCTGGCCAACCGCCGGCTGTGACCCGGTCAGCTTCCGAAAAGCAGGCCCAGGGCGGCGATGCCGGCGATCGCTCCCGCCGTGATCAGCAGGGCGGTGGTCATTCGGGAAGGGCCGCGCCGGGCCAGGCGCCGGACCGACAGCAGCAGTACGGCGAGCACGACGGCCCCGATCACCAACTGCCAGAACGGCAGCAGGAGGCCGAGTAGAGCGTCCTCGGCGACGGCCGGGACCGGGGGCGGATCATCCATGCCGACCACTCTGGCACGGCACCGCTCCGGAAAGCTGTCTTCGACGCCGGCATTCCGGGCGACCCGGTCCCGCTCGTCCAATGACGATCATTGATTTGCCTTCCGAGGCGGGTCCGCGTAACTTTCTCTCTGCACGCGGGAGGCCGGGCAAACCGGCCGAGAACGGGCGCCAGGCTGGTGGCGGTGACGCCGAGCCAGACTGAGATTCGGGCGGTGCTCGACACTCCGGGACACGGAGTTGCGAATGCGAAGCCGACCGGGTAGAGTTCGGAAGTCGGCAGGGAGCCGGGCGGGTGGTTGCGAAAGCGACGCCGGTCGGTCCGCCGAAACCCACGAGAGCAACGACCACCGGAAACGGTGAGCGTCAGCGTGGGCCTGGTTGAGCCAAGTTGATCACCTCGGACACGAGGTTGACGACGAAAGCAAGACCGAGTAGGTTGGAGAGGTTGCCCCAAGCAGGGGTTCCGCTGATGCGGTTCTTCTGGTTGGTGTGTGGTTGTTCTTTGAGAACTCAACAGGGTGCTTGTAAAGCCAGTGCCAATTGTTTTATACCCCGGACTGGTGGCTGTTCTTTGGAATGGTTGCTGGTTGGGATTCCTTTGGCAACACTTTTGTTGTCAGGTTGATTGCTGTTCGACAAGTTTTTGTTGGAGAGTTTGATCCTGGCTCAGGACGAACGCTGGCGGCGTGCTTAACACATGCAAGTCGAGCGGAAAGGCCCTTCGGGGTACTCGAGCGGCGAACGGGTGAGTAACACGTGAGCAACCTGCCCCAGGCTTTGGGATAACCCCGGGAAACCGGGGCT
>NZ_FMCV01000006.1 GCF_900091565.1 Micromonospora marina | reverse complement strand
GACCAGGCGGCGGATACCGGCCACGTCGAGCTGGTCCTCGCGGCCGAACGAGTACAACACCCGGGTCTTGGACGCCTTCGCGGCCGGGTCCCACTCGTTGTGGGCCAACTGCAGGTAGCGGATCGTCTGCCCGTCACGGGTCTTGCGTGTCGACGCCTTCACGTACACGAGGCACGACCGTACACCGACTATGAAACCACGCATAGATCAGCAGCTCATGGAAGTTATCCACAGGCAGGCGTGTCACTAGGCGTTTTCGCCGTTCCCGCCAGGCTGCAACGCCCTGACCTGCACCTTCACACCGCGACGCCGACTATATCGACGCTGAGCTGCGGAACGCAGGGATGGCATGCCCGCCAGGACGGGCGGCGAGCCCGCGCGGCACGCCGGCACGGAGCGCTCTCGACCCGTCCGCGCCCGACTCGGCGCCCACCGCGTCGGGAGACCTCGTTCCGCTGTGCCTCCGTCGCGCGCTCGACAGCTGCGGCGGCCCGACCGTTCACCGCGATCCGCGAGCCCATGCGGGCGAGTCCTGGCGTGCTGGCCGCGCCGATGCCTCTGCGCCGGGCCGGTGACCAGCACAGTCCCACCGCAGCCAGCAGTAACGCGTCCCCGCGGAAAACCGTAATCTGACCTGCCACCGATCGTCTCCGATCAGGAGGCGGTCAGCGCCCACGGGCGCTGTTCGAGTCGATCGAACAAGGAGTAGAACCCATGTCGTCAGCCGTTCGGGCGGTACCCGATCCCGGATTGGTCGTCGCGGCCCGACAGGGCGACCGGCGCGCTCTCGACGAGGTCGTGGCGGCGTCGCTTCCGCTGGTCTACAACATCGTCGGGCGCGCGCTCCGCGGCCACGCCGACGTCGACGACGTGGTCCAGGAGACCCTGGTACGGGTGATCCGGCACCTGCCCACCCTCAACGACCCGACGGCATACCGGTCCTGGCTGGTGGCGATCAGCATCCGGCAGGTGCGCGACTGGGAGCAGCGCCGACGGGCCGCCCACAACCGGGACGCCGGTCTGGACGCGGTCGACAACGTGCCCGACCCCGCCTCCGACTTCGCCGGACTGACGATCCTCCGGCTCGGCCTCACCGACCAGCGACGTGAGGTCGCCGAAGCGACCCGCTGGCTCGATCCGGACGACCAGGAACTGCTCTCGCTGTGGTGGTTGGAGGAGACCGGCGAGCTGACGCGTACCGAGGTCGCCGAGGCGGCGAGTCTGTCACCAGGGCACGCCGCCGTACGCATCCATCGGATAAAGGAGCAGATCCAGGGCGCCCGAGGAGTCGTCCGCGCGCTGCACGCCCGGCCCGGGTGCCCGGACCTGCACACCCTGACGGCCGAGTGGGACGGCAGGCCCAGCCCGCTGTGGCGCAAACGGCTGGCCCGGCACG
Source organism: Micromonospora marina (assembly GCF_900091565.1). Classification (GTDB taxonomy): domain Bacteria; phylum Actinomycetota; class Actinomycetes; order Mycobacteriales; family Micromonosporaceae; genus Micromonospora; species Micromonospora marina. Next base: position 229,181 of record NZ_FMCV01000006.1, on the reverse strand, counting down.
TCCGCGACTGCGCGTTCTGTGGGCGCCTAGGTGCCGCTTTCCTCCCGATCGACCGGCTGCTCGCGGGGATGTCGCTGCTGCCTCTTCCGCCTGGCCTCAGCGCCCACATCCCGCACCCGGCCGTGCCTCCGGCGGCCCCGCCGGCCGTCGGGCCACCGTCGACGGCCGTCGACCTGGCGGTGCACACGCGCCGGGGCCTGATGCTGTCCCTCGCCGCGACGGTGGTGGCGGCCGCCGTGATCACCGCGGTGGTGGTGCTCCGGCCGGCCGATCCGGGTGCCGCGCCCCAGGCCGCGCCCTCCTGGGCCGGTGCGCCACCGGCCGCGCCCACAGTCGTCGCCTCCCCGACCAGGGCGCCGTCGCCGAGCGTGCGGCCATCGCTTCCGAAGGCGCCGGTAGTGCCGGCGGTGAGTTCCGCCCGCAAGGGCGTCGGAGTGTGGAACTTCGCCGGCGTGAGCCAGGCGTTGGCCAACTCGAAGGCCGGTTGGTACTACACCTGGGGCACCCAGCACCCGGGTGTCAGCACTCCGCGGGGCGCGACCTTCGTGCCCATGATCCGTAGCGCGGAGAACGTAAACGCCGCGGACCTGGCCCGGGCCCGGGCGGCCGGGCCCTACCTGCTCGGCTTCAACGAGCCGGACCTGCCCGAGCAGGCGAACATGACCGTCGACCAGGCACTTGACCTGTGGCCGCAACTGATGGCGACCGGCAACAAACTGAGTAGCCCGGCGGTTGCCTGGGGTGGCGCGGACCCCGAGGGTTGGCTGGACAGGTTCATGGCCGGCGCCGAGGCCCGGGGCCACCGGGTCGACTTCATCGCCCTGCACTGGTACGGCGCCGACTTCACGACGGCCGCGGCGGTCAACCAGCTACGGCAGTACCTGCAAGCCGTCTACCAGCGCTACAAGAAACCGATCTGGCTGACCGAGTTCGCGCTGATCCGCTACGACGGCGGGCGTCAGATCTTCCCCGGTCAGGAGCAACAGGCGGCCTTCCTCACCGCGGCCACCACCATGCTCGGCCAGCTCCCCTACGTGCAGCGGTACGCCTGGTTCGGTCTGTCCGCCAGCGACAAGGACAAGTCGGGGTTGTTCAGCGACGGCACCAGCGCGACGGCGATCGGTCGAGCGTTCCAGGCCGCGCGCTGATGGTCGGTCCCGCGCGCAGGGCGTCTGCCTGGCGGATCACCGGCGTCGTCGTGACACTTGCCGCGACGACGCTGGCCGTCGCCCTGACCCGGCAGACGGACCGTGCCGACCAGCCCGCCGCGCCCGGGTCGGTCGCTGCCGCGCCCACTGCACCGGTGGTGCTCAACGGCACCGACGACGCCTTCATCCAACTGCTGCTGCCGATGGACGACGGGGCCCTCGCGCTGATCGACCACCTCGACACCCGTCCGTCGACCACCGATCCCGCGCTGCGCGCCGTCCTCGGCGAGATCCGGACGACGCACCGGGCCGAGGTGGTGGAGCTGCGGGGTCTGCTGGCCGCAGGCAACGTTCCGGAGCACAACATCCACGAGGGGCATCAGATGCCTGGCATGGTCACGGACGAGCGCCTCGCCGACCTGCGCGCCACCCCCGATGCCGAGGTGCCGTCCCGGGCCGTCGGTCTGCTGCGGGCGCACCTCGAGCAGTCCGTCGTGCTGAGTCGGGGGGAGCAGACCGCCGGGGGCAGCCCGGAGGTCAGGGCGCTCGCCGGACGAATCGAGGCGACACGAGCTGCCGAGCTGAGCGCTCTGGCGGGTCGGCCCGGCGCGACCGGCGATGCGGACAACTGACCTCTACGGCACCGTGCCGGGCCCGCGCCGGGTGTCACCCGCCACCCGTCGCGCCGCGACGGGTGCTCACGGAACGAGCGCCAGGCGATCGGCGCGACATGCCGGGACGCCGGTGCCGACGGGCGGAGACGCCGCGACCGGGCCGGCGGCGGGTTGGCGCGGTGGTCATCGCCGCGCCGCACGTCAGTCTCTCCCCTGGTGGGCGGATGCTCGCCCTCTTCTGCCACCTCACGTGCCTGGTGATGGGCTTCGGCGCGGTGTTGACGGTGGACTGGTTCAGCCTGCGCTGGCTGCTGCGCCGCGAACCACTCGACGCTGTGCTCAACGCGGCACGCGGAGCGCACCCGCTCATCTGGCTGCCTGGCCGGTCTCGTCGTCAGCGGCGCCGCGCTGGGACCGGACACCTCATCCGCGCTGGTACGGGTCAAGCTGCTCGCGGTGCTCGTGGTCGGCGTCAACGGGGTGCTCCTCGGCCGGCCCTCACCTCCCAGCTCGGCTGGTGGACCGCGACGCTGATCGGCTTCCTCAACGCGCACAGCTGATGCACCAGGCCGAGAGCTTGCCAGTCCTTCCCGGCCTCAACCTGACCGCGGCTCTGCCGCTCGCGGTGTGGCCGCAGCGCGATGACGCACCGCTGGGGAGGGGCGAGCATCGGTCGCGACTTCTCCGTCTTGGTGTCGTCGCTGTCCCGAACGGAGTGCCACCCTGCATCGAAGACGGTATCGGCGGTTGTTCGTGACGCGGTGATCGTCACTCGGAAACCGCACGAGGGGGCAGGTCGCTGCGCGGGACGGCCGGTGGCGGGGGAGAGCGGCCGTCCCCGACCTCCCCGTGCTACCAGGGCGAGCGCGGGTTACCGTGACGCGGCATGTCACGCTCGGGAAGGCAGCGGAGTCTGGCCGGCAGTGTGACGACCCATGTCCGGAAGGCGTCCTGTGCTGCTCCTGTGCTTCGCCGCTGTCCTCCTGGCCGCCGTCCTCGTGTCTGCGCTGGCCAAACGCACCATCCTGTCGACCGCTGCGCTGTTCCTGGCTGCCGGGTTCGTGCTCGGTGAGGACACCACCGGGGTGCTGCACCTACGGGCCGACTCCCCGATCGTCGCGCAACTGGCGGAGCTGGCGCTGTTCGCGGTGCTGTTCACCGATGGGATGCGGGTCGGCTGGGCCGACCTGCGCTCGGCGTGGCGGCTGCCCGGGCGCGCCCTGGGATGGGGACTGCCGCTCACCCTGCTCGTCACTGCGGCGCTCGCCCACTGGGTCGCCGGACTGGACTGGCCGGAGGCGCTGCTGGTCGGGGCGGTCCTCGCCCCGACCGACCCGGTCTTCGCCGCCGCGCTGGTCGGCAACGACAAGGTTCCCGCCCGGCTGCGGCATCTCCTCAACGTCGAGTCGGGTGTCAACGACGGCCTGGCGCTGCCGTTCGTCGTGGTCCTGCTCGCGATCGCGTCCGGCTCGGAGGATCTGCACCTCGGCGAGTTGGGCACCGAGCTGGCGGTCGGGCTGCTGATCGGTGTGCTGGTGCCGTTGGCCGCGATCGCGCTGGAGCGGACCCGCTGGTTCGCCGCCTCGGCGGCGTACGAGCCGCTCAACGGGGTGGCGATCGGGCTGCTGGTGCTGGCGCTGGGTAAGGCGACCCACGGCAACCTGTTCCTCGCCGCGTTCGCCGCCGGGATCACCGTGGCGACCTTCGGGCCGCGGCAGCGGGTGGCGTTCGAGCACTTCGGGGAGAACGTCGCCGAGCTGTTGAAACTGGCCGCGCTGCTGGTGTTCGGGGCGCTGATCTCGGTGGAGTTCCTCGGGGAGATCTCCTGGGCCGGCTGGGTCTTCGCCGTCCTGGCGATCGTGGTGGCCCGGCCGGTGGCACTGTGGGTCTCCTTCTTGCGCTCGGGTCTGGGCCTGCGGGAGCAGGCCGCCGCGATGTGGTTCGGACCGAAGGGCTTCGCCTCGGTGGTCTACGGGCTGCTGGTGCTCGAGTCCGGCATCGCCGCCGGCGACGAGGTGTTCCACCTGGTGGCGCTGACCATCGTCATCTCGATCCTGGCGCACTCCTCGACCGATGTCGTGGTCGCGCGGGCCTTCGACGAGGACCGCGAGACGCCCGCCTGGCACGGGGTGGTGCGCCGGATCCGGCGGCGGGTCGGGCGGTCTGCGGGGACGCCGCCGGAGACGGCCGAGCCCGGCTCCGGCGACCGTGCCGCCCGCCGCGACGGTCCCGGCGACGGTCAGGCCGGCCCGGAGTAGCGCAGCGACCGGTACGGCCGGCCGGCGCTCCCGTAGGACACGCCGACGCACCCCGCGCACCACCTCACCGGGCCCTACCGATGGAGGCGTTCCCGGGATCCCCCGCCGACGGTTGCCTAGGCTGGGACCAGCGCCGAGAACGGTGGGTAGGCGGCATGGAGCGGTTCCTGGAGGCTGTCTGGGACAGCAGCAGCGTGAGCGGTCGTTTCGTGACAAGCGCTGTGCTGGTCGTGCTGGCTGTTCTCATCGCCGTACTCGCCGGCCGGGTGGCCACGATGCGGGTGGAGGACACCAGTAATCGTTACTACCTGCGCAAGGCGGTGCACTACCTGACCGTCGTGGCGTTGCTGATCACGCTGGCGGTGTTGTGGCGGCCGTTCGCCGGGCGGATCGGCGTGGTCCTGGGCTTGGCCGCCGCCGGTCTCGCGTTGGCCATGCAGGAGGTCATCGGGGCGTTCGCGGGGTGGATCAGCATCCTCACCGGGCGGCAGTTCCGCGTCGGTGACCGGATCCAGATGTGCGGGGTACGCGGAGACGTCCTGGACATCACCCCGCTGCGGACCCGGATCCTGGAGAGCGGCTCCTCCTCCGACCCGGACTCGTGGATCCGCGGCCGTCAGTACACCGGACGGGTGGTGTCGCTGTCGAACCGCTTCGTGTTCACCGCGCCGGTGTTCAACAGCAGCACCGTACTGGATCACCTGTGGGAGGAGTTGACGCTGCCCATCCCCTACGAGGCGGACTGGCACCTGGCGGAGCGCATCCTGTGCGAGGAGGCACGGGACATCTCCTCGACCGCCGAGGCGCGACGCGCCATCGAGCAGATGCGCCACCGCTACCCGGTCGCCGAGGCGGAGGTCGACGTCCGCGTCTTCGTCCGCGCCACCCCGAACTGGGTCGAGTTGTCCGCCCGGTTCGTGGTGCCGGTACGCGCCGCCCGGCAGGTCAAGGACCAGGTCACCCGCCGGGTGCTCGACCGTCTCGCAGACAACGGCATACGCGTGGCGTCGGTGACGCAGGACATCACCGTCCACTCGTCGCTGCCGCCCAGAACGGCCACCGCCCCGGCCGACCGAGAATGATGCCGGCGGCGGGCGCACCGAGCGCCCTCAGTCGGCGGACTCCGGCGACCGCTTGGCATACCAGCGGCGACCGGGCGTGGCGGTGACGCCGTGCACCACCGTGCTCGCCGCCATCACCAGGCTCCCGGCCGCCCACAACCGGGGATCCCGGGCCCGCAAGGCGCTCGCCTCGCAGACGAGGATGGCCGGAAAGTGGTGGGGGACGGTGGGGTGAGGCGGGCCGGAGCAGCACCGCAACCGTACCGACGAGCAGGTGCGGTGTGCCCGAGCCGAGCCGGGGCGGTGATCGGAGAGCTGGTCGTACCGGAGAGAACCTGATCTTGGGGGTTGGGCGTCTGTATGGGCGTGAGGGAAGACGAAGGGGAGTTGCTGCGGCGGATCGCGCGTGGCGACGGCGCGGCGTTCGACGAGCTGTATCGTCGCACGTCCCCGTGGTTGCTCGTTCGTCTCCGCCGTCGCTGCGCCGACGACGACCTGATCGCTGACGTCCTCCAGGAGACTTACCTCGCGGTGTGGCGGGCCGCCGGCTCCTACGCGGGCGTGAGCGCCGGTAGCGCGGTCGGCTGGCTGTGGTCGATCGCCGCGCGGCGGCTCGTCGACGGATTCCGGCGGCGAGCGAGGGATTCCCAGGCGGTGCCGCTGCCGCTGGCCTCGGAGAATCCACCGGCGGCGGAGGATGTGGTGCTCGCCGGCGCGATCGGCGACGACATCGGTGACGCGCTGCGCCGGCTGGCACCGGAACTGCGCCAGGTGCTGCACGCCCTGGTGCTGGACGGACTCTCGGTCCGGGAGACCGCGATCATGCTCGGTCTTCCGGAGGGAACCGTGAAGACTCGCGCCCGTCGTGCGCGACTGGCACTCCGGGAGGCGTTGTCGTGAACGCACACATCTCCGCCAGGGCGTTGGGTCGCTACGCCGCTGGTGATCCGGCTGTCGCGCCGGACGTCCTGTGGGCGATGGAGACACATCTGGAGCGGTGTGCCGCCTGCCGGAGCCGGCTGACGCACGTCATCGACGGTGACGCGGTGGCGTTGTTGGCTTCCGTCCGGGTGCGGGTGGACGCGGCGATCTCCGCCGCCGCGCCGGCAACGGTCCGGCGTCGGTGGATGCCTGCGCCGTCCGGCCGGTGGGTGACGCCGGTGTTCGTTCCGTGGCTCGCGACGACGGTGCTGATGGTGCTGGTCGCGCTCGGGTTCGACCTGGCCGTCGCCGGCCGTGGTACGGCGCTGCCGTCGCTGGTGGTGCTCCTGGCGCCGGTCGCGCCGCTCCTCGGGGTCGCCACCGCCTGGACCCGGCGGCTCGACGCGGCCCACGAACTGGTCGTGGCGACCGCGCGGGCCGGCCTCGGGATGGTGCTGCGACGAACCCTCGTCGTGCTCGTCGTGGTGATTCCGGTGCTGACGGTGGCCGGTTGGTCGGTCGGCGCATCCCCGGCCCGCTGGTTGATGCCCTGCCTGGCCTTCACGGCGTGTGCGCTGGCGCTCGGCAAGGTGGTCGGCCTACCCAGAGCGGCGGGGGGCCTGGCGCTGCTGTGGGCCATGGTGGTCGTCGGCCCGAGCATCGTCACCGCCCGGCTACCGGTGCTGCTGACCGAGGCCGCCCTGCCCGGCTGGGCGGCGCTGACCGCGGTGGTGGCTGTCGTCCTCGCGTCTCGACGCAGTGGTTACGCGGAGCTTCGATGAGCAGGAGATACGGAATGAGGAAGGTGATCGGTGCCGCCCTCCTGGCACCGACGACGTACGCATGGGCGATCCGGGCGGCGGGGCTTCGGGTGCGAGCGGGCAGACACTTTGCCGTCGATGGTCTCGACCTGTCATTGGGCAGCGGTGTGCACGGGCTGCTCGGTCCCAACGGTGCCGGCAAGACGACACTGATGCGGGCGCTCGCGACCATGGCACGCCCGGCCGGCGGTGAGCTCGAACTACTCGGTCATGCCGTGCACGCACGACCCGACCTGCGGGCGCTGCGTCGGTCGATCGGCTACCTGCCGCAGGAATTCGGGTTCTACGGCCGGTTCACCGTGCGGGAGTTCGTCGAATACCTCGCCTGGCTGAAGGAGGTGCCGGGGCACGACATCCCGGATGCGGTCCAGCGTGCGCTGGAACGGGTGGGCCTGGCCGAGCGTGCCGGCTCTCGCATGAAGGCACTGTCCGGTGGGATGGTGCGGCGAGCCGGCATCGCGCAGGCGATCGTCAACGACCCGGAGATCCTGCTGCTGGACGAGCCGACGGTCGGTCTCGACCCCGAGCAGCGGATGGCTCTCCGCTCGCTGCTGCGCGAGCTGGGCGGGCAGAGCTGCGTCGTCGTCTCCACCCACCTGGTGGAGGACGTGGTTGCCGCCTGCACGAACGTGGTGCTGATGGATGCCGGCCGGCTGGTGTTCCAGGGTGTGCCGACGGATCTCGTGGAGCTGGGCCGTGCGGGGGTCGGTGACAGTTCGGCCGAGCGCGGGTACACGGAACTGTTGCGCCGGCACCGCGCCGCGGCAGGGGGCACCGCATGATCGGCCGGATCCTCCGTATCGAGATCCGTCGCTCGTCGGCGCTCTGGTTGGCCCTGGGCGCCGCACTGCTCGGTACGCCCCTGCTGTATCTCGCCGTGGACGGTTGGGGCGGACGGTGGATGTTGCTGGCGCTCTGGCAGCGGGAGTACCTGTTCATCCTCTGGCCGATGGCGCTCGGCCTGGGCGCGTGGCAGGCAGGGCGCGACCGTCGTAGCCGCACCGGGGAACTGGTCGCGGCGACCGCCCGTCCGCGGTGGCAGCGGGTGCTGCCGGCGGCCGTGGCCATGGCGCTCTGCGGGGCCGCCGGCTACTGCCTGATGTACGTCGGCGGTGCGGTCCAGGTCGCGGCGTACGCGAGCTACCTGCCGGGCCAGTCCATCGTGATAGCCGGTGTCGGTGTCCTCTGGATGGTGTCCGGCGTCTGGCTCGGCATGACCGTCGGGGCGCTCGCGCCGGCACGGCTGACTCCGCCGGTCACCGCCGTCGTCGGCGCCACAGTGGCGCTCGTCGCCATCACCGATCGGGGGTACGCCCACGTGCCGAAGGCCGTCCACCTGCTGACCCCGTCACCGTTCGGCTTCTGGGGCGACTTCGTGACGGTGCTGGGCAGAGTCAGCGTCGCACACACCGTGTGGCTGGTCGGCCTGGCGGTGAGTGCGCTCGCCGGCTTCCTGTGCTCCACCCGGACCACCCGGACGGCGGCGGTCCTGCCGGCCGTGGCCGCGGCAGTGGTGGCCCTGGCCATACTCCCCGCCGGCCGGCAGCGGCTGCCGGTGCCCGACACGGCGGCCGCCGCGCTTGTCTGCGACTCCGAGCCGGAGCCCGCCGTGTGTGTCACCAGGGTCCATGCCGGCGCACTGACCGATCTGCGGGAGCCGGCGCGGCAGGCGCTCGCGACGCTGTCGGCGAAGCTCCCGCAGGCACCGACCGCGGTGCACGAGACACCCGAATCCTGGTACGAGGTTCCGCCCGCCCCACAACCGCAGGACGTGCTGCTCGTGGAACTCGAGCTCGCTCCATGGGGTGGCGCCAAGGCAGGTCCGGACGAGCTGCGGTGGCGTCTCCTGGACGGGGCGGGCACCCGGCCGTGTGCGTACACCCTCGGGAACCCCGACGCGGCGCGGGCGAACCGCGTCGCGCGGCTGGCCGCGGCCGCCTGGCTGACCGACGGCGCACCACCGGCGGGCCCGGACCGCGACGCGGCACTCCAGACGTGGCAGGCGCTCGGCGCGCTCCCGGCGGCCGAACAGCGGGACCGGGTCGCCGCGCTGCGCAAGGCGGCGTTGGCCTGCACCGAGGTGAACCTGCTCGACATCCTGGCCGGTGACGACAGATGAGATGGCTCACGCTGTACCTGCGGTGCCGGGGGGTCGTTGCCGCCGCCGGGGCGGCAGCGGCCGGCGTACTCGTGTCGTGGTGGCTGGGACAGGCGACCGATGAGCCGCGGCTCAGGCTCGCGGTCGCGTCGTTGTCCGCGCTCGTCGCCACCGTCGCGTTCGGGCCCGGGCTCACCGGCGCCGATCCCGAGCTGGAGCGGACGGCTTCCCTCGCCTGGCGGCCCCGTCGTGCCGCGCACCTCCTGGCGGTGATGGCCACCGCGGCCCTCATCTCCGCGGCGCCGGTGCTGACCGGCGAACCGCTGGCGAAGACGGCGCTGATGATCCGGGACACCGCCGGGCTCGCTGGGCTCCTCGCCATCGGAGCCGCCTGGGGTGCGCAGTGGGCCTGGCTCCTCCCGGTCGGGTGGACGCTGGTGGTGGTGCTGTCCGGACCGGCGAGCGGGCACACGTACCAGGAGGTCCTGACCTGGATGCTGCAACCGGCGGGCACCACCTCAGCCGCCGTCTCCGCCGCCACCATCGCCGTCGCCGGCGTCGTCACCCACGCCTTTCTCGGTGGCCGTCGTTAGCCTCCGCCCCGCGCATCACCGGCCTGCAAGTTGCGCCGGCCGCCGCTGTGCCTGAGGTTGATCCGGTACGGAGCGTTCTGCGAGCCGAGACGCCGGGCGAAATGGGGTGAAGCGATGAGTGTGCTGTTGGTTTCGGCCGGTCTGCTGGTGGTGGGGGCGATCCTGCTGGACGCGGCGTTGACGACACTGTCCCTGGCGGGCGGGGCCGGTTGGCTCACCCGGCGCGTGTCGCAGGGCGTCTGGCGTCTGATTCGCAGGCTCGCCGGCCGTGGCCCTCGCCGGCACCGACTGCTGCGCTGGTCCGGCACCAGCGTGCTGGTGGTCACATTCGCGGCCTGGGTGACCGGGCTGTGGCTCGGCTGGCTCCTGGTCTTCAGTGCCACCCCGGATGCGGTGCTCGACCAGTTCGGCCGTCCCGCCGACGGTTGGTCCAGGTTCTACTACACCGGATTCTCGATCTTCACCCTCGGTGTCGGTGACTACACGCCGGGAAACGCGGCTGCTCAGCTCGCGACGAACGTCGCCGTGCTCACCGGTCTGTTCCTGGTCACCCTGGGCATCACGTACCTGATGCAGGTGGTGCCCGCCGTGGTCGACAAGCGTACGATCGCCGGTCACATCACCGCCCTGGGCGCCGATCCGGCCGACATCGTCCGCCGCGGCTGGGCGGACGGGCAGTTCGCCCCCATGTTCACTCAGCACCTCACCAGCCTGACCCCGGAACTCGTCCGGCTTGGTGAACGACATCTGGCGTTTCCGGTGCTGCACTACTTCCACGCCGGCACATGCGGCAGATCCGCCTCCGCCGCGGTGACCGTGCTCGACGGGGCACTGCTGTTGGTGCGCTGCGGTGTCGATCCCCACCACCGGCCGGACGTCGGCGCGGTGGAGCCGTTGTCCCGTGCCCTCGCGCAACTGGTACGCACCCTGGACGGCTCCTTCATCGTGGCCGCCGATCAACCGGTGAGCGCACCGCCCCTGCAGGACCTGACCCGGGCCGGGATCCCGGCGATCCCCGAGCAGGCGTACGCGGAGGCCGTCGAGGGCACCCGGACGCACCGCTGCCGGTTGCGAGGCTGGTGCGCCTCGGACGGCTGGGACGATGCCGACCTGCGGCTCACGCTCGACTGACGACCTCGACGAAGACGTTCGGCCACGCGAACAGTGACGGCATCAGCAGCAGGCGATTGTCAGCTCTCACGTGCCGGGTGCAAGCTCTCGCCGGCCGACGATGCCTGGTCTCGCGACCCGCTTAGGGGCCTGCGGATACTGGTCGGGTGACCATCGAGTTTCCTTCGCCAACCGTTCCGGCCGCCGGACGTACGGAAGTGTTCCTGCGCTACCTCGACTACTTCCGGGAAACGGTGGTGGCGAAGGTGTTCGCGTTGTCCGAGGACGACGTACGCCGCAGCGCGCTGCCGTCCGGGTGGACGCCGCTGGAACTGGTCAAGCACCTGCGGTACGTGGAGCTGCGCTGGATCGAGTGGGGGTTCCAGGGGCGCGACGTCGGCGACCCGTGGGGTGACCGGCGCGACGACCGGTGGTGCGTCGGGCCGGAGGAGACCCGGACCGACCTGCTGGCCGCGCTGCGCGCCCAGGGCCGGCACACGCGGGCGGTGGTGGAGGGCAGTGACCTCGACGCGGTCGGCGCGCCCGGTGGGCGTTGGGACGGCGCCGACCCGGCGTCGCTGGAGCGGGTGCTGTTCCACCTCGTGCAGGAGTACGCCCGCCACCTCGGGCACCTGGACATCGTGGCGGAACTGGCAGGCGGCCCGACCGGCGAGTAGCTCAGGCGGGTCGCCCGGGCACCGCGGGCTGTGCCGTCGGCCCGGCTTCGTGCAGGATCCGGGCCAGCTCGGCCGGTCGGCTGAGCATCGGCCAGTGCCACGTCGGCAGTTCCTCGTACCGCCACGAGTCACCGGCCATGTGCCGGCACAGCGGCACGGTGGCGGCCATCTCGCGTGTCTGCTCGGCGGTGAAGCTCGACAGGACGCCGAGGCGGGGCAGCTTCTCCCACGCCCCGGTGAGCCGCACCGGGGTGGTGGCGGTCGCCCACGGTTGGGCCACCGACCGCTCATCGAGCAGCGCGACGACCGACTCGTCCACATCCGGTGCTGTCGCCGCCAGGTCGGCCCACTGCGGGGGTGGCAGCCGCCAGCCGTCGCCGTGTTCGGCGACCACCGCCGCGTTTCGTGCCCGCTCCTGCGGCGGGCTGAAGTCGTCGTTCGCCGCCCCGTCGGGCAGTGGGCCGGTGTCGACGAAGACCAGCTGGGCGATGCGGTCGGTCATCCGGTCGGCAACGGCTGTCGTCACGACCGCGCCGGCGTAGCTGTGCCCGACGAGGACCACGTCGTGCAGGTCCTCGTAGCGCAGCAGGTTGACCACGTCGGTGACGTGGACGTCGAGGTCGGTGTCCGGGCGGGCCAGGTGGGCGCGCTCGCCCAGGCCGGTCAGGCTCAACGGGTACACCTCGTGGCCGTGCTCACGCAGGGCAGCGGTGACCGGGCGCCAGGCCCACGCGCCGAGCCAGAACCCGGGAACCAGTACGAATGTCGTCATGCATCACACGCTACGATCAATACCGGACAGATTCCGCCCGGATTAGGAGTCGGATTTTTGGTACGGCCCACCGCGCGCGTCCTGGCGCTGCTGGAGATCCTCCAGGCCGGTGGCGGCTTCACCGTCGCTGACCTGGCCGGTCGGCTGGACGTCGACGAACGCACGGTCCGCCGCTACGCCGCACACCTCGCCGACCTCGGCATCCCCGTCGAGGCCCGGCGCGGTCGCTACGGCGGGTACCGGCTCGCGCCCGGATACAAGCTGCCGCCACTCATGCTCACCGACGAGGAGGCGGTCGCCGTCATGCTCGGGCTCGTCGCCGCCACCCGGGCGGGGCTCGTCACCGCCGAAGGGGCAGCCGCCGAGAGCGCCACCGCGAAGATCCGCCGGGTGCTGCCGGCCGTCCTCGCCCGGCGCATCGATTCGCTGCTGGGCACCGTGGACTTCACCGCACCGGTCCGCAGGCCCGCCCCGCCCGGCACCGAGGTGTTGCTGGTGCTCGCCGAAGCGGCCCGGCATCAACAACCGGTGATCATCACCTACACCAGTTGGCGCGGCCGGTCCGGCGAGCGCCGGCTCGACCCGTACGGGCTGGTCTTCCACGCCGGCCGGTGGTACGTCACCGGTCACGACCACCACCGCCGGGCCGTACGGACGTTCCGGCTCGACCGCATCGGGACAGCCCGCCCCACCCCGGGCAGGTTCGACATCCCGGCCGGCTTCGACCCGACCACGCAGGTACTCGCCGGTCTGGCAGCCGTGCCGTACGCGCACGACATCTCCGTCGTCCTGCACACCAGCCTGGAGCAGGCGCAGCGGCGGCTCCCGCAGTCGGTCGGCACGCTCACCGAGGTGCCCGGCGGGGTGCGCCTCACCGCCCGGGCCGAACGGCTCGACGGCGCGGCACAGATGCTCGCCGGGCTCGGTTGGCGATTCACGATCGACCGGCCGGACGAACTCAAGGACGAGGTACGGGCCCTGGCCAACCGGCTGCTCGCCGACGCCTGATGGTCGGTAGTGGTGGTCAGGCGCGGCTGGGTCAGGCTGGCGGATCGTCTCGGAAGAGAGCGGATCCATCCCACCAGCGACCAGCAGCCCGTGCGGACACGGTCATGGACGAACCGCGTCCCGCGTACGTCGCCGGGGGAGAGGACGAAGGTGCCGGTGACCTGATCACGGCCGTAGGCGGTCTCGTCGATCGCGTACGCGCCGGGGTCCAGGAGTGGCGGGTTCACGTGGTGGCAGTCCAGGACCGACCAGTGCGGCGCCGCCGGCAGTTCGACCAACCGGACCGGGATGCTCAGCGTGTTTCCGCAGCTCGCACACCGAAAGCGCTCCACTGCCGCAGTGTGACATCGCAGCCGATACAGTACGGCGGTGAGCTTTGCGGGGCAGCTTCGCCGAGTCCAGGTCGGCCCTGAACCATCTCCTGCCCAACCGCGGGGGACGTGGCGATGACTGTTGACTGGAGCCGGCTCAGGCACGCGTGGGGCCGGGCGACCGACACCCCAGGGCACCTGGCCGCGCTGGAATCCGGTGACGCCGACGCCCGGGAGGCTGCGCTGTATCACCTCGACATCAAGGTGCTGCACCAGGGTTTCCCGGAGACGGCGACCGCGCCTGCGGTTCGGGCCGTTACCGCGCTGCTCGCCGAGGGACGAGCCCACCCGGACACCGTCGAGCCGCTTCTGGAGTTCCTCGGCGATGCGGCGGTGAGCGTGATCGACCTCGCCGACGACCGCTACTTCACCGAGATCCTGCCGGACCTCGCCGAAGCCGTGGCCGAGGCGTACCCGGTGGTGCTTCCGCTGCTCGCGGCGTCACCGCCGGGCCGGGCGCTGTTCCGCGCGGAGAATCTTGTGGCGATCGCGCGGATGCGGTCCCTCGCGGGCCGGCGGGAGGAACTGGCGGTGCTCGTCCTGCAGTGGTCGGAGCGAGGCATCGAACCGCAGGCGGAGTGGCTGCACTGCCTCGGCCGACTCGGCGTCGACCTCCGCGACCGGCTCACCGATCCGGACCCGGCGGTCCGCCTGCAAGCCGCGCTGGCTCACGAGGACGACCCGCGCGCCCGTGAGCTGATCCTGGCCGCGCTGGCCTTGCCGCCACCTCCGGGGGTGCACCAGTTCGCGCTCGTCGCCGCGGCGATCCGCGTCGCCGCTGACTTCGACGAGATCGCGGCGGCTGCCTGCCAGGTGGCCGGCCGGGACAGTTGGGCCGGCTTCGACGACGGCTGGGGCGCGCTGGTGCGGTTCGCGTTCCCCGAGCCGTACGCGACGCACCGGCCGCTCACCGAACCGCAACGCGCGCTGGTCCGGGCGCTGGTGACCAACGACCAACTCTGGGATCCGACGAACGGGAGCTGCCGCCTCGTCTTCCAGCAGGCCGGACTACCGAGCACCCGGACCGCGTGCGGCCGGCTCGCCGGGTGAGCGCATGTGGACCTTCCGCAGTCCCCAGGTGATCCTCTTCAGCGACGATCTCCTTCGGGCGGCCGCCTTCTACACCCGGCTGGGATTCCGGGAGACCTTCCGGGTACCGACCGACGGCGAACCGGTTCACATCGATCTCGTCCTCGACGGGTACAAGATCGGGATCGCCTCGGTGGCCTCCACCCGCGAGGACCACGGCCTGGACCCGGTCGCCGAAGGCCAGCGCGTCGCGGTCGTCCTCTGGACCGATGACACCACAGCGGCCTACGAGGGCCTGGTCGCAGGCGGAGCACCCGCTCTCGCGCCTCCACACGTGTGGCTCGGCCGGTTACTGATCGCGTGGACCGCCGACCCCGACGGCAACCCGATCCAGATCGTTCAATTCCGGTGAGGCTGCCGGCCGCTTGCCAGATCCGGCATCGCAGGTGGCTTACGCAGGGTCAGTGCTGAGCAGGCGTCCACCACGTGCGGTTGGCGGCCACCTGGGCCACCGGCTCGATGATCTCCCACGCCTCGGCGATCAGCCCGTCGTCGATCCGCCAGATGTCGACGACCGCGATCTCCGGCCCTGCGCCGGGAAGCCGGCGTCGCGAGTACATCACGACGTGATCGCCGTCGGCCAGCACCTGATGGATCTCGACCTGCATGTCGGCGAGCGGTACCAGCGCGTCGCGGACGGCGGCGAGCCACTCCACCTTCGTCGACGTGGTGGAACCCGGCCTGTGGTGGACGAAGTCGTCACTCAGGAACCGGGCGAGCGCATCGACGTCGCCCGTCTCGATCAGTCCCGCCAGCGCCCGTTGGACGATGCTCTTGTTCGCCGTGGTCATGGATGCAGTGTTCGCGTGGCCGCCCCGGCTGTCGATGAACTCGGATTTCATGGCGTCCGGCGCAACGATGAGTACGCTCCATCAGCGTGCACACGGTCGGGGAACTCCTGCGGCAGTGGCGGCAGCACCGGGGACTCAGCCAACTGGACCTCGCGATAGCTGCGGACGTCTCGGCTCGTCACGTCAGCCTGGTCGAGACCGGCAGGTCCAAGCCGAGCCCCGACATGATCCTTCGACTCGCGGATCAGCTCCAGGTGCCGCTGCGTGATCGCAACCGGCTGCTGCTCGCCGGGGGCTTCGCACCCCGGTACGCCGAGCGGTCGCTCGACCACAACGCGCTGTCAGCCGTCCACGACGCCGTCCGGAGGGTCCTCCGCGCCCACGAGCCCTACCCGGCGGTGGTCTTCGATCGCCGGTGGAACATCGTGATGACCAACCGCGCCGTCGACCCGTTCTTCGCACAGGTGGCTCCGGACCTGCTGCGGCCGCCGGTCAACCTGGTGCGGCTGGGACTGGACCCGCGCGGTCTCGCGCGCATGGTCGTCAATCTGGCCGACGTGCGCACGGTGTTCCGCGCCCGGATCTCCCGCCAGCTCGCCACTGCTCCCGACCCTGAACTCACCGCGCTCTACGAAGAGCTGCTGGCGCCCGAGCCGGACGATACGCCGGGTAACCGGATCGAGACGGACGTCGTGCTACCGATGATCCTTCGCGTCGGCGGACGGGAGCTGCGGCTGTTCTCGACCATCACCACGTTCGGCACCCCGATGGACATCACGGTCGACGAGATCGCGATCGAGTCCTACTACCCGGCCGACGCGGAGAGCGCCGCCTACTTCACGACGTAGCGTCCTGTCAGCCGCTGGCAAGTCGGCTCCGGCGGCCGACGGGTGTCACGCCCGGCTCAGGCCGAGCGCCTCGTCCACCCGGTCCAGCACCGTCACGTCGTCGTGGCCGACGCCGCGCAGCAGGTCGATCGCGGTCGCCCGGATCTGCCCGACGATCATGGTGACCGGCAGCGGCGGGTCGGTCCGCAGCAGGCCCGCGGCGAGCCGCACCGCCTCCAGGGCCGCGGCGTCGGCCCGCTGCGCGTGCCGGTCGGCGTCGGCGCCGGTGAGGTCGTGGGCCATGGCCTCACCAGCCGACCGTACGGCGGAGGTCAGCGCGCCGATCGCGGCGGCCAGCTCCGGCGGTGTGGCGGTGTGCCGGCGGGTCAGGGTAACGCCGGCCCGGGCCAGCACCCGGATGTTGCGGGCGGCGTAGTCGAGCTGCCGCAACGTGGCCTCCACCTCGGCGAGCTTGCCCAGGTGCCGGCGGCGCAGTCCGAGCCGCAGCGTCTCGCCGGTGGCGAGCACCGCGGCCTGCATCTCGGCGACGCAGTCGTCCACCTGCCGCGCCCGGTCCAGCGCGGCGCGGGCGGCGTCCTCGTCGCAGCCCCGCAGCGCCGCGTTGACCCGGTCGAGCAGGTCGGCCAGGTCGGTGTAGCTGCGCCGGGCCTGCGCCACCAGTGGCGCCAGCGGGTCGCGGGCGGCCATCAGCTGGCTGGCGGCGAGCGCCACCACGCCGCCGATGAGCGCGTCGACGAAGCGGAACGGCATCAGCGTCCCGTTCGGCGCGGAGACCACCACCAGGTACATCGCCGAGACGGTGGCCTGCACGACCAGCGCACGACGGGCCCCGATCGCCACGAGCGTGGTGGTGGTCAGCAGCAGCACCAGCAGGACCGTCCCGGTGCCCGGGCCCAGCGCGTACACCAGCAGCTCCGCGACGAGCACCGCGGCTGCCACGGCGAGCAGGATCTCGACTGTCTGCCGCAGCCGCCGGCCGCGGGACTCGCCGAGCACCACGAGCGCGGCGGTCGGTGCGAAGAACGGGTCCGGGTGACGGATCACCACCGCCGCCACGATCCACGCGACCACAGCGGCGGCGGTCAGCTCGACCACCGTCATCGCCTCGCCGCGCAACCGCGCGGCGGCGTCGCGTACCCAGGTCCGCACCGGTGGTACCCCTCTCGCCGGGCGGACCGGGACGGGCCGCCGATTGATCTTCCGCGAGGAGGGCCACTACCCCGGCCGTGACCTGCTCAATCGCCCGGGTGACGGACGCCGGCCGGGGCGACGATTCCGCCAGTTCGATCGGAAGGGCTGCCACGACCCTCTCCGACGGCGGCGGACGTGAGAACGCCGACTCCGACCACCCGTCACGGCGCGTGTCCGGCTCCTGGCGCATTGACATCGGAGCAGCGGCCACATAAGACTGTCGCGACAACTGAACCAACGCGCGTACGTGCGGGGGAAGACCGGTCGAAATCCGGCGCTGGCCCGCAACGGTAGGCCGTCCAGTGGACTCTGGGCGGCGAGCCCGAATACCCGTCGTACGCGTGCATCCGCTCCCCACCCGTCGTGGCCCACGGGTCGGAGTCCCTACCGACCCGGCGTTGCCGCGTCGGTAGGGCTTTCGACGACCGCCGGGCCGGAAAGGCGCTTCCGATGGTCGTCCGCCGAAGCCGGCACCGCCTGCTCGCGCTCCTCTGCGGCGTGCTCGCCGCCCTCACCCTCACCACACCAGCCGTCGCCGCACCCGAGCGCGCCGGAGTCACCCGCCCGGAGGCCGCCGCCGGCTGGCTCGCCCGGCAACTCGTCGACGGCGAACGCTTCGAGGTGGTCTTCGACGGTGTCGCCTACCCCGACCAGGGGCTGACCCTCGACGCCGTGTTCGCCTTCGCCGCGGCGGGCGCCGCCGACGACTACGGCGCCGACGCGCTGGCCTGGGTCACCCGGCCGGACGTCCGCGACGGCTACCTCGGTGACGGTGTCTCCGAGGCGTACGCGGGTGCGACAGCCAAGCTCGCGCTCGCCGTGCAGGTGCGCGGCGGCGACCCGGCCGACGTCGGCGGGGTGGACCTGATCGCCCGGCTGCGTTCGCTCCAGACGCCGGACGGCCGGTTCAGCGACCGGTCCGCTTACGGCGACTACAGCAACGCGTTCAGCCAGTCCTTCGCGATCCTCGCCTTGGACCGCACCGCGCTGGGTGCGCCTCCTGCGGCGGCTGCCTGGCTGGCCGGCACCCGGTGCCCGGACGGCGGCTACCCGCTGCTGCCCGCGCAGCCGGTCTGCTCGTCCGACGTGGACGCCACGGCGCTCGCGACGCAGGCGCTGCGCGCCGCGGGGCGTCCGGCCGACGCCGCCGCAGGGGTGCGCTGGCTGGTGTCCGTCCAGGGCGCCGACGGCGGCTTCACCAACGTCGCCGGCACGCCCAACGCCAACAGCACCGGCCTCGCCGCGCAGGCCCTGCGCGACGGCCACCGGCCGCTGGCCTGGGCGCGCGCCCGGGGTTTCCTCGCCGGTCTCCAGCTCGGCTGCGCCGCCGCACCGGCGGACCGGGGCGCGGTCGACTTCGACGGCGGCGGCTTCGACCCGGCCACCGCACCCCGGGCCACCGCGCAGGCCGTCCTCGGCCTCACCGGGACCGGGTACGCCCGCTTGTCGGCCACCGGCGCCGATTCCGGCGCACCGGCGCCTACCTGCCCGTGAACCCTCTCGCCGCTCACCCGATCACAGGAGGATCCGTGTTCCGTCCCCGTTCCACAGTCCGCAACTGGCTGGCCGGTCTGCTGGCCGCCGTCGTGGCGGGCGTCGCGCTGACCGCCGTCGAACCCACGCCCCGGGCGGCGCACGCCGCCGCCTGCGTCGGCACCTCGGGAGTCACAGTGGTCGTCGACTTCGCCGCGCTCGGCGGCGGTGTCCAGGTCGGCTGTGCCCCCGGTGACCCGGCCACGGGCCTGGCCGCGCTGCAGGCCGCCGGCTTCACCGTCACCGGTACCGCCCGCTGGGGTCTGGCCTTCGTCTGCCGGATCAACGGCAAGCCCACCGCCGCGACCGAGCCGTGCGTCAACACCCCGCCGGTCACCGCGTACTGGTCGTACTGGCACGCACCCAGCGGCGGCTCCTGGTCCTACAGCACCTCGGGAGCGACCAGCTACAACCCCGCGCCGGGCAGTGTCGAGGGTTGGTCCTTCGGGGCGGGCGCCCCGCCGGGTATCGCCGCACCCTGAGCCGCGGCAGCGGTGTGCAAGCGGCGCACCGGGTGCCGGTCTGCGCTCTGGCGTCGTCGCGCGCCCGAGCGGTACGGTGTCGGCACCCGGTGCACGCCGGGCACACAACTGCATACGTCCCGTGCGGGGGGAAGCCGGTGCGAAGCCGGCGCTGACCCGCAACCGTGAGCGAGAGTCCCCTTTTCGCGAGCCGGAATGCCCCGCCCGGGACGAGCGGCTTCCACTGTCGAGGTCTACAGGGTGAAGTCCGGGCCGCCGAGGTCCGGCCCACCCCGCCCACCGCAGCACGCGGAGCGGGGTGTCCGTTTCTCGGGGTGCTCCCGGAGCTTTCACCGACCGCTCTGCGAAAGGCACCCCTGATGCCCCTGTCCCGGCGTCTCACCACCGGTCTCGGTGCAGCCACGGTGGCGACCCTTGCCATGATCACCGGCGCTCCGCTGACCGTGGTCGCGGCACCCACCCCGGCCCACGTCACGGCCGCCCGCGACGCCGCGTCCTGGCTGGCCGGCGAGTTCACCGACGGCTCGCTGCCCGGCCCGTTCACCCCCGAGGACTGGGGGCTGACCGTCGACGGCCTGGTCGCACTGTCCGCCACCGGCGTCGACGCGCCCACCCGGAAGGCGGCGACCGCGCAGGTCGCCAAGCACGTGCGCTCCTACAACAGCTACGACGACTGGGGATTCGAGGGCTTCACCGACGGCGGTGCCACCGCCAAGCTGCTCTACGCCGCCTCCGCCGCCGGCGCCGACCCCACCGACTTCGGCGGCTACGACCTGCGGAAGGAGACGCTGTCGCTGATCGCCGGAGCGGACGCCGGTCACCAGCGGGGACGGATCACCAGCCGTACCACCGCCGACAGCGGCCCGGACGCCAGTAACACCTTCGACCAGTCGTTCGCCGTGCTGGGCCTGGCCCGCAGCGGTGACCTGCCGCAGGACACGGTGGACTTCCTCGTCCGGCAGCAGTGCGCGGCCGGTGGCTTCCGGCTCTACCCGGACACCGCCGACGGGCCGTCTCCCTCCTGCGACGAGCAGCCCGGCGCCACCCTCGACGTCGACTCGACCGCGATGGCCGTGCAGGCGCTGCTGGCCGCCGCCGAGGACGGCGCCATCGGCGCCGGTGACGCCGCGCGCAAGGGCGCCGGCTGGCTGGTGACCCAGCAGCATGCCGACGGCTCCTTCGGCGGCTCGGGACCGACCACCGGCGCGAACTCCAACAGCACCGGCCTGGCCGGGCAGGCCCTCGCCGCCGCCGGGCGCGACGACGACGCCGCCCGCGCCGCGAAGGCCCTCGCCGCGCTGCAGCTCACCGCGGACAACGGCGGGACAGCCTCCGCCGACGCCGGTGCGATCGCCTACAACACCGACGGACTCACGGCGGCGAAGGCGAAGGGGATCACCGAAACCGACCGGGACCAGTGGCGCCGGGCCACCGCGCAGGCCCTGCTCGGGCTGGCCCAGGTCCCGCTGGGCCGGATCGGCCTCGACCCACCGCCCACGTCCCCGGAGCCCACCCCCACCCCCTCCGGCACGGCCTCACCCACCGCATCCCCCACCACCACCGGATCGCCGACGCCGAGCGCCACCGTGACAAGCCCGTCGCAGCCGCCCTCGCCCCCCACCGCGGCACCGACCACCACCGCGGCACCGACCACCACTGCAGTGCCGACCACCGCCGCGGTGCCGACCGCCGCCGCTCCGCCGAGCACGACGCCGGCCGCGCCAGGACTGGGTGGGCTGCCGACCACCGGCGCGGCGATCACCAGCTACCTGCTGGTCGCCCTACTGCTGGTCGGTGGCGGAGTGACGCTGCTCGTGCTCGGCCGGCGGCGGGCGGGATGAGCCTCCGGGTCGCCCGGAGCGGGCTGGTCGCCGCCCTGGTCACCGCCGCCACGGTGATCGGGCCGGGTAGCCCGGCGGTGGCCGCCGGGTCGGCCGGCTACTGCCCGGACTCCTCCGGGGTCACCGTCGTGGTGGACTTCAACGAACTCGGCGGCGGGACTGTCGTGCGCTGCGCTCGGGGCACCCAGGCCACCGGCCTGGCGGCGCTGAAGGACGCGGGCTTCCAGATCACCGGCACCCTGCGCTGGGGCGAGGGGTTCATCTGCCGGATCGAGGGCAAGCCGTCGGCTGCGGCGGAGAAGTGCGTCGACACGCCGCCGGCCAGCGCCTACTGGTCGTACTGGTACGCCCCGAACGGCGGCAATTGGACGTACAGCGACAAGGGCGTGCTCAACCGCAAGCCACCGGCCGGCAGCTTCGAGGGCTGGTCGTTCTCCCTCAACCGTGACGCCAACGACGCGCCGCGCCCGGGGGTGGCGCCGAAACGACCCGCCCCACCACCACCTCCGCCCCCTCCGCCCCCGCCACCGCCACCGGCAGGCGGCGGACCGGCGGTGCCACCACCGGCGGGAGGACCCGTCGTACCGCCGCCGGCCGGCGGCGGCCGACCTGGTGAACCCGGCCGGCCGGCCGGCACGTCCGGCCCGTCGACTCCCGCCGGCGCGTCACCGTCGGCCGGCACGCCGGGCGGCCCGGCCTCGGCTGCGACACCGCGCGCTGCCACCAGCGCGACACCGGGCGCCGGCCCCAGCGCGACACCGGGCGCTGCCACCACCGGGGCACCGGAGGGCTCCTCCGACGAGCCCGTGGTGACCGACGTCGCCGCGTCCCGCGCGGACGACAATCTGCCGCTGGGCACGATCGCCGGGGTGCTGCTGCTGGTCGTGCTCGCCGCCGGCGCGCTGGTCGCCGCGCGACGGCGCCGTGCCGCCGACCCGGATGACTGACGCGGGCACGACCGCTGACGCCGGTCGCCGGCCGGCTCGCTGGTCCGCATGGTGGCTGCCCCGGGGGCTGCACCCGGGCGCGTGGTGGCTGTGGGCGCTCGGCCTGGCCACCGCGGCCAGCCACACCACGAACCCGCTGCCGCTCGCACTGCTTGTCGCCGTCGCCGCGCTGGTGGTGGTACGCCGGCGCGGCGACGCGCCGTGGGCGCTGGCGTTCCGCATGTACGTCTGGCTCGGCGTGGTGATCGTCGCGATGCGGGTGGTGTTCCGGATCGTGTTCGGCGGCGGTCAGGGCGAGCACGTGCTGGTCCGGTTGCCGGAGATCCCGCTGCCGGAGTGGGCGGCGGGTATCCGCCTGTTCGGGCCGGTCGCCGTCGAGCAGATCCTCGGCGGCTTCTACGACGGGCTGCGGCTGGCGACGATGCTGATCTGCCTCGGCGCGGCGAACGCCCTGGCCAATCCGAAGCGGCTGCTCAAGGCCGTACCCGGTGCCCTGTACGCGGTCGGCACCGCCGTCGTGGTCGCGCTGTCGGTCGCCCCGCAGCTGGTGGAGAGCGTGCTCCGGGTCCGCCGGGCCCGGCGGCTGCGGGGCGCGACCGGGCGGGGGGTACGGGCGTTGCGCGGGATCGCACTGCCGGTGCTGGCTGACGCGCTGGACCGGTCCCTGGCGCTCGCGGCGGCGATGGACTCCCGCGGTTACGGCCGCACCGGCGCGGTGCCCGCCGGGCAGCGGACCATCACCGGAGGGCTCGTCCTCGGCGGGCTGGTCGGCGTGTGCGCCGGCACCTACGGGCTGCTCGACAGCGCCGCGCCCGGCTATCTAGGGTTGCCGATGCTTCTGGCTGGACTGGCAGCCGCCGTGACCGGCATGCTGCTGGCCGGTCGCCGGGTCCGCCGCAGCCGTTACCGACCGGACCGCTGGCTCCCGGCCGAACTGCTCGTGGCGGGCTGCGGGGTGGCCGCCGCGGCACTGACCATGCTCGCCGGGACGGTGGACCCGCAGCTGCTCTACCCTCCGGTCAGCCCGCTCACCTGGCCCCAGCTGACCCCGCTGATGCTTCTCGCCGTCGGCGTCGCCGCGGCGCCGGCCTGGCTGGCACCACCACCGCCCGTGGTGCGGGTCCACCGCCCGCCGGTGGCGGACCCGCCCGTCCCCGTGCCGACGACAACCTCACCGGGGGACCGCTCATGATCACTTTCGACCGGGTCACGGTCCAGTACGCCGAGGGCGGCCCGCCGCCGCTGCGGGACGTGACGCTGCACATCGACGAGGGTGAACTCTGCCTGGTCGCGGGCCGTACCGGCGCCGGAAAGTCGACGCTGCTGCGGGCGATCAACGGCCTCGTCCCGCACTTCACCGGCGGCACCCTGCACGGTGCCGTCACCGTCGACGGCAGGGACACCCGAACGCACCCGCCGCGCGACCTCGCCGACGTCGTCGGCGTCGTCGGCCAGGACCCGCTGGCCGGCTTCGTCACCGACACCGTCGAGGAGGAACTGGCGTACGGGATGGAACAGCTCGCCCTGCCGCCGGCCGTGATGCGCAAGCGGGTGGAGGAGACCCTGGACCTGCTCGGCATCGCCGATCTGCGGGACCGGCCTCTGCGGACGCTGTCCGGCGGACAGCAGCAGCGCGTCGCCATCGGCGCGGTGCTCACCGCGCACCCCCGGGTGCTGGTGCTCGACGAACCCACCTCCGCGCTGGACCCCACCGCAGCGGAGGACGTGCTCGCCACAGTCACCCGGCTGGTGCACGACCTCGGCGTGACAGTGGTTCTGGCCGAGCACCGGCTGGAGCGCGTGCTCCAGTACGCCGACCGGCTGCTGTACCTGCCCGGCGACGGCCACGTGCACGACGGCACGCCCGCGACGGCGCTGACCCACATCGACATCGCACCGCCCCTGATCGAGCTGGGTCGCCTCGCCGGCTGGACACCGCTGCCGTTGTCGGTCCGCGACGCCCGCCGACGGGCCTCCGACCTGCGGCACCGGCTCGCCGGCGCGGAGCCGCCACCGGCTCCGGTGGCCCCGGACACCTGCCCCACGCTGACCGCCCGGAAGATCGTCGTACGGTATCCGGGAACCGTCGCGGTGGCCGGCGTCGACCTCGATCTGCGACCGGGCGAGATCGTCGCGTTGATGGGCCGCAACGGATCCGGCAAGTCCAGCCTGCTGTGGGCGGTACAGGGCAGCGGCCCCCGCCACGGCGGCACCGTCGCCGTGACCGGGCCCCGGGGCACCGCCGACCCCGAGGCCCTGCGGGCCGGGCAGGCCCGCCGGTACGTCGGCCTCGTCCCGCAGAACTCCGGCGACCTGCTCTACCTGGAAACCGTCGACGCGGAGTGCGCCCAGGCCGACCGGGAGACCGGCGCGGCGGACGGCGCCTGCCGGGCCCTGCTGGACCGGATCACCCCCGGCCTGCCCGGCGACCGGCACCCCCGGGACCTGTCCGAGGGACAGCGGCTCGCCCTCGCGCTCGCCGTACAGCTCACGGCCGCGCCGCCGGTGGTCCTGCTCGACGAGCCGACCCGCGGACTGGACTACCACGCGAAGCGGCAGTTCAGCGCCATCGTCCGGATGCTGGCCGGCGACGGCCGCGCCGTGGTGGTCGCCACCCACGACGTCGAACTCGTCGCGACCCTCGCCGACCGGGTGATCGTGATGGCCGAGGGGGAGACGGTCGCCGACGGCACCACCGCGGAGGTCATGCTCGCCTCCCCGGCGTTCGCGCCGCAGGTGGCCAAGGTCCTCGCCCCCGCACCGTGGTTGACAGTGGAACAGGTCGCCGCCGCGATCAGCGCGACCAGGGCGCCGGCGTGAGCGTGCTGCGGGTCGCCCCGCGCACCGCAGTGGTGCTGACCCTCGCCTCGGCCGCCGCGCTGGCCACCTTCACCTGGCCCTTCTTCGTCCCGGCGCACCCGGAGAGCACCGCCCGAACCGCCGAGGCGCCGCTGGTCTTCCTCGTCATGCTGCCGGTACTCGTGGCGCTCACCCTCGCCGAACTCACCTCCGGCGGTATCGACAGCAAAGCCCTCGCGATGCTCGGCGTGCTCGCTGCCGTCAACGCCGCCCTGCGCCCCCTGGGCGCGGGAACCGCGGGCATCGAAACGGTGTTCTTCCTGCTCGTCCTCGCCGGCCGGGTCTTCGGACCCGGCTTCGGGTTCCTGCTCGGCTCCACGTCGCTGTTCGCGTCCGCCCTGCTCACCGCGGGCGTCGGACCGTGGCTGCCGTTCCAGATGCTCTGCGCCTCCTGGATCGGCCTCGGCGCCGGCCTGCTACCGGCCCGGCTGCGCGGCCGGGCCGAGACCGCCGTCCTGGCCGGCTACGGCGCGCTCGCCGCCTACGGCTACGGCCTGCTGATGAACCTGTGGTTCTGGCCGTTCAGCGTCGGCGCGGACACCCAGTTGTCGTACGTCGCCGGTGCGCCCGTACTGGAGAACCTGCACCGCCTCGCCCTGTTCACCGCCGTCACCTCCACCTTCGGCTGGGACACCGGCCGGGCGATCACCACCGCCGTGGCGATCGTCCTCGCCGGTCCGGCCGTCCTCGCCGCCCTGCGCCGCGCCGCCCGGCGGGCCGCGTTCGGTGCGCCGGTCGCCTTCGCGGCGGCGTCCGACCGGCCGACAGAGCTGACGGCCGGCGTACGACGAGATGGTGCCGCCGGCGCCGGAGCGCACCGCGTGCAGTGACACGTATTCCACCTCGACCCGGCCGGCCCACCGCGGGTGCCGCCGGTCGAGGTCCGCGTGCAGTTCGGCGAGTACGTCGAGGAGCTTCTCGTCCGGCTCGTCGGTGAGCACCGCGAGCAGGTCGAGGTCACAGCGGGCCGGACCGCCACCGAGTAAGCCGACTGGCTGCACGCGTACGGGAAGTTCGGCGGGCCTCCCGGTCGTGCCTACGTGCTCGGCGGGTTGCGGTGCCGCTCCGCGATCCCCGACGCGGCCTGCCGCTGCGCGTCGTGCCGGTGCTGGTCGGCGGCGGCCCGGCGGACGACAGCCGAGTCCTCGTCCGGCGGGCGTCTCGTCCGGTCCCGCCGGGCGACGAAGGCGACGAGCGCGACAAACAGCACCGCGGCCACCGCGAGCGACACCACAATCGTCCTCATGCCGTCGATGCTACGGCGTACGCGCCAGCTTCGGCGTGGTGAGGCTCAGGGGCTGCTCCGTCCGCCGCCGGATGGCAAGCTCACGTGTCGTGATCGATGAGATTCCGGGTCTCGTGGAGGCCGGCCGATGAGGGCGGTCATCGTCGCGGCCGCTGTCGCGTTCGTCGTCTCCCTGTTCGGCACGCCGGTGGCGGTCCGCGTCTTCAGCGCGCTGAAGGCCGGTCAGCCGATCCGGTCCATCGGGCTGGCCAGCAACGAGCACAAGGTGGGCACGCCCACGATGGGCGGCGTCGTCTTCATCGTGGCGACGGTCCTCGCGTACGTCGCCGGGCACCTCGCCCTGACCACCCTGCCGGAGCGGCAGATCGCGCAGGAGGGGCCCACGATGACGGCCCTGGTGCTGCTCGGGCTGTTCGTCTTCTGCGGCGCGGTCGGCTTCTTCGACGACTTCCTCAAGGTGCGCAAGCGCAACTCCGACGGGCTGTCCGCCAAGGGCAAGCTGCTCGGCCAGGCCCTCGTCGGCGGCGGGTTCGGCGTGGCCGCGCTGTATGTGCCCAGCACCAACGGTCAGACCGTGGCCAGCGAGCACATCTCGCTCATCCGCGACATCAGCTGGCTGGACGTCGGCAAGGTCGGCGCGGTCCTGGTCTTCATCTTCGTGATCACGGCGATGTCGAACGGGGTGAACCTCACCGACGGCCTCGACGGCCTGGCCACCGGCGCGTCGATCCTGGTGCTCGGCGCGTACTCGCTGATCGGCTTCTGGCAGTACCGGCACTGGTGCGCCGACGACGGGTACGCCCGCGTGGACGAGTACTGCTACCAGGTCCGCGATCCGCTGGAGATCGCGATGATCGCGGCAGCGGCGGCCGGCGCCTGCGTGGGCTTCCTGTGGTGGAACACCTCACCGGCGCGGATCTTCATGGGTGACGTGGGCGCGCTCGGGCTGGGCGGCCTGATCGGCGGGCTCGCGGTGGTGACCCGTACGACGCTGCTCTCGATCCTGATCGGCGGGCTGTTCGTCATCATCACCACCACCTGGGTGATCCAGATCGTCTCGTACCGGACCACCGGCCGCCGGGTCTTCCGGATGGTGCCGTTGCACCACCACTTCGAACTGGCCGGCTGGAGCGAGTCGACAATCGTGGTCCGGTTCTGGATCGTGGCCGGCGTCTGCGTCGCGGCCGGCCTGGGCCTGTTCTACTCGGATTTCCTCGCGGCCGTCGGATGACGGCCATGTCGAAGGTGGTGCGGTCAGGCGCTCAGCTCATGGTGGCCTTCGGGGCGCCCCGGCCCGGGTCGATCCGGGTCGGACCGGACGCCGAGGGGCGGATGTCGAAGTCGAAGATCTCGGTGGGCAGGTAGACGGTCGCGCAGGAGTTGGGGATGTCCACCACGCCGGAGAGCCGGCCCTCGATCGGTGCGGCACCGAGCAGCAGGTACGCCTGCTCCGGCTGGTAGCCGAAGCGGGTCAGGTAGTCGATGGCGTGCAGGCAGGCGCGCTGGTAGGCCAGCTGCGAGTCGAGGTACCGCTGTTCGCCGTCGAGGGTGACGGAGAGCCCGGAGAAGGCCAGCCACCGGGAGTACTGCGGCGGGGTGTCGCCCGGGACGAAGATGGTGTTCTCGGCGACGCCGTACGTCTGCATGCCGTTCTTGATCAGGTCCACGTGGAGGTCGACGAAGCCGCCCATCTCGATGGCGCCGCAGAAGGTGATCTCCCCGTCGCCCTGGGAGAAGTGCAGGTCGCCGAGGGACAGGTTGGCTCCCGGCACGTACACCGGGTAGAAGACCCGGCTGCCGACTGTGAAGTTCTTGATGTCCTGGTTCCCGCCGTTCTCCCGGGGCGGAGCGGTCCGCGCCGCCTCCGCGGCCACCCGGTCGAAGTCGGGGCCGGTGAGGCCGCCGAGGATCGCGTCCTGCGGCTCCGGCGGCAGGGCCAGGGGCGGCACCCGGTCGGGCGCGGTGGCGATCAGCGCGCCCTCCCGCTGGTTCCAGGTGGCCAGCAGCGACGCGGACGGGGCGGTGCCCATCAGCCCCGGGTGGGCGATCCCGGTGAACGAGACCCCGGGGATGTGCCGGGAGGTGGCCTTGCGGCCGGTGAAGTCCCAGACCGCCTTGTACGCGTCGGGGAACTGCTCGGTGAGGAAACCGCCGCCGTTGCCGGTGGGGAAGATGCCCGTGTAACCCCAGCCCTGGCCGGCCAGCGGACCGGACTCCTGCGGGATGGGGCCCAGGTCGAGGATGTCGACCATGAGCAGGTCGCCCGGCTCGGCGCCCTCGATCGCGAACGGCCCGCTGAGGGCGTGGACCCGGGTCAGCGGGGCGTCCCGGATGTCCTCGGCGGAGTCGTCGTTGTGGATCGCGCCGTCGAACCACTCGCGGCAGTGGACGCGGAACGACTGTCCGGGCCGGACCGTCGCCACGGGCGGGATGTCGGGGTGCCAGCGGTTGTGCCCGACCTTCTCCTGGTCGGTGAACCTCTTGGCGGAGTCGAGGGAGAACAGCAGTTCAGGCACGGCGTGGAGCCCTTCTCGTGGTCACCATCGGGGCAGGCGGGCGTGGGCCGGGTTCGTCGAGCGGCGTACCGGGCGACGGCCGGGCACCCGCCCGACCACCTCCGGCTGTTCCGCGCTGCGTTCGGTCCGGTCCATGGCCTCGCGCAGCGCCGCCGGCATGCGGCCCAGCCGGGGCGCGGAGTACACCCGAGTCGCCGGGCCCGCGCATCGGGGGCAGGCCGTCGACGGGCCGGCGGCGCCGACCGGCAGCGTGACGTCGAAGCTGCCGTCCTGCCGGCAGCGGTACTCGAAAGTGGCCATCGCCGTTTCCCGTCCCGGCCTCTCGTGCGTGCTCACGCGCGTCCTCTCGATTGTGCGTGATAAGCGGCAAGAGCGGCATGAAACGGGCGAATAAGGCGAAGCTCGCATCTTCGTGGTGACCGCGGCCATCGGGCAGGCCCTGAGCGTCCGGTTCGGGTTGTGGTACCTGTACGCCGCGGTGGTGCACGGATCACCCGTGGCGCGTCGTTCCATGATCTCCTACCGAAAGGGCGGCGAACGATGATCACCATGTCCGACACCGCCGACGGCGACCGGAACCTGTGGCTGGGCGGCCAGAACGGCGTCCTGCAGTGCAACCGCGCCTCCGACGACGCGATGCTGCCCGAGCAGAGCCCCGCGGGGCGTGCCGCTGCCCACCAACCGCTGGGCGTGCCTGGAGTTCATGGTGGACGGCTCCGCCGGTCAGCTACGTACCTGGCTGGACGGCGTCGCCGTGACCGGGCTGACCGCCGACGGCGTACCGACGCACGACGTCGACGGCCAGTGGCACAACCGCGCCAGGCGACCGCAGCTCACCGAGTCGCTCAGCCGGTATCGCCGGCCATCGACTCACCGGTGGCCGTACGCTGCTCCGGAATCCGGGACACCCGGCCGGGGGTGTCGACGATGTGCTCGGTCTCCTGCACCAGATAATGCGGACGGCGCTTGGTCTCGTAGTAGATCCGGCCGATGTACTCACCGATCACCCCGAGGATCATCATCTGGATGCCGCCGAGTCCGATCACGCTGACGATGATGGTGGTGTAGCCGGGCACGTCGATGCCCTTCTCCACGGCGTCCGCGACCACCCAGGCCATGTAGCCCACCGCGATGAGCGTCAGGAACAGGCCGCCGTAGATGGCCAGGCGCAGCGGCCGGTTGTTGAACGACAGCAGGCCGTCGAACGCGTAGTTGAACAGCTTGCCGAACGTCCAGCGGCTCCGCCCGGCCTGCCGGGTCTCATTGCGGTGCGCCACCACCGCGGTGCGGAAACCGATCCACGAGAACAGGCCCTTGGAGAAGCGGTTGTATTCCGGCATCGCCAGGATCGCGTTCACCGCGAGCCGGGACAGCAGCCGGAAGTCACCGGCGCCGTCGAGCAGGCGTACGTCTATCCACCAGTTGACCAGGCGGTAGAAGGAGCGCGAGGCGACCATCCGGATGAACCGGTCGCCACGGCGGTCCCGGCGGGCGATCACCTGGTCGAACCCCTGGCGATAGAGCATCACCATCTCGGGCAGCAGGCGCGGCGGGTGCTGCAGGTCGGCGTCCATAAGGACGACCGCGTCGCCGGTGGCCCGGCGCAGGCCGGCGAGCATGGCCGCCTCCTTGCCGAAGTTGCGGCTCAGCGACGTGTAACAGACGGCCGGATCGGCAGCGGCGAGCCGACGCAGGGCCGCCAGCGTGCCGTCCTCGCTGCCGTCGTCGACGTACACCACCTCGACGTCCACGTCGGACAGCTCGGCGAGCGCGGTGCTGAGCATCTCGTGCAGCCGCTCCACCGAGGCTTCCTCGTTGAAGCAGGGCACCACCACCGACAACCGCACGGCGCTCACCCCGCCCGGCCCGGGCACACGCATCGTGCGCCCGCACTGTCAGAGGCGGTAGACAAGCGTGCCATCGACATCCTCCCGGGTGATGCCCAGCCCGTCGACCGGCCGGGTCTCGATGCCCTCCCACGGCGTCCCCGCCGCGCGGCTCGGCACCGCGACGACCGACCGCACGCCGATCCCGCGGAGGTAGGCCACGCTGCCCGCGTCGGGGAACGTCGCCACGGCGACCCGCGTCTGGGCCTGGGTGACCGGCTCGAAACCGCCGAGCCCGTTGGTGATCCGGGGGAATCCGTCGGTCGACCACAGCATGTAGTTCAGGTCGCCCACCCCACCGGCGGGCAGCACCAGCATCGGCTCCGGCGCGGTCCGCATCGCGGCCGGTGGCGTCGGCACTGCCGGATGCGGCGTGCGGTTGACGCCCTCCAACGTGACCAGGGCGAGCGACACCAGCAAGACCAGCGTCGCCACGGCCCGGGACGCGCGCGCGGCCGTGGGCCGGCGCCACGACTCCGCCAGCGCGGTCACCAGCCCGGCCGCCAGCACCGCCAGCAGCAGGCTGGTCCAGTGCATCATCCGGCCCGGGGTGCGCAACGCGTCCCAGCCGGGCAGGAGCGTGGACAACGTCAGGTAGCCCGGATCGCCGTCCCCGCCGAGCGTGGCGCCTAGGCCCAGCAGCACGGTCCCGGCCACGCCGAGGCCCAGCGCCACGCGGTGCCGCACCGGGTACGCCGAGACGAACAACCCCGCCGCGGCCAGCCCGATCAGCGTCATGCCGGGTAGCAGCGCCATCTCCGGCGGCCAGGTCAGCTGCTCGCGGGCGGCGGCGTGCCGTTCCCCCCACAGCCACGAGTCGCCCGGCGCGGTGACGAACCCGATCAGCGGCGGGGAGAACATCTTGGTCCAGTCCAGCGACCGGACCGCCTGCGGGTTGAGGTCGACCACGCGCAGGTAGACCAGCCCGAGCAGCAGCGTCACGGTGCCGAACACGGCGCCGCCGGCCAGGTCGGCGACGAGCAGCCGCCGGCCGAACGGGGGCCGCTCCCGTCCGCGCCACCAGGACCAGCCGTAGCAGCCGGCTGCCACCAGCACGGCGGCCAGCAGGAAGTAGACGAGCGGCAGCCCGATGCCGAAGCCGAGCGTGACCTGCCAGGCCGCGACGAGCCATCCGGCCACCGCCCAGCCGGGCTTGCGGCGTTCCGGCCGGTAGCCGTGGCGCAGCGACCAGCCGTGGCCGCGCGCCAGCATCGCCAGCGCCAGCGCGATCCCGCCGCTGGACAGGATGTTCAGGTGGCCGGAGTGCGCCAGCCGCCAGGGCGCGTACGCCCACGCCACCCCGGCGACCGCCCCGCCCCAGCGGTTCGCGCCGAGCTGCCGGGCCAGCGCGTACGCCCCGAGGAACGCCAGCGCGTGCAGCAGCACGTAGAGCACGTTGTAGCGGATCACCGCGGCCTCGAAGCCGGAGCCGATCATCCCGAACGGCGCGTACCCGAGCAGCGTGTCGCTGTAGGCGTAGGTGTAGCGCTCCGGATAGAACGTGTTCG
The DNA here is from genome assembly GCF_900091565.1 of Micromonospora marina. Taxonomy (GTDB): domain Bacteria; phylum Actinomycetota; class Actinomycetes; order Mycobacteriales; family Micromonosporaceae; genus Micromonospora; species Micromonospora marina. Next base: position 196,992 of record NZ_FMCV01000006.1, on the reverse strand, counting down.
AGTTCCAGAGGTTGGCCGGATCGTTGAGCAGGGTGTGCCCCGACCAGGCGACCTGCCACGCCTGCAACGTCGGGTCGCCGAGGTCGCCGGGGATCGTGGTCGCCGGGTGCCGCATCGTCGGCCAGGTCAGCACCACCGCCAGCAGCAGGCTGCCCAGGATCGCCAGCGTCCACTCCGGGTTCGGCCGCCGCCGGGGCCCGCCGTCCGAGGGACGCTCGTCGGAGGGGCGGTCGTCCGAGGGCCGGTCGGCGAGGGCCTGTGCGGGACCGGTGTCCTCAGCGGTCGGCGGGGCGACGGCGGGCCGGATCTTCATGGGATAGATGCTTCACGATGCTGCTGGTCCTGTCGATCCGCTGTCCGAAATGTGGTTGGAACTTTCCGGCCGGAGTACCGGAAAGCCGGCTACGCGAACCGGTCCGCGAGCGCCGACAGCTTACTGACGTACGCCGGCCAGTCGTAGCCGCCGGGGATGTTCGTGTTGTCCCGGCGCAGCCCGATCGCCGCGTCGTGCTGCTCGCGCATGATGTCCGCGTGCCCGGCGTGCCGGGCCAGGTCGACGCAGACGTGCACGATGACCTGGTGCAGCGTCACGTCCTGCCGGCCGGGCTGCCACCACGGCACCCGCCCCGGCGCGTCCAGCGGCAGCGCCTCGATCGTCTGGTCCGCGAACGCCCCCACCCGGCGGTACAGGTCGATCAGACCGTCCTTGCTCTCGTCCTCCCGGGCGTACCAGTCCGACTGCGGGTCCGCGTCGACCGCCTCGGACGGGACCAGTTCCTCCGGAGTGGGGAACTCGCGGCCGAACGTGGACCCGAAGTAGCCGGCCTCGGCGTTCAGGCAGTGCTTGAGCAGGCCCAGGAAGTTGTTGCCGCTCGCGGTGCGCGGAAGCCGGGCGTCGCGTTCGCTCAGCCCGTCGAGCTTCCAGATCAGGTCCTCCCGTAGCCCGCGCAGGTAGCGGTGCAGCGCGGCCTTCGGGTCCTCCGGTTCGGTCATGCCCGACACTCTGCCGTACGGGTCGGACATCGTGGGGGCGGTGGTCAGCCGGTCAGGGAGACCCGGGGATCGCTGCGCAGGTGCGCCGGCCGGCGGCGGCCCTAGACCATGTTCACCGGGACGCGGTCGTCCTCCCGGCGGTACCAGGTGGCGGCAGACACCGGCTGGCCGTAGCCCGTCCTCATACCGTCCGGGCGAGGACGTCGTGGGCGGCTCGGGCCACCGCGGCGTCGATCATCCGGCCGTCCGCCGTGACGGCGACACCGTGCCCGTGCTCGGTGACCGCGGCGAGACGTGCCACCACGTCCCGCGCGTCGGCCACCTCCTCGGCCGACGGGGTGAACACGTCGTTGATCACCGGTCCCTGTGCGGGATGGATCGCGGTGCGGGCCCGGAACCCCTGCCGCAGCAGAATCCGGGTGCTCCGGTCGAGGCGCTCGATGTCGCGCACCGCCGTCTCGACCGGACCCACCGGCGGCACCAGACCGGCCGCCGCCGAGTGGAGCACCACGGCCGTGCGCAGCGGCCACAGCTCCTCCTTGTCGGGTCCCGGCCGCAGGCCCAGCTCGGCGGCGAGGTCCGCCTCGCCGAGACCCAGCCGCAGGACCCGCGGCGCGGCGGCCACCCGGTCCAGGGTGAGCACGCCGCGCGGGGTCTCCAGCAGCGGCAGCACCAGCAGCGTGCCGGGCGGCAGTCCGCACGCCGACTCGGCCCGGGCCAGCGCCTCGGCTACCTCGTCGAGCAACTCCGGCTCGGCCTTGGGCACCACGACGCCGCGCAGCGCCGGGCACGCCACCGCCGCCACGTCGTCCGTGGCCGAGCCGGCGTTGATCCGCACCCACCACTCACCACCCGGCTTCGGCGGGTCGGCCAGGAAAGCGGCGACGTTGCGCCTGGCCTCGGACTTGGCCGCCGGTGGGACCGCGTCCTCCAGGTCGCAGATCACGGCGTCGGCGTCGGCCGAGGCGGCCCGGGCCAGCTTTCGCGGCTCGTTGCCCGGCGCGTACAGGTAGCTGCGCGGTGTACTGGTCACGCCGGCCGGGCCAGGTAGCGCCCGCGGGGGGTGCCGACCACGGCACCCGCCTCCAGGATCCGCTCGCCGCGCAGGAACGTGTCGGTGACCCGGGCGCTCAGCTCGAAGCCCTCGAACGGGGTGTACTCCTGCACCGATTCCGAGTCGGCAGCCCGCACAGTCCAGGTGTGGTCGTCATCGACCAGGCAGAAGTCGGCGTCGAAGCCCTCGGCGATGTCGCCCTTGGTGCGCAGCCCGAAGCGCCGGGCCGGGTTCCACGCGGTCATCTCGGCGATCCGGTGGTACGGCAGGCCCCGGCGGTTGCCCTCGGAGATCAGGCCGGGCAGCAGGTACTCGGCGCCGCCGAAGCCCGACTTCGCCACGAACACGTCGTCCCGGGGCGCACCGAACTTGACCTCGTCGCGGCAGCAGGCGTGGTCGCTCACCACCCAGTCGATCTTGCCGGCCAGGACGTACTCCCACAGTGCCTCGACGTCCTCGCGCGGCCGGATCGGCGGGTTCACCTTGGCGCCCAGGTTCGCGGTGTCGATGTCGGCGAGCAGGTGCCCGACCGTGACCTCGCGGCGGAAGTCGATGTGCGGGAACGCCTGCGACATCCGCAGGGCGGCGTCGACCGCCTTGCGGGACGTCAGGTGCAGCAGGTTGATCGTCGGCAGGCCGGTCTCGTGGGCCAGGTACGAGGCGATACTGACGGCCAGGCCCTCGGAGTGCGGCGGCCGGGAGGCGTGGTACGCGGCCAGCCCGGACAGCGTCCCCTCCTCCTCCACCATCCGGGTGTACGCGTTCATGATCTCGGCGGTCTCGCAGTGCAGCGACAGCGAGATCTCGTCGGCCAGCTCGGGGAACCGCTCCCGGGCCGCCTGGACGCCGCGCATGACGAACTCGAAGTGCGCGTAGTCGTACCGCTCGTCCTTCGGGATCATCAGGAAGCTGCTCTGGTCGGTCGACCGGCCGTGCAGGCCGTGGCTTCCGTAGAACATGAACACCTTGAACGAGGTCACCCCGTGCCGCTCGACCAGGTCGGGGATCTCACCGATGTGCTGCTTCGACATCGGCGCGAGGTGGAACGCGTAGTCCACGTGCGACCGGTCGGCGGTGGCGGCGAGCACCTCGGGGAAGAAGTCGGCGTACGCGCCACCCCGGTTCAGGTAGTACTGCCCGGTGCGCATGTAGGTGATGGCGGAGGTCACCCCGCCCTGGGCACAGGCCCGGCTCTCCGAGGCGGCGTCCTGGTCCAGCGGGTTGTAGATCCCCCAGTGCTGGTGCGCGTCGACCACGCCGGGGAAGGCGAGCTTGCCGCCACCGTCGACCACGGTCCGGGCCGACGCCGGGTCGATGCCGGCGGCGACCTGCACGACGCGGCCGTCGCGGACGGCGATGTCCACCTGCTGCGGCTTCGTCCACTCGTGCCGTACGACGCGGACGTTCGTCACAAGTGTGTCAAAGGACGTCATGGGTTCCTCCTTGAGGTGGGTGAGCCGGCCTCCAGGCGAGCCAGGGTCCGGGGGATCTCGTCGATGGCGTCGAGGTCGTCGAGGCGCAGTACCAGGTCCTCGACCCGGCGCGCGGCCTCGTCGGTGAGCCGGCCGGCGACGTTCTCCCGGAACTTCACCGCGAGTTCCTCGTCGCTGAGCGGACGCTGCGGGCCGCCGCGGTTGGCCAGCACCTCCTCGGTGCACTCCCGGCCGTCGTCGGTGTGGACCGTCACGATCGCCGGGAACTGGTTGGGGAAGATCGAGTCGCAGCGGCCGTCGGGGAGCACGTCCACGGTGGCCATCAGCGCGCGGCGGCGGGGATCGCGGGCCAGTTCGTCGGTGTAGTCGGTCAGCCCGACGCCGAGCCCGGATCCGCCGAGCAGGCCCGCGACGACCGCGTACGGGCCGGAGAACTGCGCCTGGTAGCCGGTCTCCGGAGCCCGCTTGACCTCGATCGGCTGGCCGATCGTGCGGATCACCGCGGCCGGCACCCGCAGCTCGATTCGGGTGATCCGGTCCAGCGGCACGCCGCGCTCGCGCAGCCGCAGCCCGGCGTCGATCGCGGCGTGGGTGAAGTGGTTGGCCGGGTACGGCTTGAAGAAGATCCCCGGCACCGACCAGTCCTCGCCCAGCCCGCCGGTGACCTGGTCCAGGTCGACCTCGTCCCGCAGAAAGGCGCGGAAGAAGCCGAACCTGCCCTCCAGGACGGTCGGCGGGCCGGTGAAACCGCGCTTGACGAGCTGTGCGGCGGTGACCGCCGAGTGCGCCGCCCACCCGCAGTGCAGTCGCTTCACGGTGCCGCCGGTGCGATTGGCCTCGATGATGCCGGCGGAGAAGGAGGCGGTGACGCCGAGGGCGTTGGCGACCCCTTCGGCGCCGAGGCCGAACAGCAGCGCCGCCGAGGCGGCACCGCCCATCGCCCCGCAGATCGACGTGGCGTGCTGTCCGTGCTCGAAGAAGACCGAGTTGCCCAGCTTGCGGTCGTACCCGGCCATGCCGAGACGGACGGCGACCTCCAGGCCGACCGCGACGGCCGCCGTCAACTGCCCGCCGCCGGCCCCCGCAGCCTGGGCGGCGGCCAGTGCGGCCGGCACGACGCCGGCGCTGGGGTGCAGCACCGAGGGCAGGTGTGTGTCGTCGTAGTCGAGGGAGTGGGCGAGCACCCCGTTGGCGAAGGCGGCCTGCGCGGCCGGCACCGCCTCGGGCAGGCCGACGGCGTGCGCCTCGGGCCGGCCGCCCTGGTCGGCCACGAACCCGGCCGCCGCGGTGCTCGTCGGCAGCCGGTACGCGGCGACGCAGAGGCCCAGCACGTCGAGCACCCGCTGACGGACGCTGTGCCGTACGTCGTCGGGCAGGCCGGTGTGCGTGGTCGCCGCGGCGAACGCGGCGAGCCGCTCGGCCAGCGTGAGCTCAGCCATGCCCGACCACCGCCAGCGGGCGCACCGGCGATCCGGTCGCGCCGAACAGCGGCAGCGGTGCCAGGATCAGGGTGAACTCGTGCACTCCGGCGGCGGCCAGTTCCTCCAGCGCCATCGCCTCGATGATGTAGATCCCGCGTTCCACCAGGAGCACCCGGTGCGCCGGCAGCACGCTGTGCGCCGCGCCCGGGCGCAGGCGCTCGAAGGCGATGGTGTCCGCCCCGACCGCGTGCACCGCGCGGTCGGCGAGCCACACCGCCCCGGCCTCGCCGACGCCCGGTACCCCGGACTCCAGGCCCATGTAGACGTTGCGGTCCTCGTGCTCGAAGAACCGGCCCCAGCCGCTGCGCACCAGGACCACGTCGTGCGCGCCGACGGGCGTGGCCTGTGCTGCCTCGGTGGCCGCAAGGTCGTCCGGCGTGATCTCGTAACCGGCCGGGCAGCCGTCCCCGGCGCGGATCGCGCGAGGTACGTCGAGCAGCACGCCACGGCGCACCATCGGGGCGATCGTGTGCGCACCCAGTTCCACGTACCGGCCGCCCCGGCCCGCCTCGACCGCGTCCGCGCCGCCGTGGAGCAGGCCGTGGTGCGAGACGTGCGCGAGCGCGTCGATGTGCGTGCCCACGTGCGTACCCATGGTGATCATGTCGTTCGCCGCGGAGCCGCCGTCGGAGCGGACCATGTCCCCGTGCCGGCGGGGCAGGGAGTGCCAGTAGGCGGGGTGGTTGGGGGACTGGGGCATGCCGACGGAGAGCCGGCGGCCGAGGTCGTAGACGGTCACTCCGCCACGGACGGCCGCGAGCAGCGGATCGGCGACGGTGGCTTGGCTTGGGGGTGTCACGGGTTGTTCCTCATCTTTCGGAATCGGTCGACCGACCGCGGGGGTGGTCAGGCGACGACCTTGCGCGCGCGCAGCTCGGCCAGGACCTCGGGCGTGCAGCCCAGCTCGTTGCCGAGCAGATCGTCGGTGTCGGCGCCCAGGGCGCGTCCGGTGAACCGGATCCGGCCCGGCGTGTCCGACATCCGCCACATCACGTTGTGCATGCGCATCGGGCCGAGGTCGTCGTCCTCCACCGTCGTGATCATCTCGGTGTTCCGGACGTGTTCGTCCTCCACCAGATCCCGCGCGTCGTAGACGGGGCCGACGGCCGCGCCGGCCGCGCTGAACTCGCGCAGCACCTCGTCACGGGTACGTTCGGCGATCCAGCCGCCCACGTACGCGTCGAGGAGGTCGGCGTGCGCGGCCCGCTCCCGGCCGGAGCGGAACCACGGCTCGTCGACGACCTCGGGGTGACCGACCAGGCGCAGGACCCGCTCGGCGATCGCCTGCGCGCTGGTGGACACGGCGACCCAGCGCCCGTCCCGGGTGCGGTAGGTGTTGCGCGGGGCGTTGTTGGTCGAGCGGTTGCCGTGCCGCTGCCCGACGACGCCGAGCTGGTCGTACGCGATCGGGCCGGGGCCGACGGCGGCCATGATGGGTTCCAGCAGACTCAGGTCGACGACCTGGCCCCGGCCGCCCCGGGCGTCGCGGGCGTAGAGGGCCATCACCGCGGCCGAGGACGCGGCGATGCCGCAGATGCTGTCGGCCAGGCCGAACGCGGGCAGCGTCGGCGGGCCGTCCGCCTCGCCGGTCAGGTGGGCGAACCCGCTCATCGCCTCGGCCAGCGTGCCGAAGCCGGGGCGGGCGGCGTAGGGGCCGGTCTGACCGAAGCCGGTGATCCGGACGATCACCAGCCCGGGGTTGACCTCGTGCAGGCGGTCCGGGCCGACGCCCCACCGCTCGAGCGTGCCGGGGCGGAAGTTCTCCACCACGACGTCGGCGGTGGCGGCGAGCCGGAGGAAGATGTCGGCGCCGTCGGGGTCGGAGAGGCTCAGCCCGACGGTCCGCTTGTTGCGCGAGATCTCCTTCCACCACAGCGGCACGCCGTCCTTGGCCTCGCCGTGGCCGCGCATGCTGTCCCCGGCGACGGGGTGCTCGATCTTGACGACGTCGGCGCCGTAGTCGCCGAGCAGTTGACAGCAGAGCGGCCCGGCCAGAATGGTCGAGACGTCCAGCACCCGGATGCCGCGCAGCGGGCCGTGCCCGTCCGTCCGGTTCTCCCGTTCGGTCACCGCTGGTACCTCCTTACTCGTACGGTCCCGGTCATCCCGTCCACATCCCGCCGTTGACGTCGACGGTGGCGCCGTTGACGTAGCTCGCGCGTTCCCCGAGCAGGAAGGCGATCGTCTCCGCGACCTCCGCCGGCTCGGCGGGCCGGCGCAGCGGCACCTGACTGACGAGGTCCGACAGCTCCCGGGTGGACAGGCGCTCGGTCATCACCGACCGCACCGGTCCGGGTGCCACCGCGTTGGCCCGTACGCCCCGGCCGCCGAACTCCTTGGCGATGTTGCGGGTCAGTGCCAGCACCCCGGCCTTCGCCGCCGCGTAGGCCGGCCCGGACAGCGCGTTCCCGCCGTGCCGGCCGTTCACCGAACTCATCAGCACGATGGCGCCGGCACCGGCCGCGAGCATGGCCGGCAGCACCGCCCGGACCACGACATAGGCGCTGGTCAGGCTGTCGTCCAGCACTTGCCGCCATTGTTCGGGCGAGACGTCGAGCAGTCCGCCGTGCCCGACCGATCCGGCCAGGTGCGCCACCCGGGTCGGGGCCTCGGGGAGCGCGTCCAGGAACTGGCGTACCTGGCGCGGGTCGGCGGCGTCCACGCCGTCGGTCCGGTCCAGTACGTGGACCGTCTCCCCGTCGCGGCGCAGGGCGTCGACCACGGCGGAGCCGATCGCCCCACGTCCGCCGACCACCAGCGAGGTCATGAGCGGCGGGTCCGGGTGTTGACGCCGGCCAGCTCGCCGGTGGGGGTGACGCGGCCGGACTCCACGGCGCTCAGCCACTGGTCGGTGGCCCAGAGCAGCGCGTTGGCGCCGCGCGGCAGCAGCAGGTAGCTGATCGCCTCGGCGACGTCCCGCTCCCGCACCCCGGCGGCGTACAGCCGGTCGAGGTGGTGCAGGAACGCCTCCTCCTGCTGGTGCACCGCGTGCACCACGACGGCGATCAGGTCGGTCTCGCGGTCGGACAGGTCCGGCGCGGCGGCGGCGAGCAGGGCGTGGTAGCGGGTGAAGCCGTCCATCGGCAGCGTGGCCGCCCAGGCCCGCGCGGCGAAGAAGATCGGCCGCCACGCGGCCGCCGCCCCGGCCACCGCTGTCGCCTGCGCCATCTCGTCGGTGGTCAGCCCCGCGGCGTACCCGCGCTCGACGTGCAGCGAGCCCACCGCCTCCTCGTCGGCGACGAGCAGACCGACCCAGACCAGCTCCCGCTCGCGGGCCGGCAGGTGCCGCTCGTCGAGGGTGAACCGGCGGTAGAGCCGGGTGTACGCGTCCAGGAAGCCGGGCTCCGTGCGGGCGTACACCTCGTGGTACGACAGCAGGTAGCCGCGCTCGGCCCGGATCGCGGCGAGCTGGCCGGGCTCACTCATCGCTGCGACGGCCCGAGGCTCGGCGTCAACGAGGCGTCGCGGTCGTAGAAGGCGGGGACGAGGCTGCCCAGGTCGTGTCCCGGCAGCGGGTCGCGGTAGTCGGTGCTGCCGAAGTCGTTCTTGCGGATCAGGGAGAGGTTGCCGGTGCGGCTGTAGAGCGGGCCGTGCCAGGTCTGCGGGCTGCGGAAGAAGTAGCCACCGGGCTTGACCACACCGCGGCGTCCCAGCATCAGATCCCCGGCGATCTTGAAGGACTCCTCGTAGACCGGGTGCTTCTCCTCGTTGACCGCCGTGTATCCGGGGAGCATGCCGACGAGGAAGACGATGCCGGCCTCGTCGCGGCGCAGCCAGCGGATCCGCACGTCGGCCGGTTGCGGCTCGTCGCCCCGCCAGCCCATCGACACCCACTCGTCGCGGGTCTCGTGCAGCACGGTGAGTGCTCCCGCCCCCGGTCCGGCGGCGAAGTCCGGCGTGCTGTGCGGGCCGAAGTACAGCACCGTCTCACCGACGCCGGGCACCCAGTCGAGCTCGGTCATCGCCTGGGCGTGCAGGTACGTGCCCGGGGCGTACGGCTCGTCGTTGACGGTGCCGCGGCCGGCGATGACGAAGATGTCGGCCTGGGCGCTCAGCACCCCCTGCTGCCGGTTGGTGAAGGCGAGCAGCTCGGTGCGGGCGCCGTCCTCCTCGTCGACGGAGAGTGTCTTGCGCAGGCCGCCGCCGTGGCCGGAGCCGAACTGACCGCCCGGGACCGGGGCCCAGGGCAGGTCTTGGGTCGAGACGAAGTCGACGTCAGGGCGATTCCACATGTCAGTCTGCACACCTTTGCCTCGGGGTTCCTGGGGCGCCCATCCGAGATAAGAGTTGTTCCTGTCAAACGAACGATGGTTTCCCAGGCGGAACAAGGTGGATACTGTCGTGCCACGGCCCGGCCTGTCAACGGTTCGGGCCGAGACTCGGAACGATCAGCGAACTGGAAGGCGGTGGCTGTCATGGGTGAGGAGCCGAACCGGATCGACGCGTCGACCGGCGGGAGCGGCGGTGATGGGGTCGCGGCACTGGTGCCGCCGGAGAACCCGACGGTGGCGACCGAGCTGCGCGCCCTGCTGCCCGCTGCGGTCGACGTCCGGATCGCGCCGCTGCCGCAGCTGCCGGGCACCCTGAAGGAGCGGCTGCTCGGCTACAACGACGCGCTCACCTCCACCACGGGCACGTTGCTCCCGGCCCGGCCCGGGGTCACCTACTTCGCCTGCACCGGTTCGTCCTACCTGGTGGGAACGGACGGCGACGCGCGGCTGCACGAGGCGATCGAGGCGGCGGGCGCCGGACGGGGGCTGACCGCGGCCCGGGCGATCCTGGAGACGCTCGCCGAACTCGGCCGCACGCGGGTGCTGGTCGTCTCGCCGTACCCGGACTGGCTCACCGACCTGGCGGTCGGGTACTGGACCTCCGCCGGGCTCACGGTGGCCGGCGTGGCGAAGGCGCCGGCGCCGAACGGCATCTACGCGATCACGCCCGCCGAGGTCACCACCCTGCTGCGTGGGCTGCGGCCCGACCCGGGCACGGTGGTGCTGCTCAGCGGCACCGGCATGCCGACGGTCGAGGCCGTCGCCGCGGTCGGCGACGAACTCGGCGTGCCGGTGCTCTCCTCGTCGGTGGCCGCGGCGTATCGCGCCCTGCGTCGCCTCGGTCGGTCGGAGGTTTCGTCGTCGTGCCTGGTCAACGATCTGGTCGGCCGCTGGCGGTGAGCCGGCCGGACGTTTTGTTCCGGCTGCTTTTCCACCCTTGACGGGGCTCGGGACGAGCCATTAGCGTCCCGGCATACATAGCGGACCGGCGTTCCACTCAGGCGAACGAGTCCGCTTCACCACTAAACCTACGCCCCGGCACCGGGCCGCCAGGAGGTGACGACGATGCACGGCTGGCGAGCCCGAATCGGCTTGATCGTCCCGCACGTCAACATGACTATGGAGCCGGAGATCTACTCCGTACTGCCCCGCGGCGCATCCGCACACGCGGCCCGGATGGTGATTCCCCGGCTCGACCCCGCCGGTCTGGTCACCATGGCCGACGACGCCCTGCGCGCCGCTGAGCAGTTGTCCGAGCTCGACGCCGACGTCGTGGTCTTCGGCTGCACATCCGGCAGCTTCGTCGGTGGTCACGAGTACGAGACCGACCTGGTAGGGCGGATCGCCGAGCGCGTCGGCTGCCCGACGTTGTCCACGTCGGGGGCCGGCGTGCAGGCGCTCCGCGCGCTGGGCGTCACCCGGGTCGCCGTCGCCACCCCCTACGACGACACCCTCAACCAGCGGCTGCGCGAATTCTTCACCGCGCACGGTCTCGACGTGGTCAACCTGGTCGGTCTCGGCCTGCGGGAGCGCGTCGCGCACTTCCCGCTCGCCCGCACACCGGTCTCGGCCATCGCGCAGCAGTCCGAGGAGGTCGTCTACCGCCTCGCTCGGGCCGCCGCCCACCCGGACGCCGAGGCGCTGTTCATCAGCTGCACGAACCTCTCCACCCTCGGCGTGGTCGCCGAGCTGGAGAACGACATTTCCATCCCCGTCGTCACGGCCAACCAGGCAAGTATCTGGGCCGCCTTCCGGGCGGCCGGTCTCGGCGACTCGCCGGCGGCATTCGGCACCCTCGGCCGGCACTGAGCGCGCCACCTCGTCTTTCTTACTCGTTCCCCCGGGAGTAACAATGTCTGCTTTGTCCCGTCGTAACCTGCTCCGACTCGGCGCCCTGGCCGGTGCCGGTGGCCTGCTGGCCGCGTGTTCCCGCCCGGACGGCGCCCCCGCCGCCTCCGGCGGCGGCAACGCCGGCGGCCCGTACACCACCATCCGGTCGACCGCGACCTCCTTCATCTGGGCGCCGTTCCTCGTCGCCGAGAAGAAGGGCTACTTCGCCGAGGAAGGGCTGCAGCAGAACGGCAAGGTCGCCGGGCAGGGAGTGGTGGCCAACATCGTTCTCGCCGGTGACGCCGATTTCGTCGTCGGCTCGCCGATGGACACCATGAAGTCCACGGCGGTGGGCCAGCCGCTGATCAGCTTCTGCGGCATGGTGACCACCCTGGCCACGAACATCGTGATCAGCGCCGAGGCGTTCGAGAAGGCCGGCCTGAGCGACTCCAGCACCCCCGAGCAGCGGGGCGCGGCCATGCGCGGCATGCAGCTCGCCTCCACCGGCGTCGCCAGCACCCCGGACCTGCTGATCCGGTACGCCGCCAGCAACCTGGGCAAGCTCGACCCGAACAAGGACCTGAAGATCGTGCCGATCCAGGGCGGCGGGTCGGCGATGCTCGCGGCGGTGAAGAACAAGCAGATCGACGGCATGGCGATCTCGTCGCCGATCTCCGACCAGGCGATCTCCGACCTCGGCATGAAGTACCTCTTCGACATGTCCAAGGACCCGGTCCAGCCGCTCGTCGGCTTCCCCTACATCGTGGCCTCCTGCAAGGAGGACTTCCTGGAGAAGAACCCCGAGGCCATCGCCTCGTACTGCCGGGCGATCCAGCGGTCGCTCAACTTCATCCAGGCGGAGAAGGACGAGTTTCACGACCTGCTCGCCGGCATCTTCACCGACATCAAGCCCGAGGTCTTCAAGACGGCGTTCGAGTCGAACTACCCGATCTACGGCAAGAGCATCGTCCTGACCCCGGAACAGTTCAAGCAGGCCAACGAGTTCGTGGTCACCGCCTTCGAGATCAACGGCAGCGTCAGCGAGGCGGCCGCGGCCGAGAAGATCGGCTTCGACGACACCTGGAACGCCACCATCGCCCAGCAGGCCTTCGACAAGGTCGGCACGTCCTACTGAGCTGCGCTGCCCATCGCCGGCGGGGCCGGCTCCTAGACGTTGGGAAGACGATCGTGACTTCGGTACCAGGGGTGAGCTCCACCCACATCAAGAACTTCGGAGACCTCAAGGCCGCTGCCCGCAGCGGGGCGCGGCAGGCCGTATGGGACTTCCTGGAGGGCGGCGCGGGCGCCGAGCGCAGCGTCGCCGCCAACCTCGACGAGTTCGACCGCTGGACGTTCCGGCCCCGGATCCTCACCGGCAGCAAGCCGCCGTCGCTGGAGACGACCTACCTGGGCTGGCCGCTGAGGATGCCGGTGGCCACCGCGCCGTTCGGCGCGGACGGACTGTTCCACCCGGACGGCCAGCTCGCCGTGGCCGGCGCGGCGCAGGACGTCGGTGCGCTGGCCCTGGCACCGCACGTCTCCACCCACCCGCTGGAGAGGATCCGCGAGGTGGCACCCGAGTCGGCGCTGATGTTCCAGCTCCACCCGGTCGGCAACCTGGCCAACTTCCGGCGGCTGGTCCGCCGGGCCGAGTCGGCCGGATACCGCGGCCTCGTGATCACCGCCGACTGCCCGACCGCCGGTTACCGCGACCGCAACCTCGCCAACCAGTTCGTCTACGAGGACGTCATGCGCGGCAACTACCGGGGCGAGACGGACCACGCCGAGGAGATGTTCGGCGAGTTCCGCGCCATGAGCCAGCCGGTGTGGACGTTCGACTACCTGGCCGAGGCGCTCGGCGAGACCTCGCTGCCGGTGGTGATCAAGGGTGTGATGACCGGCGAGGACGCGGTGCTCTCCGCCGACATCGGCGCGGCCGGGGTGATCGTCAGCAACCACGGCGGACGGCAGCTCGACTGCACCCCGGCCACGCTCCGGCAACTGCCCGAGGTGGTGGAGGCGGTCGGCGGCCGGATCAGCGTCGCCGTCGACGGCGGCATCCGGCGCGGCACCGACGTGCTGAAGGCGCTCGCCCTCGGCGCCGACCTGGTGGTGGTGGGCCGGCTCGCGGCGATGGGGCTGTGCGCCGGCGGCCGCGACGGCGTACGGCGGGCCCTCGAGATGGTCGCGGCGGAGATGGTCAAGTCGCTCGCCCTGCTCGGGCGATCGAGTCTGGCCGAGGTCGACCGCTCCATGCTCCAGCCGGCCTGACAGCGACACGGGAGAAGTCGGATGCCTTCTGAGAATTCGGGAACCGCCCGCAACGCCGTCGTCTCGGCGCAGGCCGTGTCCATGACCTACCACGGACGCCGTGGTCCCGTGAACGCCCTTTCCCGTGTGGACTTCAACCTGTGGGAGGGGGAGTTCGTCGCGCTGCTGGGCCCGTCCGGCTGCGGCAAGTCGACGCTGCTCAACATGGTCTCCGGGCTGATCATGCCGACCAGCGGGTCGCTGACCTACCGCGGGACGCCGATCGACGGCCCGAACACCAGCATCGGCTACATGACCCAGCGGGACTCGATCCTGCCCTGGCGTACGGTCTCCGAGAACATCGAGCTGCCGCTCCAGATCCGCCGAGTCCCGGCACGGGAGCGCCGCGAGAAGGTCGCCACCTACATCCAGATGGTGGGCCTCAGGGGATTCGAGAACACGTACCCGGCCGGCCTGTCCGGAGGCATGCGCAAGCGGGTGGGCCTGGCCCAGGCGCTGGTGTACGAGCCGGAGACGCTCCTGCTCGACGAGCCGTTCGGCGCACTCGACGCGATCCTGCGCCTGCGCATGCAGGCCGAGTTGCTCTCGCTGACGGAGAAGCTCGGCGCGGCGGTGCTGTTCGTGACCCACGACATGGACGAGGCGATCACGCTGGCCGACCGGGTCGTGGTGATGAGCGCCCGCCCGGCCCGCATCGTCGACGTGATCGAGGTCGACCTGCCCCGCCCGCGGGACCTGGAACAGCTTCAGTTCACCGCGGAGTACCAGGAGGTACGCCGCCGCGTCTGGCACAACCTCGGGCGGGAGATCCACGCAGGCGAGAAGGAGATGGCGAAGCCATGAGTGACACCGAGACGGTCAGCCGCAGCGCGGTCACCGCGCCGGACGCCGGGCCGGACACCGCCAGGCCGCCCCGCAAGCTCAATCCGAAGATCAAGATCGCGCTCGGGCAGATCGCCGTGGTGGTCGTCTGGCTCGGTTCGTGGCAGTGGATGTCCGGCCGGGTGGTCGACCCGTTCTTCACCAGCTCGCCCAGCGCGATCGGGCAGCAGTTGCTGGAGTGGTTCCGCACCGGTTCGATCTGGCCGCACCTGCTCATCACGTTGCAGGAGTTCGGCGCCGGCCTGGCGATCGGCAGTGTGGCCGGCGTGCTCGTCGGTTTCACCCTGGGGCGGTTGCCGACCACCGCGGCGGTGCTCAACCCGTTCGTCACGGTCGTCTACAGCATGCCGAAGCTCGCCCTGGCCCCGCTGTTCGTGCTCTGGTTCGGCATCGGGTTCGGCTCGAAGATCGTGCTGGTCGGACTGATCTCCTTCTTCCTGGTCTTCTACAACACGTTCACCGGCGCGCGTGACGTCGACCCGCTGTTCATCGACTCGCTGCGGATCATGGGGGCCAACCGGCTGACCATCTACCGCCGGGTCGTCATGCCGTCAGCCGCGGTGTGGGTGATGACCGGTCTGCGCATCGCCGTGCCGCAGGCCGTGATCGGCGCGGTCGTCGGTGAGCTGATCTCGTCCAACCAGGGCGTGGGCTACATCATCGCCAACGCCGCCGCCTTCTTCAACACCACCGGCGTGCTGGCCGGCGTCGCGCTCGTGGCATGCGTGTCGGTCGTCCTCTCCCAACTGATCATCACGTTGGAGCGCTGGGCGACCCGCTGGAAGCAGGGCTGAGATGAATCCGACCGCCGCGCTGGCGCGCTGGGCCGCCGACCTGCGGTACGACGACCTCTCCGCCGACTTGGTCGGGCGGGTACGCGGACTGCTGCTCGACCACCTCGGGGTGGCGGTGCTCGGCAGCACCCGCGACCACCACCGGCGCTGGGTCTCCACCGAACTGCGCATGGGCGGCGGTGAGCCCGGCCTGAGCACCGTCGTCGGGACCGCCCTGCGCGTGGCACCCGACCGGGCGGCGTTCCTCAACGGCGTCGCGGGCTCGTCCGGCCCCAACCTCGACGACGTCTGGCACGGCTCGCTCGGGCATCCGGGTGTCGGCACGTTCCCGGCGCTGCTGGCGCGCGGCGAGGAGGTACGTGCCTCCGGCCGGGCACTCGTCGAGGCAGCGGTGGTCGGATACGAGGTCACCATGCGGATCGGCACCGCTCTCGGCCGGTCGGCGTTCGACCGGGGCTGGCACCCGCGGGGCGGGTGCAACGCGGCGGCTGCCGCTGTGGCGAGCCTGAAGGTGGGCGGCGAGCAGCGGGCCGAGGTCTACCAGGCGGCGATCGGCCTGGCCGTCAACGCGGCGGCGGGCGTGGTCGGCGCGGCGTACTTCTCCGACGCCTGGTACGCCCTGTCCGGGCAGGCGTCCCGGGAGGGACTGCTCGCCGGTCTCGCCGCGCACGCCGGCCTGCGCGCCACCGACGAGCCGCTGGCGGCCGACCGGGGCTACCTGGCCGCCGCCTCCGATGAGGTCGACCTCGACAGCCTCACCGAAGGGCTGGGCGGCGAACCGATGCTGATGCTGGCGGGCCAGAAGCTGTACCCCTCCTCGGGCGCGACGCATGCCGCGTTGGAGGCGGCGATGACCGCCCGTGCCGAACTGGGTCGCGATGCCGCCGAGATCGTGGAGATCAACGGCTGGGGCTTCCGCGAGATGGTCGACGTGCTCGGCCGGGCCCATCCGTCGACGGCGCTGGCCGCGAGCATGAGCACCCCGTACGTGGTCGCCTGCGGAGTCCGCGACGGCGGGTTCGAGCTGTCCCATCTGGATCCGGGCCGGATCGCGGACCCGGAACTCGCGCGCCTCCAGTCGGTGACCCGGCTGGCCGTCGACGACCGGCTCGACCGGATGCCGCCCCGGCACCTCGGCGCCCGGATCCAGTTGGTGGCCCGGGACGGCCGGCAGGCGACCGCCGAGGTGCTCGCCGCGAGCGGGCACGCGGGCAACCCCCTCGAATTCGACCGGGTCGCGGGCAAGGTGCGGCGGCTGCTGGCCGGCAGGTGGCCGGAGGCCTCCGTGGAACGGCTGGTCGACGGCGCGGCCGCGCTGCCCGCGACAGACGTCGAGGCTTTGATGCGGGTGGTCCGGCTCGGCGGATAATGAGTCCGCGGCATTCTCCGGCACCATAGACGCCAACTGTTCTTTAAGGAGCCTTCGGCATGGCCCCAGTGGATACCGGTCCGGCCGGCGCGGAGATCATCGTTCAGTCCCGGCCCGTTCGGCGACCGGAGCCGGGCGGCACGGAGCAGCCGGACGGGGACGACGGCCGGGCCCGCTCCGGACTGGCCCGGACCTTCGCGATCATCAATCTGCTGGCATCCCGGGCGCCCGAGGCGCTGGGCGTGTCGGCGATCGCACGCGACCTCCGCATTCCCAAGGCGGTCGCGCACCGGATCCTCAAGGAACTGGTGACCGACGCGTTCCTCGCGTTCGACGAGGGGACCAAGCAGTACCAGCTCGGTCCGGGCGCGCTGACTGTCGGGCTGGCCGCGCTGCGGACCCTGGACGTGCCGAAGACCGCCCGTCCCTATCTCGAGCGGCTCGTGGAGCTCAGCGGGGAGACCGCCACGCTGTCCATCCGGCAGGGCTGGCAGCGGGTGTACGTCGACCAGGTGCTCTCCCCGCACGAGGTGCGGATGTCGGTGGCCCTGGGCCGGATGTACCCGCTGCACGCCGGGTCGTCCTCCAAGGCGATCCTCGCCGCGCTGCCGGACGAGATGATCGAGGAGTTCCTCACCCAGCACCGGCACGCCAGCCTCACCCCGCGGACGCTCACCTCGGCCGACGCGCTGCGGGACGACATCACCGGTGTCCGGGAGCGGGGATACGCGGTGAGCTTCGGCGAGCGGCAGGCCGGCTCGGCCAGCGTCGCGGCGGCCATCCGCAGTGCCTCCGGAGACGTGGTGGGCGCGGTGTCGCTGTGCGGTCCGCGGGAGCGGCTCGCCGAACAGACACTGCGGCACGGCGCGGCGGTGGTCGAGGCGGCCCGCGCCGTGTCCCGCGACATCGGCTACCGCGGGCCGTTCTGACCGACGAGGCCGGCTCCGGCCCGCACGGCGGGTCCGAGGAGACCGGCCGCCCCTGACCGCGCCAACGACGACCCCGGGTGTACCTCCCGGGGTTCTCGGCGTTTCCGGACCCGGCCGAGGTCGTCTCAGGCCATTCCAGTGAACTTTCGTGAACGCATGCTCCCGGGACATCCCGCACTTCGGGAGGCTGCAGTTTCGTGATGCGTTCGTGTTCGGTGAACGGCGTTCACCCCCTTGTTCACCTGTGCCTAATCCGGTAGAACACCAGGTAGGTCCGCAGCTAGGGCCATCTGCCTCGTGCTTCTAGGAGGACTTCTCATGGCTCGTTCACCCCGTCCGGGCGCCTCCTCGCCCGCGCTCTCCCGCCGCGGCGTCCTGCAGTTGGGCGGTAGCGTCGCGCTCCTGTTCGCGACCGGAGCCTGCGCCGCGGACAGCGGCAGCAAGTCCACCGACGGAAAGTCGGGTGGCGCCTCCGCCAAGACGCTGCGCATCGCCGTCTCCAGCTACCTGTCGAGCTGGGACCAGGACTTCGTCGGCTTCGACCTGACCGCGTTGATGCTCTACAAGAACGTCTTCCCGTACCTGATCGACTACGGGGTCACCAACGCCGACGGCAGCCAGATCCTCGACACCGGGAACATCACCCCGACGTTCGCCGAGTCGTTCGAGCCGGACGCCGAGCAGAAGGTGTGGACGCTCAAGCTGCGTCGCGGCGTGAAGTTCGCCAGCGGCAACGAGATGAAGGCCGCCGACGTGAAGTGGTCGAAGGACCGCGCGTTCGCCGCCCAGGCCAACGTGGCCGGGATCTACCGCACCATCGGCCTGACCAGCGCCGACCAGGTCAAGGTCGTCGACGACTACACGGTGGAGTTCCACCAGGCGTTCCCGAGCGCGCTGACCCGGCAGATCCAGGCGATCTCGCTCTACGTCTTCGACTCCGTCGAGGCCAAGAAGCACGCCAGCGGCAGCGACCCCTGGGCCAAGGAGTGGTTCGCGAAGAACCCGCCGACCGGCGGCTACTTCAACGTCGCCAAGGCCACCCAGGGCCAGGAGATCGAGCTGAGCGCGAACACCGGTTACCCGGGCCCGGACCCGGCCAGGACGCCGACCATCCGGATCTCCGTGGTGCCGGCCGCCTCCAACCAGCGGCTCCAGCTCCAGGCCGGTGACATCGACATCGCCCTGGGCATCAGCCAGCGTGACATCCAGGACCTGAAGAAGGCGCCGGGCATCAAGGTCATCTCGGCGGCCAGCAACCGCCAGGTCGCCATCCAGATGTCGGTGACGGCAGCGCCGTTCAACGACGTGAACGTGCGCAGGGCGCTCGCCTACGCGGTGCCCTACGAGCAGATCATCACCAACGTGTACGGCGGTGACGCCCGCGCGGCCAAGAGCCCGGTCCCGCTGGACATGCCCGGGTACGACGAAAGCGGCTACCCGTTCACCCACGACCTGGACAAGGCGAAGGCCGCCATGGCCGCCGCCGGCCGGGCGTCGCTCGACTCCGAGCTGGTCTTCGAGGCCGACAACGAGGAGCAGCAGAAGATCGCCGTCCAGGTGCAGGGCGAGGCGGCAAAGGCCGGCATCCGGCTCAAGCTGACCCCGCTGGACCCGGCGACCCTCGGCGAGCGGCGGACCAAGAAGAACATCCCGCTCCAGATCACCTCCGGGCAGCTCTGGGTGGACGACGTCGAATACATGCTGGCGACCAGCTTCGTCAAGGGCGCCAATCTCAACTACTCGAACTACAGCAACCCGGAGATCGAGCAGATCTACGAGAAGTCGCACACCACCGTCGAGGCCGGCGCCCGCAACGCGCTGTGGAAGCGGGTCCAGGAGATCCTCGCCGCCGACGTGCCGTGGGTGGTCATCTGCCAGCCCAACTTCAACCTGCCCGTCCGGGAATCTGTCGCCGGCTGGGTGCAGCCGATGGACGGTCTCGCCCGCCTGCGCTACCTGAGCGCTTCGGCCTAGGGATCAACCCACCCATGCGTATCCTCCGGTTCGTCGTCAGGCGACTACTCCAGCTGGTCCCCGTCCTGCTCGGAGTGGTCGTCCTGGCCTTCCTCCTGGTCCGGGTGCTGCCGGGCGACCCGGTCCGCAGCATCCTCGGGCAGAACGCCACCGAGGAGGACGCCGCCGCGGCCCGGGCCCGCTTCGGGCTGGACCAGTCCCTGTGGCACCAGTTCCTCGACTACCTCGGCGGGCTGCTGACCGGTGACTTCGGGACGTCGATCCAGAGCGGCGGCTCCGTGGGCTCGGAGATGGCGCTGCGGGTGGGGCCGACCCTGGAACTCGTGGTCATCTCGGTGACCTTCGCGCTGGTGGTGGCGACGGTGCTGGGCATCTGGTCGGCCAAGCGGGCCAACCGGGCCGGTGACCACAGCATCCGGATCTTCGCGCTGGTCGGCAACTCCGTACCGGAGTTCTGGCTCGGCCTGGTGCTGGTGCTCGTCGGCTACAGCATCCTCGGCTGGTTCCCGGCGCCGAACGGCCGCGTCGACCCGGACACCGGCCTGACCCCGCTCACCGGTGCCGACCTCGTCGATGCCGTCCTCACCGCAAACGGGCCGGCGACCGCCTCGGCCGCTGCCTACCTGGTGCTGCCGGTGCTGACCCTCGTGGTCGGCGTGGTCGCCCCGCTGCTGCGCAGCGTCCGGGCCTCCGCACTGGAGGTGCTGCACTCGGAGTCGTACGCCGCGGCGAAGGCACACGGGCTGCGGGACCGGACGCTGCACCACGGCTACCTGCTGCGGGCGACGCTGGTCCGGCTGCCGTCGCTGGCCGCGCTGGTCTTCGGTACGGCGATCGGCTCCACCGTGCTCGTCGAGTACGTGTTCTCGTGGCAGGGCTTCGGCCAGTGGGCCCTGCGCGGCCTGCTCTACCGGGACTACCCGGTGGTTCAGGCGTCGGTGCTGGTCATCGCGCTGTGCTACGTGCTGGTGTTCCTCATCGCCGACGTGGTCCACGCGATCCTCGACCCGAGAGTGAGGCTCTGATGGCCGAGCTGCGCACCGTCCCCGGCGGTCCCGCCGCCGCGCCGGTGGTCGTGCCCGGCGGTGACCGGGACGGCCGGTTCGCCAGCCGCATGATCATCGCCGGGGCGAGCATCCTGTCGGTGGTCGCGCTGGCGGCGGTGTTCGCGCCGCTGCTGAGCCAGTGGGGTGAGACCGAGATCGACGCGGCCAACACACTCGTCGCGCCGGGCGGCAGCCACCTGCTCGGCACGGACGGCAACGGCATGGACATCTGGAGCCGGGTGCTCTACGCCGCCCGGCTCGACCTGGGCATCGCCCTGGCCGCGGTCGCGCTCGCGGTGGTCGTCGGCACGCTGCTCGGTCTGGTCGCCGGCTACTTCGGCGGCTGGCTGGACGACGTGCTGATGCGGGTGGTCGACATCTTCCAGTCGTTCCCCACCTTCATCCTGGCGCTGGCCGTGGCCGCGCTGCTCGGCAACGGCACGATCAACCTGATCGTCACCATCGCGGCGGTGAACGCGCCGGCGTACGCCCGGCTGGTCCGCGCCGAGGTGCGGTCGCTGCGGGAACTGCCGTTCGTGGACGCCGCGATCACCTCCGGGGCGTCGCCGGCCGGCGTGCTCTGGCGGCACCTGCTGCCCAACAGCCTCACCCCGGTCCGGGTGATCGCGCCGCTGAACTGCGGCTGGGCCATGCTCACCCTGGCCGGGCTCTCCTTCCTCGGCCTGGGCGTGAGCATCCCCGAGGCGGAGTGGGGCGCCATGATCAGCCTGGGCGCCGCGGACGTGGTCGGCGGCCGGTGGTGGACCTCGGTCCCGCCCGGCCTGGCCCTGTTCGTCTGCGTCCTGGGTTTCAGCCTGCTCGGCGAAGGCCTGCAGGACCGCGCCAACGCGAAGCGGCGGTGACCGTGCTGTCGATCGAGAACCTCTCCGTGACGATCCGCCGGCCCGGCCGGCAGGTGGCAGCGCTCAGCGGCGTCAGCTTCGCCGTACGACCCGGCGAGGTCGTCGGCCTGGTCGGTGAGAGCGGCGGCGGCAAGAGCATGGTGGCCCGCGCCGTCGTCGGGCTGCTGCCCGGCGGCTCGCACGCCACCGGCCGGGTGCGCCTCGGCGACTCGGACGTGCTGCGTATGGACGACGCCGCGCTCGCCGCCCACCGCGGGCGGGGGGTGGCGATCTGCTTCCAGAACCCGCGCGGCGCGCTCAGCCCCACCCGCACCATCGGCAAGCAGCTCGTCGACCGGCTCGCCACCCACCAGGACATGTCCGGCGACCGGGCCCGGGAGGCGGCGCGCGAGCTGTTCGAGACGGTCGGCATCCGCAGCGCGCAGCGGCGGCTCGACGCGTACGCCCACGAGCTGTCCGGCGGCATGGCCCAGCGCGTGATGATCTCGCTGGCCACCGGCTGCGCCCCGGAACTGCTGATCGCCGACGAGCCGACCACCGGCCTGGACGTGACGCTGACCCGGGAGATCCTGCGCCAGTTCCGGCACGCCGCCGACACCGACGGCCGGGGCGTCCTGCTGATCTCGCACGACCTGGCGTCCATCGCGGAGGTCTGCGACCGGGTCGTCGTGCTCTACGCCGGCACCGTGGTGGAGAGCGGACCGGCCGCGCAGGTGCTGCGGGAGCCTGCGCACCCGTACACCCGGGCGCTGCTGCGCTCGGTGCCGGACGTCGGCGGCCGGCCGGTCGTGGCCACCCCCGGCGCCATGCCGCTGCTGACGCAGGAGCCGGACAACTGCCCGTTCGTCGCCCGGTGCGCGCACGCCGACCGCACCTGCTCGACCCGGCGCCCGCCCACCGCGCCGGTGCCCGGTGGCGGCGAATGGTCGCTCGCCTGCTTCCACCCGCAGACCCGGCCGCTGGACGCCGGTACGCCGCCGCCACCGGCCGCCGAGGAGAAGGGCGCGGAAACCGGTGCGAACCCGAAGCCGGCCGTGCTGGAGGTCGAGGACGCGCACGTCGTCTACCGGAGCCGGTTCGGATCCGGCGGGCACCACGCGCTGCGCGGCGTCACGCTGCGGCTCGCCCCGGGTGAGACGCTGGGTGTGGTGGGGGAGAGCGGCTGCGGCAAGAGCACGCTCGCGAAACTCGTGATGGGCCTGGTCGCGCCCACGTCCGGGACGGTAACCGTCGCCGGGCGGGCGCTGGTCGGGCAGCCGGGCCGCCCCCGCCCGCGGGGCCGGGCGCTGCGCCGGGCCCGGACCCGCGCCCAGCTCGTGTTCCAGGACCCGATCGGCTCGCTGAGCCCACGCCGCACCGTCGGTGACTCCATCGCCGAGCCGCTGCGCGCCGCGGGCCTGTCCCCGGCGCAACGGGAGGAGCGCGTCACCGCCGTGCTCGACCGGATGGAGCTGGACCGGTCGATCCTCAAGCGCTACCCGCACGAGCTGTCCGGCGGGCAGGCGCAACGCGTCGGCATCGCCCGCGCGCTGGTGGGCGAGCCGGACCTGATCGTCTTCGACGAGCCGACCTCTGCGCTGGACGTCACCGTCCAGGCACAGATCCTCGACGTGATCGCCGACGTGGCGGCCGACGCCGACCGCGCCTCGGTGTTCATCTCCCACGACCTGGCTACGGTGCGCGGGTTCGCCGACCGGGTCGTGGTGCTCTACCTCGGCCGGGTCGTCGAGGAGGGGCCGGTGGACGTCGTCTTCGACACGCCCCGGCACCCGTACACCCGGGCGTTGCTGGGCAGCGCCCCCCGCCTCGGCCCGACGACCGGGTCCGACGGCGAGGCCGTCGAGCTGGTCAAGGACCTGGAGGAAGCCGACGCCGCGACCGGGTGCCCGCTGGCCGCCCGGTGCCCGTTCGCCACCGGCCGGTGCCGCACGGAACAGCAGGAGCTTCAGTCGTACGGCGAGAGCCGGGCCGCCTGCTGGCGCGTTCCCGAGCTTCCCGCCCTCATCGGAAGGCAGGCTGTCACGCCATGACCCGTCGCCCCATCCGGCTCGCCGTCGACATCGGCGGGACCTTCGTGGACGCCATGGAGCTGGACACGCGCACCAACCGGGTCCGTTTCCGCAAGGCGGCGACGACCCCGGCCCGGCCCGCGGACGGTGTCCTCGCCGCGATCACCGCGCTCGGCACCGACCTGTCCGAGGTGGAGCTGTTCATCCACGGCACCACCCTCGGCCTCAACGCGGTGCTGGAACGCCGGGGCGGCCGTACCGGCATCATCACCAACGAGGGCTTCCGGGACATCTTCCTGATCGGTCGCGGCAACGTGCCGTCCGACCACATGTACGACTTCCAGTACCAGCGGCCGGAGAGCCTGGTGCAGCGACGCTTCACCGCCGGCGTGCGGGGCCGGCTCGACTACCGGGGCCGCGTGGTGGAGCCGCTGGACCCGGACAGCGTACGGGCGGCCGCCCGCGCGCTCGTGGTGGACCAGCAGGTCACCTCCATCGCCATCTGCTTCCTGCACTCGTTCCTCGACCCGAGCCACGAGCGAGCGGCCGCGCGCCTGATCCACGAGGAGTTCCCCGAGGTCAGCCTGTCGCTGTCGACCGACATCGTGCGCGAGTACCGGGAGTACGAGCGGACCAGCACCACGGTGCTGGAGGCGTACATCCGGCCGATCTTCGAGCGGTACGTGGACGAGCTGGAGGCGGGCCTCGCCGAGCGCGGCTTCGACGGGCGCTTCCTGATCATGCGGTCCGGTGGCGGCTCGATGACAAGCGCGGTCGCCAAGACCGCGCCCACGCACACAGTGCTGTCCGGCCCGGCCGGCGGCATCGTCGGCGCCGCCTACGTCGCCTCCGAGCTGGGCCGGGACAACGTGCTCACGTTCGACATCGGCGGCACCTCGCTGGACGCCTGCGTGATCGAGCGCGGCAACCCGGTCGCCGCGTACGAGGCCCAGCTGGAGCACTTCCCGCTGCTCATCCCGACATACGACATCCGTACCATCGGCGCCGGTGGCGGCTCGATCGCCTGGCTGGACCACGGCCTGCTCAAGGTCGGCCCGCAGAGCGCCGGCGCCGACCCCGGCCCGGTCTGCTACGGCCGGGGCGGCACGAAGCCCACGGTCACCGACGCGGCGGTGGTGCTCGGCTACATGGACCCGGACCGGTTCCTCGCCGGCACCATGGGGCTGCGCGACGCCGAGGCGCGCGCGGCCGTCCAGGAGCAGCTCGCCGAGCCGCTGGGCCTGACCGTGGAGAACGCGGCGGCGGGCGTGTTCGACGTGCTGCTGGCCCGCACCGTCGGCGCGGTCCGGCAGATCACCGTCGAGCGGGGGCACGACCCACGGCAGTTCGCGCTGCTCGCGTTCGGCGGGGCCGGCCCGCTGCTGGCGCCGCTGCTGGCCCGGGAGATGGGCATCGGCGAGGTGATCGTGCCGTTCGCGCCGTCCGGCTTCTCCGCCTGGGGCATGCTCTCGGCCGACATCGTGAACGATCTCAGCCGTACCGTGATGGCCACCCTCGACGACGCCGACCTGGCGGAGCTGGAGCAGCTGTTCGAGACGGTCGAGGCCGAGGCGGTCGCGTCGCTGGTGGCGCAGGGTGTGCCGGCCGGCGAGGCGGTGCTGGAGCGGCAGTTCGAGCTGCGCTACCTCGGCCAAGAGCACAGCCTGATGGTCACCGTCGGGCGTGAGCTGGACCGCGACGCCGTCCGCGCCGCGTTCGACGAGACGCACCGCACCCGGTACGGCCACACCATGGGCAACCCGCTGCAGATCCTCAACCTGCGGGTGCGCGGCATCGGCCGCACCGACCGGCCCGACCTGGAGACCCGGCCGCGCGGGGACGGCGACCCGTCGCAGGCGTTGCTGACCCACCGTGACGCCTACGACTTCGGGCGGCACGCGGTGGTGCCGTTCGCGGTCTACGACCGGGCCCGCCTGGAGCCGGGCGACACATTCGACGGACCGGCACTGATCGACGAGGGTACCTCCACCACAGTGGTGCCCAGCGGTCAGCGGGTCACCGTCGACGACCACGGGTACCTGCTCGTCACCCTGGAGGAAGCCGCATGAGCACGCTGGACGGAGCCCAGGTCGAGGTCGTCCGCAGCTATCTGTTGTCCGCCGCGGAGGAGATGCGGGCCACCCTCATCCGTACCTCCTTCAACCCGGTCATCTACGAGGTGCACGACTTCGGCCTGTCGATGTACGACGCCGACCTGCGGCTGGTCGCCGAGGCCACCGGCCTGACGTTCTTCCTCGGCGCGAACGACTTCTCGCTGCGCAAGGGCGTGGAGTACGTGGGCCGGGAGAACCTGCACCGCGGCGACGTGGTGCTGCTCAACTACCCGTACTGGAACGCCGCGCACGCGTACGACGCGACGCTGTTCGCGCCGGTGTTCCGGCCGGACGAGGCCGACCCCGACGCGGACGGAGACCTGGTCGGGTTCCTCTGCGTCCGCGCGCACTGGATGGACCTGGGCGCCAAGGACCCCGGCTACGTGCTGGACTCGACCGACATGCACCAGGAGGGACTGATCTTCCCGGGCACCAAGGTCGTCTCCCGGGGCGAGCCGGTACGCGAGATCCACGAGCTGATCCGCTTCAACTCGCGGATGCCGGACGCGGTGCTGGGTGATCTGCACGCGCAGATCGCCGCGCTGCGCACCGGCGAGCGCCGGATGCTGGAGATCATCGAGAAGTTCGGCCGGGACATCGTGGACGAGGCGGTCGACCACATCATCGCCGACGGCGAGGCCCGCGCCCGCGCGGCGCTGGCGACGCTGCCGCAGGGCAGCTGGACCGCCGAGGACTGGGTGGACGACGACGGCATCACCGACGACCCGGTGAAGATGCGTGTCACGGTGACCATCGCCGACGGGCGCTTCGTCGTCGACTTCGCCGGTTCGGCCCCGGCCACCCGCGGCCCGATCAACATGCCGTTCGGCGCGACCGAGGCGATCTGCAAGGTCGTGCTGAAGGCGCTCACCTCCCGCGACGAGCCGTCAAACGCAGGCACCGTGGCGCCGCTGGAGGTGTGGGCCGAGCCGGGTACGCTGTTCCACGCCGTCTACCCGCAGCCCACCTTCACGCTCTGGACCGGCATCGTCGCGGTGGAGCTGATCCTCAAGGCGCTGGCCCAGGGCATGCCGGACCGGCTGCCCGCGTCCTCCGGCGGCGACGTGCCCGGCTTCATGATGGTCGGCCTGCACCCGGACACCGGGAAGATGTTCGCGGTCAGCAACAACGACCTGGTGGGCTGGGGCGGCACCGCACGGCACGACGGGATGGACGCCGCCACCCACGTCTCCGGCAGCACCGGCCGGGGCACCCCGATCGAGGTCATGGAGGCCAAGACCGGGATGTTCTTCGAGCGCTGGGAGATCCGCGCCGACTCCGGCGGCGCGGGCCGCTTCCGCGGTGGCTGCGGCCTGCGACGGGACATCCGGTTCCGGACCCCGGGGGAGTTCCTGACCGTCATCAAGAAGACGAAGAGCGCGCCGTGGGCGCTCGACGGCGGCGAGCAGCCGGAGCCGAACCAGGTGGTGGTGTTCCCGGGCACCGACCGCGAGCACCGGGTGAGCACCAAGCGTACTGTCGTGGCGACGGGCGACCGGGTCACGCTGCTCACCGCCGGTGGCGGCGGGCACGGCGACCCGCGCCGCCGCGATCCGGAGGCGGTCCGGCGGGACGTGGCCGAGGGCTACGTCTCCCGGGAGGCCGCCCGGGACGTCTACGGAGTGGACGTCGATGGGTGAGCCGGCGGTCGACGGGGCGACGGTCGAGGTCGTCCGCAGCCACCTCGTCTCGGCCGCCGAGGAGATGCGGGCCGCGTTGGTGCGCACCGCGTTCAACCCGGTGATCTACGAGGTGTACGACTTCGGCATCTCCGTCTACGACCGGCGGTTGCGGCTGGTCGCCGAGTCCACGGGGTTGTCCCGCTTCCTCGGTGCCAACGACTACTCGCTGCGCAAGGGCGTGGAGTACGTCGGCCGGGAGAACCTGCACCGCGGCGACGTGGTGCTGCTCAACTACCCGTACTGGAACGCCGCGCACACGTACGACGCGACGATGTTCGCGCCGGTCGTGCTGCCCGACAGCGAGGAGCTGATCGGGTTCCTGTGCATCCGGGCGCACTGGATGGACCTGGGCGCCAAGGATCCCGGTTACGTGCTCGACTCCACGGACATGCACCAGGAGGGAATCATCTTCCCCGGCACGAAGGTGTACTCCCGCGGCGAGCCGGTGCCCGAGATCCACGAGTTGATCCGCTTCAACTCCCGGATGCCGGAACTCGTCCTCGGCGACCTCAACGCGCAGATCGCCGCGCTGCGTACCGGCGAGCGGCGGGTGACCGAGCTGTACCGCGACTACGGCCCGGCGGTGGTCGACGCGGTCGTCGACCGGGTGATCGACGTCGCCGCGCAACGCGCCCGGGATGCGGTGGCCGCGCTGCCGCAGGGCAGCTGGACCGCGGAGGACTGGCTCGACGACGACGGCGTCAGCGACGACCCGATCCGGATGCGGGTCACCGTCACCGTCGCCGACGGCGAGTTCACCGTGGACTTCGCTGGCTCGTCAGCGGCGGTGCCCGGGCCGGTGAACCTGCCGTTGGGCGCCACCATCGCCACCTGCCGGGTCGCGTTCAAGGGCGTCACCACGCCCGGCGAGCAGACGAACGCCGGGCACTTCGCGCCCCTGCGGGTACGCGCCGAGCCCGGCACGCTGTTCCATGCCCGGTACCCGGCTGCCACGTTCACCCAGTGGACCGGCACCGTCGCGCTGGAGCTGATCCTCAAGGCGCTGGCGCAGGGCATGCCGGACCGGCTGGCCGCCTCCTCCGGGGGCGACGTGCCCGGGTTCATGATGGTGGGCCGGCACCCGGACACCGGCGACCTGTTCGCGGTCAGCAACAACGACCCGGTCGGGTGGGGTGGCACGCCCCGGCACGACGGCATCGGACCGGCGAACCACCTGTGCCAGACCCAGGCGCGCAACACGCCGGTCGAGGTGCTGGAGTCGAGGACCGGGATGTTCTTCGAGCGCCTGGAGATCCGTACCGACTCCGGTGGTGCCGGCCGGTTCCGGGGCGGCTGCGGCCTGCGGCGGGACATCCGGTTCGTGACGCCGGGCGAGTTCCTGACGGTGATCAAGAAGACCAGGAGCGCGCCGTGGGCGCTGGCCGGCGGCGAGCAGCCCGAGCCGAACCAGGTGGTGGTGTTCCCGGGTACGGACCGGGAGCACCGGGTGAGCACACGGCGGACCGCGGTGGTGGTGGGGGATCGGGTGACCTTGCTGACCGCCGGCGGCGGCGGGCACGGCGACCCGGGGAGTCGGGATCCGGAGGCGGTACGACGGGACGTGGCCGAGGGCTACGTCTCCGCCCGGGCCGCCCGAGACATTTATGGAGTGATCGCGTGAGTGCCGCCTATTCGCCCGAGCAGCCGAGCCTGCTGCTCGGCAACTGCACAGTGCTCGATGCCCGAGTGGTGGACGGCATGGCGCCCGTGACCGGCGCCGGGGTGTGGATCCGGGGTGACCGGATCGCCGCCGTCGGGCTGTACGCCGAGGTGGCCGCGCAGGCACGCGACGCCGGCCCGCTGACCGAGCTGGACCTCGACGGCGCGTACCTGACGCCCGGGCTGGTCAACATGCACACCCATTTCTCCCTGTCGCTGCCCGGTTCCGGGGGCGACGGCGTCAAGGGGATGGGCTCGTACGACCTGGCCCACTACATGGCCGACGGGGCGCGGCGCACGCTGCACTCCGGGGTGACCACCGTGCGCTGCGTGGCGGAGAAGGACCACGCCGACTTCGCGTTGCGGCGGGCGATCAACGCCGGGCGGGTGCCGGGTCCGCGCATCTACACCGCCGGTCGGGCGCTGGTCTGCACCGGCGGGCACGGCCACGAGAGCAACGACACGCTGGAGTGCGACGGCCCGGTGGGCTTCCGCCAGGGCGTGCGCAGCCAGATCAAGGCCGGCGCGGACCTGATCAAGGTGATGATCTCGGGCGGCATCGCCGGTGAGCACGAGAGCATCCACACCCCCCAGTTGTTCGCCGACGAGATGAGCGCGGTGATCGAGACCGCGCACGCGTGGGGCCGCAAGGTGACCGCGCACGCCGGACCGGCCGAGGTGATCGGCGCGGCGGTGGAGCTGGGACTGGACTGCGTGGAGCACGGCTACCAGCTCACCCCGCAGGTCGCGGTGCGGATGGCCGAGCGCGGCACCGCGCTCGTGCCGACGCTGCTGGTGACCCGCTGCAAGGAGTTCTTCGACGAGCTCGGCGTGCCGGAGTGGATGCAGTGCCGGTCGCTCGGCGCCGGCCCCCGGCACCTGGAGAGCTTCGACATGGCGATCGCCGCCGGGGTGGAGGTGCTGCTCGGCAGCGACATGCCCCCGTTCTGGCGGTTCGAGGGCACCAGCGCCTCGGTCCGGGAGCTGGAGTACATGTCCGAGCGGATCGGCACCGCGCGGGCCATCCACGCCGGCACTCTCGGGCCGATCCGGTGGCTCGGCGCGGAGTCCGACCTCGGCACCGTCGAGGCCGGCAAGCTGGCCGACCTGATCGCTACCGACGCCGACCCGCTCGCCGACACCTCGGCCTTCCGGGCCGTGCGGTGGGTCATGAAGGGCGGGCGGGTCGCCCGCGACGACCGGAACCAGGAGGCGACGCGATGACGTTCGCGCAGGCGGGCGCGGCGGAGATAGCCGCCGGCATCGACGACATGTACGCCGCGTTCCTCGCCGGGGACCGGCAGCGGTTCGACACGCATCTGGACCCCGACGTGACCACCTGGGAGACGCACCTGCCCGGGCCGCTGCGGACACGCGCCGAGCTGGACGAGTACCGCGCCCGGCGCGACGCCGCGGGGCAGCGGCCCCGGCTGGCGGTGCTCGCCGCGCGGGACAAGCGCATCGACGTCTGGGACGACTTCGGCGTCGCCCGGTACGAGCTGGTGGCGCGGCTCGGCCCGGACGACGAGCCGGAGATCACCCGGGTCACCGACGTGGTGCGCCGGATCGACGGCCGCTGGGTGATCGTGCACCACCACGCCGAGTTGGTCCGGCAACCGGTGGGTGCGGCGTGATCCGGCGGTTGACCGCCGGGCGGACCGGTGAACCGGCGGACGTGCTGTCGGTCGCCGAGTTGCCCGACGACCCGCCGCCCGGCCCCGGTGAGGTGCGGCTCGCCGTCCGTACGGTGGGGCTGAACTTCCTGGACGTCATGCTCTGCCGGGGCGAGTACCCGGTGCAGCCGGATCCGCCGATGACGCCGGGCGTGGAGGCGGCCGGCCGGGTCGTCGCCGCCGGTGCCGGAGCCGGGCACCTGCTGGATCAGGAGGTGCTCGCCTGCCCGGTGCTGCCGCGCGGCGCGCTCGGCAGCACCGTGACGGTGGACGCCGCAGTTGTCGTGCCGCTACCGTCCGCAATGGACCCGGTGATCGTGGCGGCGCTGCCGGTCACCTACCAGACCGCCTGGTTCGCGTTGGAACGAGCCGGTCTCACGGCCGGGCAGACGGTGCTGGTGCACGCGGGCGCCGGCGGGGTCGGCATCGCCGCGATCCAGCTCGCGGTGGCCCGCGGCGTGCGGGTTCTCGCCACCGCCGGTGGCCCGGCCAAGACCGCGATCTGCCGCGACCAGGGCGCCGAGGTGGCGATCGACTACACGACGGACGACTTCGTCCCCGCCGTGCTGGCTGCCACCGGCGGGCGGGGCGTGGACGCCGTCGTGGACCCGGTCGGCGGCGACGTGTTCGCCCGCACCTGGGAGTGCCTGGCGTTCGAGGGCCGCCTGGTGGCGGTGGGAGCCGCGGGTGGCGCGCCGCCGCCTGTCGACCCGCTGCGGCTGATGGCGGCGAACGCGACGCTCGTCGGGCTGTCCTGGGGCTCGCAGTACCCGTGGCGCCGGGCGAGCGCCGTCGGGGCCGCGTACCGGGAGTTGTTCGACATGTGCGCCTCGGGCGCGGTCCGGCCGCCGATCAGCCGCGTCGTGTCGCTGGACGAGGCGCCCGCGGCGCTCACCGAACTGGCCGAACGCCGGACCACCGGCAAGATCATCGTGCGGATCGACGAGGGGGAGGGACCGTGAGCGACAGCGCCGACGGCGACATGGAGATCTACGACCTCAAGGTGACAGTCGACCGGATCGAGGGCCGGTCGGTGTGCGGCATGGCAGTGGGCGACCACTTCGAACTCACCGACAGCGCGCACCTGCGGCTGCCCGAGGGACAGCACTTCTGCGTGTACGCGCTCGCCTCGGTGCTGCCCTTCCTCGCCGCCAAGCAGCGCGATCTGGCGCCGGGGGACTGGCTGGCCCAGGACTCCCACTTCATCTGCCCCGACCCGGAGGAGCGGCTCGTCATGAGGGTGGAACGGACCTGCCGCCGCACGATGAACTCGGCGGACCTGACGTGACCGTCGAGATCGGACTCGGCCTGCAGAGCGACAAGCCGGCCGGCACGTACGCCCGGCTGGCCCGCGCCGCCGAGGAGCACGGCTTCGACGTGCTCACCGTCTTCGGCGACCTGATGTACCAGCCGCCGATCTTCCCGCTGCTGGAGATGGCACAGGCGACCGGACGGGTACGCCTCGGCGCGGCCTGCCTGAACCCCTACTCGATGGCGCCGTACGAGATCGCCGGTCAGCTCGCCGCCCTGGACCTGGCCTCACACGGGCGGGCCTACCTGGGACTGGCCCGCGGGACCTGGCTGGGCGCTGTCGGCCTGCCGCAGCCGCGCCCGCTGACCACGATCGAGGAGGCGGTGCAGGTCGTCTACCGCCTCTTGCGCGGCGACCGCGGCGGCTTCACCGGGAAGGTCTTCTCGCTTGCTCCCGGCACCGCCCTGCGCTACGACGTGCAGCGCCCCGACCCGCCGCTGCTGCTCGGCGCGTGGGGCCCGCAGGGCGCGGCGCTGGCCGGGCGGATCGCCGACGAGATCAAGGTGGGCGGCAGCGCCAACCCGGACATGGTCCCGGTGATCCGCGAGCGGCTGCGGGCCGGCGCGGAGAAGGCCGGGCGCGACGTCGCGGACGTCGGCATCGTGCTCGGCGCGGTCACAGTGGTCGACACCGACGGCGAGGCGGCCCGCGCCAAGGCCCGCACCGAGGTCGCCATGTACCTGGCCGTCGTGGCCGAGCTGGACCCGACCGTCGAGATGCCCGACGACCTGGTCAAGCGTGTCGGCGAGCTGGTCGACGCGGGCGAGGACGAGGCGGCGGGCCGGCTGATCCCGGACGACGTGCTGGACCGGTTCGCCTTCTCCGGCACCCCGGAGCAGGTCGCCGCGCAGGCCCAGGCGCTCATCGACGTGGGCGTCCGCCGGGTCGAGTTCGGCACGCCGCACGGCCTCACCGACGAGCGCGGCGTGGACCTGCTCGGCTCGGCCGTCCTACCGCTGCTGCGCAGGTGAGTGCGGTGCGGCTCACCGTCGTGACCGGCCCCGGACTGGTGGCCGACGCCGGGCTGCTGTCGTCCCTCGTCGCCACCACCTGCGCCGAACTGGACGTCACCGGCGAGGCGGTCGCCGCCGCCTCCGCCGACGAGATCCGCTCGTTGCTCGCCACGACGGACCAACCGGTGGTGGTGCTGCCCGGACCCACCGCCCCGGCCCGTGCCCTCATCGGCGCGCGGCCGTCCGGCGTGGTCTGGTACGACCTCACCGTCGAGTCGCCGGTGCCCGGCGCGGTCCACCTGGCCGGGCGGGGACTCTCGGGCCTGGCCTGGGCGATCCGGCACGCCGTGCACCGCCGCCGGGCACCCGCCACCCGGATCGCCTACGGCCCGGACCCGGACCAGTGGGGCGACCTGCGGCTGCCGTCCGCCTCGCCCACCGGGCCCGCGCCGGTCGCGGTGCTGCTGCACGGCGGGTTCTGGCGGTCCGTCTGGGGCGCCGACCTGATGGACGCGCTCGCCGCCGACCTGGCCCGGCGCGGGTACGCGTCCTGGAACCTGGAGTACCGGCGCCCGGACCGGCACGGCTGGGACGCGACCACACAGGACGTCGAGGCGGGCATCAACGCGCTGCGGGACCTCGCCGCCGATTGGTCGCTGGACCTGGACCGGATCGTCGTCTTCGGCCACTCGGCCGGCGGGCAGCTCGCGCTGCGCGCCGCGGCGGACCTGGCCCGCCGCGCGAGCGGGCCGCGAGTGGCGCTCGCGGTGTCGCTGGCCGGGGTGCTCGACCTCACCGAGGGCGAGCGGCGCTACCTCGGCGACGGCGCGGTCGCCGCGGCGCTGGGCGGCTCACCGGCGACGGCTCCGCGCCGGTACGCCGAAAGCGACCCGATGCGCCGCCTGCCGGCCGGGGTGCCCACACTGCTGGTGCAGGGGACGGAGGACAGCCTCGACCTCGTCGATGCCAACCGGCGCTACGCGGTGGCGGCGGCCGACGCGGGCGACGAGGTCCGCCATCTCGAACAGCCCGGGGACCACTTCGCCGTCATCGACCCGGCCTCGACCATCTGGCAGGACACGATGGCCGCCGTGGACGACCGCCTCGGTCGCTGACGCCGGGTGCGGAATCGCCCTCCGGGTTCACCTGTGTGAACACGGAGGGCTATTCGTGGTGCCCGGCGCGCGGGTCAGAACAGGCGGGGCGTGACCACCGAGACGACAGTCGTCACCGCGTCGGTGTCGTTGTAGAGCCGGTGCGGCACCGACGATCGCAGGTGCACGCTGTCGCCCGGGAACAGCCGGTGCTCGACGCCCTCGACCTCGTAGAGCAGCTCGCCGGAGATCACGTAGGCGAACTCCTCGCCCCGGTGGCCGTACGCGTTCTCCCGGCGCCCGCCCGGCGCGATGTGCACGAGCATCGGTTCGAGCACCAGGTCCGGCCCGCGGTCGGAGAGCATGCAGTAGGTCTGCTGCCCGGACACGTACTGCGTGGCCGCCGTCTCCGCCCTGGTCAGCGTGAAGTGATGGGGGAGCGAGGAGACAGTGCTGTCCGACGCGGCGGTGCCGGCGTCGAAGAAGTCGGCCACCGACCGGTCGAGCGCCTTGGCGACGCTGCCGAGCGCGGTCAGCCCGATGGAGGAGATGCCCCGCTCGACCTGGGACAGGAAGCCGATGGACAGCCCGGAGCGGGAGGCGAGGCCGCGCAGCGTCAGCCCGCGCTCCTTGCGGAAGCGCCGGATCCGCCCGCCGACGACGCCCGCGGGCGTGTGCTCGTCCGCGGCGCCACCGGAGCCGGCCTGCTCCGACGGCGGCTGACTGTTCATGGGCCGCACGAGGACCTCCTGTCGAGGTGGCGGGACGTCCGCCGGGATGTTCGATCGTATCGAACATCCCGGCAGGTTCGCGAGGGGAAGTCCACCGCGATTCCCGCCGTCGCCCGCGAGTGCTGCCGTATCTAGGTAGTTGCGCTATCTAGATAGCGGCGCTACCGTCATCGCCGGATG
This sequence comes from Micromonospora marina, assembly GCF_900091565.1. Lineage (GTDB taxonomy): Bacteria > Actinomycetota > Actinomycetes > Mycobacteriales > Micromonosporaceae > Micromonospora > Micromonospora marina. Next base: position 162,395 of record NZ_FMCV01000006.1, on the reverse strand, counting down.
TCGTCCGGTCGAGACAGTGCGGAGCGGGATGAACCAGGAACGGCGGGCGCAGTGGCTGCGCGGGGTGCTCGACCTCTGCGTGCTCGCGCTGCTGAGCCGCGGCGAGTCCTACGGCTACGAGCTGTCCCAGGCGCTACGCGCCCACGGGCTGGGCGCGGTGCAGGGCGGGACCCTCTACCCGGTGCTGCTGCGGTTGCAACGCTCCGGCCTGCTCACCGCGCACTGGCGGGAGGGCGGGACCGGGCCCGCGAGGAAGTACTACCGGATCAGCCCGGCCGGCAGCGCGGCGTTGCGGGCGGCCGCGGTCGACTGGAGCGCCTTCGCGTCGAGCGTGGGCACGATACTGCGCGAGGAGCCGAAGCGGTGAACCACGAACCCTGGCTCGCCGCCCTGACCGGCGAGCTGCGCCGGCACGGGGTGGGGCCCGACCTGACCGGTCACGTCGTCGCCGAGGCGGCCACCCACCTGCTCGACAGCGGGGAGTCGCCGCTGCGGGTCTTCGGCGCGCCGGAGACGTACGCCCGGGCGGTGGTCGACAGCCTCGGCGGTCCCGACGTGCGGCCGCCGCGCCGCCAGCCCGGCCCGGTGCGGCTCGCCGCACGGGGCATCACCAAGCGCTACCGGGGGCGGACCGTCCTGGACCGGGTCGACCTCACCGTCCGGGCGGGTCAGATCGCGGCGGTGGTCGGTGCCAACGGCGCCGGCAAGAGCACGTTCCTGCGGATCTGCGCCGGCCTGCTGAGCCCGGACGCGGGCACCGTCGAGGTGCACGGCACGCTCGGCTACTGCCCCCAGGACGGCGGCACCGCCGAGTTCCTCAGCGCCGACGAACACTTCGTGCTGATCGGCGCCGGCCGGGGGCTGGGCCGCGCGGAGGCGCGCCGGACCGGGCGCGCGGAGGCGTCCGGGCTGGCGTGGACGCCGCCGCGACGCACCCAGGCCCGGCACCTCTCCGGCGGCACGCGGCAGAAGCTCAACCTGGTGCTGGCCCGGCTCGGCGAGCCGGACGTGCTGCTCCTCGACGAGCCCTACCAGGGGTTCGACAGGGGCACCTACCTCGACTTCTGGCACGAGGTGTGGCGCTGGCGCGACGCCGGCAAGGCCGTCGTGGTCGTCACCCACCTGCTCAACCAGCTCGACCGCGTCGACGTCGTGCTCGACCTTTCCGGGGAGCGTGCGGCATGAGCCGGACCCTCGTGGTGGCCGAGGCCGCCCTGCGCGAGCTGCTGCGCCGCCGTACCGTGCTGGTCATCCTGCTGCTGATGCCGCTGGCGTTCTACCTGAGCCGCCGCGGCGACCACCTCGGGCAGTCGATCCGCTTCGTCTGCCTCGGCCTGGCCTGGGCACTCAGCACCGCCGCGCTGTTCGCGGGCAGCGCGGCGCGCGGCATCGAGCCGCGCCTGCGGCTGTCCGGCTACGGCAGCCGGCACCTGGTGCTCGGCCGGCTGCTCGCGCTGTGGACCGTCGGCGTGCTGCTCTCCACCCCGTACTTCCTGCTCGTCCTGGCCGACCAGCGCGACGTCCGGTACGGCGCGATCGCTCTGATCATGGCGCTGACCGTGTTCGTGTCGGTGCCGTTCGGCCTGCTGCTGAGCGCCGTGCTGCCGCGCGAGCTGGAGGGCACGCTGGTGCTGCTGACGGTGGTCGGTCTCCAGATGGTGATGAACCCCGCGGGCAGCGCCACCCGGGCGTTGCCGTTCTGGTTCAGCCGCGAGCTCGCCACGTACGCCGTCGACCACACCGACGGCGGCTACCTCACCCGCGGCCTCATCCACGGGCTGGTCTTCGGTGTCGCGCTCACGGTGCTGGTCGTGGCGGCCGCCGCGGTGCGGCTGCGGCAGCGCCGGCACCTGCGTCTGGCCATCTGACCGGCGGGGGCGGCGGACCGGACCGGGGCGCCGGGCGTGGCAGGATCGGCGCGTGCAGATCGGGTTGCTCGGGCCGTTCCAGGTCATCACGGACGGTGGCGTACCGGCCGACGTGCCGGGCGCGCGGCTGCGCGGACTGCTGGCCGCCCTCGCCCTCGCGCCCGGCCGCGTGGTCCCCAAGGCGACGCTCGTCGACTGGATCTGGGGTGAACAGCCGCCCGCCGACGCCGCGAACGCGCTGCAACGGCTGGTGTCGCGGCTGCGCAAGGCGCTGCCGGCAGGCGCCGTCGACGGGCTGCCGGACGGCTACCGCCTCGCCGCCGAGCCCGACGCCGTCGACGCCGTACGGTTCGAACGTCTCGTCCGCCGGGCCCGCGACGGCGACGGGCCGCAGCGGGTACGGCTGCTGCGCGAGGCGCTGGGCCTGTGGCGCGGCGACGCGCTGCGCGACATCGGCCTGCCGGACAGTCCGGCGCTCGACGCGGCGGCCACCCGGCTGGAACGGCTGCGCCTGACCGCGACGGAGGACCGGTTCGACGCCGAGATCGGGCTCGGCCGGGAAGCGGACCTGATCCCGGAGCTGACCGACCTGGTGGCCGCCCATCCGGTGCGCGAGCGGCTGGCCATGACGCTGATGCGCGCGCTCGTCGCGGCCGGCCGGGACACCGAGGCGCTGCTGGTCTACCAGCGCACGGCCGACGCGCTCGCCGACGCGCTGGGCGCCGATCCGTCGCCGGAGCTGTCGGCGCTGCACGTCGCCCTGCTGCGCGGCGAGACGGTACGCCGGGAGGACACCCGCCGGACCAACCTGCGCGCCGAGCTGACCAGCTTCGTCGGCCGCGACACCGACCTCGCCGCGGTCGGCGCGCTGGTGGCCGAGCACCGGCTCACCACGCTCACCGGTCCGGGCGGCTCCGGGAAGACCAGACTGGCCACGGAGGCCGGACGCCGGCTGACCGGCGACCTGCCGGACGGCGTGTGGCTGGTGGAGTTCGCCGCCGTCAGCGCCGACGGCGACGTGGTGCAGGCGACGGCCTCCGGGCTCGGTCTGCGCGACGCGCTGCTCGGCGACGCGGGCAGCGCGGAACCGGCCGACCGGCTCGTCGCGGCGATCCGGGACCGGGAGATGCTGCTGATCCTGGACAACTGCGAGCACGTCGTCGAACCGGCGGCGGCGCTGGCGCACCGGCTGCTCGGCGAGTGCCGGCGGCTGCGGATCCTGGCCACGAGCCGGGAACCGCTCGGCATCACCGGGGAGGCGTTGTGGCCGGTCGCGCCGCTGGGCCTGCCGGACGGCGACGCCGCTGTCGCCGACGTCGAGTCGTCGCCCGCCGTACGCCTGCTGCGGGACCGGGCCGCCGCGGTCCGCCGGGACCTCGCGCCGGACGCCCGCACGGCGGCGACGATGGCGCGGATCTGCCGCGCGCTCGACGGCATGCCGCTGGCGATCGAGCTGGCCGCGGCGCGGCTGCGCACCATGTCCGCCGACCAGCTCGCCACCCGCCTCGACGACCGGTTCCGGCTGCTCACCGGCGGCAGCCGGACCGCCCTGCCCCGGCATCGGACGCTGCGCGCGATGGTCGACTGGAGCTGGGAACTGCTCACCGACGCCGAACGCGCGACCCTGCGCCGGCTGTCGGTGTTCTCCGGCGGGGCGAGCCTGGACGCGGCCGAGCGGGTCTGTGCCGGCGGTGCCGTCGAGCCGGGCGACGTGCTCGACCTGCTCACCGCGCTGACCGAGAAGTCGCTGCTGGTCGCCGCCGGCGACGTCGTGCCGCGTTACCGGATGCTCGGCACGATCAAGGAGTACGCCGCGCAGCGGCTCGCCGAGGCGGGGGAGGCGGACCGCGCGCGCCACGCGCACCTGGCGTACTTCACCGGGCTCGCCGAGGCGGCGGCTCCGCGGCTGCGCCGCGCCGATCAGCTCACCTGGCTCGCCCGGCTGGAAGCCGAGCACGACAACGTCACCGCTGCGATGCGCGGCGCGCTCGCCGCGGGTGAGGGGCGCGAGGCGATGCGGCTGGCGGCCGGCGCCGGCTGGTACTGGTGGCTCGGCGGCCACCGGGCCGAGGGGATGGAACTGATCACCGCGGCCGCCGAGGCGCCGGGTGAGGTACCCGACGACATCCGCGCCGTGGTGTACGGGCTCGTGGTGCTGTTCCTCAGTTCCGGGCCGGGCGACGCGCAGCACGCGGCGGAGTGGATCCACAAGGCGTACCGGTTGGGCGGGGACGGCCGGGGCCGTCACCCGGAGCTGGCGCTGGTCGTGCCGTTGGAGCGGATGCTCCGGGAACCGGACCGGCTGCTGCCCGCCTGGGAGTCGCTGCTCGACCACACGGACCCGTGGGTACGCGCGCTGGCCCGGCTGCACCTGGGCAAGCTGCGGGTCATCCTCGGCATCGAGGCGGCGCAGGCGGAAGCGTGTCTGCGGCAGGCGCTCGCCGAGTTCCGCGCGGTGGGCGAACGGTTCGGGATCTCGTTCGCGCTCAGCGAGCTGGCCGAGCTGATCGCCGTACGCGGTGACGTCGGCGCCGCCTGCGACTACTACGAGCAGGCCGTCACGGCGGTCACCGAGGTCGGCGCGGTCGAGGACGTGATCCGGATCCGGGCGCGGCTGGCCTGGCTGTACCGGCTGGCCGGCGACGAGGCGGCGAGTGCCGCCGCCGTGGCCGAGGCGCAGCGGCTCGCCGCAGGGGTCGCGTGGCCCGGTGCGCTGGCCGAGCTGGCGCTGACGAAGGCGTACCTGGCCCGCCACGACGGCGACGCGGGCGAGGCGTACGCGCAACTGCGGTCCGTGTCGGCGTTGCTCGGGGACGAGGCGGACCTGGCCGGCGTCCGGGCCGGGATCCAGGACCTGCTGGGTCACCTGGCCGAGGACGTCGAGCAGTCGCGTGCCCATCGGGCGGCGGCGTGCCGGGCGGCGCGCGAGGGCGGCTACGCGCCGCTGATCGCGCAGGTGCTCGTCGGCGTCGCGGACCTGGCGGTGCGGCTGGACCGGCCCGACCAGGCGGCGCGGCTGCTCGGCGCCGCCACCGCGGTACGCGGGCTGCCCGACCGCTCCCATCCGGACGTGCCCCGGATCGAGGCGGCGGCGCGCGACCGCCTCGGCGACGCGGGGTTCGCCGAGGCGGTCGCAGCGGGCCGGGAGACCGGCTGGGAGCGGCTGGTGGAGATCACGCTCGCTTCGTGAACGTGGACCGCGCCCACAGGTAGCCGACCACCGCGATGCCGGCGCACCAGGCGATCGCGGGAATGACGTCGCCGGCCGACGGCGCGCCGCCCAGCAGGCCGCGCAGGGTCTCGATGATCGGCGTGAACGGCTGGTACTCGGCGAACTGCCGCAGTCCCGGCCCCATCTTGTCAGCGGGCACGATCGCGCTGCTGAAGAACGGCAGCAGGACCAGCGGCACGGCGGCCATGCCCGCCGATTCCGGTGACTTGGCGAACAGGCCCAGCGCGACTGTGAACCAGCTGACGGCGACGCTGAGCAGCACCACGATGCCGGCCGTGCCGAGCCAGTGCAGGGGCTCGGCGGCCGGCCGGAAGCCGAGCAGGAACGCCACCCCGACCAGGGCCGCGACCGCGAGGACGTTCGTCAGTACGGTGGCGACGACGTGGCCGGTCAGCACCGCGCCCCGGGAGACGTGCATGACCTTGAACCGGTTGATGATGCCCTTCGTCATGTCGGAGCTCACCGACGTCGCGGTGCCGCCGAGGCCGTAGCAGACGGCCAGCAGCATCAGGCCCGGCGTCGCGTAGTCGACGTAGTCGACGCCGACGGAGAACGCGTCGCCGAACATGTACACGAACATCAGCATGACGATGATCGGCATCAGTACCGCGTTGAACACCGAGGTCGGGTTGCGGCGCAGGTGCGTCAGGTTGCGTCGCAGCATGACGACCGAGTGGTTCCTGCTCATTTGGCGGTCACCTCCGGGGCGCGGCCCGTCAGGGCCAGGAAGACGTCGTCGAGGTCGGGGGTCTGGACGGACAGGTCGTCGGCGCTGATCGCGTGGGCGTCGAGCCGGTCGAGCAGGGCGCGCAGCGCCTCGGTTCCGCCGCCCGAGGGCACGCGCAGCGCCATCGCCTCCTCGTCGCGTACGGCGTCGGGCAGCACCAGCGCCGCCGCGTCGAGTTCGGCGGCGGTGCCGAACCGCAACCGCACGTGCGTGCCGGGGATCCGGCGCTTGAGTTCCTCCGGCGTGCCCTGGGCGACCAGCCGGCCCTGGTCGAGCACCGCGATCCGGTCGGCGAGGCGGTCGGCCTCGTCGAGGTACTGGGTGGTGAGGAAGACGGTCACGCCGCCGGCCACCAGTTCCCTGATGATCGACCACATGGTGCGGCGGCTGCGCGGGTCCAGCCCGGTCGTCGGCTCGTCCAGGAAGATGATCCGCGGCTCGCCGACCAGCGTCATCGCCAGGTCCAGTTTGCGTCGCATACCCCCGGAGTAGGTCGCCACCAGCTTGTCGGCGGCCTCGACCAGGTCGAACCGCTCCAGCAGTTCGGCGACGACCCGCTTGCCGGTCACGCGGTTGCGCGGGCCGAGGTCGACCATCAGTTGCAGGTTCTCCCGCCCGGTGAGCAGTTCGTCCACCGCCGCGAACTGCCCGGTCACGCCGATCGCCGCGCGGACCGCCTCGGCCTCGGTGACGGCGTCGTGCCCGGCCACCTGCACCGACCCGGCGTCCGCACGGATCAGGGTGGTCAGGATGTTGACGGTGGTGGTCTTGCCGGCCCCGTTCGGGCCGAGCAGCGAGAAGATCGTCCCGGCGGGGACGTCCAGGTCGATGCCGTCGAGCACCACCCGGTCCTTGTACGCCTTGCGCAGTCCGGAGACCGCTATCGCTGAACTCGTCATGCGACCACCATGGGCGGCCGCACCGCCACGGTCCTGACACGGCGCTGACACGGCCGCTGACAGCTTGTCGGTGGGTGGGCGTACGGTCCCGCCGTGGATCGGGAGACGTTCTGGGCGATCGTGGAGCGGGCGCGTCGCGCCGCGGGACGCGAGACGGTCACCGCCGCCCGATCCGGCTTAACCGCTGGTCCGCCGCGGGCCGGGTGGGCGAGCATGGTCGGCATGGCCGGGTCGACGGGTGCGAGGCTGCCGCTCCAGGGCGGGCTGCCACCCGGCGAGGTGACGACCGGCACGGTGGTGGAGATCGCCTGCGACGAGTCGGGTTTCTCCGGCACCAACCTGCTCGACCCGGCCACCCCGGTGATCGTCCACGCCAGCGTCGACCTGAGCCGCGACGAGGCGGCCGAACTGATCCGTACGCTGCGGTCCGGGTTCCGGTTCTCGCCCGACGAGGTCAAGTCCCGGCAGTTCCTGCGCCGCCGCGAGGCCGCCGAGGCGGTGGAGTGGTTCCTGTCGGCGCTGCGCGGCCGGGCGCACGTGCACCTGGTCGACAAGGAGTTCTTCCTCGCCACCCGGGTCGTCGACCTGCTGCTGGCCGAGCCGTCGTACGCGGCGGGCACCCGCCTCGCCGGTGACCGGCGTCCGGCCGCGGCGGCGCTGCACCGGGCCGGGCGGGCGGCCGGGCCCGGCTGGGCGGTCTTCCTCGCCGCCGTGGTCGAGATGCTGCGCACCAAGCGGCGGGACCGGGCGGACGACCGGAGCGTGGCACGGTTCTTCGCCGCCCGGGACGAGTTGCGCCGCCACGTCGGCGACGCGCAGGCCGGCGCGGTACTCGACGCGCTCGACCCGGCCCGGGTGGCAGCCGTGCAGGCCCGGTTGTACGCGGGCGACCGGACGATCCCGCCGCCGCTGGAGCCGCTGCTGCCGGCGCTGGCCGAGACCGTCCTGCACTGGAGCGGCGACGGGCGACGGGTGCTGGTCATCCACGACGAGCAGAGTGCGCTCACCGAGGACCGGCTGCGCCGCCTCCAGGTGGCGCTGGCCCCGGGCGACCCGGCCGGCCCGTCACCGCTGGCCGGGCTGGTGATGACCGATTCGCGCGACGACCCGCGCGTCCAGGCCGCCGACCTGCTCGCCGGGGTGGCCCGCCGGATGCCCGGCGACGGACCGCTGCGCCCACTGCTGTCCTCGGCCCTCGCCCACGACCCGAACGCCGTGACAGCGGAACAGGAGCCGACGTGATCCTCGACGACGTGACGCCGACCGGCGGGGTGCACTGCGAGACCACCACGCTCGGCGTGCTGACGCGGCACGCCGGCCTGGACCTGTCCGAGTCGATGTTGTTCGGCCTCGGCGAGGGGCTCGGCTTCGTCTACTGGGACGCCAAGAGCATGGACATGCCGTTCCTCGGCGGGCGTACCAAGCCGTTGTGCGTCACCCGGGCCGCCGCCGGCCGCCTGGGCCTGGATCTGCGTGTCCGGGAGACGACGTCGGCGGCCAAGGCGTGGCGCGACGTCACCGAGGCGCTGGACGCCGGGCAGCCGGTCGGCCTGCAACTGGACTCGTACCACCTGGACTACTTCACCACGAAGGTCCACTTCGGCGGGCACACCGTCGCGATGTACGGCTATGACGACACATGCGCCCACCTGGTCGACACCGCCCAGCAGGGCGGCGCGGTGACCACCACACTGGAGAGCCTGGCGCGGGCGCGCGCCGCGCGTGGGCCGATGACCGCACGCCACCTGTCTTACACGCTCACCGCGCCCGGCGGCCCGCCGGACCTGGCCGCCGCCGTCCGCGCGGCGGTACGCGCCAACGCCGCGGCGTTCCTCGATCCGCCGATCGCCAACCTCGGCCACCGGGGGATCGCCACCGCCGCCACCCGGGTGACCCGCTGGCTGGACCGCGCCGCCGACCCGGCACGTGACCTTCCGCTCGCCGCGACGCTGATGGAACGCGGCGGCACCGGCGGCGCGCTGTTCCGTGCCATGTACCGCGATTTCCTCGCCGAGGCCGCCACCGTCACCGGCGACGCGCGGCTGCGGCGGGCGCAGTTGATGTACGCCGACATCGCGCCGATGTGGACCGCCGTCGCCGGCCACATCGACACCGCCGGGCGGACCGGCGACGCCACCCACCTGACCCGCGCGTCGGCGCTCCTGGCCGACCTGGCCGTCCGGGAGCGAGAGGCGATGGCCGTGCTGGCGGCAGTCGACGCCGGGTAGGCGTCAGCTCATGTCGAGCGTGTACGCGGCCTCCCGCACGTCGGCGTCGGGGTGACGGCGCAAGCCGACGAGCAGGTCCCGCCACGGCGTCTTCCAGCCGAACTCCGACCCGTGCGCGACGAGCGCCACCGCGAACAGCCCACCGGCCAGGTCGCCGCGCCCGGCGAGGTGGGCCACCGTGCCGGCGAGGGCCGCCGGCTCGGGCCGCCGCCGCATGGTGAGCAGGCGGTCGCCGACGCGTTGCGCGGTGCGCACCGCGACCACGGGCCGACCGGTGCAGAGCGCGGCGACCTCGTCCAGGTCGTCGAGGCGGCCGAGGTCGACGAGCAGTCCGGTGGCCGTACCCAGGAAGCCGTCCCGGCCGGCGAGCCACCGCGCGGCCTCGACCAGCCCGGCCCGGTCGGCGCCGGCCGGGCGGCTGTCGGACCACAGGGCCGCGCCCTCCGCGAGCGACTCGACGCGCCGCCGGGCCCGCCGGTCGGTCACCGGGCCGCCGGGGTCGCCGTCGGCGGCGTCCCGCTCCACCAGCCGGGTCAGCGCGGCCCGGAACGCCGCGTCGCCACCGGCCCGCAGCAGGTTCGCCACGCCGATCCCCGGCGTCGTCTCGTCCGGGTCGGTGAGCCGGTCCACGACCAGATCGGTGACGCCCGTCAGCCACTGCGACCACTCGCCGAGCGCGTCGAACGCCGCGCGGCGGACCTCCCGGTCGTCGGCGCGGCACGCCTGCACCATGAGCGCGGCGTAGGTGCGGCGGTGGCGCTGTGAGATCCCGGACGGGTACGCGCCGAGCACCGCCCGCCGCTCCTCCCGGCCGGCGTGCACCGCCGCGTGCAGGACCGTCCACCCCGCCTCGGTCCCCAGCCGCTGCCGGGCGGCGGAGACGATCGCCGCGCGCACGTCGCGGTGCGTGTCCGGATCGGCGTACGCCTCGGCGAGCACCGCCGTCACGTCCACGTGCGCGTGGCGGGCCAGGAGCCGGGCGGCCTCCTTGCGGCTGGTGATCTTCGCGGCGCCGGTCAGCACCGTGCTCAGCAGTTCGGCCAGGCGGGCCGGCGGGACGTACCGGGCGGCGCGCCCGGCCGCGTACAGCGCGACGCGTGCCCGGTCGCCGTCGGCGTACCGGAGCAACAGCGGGAACGCCTCGTCCGGCCGGTCGGTCCAGACCAGCGCGCCCAGCGCCGCCTCGGCCACCGGCACCTCGGACGCGTCGATGTGGCGCAGCACCAGTTCGCGTCCGGCCGGGCCGGCCCCGGCAGCGGCCCGGATCGCCGCCGCCCGCTGCCACACCTGGTGACCGGAGTCGGCGACGACGCGCGCCTGAAGCGCCACGAAGCGTTCCTGGTGGCGGGGGAGCCACCGCTGCGCGTGCGGCGCCGGGCCGGGCACCCACCGCTTCCCGTTCTCCACGAACCGGCCGCGCGGGGGCCGGTCCAGCACCCGGTCGAGCAGGTCGGTACGGGACTCGCAGACGGTCGTCCACACCTCGTGGATCGCGATCGCCGACGCGTCGATGTCGAGCACCTCGGCGACGCGCCGCGAGCGGGTACGTGGGTCGGCGAGCCAGAGCCGGGCCGCCGTCCGGGCCACAGCGGGCAGGGTGTCCGGACCGATCGCCCGGCGCAGCAGGTCCTGCAGCTCCGGCAGCCGCCGGGCCCGCCGGCCGAGCGCGTGGGTGAGCGCGAACAGCAGGCCGTACCGGCCGCGCGCCATGCCGGCCTCGATCCGGCCGCGCAGCCGGTCGAACACCACCGTCTCCTGGCCGTGCCGCAGCACCGTGTCGAAGCGGCGCAGCACCGGAACGTCCGCGTCGCTGCTCACCGCGTCGATCGTGCGCAGGGCCCACTCGACCAGCTCCGGCTCGTCCACGTGAAGGGTGAGGACGTCGACCGCGAGCCGGCTCAACGCGGTGGTGGTGGCCGCCGAGGTGTCCCGCGCGTCGACCGCGTCGGTGGTGAGCCCGGTCAGCGCGCCTGCGCTCGTGGCGGTGAGCAGCGGCGCCGCAGGCACCAGCGCGGTGAGCGCGGCGGCGCGTACCGGGTCCTGCTCGTTGCGCAGCCGGCCGAGCCGGACCACCACCTGGGCCACCGTGCGCGGGTCGCGGGAGCGTCGCGCGGCCGCCACCAGCAGCCGCCAGCCGTCCGCCCGTTCGTCCGCGTCACCCGAGCGCAGCGCCGCGCTCGCCGACGCGGACGCCTCCGGCCACGGCAGGTACGCGCTCCAGAACCGCACCTGCTCCGCCCGCTCGCGGACCGACGGCAGGGCCAGCACCCGGGCCGCCTCGCGCGCCCGTACCGCCGCCGGCAGCACCTCCATCACCGCGGCGCCGGGTAGCAGCGCCGTGGTGTCGGTGTCGGCCAGCGCCCCGTCGTACAGCTCGGCGCGGCGGCTCGGCGCGACGGCGCGCAGCAACGCGGCCAGCGCGTGGTCGTGCTCCCGCAGCCGGGCGGCCAGCGGGACCAGTTCGCCGGTGGGCAGCGCGGCGAGGCGGCGCAGCAGCGCCCGGGGCAGCGTGGTCCGGGCCAGCCAGGCCGCGCGGTCGGGCGACGTGAGCAGGCGGACGACTCGGCGCGCGTCGTGTGCGGCGAGCCGCCCGTACGCGACGAGCGGGCCGGGCAGCGACTCCTCGGGCGCGTACGCGTCGAGCAGGTCCAGCGCCCGCGCCGGATCGCCGTGCAGCACCGCACCGGCGACCTCCGCCCAGATCCGCCCGCGGGACTCCGGCGGGGCCGCGGCCATCCGCTCACCGGTGCGCGCCAGCACGATGTCGGAGTGCGACCGCATCAGCCGCTCGGGGTTCAGCGCGTGTTCCAGGTCGGGCAGCCACGCCCGTACCGTCTCGGGGCCGCAGGCCGGCAGCAACGCGGCGGCCTCGTGGTCACCGAACCGCTCGCGTACGCCGATGATCAGTGCGTCGGCGACGGCCGGCGCCGGGTTGCGGCGCAGTGCCCGGTAGACGCGCCGCCGCGCGTCCGCCGGCCGCTCGGTCAGGTCGGCGGGCGTCACGCCGGCCCGCACGGCGGCGGTCAGTGCGGTGGCGGCGATCGAGGGCTCCGGGTCGAACGTCGCGGCCAGGACGGCCGCGGTGTCCCGGGTGGCCAGCGCGGCGAGCAGCGCGAGACGCCGCTCGTAGGGGCCGTGCCGGCGCAGGTCGGCGCAGACCGGCGCCCGGTCGGGTGCGGTGCGTGCCCACGCCACGAGGCGCCGCGTCCGGTCGCGGTGGGACAGCGGGTCGAGGGCGGTCAGCAGATCGGTGGTGGCGGTGAGCACGGCGCTCATTGTGCCGGTGCGCGGCGGGCGCTGCCGCCCCCAGCAGTCATCTGCAAATCCTATGGAGATTGTAGATTTTCAGCCGACTCCCAGGTGATCGGGATTGACATTAATCGGACCGTCGGGGATATTCCTAGCGGCGCGTCGGGGCGCGGGGCGGAGCAGGCGAGGTTTGCGGACTTCACCTGCGTGACGTGCGGAAAGGTGTTCGTACTGCCCCTGCTCCGCGGGGTCCGGATGAGGTTGGGAAATGATTAATCGGGCCGTCGAATTCGCCAAGCACAATTCGCCGAATTCTCTGCGCGTCAAGGCCCGGCGGGCGCAGATGGAAGCGCGCAACGCCCGCATGCGGCTCACCGTCCCGGTGGTGGCCCACAGCGAGTTCGCCAACATCTTCCACTGCACCGTCCGTAAGACCGGCAGCCAGTGGATCAAAGCGCTGTTCAGCGACCCGGCCGTCTACCGCCACTGCGGGCTGCTGCCCTACGACCCGCGCTTCTACTCCGGCGGCGCGACCGCCCCGGTGCCGGCCGGCCGCATCGGCCTGGCGATCTTCCTTTCCCACAAGCGGTTCGAGGCGGTGCCCAAGGCCGGCAGCTACCGCGCGTTCTTCGTGATCCGCGATCCGCGCGACGTGGTCGTGTCCAGCTACTTCTCGCTGCGCAACTCGCACGCCCCGATGGGCGACATCCCGCAGGCGCGTAAGGCCCTCCAGGAACTGCCGAAGAAGGAGGGCATGCTCTACGTCATCGACCGCCTGCGCGACAAGAAGCAGTTCGGGCAGATGCGGTCCTGGGCGGCCGCGCCGAGCGACGAGACGTTCCGGCTGTTCCGCTACGAGGACCTGACCGGCGAGCGGCAGGCCGACGAGGTCGACCAGCTCATGCGCCACTGCGGCATCACGCTGCCGCCGGCCGAGCTGGAGGCCCTGCTGAACCGCTACAGCTTCACCAAGATGAAGAAGTCGAAGGAGACCCCCGGGCGGATCTCCCACTACCGCAAGGGCGCGTCCGGCGACTGGCGCAACCACTTCGACGACGACATCTACGCCGCGTACACGAAGGCGGCCGGTGACCTCGCCGAGATCCTCGGCTACCCTGACCGGGACGAGGCCCCCGCCCACTGACGGCCCCCGTATGCTCCTGCCGTGGAGCTGCGGTTCACGACGCGGGCGTCCGACTCGGCCTGGATCGACACCGTGTGGACGTGCACCAACGACCGGGTCGACGAGATGACCTCGGTGGCGACGCCGTGCTGGGGACTCGTGTTCTGGCAGCGCGACGGGCACTCGTACGCGGCCGTCTCCGGGCCGGAGACCGCCACCGGCACCGCGCCGGTGCCCGAGGGCGCGACATTCGTCGGCATCGAGTTCGCGGTGGGCACCTCGCTGCGGCTCGTACCCACGCCCGCGCTGGTGGACAGCGGCGCCGAGCTGCCCGACGTGAGCCGCCGGACGTTCCGCCTCGACGGCGGCCGGTGGGCGACGCCTGGCCCGGACGACGCCGAGGCCCTGGTGGACCGGCTGGTCCGGGCCGGTGTGGTGGTCCGCGACCCGCTCGTCACCGAGACGTTGCGCGGCGGCCGTCCATCGGCGTCACCGCGTACCCTCGAACGCCGGTTCCGGGCGGCGACCGGGCTGACCCGGGGCGCGGTGCGGCAGATCGACCGTGCGCGCCGCGCCGCCGTGCTGCTGGCCGCGGGCGGCCCGCCCGCCGACGCGGTCACCACCTTCGGGTACGTGGACGAACCGCACCTGGCCCGCGCGCTGCGCCGGTACGTCGGGCGGACGGCCGGTGAGCTGCGCGCGGGCGCCGGTGGTGCGATAGCGCTGGACCCGGCTCAGCGGGTCACGTCGTAGATCATCTTGACGACGCCGTTGGGATAGGCGGCGCAGTCGCGCAGCCGCAGCGTCTGCCGGTCCCGGTCCGCCTGGCTGAACAGGCCCTTGCCGGCGCCGAGCAGCACCGGGAAGACGAGCAGGTGGTACCTGTCGATCAGGTCCGCCTCGGCGAGACGACGGGCGAGTTCCGCGCTGCCGTGGACGAAGATGTCACCGCCCTCGCCCTGCTTGAGCGCGGCGACATCGGCGGTGCTCCGCAGGACGGTCAGCGGCCCCCAGCCGTCGATCAGCGCGTCCTCGGACAGGCTGGACGACACCACGTACTTCGGCAGGTCCCGGTAGGCGGCGTGGTCCTCGGAGTCGCGCCAGGTCGGCGCGAACGCCTCGTAGCTGCGCCGCCCGAACATCAGCGCCGTGGTCTGCGCCAGCTCCTCGCCCTTGAGCGAGAACGCCTCCGGCAGGAACTCGACGTCCTTGACGACCCAGCCGCCGCTGCGGTGCTCCTCGCCCGGGCCGCCGCCGGGGGAGTCCACCACGCCGTCGAGCGACATGAATCCGGTGTAGACAAGATCACGCATGCGGCCATGCTAGGAACGGCCGCGGCCTGCTGTCTTGTACGGAACCGACACGCCTCAGCAGCCGCACGACGCGCCCGCCGGAGCGGTGAGGTCGTCGGCGGGCCGCCGGACCAGCCCTGCCCGGGTCCGGACCGGGAAGCCCTCCCGCACCCAGTACTCGTACCCGCCGATCATCTCCTTGACCGGCCGGCCGAGCCGGGCGAACTCCAGCGCCGCGCGGGTGGCGCCGTTGCAGCCCGGGCCCCAGCAGTAGGTGACCACAGTGGCGTCCGCCGGGATCAGCTCGCTCGCCCGGCCGGCGATCTGGGCGGTGGGCAGGTGCACGGCGCCGGGGATGTGCCCCTGCCGCCACGCCGGAAGGGACCGCGAGTCGACCACGACCAGGCCCGGGACGCCCTTCTCCAGATCGGCGTGCACATCGCTGGCGTCGGCCTCGAAGGCGAGCCGGGCAGCGAAGTGGGCGAGGGCGTCGGCGGGGCGGGCGGCGGGGATGCGCAGGACGTTCGACATGGCACTCATCGTGTCGGCCGCCGTCCGGCCGCTCCAGTGGCGTGAGCGACACCGTTCGCTAAGATCTCGCCATGAACCGTGCCACCGTGTCGGTGCTCGCGTACGAGGGCATGTCGGTGTTCGAGACCGGGATCGTCACGGAGGTCTTCGGCCTGCCCCGCCCCGAGTTCGACGTGCAGTGGTACGAGCTGACCGTCTGCGCGGAGACCCCCGGCGCGGTGCGGCTGGTCGGCGGCGCGACGCTGCACACCGGCCACGGCCTCGACGCGTTCGCCGCCGCCGGCACGCTGATCGTGCCGGGCGTCGCCGACGTGCACGCCGACCCGTCACCGGCGCTCACCGGCGCGCTCCGCGCGGCCCACCGACGCGGCGCCCGGATCGTGTCGATCTGCTCGGGCGCGTTCGCGCTGGCCAGCGCGGGACTGCTCGACGGCCGTCGCGCCACCACCCACTGGCGGTACGCCGACCTGCTCGCCCGGCGCCACCCGGCGGTACGCGTCGACCCGGGCGTGCTCTACGTCGACGACGGGGACATCCTCACCAGCGCCGGCAGCGCGGCCGGTCTCGACCTCTGCGTCCACCTGGTCCGCCGCGACCACGGCCCGACGATCGCCAACGCGGTCGCCCGCCGGCTGGTCGTGCCGCCGCACCGCGCGGGCGGCCAGGCGCAGTTCGTCGAGGCGCCGGTGCCCGGCGACCCCGAGGACGACCGGCTCGCCGCCAGCATGTCCTGGGCGCTGGCGAACCTCGACGCCCCGATCACCGTCGACCGGCTGGCACGGCGGGCGCACATGTCGGCCCGCACCTACCTGCGGCACTTCGCGCGGGCCACCGGCACCACCCCGATCCGCTGGCTGATCGACCGGCGCGTCCAGGCCAGCCTGCCGCTGCTGGAGACCACCACCGCGCCGATCGGGGAGGTCGCCGCGACTGTGGGGTTCGAGACGGCGGTGACGTTCCGGCACCACTTCGCCGCCGCGATGCGGACCTCGCCGTCGGCGTACCGCCGGGCCTTCACCGGGGCGTCAGGCGGTGCTCACGCCCCAGGCAGAGGTACGACGTAGGAGTCCACGCGGGCGATCAGCCCGTCCCGGAACGTGAACAGGTCGTCGAAGGCGAAGCGGAACGGCCCATCGTCGATCCACGTGCGCAGCCGGGTGAGCCGGTCGACGCGCAGCCGGCACGGCCGCCTAGTGCCCTCCCGTCGCTGCTCGACCAGGCCGCAGCGGCGCAGCACGTCGACGTGGTGCGAGATGGCCTGCTGATTAACGGGGGAGCCTCCGCCCCGGAACGCGGCAGGGGGTGCGGGCGTTGGGAAGGCAGGCGCCGTTTCGCGGGACGTGGCATCGGGAACGTCCTCGGGACGGGCACCGGACGGAGGTCGACGTGAGCACACCGAGCCGCGGTAGGCGGATGCTTGGCGTACCCCTGCTCGTTACCGCGCTGCTGGCCGGCGCGTGTGGCGGCGGCGGTGAGAACGACGGGGGCGCCGCGGGCACCACCTCGCCGCCGGCCGCCGGCTCGACGGCCGCGACGCCGTCGGCGTCGGCCTCGTCCGGCGGGCGCGTGACGATTCCGACGTCGGCCTTCGCCGACCTGCCGCCGGAGTTGCGCAAGATCGAGGCGCAGCCGATGGAGGTCACCGACGCGCTGCCCGGGTTGTGCGACCAGGAGTTCCGCAGCGGCGGGCGGTCGGTCACCGCGAGCGCCGCGATGACGAGCGCCTACAAGCAGCCCAAGGACCCGCCGGAGAACGTCCCCTACGGCACGCTGCACCAGACCGTCTTCGCCTTCGAGGGCACCGGCGCCGCCGACTACCTGCGCCGGGTGAGCGGTGCGGTGGCGGACTGCCGGTCGTTCCAGGCCTCGGGCGGCACCGTCACCGTCCGGTCCGAGCCGATGGCCGGGACCGGTGACGAGGCCCTGCTGGTGACGGTGAGCCGACCGGCGGCCAACCTGGACGGCAGCCCGGCCGAGGGGCGGGCCACCAGCCAGATCCTCGTGATCCGGGTCGCGGACGCCGTCACGGTCGTGCACGACCAGGGCTGGGAGGGCAGCAGCAACGACCCCGGCCTGGCCGACGACGTCGCGCGGGCCGCGGTCCGCGGCCTCGAATCCTGGCAGCGCTAGGGCAGACGAAAGCGGAACCACCGGGCAAAATGGGCGGACCACAGCCGGCCCATGACGGGAGCCCGCCATGACCGCACGCCCGGACGTCGTCGTCCCGCGCCCGCGACGCCGCGGCGCCCGCCCTCCGAGCGCCTGACGACGCCGCCGCCTGACGGCACGAGGTCAGGACACGGCGGCGCGCACCAGCTCGGTGATCCTCTTCTCCACCTCCGGGCTCCACTTCACCAGCGCGAACGACGCCGGCCACATGTCGCCGTCGTCGAGGTTGGCCGCGTCCTGGAAGCCCAGCGTCGAGTAGCGGTACTTGAACTTCCCCGCGTCCTGGAAGAAGACGACGATCTTGCCGGCCGCGTTGGCGTACGCGGGCATGCCGTACCAGGTCTTCGCCGACAGGTCCGGCGCGGCGGTGGTGATCGTGGCGTGCACGCGCTCGGCCAGATTCCGGTCCTCCGGCGCCATCTGCGCGATCCGGTCGAGGACCGCCTGGAGGTCGTCGGCCTTCTTCGCGCCCTTCCTGCCCTCGGAGCGCAGCTCGGCCGCACGCTCCTTCATCGCGGCGCGTTCCTCGGCGCTGAAACCGTCGGACATCTCGATCCCCCCTCGTGGCTCGCGGTCCGCGTGGTGCCGACCGCCTGACGACAACGCTATGGCGCGGCGGTGACGGTGCGCTTCTTGATTCCTGATCACCTGCCGGGACCACGGCGATCCGGCGCGGCACCTACCATCGCCGCCATGGCGACCCGGCTCGTACAGATCAACATGAAGGCCCACGACGAGGTGGCGCTCGGCGGCTTCTGGGCGAAGGTGCTCGGCTGGGAGATCTCCAGCGAGGAACCCGGTGTGACGAACCTCGAACCCGAGGGCTTCACGTACCCGGACCCCCGCGCCGTCTGCATCGACCTCGTCGTCTCCTCCGAGCCGAAGACGGCGAAGAACCGCGTCCACATCGACCTCGCGACCACCTCGGCCGCGCACCACGCGGAGGTGGTCGCGCGCCTGACCGCGCTCGGCGCCACCCCCGCCGACGTGGGTCAGGGCGACGTGCAGTGGACGGTCCTCGCCGACCCGGAGGGCAACGAGTTCTGCGTACGGGATCCGAACCCGCGGCACGCGGACGCCGGACCGATCGCCGAGGTGGTGGTCGACTGCGCCGACCCGCGTGCCATGGCCGCGTTCTGGGGCCGGGCCACCGACTGGACCGTGCACGAGGTGACCGACCAGAAGGCGGTGCTGCGCTCCGCTCAGGGCGTCGGGCCGTACCTGCGATTCGCCCGCACGGCCGACGCGAAGACCGGATGGAACCGCGTCCACCTCGACGTCCGCCCGTACCCGTCGGACGACCTGGACGCCGAGACCGCCCGCCTGCGGGCCCTCGGCGCCGTCGACGCCGACCTGGGCGCAGCCGAGCCCCCGTGGCGGGTGCTGGTCGACCCGGAGGGCAACGAGTTCTGCGTCCTCACCCCGGGCTGACGCCGGCCGCCGCGCCCCCACGGATCTCGCCGGCTGCCTATGCTTCGGCGATGGGTGACGCGAGCCGCCGAGACCGAGGCCGGGGCGCTGCTGGCCGTTCTCGAACGGAACCGGCGGACCTTCGCCTGGAAGACCGACGGGCTCGACGACGGGCCTGCGCACGGTGACCGCCGCGAGCACCATGAACCCGGCGACCTGATCGCGAACATGGCCCTGGTCGAGGCGGACTGGCTGGCCGTGACGACGGCCGGTGAGGGTTACGGGCCGCCCTGGGAGAGCGTCGACGTCGACGCCGAGCCCAACTGAAAGCCGGTGACGTCGTAGCGGGCCGATGAGTTCGACCCGGTACGGCGGTCAACCCGTCGAACCTCACCTGAGAAGGAGCACCGCGATGGCCACTGTCATCTCCACACTGTTCATCTCGGCCGACGGTGTCGCCGAGATCGACCCCGACTGGCACTTCCCGTACTTCGACGACAACATGGGCCGCGCCGTCGGCGAGGACTACGACACCTCGGACGTGCTGCTGATCGGGCGCGAGACGTACGACAGCTTCGCCGGTGCCTGGCCGGACCGGGAGGCCGCCGGCGGTGAGGACGCGCCGTTCGCCAAGCAGCTCGGCGACACGCGCAAGGTCGTCGTCTCGCGCCAGCCGCTGGAGTTCTCCTGGCGCAACTCCGAGCTGATCCAGGGCGACCTGGTGGACGCCGTGCGCGCGCTCAAGGCCGACAGCGGCGTCAAGGGCATCCTCATCCCCGGCTCGATCTCGGTGGTGCAGCAGCTGCTCGCCGCGGGTCTGGTGGACGAGCTGCGGCTGCTGGTGCACCCGGTGGCCGCCCGCAAGGGCCGCCGGCTGTTCGACGAGGGCGACGCGCCCTACCACCTGCGGGTGGCCGCGACGGAGGCGTACCCGAGCGGCGTGCTCCGGGTGATCTACACCCCGGCGCCGGCGCCGGGTGCGGTCGGCTACGACGACGTCAAGGACCAGGTGCCGGCCGGCAGCTGACGATCACGGGGCGGCGGCGGACCGGTGTGTCGTGAAAGAATCCGCCGGTGCGTCGGGCTCCGCTGCTGCTGATCCTCGCGGCGGTGTCCGCCGTCGCCCACGTCGTCGGCGTCCTGGTGGCCGCCCCGCTCTGGCGCGGTGCCGAGGTGCTGAGCCTGGCGCTGCTGCTCGCGTACGCCGTCGCCGCCGGACTGCCGGCTCCGCGCTGGGCGGTGCCGGTGGGGTTCGTACCGCTGATCGTGGACGCGGTCCGCACCATGCCGGCCGAGCCGGGCGCCGGGGATTTCGGCTGGATGATGGACGCCAGCGGCGACAGCGCCTTCGACCGTACGGCCGGCTTCGACGCGGCGCTCGACGGGAGCTGGGCGACGCTGGCCGCGGTGGCGGTGCTGCTGGTCGCGTTCCGTGGCCGCGGACGGCGCCGGCACCTGATCGCCGCGGCGGTCGCCGCCGCCCCCGTCGTCGGGTACGCGGCAGTCCGGGTCACCGACATCGGCACCGCCGTCGCCGCGAGCACCCGGGTCGTGGAGGTCCGCACCGGGACCACGCTGACCCGGGTGGGCGGCCCGGGGTACGACCAGGCCGATGTCGTGCCCGCGCTCGTCCTCGCGGTGCTGCCGCCGCTGGCGCTCGCACTCGCCGCACTGGCACTCGCCGTGCTGCTCGCCGGGCGGGGCCGGCGGCTCGCCGCGACCGGCGCGGCACTGCTGGCGGTGCTCGCCCTGCCGCTGCTGGACGCCGGCATCGGGGCGGTGCCGCTGCCCTATTCGGTCGACAGCACCGCCCTGTTCGCCTGGTACGCAGTCACACCCACCCGGATGCTGCCGCAGCCCGTACCTGCCCTCACGGCGGTGGTGGAGCTGGCCGCGTACCTGCTGCTCGTCGCGGGCCTGACCGGCGCGGACCGCGCCGCACCGGCGGTGCCCGCGTCGGTGGCCGAATGACGCGTCCGCCTCGGCGGGAGTACCTCCTGCAACTGTTCCGCAACTGCGACATGTCCGCGACCTGCGGGGCAGGGTCGGTCCGCAGCCCGCCGATCGCCGCGTTGACGGCGGTGACGATGTGCGCGATCAGCTCCTCGGAGCCGAGCCGCATCAGCCGTGGCTAGCCCGTGTGCTGCCCCGTCTTGGACAACGGCTACGCCGGGCGGCGACGATCGGCGGGACGACGACGGTACGGGCGACGGGAGCGGATCATGACGAAGGCGGACGTGGTGGTGGTCGGCGGCGGCGTGGTCGGCCTGACGACGGCGCTCACGCTCCAGCGGCGGGGCGCACACGTCACAGTGCTGACCGCCCACGACCCGGCGGACACGGTGTCGACGGTGGCCGCCGCAGTCTGGTACCCGAGCCACACCGAGGCGGATCCCCGGGTGCTGCGCTGGGCCCGGGACACCCACGCCGAGCTGCGCCGCCAGGCCGCCGACGGCGTGCCGGGGGTGGTCGACCGGCCCACCCGGATGTGGTTGCGCCACCGCTACGCCGGGCCGCCCTGGTGGGCCGACGCCTGCGGCGACCTGACGGTCGAGCCGGCCCAGCCGCCGTACACCGCGCTGCTGCGGTTCACCGCCCCGTCGGTGGAGATGACCAGCTACCTCGCCTGGCTGCGGCAGCGCCTGGAGGCGGGCGGGGGCCGGATCGTGCGCCGTGCGCTGGCCGCGCTCGCCGAGGCGTACGAGGTCGCGCCGGTCGTGGTGAACGCGACCGGACTGGCCGCCGGCCGCCTCGCCGCCGACCCGGCCGTGTTCCCGGCGCGCGGGCACGTCCTGCTGGTGGCGAACCCGGGCCTGACCGTGTCGGTGCGCGACGAGGACGACCCGGCCGGCGTCACGTATGTGCACCCGCGCCGGCACGACGTCGTGCTCGGCGGCACCTACCAGGCGGGAGTCGGGCACACCCGCCCCGACCCGGAGGAGGCGGCGGCGATCCGGCGCCGGTGCGTGGCGCTGGTGCCGCAGCTCGCGGACGCGCCGCTGCTGGGGGAGCGGATCGGGCTGCGGCCCGCCCGGCACGGCGGCCCCCGGGTCGAGGTGGACCCGGCGGACCGGCGGCTCGTGCACGCGTACGGACACGGCGGGGCCGGGGTGACGCTGTCCTGGGGTTGCGCCGCCGAGGTGGCCGATCTGGCCCTGAGCGTCTGACCGTCCCGGCGCTGTCGGCCCACCGCCGGAGCGCGCGGGCGGTAACCTCGGGCCGGTGTCCGCCCGCCGTGCCGCACTGTCCGCTCTGGTCGCCCTGATCTTCGTCCACATCGGCTGCACGGTGGTCGCGCTCGCGGCCTACAGCCACCGGATCGGCCTGGTGACCCACGACGGCTCCGGTTTCCTGGTGGAGTTGCTCGACGCCGTGGTGCCCCTGCGTGACCTGCTGCCCGCCGTGCTCTGGCTGCTGCCGGTCACGCTGCTCGTCACGTTCGCGACCCTCGGCCGGTGGGCCGCCCGGCGGATCGTGCGCCCCGGCGACGAGCGGCTACCGGCGGCGGCGTGGACCGCCGGCATCGCCGCGGTGCTGCTCAACCCGCTCGCGGCCGTCCGCTACGCGTCCGCCACGGCCGGGGGCGGCGAACACATGCGTACGGTGCAGGTGGAGACCACCCTGCTGGTGCTCGCCGCGGCGGCGGCCACCACGATCGGCGCGCTCGCCGTCGCCGGGTTCGTCCGGCGCTCCGACACGGTGAGCCCGGCGTCCCGGCGGGTGCGCGTGGACGACTGGTCCGCGGACGCGGCGGGACGCGACTGACCTGCTCGCTCAGAGGTGTCTCGTCCACGCGACGAACCGGTGGAACAGTTCGTCGGGGCGAGGGCCCGGATCGAGGTTGAGTCTCAGCAGGTCGGCGGTGGCGTCGAACAGGCAGCCAGCCATGTAGATCGACAGCGCCACCCGGTCGCGGCGGTACTCCAGCAGTAACAGCAGGCGCGCGGGCTGACACGGCCACGGGCCGGCGCAGACCCGGCACAGCCACAGCGGCCGGATCGCCACGTGCGGCCGGATCGCTCTGGGTGGGCGGCCCTGGGTCGGCGAGGAAGTCGGCATACCCATACGGTGACCGAGGCGTTGACCTGAGTCAAGGAGCCAGGGCAACTGTCTAGCGTCCGACCTATGGAGCTGGTGGGCGCAGCCGAGATCCGCGTGATGCTGGGTGGCATCAGCAAGCAGCGCGTCTACGTGATCACCAGTCACCGCAACTTCCCGGAGCCAGTGGCTGACCTGGTGCAGGGCAAGGTCTGGCTGAAGTCGGACGTGCAGAAATGGATCAAGGAGCACCGGCCCGAGCTGGCGGCTGACTGATCAGGTTCGCATGCGCGGGCACTCCGCCTGTGCGCCGCGGTCACCGCTCCAGCACGGTGAGCCATTCGGCGGGGCGTGCCGTACACGACAGCCACGTCGATGCGTTCCGCCGACCGGGAACGGATCAGCTCGGACAACGCGGCGAGCAGCCGCTCGTCGCGTTCGCCGCCGAGCGCGCGCTCGGTGTGCTCGGTGAACTCGTGGTCGGCGTACCGCTCGTCGGTGGCCGACGGCAGGTCGTTCACCTCGACCTCGGGTGAGAGCAGGCGCTGGGTGCCGCCGAAGAACTGCATCACCGTCACGAACGGGATTACCAGCCACATCTGGAGGCGGTACCGCAGCGGCATCGCCCGCCAGCCCTGGGCGAACTCCTGCGCCGACACGTCCGGGTTGAGCGCCTCGACGCCGAGAGACGCGTACGGAATGGGGTCTGTCACCAGGCCGGAGCGCCGGTTGGCCGGCATGATCCGGTAGGTGAGTGTCAACGCCGAGCCGACCGCCGACCGGCCGCTGACGCCCTCGACGACGAGCAGGTCGCATTCGCGGAGCCGTTTCGTGACCGCCGCGTAGAACCCCGGGCTCGCCACGTGGAGCATCGGGAACACCAGGAACTCCAACCGGTTGCCGGGCCGGCGTAGGCGGAGCACGGCGGAGCGGGTGCCGACGATGCTGTGTTCGATGATCTGCATGCCTGCCCCCGTGGCATCGGCTGCTGTTGTCGGCAGGGTAGGGCTGCCCGGCAAACCGTCCCGCGGACCGGTCAGGAATCGAGAAGCCTCGGGCGGGCGCCCGGACCTGGCGTTTCCGGCACGGGCCTCCCCGCCGGGGAGGCCACCGGGGAAAGGTCGTCGACCCATGGACACGCGCATCCGCCAGCTGCACCGCTGGTTCTCCGTCGCCTTCACCGTGACCGTCGTGATCACCTTCGTCGCGCTGGCCCGGAAGGACCCGATCGTGTGGGTCTCCTACGTGCCGCTGCTTCCGCTCGCCCTGCTCCTGATCAGCGGCCTCTACCTGTTCGCGCTGCCGTACCTGCGGCGCCGCCGTACCGCCGCGTGGCCGCGCTGAGCTGGGGATTACCGGGGCCGGTCAGCGGGCATCACCGACGAATGGACCACAAGGTGATGGTGTTCGCCCCGGCCCCGCTGCTGACGGTGACCATCGAGCAGCAGGGCGAGGCGACCGAGTTGCATCTGCACCCGGGCGGGCAGGGGGTGTGGCAGACCCGGATGATCGCCGCGCTCGGCGTACCGGTGACCATGTGCGTGGGCCTCGGGGGCGAGGTGGGCGACGCGGTCCGCAAGCTGCTCGACGACGAGGACGTCACGGTCCGGGTGGTGCGTCGGGAATCCGGCACCGGCTGGTACGTGCACGACCGGCGCGACGGCGAGCGGACCGAGATCGCCGAGCACCCGGGCGCGCCGATGGTGCGGCACGACATCGACGAGCTGTACACGGTCGCGCTCACCGAAGGGCTGCGCGCCCCGGTCAGCGTGCTCAGCGGACCGGCCGACCCGTGCGTGGTGGACCCGGACATCTACCGCCGCCTCGCCGCCGACCTGAGCGCCAACGACGGGACGGTGGTGGCCGACCTGTCCGGGCCGTACCTGGAGGCGGTACTCGACGGCGGTGTGGCAGTGCTGAAGGTCAGCCACGAGGAGCTGCTCGACGACGGCCTGGCCAAGGACGACAGCGTGGCGGCGCTGCGCGACGCCGGCCGCCGATGCCAGGAACGCGGCGCGCGCACGGTGCTGATCAGCCGCGCCGGGGAGCCCGCGCTGGCGCTGCCGGAGGACGGCGAGCCGCTGCTCGTGCACGCCCCGCCGCTGGAGCTGGCCGACCATCGGGGCGCCGGTGACTCGATGACCGCCGGGGTGGCAGCGGTGCTGGCCCGAGGCGGTGACCTGCGGGAGGCGTTACACATCGGCGCTGCCGCCGGCGCGCTGAACGTGACCCGGCACGGGCTGGGCACCGGCCGGGCCGAGGCGGTGCGGGAACTGGCCGCCCGGGTCCGGCTGACCCCACTGGACGGTGGCGACGATGACAGCTGACCGGCCGCCCCGGATCCTGGTGACGAACGACGACGGCGTGCACGCTCCCGGCATCCGCGCGCTGGCCCGGGCCGCGTACGAGCGTGGAATGGACGTGGTGGTCGCGGCGCCGGAGGCCGAGGCGAGCGGGATGAGCGCGGCGCTGTCCGCGGTGACCGAGGACGGCCGGCTGGTGTTCCGCGGGACCGAGCTGGACGGGCTGCCCGGCGTGCCCGCGTACGCGGTGGCCGCCTCCCCGGCGTACATCGCGATCCTGGCCGGGCTCGGGGTGTTCGGGCCGGTACCGGACCTGCTGCTGTCCGGCATCAACCGGGGTGCCAACGCGGGCCACGCGGTCCTGCACTCCGGCACCGTCGGCGCGGCGCTGACCGCCGGCAACAACGGCATCCGCGCGCTCGCCGTGTCGCTCGACGTGCTCACCCCGGCGCAGGCGAGCGTCGGTAGCGGTGGCGCGGCGATCGCGGTGCTCGACAGCGTGGACGACGAGTCCCGCCACTGGTCGACGGCCGCCGAGCTGGCCGGGACGCTGCTGCCCTGGCTGGCCGGCGCGGACCCGGGAACGGTGCTCAACCTCAACGTGCCCAACCTGCCGGCCGATCAGGTGGCCGGGCTGCGCCAGGCGACCCTGGCGCCGTTCGGTCAGGTACAGGTGTCGGTCGCCGAGCGCGGTGAGGGCTTCGTGCGTACGGCGGTGGAGGAGAACGCGGTCCGCGCGGTCCCCGGCACCGACATCGCCTGGCTGGCCGACGGGTACGCGGCGGTGACCGCGGTCCGGGCGCTCGGGCACCTGCCCGAGGTGGAGTTGCCGGTCGACGGCTGAGGACGGGTCCGCCCCGCCACCGTCGCAGCGGTGGCGGGGCGGAGAGTGTCACTCGCCGGCGGCGCGCTTGCGGTCGGCCTCGGCGTCGGCGGCGCCGACCGGGGTGCCGTCGCTGTCCCGGTCGGCCCGGGACAGGTCCACGTCGGCGCCGGCCCGGGCGGCGTCCGCAGCCGCGTCGTCAGCGCCGACGACCTCGCCGCCGCCGGTTTCCTCGTCGTCGGGGACCAGCCGCCCGGCGGCGGCCAGCCCGATCGGTGCGTACCTGGGGTCGGTCATCTCGTCCTCCTCACCGGTGCTCCTGCTCTCGCGGTACCCCGGGACGGGGCGCGGCACACGCCGGCCGGCCGACAGCAGCAGCCCGGCGGCGGCCAGGATCACCCCGGCGCCGGCCGCGTATCCGCGTACCCGGGCACCCCGGTCGGGATGCCCAGATGAACGGTGATGCCGAGGATCCGGGACAACCCCCCACGGCAGCAGCGCCATCTGGTCGTTCCACACGGTCAGCGCGCGTTCCGCGCCGGCCCACGCGACCAGCCCGCCGAGCACCGCGAGTGGCATCCCGTCGGCGGCGAGTCCGCCGACGGTCCGCTCCAGGTACCTCTCCAGCGGCGGCGAGACCGCGAGCATGTCGGTGAGCAGGAAGACCCGCAGGCCCATCTCGTCGGCGTACCGGAAGACCGGGCCGAACGCCGCGACCATCGCTCGCGCCCGGTCGACGTGCGGGTCCCCGGCCGGGTAGACCGCGTTCCCGTCGCCCACCCCGGCGAACGTGACGTACTCCAGGAAGCCGGGCACCACGACGCCGTTGTAGCCCCGCGCGACCGCGTGGTCGACGAACTGCCGGAACTGCGTGTCGATGCGGGCCACCGCGGCGGTGTCCACCCACGGCGCCCGGGGCAGCAGCGCCGGGGTGACCACGTCGGCGTTCAGGCTGTAGTCGTCGCCGGCCGCGAACGCCGCCGGGTCCGCCTCACGGCCGACCGAGCCGGCGTCGGTCAACCGCAGCCCCAGCCTGGGCGTGACCGGCTGGCCCGCCTCCGCCGCCGGTAGCACCTCAGCGCCCGAACGGATCCGGTCGGCCAGCCGGTAGAGCCCGGCCGTGACGCCCGCGAGGTCGCCGGTGACGGTCAGCGCGGCCGGGCCGGCGTCGATCCGGTACGACTCGGCGGCGCCGCCGGGGCGCAGGTCCGCCCGCAACGTGGTCACCGTCGACAGGTCCGGTCCGTACCGCCGGTCCGCGGCCGGGCTGTTTCCGTCCGGGCCGGTTGGGGGCGGGGCGGGGCCGGGCCGGGCTGTGGTGGCGGGCGGCGTCCGAGGTGGCGTGACAGTGGGGCGGGGACGGCCCCGGGCGACGAGCGCATCGGCCACGGCCCTTGGACTTGTGGCGCCTGGAGTGTCCACCATGCCGCTCTGGCCTGGCGCCACAACTGCCTGATCGACGGAGGCGTGGTCCGGTCAGCGGTCCCGGTCGAGGAAGCCCAGTGTGACCGCGGCGAACAGCGGCGACCGGTCGATGTCGTAGTGGGTCAGGCCGGGCAGGACAGCCAGCGCGTGCCCACCCGCCGGCCGGCCCTCGCCCGCCCAGCCGCCGTCGCGCCGCCCGCCGTCGAGCAGCCCGAAAACCTCGACGAAGTGGCTCGGCGGGGCCATGTCCGCGTCCGCGGCCACGATGAGCGTCGGCACCCGCAGGGCACGGACCTGCTCGGTGAGGTCGAAGTCCTTCCGCATCGCCGCGCCGATCTTGTCGAGCAGCCGGGGGAAGTCCTCCGGACGCGGCGCGACCCGCTGGTACAGCTCGTACATCGGGGTGTCCTTCATGTACTCGGCCGCCGCGGCGCCGACCTGGCCCTGCTGCGCCAGCATCTCCGGGTACACCGCGTCGCGGCGGATGTGCGCGGACGCGGCGACCAGCCGGCCGACCTTGCCCGGGTGCCGGAAAGCGGTGTGCAGGGCGACGCCGCCGCCGAGGGAGTAACCGACCACGTCCGGCCGGTCCAGCCCGAGGTAGTCGATCAGCGCGGCGACGTCGTCGGCCATCAGCGCCATGTCGAGCGGCCGGTCCACGTCGGCGGTGCGGCCGTGCCCCTGCAGGTCCACCAGGATCACCTGGTGCTTCGCGGTGAGCGCGGGCAGGATCGGCGCGAACATCTCACCCGAGGTGAGACCGCCGTGCAGCAGGACCATCGGCCGGCCTTCGCCGTGCGTCTCGTAGTAGAGGTGGACGCCGTTGACGTCGGCGTACCGCCCCGGGGCGCGGGTCTCGTCGCGTTGTGCAGTGGTCATCGGTGCTCCTCGGACGTGGTGACCTGACCACTGTCGGACCGGGTGGGCGGGGCGGATTCATCGGTGCGGGCCCGGCGTACTCGCGTTCACGCAGCATGTGGGCTAGTTTCAGCCAGGTGAGCGAGGTGGCGAGCGTCCCCGTCGAGGCGCAACTCGAGGCGTACCGGTCGGAGCTGACCGGCTACTGCTACCGGATGCTGGGTTCGGCCTTCGAGGCCGAGGACGCGGTGCAGGACACGTTCGTCCGGGCCTGGCGCAACTTCGACAAGTTCGAGGGGCGGTCCGCGCTGCGCACCTGGCTCTACCGGATCGCGACGAACGTCTGCCTCACCATGTCCACCAGCGCCCAGCGGCGGATCCGGCCGATGGACCTCGGCCCGGCGGGCAGCGGCACCGCCACCCACCCCGGTGAGCCGCGACCGGAGCAGATCTGGCTCGGCCCGGCGCCCGACGACCGGGTGCTGCCCGAGGTCGCCGACCCGGCCGAGGTGGTCGCCGGCCGGGAGTCGGTCCGGCTGGCGTTCGTCGCGGCGTTGCAGCACCTGCCGCCGAAGCAGCGGGCTGTGCTGATCCTGCGCGAGGTGCTGGCCTGGTCGGCCCAGGAGGTCGCCGACCTGCTCGACACGTCGGTGGCGAGCGTCAACAGCGCGCTGCAACGGGCGCGCGCCACCCTCGCCTCGGCCGACACCGAGGCCGAGGTCCGCCGGCCGCTCGACAGCGAGCAGCAGGCACTGCTCGCCCGTTACGTGCGTGCCTTCGAGGCGTACGACCTGACGGCGCTCACCGCGCTGCTGCACGAGGACGCGACGCTGTCGATGCCGCCGCTGCCGCTGTGGCTGCGCGGCCCCGAGCACATCGCGGCGTGGATGTCCGGCACCGGTAGCGGCTGCCGCGGCTCCCGCCTGGTGCCGACCGCCGCCAACGGCATGCCCGCGTTCGGTCACTACCGGCGCGACCCGGACGGCTCAGGCCACGTGCCCTGGGCGCTGATCGTGGTCGGCGTCTCCGGCGGCCGGATCACCTCGCTCAACAACTTCCTCGACGTCGACCGCCTGTTCCCGCTGTTCGGGCTGCCGGACCGGCTCGAGGAGGGCTCCGGCCAGCCCGAGTAGGCCCGCGAGTTCGCGTAGGTCTTCGCCCGCGCCGCGTACCTCCAGCCGCCAGCCGAACCTCCGCGCGGTGAGGCGCATCCGCGCCAGCACCTCGACCGTGACCAGGTCGGGCGCGGTCACCGCGGACACGTCGCACACCACCACGCCCCGGTCGTGGCCGCGCAACGCCTCGGCCAGTTCGGCGCAGCGGGCCGCGATGTCCGCGCGGGTCGGCGTCCCGTCGGCCAGGCAGAGCATGTGGGTGATCACACGCATTGGACCGCCGTACGCCCCGGCTCTCATCGGTCCGCGCGCATCGGCGCATCGGCGCATCTCGCCTCGAACAACCGTGTTGCAACCAGTTACATCGACGTTAACTGCTATACCAATCATCGGTGCTCGGCTATATGATTCCGGTAGTTCACCCCGAAGCCTCACGAAACCGCAGCTCCCGCACCCCTCGGGTCGAACTCCGCAAGCCAGGTGCCTCCGCAACGTCGTGCCTGGCGACCGCCCGGCGTTGTGGTTCGGCCTGCCGGAAAGGTGGGAACGGATGACAGGGCTCCCGTCCTTGGTCATCGGCATCGCGTCCTCGTCGGCCGAGCGCCGGCAGCTCGCCCAACTGCTCGGCGGCACCGAGTCGTTCCTGATCGTCTCCAGTGCCCATCAGGCCCGCCGCTTCCTCGACCTGGTACGCCGGCCCGCGCTCGCCCCGGCGCCGCACCGGCCCTCCGCCGACGAGGTGCCGGCCGAGCCGTCCGCACGGGAACTGGCCGTCGACTCCGACCGGCGGGTGCTGCGCTGGCGGGAGCGGGAGATCGGGTTGACGCCGCTTGAGCACGACCTGCTCGTCTGCCTCACCGGTACGCCCGGCCAGGTGTGGACGTACGCCCGGCTGCACCGCGCCGTCTGGGGCAACGACCACCTCGGGCGGGGCTCGGACATGCATTCCGTGGTCCGTCGCCTCCGCCGCAAGCTGGGCCGTCTCGACGCCCCCGCCACCATCCACGCCGTAAGAGGCGTAGGCTTCCGCCTCACCCCGTAACCCCGCCCCGCCGCCCGCCCCGCCCCGCCCCGGCGATCTTGCAGTTCCGGCCCCCGGGACGCCCCTGTAGGAAAGGGCCCCGATGGGGGCCGTCTGATACCAAGATCTCGCCGGGAGCCGATCGACAAGAGTGGGACGGCCCGCCCGGTGCGTTCGCGCCGGGCGGGCCGCTCCTTGCCGCATGCTGCGTCAGCAGCGGGTGGGGGAGAGGGTGAAGTTCTCAACGGTGGGCGTGCTGCTGTTGATCCTCGTCTGGCGCGTCTGGGGCTTCCAGCCGTCCTTGGCGACGATCAACGTCAGTGGGTTGTTGCGCCGGTCCATCCAGTAGGCGTACCGGCCCTCGGCATCGGTGGTGAAGGTGTACGAGTTCGCCCAGGAGTCGACCTGCACCGTCACGCCCGCCAGTGGCGCGGTGACGCCCTGGCAGCTCCTGCCGGAGACCGTGCCGGACAGCTTGCCCCAGGTGGTCGGCGGCTGCGCGGTCATCGTCACCGCCACCGGCTCCACCGCGTACGGGGTGTTCTCCTTGATCACCACGGACGCGGAGTACGTACCGGGCTGGTCGACGTTCGCGGTCATGCCGACCGTGACTGTGACCTTCTCACCCGGCGCCAGCGTGACAGCCGACGTGTCGATTGTCAGCCAGCTCACGTCGGCCGAGCCCTCGGCGCACTCGCCGAAGCCGGGCAGGACCTCGCTGTCCTTGGTGGCCGTGAAGCCGCCCGACGAACCGCCGATCTTGTAGAACCCGCAGGCCGCGCCACCGCGGTAGCGGGGGGTGTTGGCGTTGGGCAGGTTGGCCCACGAGCCGGTCGCCGGGTCGAACGCGAAGCCGGCGTTGGTGATGGCGCCGCCCTGCGACCCGCCGACGACCAGGAGCTTGCCGTTCGCGACCGCGTACGACGCGGCCCAGCTGTCGGCCGGCGCGTCCGGGATGGCGGTCCAGGTGCCGGCGCCCGGGTCGAAGGCGTAACCGGCCTTCTGCGAGACCGTCCCGTCGTTGCCGCCGGTGCAGTAGACGGTGCCGTCGATCCCGCCGCAGGACAGGAACGCCACCGACCTCGGGTATGCCGGCAGCGTCTCCCAGGCGTCGGCGCCCGGGTCGTACCGGACCACCGAGTTGGCCATCGGCGTGCAGCTCGCGGTCGTGCAGCCGCCGATCGCGTACAGGTTGCCGCCCGCTACCGCCTGGCCGGCCGCCGCGCGCGGCGCCGGGTTGTCGGCCTTGCGGGTCCAGGTGTTCGCCGCCGGGTCGTACGAGAAGGTGGCGGCGTCCGGACCGGCGGCGCCCCAGCCACCGGTGGCGATGATCTTGCCGTCGATCACGCCGACGGTCATGGCGTTGCGCGCGCCGGGCAGGTCGGCGATGCCGGTCCACGCCTGGGTGATCGGGTCGTACCTGTAGTTCTTGGCGCTCGACGTGGTGCCGTCGCCACCGGCGATGGAGTAGACGGTGCCGTCGACGGTGACGACCCGGTTGTCCATCACGTTCGCCGGGTAGCCCGGGATGGTGGTCCAGGGGTCCGCCTGCGGTGCGGCGGCGGCGATCGCGTTCGACGACCTGCCCGACGAGCTGGCCGCGAACGACGTGGCGGCGGTCAGCCGCTGCACCGGTGCGCCGGTGGAGCCGAGCAGCGCCTGCTCGGACAGCTGGGAGCCGTCGGCCCGGTGCAGCACGAACCCGCCGTCGCGCTCACCGAACTCGGCGGTGACCGGGGCCCCGCCCGTGTTGGTCACCGTGAAGGTCTTGCTGACCTTGCCGCTCGGCATCCGGACCGTGCCGGTGATCGAGGTCGGCTTCACCGACAGCCGGCCGGCGGCGAGCTGGAAGTTGGCCGCGGTGGCCCAGTCCTCCTCGACCGTCACCTGCTTGGTCTGACCCACGTAGTTGCCGGCGCCGGCGGTGAACGGGTGCTTCCCGGTCAGCGACGAGAACATCCAGTAGAAGCCGTCGGGCAGCTCGGTGTCATCGGGCGTGGCGACGGTGGTTGCCTTCTCCGCCGGGCGGTCCTTGCTGGTCACCGTGGCGCCGTTGACGTAGCCCTTGTCGTTGGCGTCCCGGACGTGGCCGAGGACCAGGCCGCCCTGGACCGGCTGGCAGACGAGCCTGCTGCCGATGAGGACGTTGTCTACCTGCCACCACCATTCCCAGCTCGCCTCGTAGTAGTGGAACCGCACCCGCACCTGCGACTGGCCCGCCGCCTGCGGGATCGGCACCTCGGTCACCCGCGGGCCGCGGACGTCGGCCGCCTGCCGGAGCACGTTGCTCCACGTGGTGCCGCCGTCCAGGCTCAGGTCGACGTCCGCGCGGTCGCTGTTGAGCCAGTTGTAGTCCTGGTTGAACCGGATCACCGGCGCGGTCACGCCGGTCAGGTCGACCACCGGGCTGACCAGCGAGGTGTCCTGCCGCCCGCCGCTGCCGTAGTTGTCGCTGTCGATGATGGCGAAGTTGCCGCTGCCGCCGGTCAGGTTGCCGCGCTCACCGGCGTCGGTGAACTCCCAGTCCTGACCGGTACCGGCGTTGTCCTCGACGGTCCAGCCGTCCGGCACGCCGGTGCCGTCGAACGTCTCGTACTCGCCGTCGGAGCTGACGGTGTAGCCGGGGGCGGTCGTGCACGCCTCCGGGTTCGCCTCCACCGCGATGTCGGCGGTCACGTTGCCCGCGCCGACAGTGATCTCCTTGGTGGTGGTCAGGTAGCCCGCGTACCGCGGCTCGACGGTGAGCCGGTACGTGGTCCCGGACGGCAGCGACAGGCTGTAGCGGCCGGTCGACGGCGTGGTGTAGTCGGAGATCGGCGTTCCCTCGACGCTCACCTTCGCGTACAGCGGCCAGCCGTGCCCGGACCCGTCGGTGACCTGACCGCTGACCGTGACGCTCGGTACCGCGGTGAGCGCGACGTCCAGCGTGGTGGTCGTGTCCGCGGTGATCGTCGCCGACAGCGTGCGGGTCGCGTACCCGAACGCCGAGACGACCGCCTGGTAGTCACCGGCCGGCAGGAGCGAGGAGTACGTCCCGCCCGCGCCGGTGGTCAGCGTGCGGTCCGCCGCGCCGGTGAGGGTGACAGTCGCGCCGGCGATCCCGGCCCCGGTGGCGGCGTCGGTGACCTTGCCGGCGAGCGTGCCGTTGTCCCCGATCGGGGCGGCGGCGAGCAGCGCGAGCGCGTCCAGCCGGCCCTCGCCGTAGACGTTGTTGTCGTCGGTGGTGCCGCCGCACTGCGCGTCGGCCTTGTCGATCGCCGTGTCGTTGAGCAGCGCGCGGGTGGCCGTGACGTCGCCGACCAGGGTGGGCGCCGCCGACCAGAGCAGCGCGATCGCGCCGGCCAGGTGCGGTGCCGCCATCGAGGTGCCGCTGGCGCTGGCGTACGCGTTGTCCGGCACGCTGGAGCGCACGTTCACGCCCGGCGCCGAGATGTTCGGCTTGATCTCGCCGTTCTGCCCGGTGCCCCGGGACGAGAAGCTGGCGATGTTGTTGTTGACGTCGTACGCGCCGGCCGAGTAGTTGCTCGCCAGGCTGCCCGGTGAGCCGCTGGTCTGGCAGGACGGGCCGTTGTTGCCGTTGGACCAGACGCCGAAGATGCCGGACGCGGTCCACGCGTTCGTGACGTCCTCCATGAACGGCTCGTTGGACGGCGTCGTGGTGCCCCACGAGTTGTTGATGATGTTCGGCCGCTTGCTCGCGTCCGGGTTCTCCCCGTCGAGGTCGGTGGGCTCCAGCATCCACTGCCCGGAGGAGACCAGCGCGGCGTCGGACGGGCAGCACCCGTTCGCGGCGATCCACTTGACCTCGGGGGCGACACCGATCTGGTTGGCCCCGTCGGCGCCGGCCATGGTGCCCATGGTGTGCGTGCCGTGGCCGTCGGAGTCGCACGGCGCGGTGGCACAGTCGCCGGCCGCGTCGAACCAGTTGTAGTCGTGGTCGAAGGTGCCGTCACCGTTGTTGCCCCGGTAGGCGTCTACCAGCGCCGGGTGGTCGAACTGGACGCCGCTGTCGATGCTCGCCACCGTGATCCCGGCGCCCTTGACGCCGTACTGGGACCAGACGTCGTCGGCGTTGATGTTGGCGATGCCCCACTCCAGGGCGTTCGCCGACTTCTCGTCGGTGCCCGGGGTGGTCTCCGGCAGCTTGTACTCCACCGGTGCGTACAGGCCGTCCACCTCGGAGTGGGCGGCGAAGTCCTGTGCCAGGGCCAGTGAGCCGTCGGTGACCTTGATGGCGTTCGTCGCCCAGAAGGTCTGGTACTTCGTGCCCGAGCGGTCCAGCTCGGCGCGGATCTTCGACTGGCTGTCGGCGGCGGTCTTCTTCAGCGCCGCCGCGACGGCGGCGCCGCGCTCGTTCCAGTCCTTGATGGCGGCGGCCTTGCTCAGGTCCGCCCTGGCGCCGAAGTGGATCCAGAAGTCGCCCTCGCTCTTGCCCTGGAGCTGGCGGGTGAGTTCGGGGCGGATCTTGTCGCCGGCCGAAGCGCCCGTCTCGGCCTGCGCCGCCGTGCCGGTCGCGGCCAGTGCGGTGGCGGCGAGCACCAGGGCGGCACCCGCGCTCACCAGCCGCCGGGCCGGGCCCCATCTGTGTGGACGTCTCAGCATCGGTGCTGCCTCCTGTTTAGATGACCCGCGGATGATCGAGCCATGGCAGAAGGGCCAGGAGACGAACTCTCCCGACTGCTAGACCGGTGTGACAAGAACCCCCCAGGCCCCCTGGGCGCCGTGCGGGTCTGCGCCGGACGCCTGAGTGGACACTATGATCGACAGCAGGGAACGATCAATGACCGTACGTGAGCAACATGTCACCAACAGGTCCCCCGGATCGGGCGGCCTGTTGACAGTTTCTGTCACGGTGGGGCGCGGTGACGACTGACGGCACGAACGCGGCGGACTCCGGCACCGACCCGTCGGAGCGCCCCTTCTCGCTGGTCATCGGGGTGACGCCGTCCCCGGCCGAACGGCTGCGGCTGACCGAGCTGCTGGACGGCGTCGCGCCCCTCCTGATGGTTGCCGATCTGGACGAGCTGCGCGAGTTGATCACGGACGCGTCCGGCCCGGCCGGCGCGCCGGTTCCGCCCGTACCCCCGGCGAAGCCCGCGCCGGACGGCGCGCTGGTGATCGACGCGGCCCGGTCGACCGCCCGGTGGGGCAACCGGGAGACCGCCCTGACCCGCCTGGAGCGCGACCTGCTGACCTGCCTGACCGCCGAGCCGGTCCGGGTGTGGAGCTACGCCGAGCTGCACCACGCGGTCTGGCACGACGCACCGACGCACGGCCGGGCCGACGTGCAGTCACTGGTGAAGCGGTTGCGCCGTAAACTCGACGAGCTGGGCACCGGCGTCACCATCGCGGCGGTACGCGGCGTCGGCCTGCGGCTCACCGACCACCGCCACCCCAGGGTGCGCGGCGGCTGACCGCACGTCCACTGTGAAGGGATGGCATTGGCACCCTGGCGCTGGCTCCTGGCGGATCAGGTCGGACCGCACTTCCTCGACGACGACACGCAGCCCGTCCTGCTGGTGGAGGCCCGGTCGCTGTTCGCCGCCCGCCCGATGCACCGGCAGAAGGCACACCTGGTCCTGTCCGCGCTGCGGCACCGCGCCGCCGAACTCGGCGACCGGGCGCGGCTGGTGCGGGCCGGCACGTTCCGCGCCGCGCTCACCGGGCTGGGCGAGCCGGTCGAGGTGGTGCACCCGGCGTCCCGGGCAGCGCTGGCGTTCGCCCGCACCGTGGACGGGCTGACCGTGCTGCCGCCGCGCGGATTCGTCACCGACCGCGCCGAGTTCGCCGCCTGGGCCCACCGGCGGCGCGGCCGGCTGCGGATGGACGACTTCTACCGGTACGCCCGCGAGCGTCACGACGTGCTGCGGGACCTGCCCGCGCCCGCCCGCCGTCCCCGCGCCCGGACACCTGTCGACGTGCCGCCGCCCCCGCCGATCGTCGAGGACGACATCGACGCGCAGGTCCGGCGGGACCTGGACCGCTGGGCGGACGAGGGGACCCGGTTCACCGGCCGGGACGGGCCGCGCCGTCACCCGGCCACGCACGCCGAGGCGCAGGCCCGCCTCACGCACTTCCTGACCCACCGGCTGCCCGCGTACGCCGACACCCACGACCTGCTCCGCGACGGCGACCGGCAGCTCGCGTACAGCGCGCTGTCGTCGGCGTTCAACAGCGGCCTGCTCGACCCGGAACCGGCGATCCGGGCCGCCGAGCGTGCCGCCCGGGACGGCGCCGCGCCACCCGCGGCGGTGCACCGGTTCGTGCGTGGCC
Organism: Micromonospora marina; assembly: GCF_900091565.1. Taxonomy (GTDB): domain Bacteria; phylum Actinomycetota; class Actinomycetes; order Mycobacteriales; family Micromonosporaceae; genus Micromonospora; species Micromonospora marina. The sequence goes on along the minus strand of NZ_FMCV01000006.1, from coordinate 125,811 downwards.
TGTTCGGCTGGCGCGAGTTCCTGTGGCAGCTCTACTGGTACTTCGCGCCGCAGTTCCGGGGCGCCGGCTGGCTCGCCGCCACCCAGCCGCTGCCGGAGTGGTTCGACCGGCTCGACGCCGACGCGGTGGAGGCCCGCTGCCTGGCCGACGTGCTCGCGGGCGTCCGGGACACCGGCTGGGCGCACCACACCGCGCGGTTGACCGTGCTCGGCAACTACGGCCTGCAACGCGGCTGGCGTCCCGCCGACCTGGCCGACTGGTTCCGGCGCAGCTTCGTCGACGGCGCGGACTGGGTCATGAACGCGACAGTCATCGGCATGAGCCAGTACGCCGACCTGGCCCGCGTCGACACCCGGCCGTGGGCGTTCGACGGAACGCACGTGGACCGGATCAGCGACCACTGCGCCGGCTGCCGGTACGAGCCCGGCGTGGCGCTCGGCGACACGGCGTGCCCGTACACCGGTGGTTTCGAGGCGTTCTGGCACCGCAACCGGGAGCGGCTCGCGGCCGACCCGAGGCTGTCGGCGGCGCTCGCCGGGCGCGACGACCCGAAGCGGCGCGACGCGGTGCTGGCGCAGGAGGACAAGCGCGGCAGCGAGGCGCCCTGACACCCGCCGGGACGGCGGTGTCCCGGACCGGCCGGCACGCACGGGCCGGACGGTGACAGCCGGTGATCCGATCGGCGGAGCCGCACCGCCGGTGTGGCCGAAATTGATGGCGACCGGTCGATTACCGGTGCGGCGCGTATCGCGAGAAGTCTTTGCCTCCTACGGTGGCGTCCGGCACGCGGACGGAGGGGACTCGGGAATCACCCGAGGGGGCCGTCCCGGCGGACAGGGAGAGTTGTCTCGATGCGAGTTTGGCTTCGCGCGGTGGCGGCCGTCGCCGCCGGCGCGACAGTGGTGGCGGGAGTGCCGGCGGTGGCCGCCACCGTCACCGTGCGGGAGGCCGGTGTGGCCGGCCTCACCGGCGCACAGGCGACGGGAAGCAGCGCCGCGCTCGGCGCCGCGCGTACCACCGCGACCCGTGCGCTGGTGACCCCCGGGGACACCCGGCTGATGCCGACCACGCCCCGCACCGACACGCCGCGGATCACCAACGGCGAGATCACCGACATCGAGGTGATCGGCAACCGGGTCTTCATCGCCGGCACGTTCACCTCGATCGCCAACGTCGGCGGATCCGCGATCGCGCAGCGGTCCCTGGCGTCGTACAACCTGGACACCGGCAAGGTGGACACCGGGTTCAAGCCGGTCATCGACGGCGCGGTCGCCGCGGTGGAGGCGTCGCCGGACGGCTCGTCGCTCTACATCGCCGGCTCGTTCAACACGATCAACGGCGTCACCAAGCGCAAGATCGCCCGGCTGAGCCCGGCCACCGGCGCGCCGGTCGCCGCGTTCACCGCCACCGCCAACGCGCGGGCCACCGCGCTCGCCGTGAGCGGCAACGCCGTCTACGTCGGCGGCCAGTTCGCCACCGTCAACGGGGTCGGCCGCAGTGGCCTGGCCGCGCTCAATCCCACCACCGGCGCCGTCGACACCGGATTCAACCTGCCGGTCACCGGCGGCATCGGCGTCGGCGGCATGCTCACCGTGCAGCAGCTCAAGCTCACCCACGACCGCAGCAAGCTGCTCGTCGTGCACACCGGCCGCCAGATCGGCGGCCAGGACCGCTACGGCGTGGCGCTCATCGGTACGGCGAGCAAGGCGCTGCTGCCGTGGCGTACCCGGCTGTGGGAGGACAACCTCTCCTTCGTCGGCGGCATCCAGCGCGTCTTCGCCGGTGACATCGCGCCGGACGACTCGTACTTCGTGGTCACCAGCGGCTCCGGCGGCGACCGCCCGCCGATCAACGACACCGCCATCGCGTACCCGCTGACCGGAAACGACCACGTCGAGCCGCTCTGGATCTCCCGGCACTTCGACAGCATCTACTCGGTCGCGATCACCGACACCGCCGTCTACGTCGGCGGGCACTTCAGCTGGCAGGAGTCGCCCACCTCGAACGTGCCGTGGCCCGGCCTGGACAACGTCGGCTACGGCACCGGCCAGGGGCTCAGCGGCTACGGCCTGGGCGACCAGGTGGTTCGCCGCGACCACCTCGGCGCGCTGGACCCGCTCACCGGCACCGCGCTGGAGTGGAACCCCGGCTCCAACTCGTACGAGGGCGAGAAGGCGATGCTCGCCACCTCGCGCGGCCTGCTCGTCGGCGGTGACGGCAACGTCAAGGGCGGCAAGACCACCGGCCGGGTCGCCTTCTTCGACCTCTCCAAGCAGCCCGCGCCCGCGGCGCTGGACACCACCGTCACCACGCCGATCGAAGGCGCTGTGAAACCGGCCGGCGAGTCGTTCACGATCAGCGGCCAGGCGCTCGCCCCGGCCGGCGTGGCCCGCGTCCAGCTGGAGATCCAGGACCGCAACAGCGGCAGGTACCTCCAGGCCGACCTGACCACCTGGGGCGCGTTCAAGGCGATCAACACGACGGTGGCCGCGCCGAACGCCACCTCCACCACGTGGAGCCTGCCGGTGACGCTGCCGGCCGGCGTCTACCAGTTGCAGGCGAAGACGTTCGACAGCAAGGGAGCCGGCGACACCACCAAGGCGGTCAAGAAGATCGAGGCGTTCCGCTTCGACGACCTGCCGCCGTCGACCCGGATCAGCGCGCCGTCGGCCGGCCTGCTCGCCACCCAGACGTTCGTGGCCTCCGGCACCGCCACCGACGACAAGGGCGTCAACTCGCTGATCTACTCGTTCCGCACGCCCGACAACCGGTACCTCCAGGACGACGGCACCGTCGCCGCCGTCTACAACACCTTCCGCGGCGAGCCGGACGTGATCGGCGCGACGTCCGCCACCTGGCAGTACGAGGTCACGCTGCCGGTCGAGGGACAGTGGAGGATGACCGCCACCGCCGTCGACACGACCGGGCAGAGCGACCTGCGCGGCGACACCCGCGACTGGACCGTCTCGGCCAACGGCGTACCGCCGACCGTGGCGATCACCTCGCCGGCGGCGATGACCCCGCCGGGCAACGCCGTGCCGTTCACCGTCGCGCCCGGCGGCGCGGTCACGTTCGCCGGGACGGCTAACGACGACGACGCCCTGAAGTCGGTCGAGATCTACCTGCGCAACAACACCACCCGCGAGGCGCTCGCCAGCGACGGCACGTGGGGCGCCGACTCGGTCGCCGGCTACCACCGGATCTCCCCGATCAACCTCGACGCCGCGACGTTCGACTGGTCGTTCACCACGGTGCCGCTCACCCCCGGCGTCTACGACTTCCGGGTACGGGCCACCGACAAGCTCGGCCTGACCACGTCCAGCACCAACATGGGCCGGCTCACCGTCACCGCCCAGGTACCGGGTGACGCCTTCCCGAACGGGCTGCTCAGCTTCACCGGCACCAACCAGGACATCGACCAGCTGCACCTGGACCTGGCCGGCACCGCCACCGACGACAAGGGAGTCCAGGCGGTCCGGATCGCGCTGCGCGACCTGGACACCGGCCGGTACGTGCAGCCCGACGGCACCATGGCCGCCGCGTTCGCCACGGTCGACGCGACGCTCGCCGCGCCCGGCGCGACCAGCACCGCGTTCACGCTCCCGATCGACCTGCCCACCCGGGGCACGTACAACGTCGAGGCGTGGGCCGTGGACACCGCGGGTCAGCAGGACAACTCGACCAGCGGCGCCACCGCCCGCTACCTGGTCTACCCCGGCGACACCGACCCGACGCTGGAGCCGAGCATCACGCCGGTCGAGGGTCAGGCGTACACCGGCGGCCGGATCGTGATCACCGGCCGGGCCGTCGACGACGGCGGGATGCAGAAGGTCGAGGTGCAGATCGGCAACAGCGCCGGGCAGGGCATGAACTCGGCCGGCACCTTCGGCCGCGCGGGCGCGCCGACCAGCTGGCCGTGGATCGGCACGTTCCTCACCAGCCCGGGCTCGCCGGGGTCGAACTTCGCGTACACGTCACCGGTGGTCCCGGCCGGTACGTACACGGTGACGATCCGCGGCATGGACAACCGGGGGCAGTACCAGCAGCCGCCCCGTACCGTCACGGTGACCGTCACCGACTGACCGAACGGCCGCGCGGGCCGGTCCGCGCCGGGGCTCCCGGCGCCGGGCCGGCCCGTGCCCGTCTCAGGGACGGACCGTGGACGTCCCCGCCGGCCGCCACGACGACACCGGCGAACTCGTGCCCCGGTACGTGCGGCGGGCGGATGTCCGGGTCGTGGCCCTACCAGCCGTGCCAGTCACTGCGGCACAGACCGGTCGCGCCGACGCGGACGACCACGCCGTCCGGCGCCGGCACACACCCCCGCCCGCCCCGCCCCTGCCCCGCCCTCGCCCGCTCTCCGCGATCTTGCACTGCGGCCCGGCAAGTGCCGGGAATATCCCGTCTGCCCGGGCCGAAAGTGCAATATCGCCGCTGTCCGGGTCGTCCGCTCGCCCCCGGATGGGTCGCGTCTGCGGGTGCGCCGGGGGACATGGCCGACGGCGGTCGCTGTCGGACACGTCGTTGACCAGGAAGTCGGAGGTCAGGTGACCGTCCGGCGCGTCGCCCGGCGACCAGTCCGACCGTCACACGCGGTCGAACCCGCACTGGGCTCAGAACAGCGTGGCCGGGCCGACCGGCTCCGGCTCGGGTAGTGGCGCGAGCCCGGGAACCCGCTCGCGGACCTGGTCGTGGAAGCGGCGGGCCAGCTCGGGCGCGTCCGCGTTGTCCGGCGTGTGCACGAACACGATCGGCGAGCGGCCCTCCCGCAGCCAGCCGGTGACCACGTCCAGCCACGGCTGCCAGCCCTCGACGGTGCGGCCGGGGTCGTCCCGGCCGAGGTAGCGCACGATCGGCCGGTCGGTCAGCGCCCGGGTACGCAGCGGCAGGCGCGGTTTGCGCGTCCACGCCTCCCGCTCCGCGTCGCTGGTCGGCGGCGTCCGGAAGAACGCGGTGGTGTCGAACGGGATCCACTCCGCGCCGGCCCGGTGCAGCGTCGCCTCCAGCTCGCGGACCGCACCGGCCTCGGTGAAGAAGGCGGGGTGGCGGACCTCGACGGCGTACCTGTGACCGGCGGGCAGCGTGCGCAGGAACCGGTCGAGGCCGGGCACGTCACCGGGGCCGAACGAGCCGGGCAACTGGATCCAGAGCGTGTCCGCCCGCGGACCGAGCGGCTCCATGGCGTGCAGGAACGCCCGCAGTTCCGGCTCGCCGCCGGCGAGCCGGCGTTCGTGGGTGACCACCTTCGGCAGTTTCGGCAGGAAACGGAAGCCGGGATCGGTCTGCTCGGCCCAGGACGCCACCGTCTCCCGGGCCGGGGTCGCGTAGAACGTCGTGTTGCCCTCCACGGCGTCGCACCACGCGGCGTACGCGCGTAGCCGCTCGTGGGCGGGCAGCGGATGCGGCAGGAATCGGCCGGACCAGGACTTGTGCGTCCACATGGCGCAGCCGACGTGCAGGCGCACCCCGGTCACCGGTAGGGCCGGAACGTCGACCCGCCGACCACGGCGCGGAAGCGCTGGCTCCGTCGCATCCGTCCTCCTCACGCGTCGCACCTCGGCGGTCCCGGGCGCCGCGCCCACGGTAGCCGGGCCGGTCACCGGCGGCGGATTGGGGCGGGACCGCCGGGGCAAGAGCAGGCCGGAGGTGGTGACGATGGCCGACGCGCCGGGCCTGCGGCGGTGCCAGGTGGTGCTGCGGGTGTACGCCGACCCGACCGTCCACCCGTACTGCGTCTTCGTCGGGTGAGGGCCGGTCGGGCCCGATCTACGGCCGCTCCACCCGTACCGGGTCGCCGCGGACCAGCTCGTCGTGGATCCGCCGGCGGGCGTCGACACCCGCGCGCCGGGCCGCCTCGTCGTCGGCGGCGATCCGCTGCCGCAGCAGCTCGACGGCGATACGGCGATTGAGGTGCAGGTACCGTTCGGTGTCGACCACGACGGTCCGGCCCGACGGGCGGTGCATGGCCCGGACGGCGGTGCTGGCCTTGTTGCGGTGCTGGCCGCCCGGCCCGCCGGTGCGGCACGGCACGAAATCGACGTCGGCCTCGTGGAACGGCGTGATCATCACGTCGGTCCGGCACGTCCGCGCGGTGACGTACCAGTTCTTCCGTCCGTGCCCCGTCCGGTACGGGCTGGGTGCCTGCCAGCAGAGCGTGCCGGTCCACCCGGCCGCGAACGGCTCCGCCCCCGCACCGGTGATCCGGACCAGCACCGACCGGTAGGTGCCGGCCCGGTCGCCGGGCACCGTCTCGACCCGTTCGGTACGCAGGCCCCGCCGGGCCGCCGCACTCTCCAGGCGGGCCAGCAGCCGGGCCAGCGCCCACGCGCACTCGGCCGGTCCGCGCCCGGCGGACAGCAGCAGCTCGGTCACCGGCGGTCCTTCCGGCGCTCGTCGCGGCGGCCCACGTCCGGCGTCTTGTAGGTGACCAGCGGAACCGTGGTGGCGATCGGCGTAGCGAGGTCGTGCGCCACCAGATCGCCGATCACCTGCTCGATGCGCTTGTACGCGGTGGGCGCCTCCTCGAACAGCAACTGCCGGTCGCCGCACACCACGACCGAGCCCACAGGCGTCCGGCGCAGCTCCTCGACCGTGTGCTTGGCCCGGCCGCGGCGCAGCGCGTCGGCGCGGGACATCTTGCGCCCGGCGCCGTGCGCCACCGAGTAGCCGGCATCCGGCCCGGCGTGCGCCGTCACCAGGTAGGAGGGTGTGCCACGGGTGCCGGCGATCAGCACGTCCCGGCCGTCGCCCGGTGCCGCGCCCTTGCGGTGCAGGTAGCGCCCGTCGCGGATCTCGACCAGGTTGTGGCACTGGTCGACGACCGGCTCGGTGGGTTCGGCACCGAGCGCGTACGCGACGCGTGCGGCCAGCAGCCGCCGGTTGAGCGAACCCCACCGCACGGCCGCGTCGTGCCGGGCCAGGTAGGCGTCCGGGTCGGGCGCGGGACCGGCGCCGTGCGTCCCGGTGTGCTCGCGCAGGATCCGCTCGCCCAGGCCGCGTGACCCGGAGTGCACCACGAGCACCAGGTCACCGACGTCCAGCCCGAGCCGTGCGGCGTGCTCCGGCGCGAGGACCGGCCCGACGCGGGCCAGCTCGACGAAGTGGTTGCCGCGCCCGACCGTGCCGAGCCCGTCGAGGTGACCGGCCGGGATCTCGCCGTCCAGCACCGACCAGGCCGGGTCGTCGGCGTCCGGGTCGAGCGCCCGGTCCAGGTCGGGGAACCGGGCGGCGAGCCGTTCCGGTACGACCCGGCGCAGCGCGATCGGGAACACCGCGATGCCGCACCCGATGTCGGAGCCGACCAGGAACGGGTAGAGCACGGTGGAGGACATCGCGGCGCCGATCGGCGCGCCCTTGCCGGGGTGCAGGTCCGGCATCGCGGCGACGTGCGCCATGCCGTCCAGGGCGGCGACCTGGTGGCACTGGTCGAGCGCGGCGGACTCGATCCAGCTGCCGGGGGAGGAGAAGACGGAGACGGTGGCGGGCACGACGGCCCGCCCGGAGGGGTACGCGGACACAGACGCTCGTTTCTGCGGAAGAGAGGCGGGAGACGGCAGGCGGCAAGGGGCCTGCGGGCGGGGATGCGATCCGTCAGAACGTCATGCCGGTCACCCTCTCCCACACCACCCGGCGCGGCAACCTACTTTCCCGGCCGGACCGCGCGAATGGCCGGCCGGTCGAAAGACCGGCCGGCCGTCCGGGCCGTGACGCCTACCGGCGGCGGCTCCGCAGGTAGACGACGAGAACGAGCAGCAGCGCCACCAGGACGAAGAATCCGGCGAGCACCGGCGCGGGCAGAGGTGAGCGGGCAGCGATCGTGGCGGCGAGCAGGTCCATGTCAGTCCTCACGTCGTGGGTCAGAAGGCGTAGGTTCCCTGGAAGCCCGTCGAGCAACCCGTTCCGCCGCTGCCGACGCCGCCGTTGTAGTCCGACTCGCCCTGCCAGTCGACCTCCGCTCCGGCGCTGAAACCGCCGAGGGAGCACTGGCCGTACACGCCGCCGCCGTCCTCCACCTGTCCACTGCCCTGCTGGTAGGAGGCCGAGGCGCCGGCGCCGGTGCCGATGGTTCCGGTGACGCCCTGGTTGCCCTCGTCGTCCCACTCGTAGGCCAGGCCGGCGCAGAGCACGTAGCAGATCTCGAAGCCGATGCTCTCGCTGTCCTGCCCGGTCGGGTCGATGTTGCCGATCGGGTTGTCGCCGGCGTATGCGTACCGGTTGCCGTTCGCCGGGTTGCCGATGAAGCTCAGGCTGTCCTGCTGGGTGAACCGGCCGTGGGCGGCGTTGTACCAGCGCTGGCCGAACTTCGTGTAGCGGGTGCTGGCGTCGTAGACGCCACCGGCGAAGCGCAGGATGTTCGTCTGCCCGAGGTAGTACTCGTCCGAGCCGGTGATAGCGCCGTAGGGGTCGTACCGGTACGTGGCGACAGTGGTGCCGTCCGACCCGATCACGGCGATCGGGGAGCCCTGTCCGTCGAGGACGTAGGCGTAGTCGCGGTTGTTGATGCGCAGCCCGAGCAGCGAACCGATCCCGTCGCGCTCGACGAAGACGGTTCCGGTGCCGTTGCGGTAGGACTGGAGCGCGGGCACGCCGTACTGATCCTCCTGGCCGTACACCATCGTGGTGCCGTTTCCGGTGGTCAGCTCGACCTGGTCGGCGCCGGCATAGGCGTAGCTGCCGGCTCCGGCGGTGGTCATCTGCTTCAGGCCGTTGTAACCCATCGTGGTGACGGCCGGAGCGCTGCTCTTGGTCTGGCTGCCCCGGCCGTCGTAGGTGTTGTTGGCCGAGGTGATCTGGTTCGCGGAGTTGAAGGTCAGCGACTGGGTGGTGCTGCCGTCGACCTTCACCGTGGTACGGCTGCCGTTCGTGTCGTAGGCGTACTCGTAGGTCTTGCCGCCGATGTTCGTGGCCTTGGTCAGCCGGTTGCCCTTGTCGTAGCTGAACTGGCTGACGGTGCCGGTCGCCTCGTCCTTCTGCCATTGGCGCAGGCCGGTGTCGTCGGTCTTGGCGGTCGAGCATCCCTGGCCGGAGACGTACCGGGCGTAGCAGTAGGTGATGTCCGAGACGGTGGCCGGACTGCTGGAGAAGCGTTTCGTGGTGATCCGCAGCGGACGGTCCGACTTGTCGTAGGTGGTGGTCGTCTTCATCGCCCAGGCGCTGTTCGTCTCGTCCGTGGCGAAGTAGGTGGTCGTCCGGTTGCCGTTCTTGTCGTACAGGAAGTTGTAGCGGGTGCCCCCGGCGGTGTCCATGCGCACGAGCAGGTTGCGCGCGTTGTAGTAGTACTGCGTGGTGCCCCGGCCGTCGGTGAGCTTGACCAGGTTGCCGACGGCGTCGGGCACGTAGGACAGCGTCTCGGTCGGTGTGGTCCGCTGCCGCAGCCGGTTGAGGGTGTCGTACAGGAAGGTGGTGACGCCGGTGGCATCGATGCGCTTGATCAGGTTGCCCGAGCCCCCGTGCTCGAACGACACCTCGCCCGCGGTGCCGCAACCGGAGTGCGACACCTTGGTGATCCGGTCGTCGAGGCTGTACTCGTACGTGGTGACGCACCCGTCGTTCACCGTCTTCAGCCGGCCGAAGTTGTCGTAGGTGAACGTCTTCGCGACGAGCCCATTGCCGGTGGGCGGGGTGAGCTTGGTGACCTGCTTGTGCGTGTCGTAGGTGTAGGTGGTGGCGTTGGTGCCGTTACCGGGGTCGGTCGACGACTTGACGGTGCCGTCCGAGTTGTAGTCCACCTTCGCCTCGGCGGCCAGAGCGTCCTTGGCCGACGTACGGTTCCCGGCGCCGTTGTAGGTGTACGTGGAGCCGTTGTTCTGGGTGTCGATCGACGAGCTGGGCTGAAAGTTCGCGGTGGGGTTCGTCGAGGAGGCCACCCCGGCGTACGCGGCGGACGCGCTCGCCCCGGTGGGCGAGACCGACTTGGTCAGCGACTCCCCGCTGTTGGCGCCGTACGTGTTGGCGACGGTGCCGCCCTCCGGCGAGACGGTGCCGGCCACGTCCCCGAAGGGGGTGTAGGAGGTCTCCCGTTCGTTGTTGGCGGTGTCGGTGACCTTCGTGACCTTCTTGTCGCTGTTGAGGTCATAGGTGAGGTGCGGCACCGACGCCACTGACTGGCCGAGATCCTGGCGCGCGTCCGCGACGAGCGTCTGGGAGGACGTCGGGTACGCGAACCGGGTGGTGGAACCGCTCATGGTCGGGACGTTCGTGACCTGGGTGACCGAGGTGACGCGGTGCTGGCCGTCGTAGGTGAAGGTGGTGAACGAGTTGTCCATCGCGGTGATCTTCACCAGGTCGCCGGCGCTGTTGTAGTCGAACAGCACCTTGCGCCAGGTGGCCGACTGGATGGTGGTGAGCCGGCTCGCCGAGTCGTACTGGTAGGACACTTCACGCCAGGCGCCGTCGTCGCCGGTCTGCCGATACTTGGTGATCTGGTTTCCGGTGTAGGTCGGCACCGCCGAACGGACCGTGCCGTTGCCCCGGTCCGAGGTGACCTTGCTCAGCTTGCCGCTGGCATAGGTGTAGGTGGTGGCGTTGTCGTTGCGGTCGAGCGTCTTGGTCAGCAGGCCGGCCGAGTCGAAGTAGAGCCGCTTCCCGCCGTGCTCGGTGAGCTTCCAGCCGGTGCCGTCCTTGGCGAGGACCCCCTTGAACTCCACCGGCGTCTTGTAGCCCGACCCGAGCACCGTGAACTTGCCGACCACGCCGTCGGCGGCGGCGTACGTGACCGAACCGTCGTCGGCCTTGACCAGCCGGACGTCCACTCCGGCGCGCGTACGCCAGCCGGGGCCGTGGGCGCCCTGGGGGAGGTCCGTGCCGACCAGGAGGCTGTTGAATGCCGCGCCGATGGTCACGTTGCCCGCGACGCCCGGCAGGGTCAGCTCGGTGCTGGTGAGGAGCAGGTTCCCCGAACCGACGTTGACCTTCGCTTGGAGCCGGTCGCTAATCGAGAACGGAACCTGGGTGGCGTTGCGGACCGGCCCGGTGCCCTTGGGCACTGTCGGTGCCGCTCCCTGGGCGAGGAACGTCCGGTTCGCCCGGCGTGGCGTGTCGAACAGCTGCACCGTGTCGCCGGAGCGTGGTGACACCACCGGGGTGAGGCTCGTGGTGCCGTCCGGCGCGGCGGCCTGTGCGGGGGCGGCGGGCGGTGCCAGCCAGGCCGACGCGACGGTGGCGAGAACAGCCGCCACCGTTATGGAACGACGTTTCTGCATCTAATCTCCTCGGCGTTCCCGGCTATTTCCGGGCAGGGTGAACTACCGTTGGCGCACGGCTGCGAAAACGGCATGGGTAGGCGACCGAAATTGCGCACGACCAAACGGGGCGTGCATTTTCGGCAATGCGGTGAGGGTGGCGTCGGACTGCGCTAGGGCAGTGATGACGGCCTCCTCGCCAGGTACTTCTACGTGGCGGGGGAGGGCGTGACGCGGTCGAGGCGGCCACGGTGCCGCGCGGCGGCGCGGACGGCTGTGGTCGCCGAAGCCAATGCCTTCGTCCGGCTGGCGATTATCCCCGTTCTTTTCGCGCCGGCGCTTGTTGGATGGCAATTAACCTATCGACGCATTCGCAGAGATGTCAACGACGATCACGAATGGTTGTCATCTAAGCGGCCTAACGGGCGCATCGGACGGCATTCTCACTGAGCGTGATGATGTCGTGCCGGGAATCGCTCTCGCGGTGTGGGCGGCGTCGACATCAGGTGACCCGATACATAGACTCCGGTCGTTCTGATGCCACGAGTCCCGGGAGGACCACCGTGTCGAGCGAAACCCGAACGCACGCCGCATTACCCCTGCTGGCCCGCCTCGCCGGGGTGAGCGTGGCCGCCGCGACGATCGTCGCCGCCGCAGGTGTCGCCGCGACCGCGGCGCCCGCCGCCGACCCCGCGCCGACCAAGGGGCCCTGCGCGTACACGCCCACGCCGGACGAGCCGGCCGCCCGTCCGGTGCCGCTGCCGCCGGACCCGCAGCGGACGCCGGACCGGGGCACGGTGCGGGTCACGCTGCGCACCAACCAGGGGCCGATCGGGCTGACGCTGGACCGCGAGCAGGCGCCCTGCACGGTGCAGAGCTTCCTGCACCTGGTCCGCGAGCGCTTCTACGACCGGACGCCCTGCCACCGGCTCACCGCGTACCCGACGCTCACGGTCCTCCAGTGCGGCGACCCGTCCGGCACCGGCTCGGGCGGTCCGGGCTACCGGTACCGCGACGAGCTGCCCACCGACCTGCCGCCCGCGCCGACCGACCCGACCGGCGTGCGCCGCCTGTACGCGCGTGGCACACTCGCCATGGCCAACGCCGGTCCGGACACCAACGGCAGCCAGTTCTTCCTGGTGCAGGCCGACTCGGCGCTGCGCCCCAACTACACAGTGTTCGGTCAGGTCGACGCGGCCGGGCTGGCCACGCTGGACCGGATCTCGGCGGCCGGCATCGCGCCCACCGCTGAGGACCCGGCTCCGGTCGACGGCGCCCCGGCGGTGCCGGTGGAGATCTGCCGCGCCAAGCGGGGCCGCTGACGCGACGGTCGATCCAGCTCGGCGGCACGTGGACCGACGGCACCGGCGCGACCGAGAACGCGGTGTTCGTCGACGGACGGCTGCACCAGGTCGGCGCTGACCTGACCTGGGAGTACGACCGCACCGACTGGCTGCGGCCGGGCGTACGCACAGCGTGGGGCGGCCCCGTCCGGGACCGCCCCACGTACGACTCGCAGATCAGGCGACCGAGGCCGGGAACCTCTCCCAGACCCGGTGCGCCGCCATCAGCCGCTGCACCTCGGTGAGCACCTCGGCCCCGGCGGCACCGGTCACCACGCCCGGCGTGCCCGTCACACCGGCCTGGTGCAGCACCTCGGCGCCCGCGCCCCAGGCGCCGATCACCTTGGCGTGCCGCCACGCCTCCTCGACCAGCAGCAGCACCCGCGGGTCGACGGTGGCCGAGCCCGGCGCGCCCGCCTTGGCGTCGCGGGCCGGCACCGCGTCCGGTGCCGGGGCCGGCGCGCCGGCCAGCAGCACCGCGTCGAACTCGACCGAGCGGCCGGTGGCGAACGTGCGCTGCACCGGCAGCCCGTCGACGGTGCCGCCGTGCGCGGCGATCAGCAGCGGCACCATGCCGGCGTCGAACACCGCCCGGCGCACCTCGTGCACGTCGCCCAGGTCGCCCTGGGCGTCGACCACGATGCCGACCATCCGGCCGTCGGCCGGCCACTCCCGGCCGACCTGGGACAGCGCCGGGCTGGGCTGCACCTCCGCGAGCGGCACGGTGGGCTGCGGCACGGGCAGGCCCAGGCCGGTCGCGACCTGCTCGCACAGCACCGGGTCGACGTTGGCCAGGCACTGGAGCTGCCGCTCCTTGATCACCTGGTGGTAGCACTTGCCCAGCTCGAACGTGTACGCCCGGATGATGTGCTCCTTCTCCACCGGCGACATGCTCTGCCAGAACAGGCGTACCTGGCTGTAGTGGTCGTCGAAGGAGGCCGGTGAGGCCCGGACCTTCGGCGCCTCGGCCACCGTCACCGGCGTGTCCACGAACGCGTGCTCCCGGTCACCGGCCGGGAACGGGTTGCCGCCGTCGAGCGAGTTCGGCCGGTACGGCGCCACGCCCGCGTGCACCGCGTGCTGGTGGAAGCCGTCACGCAGCATGTCGTTGACGTCGGCGTGCGGCCGGTTGATCGGGATCTGGGTGAAGTTCGGTCCGCCCAGACGGGTGAGCTGCGTGTCCACGTACGAGAACAGCCGGCCCTGCATCAGCGGGTCGTTCGTGACGTCGATGCCCGGCGGCAGGTGCCCGACGTGGAACGCCACCTGCTCGACCTCGGCGAAGTAGTTGGTCGGCGTCTTGTTCAGGGTGAGCTTGCCGATCGGCTGCACCGGCGCCAGCTCCTCCGGCACGATCTTCGTCGGGTCGAGCAGGTCGATCCCGGCGAACGTCTCCTCCGGAGTGTCCGGGAAGACCTGGATGCCCAGCTCCCACTCCGGGTACGCGCCGGCCTCGATCGCGTCGTACAGGTCGCGGCGGTGGTAGTCCGGGTCCATGCCGCCGATCATCTGGGCCTCTTCCCAGGTCAGGGAGTGCACGCCCAGCTTCGGCTTCCAGTGGAACTTGACCAGTACCGTCGCACCGGCCTCGTCGACCAGGCGGAACGTGTGCACGCCGAAGCCCTCCATGGTCCGGTAGGACCGCGGGATGCCCCGGTCGGACATGTTCCAGATGGTGTGGTGCTGCGCCTCGGTGTGCAGCGAGACGAAGTCCCAGAACGTGTCGTGCGCGCTCTGCGCCTGCGGGATCTCCCGGTCCGGGTGCGGCTTGCCGGCGTGGATGACGTCCGGGAACTTGATCGCGTCCTGGATGAAGAACACCGGGATGTTGTTGGCGACCAGGTCGAACGTGCCCTCGTCGGTGTAGAACTTGGTGGCGAAGCCGCGGGTGTCGCGGACCGTGTCGGCCGACCCGCGCGAGCCCAGCACGGTGGAGAAGCGGACGAAGACCGGCGTCTCGCGGCCCTTCTTCAGGAACCCGGCCCGGGTCACCTCCTCGGCGGTGCCGTACGCGACGAACGTGCCGTGCGCGCCCGCGCCCCGGGCGTGCACCACCCGCTCCGGGATCCGCTCGTGGTCGAAGTGGGTGATCTTCTCGCGCAGGTGGTGGTCCTGGAGCAGGACCGGGCCGCGCGGACCGGCCTTCAGCGAGTGGTCGGTGTCCCGCAGCCGCGCCCCGTTGGCGGTGGTGAGGTAGGCGCCCTGCTGCCCCTTGGCGATCTTGGGTACGCCGGTTTCGGCGCCGGTCGGGGTCCGGGTGTCCGGCGCGCCCTGCTCGTCCTTGGGCGGCAGCGGCCCGTGCGGCGTGGTCGGCTCCTCCAGCGACGGCGGTGCGCTGCCGGGAGCGCCCGGCACGTCCGGAGTCAGCGCGTCGCCGACCTTCTCGACGGCGGCTTCGACGACACCCTTGACGATCTGGCTGGGCTTGCTGGATTCCATCAGGACCTGTCCTCCTACAGCGAAAATGTCCAGGCACACCCGCCCTACCCTGGCTCGGGGCGGGCAAACCGGAACAATCGCGGTATCGCCGGTCACTGCCGGTGCGGCACGACCACGGCGGTGAGCAGCAGCCCGCGGGCGACCAGCCAGCGGCCGTCCAGAGAGCCCAGCGCCGGGCCGCCGTCGGTGCGGGTGCCGTCGACCAGGAT
Source organism: Micromonospora marina (assembly GCF_900091565.1). Taxonomy (GTDB): domain Bacteria; phylum Actinomycetota; class Actinomycetes; order Mycobacteriales; family Micromonosporaceae; genus Micromonospora; species Micromonospora marina. The sequence goes on along the minus strand of NZ_FMCV01000006.1, from coordinate 110,640 downwards.
CCGGGCGGTGAACCGGCCGGCCCGGTCGAACGTCAGCTCCGCCTCCTCGAACCCGAGCCAGCGCCCGGTCAGCGGATACCACGCCTTGTAGACCGACTCCTTGGCGCTGAACAGCAGCCGGTCCCAGCAAGTCGCCGGGTCGGCGGCCCGCAGCGCGGCCAGCCGGTCCGGCTCGCCCGCGGTGAGGACCACGCCCGCCACCCCGTCGGGAAGCGGCTCGTGCGGCTCCGCGTCGATGCCCAGCCCGGCCAGTGCCCCGGCCGGTGCCACCGCCGCGGCCCGGTAGCCGGTGCAGTGCGTGATGCTGCCCACCACGCCGTCCGGCCAGACCGGCTCCCGCCGGGGGCCGGGCCGGATCGGCGCCGGGGCGTACCCGAGGCGGGCCACTGCCTCCCGCGCGCAGCGGCGGGCCGTGACGAACTCCTGGCGGCGGGCGGGCACCGCGCGCGCCACCAGGTCCTCCTCGCCCGGGAACGGCGCCTCGTCCGGCACGTCGGTGAACGCCTCGACGGCCGCCGCCCCGGCCGGCAGCAGCGCCTCGATCATCCGAGGATCCGCTTCATCGGCGCCGGTAAGCCGCCACGGCGCCGCCACTCGCGCGGGTAACCCAGCGACACCTCCTCGAACCGCACCCCGTCGTAGTGCGTGGTGCGCGGGATGTGCAGGTGGCCGTAGACCGCGACGGCGGCGCGGTGACGCACGTGCCAGTCGGCGGTGCGGTCGGTGCCGCACCACTGCGCGAACTCCGGGAACCAGAGCACGTCGGTGGGCTGCCGCACCAGCGGCCAGTGGGTGACCAGCACCGTCGGCAGCGCCGGATCGGTGGCCTCCAGCCGCCGCCCGGTCACCGCCAGCCTCGCCGCGCACCACGACTCCCGGTCCGGGTACGGGTCGGGGTGCAGCAGCATCTCGTCGGTGCACACCACACCCGCGTCGTACGCCGCGCGCAGCGACTCCTCCTTGGTCGTGGTGCCGGGGGCACGGAACGAGTAGTCGTAGAGCAGGAACAGCGGCGCCACGGTGACCGGCCCGCCCGCGCCCCGCCACACCTGGTAGTCGTCCTCCGGGGTCAGCACGCCCAGCTCACGGCACATCGCCACCAGCGCGTCGTAGCGGGCCACCCCGCGCAGCGTCACCGGGTCGTTGGGGTGGGTCCACAGTTCGTGGTTGCCCGGCGCCCACACGACCCGCGCGAACCGGTCGCGCAGCAGCCGCAGCGTCCGCTCGACGTCGGCGAAGACCTCGCCGACGTCGCCGGCCACGATCAGCCAGTCGTCCGCCGTCTGCGGCCGCAGGCCGTCGACCACCGCGCGGTTCTCCGCGTACGACACGTGGAGATCACTCACCGCGTACAGCGCACCCGTCACCCGGCCGATCCTGCCAGCGGCGGTCGCCGATGACCAGGCTCGCCGGCCGGACTCTCGACCCTCGCGGTCACCTCGTCGAGCGCGCGCAGCACCTCCCGGGTCACCCCCGGCTCGGCGGCGGAGTGCCCGGCGTCCGGCACGATCCGCAGCGTCGCCTCCGGCCACCGGCGGGCCAGGTCGTACGCGGACACCGGCGGGCAGCACAGGTCGTAGCGGCCGTTGACGATCACGGCGGGCAGGTGCCGGATCCGGTCCACCCCGTCGAGCAACTGTCCATCGGTGAGGAAGCCGCCGTGCACCGCGTAGTGCGACAGGATCCGGGCCACCGGCAGCGCGTGGTCGTCGGCGGTGAAGTGGGCGAGCAGCTCCGGGTCGGGCCGCAGCGACGAGTTGACCGCCTCCCACCGCCCCCACGCCTGCGCGTACTCGCGGGCCCGCTCCTCGTCCGGGTCGTGCAGCCGCCTGTGGTACGCGCCCAGCACGTCGTCGCGCTCGTCCGGCGGGATCGGCGCCACGAACCGCGCCCACTCCTCGGGCTGGAGGTGGCGCAGCCCGCCCTGGTAGAACCAGTCCCGCTCGCTGCGCCGCAGCAGCAGCACGCCGCGCAGGACCAGGCCGGTCACCCGGTCCGGATGCGCCTGCGCGTACGCCAGCCCGAGCGTCGTGCCCCACGAGCCGCCGAACACCAGCCAGGAGCCGATGCCCAGCCGCCGCCGGATCGTCTCCAGGTCGGCCACCAGATGCCAGGTGGTGTTGGCGCGCACCTCGCCGTGCGGGGTGCTGCGGCCGGCGCCGCGCTGGTCGAACAGCACGGCCCGGTGGCGGGCGGGGTCGAAGAACCGGCGGGCCACCGGCACCAGGCCGCCGCCGGGACCGCCGTGCAGGAACACCACGGGTACGCCGTCCGGCCGGCCGACCTCCTCCACGTACAGGACGTGGCCGTGACCGACCGGAACGCGGTGGGTGGCGTACGGCTCGGCGGGCGGGTGCAGGCCGGTCATGCCCGGTCATTATGCCCGCCGCGGCGCCGTCCGGCCGACCGGTCAGCAGGCGACGTTGCCGCCGAGGTTGTCCAGCAGCGCGTCGGCGACCCAGCCGGACCTGCCGGTGGTGACGTCCCGCAGGTAGGTCCACGTGTAGGTGGTGTGGCCGTTCGCGGTCACCCGGTCGCCGCTGGCGAAGCAGTGGAAGTCGACTGTGTGGCTGAGCTGCCCGTAGCCGACCGAACCGCAGGTGGTGTGCGGACCGGTGCGGATGTTGACGTTCGTGGCGTTGAAGAGCTGGCCGAACTTGCTGTCCACGTTGGAGTGCGAGTGGCTGCACCCGGCGCTGGCCGGTCCGGCCGTACCGGCAACCACGGCGCCCGCCGAGGCGACGGTCAGGACCAGGGTGGCGCCGATCGAGGAAATCTTCCGCATACCCGTCAACCCCCGAATAAGGATCGCGATGCACCAGCAGATCAACCCAGATAATTGCATAGAAAAAGGTCGATGGGCAAGGTGCGCCGCCGGCCCCGGCCCGGACCGGCGGCGCCGACCGCCTATGCGGTGGCGGGTACGCCGTTGTCGGTACCCGTGGTCTCATCCTCGGGCACACCGCGCGGGGCCGGCGTGCGGACCGCGAACGCGTCGAAGCTCGGCCCGTCCAGGCGCTCGACGATCGGCTCCACGGCGGGCGGCTCCGACCGGTCCGGCTCGATCGCGTCCGGCGCGGTCCGCCCGTCGACGGCCCGGGGCGTCACCTCGGCCGGAACGGTGATCGGCGGGCGCGCCGCCACCTGCGGGTACTCGGCGGTCTCCCCGCCGCCCGCGGCGGCCGCCATGACCGCCGCCGCCGCGAGGTCGGCGACCCGCTTGGCCTCCCGCTGCACCCGGGCCCGGGTCTCCTTGGCGTGCTGCTCGGCCAGGTCCGCCGCGCGCCGTGCCTCGTCGAGCCGCTTGGTCTCCGCGCTCAACTCCCGGCGTACGCCGACCAGCCGCTCCTCCACCTCCGCGCCGGTCCGCTCGATGGTGGCGATCTCCCGGCGGGTGTCCTCCAACTGCCGGGACACCGACTCCAGCTCCGTCTTGAGCTGGGTCAGCGTCTCCTGCCGCTGCTGGATCTCCCGCTGCACACCGGCGAGCTGCTCCTGGTGCGCCGCCGTCTCCTCGTCGGCCCGCTCCCGGACCTCGGTCGCGTACTGCTGCGCCTCGGCCACCAGCGCGGCGATGTCCTTCTCCGCGGCGGCCGCCCGGTCGGCCAACTCCTGCTCGGCGGCGGCCCGCCGCTCGTCCAGCTCCTTGGCCATCGTGGCCTGCCACTGGGCCAGCTCCTGCTGGGCCTTGCTGCGGTTGGCCTGGACCTCCTGCTGGATCTGCGTCCGCGCCGCCTTCACCAGCGCCTCGGACGCCGAACGCGCCTGCTCGACCTGCTGGGCGCTCTGCTCGGTGACCCGCTTCGCCTCCTGCTGGGCCCGGTCGTGCACGGCCTGACCTTCGAGGCGCAGCTTCTCCGCCAGCTCCCGCACGGCGGCAAGCTCCGCCTGCGCGGCGGCCCGCCGCTCCTCGTCCACCCGCTCCTGCTCGGCCCGGCGGGCGGACAGCTCCTCGTCCAGCTCCCGCCGCTCCCGCGCGGCCTGCTCGTGCGCGGCGGCGAGCAGCTTCTCCGCCTGCCCCTGGACCTCCTCCGCGCGCCGGGAGGCCACGTCGGTGATCTGGCCGGCCTGCTTCTCGGCCAGGTCCAGGATCTGGTCGACCATCGGGCCGAGGTCGCGGAAGGACGCCCGGTCCACCGACGACGGACGGTCCCGCAGCTCCACCGCCTCGGCCTGCGCCCGTTGCACCTGCGCGTTCAGGTCGCGCACCTGCGCGTACGCCCGGTCCCGGGCGGCGGTCAGCGCGCTCACCTCGGCGTCGATCTGCTCGACGTACCGGTCCACCTGACGTTTGTCGTAGCCGCGCAACGCGGGATCGAACCGCGGTCGCGCGGACAGGTCGTCGTGGGGTGCGAACGGCTCGGCACCGTTTGACATGCGCCATCCTCCGTCGGTTCGCCAGCGCCAGGCCGGCGGATGACCGCCCCGCAGGGCACGATGAGGCGCTACGGTACCGCGTCCGCGAGCGGGGCTCGCTCCGCCCCGCCCCGCTGCCCGCCGACCGGCGGCGCGGTCAGACCGGGAAGTGCGGGTTCCCCGCCGTCAGGCGGATGGTGAAGCCGCCCGCGTCCCGGTGGTGCGTCACATGGTCGCAACTCTGGTGGCTGATCCACAGGCCCAGCCCGCCGTCGGAACCGTCGCCCGCCGGCAGCAGCCCGGCGTACGGATCCTTGGGTCCGGTGCCCCGATCGTGGACGGTCACCACGATCCGGTCCGGCGCGCGCCACAACCGCAGGCACACCGGCGGCTCACCGTGGCGCAGCGCGTTGCTCACCACCTCGCTGACGGCGATGACCAGCCCGTCGAGGCCGTCGGGTGGAAGCAGGCCACGGTCGGCGGCGTGTACCGCGGCGCGGGCGCTGGCCGGCGTCGGATCGACCAGCTCGACCAGGGGCGTGGTCCGCTGCACCGGGTCCGCGGGCGCCGGCCGGAACTCGGTCAGGTAGCTCGTCGGCTCGGTGTAGAGACCGGCCGCCTCGTGCCCGCCGTCCGGCCGTGCCACCAGCGGATGGGTACGCGCCACGTCGGCGAGCACGTGCGCGGGCGTGCCCCGGCGGTCGTAGGCGCAGATGCCCCAGAGCGGGAAGTCGTCGTAGGCGTGGTTGATCGCCGACTCGTAGCGCGCCCACCAGTCCCAGGTCGCGCCGAGCAGCACCGGAGGCAGCTCGCCGACCATCCGGATCTGCGCCGCCCCCGCCGCCACGTACGAGGCGAGCAACTCCCGGTAGGAGCGCAGCGCGACGCTGGGCCGGGTGTAGACGTCGGAGACCGGCAGGAACGTGACCTCGGCGCCGGTGGGCAGCGCCCGGCGTACCAGTTCGGCGTTGCGCTCGTCCAGGTTCACCGCCGTCGGCTCGCCGGCCGCGATCCCGTCCAGCAGGAACGGCAGCGTCACCGCCAGCAACTCCTCGTCGGAGCCGTAGACGAACGCCTCGTGGAAGTAGCCCACGTGGCCGGAGGCCGCGCCGCTCCTCATCGGACGACCTCCACCCGCACCTCGGCCAGACCGAGCAGGTCGACCAGCCGGGCCGGGGCGCGGCTCGGCGTGCGCAGCACCGCGACGGCGCCGTGCCGGCGGGCGTGGTCGCGCAGGTGCAGCAGGCTGCGGTGGTCGACGAACCGCAGCTCGGCGGCGTCGAACACGAGCCGGCCCGCCACCGGCCGCGGGTCGGCCCGCTCCAGCGCGGCGGCGAAGCCCCGGTGGTTGGACGGGTCCAGCTCCCCGGCCAGCGCCACCACCGCGTCACCGTCGCCGGCGTGCAGGCGGAACAGCACCTCGGCGTTGGTCTGCGGGTGCATGCAGGCCAGCTCGGCGATCGCCGCGTCGCCCAGTCGGCTGCGGTCGTAGGCGCAGACCGCCGACATCGGCCGGTGCCGCATCCAGTGGTCGATCCGGTGCTCGTAGCGGGCGAACGCGTCCCGCTGGGCGGTGGTCCGGACCAGATCGGTCGCCTCGGCCACCACCCGCAGGCCGGTGTGCCCGGCGGTCAGCGCCTCGGTGGTGGCCCGCACGTACGCCCGGACCTGCCGCTCCGGGTCGACGACCTCGTCGTGCCGGTACGCCTCGCCGACGGGAAGCAGCCGTAGCGCGTCCCGCCGGCGCGCGGCGTCGACCCCGGGGACGGAGGCCAGCCAGCCGGTGACGGTCCCGCGATCCTGCGGACAGATTACCCAGACCTGCTCACCGGCGGCCAGACCGGCGCTGACCTGCTCGACCGCCAGCGAGCGCAGCGCGGCCGGATCGTCGTAGGCGAGGCAGCCGTGGGTGTATCCCAGGTGCGACACGCTCCCGCTGGTCACCGGCTCCGCCTCATCGGCCCAGTCTATGCCGGGCCCACCTGGAGATCGCGCCAGGCCGTGGCCTCGAGCGGCGGGTCGCCCAGCTCGAACTCGGCCCAGTTGTTCCAGTACGCGATCGCGTCCACGTCGTTCTGCTGGCGCAGCCAGGTGACGTGCTCCCGGAGCGTCCGCGCCCGGCCCGCGCCGGTGGTGTCCGCGGCGATGCGGCTCAGCCCGTACTCGGGCACCAGGAGCCGGATGCCCGGGTACGCGGCGCGCACCTTGTCGAAGGCCACGCCGAACATCCGGGAGGCGGGCCAGTACGCGGCGGTGTCCCGGGAGTAGCAGTCCACGCCGTAGTGGGTCATGCCCGGGTATCCCCAGTCGGTCGGGTTGCCGCGCCCCTCGTCGAGCCAGTAGCGGGTCACGATCGGCCCGTGCCCGAGCACCCACCGCCGGTTGCGGTGCGCGGCCAGGATCTGCGTCACGCGGCTCGCCGTCGCCCGGTACGTGGCCGGGGTTACGTCGCCCATCGGCTCGTGGTACCAGGTCAGGTAGATCGGGCGGTTCACGCCGTCGAGCCAGCCGGCCAACTGTTCGACGTCGTCCTTCCAGCTGACGTGCATGACGGCCGAGGGCGCGTCGGCGAACTTGCCGGCGTTCAGCGCGGGCAGCTCCGGCAGCGCGTCCGCGTCCGGGCCGTCCGTGCCGAAGTCGCGCATGTAGCGGATGCCCGGATAGTCGGCCACCGCCCGCTGGGTCCGGGCACCCTTGTAGGCGCTCATCCCGACCAGCAGCGGCACGGTCAGCGTGGTGGTGCCCGTGCCGGTGCGGCCGGCGCCGTCACGCGCCGTCGCGGTCAGCGTCACCGTGCCCCGGCCGGCCAGCACGGTGACTGTGAAGCGGCCCGGATCGGTGCCGCTCGGTGTGACCGTCACGCCCGGCGAGGCGCCGGCGAGCTGGATCGTCAGGGGGACGCTCAGGTCCACCCGGACCGGGCTGTCCCAGGTGACGCCGGTGGGGTCGCTGACCCGGCCGGTGAGCGTCAGCAGCCGAGAGTCGGGGTGGAAGGCGTCGACCCGTACGGTGGTCGACTGCCCGGGCAGCAGGACGGTCTGGTCGGCGGTGACGGAACGGACGACGGGTGCGGCCATGAGGCTCTCCTTCGACATGCTTCGCTGCCGCTCCAGCCGCACGTCTTCGGGTGGCCAGATTGGCTCTGACCTGCGCTTTTACCAGCTTGCTTCGGTTCGGCCCCGATCGTCAGGGCAGCCGCAGATGGCGCGAAACCCGGTCGCCTGCCCGCTGTCGTGCCCGCATCGCGGTCCGCCACTGGGCCGGCGGGCGGGCCCGGCACCTGGAGTGGCAGGCCCACCTCCCCGAGGTGGCGTGGATCTTGGCGGGGAGGCGGTCAGGGCAGGGGGTGGGAGATGTCGCGGGCGTGGTCGGCCACCGCCGCGCCGACCACCGTCGCGGTCAGCGGCAGCACCTCCAGGCACCGGCGTACCGCCGCGCCCATCAGCGGGTTCGGCACCCGCATGGACAGTGTGCAGTGCGGCACCCACCGGCCCGGCCGGTAGTGCTCCACCACCTCGACACCGGCCCGCGCCAGCCGCTCGTGCACCGCGCCGTGGTGCGCCAGCAGCTCGGGCGTCGGCGCCGGCCCGAGCCAGAGCACCCGCCCGAGGAACTGACCGGCGTGCTGGAACTCCAGCCGCAGCGGCGCGGCCACCACGGTTCCGGCGAGCGCCTCGGCGACGCGGTGCGGGTCGAGGCGGGGCGCGACCGCCAGCGAGACGTGCGGGCGGTGCCGCTGCGCCAGCAGGGACCGCATGCTCGGCACCCCGTCGGACTCCAGCAGGTCCCACAGCACCCGGATCCGCCGGGTGGCGTCGGTGTCCAGATACAGCTCCAGCGCCGCGACCACAGCGATCACCCTAGAGCCGGTGCCCGCGCCGAGGTTTGCCGGGCACGCTGGGCGGTACTGCCCGAGGGACGGCAGGAACCGCGGGGGAGTGGGGGACGCGTGGACGCGACGGACGTGCTGACCGAGGCGTACGGGCGGTTGCCCGATCTGGTCGCCGGGGCGCTCGACGGGCTCGACGCGGCCCAGCTGCGGCGGGCGCCGGCCGACGGGGCGAACCCGGTGGGCTGGCAAATCTGGCACCTGACCCGGATCCAGGACGACCACGTCGCCGACATGATGGGGGAGCCGCAGCTCTGGACCACCGGCGACTGGGCGGCGCGGTGCGGCCTGCGGCCCGACCCCGCCGACACCGGCTTCGGGCACGGCCCGGAGCAGATCGCGGCGGTACGCCCGGAGGACGGCGGCGTGCTGCTCGACTACCACCGGGCGGTGGTGGACCGGAGCCTGGGATACCTGCGCGGGCTGAGCCCGGCCGACCTGGACCGGGTGGTCGACGAGAACTGGGATCCGCCGGTGACGCTCGGGGTGCGGCTGGTGAGCGTCCTCGACGACGACTTCCAGCACGTCGGTCAGGCCGCGTACGTGCGCGGGCTCATCCTGCGCTGAGCGCCGCGCCCGCCCGGCGCAGCGCGGCGTGCCCGAGCAGGTGACACGCCTGCGCCTCGGGCGAGGTGCCCGGGCGCTCGAAGTCCGGTGCCCCGCTGACGCCGGTCACCCGGCCGTAGGCGTCGACGCGCCGGGCGGCGGCTGCCAGCAGGTCCGCTCCCACCTCGAACCAGGACCGGGACAGCCATCCGTCGGCCACCCCGGTGAGGGCCGCGTACCCGAGCAGCTGGGCGGTGTTGGCCTCGCGGAACGCGTCCGGCTCGTCCAGCACGTCGGGAAAGAGCCCGTCCGCACCCCGGTACGCGAGGCAGGCGGTCAGCACCTCCTCGGCGTGCCCGGCCAGCTCGGCGCGGACGTCGCCCGGCCACTGCGGCGTCGGCGGCCAGCACGGCGGTCTCGTCCAGGCCCAGGTCGAGCAGCGCCTGGCCGAGGATCCCCTGCTCCCAGGACTCGCGCTGCATGGTCAGCAGCGCGAGCAGCACCCGGTCGGCGGTGGCGTCCCCGGTCGTCGGCATGCCCGCAGGGATACCCGCCGCGCCGCCGCGTCTCACCCGGACCGGGTGAGTTCGCCTCACCCGCCCGGCGGGGACGCTGCGGGACGGGCGGCGCCGGCAGGCGGGCGGCCGCGACCACCGACGAGGAGGGCCCGATGAGCGTCTCGGCCATGGAACACCTGACCCGGGGGACGGCCGGCCGGCACCCGGAGCTGCCCGAGACCACCTCCGGCACCATCCGCCTGGACCTGCGTGACGGCGGCAGCACCGAGCACTGGTACCTGACCGTCGACCGGCAGGACGTCCGGGTGGACCGCCTGACCGAGGAGGCGGACCTGGTGGTGGGCGCGGACCGGGAGGTGTTCGACCGGATCGCGGCGGGGCGGCTGCACCCGGCCGCCGCGCTGCTGCGCAACGACCTCACCGCGCGGGGCGAGCTGAAGCTGCTGATGACGCTGCGCCGGCTCTTCCCCGGCCCGCCGGATGCCCGGGATCCCCGCGCCGTGACCGGCGAGCGGGTGGCGGCCCGATGAAGCAGGAACTGGTCCATGTCCTAGCCGGCAACGCGTTCGCGGTGAGCGACGCGCAGGGCGACATGGAACACGACCCGTGCGCGCCGATCGGCCTGTTCTCCTTCGACACCCGGTTCCTGTCCCACTGGGTGCTCACGGTCGACGGCGAGCGGCTGCACGCGTTGTCCCGCGACGACCTGACCTACTTCGAGACCCGCTTCGTGCTGGTGCCGGGCGCGGCCAGCCACTACGTGGACGCCGACGTCTCGGTGATCCGGCACCGGTCGATCGACGAGGCGTACCACGAGAGCGTCACGGTGCTCAACCACTCGGCCGAACCCGCCGAGTACACGGTGCGGATGGAGATGGCGGCCGACTTCGCCGACACCTCGGAGATCCTGCGGCCCGGCCCGCGCCGCCCGACGGTGGTCCCCGACCCGCAGGAGCGGCGGTTGCGGATCCGGTACGAGCGCGGGCGGTTCGCCCGGGAGACATGCGTCTCCAGCACCGCTCCGGCCGAGGTGGACGCGCGCGGGATGACCTTCCGGATCCGCGTGGAGCCGCAGGGCGAGTGGCACGCCGACCTGCACGTCGCGATGATCATCCAGGGTGCGGGCGGGCGGGACCTGCGGGCCGACATCGAGTCCCACCGGCAGCACGTCAGCCAGGACATGCGGGACGGCCTCGACCGGTGGCTCGACCGGGCGCCGCACCTGATCGCCGAGCGGCCCGGGCTCAACGCCGTGTACCGGCAGGCCCTGACCGACCTGGCCGCCCTGCGCTACATGCCGCTGGCCTACACCGATCCGGTGCCGGTCGGCGGGATGCCCTGGGCGATGACGCTGTACGGGCGGGACGCGCTGATCACCTGTTTCCAGACGTTGCCCTTCACGCCCGAGTTGACCCCGGCCACGCTGCACATGCTGGCGATGTTGCAGGGCGGCCGGCTCGACGACCGGCACGAGGAGGAACCGGGCAAGATCGTCGCCGAGCTGCGGTACGGCGAGGCGGCCGCGTTCGACGAGCAGCCCACCGCGCTCTACTACGGCGCCGCCGACACCACGCCGCTGTTCGTGATCCTGCTCGACGAGTACGAGCGCTGGACCGGTGACACCGACCTGGTCCACGAGTTGCGGCACCCGGCCCGGATGGCGCTGGACTGGCTGACCCGCTACGGCGACCAGTGCGGCGACGGCTACCTGCGCTACCTGCCGCGCAACACCGGCAGCGGGGTCGCCAACCAGACCTGGCGCAACTCCCCGGAAGCGATCGTCGACCGGTACGGCGCGGAGCCGCCGTACCCGCGCGCCACGTGCGAGCTTCAGGGCTACGCGTACGACGCGCGGCTCCGCGGCGCCCGGCTGGCCCGGGAGTTCTGGGGCGACCGGGGCTACGCCGAGCGCCTGGAGGCCGACGCGGCGCGGCTGCGGGAGCGGTTCAACAGCGACTTCTGGCTGCCGCAGCAGGGCTACTACGCGCTGGCGCTCACCCCGGACGGCGAGCCGGTCGACGCGCTCACCTCACACCTCGGGCACCTGCTGTGGAGCGGCATCGTGGAGCCGGACCGGGCCGACGCGCTGGCCGGGCACCTGCGCGGGCCGGACCTGTTCTCCGGCTGGGGCGTGCGCACCTACGCGCAGGGACAGCGGCCGTACAACCCGGTCGGCGCGCACCTCGGCGCGGTCTGGCCGTCGGACAACGCGATCGTCGCGGCGGGCCTGCGGCGGTACGGCTTCGACGAGGAGGCGGCCGACATCGCCGCGAGCATGTTCGCGATGGCGGAGACGCTCGGCGGCTCGGTCCCGGAGGTGATCGCCGGCTACCCCCGCGCGGTGACCACGTACCCGGTCCAGTTGCCGGCGGCCGGACGACCGCAGTCGTGGGCCTCCGGTGGGCTGCTGATGCTGCTGTCGACCATGCTGGGGTTGCGCCCGTGCGGGGAGAACCTGCTGGTGAACCCGGCGATCCCGGCGGGTTTCGGGCGCATCGAGCTGCTCGACGTGCCGGGGCGGTGGGGGCGGGCCGACGCGTACGGCCGGGAACGCGGCGCGGGCCGGCGGACGCGCGCCGGCCAGCCGGCCCACCGGGCCGCCTGACCGGCCCGCCGCTCAGGCCGAGCCGCTGGTCTCCCGCTGTGCTGCCGTCGCGGCGCCCGGCCCGGCCGCCGTCGTCGGCCCCGCCGGCCCGGCCGCGGGTGGCGCCTGCTCCGCATCGACCCGCCCGGCCCGGGCGAGCAGCCGGTCCACGCCCACGAACAGCAGGCCCAGCAGCCAGAACACCGCGGCGAACCCGGCCGCGCTGACCGCCACCCCGTCGTAGCCCAGCTCGCCCGCGTCGATGAACGGGTACGGGTAGCTGTCCACGATCAGGCCACGCACCAGCGCGAACCCGAGGTATCCGACCGGGAACACCAGCCACCAGGCGGCGAACCGGGGGCGCAGCCGGCCGCGCCTGTCGAACAGCGCCCAGTCGGCGACCGCCAGCAGCGGCACCACCGTGTGCAGGAACTGGTTGCCCCACCACTCACCCGGTTGCCGGTCCGGCTGGGTCATCGCGAACGGGCTGGCCGGGTTGGCCAGGACCAGGTGGTAGACCGTGCCGGTGATGGTGATGTAGAGGGTCACCGCGCCCTTGAGGACGCTCGGCGGCTCCGGCCGGTCGCGCAGCGCGCACCAGGCGGCGTACCCGGCGAGGACACCGACCGCCACGTTGCTCTGGATGGTGAAGTACGGCAGCAGGCCGGTCACCGTGGCCGGGCCGAGCGCGGTGAGCACGATGCCGGCCAGCACGGCGAGCACCACTGCGAGGCGGAGGAGGATCGCCGGTAGGCGACGCCGGGGGGTCACGGGGGCAAGTTACCAGCCGGTCCTCAGGCGGCACCCCGCCCGGGCGGGGTGCCGGACTGCGGCTCGACGGGCCCGGGCGGGGTGCCGTCCCCGCCCGGCGGCCCGCCGTCCGGGTGAACCGGGCGCTCGATCCGGCCGCCGCGCCGCGTGCCGTCGGATCTCCCCGGCGGGTCGTCGTCGCCCAGCAGCCCGGCGCAGTAGTCCGGCACGCGGTCGTGACCCCCGGCCGCGGCGACGAGGTCACTGAAGGCGGGTGTGGAGAGGACGCGTCCCCGTTGCGGCTCGGCGACGGCCCGGTACGCGACGCACAGGCCGGGCGGTGAGGACGGGTGCGGCGTCCGGGGTGCGGGCGAGCCGGCCGGGCTCGGCCGGGCCGACGGCGCAGGGGACGCGGTGACGACCGGCGGCGCAGCGGGGTGCGGGGCGTGCGGAAGGTTGCCGGTCGCGGCGAGCGCGACGCCGCCGGTGAGGGAGGCGGCCAGTGCTGCCACGGCCACCCGGACGCCGAAGCGGACGCGGCGGCGACGGCGTGCCCGCTGTGCCTCCCGGAACGCCGCGACCGCTGCCGCCTCGCCGTCGAGTTCGCCCGTGCCGGCCACGGCCCGGACCGCTGCGAGTACGGCCACCAGCCCTCGGGGAGCGGACGACGTGTCGCCGGAGCGGCCGGCGAGCAGCCGTTCGACGGTTTCCTGGTCCAGACCGGGTGCGTCCATCTCGTCACCCTCAGCGCCGCCAACCGGCCGGGCGTCACACCCCGGCGCGCCGCCCTGCCGGTGACGCCGGTCACCCGGCGCCGGTCACGGCCCGGACGGCATCTCCGGTTGCCGATGTCCGGCGGTCGCGGTGAACTGAATTACATGTGTGTCATCAAGGTGGGCACGTCCTCCTGGGCCGACCAGATGCTGGTCCGCTCCGGCTGGTATCCGCGCGGGGTCAACACCCCCGCCGGGCGGCTCGGCTGGTACTCCGAGCGGTTCGGACTGGTGGAGGTGGACACGTCGTACTACGCCGTGCCGGCACCGGAGACCACGGCGGGCTGGGCGGCCGCCACCCCGGACGGCTTCACCTTCGACGTCAAGGCGTTCCGGCTGTTCACCGGCCACCACACGCCGGTCGACGCGCTGCCCCGCGACCTGCGCCCGGCCGGCGGCCCGAACCGGATCCGCTGGCGCGACCTGCCCGCCGGGGCGTACGACGAGTTGTGGGACCGGTTCCACGCGGCGCTGGCGCCGCTCGCGGCGGCCGACCGGCTCGGCGCCGTGCTGTTGCAGTTCCCGCCGTGGCTGGCCCGCGGCGAGGCGGCCCGGCGGCGGATCCTGGACGCCGCGCGGCGCTGCCGCCCCTGGCCGGTTACCGTCGAGCTGCGGCACTCGTCCTGGTTCGACGGGGACGCGATGGCGGACACCGTCACGTTCCTGCGTGAGCACGACCTCGGGTACGCCTGCGTGGACATACCGCAGGGGCACGTCTCCTCGGTGCCGCCGGTCCTGGTCGCCACCACCGGACTGGCCGTGATCCGGTTCCACGGGCACAGCACCGCCTGGGAGAGCGGCGACAAGCAGGAGCGGTTCCGGTACGCCTACGGCGAGCGGGAGTTGCGGCACTGGTCGGTGCTGCTGCGTGAGCTGGCCGACCAGTGCGCCGAGCTGCACGTGCTGATGAACAACTGCTGCGGCGACCAGGCCCAGCGCGACGCCGCCCGGCTGGCCGACCTGCTCGGCGTCGCGTCCGCCGCCGCGCGCGCCTGACGTTTCCCCAGCCGCCGGCCGGGTACCGCCGGGGTGCAGGGACGACTGCCGAGGGGGGATCTGTGGAGAAGCGGCGCGACGAGGACGAGCGGGATCCGCGAGCGACCCGGGAGGCCGAGGAGGCGCACGGCGGCAGCATGGCGCCGGGCCTGGTCGACGACACCGGGCACCCGGTGGCCGAGTCACCGGTGCCGGACAACGAGCCGTCGGCGCCGGGCCGGCCGGGCGAGGACGGCACCGGCTCCTGACCGCTCAGGGGCGCGTCTCCGGATGCATGCCCGTGGCCTCCTCCAGCGCGTTGTCGCCGAGGTCGCCGTCCGCGCTGTCGTCCGGGAACGTCCGTCCCGACGGGGCCGGGTCCGGCGGCGCGCCCGGTCCGGCCTCGGGTGTCCGGGTCGGTTCCACGGACCCGAACCCGTGCCGGCCCGCCTTCGGTCCGCCCGGCCGGGCGCCGGCCGCCCGGCGTTCGCCGAGCCGGCCCTCGGGTACGGCGGTCTCCTCGCTGCCCTCGCCCATCGGGTCGCTGTCACCGGCGCCCCACGGCGGGTCGGCGTCGAAGCCGTCGGTGGTGCCCCACGGCGCGGCCGACTCCGGCCCGCGTCCGTCGTCCGTACCCGGCCGGTCCCTGCTGGTCATGGTCACCTCGCCTGGTTGCTGATGTCCGCCCGCGGACGGACGGTCTGGTCCGGGGCACCGCGCGGCCGGTGACCCACCCCGATGTGGGTCGCCGGCCGCGCGGTGGTCAACGGGCCGCCCCGACCAGATGACGTCCGGCCGCCCCCACGGCGGCCACCTTGCCGATGTTCTTCGGCGCGGACATCAGCCCGCCCGCGCGGCCCAGCATGCCCCGGAACACCTGTCCCGGCTTCTGCTGTTCGCCCATGTACGCCGACACCACCACGAGCGCGCCGGTCAGCGCCGGGATCGCCCACTGGAGCATCTTCATCTGCCGCTGGCTGGCGGCGACGTTCGCCGGCGTCTGGTGGTTGGGCTCGGTGGTTCCCTCGACCGGCGGGCCGCCGGCCTTCTCCAGCCGCATGCCGACCAGCCGGCTGTAGCCGGTCACCGCCAGGGCACCGACCGTCAGCGCGGTCTTCACCGCGCTCACCTTCCCCACGCCCGCCTGGCGGGCCATTCGCGGGCTCTCGGTTACCAGTTCGCCGACCGCGCCGGCCAGGTGTGCGCCGATCGCGGCCGCGTTGACGGGCGTCCACCGCGCCCACCCGGCCGAGGCCACCGGCAGCCGCTCGGTCGTGTCGTTGATCCGCGCCGCCGCGCCGTTGACGCCGAGCGCCCCCATCAGGGAACCGCCGAACCAGGCCGCCAGGCCCAGGTCGTGCATCGAGCGCAGCGTGGTGTGCCGTTCTGACATCAGATCCCCCTCCGCCGTGTTCGGGCGGTGCGGCATACCCACGATCGGGCGACTCACGCCGGGGCGTGGCGGAGAAGGAGGAGGATCAGCGGCGGGGGAGCGTGCCGGCGAACGCGGCGATCCGGGCGGCCAGCGGCGCCGACGTGCGTACCCAGGTGAAGTGGTCGAGCGGCGCGCCCGCCTCGGCGACCGTGTAGCGGTGCCGCGTCACCGGCGCCGCGGTCATCTTCCCGCAGAGGTGGTCGAGCGTCTCGTGCGGCGTGTACTGGTCGTCGTCGACGCTCACCGCGAGCACCGGTGTGCTGATCCGCCGCACGGCGGCCTCCGCGTCCACCCCGTCCAGCACGGGGAAGCGGCCGGTGCGGGCCGTGTGCGCCCAGTCCCGGATCACGCCGGCGGCCTGCCGGCCGCCGAAACTCCAGCCCGGCCAGACGCCGAGCAGCCGGGCCGTCGCCGCTATCGCCTGGGTGTACGGCAGCACGCCCCACCCGCGCAGGCCCGGGTACCGCCGCCACCACGGCAGCCCCACCGCCACCAGGGCCAGCCCGTCCACCCGCCCGTCGTCGTGCAGCGCCTGGTGCAGCACCGCCACCTGGCCGCCGAGGGAGTGCCCGAGCAGCAGCCGGGTGCGGCCGTCCAGCCGGGGCTTGAGCGCGTCGAGCACGGCACCGATGTCGGCGGCCATCTCCTGGTAGCCGTAGCGGCAGGCACGCGACGGCGCAGGTGTGCTCTCGCCGGTGCCGCGCAGGTCGGCCACGATCACCGCCAGCCCGGCGTCGCGCAGCGCGGCGGCGAACGGCCGGTAGTAACGGGCGCGCACGCCCATGGCCGGCCAGATCAGCACCACCGGCGCGCCGGGCGGACCGGCCGGCTCCGGGTAGACCTGCACGCCGATGCGCGCGCCGTCGACGTCCACGAACTCCTGGGTGTAGTCCCCGCTCACCCGGATCAGGTTACGGCCCAACCTACCGGCGGGTAATAGGGGGGGATGGGCCCGCGCCGGGCCTGGGGCGTCACGCCACCGCCGGCGACCGCCGTGCCGTGCCGGCCAGCGCGCCGTAGACCGCGCTGAGCTGTTCGGCGCACCGCTTCCAGGAGTACCTGCTGCGGATGCGGTCGAGCGCGGCGGTCGCGTACGTGAACCGGCGCACGTTGTCGCCGAGCAGGCGGCGCAGGGCGGTGCCCAGCGCGCGGGGGTCACGCGGCGGCACCAGGTCGCCGGTGAGCCCGTCCACCACGCTGTCGGCGATCCCGCCCACGTTCGTGCCGATCACCGGCACGCCGCAGGCCATGCCCTCCAGCGGGGTGAGCCCGAACGGCTCGTACCAGGGGGCGGCGACGAGCACGTCCGCCGACCGGTACCAGGTGCCCATCTCCTCGCGCGGCACGCCGCCGAGTAGCCGTACCCGATCGGCCACGCCGCACGATTCGGCGAGGGCGGACAGCCGGCGGGCGAACGTGTCGGCGGGCAGCAGGTGGGCCGGCGGGCCGCCGACCACCACGCATTCGGCGTCGGGCACCGCGGGCAGCGCCCGGACCACGTCCAGGAAACCCTTGCGGTCGACCATCCGTCCGACGGTGAGGATGCGCGGGCGGGCCGGGTCGCGGGGCGCGGCCGGACCGTCCGGGCGGAACACTGCCTCGTTCACGCCGGGCGGCACCAGCGCCATCCGGGACCGGGGTACGCCCATCCGGACCAGTTCGGCGACCTCGTCCGAGCACTGGACGACGACCCGGTCCACGGCCCGGCCGAGCGCCCGCTCGTAGCCGAGGCGTCTCGGCGGACTGGTGTCCCGCACGCGCCGGTGGCGGCGCTCGACGGTGCCGAGCGCGTGGTACGTCAGCACCGTCGGCACGCCGGTCCGGCGGCTCGCGTGCACGGTGGCCAGTCCGCTCGTCCAGAAGTGCGCGTGCGCCACGTCCGGGGCCCAGCCGCCGTGCCGCCAGGTGTCGGCCAGCCAGCTGCCGAATTCCCCCAGGTACGGCAGCGGGTCGTCCTCGGGCAGCCGCCGGGCGGGGCCGGCCGGCACGTGGCACACCTGGTATCCGTCCGGCGTGTCGACCGCATGGGGCAGTGTGGGGGAGTCGCGCCGGGCGTAGACGCGTACGTCGTGGCCCGCGCCGGCCATCGCGGACGCGAGTTCCGCCACGTGCGTGCTCTGGCCGCCGGCCTTCTCCTCGCCGAAGACGGCGAGCGGGCTGGCGTGCTCCGAGATCATCGCGATCCGCATGTCTTCTCCCTCATGATCCGGTCCAGCCCCAATCCGCCGCGGCGCGGCACCGGCCGTCCGCCGGGCGTGCGGCGGCTGAACCGCTCCGCCTCGGCGGCGGCCACCACCCGGCCGCCGACCACCGGGGCGGCGGCCGGGTCGTGAACGATCGCGTTGGTGCCGAGGGCGCGCATGGGTGGACCCCTACCCTCGGGTTCCGCCCCTAACCGGCGCACCACCGACTTCTCCGCGGCCGGGGGTCAGCCCGGCAGCATCCCGGGACCGAACACCTCGTAGGCGATCCGCTCGGCCGGCACACCCCGGCGCAGTAGGCCGGCCCGGACCAGGTTCATGAACGCGACCGGACCGCACAGGTGCGCGGCCACTCCGGCGGGCAGCGGGATCCGGTCCGGGTCGATCAGGCCGGGGGACACCTCCGCCTTCAGGCCGGGCAGGTCGGCCCCGGCGGCGTCGAGATACCAGAGGTGAACGGCCAGATTCGGCAGCTGCTGCTGGAGCGCGGGGAGTTCCGCGCGCAGCGCGTGCGCCTCGGCGTCCCGGTCGGCGTGCGCCAGCGTCACCCGCCGTCCGGGGTCGCGGTCGGCCAGGTGGGCCAGCGCCGCCATCGCCGGCGTGAGTCCGATGCCGGCGCTGACCAGCAACAGCGGCCCGTCGCCGGCGGTGGCGTCGACCTCGCCGAACGCCGGGCTGAGCCGCAGCGTGTCGCCGACGGTCACCCGGTCGTGCAGGTGACCGGAGACCATGCCGTCGGGTGCGCCGCGCTCGCCGCGTACCCGCTTCACGGTGATCCGCCACTGGCCGGCGCCGGGGCGGCCGGAGAGGCTGTACTGGCGGATCTGCTGCCCTCGGCCACCGTCCAGGTCGACCGCGACCGAGACGTACCGGCCGGGGGTGAAGCCGGGCGCGGCGCCACCGTCGGCCGGCGCGAGGGTGAGCGAGACGACGTCGGCGCTCTCCCGGGCCCGGCCGGTCACCCGCCAGTCCCGCCACACCGGGCCGCCCTCGGGTACGCCGGCACCCGCGTAGAGCCGCGCCTCGCGGGCGATCAGCTCGCAGGCCAGCAGCCAGTAGACCTCGTCCCAGGCGGCGGCCACCTCCGGGGTGACCGCGTCGCCGAGCACCTCGCCGACCGCGGCGAGCAGGTGGCGACCGACGATCGGGTACTGGGTGGCGGTGATGCCGAGCGAGGCGTGCTTGTGGGCGATCCGGTCCAGGACCGGTCCCCACTCTTCTAGGGTCTAAGGTCCCGGTGCCGCAGTGGCATGGGTCACCGTGAATCCGCAGGTGTCCTGGACGGCGCCGAGTGGCTAGGGTCGGTGCGTGAGGCTCAACCGGTCGACCGACATGGCGCTGCGGATCGCCATGCTGACCGCCGCTTCCCCGGTCCGGGCCACAGTCGACGAACTCGCCACCCGGCTCGAACTGCCCCGCAGCCACGTCGCCAAGGTGGTGCAGCGGCTGCAACGCATCGGCGTCCTGGTGACCATCCGGGGCCGCTCCGGTGGCGTGGCCTTCGCCGAACACGCCGGCGACATCACCGTCGGCCTGGTGGTCCGCGCCTTCGAGGGCGACGGCGAGGTGGTCGACTGCGCGCAGCCGGTCTGCCCGCTGGTCGCCGAGTGCCGGCTGCGCGGCGAGCTGCGCCGCGCGCAGGCCGCCTTCCTCGCCGTGCTCGACGGGGTACGCCTCGGCGACCTGGTCGACGGATCCGCCGGCCCGCTCCTGCTCAGCCTCGGCGCGCCACCGGCCGGTCGCTGATGGCCGTCTCCCACCCCATCTTCTCCCGGCTCTTCGCCCGCGCCAGTGTCGCCATGGACCAGGCCGGCATGTCCGAGCACCGCGCCCGCCTCGTCGCCGGGCTGCGCGGCCGGGTGGTCGAGGTCGGCGCCGGCAACGGGCGCAACCTCGCGCACTACCCATCGGGGGTGACCCGGGTGGTCGCCGTCGAACCGGAACCACGCCTGCGCGCCCTGGCCCGCGCCGCCGCACCCGGCGCCCCGGTACCGGTGACCGTCGCCGCCGGTCTCGCCGAGGCGCTGCCGGTCGCCGACGGTGCCGCCGACGCGGTGGTGCTGTCGCTCGTGCTCTGCTCGGTGCCGGACCAGGCGGTCGCGCTGAGGGAGGCGCGCCGGGCGCTGCGGCCCGGCGGCGAACTGCGCTTCTACGAACACGTGGTGGCATCCACGCCCGGCCTGCGGCGGGCCCAGCGCCTGGCCGACGCCACGCTCTGGCCGCTGTTCTGCGCCGGATGCCACACCGCCCGGGACACGGTGGCCGCGATCGGGACCGCCGGTTTCGAGGTGACCACGCTCCACCGCTTCCGCTTCCCGCCGGCCGGGCTGCCGGGCCCGGCCTCGCCGCACGTCCTCGGCACCGCGATCCGGCACTGACGCCGGGCCGGTTCTGCCCGGCGTCAGTGCCGGGCTCAGCTCACACTCACCGTGCCGTCCGGGGCGCGGACGCAGGAGACGGTACGGGCGCCGGTCGCCGCCGCGCCGGCCAGGCACCGGCCGAGCACCTTGTGCCCGGCGGCGTTCGGGTGCCACGACTCCTGGCAGGTCTGGAAGTACGTGCCGCAGGCGTTGGCGATCCGCTGGATGTCGAGCTTGTCGTACCCGGAGAGGCTGGTGACGAACGTGCCGGTCGGGCCGTCCATCAGCCGGATCGGCGTGGCCAGGGCGTTACCCGGGCTGCCGGTCGACTCGCAGAGCCGGGCGCCGTCGAACGCGCGCTGCACGTTCAGGTAGACCAGGTCGTCCTGCGGGAACTCACCGGCGAGCGTGCCGCGGACCGAGCTGACGAGCGTGCCGAGCCCCTGCGAGAAGCGGTGTCCGGGCGCCAGACTGGCCCGGTGGATCGGGCAGCCGGCCGCGTACCGCTCGGCGCCCAGCGCGCGGAACTTGTCCCGGGTGTCGTCGCGGCTGTCCTCGGTCCAGTAGCGCTGGTCCAGCTCGTACGGCAGCGGGTTGGTGTAGTCCTGGAAGACCACCCGGTGCTGGCCGTCGGCGTCGATCTCGTCGAGCGTGGCCAGCAGCTGCCGCAACGCCGTGGTGGTCTCCGTGGTGGCGGCGGCGAACTGCGCGGCCGTGCCCAGGTCGGCGTCGGTGCACGGCTTCTGCTCCACCGGCCCGCCCAGGTATGCCCAGAACTCCCACCAGCCGGTCCACGCGTCGGCGATGAACCGGTTGGCGCACTTCTCCGCCACGCTGCCGAACGTGAACGAGCTGTTGTTCGAGCCGAGGCCGACGAGCACCAGGTCGATGTCGTGGGTCCGCGCCACCGACCGGAGCTGGTCGAGCTGGGCGGCCACCTGCCGCCCAGTGGCCCGGGTCGACGAGGCGTTCGCGATGTCGTACGGCTGACCGCCCGAGCAGGCCAGGTTGAACCGCGCGGAGATGCCGGGCAGGTCGGCCTGGAACAGCGAGGCGTTCGGCGAGCGGTGGCAGAAGTAGGCGTTGGCGTTGGCGGCGGACCAGCCGGGGAAGCCCTGGGCCACCCCGTTGACGTCCACCACCGACGTGTACGCCCCGGCGCCCTCACCACTGATGAAGCTGTCTCCCAGCGCCACCGCAGCGGTGGGCAGCGCGGCGGCGGCCGGCCGGGCGGGCGCCGCGGCGGCGGGTAACGCCACCGTGGCGAGCGCCAGCGCCGCCGCGAGCACGGAACGACGGAACACGGTCATGCCCGACCTCCCAGACATCGAAATGTGAAAGATTCTTCAGGGGGGCGATCAGATCACGCGCGTGTGACGGACGTCAATGGTCCGACATCAGCGGCCCCCGCCGGGGAAGACATCCGGCGCCCGGGGCGTTGTGCCGCCCGGACCCCCAACCCGTCCCACCGGCCGCCGTACACGGCCCCCGGCGCGGTCACGGCCGGCAGGCCGATCGCGCAACGCACCGCCCCGGTGCCGCCGACCTGTCGGGGCACCCGGCTAGGCTCGCTCCGGCGCGCCGCGCCCGGCGATCATCGTGGGGGGATCACACGGTGAACGGCACCACACCGCCGAGACCTGGGAGTACGACCAGTTGACCGCACAGCCTGAGACCCTCTACGGGGCCGACGACCTGACGCATCTGGAGGGCCTCGACGCCGTCCGCAAGCGCCCGGGCATGTACATCGGCTCGACCGACAGCCGTGGCGTGGGTCACCTCGTCAACGAGATCCTCGACAACTCGACCGACGAGGGTGTCGCCGGTCACGCCACGACCGTCGACGTGATCCTGCACGCCGACGGGTCGGTCCAGGTCGACGACGACGGCCGGGGCATCCCCACCGACGTGCACGCCAAGTCCGGCATCTCCGGCGTCGAGCTGGTGCTGACCCGCCTGCACGCCGGCGGCAAGTTCGGCGGCTCCGGCTACAAGACCTCCGGCGGCCTGCACGGCGTCGGCGCGTCAGCGGTCAACGCACTGTCCCGCCGCTTCGACGTCACCGTCCGGCGCGGCGGCAAGGTCAACGCCATGTCGTTCCGCCACGGCGTGCCGGGCGTCTTCGACGGCGACGGGCCGGACGCGCCGTTCACCCCCGGCCCCGGCCTCCAGATCGTCGGCGCGATGAAGCGCGGACAGCGCACCGGCACCTCGATCCGCTGGTGGCACGACCCGCGCTACTTCGAGACCGGCGCCGCGCTCGACACCGAGGCCGTCCGGCTCAAGCTGCGCAACACCGCGTTCCTCGTCCCCGGCGTGGCCTACCGGCTGCGCGACGAGACCGGCGAGGAAGCCGTCGAGGAGCGCTTCCACTTCCCCGACGGGCTCACCGACATGGTGGAGTTCCTCGCCCCGGCCGGCGACCGGCCGGTCTCCGGCACGCTGCTGGTCACCGGCGAGGGCACCTACCGGGAGAACGCTGCCGACGCCAACGGCGTGATGCAGTCCAACGTGCAGCGCCGCGCCGAGGTCGAGGTGGCGTTCCGCTGGGGCACCGGCTACGAACGCACCGTCGAGTGCTTCACCAACACCATCCGCAACGCGCACGGCGGCACCCACCGCAAGGGCTTCGAACGGGCGCTGGCCCGTACCCTCGCCGAGGCCGCCCGCAACGCCCGCGGCCTGCTCAAGCCCAAGGAGGACGCGCCCACGCTGGACGACGTCCTGGAGGGCATGACGGCGGTGGTGCACGTGCGCATCCCCGAGCCGCAGTTCACCTCGCAGACCAAGGACGAACTGTCCACCGCCGGCATCACCAAGGTGCTCCAAGGGCTCGTCGAGACGCACCTCAAGAGCTGGCTGGACGACCGCCGGACCAAGGCCGAGGCCCGTACGGTGCTGCAGAAGATCGTCGACGCGGCCCGGGTCCGGCTCACCCAGAAGCAGCAGAAGGACGCCGCCCGCCGCAAGACCGCGCTGGAGGGCGCGGCCATGCCGGCCAAGCTCGTCGACTGCCGGGCCGCGGGCATCGAGAGAAGTGAGCTGTTCATCGTGGAGGGGGACAGCGCCCTCGGGACGGGGCGCCTCGCGCGGTCCTCCGAATACCAGGCGCTGCTGCCGATCCGCGGCAAGATCCTCAACGTGCAGAAGGCCAACCTCCAGCAGGTGCTGGACAACGCCGAGTGCGCCGCGATCGTGCAGGTGCTCGGCGCCGGCTCGGGCCGCACGTTCGACCTGTCCGCCCTGCGCTACGGCCGGGTGCTCATCATGGCCGACGCGGACGTCGACGGCGCCCACATCCGTACCCTGCTGATCACGCTGTTCGCCCGCTACATGCGGCCGCTGATCGAGGCCGGGCGGCTCTACGCGGCGATGCCGCCCCTGCACAAGATCACCACGAAGGGGCGCAGCCCGCAGACCGTCTACACCTACACCCAGGCCGAGATGGAGGCGACTGTCCGCAAGCTGGAGAAGGCCGGCAAGCAGATCGTCACGCCGATCCCGCGCTTCAAGGGCCTCGGTGAGATGGACGCCGACGAGCTGTGGGAGACCACCATGAACCCGGCCACCCGGGCGGTCCGCCGGATCACGCTCGACGACGTCGAGGCCGCCGAACGGATCCTCGAACTGCTCATGGGGGAGAAGGTCGAGCCCCGCCGCAACTGGCTGATCGACTCCGCCGACCGGGTCGACCGCGACGCCATCGACGCCTGACCAACGGGTTCGTCTGGAAGGAAACGCACACCATGGCACGCCGCAAGGACGACCGCACGAAGGCGGACCTGGCCGCCTTCGACCAGGCCGGCGCCCGCGTCTTCGACAACCCGCTGGTCACCGAGGTCTCGGACTCCTACCTGGAGTACGCGTTCTCGGTCATCCACTCCCGCGCCCTGCCCGACGCGCGCGACGGGCTCAAGCCGGTGCACCGGCGCATCCTGTGGTCGATGTACGAACAGGGCCACCGCCCGGATCGCAGTCACGTCAAGAGCGCCCGCATCGTCGGCGACGCAATGGGCAAGTACCATCCCCACGGCGACACCGCCATCTACGACGCGATGGTGCGGCTGGCCCAGGACTTCTCGCTCAACGTCCCGCTCATCGACGGGCACGGCAACTTCGGCAGCCCGGATGACGGCCCGGCCGCGGCGCGCTACTGCGTCGTGGGTGACACCCGGATCCGCTTGGCCGACGGCAGCAGCCCACGGATCGGGGATGTGGTCGACCTGCCGCCGAACAGCGAGGCGGAGGCCGATTTCGAAGTCCTTGACAAGGACGGCAAAGCGGTCCGGGTCAACAAGGTCTTCAACTCGGGCGTCCACCCGACGCTCCGCATCACGACTGAGACCGGATTCTCCCTGCGTGGTAGTGAGAATCATCTGGTTCTCTGCCTCGAAGCTCCGGTGGGCGTCCCTGTCTTCCAGTGGCGTCGGCTCGACGAGGTGACGCCGGGCTCGGTGGTCTGTATCGCTCGGAACGCATGGAACCAGGTCGTCCCCACCGCCCGTGAGTACATGCTCGGCGTGCTCGGTGGTGCCTGGGTCTCTGAAGGCTTCGCGAGCGAGTCGCGGGCAGGATTCAGCAATACCGACGAGCACTTCTTCGGCGAGGTCCTGCATGCCTACGACCATGTCGTGGCTGGACGACGCTACGTCAGCGACCGGCACACGCGCCGAGACCGTCGCCGCATATACGAACTCGACGTCCAGGACGTCGCCGGCGGGATGGAGGCCTTCCGAGCGAGTCCACTCGCCGAGCTCATCGGTCACCAGGCGAGGGACAAGTTCGTGCCCGAGTTCGTCTGGGCAGGGGGTTGGGGCATCAAGCGGGCCTTCCTGATGGCCCTCTTCGAAGGTGACGGCGGAGTCCGCGTCGCCAACAACAGCTTCACCATCCAGTACACGAGCTATAGCGAGCGTCTGACTCGGGAGGTTCAAGAACTGCTCGCGGAGTTCGGTGTGATCGCCTGTCGACGCCACTACACCCGGCCCAGTGGCTCGGTGGAGCACCGCTTGGTGATATCCGGGACGCGAAACATCGGGGCGTTCGCAACTCGTGTCGGCTTTCTCCGTACCAAGCAGGCGGTGCTGGCCAAGATGCTGCGGCACGCGCCGCTGCGCCCGCATCGGCTCAGTCAGGACCATGTCCCCTTTGTGGCCGAGTACGTACGCAGCAGCATCGACTTCGATCGTCGGGGCAGCGGACGTAAGTGGCTCACCAGCCACAACTTCGATCGTGTCGAGCGGTGGGAGACCGAACGACTCCGCATCATCGATCGCATCAAGGACACCGAGATCCTTGCCACGATCCTGCCCGTCATGGATGCGGGCTATCGGTACGAGAAGGTCGCCGCGGTCTCTTCCGACGAGCCGGCGGAGGTCTATTCCGTTCGAGTCGAATCCGCCGACCATTCCTTCCTGGCCGGTGGTTTCGTCAACCACAACACCGAGGCCCGGATGTCCCGGGAGGCGATGCTGCTCGTCGGCGAGCTGGGTGAGGACACTGTCGACGTCGAGCCGAACTACGACGGCTCGCTGACCCAGCCCACGGTGCTGCCGGCGGCGTTCCCGAACCTGCTCGTCAACGGCGCGTCAGGCATCGCGGTCGGCATGGCCACAAACATGATCCCGCACAACCTCGGTGAGGTGGTCCAGGCCGCCCGCTGGCTGATCAACCACCCGGACGCCACGCTGGACAAGATCATGGAGTTCGTGCCCGGCCCCGACCTGCCCACCGGCGGGTTGCTGCTCGGCCTGGACGAGGTGCGCCGCGCGTACGAGACCGGGCGCGGCGTGGTGCGCATGCGCGGCCGGGTGGAGATCGGCCCGCTGGAGGGCAGCCGCGGCCGGCAGGCCATCACGGTCACCGAGTTGCCGTACGGCGTCGGCGCCGAGAAGGTCATCGCGGCCATCACCAACGAGGTGAACAAGACCAAGCGGCTCACCGGAATCGCCGACGTCAAGGACCTCACCGACCGGGAGAACGGCACCCGGCTGGTGGTGGAGTGCAAGGTCGGCGTGAACCCGCAGGCCCTGCTGGCCGACCTCTACCGGCTCACCCCGCTGGAGCAGTCCTTCGGCGTGAACAACCTGGTGCTCGTCGACGGCCAGCCCCGCACGCTGGGGCTCAAGGAACTGCTCGACGTGTTCCTGGCGCACCGCTACGAGGTGGTGACCCGGCGCAGCGCGTACCGCAAGCGCAAGCGGGAGGAGCGCCTGCACCTGGTCGACGGTCTGCTGATCGCCCTGCTCGACATCGACCGGGTGGTGAAGCTGATCCGCGCCAGCGAGGACGCGCAGGCCGCCAAGGACGGCCTGATGCAGAAGTTCAAGCTCTCGGAGATCCAGGCGAGCTACATTCTGGACACTCCGCTGCGCCGGCTGACCAGGTACGACCGGCTGGAACTGGAGGCCGAGCAGGAGAAGCTGCGCGGCGAGATCGCCGAGCTGTCGAAGATCCTGGACGACGACAGGGTGCTGCGGAAGGTGGTCTCCGACGAGTTGGCCGCGGTGGTCAAGCAGTTCGGCGCGCCGCGGCGCACCACGCTCGTCGACGGTGACCTCAAGGAGGTGCTGGCCGCCTCGGTGCCCGCCGGTCCGCTGGAGGTCGCCGACGACCCGTGCCAGGTCATCCTCTCCGCCACCGGGTTGGTGGCACGCACCGCGGCCGAGTCGGAGGAGGCCGCCGAGGCGCGGCGGCGCAGCGGCCGGGTCAAGCACGACGCGGTACGCGCGATCGTGCACTCCACCGCCCGCGGCCGGGTGCTGCTGGTGACCAGTGCCGGCCGCGCGTTCAAGATCGACGTGCTGCCGTTGCCGGTGCTGCCGGAGCAGTCCGGCACGGTGTCGCTGCGTGGCGGCATGTCGGCGGCGGAACTGGCGCCGCTGGAGCCGGGCGAGACGGTGGTCGGGCTCGCCCCACTGGGTCCGTCCGCGCAGGGGTCGCCCGGCCTGGCGCTCGGCACCCGGGCGGGCGTGGTGAAGGTGTGCGCCCCGGACTGGCCGGTCCGCTCCGACGAGTTCGAGGTGATCTCGCTGCGCGACGGCGACGAGGTGGTCGGCGCGACGTGGCTGACCGACGGCGCCGAGACGTTGGCGTTCGTCTCCTCGGAGGCGTCGCTGCTGCGCTTCGCCGCCTCCGTGGTACGCCCGCAGGGGCTCAAGGGCGGCGGCATGGCCGGCATCAACCTGCCAGGCGACGCCCGGGTGGTCTTCTTCGGCGCGATCCGCACCGACGACGCGAAGCACGGTGAGCCGATGGTGGTCACGTCGACCGGCGCCACGGTGAAGGTGACGCCGTTCAAGGCGTATCCGGCGAAGGGGAGGGCGACCGGCGGCGTACGCGCGCAGCGGTTCCTCAAGGGTGAGGTGGAGCTGTCGGTGGCGTGGATCGGCCCGCGGCCGGTGGGCGCGACGGCCACCGGCGACCCGGTGGAGCTGCCCCCGGCCGACCCGCGCCGTGACGGCTCCGGTTTCGCCGTGATGCTGGGCCCCACCGTGGTGGGCCACCACATCGACCGCGACTGACGAGGTGGGGGGCGGGGCGCCTGACTCCCGCCCCAACGCGCAGTCGCGCCAGCTCGTCTTTCGCCCTCGCCCGCGCACCCGGCCCGGCGGCCCAGCCTCCGGCCCCGACCTGCCGGCCTGCCCTCCTGACCCGACCCCACCCGTCTCGGCCCTGCCCGACCCGGTTGATCAAGGAGTTTGCGGCCTTTCCCGGCTCCCGCCAACCACAAACTCCTTGATCACCGCAGCGGGTGGCCCGGGCGGCTGGCGAGTTCCGGGCGGCTGGGTACTCGCCCCCACTCCGCGCGGTTGATCATGAGGTTGGCGGGCGTGAGTCGGGCGAGTTGCGCCGCTGACCTCATGATCGGCAGGGGCAGGGGCAGGGGCAGGGGCAGGGGCAGGGGCAGGGGCAGGGGCAGGGGCAGGGGGCGGGGGCGGGGTCAGAGTTCGGGGGCGGGGGACTGGCGGGACTCGGGGGTGGTGCCACGCAGGCGGGCGATCAAGCGCATCCCGTGGTAGATGACCAGGGCGGCGGCGGTACCCAGCGCGATGCCGTTGAACGACAGGTCACCGGCGGCAAGCGTGTAGTTGGCGGCGCCGATGATCACCGCCACCGCGGCGGTGAACAGGTTGATCGGGTCGTGGAAGTCGACCCGGCTCTCGATCCAGATGCGGGCGCCCAGGATGGCGATCAGGCCGTACAGGGCGGTGGTGGCGCCCCCGAGCACACCGGCCGGCACGGTCAGGATCAGCGCGCCGAACTTCGGGCAGAGCCCGAGCAGGATCGCGGTGCCGCCGGCCACCCAGTACGCGGCGGTGGAGTAGACGCGGGTCGCCGCCATCACGCCGATGTTCTCCGCGTACGTGGTGGTGCCGGAACCGCCGCCGGACCCGGCCAGCACCGTGGCGACGCCGTCGCCGAGCAGCGCCCGGCCCATGTCGCGGTCCAGGTTGCGGCCGGTCATCGCGGCGACCGCCTTGACGTGCCCGGCGTTCTCCGCGATCAGCACCAGGATCACCGGGATGACCAGTACGACGGCGCGCGCGTCGAAGCTCGGCGTGTGGAACTCGGGGAATCCGATCCAGTCCGCCTGGCGCAGCCCGCTGACGGCCTGCTGGTCGAGGTTGCCGGTGAACGCGGCGACCACCCAGCCGACCACCACGCCGACGAGGATCGACAGCCGCGCCGCGAAGCCGCGGAACAGCACAGTGGTGAGCAGGATCGCGGCGAGGGTGATCACGGCGATCAGCGGCTGGGCCTTCACGCCGGTGCCGGAGCCGTCGCCGTCCCAGGCGACCGGCGCGAGGTTGAGGCCGATCAGCATGACGATCGCGCCGGTGACCACTGGCGGCATCAGCGCGTCGATCCAGCGGGAACCGGCCACCTGCACCACCACGCCGACGATCGCCAGCGCGACGCCCGCGACGACGATGCCGCCGAGGGCCGCGCCGATGCCGCCGTCGGTCTTCGCCGCCAGCACCGGCGCGATGAACGCGAACGACGAGCCGAGGTACGAGGGCAGCCGGTTGCCGGTGATCAGCAGGAACAGCAGCGTGCCGAGCCCGGAGAACAGCAGTGTGGTGGCGGGCGGGAACCCGGTGATCAGCGGGACGGTGAAGGTGGCGCCGAACATGGCGACCACGTGCTGCACGCCCACGCCGATGGTGCGCGGCCAGGAGAGCCGTTCGTCGGGCGCGACCACGTCGCCGGGGCGTACCTGGCGGCCGTCGCCGTGCAGGGTCCACGGGGACCAGCGGGGGGTGGGGGACTGGGTCATCGGTCGCCCTTCGCGTCATCGGGTGACGGGGGCGTGATCGACCCTGGGAGTTGTTTCTAGCACGTACCCTGCCCGGATGTGGGCCCGCCCCGGGCTCAGGCGACGCCGGTGGGACGGAACTGGACACTGACCCGGGGGCCGACCGGCCGGGTGGTCTTCGGCACGGCGTGCTCCCAGGTGCGCTGGCAGGAGCCGCCCATCACCACGAGGTCGCCGTGGCCGAGCGGGAACCGCAGGCCGCCGCCTCCGTCACGAGGTCGCAGCAGCAGCGCGCGCGGGGAACCGAACGAGACGATCGCCACCATGGTGTCGGTGTGCGCGGAGCGGCCGTGGGTGTCGCCGTGCCAGGCCACGCTGTCGCGGCCGTCGCGGTAGAGGCACATGCCGGCGGTCACGAACGGTTCGCCCAGCTCGGGCGCGTAGTGGCGGGTGAGCGCTTCCCGGGCCGCGGTGAGCACCGGGTGCGGCAGCGGGCGGCCGGCGGCGTACCAGCAGAGCAGCCGGGGCACGTCGACCTCGGTGTCGTACATGGTCCGGCGTTCGGCCCGCCACGGCACGTCGTGGCGCAGCGTGTCGAGCACCTCGTCGGAGCCGCGTACCCAGCCGGGCAGGTGGTCGATCCAGGCGCCCCGGCTCAGCTCGTGCCGGCGCAGCGCCCCGGCGAGCGGGCCCAGGGCCGGGCCCTGCTCGGCCAGGTCGAGCATCGAGGGCTGGTACGCGTCGGGCACGCAGCCGATCGTACCGTGCCCTCGAACAGGCGTACGACGATCAGCGTCGCAGCATCCGGCGGACCGTGCCCGGGACGGCCTGCTTGATCCGCTCCCGGAGCTGCTGCGAGCGGACCGCGTCGACGGTGGCGGTGAGCTTGGCGTTCTCGTCGCGCAGCCGCTCGATGCGGGTCAGCAGCTCGGCCGGCGGGGTGGCGGCGGCGGGCCGGACGGCCGGCGGGAACACCGTCTCGGCCACCCGGCGGTCGAAACGCGCGGCGCTGTCGCCGTCGCCGAACGAGGTGCCGAGGTCGTGCTTGGCCAGGAACGCGGTGATGGTCTCGAAGCGGGCCTTGTGGCCGTCGTTGAGCGCGGTGTAGTCGGCCTCCGCGTAGAGGTCGGCGGCGTCGACGTCGGCCGGCACGTCCCGCATGATCCGGTGCGGGATGCCGAAGTAGCGGGCCAGTTCCAACGTGCGCGAGTCGTGGGCGAACAGATAGCCGGGCGTGCCGGCGACGAGCGCCGTGATGGTGCCGTGGATGCGGGTGCCGAACGCGAAGTCGTACCCGGACAGGTGCGACATCCAGGTCCACGGGTCGACGAACATGCGCACCTTGTCCTCGGCGAACAGCGGGTGCGAGGTGTGCAGCGGGATGTCGCTGCTCTGGCCCCGGTGCTCGGGCGCGTCGCCGTAGAGCAGGGTGCCGAGCGTCCGCAGGTCCTGCGGGATGTAGCAGAGGTTCGGGTAGCGCTCCTGGTGGTGGCGGACCACCGAGGCCATCGAGCGGACGTACGGGGAGATGGTGAGCGCGACCTTCGAGTCGGCGGTCAGCTCCGGCCGGGTCTTCTCCAGGCGGAACTCCTCGCCGTGCAGGAACATCGACGGACAGCCGATCTGCTCCACCGCGGAGAAGCCCAGCGCGTTGAGGTAGCTCTCGGTCACCTCGCCGCGTACGCCGATGCTGTGCGACCGGTCCAGCACGGCCTTGCAGAACGCGCGGACCGGCTCGTCGATCGGCCGCAGGTACTCGCGGTCGCCGTCGACGTTCGTCTGCACGCCGACGCCGAGCACCACCACCGGGATCTTCAGCCGCTCGATCAGCTTGGTCAGCGGCGTCAGGCGGTGCACGAAGCTGCGCCGGAACGCGTTGGCGAGCGGTACGACGAACACGTCGTGCCGCTCGTTGATCTCGTCGGCGAGGCGCGGCCCGGCCGGGCTGCGGGTCGCGGTGATCTCGGCCGTGGAGGTGGCGAGCAGCTTGTGCGCGGCGTGGCTGAAGACCAGGTTGCCGCTGTTGTCCCCGATCCAGTTGCCGGCGAACGTCTCCTCCGGTGTGAGGACGTCGAACGGGCCCTTGCGGGCGCGGAGCAGGATCCGCTGGTGCATCCGGTTCGCTCACCTTCCGTACGGCCCGGTGTGCGGGCGGGAGCCGGGTGGGCTCCGGCGCGTGCAGGAACAGGAATCCTATCCGCCGCCCCGGCGGAGCCGAGCGGACGTCGGCTCGCCGGGAACGTCCCTGTTCTCCCGGGGTAGGGTGCCCGGAATGACCAGCGCGCCGACCGTCACCCGTGCCCCACGACTGCCGTCGCTGACCGGATTGCGGTGGGTCGCCGCGCTGCTGGTCTTTGGCTTCCATGCCGGCACCATGGGGATCGTCGCCGAGCCGCACCTGAAGACCGTGGTGGACAAGGCGTTCAGCCTGGGCCTGTCCGGCGTCGAGTTCTTCTTCATCCTCAGCGGGTTCGTGCTGGTCTGGTCGTACCGGGACGGGGAGCGCGCGTGGACGTTCCTGCGCCGCCGGTTCGCCAAGATCTACCCGAACCACGTGGTGACGTTCGTCGCGGCGCTGGCGGTCGCGGCCTGGTTCGCCGACCCGGTGGTGCCGTGGGCCGCGATCGCCAACTTCTTCCTGGTCCAGGCGTGGATCCCGCTGGGCGGCTACTTCTACAGCGTCAACAACGTGAGCTGGTCGCTCTCCTGCGAGCTGGCCTTCTACCTGTGCCTGCCGCTCGTGGTGCCGTGGCTGCGCCGGGCCCGTACCGGCGTGCTGCGCACCGTGCTGGTCGCGGCGCCGCTGCTTATCCTGGCGCTGTGGCCCGGCCAGCACCTCGTGCCGGAGGAGCAGCGGTGGTGGTTCACCCAGATCTTCCCGGTGACCCGGTCGCTGGAGTTCTGGATGGGCGTGGCCGCCGCCGAGCTG
Source organism: Micromonospora marina (assembly GCF_900091565.1). GTDB lineage: Bacteria > Actinomycetota > Actinomycetes > Mycobacteriales > Micromonosporaceae > Micromonospora > Micromonospora marina. The sequence goes on along the minus strand of NZ_FMCV01000006.1, from coordinate 78,065 downwards.
ATGCGCCGGCACCGCTGGCGCGGACCGAACCTCGCCGCCGCCACCGGGATCTTCGTCGCCACCTGGGTGGTCGCCGCGCTGTGGATCCCGGCCGAGTTCTGGGCGGCGCTGCTCGCGGTCGCGTACCTGCTGGTCATCGCCGCCGCGGCGGACGCCGACGTGCGTGGCCGGCGCACCCCCTGGCGGTCCCGGGCGATGGTCTGGCTCGGTGAGGTCTCGTTCGCCTTCTACCTGGTGCACGTGCTGGTCATGGTCACCGTGCTGCGGCTGACCGGGCACTGGGGGACCGGGCTGCCCGGCTGGCGCGGCCCGGTCGCGGTGCTCGGCTTCCTGGTGGTCACGCTCGCGCTGGCCGCCGCGCTGCACCGCTGGGTGGAGGTGCCGATGATGCGCCTGCTCGGCCCGTCCCGCCGGGCCCGCGCGGCGTCGCGCGCACCGGCCGTGCCGGCTCCGCGCGAGCCCGCCGAGGCAACCGCCGGCCCGGCCGCCGACGACGGCGCGAGGCCCGTCACCGGTCCGGCCGAGGGCATCGAGTACGCCGGGCGGCGTCGCCCGGACTGACCCGCGCACACGTCCGCCGGTCGATCCGCGACACGCCGTGCGGCGGTGTGCTCGTGAGGGATCGGCGGTAGTTTGTACCCGTGCTTCCGATCGCGCTTACCTGCCCCGTGTGGTGGGTGGCGCGCTGGACCGCCCGGATGCTCGCCAGTCTCGCCGTGGTCGTCGCCTGTTCGTCCGGCGCCGCCACGCTGCCGGCCGGTGTCGCCGCTGCCGCCCCGGCTCCGGCGGTCGCCGCGTCGGCGTACCCGGTCGTGGACGCCCCGACCGCCGGGCGGCCGGAAGTCGACCGCGTCGCCGAGCGGCACGCCGGTCCCGCCGGGGTTCCGGGGCCCGCGCCCCGGGCCGCCGCCCCGGCCGTCGCGGAGCCGGTCCCAGCCGGCCGGACCGCCGCGCCGGCCGGCCCACGGGCCCCGCCCGCCCGCTGATCCGCCCACGGGCCGCGCCCGTTCCCCGCACCCACCGAACTCATCTCCGCACCCGCCCCCGGCGCCCTTGCACCGGCCGCCCGGCGAGGTCGTGCGGGCCCTCCCGCCAGGTCCTTCCGATGAGGTGCCGACCATGTCGCAGACCGCTCTGTACCACTTCCTCACCTCCGTGCCCGAGGCCGCCGCCATCTGGTCCTTCCTGCTGCTGCTCGCCCTCGGCCTGCTCGCCGCGCTCGTCGCCCGCCCCGAACGCGACCCCGCACCGGATGCCGTCGCCGAACCGGCCGACGCCGACGCCGCCCGCCGCGACGACCTGGTCCGGTACGCCGAGGAGGTGGCGGTGGCAGCCGCCGGGGCCGCCCAGACGGCCGGTCGCCGCCGGGAGCGGTGGCTGGCCGAGCAGGACGAGGCGGACCGGGCCTGGACCGCGTACGACGAGGCGGACGCCGCCGCCCGCCGCCTGGCCGGCGCCGCCGCGCTGGCCGCCCCGCGCACGCCTCGCACCCCGGCGGAGTACGCGGCCCGGGAACGCTGGCTGCACCACGCCGCCATGACCGCGCACTGGCGGGGCGACCTGACCGCCCGCCAGCTCGCCGACGTGCTGGCGGGCCGCAACGGGTGGGATCCGCGCCGGCACCCGGCCGAGCAGGAGATCGTGCTGGCCCGGACCATCAGGGACGGGCGCCGGGCCGGATGGGAGAGCGCCGCCGCGCGGGAGCGGGCGGCCTGGCGGGACGCGGAACTGGCTGCCGAGGCCGCCCGGACGCTCGCCGCCGAGGCGTACGCGGCCGCGGCGGCGCTGCGGCCCGCCCCGGCGTACGAGAGCGCGACGACGAGCCCCGTGCCGGTGCCCGCGTCGGTCCGCAACGCCCGGTGGCGCCCGGCCCGGGTGGGCTGAGACGGCCGTCTCGACCGAATCGTTACCCGGAATGTGGTGAGCCCGGTCACCCGCGTTACCGAAACGGGCGCCGGGCGCAGAACGGGTCATCGAGTCGCGCAATTGCCGGCCCGGTGGTCGCGGTCTGTCCGCTTTCCGCCGCGCGGTGCCGTCGAAACTGCTTGTCCCATTGAGTGAAGTGAGTAACAGGGTGTTCCGAAATCCGTTACCGCAGATCACGTTTACGCAGGTGGGAGTGCTTGGCATCGGACATACCCACCGGTAGTGTCGGCGCGGTCCGATGCGGTAATCGATCGCCGACGGCGACGCCGCACCGACCCGCCTAATCGTGTTCCACGAACCGGGGACCCACGAGCAACATCGGGGTGAATCCGCGAGCCCACGGCCCGCGGTAGGGCGTACTTCCCGCCCGAATCCGTCAGCTAACCCGGTCGGCGGCCACGGAAGGAGTACCCCTCGTGCCCATCCCTCGATCGTCCCCCCGCCTCCACGGCGACGCGGTGCCCGCGCCGGCCTGACGCGCGACCGGCAAAACCGCCCCCTCGAGCGCCCGGCATCACGGGCGTTCCCGATCCCCCGGCCATCCGGCCCGTTCAGCACGTGTGAGTTCCTCCGCGTGCCGGGCCGGCCTGCGCCACACGCCCCGTGGAGGATTTCGTGAAGCACCACCTGAAGCGTCAACTGCGACGGATCGTCACCGAACGTCCGTACCGGATCATCGCCGGATCGGCCGCCGCGCTGGTGCTGGCCGCCGGCGCCGGCACCGTCGCCACCGCCGGTGACGACGCCCCGGTCCAGGAGAACACCGCGGCGGTCGCCGATCTCGGCGCCGCCCGCCTCGGCGAGCAGCCCGCCGCCCGCAGCGAGGCCCGCATCGCCGTACCGCAGGCGTCGCCCAGCGTCTCCGCCGCGCCCAGCGCCTCCGCCGTGCCCAGCGCGTCGCCGACAACCGCCCGGCCGGCCAAGGCCGCGGCCGACCCGGACACCACGCCCGAGGCCGAGCCGAAGCCGCCGTCGAGCAAGTCGCTCGACTACGACTACCAGGCGCAGATCAACTACTTCTACTGCGGCCCGGCCGCCGTGCGCAACGCGCTCAGCGCCGCCGGCATCGAGCGCACCCAGGACGCGCTCGCCGGCCCTCTCGGTACCACCGAGATGGGCACCAACTCGGCCGAGGACACCACCCGGGTGCTCAACCAGCAGGTCAATGGCGACCCGTACCGGACCCGGATGATTCCCGGCTCGGCCACTCCGGCCCAGATGGACCGCCTCCAGGCCGACGTGGTCGAGGCGATCAACGACGGCCGCGGGATCGTCGCGAACGTCGCCGGTACCGCCACCGACACCAACGGCGGCTGGCACTCGTTCCCGGGCGGCCACTACGTCGCGGTGGTCGGCTACAAGGACGACGGCCGGACCGTGCGGATCGCCGACTCGGCCGACCCGTCGCTGCCGTCGTACTGGGTCACCACTATCGACCTGGCGCACTGGATCGCCAGCCGCGGCTACTCCGCCTGACCGTCCTGACACGCCGGAGGCCGGCACCCCGTTCCGGGGTGCCGGCGCGGCCCTCGCACGCGCCCTTGCGCGCCGATCTTGGACTTGTGGCGCCCAGTGTGTCCGGCTCGCCCGCGATGGAAGGTGCCACAACTCCAAGATCGCAGAGGTTTCGGGGCGGCCCGGGCGCAAGGTGGGATCGGTGGAGATCTTGGTGGGAAAGGGCCCCTATGCGGGCCGTTTGGTACCAAGATCTCTCGGAGCCGGGAGCCCTTGACAACTCCACTGACAGGTCGATGGTGTGGGCGGGGCGGGCGGGTTCGGTCTCGCCTGACCGGTGCGGGCGGTGGCAGACTGCGCCAATGGGCGATACGACGGGGAAGCGGCACCTGATTCTCCTGCACGGCATGGGCGCCACCGGCGAGGTGTGGCTGCCCTGGGCACCGCTGCTGGAGCGCCGCTGGCCCGGCCGCTGGCTCGCCCCCGACCTCGCGGGTCACGGCTGGTCGCCGCCGCTGCCCGGCTACTCGTTCGAAGCCCTGGCCCAGCGCGTCGCCGACGGGCTCGGCCCGGTCCGGCTCGGCCCCGACGACCGGCTGGTGGTGCTCGGGCACTCGCTCGGCGGGGTGGTGGCACTGGCGCTCGCGGCCCGGCAGCGGGGACATCCGGTCGACGCGGTCATGGGGCTCGGCATCAAGGCGGTCTGGTCCCCGGCCGAACTGGCGAAGTCGCAGGAGCTGGCCGCCCGGCCGGTCACCTGGTTCGCCACCCGGGACGAGGCGGCTCGCCGCTACCTGCGGGTGTCCGGGCTCGCCGGGCTGTTCGCCCCGGACCACCCGGTGGTGGAGGCGGGGCTGCGGCGGGAGGACGGCCGCTGGCGGCTCGCCATGGACCCGGCCGCGTTCGCGGTCGGCGAGCCCCGGTTGCCGGTGCTGCTGTCCGCCACCGACGTGCCCGTGCTGCTGGCCCGGGGCGAGCTGGACCCGATGGTGACCGACGCGCAGCTCAAGGAACTGGGCGCACCGGTGGCCACGCTGCCCGGGCTGGGCCACAACGCGCACGTCGAGGACCCGGAGGCGGTACTCGCCCTGCTCGACCCGTACCTCTGAGCGGGCCTACACCTCGGCGCGCGGCGCCGGGACCGCCCAGTCGGGCTCCAGCTCGCGGCGGGCGGCGGCGAGGAACGCCTCGGCGTACCCGTCGGCGGGGAAGTCGCCCAGGTAACGCGTCCGGGCCGCCCAGCGTTGCGCCGCCTTCGGGTCGGCGTCGAGCAGGCCGGTGAGCACGTCGTCCACGTTGGACATGTCCCGCCGCAGCACGTAGCCGGACGCCGCGAGCGGGAACCGCTCGACGAAGTGCTCGCCGTCGGCACCGGTGTCGGTGACCGCGTACGGCTTGCCGGAGTAGAGCCAGTCGGAGATGACCCCTGATACGTCGGAGACCAGCGCGTCGGCGCGGTTGACGCACTCGGTGAGCGTCAGCGCGCGGCTCGCGGCGGCACCGAACAGGTGCGGCCGGCCGGTCTTCGCCCGGTCGGCGGCGAGCAGTTCGGTGAGCCGGGCGAGCTGGCGGGCCGAGGCCGGGTTCTTGTCGGTGTACGGGTGGGCGCGCAGGATCACCGCGGCGCCCCGGTCGATCAGCCGGCGGATCAGCGTCTCGGCCACCGGCAGCGAGCAGTAGTTGGCGTCGGCGTGGTGCCCGGTCCAGGTCGGGGTGTAGAGGACCGTCGGGTGCGCCGGCGGGGTGACCGGCTCCCGGCGTACCTCGATGGCCTCGACCTGGGGGCGGCCGACCACGACGAACTTGTCGGCGGGGATCTCCACGCCGGCGCGGGCGTACCTGTCGATCGCCGCCTGCCCGGCCACGAAGATCTTGTCGAAGATGGCCGAGACCGGGTTGGCGCTTGGCGCCTTGTCGCTGTCGCCGTGGTGCAACTGCACGTGGGTGAGCTGGTTGAACCGGATCACGTGGGCGTTCTTCGCGCCGTGGTTGACGTAGAACGCCACCCGCAGGCTCGGCACCAGCGCCTCGTCCAGCGCCTTCAGCGTGGGGCAGAGGACCACCGGGGCGCTGGTGGCGGCGGCCACCGTCGCCAGGAACTCCGGCTCGCGCAGCACCACCACGAACGGGCGGCCGATCCGCTCCAGGTACGGCAGCCACATGGTGACCTGGTACTCCGAGCCGGGCGGGGCGGAGAAGTGCAGCAGGAACTCGGGCTGGTGGCGGCGCAGCGCCCGGCCGACCGGTCCACCTCCGGCGGGCGGCCGGAACCGGCGCCGGGCGAGGTCCAGCGCGACCGCACCGCATCCGGCGCCGACGAGCAGCGCGGCGGCGAGCGCCGTCCAGGCGGGAAGTGCCAGGGCGGCGGCGAGCGCCACCACGGCGAGCAGCACCAGCAGCGCGTCGCCGAGCCGGGCGGCGACCACGGGTGTCCACGTACGGACCGGGAGGTTCGCCGCCCGGATCTCCAGCGCGCCGGCCTGCCGCAGCGGGCCGACCAGCAGCACCAGGCCGAGCAGGACCAGCGCGGTGGCGGCCAGCGCCGGGTCGAAGCCGTCGTCGAGGCGACGCGCGTAGCCGACCAGGATGCCGGCGGCGACGAGCACCGTCTCGGCGAGCCCGTCGGCCGACGGCCGGACCCGGCGCTCCCAGGCGGTGGCGGCGAGCGCCGCCACCGCCAGGGCCAGGCCCCAGCCGGTGGCCCCGGTGAGCGCCACGACGAGGAAGGCCAGCACCGCCAGCCCGGTGGTCAGCACCCGGGCGAGCAGCTTGCGGACCAGGTCACCACGCATCTGGTACGTCCCGTCGGATTCAGGCGTCGGCGGACAGCTCGGACCGGTCCGGGCCCGGCTGGGCCGGTACGGCGGCCACCTGCTCGCCGGGGGCCCGGCGCACGTCGACCACCTGGCCGGTCAGTTCGGAGATCAGCACGTCCAGGGACGCCTGCGCGACCGCCTCGGAGGAGAGCAGCGTGTGCTCCGGCTCCTCGCCGAACGCCCGCGTCCGCATCGGGGTGGCGGTGCGTTCCGGGTTGACGCAGTTGACCCGGACGCCGAACTCGGCCCACTCGTCGGCGAGCGCCTGCGTCAGGTTGACCAGCGCGGCCTTGGTGGCCGAGTACAGCGCGTAGCGGGCCCGGCCCCGGGTGTAGGAGCTGGACGTGTAGAGCAGCAGCTGACCCTTTGTCTGCTGGAGGTACGGCAACGACTGGCGCGCGATGGTGACCGGGCCGACGAAGTTGACGTGCAGGAGACGGTCCATCGTCTCGGAGTCCATCTCGGCCAGCGCACCCTTCTCCAGGATGCCGGCGGTGACCACGACGTGGTCGATCCGGCCGGTCGCCTCGAACGCGGTCTTCAGCGCGGCGGCCACGTCCTCGGCGCGCTCGACGTGCGTGCCGGTGGTGGAGCGGCTGAACGGGAAGACCTGGGCGCCGTAGCCGCGGGCCAGCTCGGTCAGGTCGTGGCCGATGCCGTAGCTGCCGCCGAAGACCACGATGGTCCGGCCGGTCAGCTCCTCGGCGTAGCTGCGGTGGTCGGTCAGGCGGGGCGCCTGGGCGGCGGCGAGCTGGAACAGCTTGTCGGCCAGGTGCACGTCGACCGGGTGGGTGACCTTGATGTTCTCGTCCGAGCCGTCGATCACCTTGATCGGCGTGCCGGGCAGGTAGCGCAGCACCACGCCGCAGTCGTCGGTGGCGGCGAAGTCGGGGTCGCCCTCGGCCCGGCGGTACGCCTCGCGGATGGTGCCGGAGCGGAACGCCTGCGGGGTCTGGCCGCGGCGCAGCCGGGAGCGGACCGGGATGTCGGTGATGCAGTCGTCCGCGTCCACCTGGATGATCGTGTCGGCGGACGGGATGGCCACGTCGACAGCCGAGTACGTCCAGAGCGCGTTCACGCACTCGCGCACGATCCGGGCGCTGACCAGCGGGCGGACCGCGTCGTGGAAGAGGATGTTGACGTCGCCCTCGCCGACCGCGTCGAGCGCGATCCGGGTGGTGTCGTTGCGGGTCTCGCCGCCCTCGATCACCTTGGTGACCTTGCGGAAGCCGGCGTCGGCGACGATGCGCTGCGCGTCCGGCACGTGCCCGGTGGCCATCAGCACGACGATCTCGTCGATCTCGGGTGCGGCCTCGAAGACGGCCAGGGTGTGCTCGATGATCGGCTTACCGGCGATCTTGAGAAGCTGCTTCGGGATGCCCAGCCCGAGGCGCGTGCCGGTCCCCCCGGCGAGGATCACGGCCACCGTACGCGCGGGGCGCCAGGGTGCCGGGCTCGCCGGCGCGGCGTCCGGTGCGGTGGTGTGGTCCTGCGTCATTGCCGTACCTCACTCTGGGTGAAAGGGGATGGGTCCGGAAACCTTAACGCGTACGCGGGAGCGCACCGCTCCGGGCGGAACCCGGTGCGGTGCGCTCCGGGGCGCTACTTCTGGTTCTCGTACGCGTCGCAGACCTCCTTGGTGGGGCCGTCCATCTTCAGGACGCCGCTCTCCAGCCAGATGGTCCGTTCGCAGGTGTCCCGGATCGAGCCGATCGAGTGGCTGACCAGGAAGACGGTGCCGGCGCTGTCGCGCAGCTCGCGGACCCGCTGCTCGCTGCGGACCCGGAACTTGCGGTCGCCGGTGGCCAGCGCCTCGTCGATGAGCAGCACGTCGTGCTTCTTCGCCGAGGAGATCGCGAAGCGCAGCCGCGCGCCCATGCCGGAGGAGTAGGTGCGCATCGGCAGCGAGGCGAAGTCGCCGCGCTCGTTGATTCCGGAGAACTCGATGATCTCCGGGGCGATCCGCTTGACCTCGTCCGGGTGCATGCCCATGGCGAGGCAGCCGAGCACCACGTTGCGCTCGCCGGACAGGTCGTTGAGCAGCGCGGCGTTGACGCCGAGCAGCGACGGCTGGCCCTGGGTGTAGACGGCGCCGCGGGCCGGCGGGAGCAGCCCGGCGATGGCGCGCAGCAGCGTGGACTTGCCGGAGCCGTTGCTGCCGATCAGGCCGATCGCCTCACCCTCGTACGCGGTGAAGCTGACGCCCTTGACCGCGTGCACCTCGCGGATGTTCGGCGCCTTGGTGCGGGAGACGATCCGCTTGAGCGCGGAGACCGCGGTGGTGCCGCCGCTCGCGCCCTTGTGGATCCGGTAGATCACGTGCACGTCGTCCACCACCACGGTGGGGACGCGGCCCGAGTCGACAACCGGGCCGGCGTTCAGCGGCAGGGTCTGCTCAGCCACGGCCGTACTCCTTCTCTCCGCGCCAGAAGTAGACGAATCCGCCGACGCCCATCACGATCGCCCAGAGCAGGCCCATCGCCCACAGCTTCAGCGGGGAGCTGATCAGGTTCGCCTGGTGCGATTCGAGCAGCGCGTAGCGGGCCAGCTCGATGAAGACCAGCGGCGGGTTCCACTCCAGGATGTTGGCCGCCCAGCTCGGCAGGTGCTCGCGGATGAGCGCCACCGGGTAGAGCACGCCGGAGGCGTACAGCCAGGTGCGCATCACGAACGGCATGACCTGCTTGAGGTCGGCGGCCTTGGAGCCGAGGCGGGCCATGACCATGCTCAGCCCGACGTTGAAGATCGTCTGGAGCAGCAGCATCGGGACGATCAGGACCCAGCGCAGGGTGATCGGCTCGCCGGTGATCAGCACGATGGCGGCCAGCACGACCATCGACATGAGTAGCTGCTGGAGCTGGACCAGCGTGACGGTGATCGGCAGCGCGGCCCGGGGGAACTGGAGCGCCCGGATCAGGCCCAGGTTGCCGGTGATCGCGCTCACGCCGTTCGTCGCCGCCGTCTGCGTGAAGATGAAGACGAAGACGCCGGTGCACAGGTACGCGATGAAGTTCGGCACGCTCCGGCTCTGGGCCAGGATCAGGCCGAAGATCAGGAAGTAGACGGCCGCGTTGGTGAGCGGCGTCAGCACCTGCCAGAGCTGGCCGAGCTGGGTGTTGCTCAGCGAGGAGGCGACCTTCGCCCGCGAGTACGCGGTCATGAAGTGCCGGTACGCCCACAACCGGCGGGCGTACTCACCCAGAGCCGGTCGTTCGCCGGCCACCCGTAGCCCGTACCGCTGGGCCAGCTGGGCCCTGGTCAGTCCGGATTCGGGGTCGGCCACCGCGGTGTTGGCCATGTTCAGGCGCTCCGATCTTTCGTGCTGATGGGGAGCAGTGCGGTGAGATCCAGCGTGGCCGGGCGGGGAGGAGCCGCCTCGCTGCTGCATGGAAGGTAGTCCACCGAACGTCGGGACGCAACCGTACCGTCGTTGCGCTACATTGTTCCACGTGACGACCGAGAAGAGGCGTGCCCCGGCCGGTGCGGCGGTGCTGCGCGGGGAGATCACCAGTGCCATCCGCGCCGCCGTGATGCAGGAACTGGCCGAGGTGGGCTACGGTCGCCTCTCCATCGAGGCGGTGGCCCGCCGGGCCGGTGTGAGCAAGACCGCCATCTACCGCCGCTGGCGTTCGAAGCTCGACCTGGTGCTGGACATGGTCTCGGCGGTGGCGGGGCGCAACATCCCGCTGCTGGACACCGGCAGCCTCCTCGGCGACCTGGAGATCCTGTTGCACGTGATGGCGCGCGCGTTGCGTCACCGGCTGGCCGCGCAGATCATCCCGGACCTGCTGGCCGAGGCGGCCCGCAACCCGCAGATCGCGGAGAAGCTGCAGGCCGCCCTGGACGACTACCAGCAGGCCGTGGGCCGGATCCTGATCGGCCGGGCGGTCGAACGCGGTGAGCTGTCCCCGGACACCGACCGGCGCGCCGCCGTCGATCTCATCGTCGGCCCGGTCTACTGGCGGATGGCGATCTCCCGGGCCCCGCTGGAGCCCGCCGAGGTGCCCCGGATGGCGGCCGCTATCGTCGCCGCGCTGCGGGTAGCATGCGTGGGGCCTGAGCGCGACGAGGTGGAAGTGTGAGCCCCGGGCCACTCCCGGAGGTCCGTCGCCGATCATGAACAGAAGGTCACAACCCGTCGGACAATCAGTGCGAACGGCTGGTTTTCCCGACAGAGCGGTACCATCCCCCGAAATGTCTCCCATGAACCACGTGTCGACAGGAGGAAGCCCCATGGCCGGGCCGCATCCAGAGTTCATTCCCCCCGCACGGCCGATCATCGGCGAGGCCGAGATCGAGGCGGCCGTCCGGGTGCTGCGGAGCGGCCGGGTCGTGCAGGGCCCCGAGGTCGCGGCGTTCGAGGAGGAGTTCGGTGACCTGGTCGCCGGCCGGCACTGCGTCGCCGTCAACTCCGGCACCTCCGCGCTGCAGCTGACGCTGATGGCGCTCGGCTTCGGCCCGGGCGACGAGGTCATCGTTCCGTCGTTCTCCTTCGCCGCCAGCGGCAACGCGGTCCGGCTGGTCGGCGCCGAGCCGGTCTTCGTGGACATCGAGCCGGGCAGCTTCTGCGTCGACCCGGAGGCCGTCGCCGCCGCCGTCACGCCGAAGACCGTCGCGATCATGCCGGTGCACCTCTACGGCCACCCGGCCGCGATGGACCGGATCATGGAGATCGCGCAGCAGCACGGCCTCGCCGTGGTCGAGGACGCCGCGCAGGCGCACGGCGCCGAGCGCAACGGCACCCCGGTCGGCGCCTTCGGCACCGCCGGCTGCTTCAGCTTCTACCCGACGAAGAACATGCACTCCCTCGAGGGCGGCATGATCACCACCGCCGACGCGGACCTCGCCCGCACCCTGCGGCTGCTGCGCAACCAGGGCATGGAGCAGCGGTACGCCAACGAGATCGTCGGCGCCAACATGCGGATGACCGACGTGGCCGCCGCGATCGGCCGGGTGCAGCTCACCCAGCTCGCCGAGTGGACCGAGCAGCGCCGCGCCAACGCCAAGTTCCTCGACTCGGCGATCACCGGCATGGTCACCCCGCCGGTCGCCGACGGCGCCAAGCACGTCTATCACCAGTACACCGTGCGGGTTCGGGGCGACCGCGACGCCGCCCAGGCGCGCCTCACCGAGCTGGGCATCGGCAACGCGGTCTACTACCCGACCCCGATCCACCGGCTCAAGCCGTACCTCACCGCCGACGGCAAGCCGGGCCCGTGGGACCTGCCGGAGACCGAGCGGGCCGCCGCCGAGGTGGTCTCGCTGCCGGTGCACCCGTCGCTGAGCCAGGCCGAGCTGGAGCGGATCGCCGAGGGCGCGAACCTGGCCGCCGGTGCCCGGTGAGCGCGAGGAGTGAGCCGGGTCCGCGAGCCCCGCAGTCGCGAACGAAGGAGAGCGCAGTGAGTGGACGGAAGCTGCGGGCCGGTCTGATCGGCCTCGGCGCGATGGGCCGCAACCACGCCCGCGTGCTGTCCAACCTGGACGGCGTCGAGCTGGTCGGCGTGGTCGACCCGGCCGGCGACGTGACCGGCACGCTGCGCGCGCCCGTCGTACCCGAGCTGAGCGACCTGCTCGCCCTCGGCGTCGACTACGCCGTGGTGGCCTGCCCGACGGCGCTGCACGAGCCGATCGGCATGGAGCTGGCCGCCAACGGCGTCTGCGCGCTCATCGAGAAGCCGCTGGCCCAGTCCGTCGACGCGGCCACCCGGCTGGTCGAGGCGTTCGAGAACGCCGGCCTGGTCGCCGGCGTCGGGCACATCGAGCGCTACAACCCGGCGCTGCAGAGCCTGCGTACCCGCCTGGAGGCGGGCGAGCTGGGCGAGGTGTTCCAGGTCGTGACCCGGCGCCAGGGCCCGTTCCCGCACCGGATCGCCGACGTCGGCGTGGTGATGGACCTGGCCACCCACGACATCGACCTGACCGCCTGGGTGACCGGCCAGCAGTACAGCTCGGTCGCCGCCCGCACGGTCTCGCGCAGCGGCCGGCTGCACGAGGACATGGTCGCCGTGGTCGGCCAGCTCGCCGACGGCACGATGGTCAACCACCTGGTGAACTGGCTCAGCCCGCTCAAGGAGCGGTCGACAGTCGTCACCGGTGACAAGGGCTGCTTCGTGGCCGACACGCTCACCGCCGACCTGACGTTCTACGCCAACGCCGCCATCGACACCGAGTGGGAGGCGCTGCGCGCGTTCCGCGGCGTGGCCGAGGGTGACATGGTCCGCTACGCCATCCCGAAGCGGGAGCCGCTGCTGGTGGAGCACGAGCGCTTCCGGGACGCGGTGGAGGGCAAGCAGAGCGACATCGTCACGCTGCGGCAGGGTCTGCGTACCGTGCAGGTCGCCGCCGCTCTGCTGGAGTCGTCCGCCGACGGCAAGGTCGTGTCCGTCGCGGCCAGCGGCAGCGACGCGGAGCCGGCACTGCGATGAGCCCGGCGCCGGTGCGGCGGACGGTCTCCGCGGTGCGACGGCGGATTCCCCGGCGGTGGCGCATCGCGCTCCGCCGGGCTGCCGCCGGCGCGCGGCCCTGGCAGACCCCTTCGGTACGCGAACTGTGCGAACTTCCCGCCGGCACGCCGCTGCTGGTGCACGCCGGCGGGATCACCGGCGACCGGGCGCTGGACGGCGTGCTGCGGGCACTCGACCGGCTGCCCGAGTTCCACCTGGCGCTGGTCTGCGACGAGGCGGAGCGGGCGTCGGCCCAGGACCTGGTCCGCCGCGCCGGCAAGGCGCGCCGCCGGGTCCACGTGGTGCCGCGTCCGCGTACGGTGACGGCCGCGTTCGTCGCCCCGGCGGACGTGGCGGTGTTCGGGTTCGACCCCGACGCCGGTCTCGACCTGCTGGACACCTTCCTCGTCGCCGGGCTGCGGGTGGTCGCCGCCGACAGTCGGGTGGCGCGCGAGCACCTCGCCCGGCACGGCGGCGGCGACCTCTTCGCGCCCGGCTCGCTGCCCTCCTTCGCCCAGGCGGTGGAGCGGGCCCGCCAGCGCGGCGGCGACGAGGTGTCGCCGGAGCAGGAGCCGCCGGTCGCGCCGATCGAGGTCGGCACACCGGGCCGGTGGCGCGCGCTCGGTGCCGGGCCGGTCCGGCTGGGACTGGGCACGGCGAACTACGCCGGGCAGCTCTCCGCCCTCGCGGTGGCGATCAGCGCGGCGCGGGCGGACGTCGGCATCGAGCTGGTCGTGGCCAAGCCGCCGGCCACCTACCGCTACCCGGCCGACCGCTACCTGCACTTCCCCGGCGAGCACCGGCTCGACGTGCAGATGCAACAGGCCGCGCGGGTGCTCGGCTGGTACACGCACCTGATCGTGGACGCGTTCCGCCCGGTCCTCGGCCGCGCCAACGGCGACGACATCGCCGCGGACCTGCCCGCGCTGCGCCGGGCCCGGGTCAAGGTCGCGCTGCTGGCACACGGCAGCGAGATCCGCCATCCCGGTGCCCACCTGGAGCGGCACGCGGAGTCCGCGTTCCGGGACGCGCCGGAGGAGCTGCGCGAGCGGCTCACCGCGGTGGCCGAGCGGAACCGGCGCACCGCCGAGGAGAGCGGTCTACCGTTCTTCGTGACCACGCCCGACCTGCTGGACGACGTGCCGTCCGCCACCTGGGCGCCGCTGATCGTCGACGTGGACGCCTGGGCCTGCGACCGCCCGGTGCTGGAACGCACCCGGCCGGTGGTGTTGCACGCCCCGTCCAACCGCTGGACCAAGGGCACCGACCGGCTCCTGCCCCGGTTGCAGGAGCTGCACGATCGACGGATCATCGAACTACGCTTGGTGGAAGGTCTGCCGCACAGCGAGATGCGCCGACTGGTGCAGGACTGCGACATCGTGGTCGACCAGTTGGTGATGGGCAGCTACGGCACCTTCTCCTGCGAGGGGATGGCCGCCGGCAAGGTCGTGGTGGCGTACGTGAGTGAAGGGCCGCACCGGGCCGCCGGAGTCCAGCCGCCGATCGCCAACGCCACACCCGGCACGCTCGTCAAGACGATCGAGTCGCTGCTCGACGACAGGCCCTCCGCGGTCGCCCTGGCCGCGGAGGGCATGCGTTACGTCCGTGACCACCACGACGGCCGGCGGACCGCCGACGCATTCGACTCCTTCCTCCGGTGACCCGCCGACCGCCCGTGCACCACCCCCTCAACGAGGAGAAGCACCCGATGCAAGCTGTCCCGAGTAGCGACGCCCGACCGACCCGGGGACGGGTGGTGATGCTTGTCGACAACGGGGTCCAGGGCGACTCCCGGGTGCAGAAGGCCGCCCGCTCCGCCGCCGAGGCCGGCTGGGAGGTGATCCTGGTCGGCATCCTCAAAGGCGCGGCGACCGAGGACAGCTGGCGCATCGGCGACGCCGAGGTCCGCCTGATCCGGATGCCCCGGCGGCTTACGCATCCGGTCGCGTACCGCCGCGCGCTGCTGCGCCGCCCGCTGGCGTACAAGCCGGGGCCGGACGCCAAGCGGCGGCTGAACGCGCTGCGGGCCCGCCGGGACGACCTGACGTTCCGCCTCTTTGAGATCAAAGTCGACCGGGCGGCGGGCGGGCCCCGCTTCGCCGAGCTGGCCGGCAAGGCCCGGCTGGCCGCGCCGTACTTCCTCAACAAGGCGATGTTCCAGTGGGTCAAGTTCCGCTCGGCGCAGCTGCGGCGGCTCCAGAAGAGCCAGCAGGACCCCAACTCCCGGCTCGACCGCGCCGCGCTGCGGTTCTGGCAGCGCGTGCACGGCGACCGGGCCTGGCGCCGGCTGGACCCGGAACTGTGGGACTTCGAGCTGGCCTTCGCCCCGGTGGTGGACCAGCTGCGGCCGGACCTGATCCACGCGCACGACTTCCGGATGCTCGGCGTCGGCGCGCGGGCCGTCATGCGGGCCCGCGCCGGCGGGCGGGACGTCAAGCTGCTCTGGGACGCGCACGAGTTCGTCCCCGGCATCATCGGCCGGCCCGCCAACCTGCGCTGGCTGCCGGCCCAGATCGCCTACGTGCGCGAGCACGCGCCGTACGCCGACGCGGTCATCACCGTCTCGTCCACCCTGGCCGACCTGCTGCGGGAGAGCCACGACCTGCCCGAGCAGCCGGCCGTGGTGCTGAACGCGCCGCCGCGCACCCTCACGCCGGAGCAGCGGGCCACGCCGGTCCCGGACATCCGGGCGATGTGCGGGATCGACGCCGCCACACCGCTGCTCGTCTACTGCGGCGGCATCAACCCGTCGCGCGGCGTGGACATCATGGTCCGGGGGCTCACCCGGATGCCGGAGGCGCACGTCGCGCTGGTCTCGGTGCATCCCAACGGCAAGGCACCGATCATGTACGAGCTTGAGGAACTGGCCGCCGAGCTGGGCGTGGCGGACCGGGTGCACCTGTTGCCGTACGTGCCGCACTGGCAGGTGTCCGCGTTCGTCTCCCCGGCCGACCTCGGCGTCATCCCGATCCACCACAAGCCGAACCACGAGATCGCGCTGATCACGAAGTTCTTCGAGTACGCCCACGGCGGCCTGCCGATGGTGGTCAGCGACGTTCGGACGATGGCCGAGGCGACCCGGGCCACCGGGCACGGCGAGGTCTTCCGCGCCGAGGACCTGGACGACTACGTCCGGGCGGTGCGTACCGTGCTGGCCGACCCGCAGCGTTACCGGGCCGCGTACGACCAGCCGGGCGTGCTGGAGCGGTGGACCTGGGAGGCGCAGGCCCGGGTGATGGACGAGGTCTACACTGGACTGCTGCCGCACCACCCCGGGCCCGTCGCGCCGGCGGACACCGCCGTCACGCCGGTGCCGAACCAGCGGGCCGCAGTACCGGTGCGCTGACCGGCGCATACGCAGCGGGGCCCGGCCGAACGGCCGGGCCCCGCTGCGTCACAGTGCTCAGCCGCCCAGCAGCAACCGGTCGTAGTCGGTCTGGGTGACGGCCCAGTCCCAGGTCTTCAGCACGTGCTCCGAGGCGGCCCGGCCGGCCTCCGTCCACGCCTGCTCGGTCGCGGTGACGGCCAGGATCCGTTCCGCCGCCTCCGCCGGGGTGTCCACCATCCAGTCGGCGGGGAACAGGGTACGGGCGCCGTGCGGCTTGCCGGCGAAGAACGGCCAGTCCCGCACCACCGGCACGGCGCCGCTCGCCGCGCCCTCCACCAGACCGCAGTGGAAGCTCTCCCGCACCGAGGTGCTGAGGATGACACCTACCTCCTGGAGCGCGCCCGGCACGTCGTCGGTCTGCCCGTAGCGCCGGACCGCGCCCAGCGGCTCCAGCTCGGCCAGGTCCTTGGCGAGCCGGCGGCCGTAGTCCGTCGCCGGCTTGCTGGTCCGGTTGTTGAAGTTGCTGCCGATGAGCGTCAGGTTGTACCGCTCGTCGTGCTCGCGCAGCTTCCGCAGGACGTCGATCGCCCACCGCGGGTCCTTCGCCACCGAGCTGAACCCGACCAGCCCCAGCGTGAACCGGGCGTCGGCCGGCTTGGCCCGGGGATACCGGCGCAGGTCCATCGCGTTGTCGACCACCCACAGCCGGGGCGCGCGTTCGCCGGTGAGCTGGGGCAGCACCGCGGCGGACAGGTCCTTCAGGTGCTCGGAGACGAAGACCACGTCGTCGACCCGGGAGAAGTCCACCAGGTGCGGCCAGAAGTTGAACGCCTCGAAGCTGTGCAGCCGGACGATGATCCGGGCCGTCCCGGGGTCGTGCAGCGTGAACAGTGCGGCAGTGGCCTGGCACCAGTCGACGAAGACGGTGTCCGCCCAGTCCAGGTGCGGTCGCAGCCACTCCTCGATCTTGGCGCCGTAGGTCGACTCGACACCGAGCAGGTGCTCCATCACGGTGCTGCCGCTGAGCGCCAGCGGGCGGGTCACCGGGTCCTCGTACAGGTCCAGGAAACGGACCTCGACGTTCGGCATCGCCCGGTAGCGCTCCAGGATCTCCTGGAGGAAATTGTCGTTGATCAGTGTGGTGACCAGCAGCCGCAGCGGCCGGTCGGTGGGCGTCGGGGCGGCCGGGGTGAGCCGGCCCCGCGGCTCCGACAGCTTCCGGGCCGCCGCGCTGGCCCGGAACGGCGCCAGGAAGGCACCCGGGTCGTCGCTCATCGGCGAGGAGAGCCGGTCGAAGTGCAGCACCCGGTTGGACGCCAGGCTCCACGCCCGGGACACCGCCGCGGCGGCCTTCTTCGGGTCCTTCGCCAGCCGGGCGTCGGCAAGCGCGAGCTGGGCGCGGATCGCGTCGTGCAGCCCGGACGGGACGTGCCCGAGGGCCAGCTCGCCCTGCGCGGCCTTGGTGAGCACGTCCGCGCGGGCGGTGGCGCTGTTGATCCGGCTGACCGCGGCCGCGGCGGTCCGGGCGGCGACCGCCGGGCGGCCCGCCTTGACCGCGCTGTCGTGCAGCCGTACCGCGAGCTTGCTGCGCAGCCGGTCCGGTACGCGGGGCGCGGCCACCGCGCGGGACCAGAACCAGGCGCCCGCCGGGTTGCTCATGATCCGCTGGCCGGTCGCCTTCTGGACGGTGGTGCGCACCGTCTCCACCGCCGCCCGCCTGGCGCCCCGGGTGCCGATACCGGCCGCCGCCGCGACCTGCCGCTCCAGCCGCTTGCCGACCGGCTCGGTACGCGGCACGTCGAGCGCCCGCTGCGCCGGCACGAGCCCGTAGTGCGCACCGGCCCGGGTGTTGCGCTGGGCCATCTCCCACACCGTGTACACCGACCGGGGGTCGAGGGCCACCAGCAGGTCGGCGGACCGGAAACGCTGCCGCAGCCAGGCGTGGCGCTGCGCGTGCAGCCAGATCTTGCGGTTGGCCTGGGCCCGGCCGAGCGCCCGCCGCAGCCGGGCGTCGCGCTTCTCGGGCGGCACGACGAACGACCGCACCTCGGCCAGCGCCGGGTCGACGGGGAGTTCCGCGCTGTCGAAGAAGCACGCCACTGTGACGCGGGCGCCGCGGCTGCGGAAACGTTCCAGCGCCTCGATCAGCACGGCCGGCTGCTTCGGCGCGGCGGCGGCCACGATGAGCACTGTGGTCACGGTCGGGCATCTCCCGTCGAGGAGGTCGTGGCCGGGGTGGCCGCGCCGGCGCCGGTCGGCCGGACGAGTTCGGTGAGGCGGCGGACCGCCGGGGCGAGCACTGCGGGCCGGGCGAAGCGGCGGGCCAGTTCCCGGGCGGCGGCCCGGTCGGCGTCGGTCGCCTTCAGGGCCAGCCGGCCGGCCTCCACGAAGGAGCCGGCGAGGCGGTGCGGGTCGAGCCCGACCGCGCCGGTCCACAGCGGATGGCCGGCCAGGACGTTGCTGGCGTCGTGGTCGACGTCGTGGGCGGAGAGCACGGGCAGGCCGCTGGCCATGAACTCGTACACCTTCCCGGAGGTGACGAAGCGGCCACCGACGAGCATCAGCACCAACGCGTCCCAGGAGCCGTACGTGACCGCCAGTTCGGCCTTGGGTACCGGGCCGCCGAAGCTGACCCCGTCGACGGCCGCCTCCTTGAGCAGGTCCATGTGCCGATTGGCCTCGCGCGCCGCGCCCGCACCGATGTGGCCGCGCACCTCGAACCGGGAGCGGGCGAGCAACGGGTCGTCGCGCCGGGCGATGCGCCAGGCTTCCAGCACCGACTCGAGGAACGCCGGACTGAAGTTGACCGAGCCCAGGTAGCCGAAGGTCAGCCCGGCCACCGGATCGGGCGAGCGGCCGGAGATGTCCGGGAGGCTGTCCTCGTCGTATCCGTTGCGCACCACGTGAACCCGCTCCGCCAGATGTGGGTACCGTTCCTGGTAGAAGCCGGCGATCGGGTCGTTGACGCACCACACCGCGAGCGCCTCCTCCAGCACCTTCGACTCCCACCGGCCGGAGACCGAGTCGCGGGTGAAGGCCTCGCCGCCGCCGATCACGTCGAGCGACCAGCCGTCGCGGAAGTCGACCGCGTACGGGACCTTGTGTTCCTCCCACAGCTTCCAGGTGGCGGCCAGGTTCACGTACGGCGCGCAGGAGGCGAGCAGCAGGTCGGCCGGGTGCTCGCGGTGCAGTCGCAGCACCGCCTTCTCCAGCTCGTACCGCCAGCCGCCGAACACCGGCTCCGGGAACGCCTGCTGCTCGCGTTTGCGTAGCCGCTTGATCCAGCCGGCCGGGTCCAGCGAGCGCTCCTCCGAGAACGCCCGGATGTCGGTCTCCAGATCCTCCCGGATCAGCGGCAGCTCGACCACCCGCACCCGCGGGTCGACCTTCTCCGACAGCGTGTGGTCCAGGCCGTACTCCCGCTCCCACGCCTGCTGGAAGATCGTGATGACGGTGACGTCCCAGCCCTGGGCGACGAACTGGTTCGCCGTCTCGCGCAGCCGGTACGCGCTGCTCTTCGCCGCGGGCGGGAAGCCGATCGCGAGGTAGATGGCGTGCGGTCGCTTCCCACTGTGCGAGCGGGGCAGCGGCACGGTGCGGTTGGTCATCGCGGATAACCGATCGTGAGGAGGGATCGCGTCGTCATGCCAGGTGCCGTCGCAGCGTCTCGGTGACCCGCCGGGCCGCGCGGCCGTCACCGTACGGGGTGCCGCGCGGTGCCTCCGGCGCGGGCCGCGTCGCCGTTGCCGCCCAGCCGGCGCCCAGCTCGCGCGGATCCGGCACCAACACGTTCCAGCCGTCGGCGAGCGTCTCCACCCACTCCGTCTCGGTACGCAGCGTGGTGCACGGCCGGTCCAGCAGGTACGCCTCCTTCTGCAGGCCGCCCGAGTCGGTGACCACGCCGGTGGAGCCGGCCACTGCGGCCACCATCGCGGCGTACGGCAACGGCCGGCCGGAGTGCAGCGCGCCCCGGGTCAGCTTCAGACCGTGCTCGTCGGCGCGGGCGACCAGCCGCGGGTGGGCCAGCAGCGCGACCGGCACCGGCAGGTCGGCCAGCGCGTCGAGCAGCGTGGCGAGCCGCTTCGGGTCGTCGGTGTTCTCCGCGCGGTGCAGAGTGGCGAGCAGGTACGGCGAGTCCGGGTCGATGCCGTCGGGCAACGCCGGGCGGGGCTGCCCGCCCCGGGCCACGTCGTCGCGTACCCGCAGGCAGACGTCCACCATGACGTCACCGACCAGCTCGGTACGGGCGGCCAGGCCCTCCGAGGCCAGGTGCCGGACGGCTTCCTCGGTGGGGGCGAGCAACAGGTCGGCGGCGTGGTCGGTGAGTACCCGGTTGTGCTCCTCCGGCATCCGCCGGTTGAACGACCGCAGCCCGGCCTCCAGGTGCGCCACCCGCAGGTGCTGCTTCACCGCCGAGAGCGTGCCGGCCAGCGTCGAGTTGGTGTCGCCGTACACCAGCACCCAGTCCGGCGCCTCGGCGGCGAGCACCGGGTCCAGGGCGGCCAGGGTGTTGCCGGTCTGCACGCCGTGGCTGCCGGAGCCGATCCCGAGGTGCACGTCCGGGTCGGGGATGCCGAGACCGGAGAAGAAGACGTCGGACAGGTCGGCGTCGTAGTGCTGGCCGGTGTGCACGATCACGTGCTCGCACCCGTCCTCGGCGAAAGCCGCCGCGATGGGCGCCAGCTTCACCAACTGCGGTCGGGCGCCGACGATGCTGACGACCTTCACACGTGACTCCTCGTGATCTGCGACGGATGCTCGGTGCGGACCGGCCGCCACCCGAGTCGGGAGGCCCTGGACCCCGGCCAGACGGTCGGGCCGGTGCCCGCGGGCCCTAGGAATAGTAGTGCCCCGGTGGCCACCGGACGACGTACGCGGACGCGGGCGGTACGCGATGGTGGGCCGGGCCACCAGCCGTCACCGGACGCCGCCGCCCCGACGGGGAGCACGGTGACCGGTGACAGGGAACGGGACACGAGGGACCAGCCTAACCGAACCGGTCCGATCACCCCGGCCCCACGGTGCCCGGCCGGTGGCGGTGTCCGCCCCGGGCGCGGCCCGGTCACCGCGGGTACGTCCCGCCGTCGGCGGATCGTCGCCGACTCTTCACCGAGCCGGGCGAGCCTGTCCCTGCGCGGCGGCCGTGCTTGCGTACACTTCGGCGCCATGACCGCCCCCGGGCCCGAGACCCGTACCCGCACCGCAGACGCAGGTGGATCGGTGGCCGACGCCACCGACGAAACCGTGAAGCCGCCGGCCGCCGACGGCGCGGACCGGCCCGCCGACGCCGCGCCGCAGCGCCCGGCAGGGCCGCCGGCCGCCGCCACGGAGCGCGCCGACCGCCCCGCGCGATGGCGCCTCTTGCGGCCGGACCTGCTGGTCGCGGCGATCTACCTGGCCGGCGCGTTCTGGGTGACCGCGCGGGGCTGGGTGAACCCTGACGGCCGGCTGCTCGGCAGTCGCCCGAACGACCAGGGCTTCAACGAGTGGATGCTGGCGTACGCCGCGCACGCGGTCAGCAACCTGGAGAACCCCTTCTTCACCACGTTGCAGAACGCCCCGGACGGGGTGAACCTGATGACGAACGTCGGCATGCAGCTGCCAGGGCTGGTGCTGTCCCCGGTCACGCTGCTGTTCGGCGCGCCGTTCGCGTACCTGCTGTTCATCACGCTCAACCTGGCCGGCACCGCGTACGCCTGGTACCACGTGCTGTCCCGGAACCTGGTCTCGTCCCGGGCGGCGGCGTTCGCCGGTGGCCTGTTCTGCGCCTTCGCGCCGGCGCTGGTGTCGCACAGCAACGGCCACCCGCACATCACCGCCCAGTGGCTGGTGCCGTTCATTCTGTGGCAGGTGGTCAGGCTGGCCCGGGACGGCCGCCCGGTGCGCAACGGCCTGGTGCTGGGCGCACTCGTGACGGCGCAGTTCTTCGTCAGCCTGGAGATCCTCTTCCTGACCGCGCTCGGCTGCCTGATGATGGTGATCGGCTACGTGACCTTCCGGCCGCGCGAGGCGCTGCGCCTGGCCGGGCCGATGCTCGGCGGGCTCGCCGTGACGGGCGTGCTCGTCGGAGCCGCCGCCGCGTACCCGCTGTGGATGCAGTTCGCCGGCCCGCAGCACCGGGTCGGTCACCCGGGCGACCCGGACGTGTACGCGCTGACCCTCGGGTCGTTCGTGCGGTACGCCACCGAATCCGTGGCCGGCAGCCCCACGAGTGCCGTGCGCTGGGGCCCGAACACCACCGAGCAGGCCAGCTTCTACGGCTGGTCGGTGGTGATCCTCGCGCTGGGCGCCGTCTGGTGGCTGCGCCGGGAGATCGTGGTCCGGGTGCTCGCCGTGGTCGCGCTGATCTCGGCCGTGTTCTCGGTCGGCACCACCTGGACCGTCGGCACCCGGCGTACCGACGTGCCGGCGCCGTTCGCGCTGGTGTCCGAACTGCCGGTGTTCGACTCGGTGGTGGTCTCCCGGTTCGCGTTGATCACCACGGTGGCGCTCGGCGTCCTGTTCGCGGTCGCCGGGGACCGGGTGGCCCGGGTACGGGTCGGCGAGGGCGACCGGTCCCGGCTGGTGCCCCGGCTGGCCGCTGTGGCGCTGTTCGCCGCGCTGCTGCCGATCCTGCCGACCCCGCTGGAGGCGCGCGGGCGCAACCCGGTGCCGGACTTCGTCACCGCCGGCGTCTGGAAGGACCACGTCGCCCCCGGCCGCACCCTGGTGCCGGTTCCGGTCGACGGCATGACGTCGCTGTACTGGAGTTCCGCCGCGCTGGCCGGCTTCGCCGTCCCGGAGGGCTACTTCCTCGCGCCGGTCTCCAAGACCGACAACACCGGACGGTGGGGAGTCGAGCCGCAGCCGACCGCCAAGCTGCTCACCGCCGTGTCGCGGGGTGAGCGGGACACGGCGGTCGGCCCGGCCGACGTCGAGCAGGCCCGCGCCGACGTGCGGCACTGGAAGGCCGACGCGGTGGCGTTGCCGGACCGGGCACGCCGCCACGACGACCTCAAGGTGGTGCTCGACACGCTGTACGGGCCGGGCCGGCGGGTGGCGGACGTGTGGCTGTGGGACGTCCGTCCGCTTACCCGCTGAGCGTCACGGCGACCTGGTCCAGATGAGCAGCAGGTAGCAGCCGAAGTAGGTCGAGAACGCGGTGAGCGCGACCAGCACCGTGACGGCCCGGGCCCGGCCGGCCCGGGCCAGGCCGACGGCGGCCGGCAGCAGCAGCGCGAACGCCGGCACCAGGAACCGCGCCTTGGAGTGGTAGTAGCCCGCCGCGCCGAGCGTGGTGACGAGCATCAGCCCGCTGAACAGCAGCAGCTGCCAGGGCTGACGGTCGATCACGCTCAGCACGAAGAACGTCAGCGCCAGCAACAGCACCAGGCTCACCACGAGCATCTGCGGCGTCGCGGACACCGCCAGCACCTCACGTCCCCGCCGGAACGTGTCCACGCCGAAGTCGAAGTGGCTGCGCCATCCGGCGGACTGGATGTGGAACCAGCCGTCCGGCCGCCCCGTCTGGACACCCACCCAGGCCAGGTAGCCGAGCCACCCGGCCGGCGCGAGCAGCATGGCCACCCACGGACGCCAGCCGTCCCGGCGCCGGACCGCGGCCAGCAGCGCGGCCAGCCCCACCACCGGGATCAGCGACGAGGCGGTGGGCCGGGTCAGGCCGGCGAACAGGCAGAGCATGCCCGCGGTCAGCCAGTGCCGGCGCAGCAGCGCGTACAGCGTCCACGCGGCAAGCGCGGTGAACAGCGTCTCGCTGTAGGCCATCGACTGCACGACGGCGTGCGGCAGCGCGGCCCAGAGCGCGGCGAGCAGCACCCCGGTGCGACGGTCGTGCAGGTACGAGCCGATCGCGTACAGCGCCCACGCCGCGGCCAGCCCGGCGAGCGCGGCCACCGCGAGCCCGGCGGTACGCGGGCCGAGCGGGGTGACCCGTTCCACCACGCCGATCAGGGCCGGGTAGAGCGGGAAGAACGCCATGTCGCTCTGCACCTGTTCGTACCCGTCGTAGCCCCGCTGGGCGATGGCGATGTAGTAGGTCGCGTCGGACAGCGTCAGTTCGCGCACCGGAGACAGGTTGAGCGACCGGGCCCAGACGTAGACGGCCAGCACGCCGACGAGCCGGATCACCGCGTACACCGCCAGCGCGGGCGCCGCGTCCCGGGCGGCGTCGCGTAGCCGCCGGACGGGGCCGGGCCGGGCGCGGTCGGCTGTGGCCGGCCCGGACGGCGGGGCCGGTGCGGGCCGGCTGGGTTCCTCGGTGGTCACCACGTCCATTGTGCGGTCCCGTTCGCGCTGAGCTGCGGTTGGCCGAAGGCCCGCGTGGCGCGGCCGGCGACCCGGCGAACGACCCGGAGCGGGCGCCGGTCGTTGAACAGGGTGGAGGGTAGCAACAGTCACAGCAGGTCGGGGGGCACCGGCGGCGGCGGGCGTCCGGGCCCGATCCGCTGTCGTAGACTCGCTCGGGTCCGCGGGCGCGGTGCTGGCGACGACGAAACGGGCAGGAATGGGATCTGACGGCACGACCGCAGCGGCGGGCACCCGGGGACGGGTCGTGATGCTGGTGGACAACGGGGTCATCGGTGACTCCCGGGTGCAGAAGGCGGCCCGCTCCGCCGCCGACGCCGGCTGGGACGTCGTGCTGCTCGGCCGCGCGCCGGTCGGCAGCCCGCAGACCTGGCGCGTCGGTGCCGCCGAGGTACGCCTCGTGCCGATGCCCGAACCGCTGTCCCGCCGCCGGCACGAGTTCCGCCGGGCCTGGCTGCGGCATCCGCTCGCCTACCCGCCCAGCGGCATCGCGGCGCACCGTACCCAGGCGGTCAAGGCCTGGCGCGCGGACCTGGCGGTACGCCGCGCGGCGCTCACCGTCGCCGCCCGGGAGTCCGGTGCGGGCCGGCCGGGCGGGCTGCCCTGGGCCGCGCTGCGCGCCGAGGAGAAGCTGTCCGGCCTGACCCGCAAGTGGGTCGGTTTCCGCAACCGTCAGCTCACCCGGGCCCGCAAGGGCCGCAAGCTGGACGGCCCCTGGGACCGCGCGTACACGCTGTTCTGGCGCAGGCTGCGCGGCGACGGCGCGTGGCGGCGCCTGGAACCGGGCCTGTGGGACTACGAGCTGGCCTACGGCCCGGTGGTCGACGAGCTGGCGCCGGACCTGATCCACGCCAACGACTTCCGGATGCTCGGCGTCGGCGCCCGCGCGAAGGTCCGGGCCGCCGCGAAGGGCCGGCGGATCGCGCTGCTGTGGGACGCCCACGAATACCTCCCCGGCGTGCAGCCGTGGCGCGACAACGCCCGCTGGCTGCCCGGCAACGTGGCGCACGAGCGGGAGTACGTGCCGTACGCCGACGCCACCATGACCGTCTCCGGCGGCCTGGCCGACCTGCTGCGCACCGAGCACGGGCTGGCCGAACGACCGGCGGTCGTGCTCAACGCCCCGGCGGTCGGCGAGCTGCCGCCGGATCCGGCCGACCCGGCGCCGGACATCCGCGCCCGCTGCGGGCTCGGGCCGGACGAGCCGCTGCTGGTCTACAGCGGGGTGGCCGCCGCCAAGCGCGGTCTCGGGGTGATGGTCGAGGCGCTGCCCCGGCTGCCCGGCGCGCACGTCGCGTTCGTGGTCAACAAGCCCGACTCGGCGTACGTCAGGGGCCTGGTCACCCGGGCCGGTGAGCTGGGCGTGGCGGACCGGGTGCACGTGCTGCCGTACGTGCCGCACCACCAGGTGGTCCGGTACCTCGGCGGCGCGCAGGTCGGCGTCATCCCGATCCAGCACTGGCCGAACCACGAGATCGCGCTGATCACCAAGTTCTTCGAGTATTCACACGCCCGCCTGCCACTGGTCGTCTCCGACGTGCGCACCATGGCCGAGACTGTCCGGGAGACCGGTCAGGGCGAGGTGTTCCGCGCCGAGGACGTGGCCGACTTCGTCCGCGCGGTGACCGCGGTGCTCGCCGACCCGCAGCGGTACCGTGCCGCGTACGACCGGCCGGGCCTGCTGGCCGGCTGGACCTGGGAGGCGCAGGCGCGGGTCCTCGACGAGGTCTACTCCGGGCTGCTGCCCGACGCGCCGCCCCGGCCGACGCCGCCGGCGCACGCCCCGGTGGAGCCGGCACAGGTGGAGGTGAGCGCGTGACCGGGCCGGACGTGACGGTGGTGGTCGCCGTCTACAACACCATGCCGTACCTGACCGCCTGCCTCGACTCGCTCGTCGGGCAGACCATCGGCCGGGACCGGCTGGAGGTCGTCGCCGTCGACGACGGCTCCACCGACGGCAGCGGCGCCGAACTGGACCGCTACGCCAAGCGTTACCCGGACACGGTCCGGGTGCTGCACCAGGCCAACTCCGGCGGCCCGGCGGCGCCGAGCAACCTGGCGCTCGACCACGCCCGCGGCCGGTACGTCTTCTTCATCGGCTCGGACGACCACCTCGGCCCGGAGGCGCTGGAGCGTCTCGTCGAAGCCGCCGACCGGTGGGACTCCGACGTGGTGCTGGGCCGGATGGTCGGCACCAACAAGCGCTACGTGCACCAGGCCGTCTACGCCACCACGCAGGAGCGGCTCGACCTGTTCGACAGTGACCTGCCGTGGTCGTTGTCCAACACGAAGCTGTTCCGGCGGGAGCTGATCGAGCGGTACGGCCTGCGGTTCCGCACGGACATGCCGATGGGCAGCGACCAGCCGTTCACGCTGGAGGCGTGCTTCCGGGCGAAGAAGGTGTCGGTCCTCGGCGACTACGAGTACTACTACGCGGTCAAGCGGGACAACGCCCAGAACATCACGTACGCGAGCCGGTTCGAGGAGCGGTTGCGCTGTGCCGAGGAGCTCGTCGGGTTCGTCGCCGGGCTGATCGAGCCCGGCCCGCGGCGGGACGCGGTGCTGGTGCGCCACTTCACCTGGGAGGTGGCGAAGCTGCTCCGCGCGGAGTTCCTCGCCCTCTCCCCGGACGTGCAGCGGCACGTCCACGACCGGATCCGCAAGCTGGCCGAGGCGTACCTGACCGACGGGGTGACCGCCCGGATGGCGTCCGAGGAGCGGCTGCGGGTGGCGGTGGCGCGGGACGGCGACCTGGACGCGCTGTGCACGCTCATCGGCCAGCAGTCCGACCGGTCGCTGCCCGGGGTGGTCGTCGACGGCGACCGCTGGTACGCCGGCCACGTCGGCTTCCGCGACCCGGCGTTCGGCTACCCGGACGACTGGTACGACGTCACCGGGCGGGCCGCCGCGATACTGGCCAAGCTGACCGCGACCGGGCTGGCCTGGGGACGCGACGCCGCCGGGGCACGAGCCCTGGTGGTCACCGCGCGCAGCCGCTGGGCCGAGCTGGCCGAGCTGAGCGCGGAGGCGCTGCGGGTCGGTGTGGGCGACCTGGCGGGTGTCACGTCGGTCGAGTCCTCCGGCACCGGTACCGTCGTGCGGACGGACTTCGCGGTGGACCGGTTGCTGGCGGTCGTCGCGGGGACAGGCGAGCGTCGTATCGTACGCGCCGAGGTCTCCGCCCTGGGCGGGACGGGTTCGGCGCCGTTGCGCACCGACCGCCCCGTCGCCGCACCCCGGCTGGTGGCCCGGCGCGGTGTCCGCTGGCATCTCGTCACACCCACCACGAACCACAAGGGCCAGGTGATCGTCGCGATCACGCCGGTGACCCCCGGTCGGTTCCTTGCCCGCCTGCGCCGAATCTGGCCCTCTGGAGGAAAGTAGTTCATGAACATCTGCGTCGTCGCGCTCGGCAAGATCGGTCTGCCGCTGGCCGTGCAGTTCGCGTCCAAGGGGCACCGGGTGATCGGCGCCGACGTCTCCGAGCGGGTCGTCCAGCTGGTAAACGACGGTGCCGTGCCCTTCCCGGGTGAGGCCGACCTGGACGTCAAGCTCAAGGAGACGGTGGCCGCCGGCCTGCTGTCGGCCACCACCGACACCGCCGCCGCGGTCGCCGAGTCGGAGGCCGTCGTCGTGGTCGTGCCGCTGTTCGTGGACGCCGAGGGTGTGCCGGACTTCGGCTGGATGGACGACGCCACGCGGTCGATCGCCCGTGGGCTGAAGCCGGGCACGCTGGTCAGCTACGAGACCACGCTGCCGGTCGGCACCACCCGTGACCGGTGGGCGTCGATGCTCGCCGAGGGCTCCGGCCTGACCGCCGGCACCGACTTCCACCTGGTGTTCAGCCCGGAGCGGGTGCTCACCGGCCGGGTCTTCGCCGACCTGCGCCGCTACCCGAAGCTGGTCGGTGGCATCGACGAGGCGTCGGCCGCGCACGGCGTGCGGTTCTACGAGGCGGTGCTCGACTTCGACGAGCGCCCCGACCTGGACCGCCCCAACGGCGTGTGGGACCTCGGCTCGGCCGAGGCGTCCGAGCTGGCCAAGCTCGCCGAGACGACCTACCGGGACGTGAACATCGGCCTGGCGAACCAGTTCGCCCGCTTCGCCGACACCGTCGGCGTGGACGTCACCAAGGTCATCGAGGCGTGCAACACGCAGCCGTACAGCCACATCCACTCGCCGGGCATCGCGGTCGGCGGTCACTGCATCCCGATCTACCCGCGGATGTACCTGTGGAACGACCCGGCCGCCACGGTGGTCCGCTCCGCCCGCGAGGCCAACGCGGCCATGCCGGAGTACGCGGTCGACCTGCTCGCCGCCGCCTACGGCGACCTGACCGGGGTGGGCGTGCTGGTGCTGGGCGCCGCCTACCGCGGTGGCGTCAAGGAGACCGCGTTCTCCGGCGTCTTCCCGACCGTGGAGGCGCTGCGCCGCCGGGGCGCGGTGCCGTACGTCTCGGACCCGATGTACACGAACGAGGAGCTGGTCGCGCACGGCCTGCCCGGCTACGACGGCGAGCCGGTCGGCGCCGCTGTCATCCAGGCCGACCACGCGGAGTACCGCACCCTCGCCCCGGCCGACCTGCCGGGCGCGACAGTGCTCGTCGACGGCCGCCGGGTCACCGACCCGGCGCGCTGGACCGGCGTGCGCCGGGTGGTCATCGGGGGCTGAATCCACCGGCTCCACGGGCCCCGGTCGTCTGGGACGGCCGGGGCCCGTCGCGTGCCGAGGCCGGGGTGACGCCGTCCGGCGTTCACCTGCCGGACACCCCGGCAATACTTGTGTCACGCGACCCGTTTAAGGTCGCAGCCGTCGGAGATCGACTCGCACCGACATCGGTGCGGCGGACAGGGAGTGTCGTTGTTCAGCAGAGTACGAAGCCAGCAGGGTCTCGCCGCGGTCGGCGCGACGCTCCTCGGCTACGCGGTCATGGTCCTCGCCGGAGTCCTCGGCCTGGTGGTCCCGTACGCGGTGGCCGCGGTGGTCGCCGTCGCCGGTGAGCTGGCCCTGGCCGGGCGGCACACCGGGACCGCCACGCTGCTCGACAAGGCCGGTCTCGGCGCGACCTTCCGGCGACTGGTGCGTGACCTGTCGGTGGCCCTGCTGGTGATCGCCGTGGTGCGCCCCGGCGTGGCCGGCACCGTCGCCGTCCTGCTGCTGCCCGCCGCGCTGTGGACCGTTGCCGTCGCCACAGGCGCGCTGACCAAGGTGATCGACGGCCGGGTCGACCCCCCGGCGTACACCCGCAACATCGACCTCGGCGCGCTGCGGCGGGTTCCGGTGCCGCCGGTCTGGGCGCAAGGGCTGGCCGGGCTGCGCATGCCGCTGCTCAACGTGCTGCTGGTGCCGGCCGCGGTGGTGGCCGCCGCGCTGGACCGGGTCGCCCCCGTGGTGGTCACCGGCCTGGTCACGCTCGCCGCCGGTCTGGTCATCGCCGCGGTGCTGACGCTGACCGCGTTGCGCGGCCGGGGCAGGGCCCCGGGTGTGCTGCCCGCCGTGCACGACTGGATGGCCCGGGAACGGCCCGAGGTGGCGCTGTACTTCGCCGGCCCGGCCAAGGACGTCTACCAGGCCAACATGTGGCTCGCGCCGGTGGAGGCGACCGGCCGTCGCGCGGTCGTGCTGCTGCGCGCCGCGGACGCGTTCAAGCAGCTCGCCGACACCCGGCTGCCGGTGATCTGCGTGCCGGCCGGCGTGGACTTCATGAACCTGGACCTCGGCTCGCTGCGCGTGGCGCTGTACGCAGCCAACGTCGGCGCCAACATCCACCTGCTGCGGGAGCCGGGCGTGAAGCACGTCTTCGTCGGCCACGGCGACAGCGACAAGCAGGCGAGCGTGAACCCGTACAGCAAGGTGTACGACGAGGTCTGGGTGGCCGGGCCGGCCGGGCGGGAACGGTACGCCCGGGCCGACGTCGGCGTGCTCGACCGCGACATCGTGGAGGTCGGCCGGCCGCAGCTCGCCGGGGTGCACACGTTCGGCTCCGGCGACGCCGGCCACCGTTTCACGGTGCTGTACGCGCCGACCTGGGAGGGCTGGCTCGACGACGACCCGTACCACACGTCGCTCGTGCTGATGGGGGAGCGGATCGTGTCCGGTCTGCTGGCCGCCGGGGACGTGCGGGTGATCTACAAGCCGCACCCGTTGACCGGGACGCGCTCGCCCAGGGCCCGCGCCGTGCACGAGCGGATCGTGGCCCAGATCAAGGCGGCCGGCGGCGAGACCGATCCGTCCTCGCTGGACGGCGCCGCGCACCTGGTGGTCACCGGCCGCACGCCGGGGCTGTTCGACTGCTTCAACGTCACCGACCTGCTGGTCAGTGACGTGTCAAGCGTGGTCTCCGACTTCGTGCAGAGCGAGCGCCCGTACGTGGTGGCCAACCCGGCCGGTCTGCCCGAGGACGAGTTCCGGCGGCAGTTCCCGACCGCGCGGGCGGCGTACCTGCTCGCGGCGGACTGCGGCGAGCTGACGAAGATCCTCGACGTGACCCGGGCCGGGGACGACCCGATGACCGGGGCGCGGCGGGACCTGAAGGAGTACCTGCTCGGCCCGGCCGGGTCGAACCCGATGGACCGGTTCCGGGACGAGATCGGCCGGCTCTGCGGCTGAGGCGTACCGGAAAGGGGCGACGACCGGCGCGGTCGTCGCCCCTTCTCGTCTGCTCAGCCCTGGTGCGGCGGGTTGTCGACGTCGCGGGAGACGACCTCGCCCTTGGCGTCGACCCAGCCCTTCGGGCGGGCCGGGTTGCCGGCCACCAGCTGGTACGGCTTGACGTCGCGGGTCACCACCGACCCGGCGGCGATCATCGCGTACTCGCCGACCTCGATGCCGCACACGAGCGTGGCGTTCGCGCCGATCGACGCGCCCCGGCGGACGAGTGTCGGGGTGATCGTCCAGTCCGGGTTCTGGGCGCGCGGGCGGAAGTCGTTGGTGAACACCGCGCAGGGGCCCACGAACACCTCGTCCTCGATGGTCACGCCCTGGTAGACCGAGACGTTGTTCTGGATCTTCACCGAGTCACCGACTGTGACGCCCGCGTCGACGTAGACGTTGCGGCCGATCACGCAGCCGGCACCGACCTGGGCACTGGACCGGATGTGCGCCAGGTGCCAGACCTTGGTGCCGTCGCCGACCTGGGCGCCGGACTCCACGTCGGCCGTCGGGTGGACGAAGACGGAGGCGGACCGGTCGTTGCTGTCAGTCATCTCAACTCGCATCATGCCAGGGCGCGTCGCGCCGTCGGGCGGGCTCGACGCAGCATAACGAGCGCTCACCCGAGCAGTTCGGCCACCGCTTCGGCGGCGGGCCGGTCGGCCGGGAGCGGATGCGCGGCGACCACCGCGTCCACCGGCAGGGCCGCGTACAGGTGCGGGAACAGCGCCCCGCCGCGGGACGGCTCCCAGCGCAGCGCGTCACCGAGCCGGTCCTCGTCGACGGCGAGCACCGTCAGGCCGGTGACCCCGGCGAAGAACCTGCGCGCGGTCTCCACCACCTGGCCGGCGGCGGAGAGGTGGACGAAGCCGTCCTGCCGGTCCATCGCGGTGCCGGCGAACCGCCCGTCCGCCCGCGCCTGCGCCCACTCGTCGTCGGCGAGAATCTTGTAGATCACGGCAGCAGCCTAGAGCGGCCTCGCGCCCGCGCGGCGCGTCTGCCACCATTCGCAGGGCAAAACGTCGAACGGAGGGGAGGCACGGGTGCGCATCCTCCTGGTCGAGGACGACCGCCGGGTCGCCGCGGCGTTGTCGTCCGCGCTGACCCGGCGCGGCTACCAGGTGGAACACGCCGCGACGGTGGCCGCCGCGCTCTCCGCCGCCCCCTGCGACCTGGTGCTGCTCGACCTGGGCCTGCCCGACGGCGACGGCACCGACCTGTGCCGCGAGCTGCGCCGGCGCAGCAGCCGGCTCGGCATCATCGCGGTCACCGCGCGCGGTGAGGAACGCGACCGGGTGCTCGGGCTGCGGCTGGGCGCCGACGACTACGTGGTCAAGCCGTTCTCGATGGTGGAGTTGCAGGCGCGGATCGAGGCGGTGCTGCGCCGGGCCGCGCACACCGCGCCGCAGCGCAACCTGATCGAGGCCGGCGTGGTCCGCATCGACGTGGGCGGCCGGACGGTGAACGTGGCCGGCCGGGACGTCACCCTCACCCGCAAGGAGTTCGACATCCTGTTGTCCCTGGCCCGCCAGCCGGGGGTGGCGGTGCCGCGCGAGCGGATCCTGCTCGACGTGTGGGGCACCACCTGGGCCGACCGGCACACCGTGGAGGTGCACGTCGGGTCGCTGCGCGGCAAGCTCGGCGACCCGACGCTCGTGGAGACCGTGCGCGGGGTCGGCTACCGGCTCCGCGACGCCTGAGGAGGGGCCCGTGCGCCGCCGGTTGGTGATCAGCTATCTGCTGCTGATGGTGCTGGTCCTACTCGCCCTGGAGACCCCGTTGGCGGCCACGCTCGCGACCCGGGAGACCGACCGGGTACGCGCCGACCGCCTCGCCGACGCCACCCGCTTCGCCTCGCTGGCCGGGCCGGCGCTGCGGGGCGGCAGTCCCGGCCCGTTGGACGGGGAACTGGCCGCCTACGACGCGCTCTACGGCATCGGCGCGGCGGTGGTGGACCGGGAACGCCGTACCGTGGTGGCCTCGTCCGGCTGGGAGCCGGGCGCGGGCGCCGGCCCGGCGCTCGACACCGCGCTGTCCGGACAGCAGTTCAGCGGCCCGGAATCGGTCTGGCCCTGGGTCGGCGGGCCGGTGGTGACGGCCGTGCCGATCAACGACGGCGGCGAGGTGCTCGGCGCCGTGGTCACGACCAGCCCGGCGGACGAGGTGCGCCGCACCGTCACCGTGTGGTGGCTGCTGCTCGCCGGCATCGGCCTGCTGGCGGTGCTGGCCTGCGTCTCGACCGCGTTCGGGCTGGCCGGCTGGGTGCTGCGCCCGGTAACCGAGCTGGACGCGGTGACGCACGAGATCGCCGAGGGCCGCCGCGCCGCGCGGGTCCGCGCCCGGCTCGGCCCGCCCGAGCTGCGCCGGCTGGCGACCAGCTTCAACGACATGGCCGACGCGGTCTCCGACGTGATGGACCGGCAACGCGCCTTCGTCGCGCACGCCAGCCACCAGCTCCGCAACCCGCTCACCGCGCTGCGGCTGCGGGTGGAGGAACTCGGTCCCAGCCTCACCGACCCGGACGGGCGCGCCGAGCACCGGCTGGCGCTGGAGGAGACCGACCGGCTCGCCACGGTGCTCGACGCGCTGCTCACCCTGGCCCGTGCCGAGCGGGAGGAGAACCAGCGGGTGACTGTGGACGCCACCGCCGCCGCCGCGTCCCGGGTGACTGCCTGGCTGCCGCTGGCCCGGCACCGTGAGATCACGCTCCGCCTCGACGCCGAGGACGCGCCGGTGCACGCCCGGACCGTGCCGACCGCCATCGACCAGGCGCTCGACGCCCTGATCGACAACGCGGTGAAGTTCAGCGGCAGCGGGGGAGAGGTGACGGTGACCGTACGCGCCGCCGGCGGCGGGACGGTGCTGACCGTCGGCGACACCGGCCCGGGCATGACGGCGAGTCAGCTCGACCAGGCCACCGAGCGTTTCTGGCGGGCGCCGGACGTGCAGAACGTGGACGGGGCGGGCCTCGGGCTGACCATCGCGGCGGTGCTCGTGGACGCCTCCGACGGCCGGCTCACCATGCGCCAGGGTGAGCCCCGGGGCCTGGTCGCCGAGCTGTGGTTCCCGGCGCACGACGACGAGGCCATCCGGCGCTGACCCCGGCGTCAGGGCTTCGCGGCGCGATACCACTGCGCCGCGCCCGGATGCAGCGGCAGTGGGGTGGTGACGATCGCCGACCGGGGACTCATCCGGCCCGCCGCCGGATGCGCGGCGGCCAGCTCCTGCCTGCGGTCCATCAGCAGCCGGGTCACCTCCCGCACCAGCGCGGCGGGCAGGTCGGCGCGGACGATCAGGTAGTTCGGGTTCGCCACCGTGCTGACCGGGTCGGCCCGGTACACCGAGCGAGGCACGTCCCGGGTCACGTAGACCTGCCCGTACGCCCGGCGCAGCGGCTCGGTCCAGTCGCCCAGGTCCACGATCCGCAGCGAGGTCCGCCGGGCCAGCTCGGCGACGCCGCGCACGGGCAGCCCGCCGGAGAAGAAGAACGCGTCGATCCGCCCCTCCCACAGGGCCGCCACCGACTCGTCCAGTCCCAGGTGTTCCTGACGTACCCGGTCGCCGCCGAGCTGGGCCACCGCCAGCAGACGGGTGGCGGTGATCTCCGTGCCGGAGCCGTCGGCGCCTACCGACACCCGCTGCCCGCGCAGGTCACCGAGCGTGCGGATCGGCCCGCCCGCGCGGGTGACCAGGTGCAGCAGGTCGTCGTACACCCGGGCCACCGCCAGCACCGACGGATGCTCGGGCTCGCGCAGCGGCAGCACGTCGGCCTGGGTGAAGCCCAGCTCCGCCTCCCCGGCGCCGACCAGCCGGACGTTCTGCGCCGAGGCGGCGGTGACCACCACCTCGGCCCGTACCCCTTGCACCTCGCGGTTGAGCAACGCCGCGAGCGACTGGCCGAAGGCGTGGTAGACGGCGGTCGGACTGCCCGTGGCGATGCGGATGCGGGTCGGCTCGGACGGCTCGTCCCGGCACCCGGACAGCCCGGCGACGAGCAGGAGCACCAGCACGAGCGGGGCGGCGGTGCGCACAGGCCAGTGTCGGCTCACGGGCTGCACTCTGCGCCGTGCACCCGCCGCGGCGCAAGCCCACGCGGTGCAGGACACCGCCGTGCAGGCAGGACACCGCCGTGCAGGGACCGCCGCGCCGGCCCGGGCCGGGCGCGTCAGCTCGCCGGGGCCAGCTCCGCGCTCTCGGTGATCCGCTCCCGGTACTCGCCGTTGGGCACCACCACGAGGAAACAGCCCGAACCCGGCCGCAGCGCCGCCGGCACGTCCAGCAGCGCCGCACCGCGTACCAGCACCGCCGCCAGGTCCCGGTCGGCGAGCCGGACGCCGAGGCAGTGCCGGCGGACGTGCCGGCCGCCCGCCAGCAGCGCCGCCCGCCAGGCCGCCGCCGCCAGCCGGGGCCGCCACAGCCGCCGTGCCGACGACGCGCCCGGGAACGGCCCGCCGAGCAGTTCCCGGCGGCCCTGCCGCCAGCCCACGCTCAGCAGATTCGCGTACGCCGCCCGATGCTGCGGCGGCACCGACAGCCGGTGCAGCTCGTAACGGCGGCGCAGGCCACCGGTGGTCAGCTCGTGCTCCACCGGCACGTCGAGGCGGCCCAGCAGTTGCCGCATCCGCTGCGCCGCGTCCTCGCGGTTGAACTCGGCGATCCCGCCCCGGTGCGGTCCGGAGCCGACGCGGCGCGCGTCGGCGGCCGGCGGCGGCGTGCAGCGCAGCATGCAGGCGATCTCGAAGGCGTCGGTCAGGGTCAGCCAGTCCAGCGGCGGCGGCGACGGGCGCGAGTGGTCGAGCAGCGTGGTGAGCATCGGCGCGGCTCCTCGGTCAGGATCGGGGTGCCTCTACCGTTGCCGCCGAGCGCCGGGCCGGGAACCGCTGCGCCCGAGCCTTGAGCAAAAATTGCGCGAAGCCCGCGACTCAGAGGTCGGTGACCACCAGGTCGACCTGCCGGGGCCGGCCGGTCGCCCGGGGCGCCTCCTCGACCGTGTACTTCAGCTCCCGCAGCGCCCCCACCAGCGCGTCGGCGGTACGCGGCCGGGCACCGGCGAGCAGCAGATCCCGCACCATCCGGCCCTTCGTCGCCTTGTTGAAGTGGCTCACCACCGACCGGTCCGCCGTGCCGTCCACGATCCGCTCGTGCAGCACCCGCACGGTCACCGTGCGTTCGGCGAGCGCGCCGCGCGGCGTCCAGGTGGCCGCGTACGCGCCGGAGCGCAGGTCCAGCACCGGGCCGCGCCCGGCGGCCGGCTCCAGCACCGGGCCGAGCGCCGCCCGCCAGTACGCCGACAGCGCCCCGAGCCCCGGCAGCCGCGCCCCGATCGGGCAGCGGTACGGCGGGATCCGGTCGGCGAGGCGTACCGCGCCCCACAGGCCGGAGCTGATCAGCACCTGGCGGCGGGCCGCGCGCTGCGCGTCCGGGGGCAGCGTGTCCAGGCCGAGCGCCTCGTAGAGCACCCCGGTGTAGAGCCGCCCGGCCGGGGCGGTCGCCGCCTCCCGCAGCCGGGCGTTGCGCCGCAGCTCGCCGCGCTGCCCCTCGGTGAGGCCCAGCGCGGTCCGGGCCGCCGTCTCGTCCGGCCCGGCGCACAGGTCGACGAGCGCGGACAGGACCGCCTCCCGGGCCGGATTCAGCTCGGTCAGGGACAGCCGGGACGGGTCCAGCCGGCGGCCGGTGCCGGCCTCGGCCTTCCCCTCCGACGGAGGCAGCAGGATGAGCACCGGCACAGCGTACGGGCCGGGGTCAGCGCCACGGCCGCACGGCACGGTCGGGGTGGTACACGCGACTGCCGCCGACCTCGGCCACCACCGCCGCGTCGGCGCGGTCGCCCAGCAGCCGCCGCAGGGTTCGCTCGGCGGGGGAGCCGACGGCCACCACGTACCCGGGCCGCTCCGCGCGCGCCACCCGCTGCCAGTACGCCGGATAGCGGTTCTGCCCCGGCGTCAGCGCGCCGTCGAGCACACCGCAGGCCACCGTCTCCCCGGTGTTGAAGATCAGCCGGTTGCAGATCCAGTAATCCCCGTACACCTCGCGCAGTCCGGCGTCCCGCACGGTTTCGGCCAGGCGGCGGGCGCTCAGCTCCTCGTCGCGTACGCCCGGCATCCCGGCCAGGAACGCCACGGTCCCGGCGACAGTCGCGGCGGTCAGCCCGGCCAGCACCACCGCCGCGGTGGCGCCGCCGAGCCGGGCGGCCCACCCGGCGGTGCCCCGCAGCGCGTGCGCGGCGGCCAGCCAGAGCGGCCACAGCACGGCCGGCAGCGAGATCTGGAGCACCGACAGGTAGCGGGCGTTGCCGAGCGGGTCGGTCGCGGCGAGCGGGCTGCGCACGTACGCCAGAAGTGTCAGCGCCGCGCCCGCGACCAGCGCGAGGACCGCCACGGCCCGGACCCGCGCGGCGTGGTCGGCGGCCCGGCGGTACGCGACCAGCCCGAGCCCGGCGGCGGCCACCAGCAGCAGCGGGTAGAGCACGCCGAACCACTGCGCCCAGCGCGCGCAGCCGTCCATCGGGCACAGGCCCGACGCCAGCGGCACCCCCTCCAGCAGTCCGCCGCGCAGCCGTTCGGTGAGCGACGGCGCGACCCCCTCCTTGGTGCTGATCTCGCGGAACACCGACAGCGAGTCCTGCCCGGGCGGCGCGACGAGGTTGTCCTTGACCATCGGGGCGATCCCGGCCAGGAAACCCGCCACCAGCAGCACACCCGGCCAGCCGATCAGGTCCCGCGGCACGGCCACGGCGAGCACCACGCCCGCCACCAGCAGGTAGGGCGCGATCAGCCAGTCCGACCAGAGCGCCAGCCCGGCGAGCAGCCCGAACGCGCCGGTGGCCGGCCAGTGGTGCCGGACCCGCCGGCTGCCGAGGGCCACCGCGATCAGCAGCATCGCCAGCACGGCCGGTTTGACCTCCGGACGGCCGCCGACCACCGTGAGCTGGTCGCGGACCACCCGCTCCGAGCCGAGCGCCAGCAGGCCCACCACGATGACCGCCAGCCAGGGGGTGAACAGGCGGCGGGTCAGCCGGTACGCCAGCCACAGGAAGACCGCGAAGAGCGCGAGCATCGGCAACCGCAGCACCGGCCAGCTCGGCCCGGCCCAGCCGACCAGCGGCGCGGCGAGGTACGACTCCAGCACGCCCATGTAGCGCTGGCCGTAGAGGAAGACCGGCCGCTCACGACCGGCGGCGATGTGCAGTGCGGCCAGGCCGAACGTGGCCTCGTCGCTGTTCGACGCGGGCACCGTGAGCAGCGTCAGCACCAGCCGGTACCCGACCCCCGCGACGCCGAGCAGCAACGCCACCAGCGCCGGCGCGTCCGGTCGCCGTCGTGCCGGGTCCCGCTTCGTCGTCGACACGACCAACGCCCCCGTCGTCGTCCCGACCGCAGTCTGTCACGGCGGCGCCCGGCGCCGGGGCGGATCGGCGTGGATCACTCGCGTGGCCCGGCCGCTGCGGTTGTGGCACTGTTGCCGTGTGCCGCCCACACCACCTGACCAGTTGGCCATTCCGCAGCTGCACCGCGCCGCGCGCTTCGAGGACGCCGTGCACGGCCTGGTGGAGCGCCGGTTGCGGCGCACCGGGTGGCAGCCCAACATCATCGCGTACGCGGGCTACGGCGCCCCGGGCTGGGCGCGCGTGCTCTGCCGGGTGCTGCTCGGGCGTCCTGACACGCGGCGGCGGGGCCGGCTGGACAAGGTGCGGGGCTGGCGCAGCTTCGCCACGCTGCCCGCCAAGCACGTCACCGTGACCATCGAGGCCGACGGCGTACGCCAGGAGGTGACCGCCGACCGCAGCGGCTTCGTCGACACCGTGATCGAGGCCGACTTCGCCCCCGGCTGGGGCTGCGTACGCCTCAGCGTCGCCGACGCCGAGCCGGTGGAGGCACTGGTCCGCGTCCTGGACCCGGCCGTGCGCTTCGGCATCATCTCCGACATCGACGACACCGTCATGGTGACCGCGCTGCCCCGGCCGCTGCTCGCCGCGTGGAACACGTTCGTGCTGGACGAGCACGCCCGCAACGCCGTGCCGGGCATGGCGGTGCTGTACGAGCGGCTGGCCACCGCCCACCCGGGCGCGCCGGTCTTCTACCTGTCCACCGGCGCCTGGAACGTCGCGCCGACGCTCACCCGGTTCCTGTCCCGGCACCTCTACCCGGCCGGGCCGCTGCTGCTCACCGACTGGGGGCCGACCGCCGACAGGTGGTTCCGCAGCGGCCGGGAACACAAGCGGGCCACGCTGGCCCGGCTGTCCCGGGAGTTCCCCGAGGTGCGGTGGCTGCTGATCGGCGACGACGGGCAGCACGACCCGGAGATCTACCGCGAGTTCGCCGCCGCGCACCCGGACAACGTCGCGGGGGTGGCGATCCGGCGGCTGTCCCCGACGCAGTCGGTGCTGGCCGGTAGCCTGCCCGCGCCGGCCGGGCGGTCGTCGTCGGGCCCGATCGGCCAGAAGTGGCTGAGCGCCCCCGACGGCGCCGGTCTCTGGAAGCTCCTCCGCGAAGCCGACCTGGTCTGACAGTTCCCCCTCTCCCGATAGTGCATCCGGGAACCGCTCCCAGCCCTTTTCACGCCTTCGGTGAGAGCCAGAGGACGCCCAGCGGGGGGACGCGCAGCGCCACCGACGCGGGCAGGCCGTGCCACGGCACGTTCTCGGCGTGCACCTCGCCCAGGTTGCCCACACCCGACCCGCCGTAGTGGTGGGCGTCGGTGTTCAGCGCCTCGGTCCACGTACCGCCGGCCGGGAGGCCGATCCGGTAGTCCTCCAGCGGGGTCGCGGAGAAGTTCGCCACGCACACCAGCGTCTGCCCGTCCGGGGCGATCCGGATGAACGACACCGTGTTGTTGGCGACGTCGTCCCCGGCGATCCAGCGGAACCCGGCCGGGTCGGTGTCCTGCGCCCAGAGCGCCGGGCTGGCCCGGTAGGCCCGGTTCAGGTCGGCCACCAGCCGCTGCACGCCCGCCCGCGCCGGGTCGTGGGTGAGGTACCAGTCGAGGCCGCGTTCCTCGCTCCACTCCCGGTCGTCGGCCAGCTCGCAGCCCATGAAGAGCAACTGCTTGCCCGGGTGCGCCCACATGTACGCCAGCAGCGCCCGTACGGTGGCCAGCCGCTGCCACGTGTCGCCGGGCATCTTGCCGGCGAGGGAGCCCTTGCCGTGCACCACCTCGTCGTGGCTGATCGGCAGCACGTAGTTCTCGCTCCACGCGTACGCCAGGGAGAACGTGAGCTGATGGTGGTGGTGCTGCCGGTAGATCGGGTCCTTCGAGGTGTAGAGCAGGGTGTCGTGCATCCAGCCCATGTTCCACTTGAACCCGAACCCGAGCCCGCCCTCGGAGGTCGGCCTGGTGACGCCGGGCCACGCGGTGGACTCCTCGGCGATCATCAGCACGCCCGGGTGGTGCCGGTAGACGGTGGCGTTCACCTCCTGGAGGAGCGCGATGGCCTCCAGGTTTTCCCGGCCCCCGTGCACGTTCGGCGCCCACTGCCCGTCGGACCGGGAGTAGTCCAGGTAGAGCATCGAGGCGACCGCGTCCACGCGCAGCCCGTCGATGTGGAACTCGTCGAGCCAGTAGAGCGCGTTGGCGACCAGGAAGTTGCGGACCTCGTTGCGGCCGAAGTCGAAGACGTACGTGCCCCAGTCGGGGTGCTCGCCCCGGCGCGGGTCGGGGTGCTCGTACAGCGGGGTGCCGTCGAAACGCGCGAGCGCCCACTCGTCCTTCGGGAAGTGCGCCGGCACCCAGTCCAGGAGCACACCGATGCCGGCGGCGTGCAGCCGGTCCACCAGGTGACGGAAGTCGTCCGGGTCGCCGAACCGGGCGGTCGGCGCGTAGTAGCCGGTGACCTGGTAGCCCCACGAGCCGCCGAACGGGTGCTCCATCACCGGCAGGAACTCCACGTGCGTGAAGCCCATCTCCAGCACGTACGCGGTGAGCTGCTCGGCCAGCTCCCGGTAGCCGAGGCCGGGCCGCCAGGAGCCCAGGTGCACCTCGTACACGCTCATCGGCTCCTGGTGCGGCGCCTGCCGGGACCGGCGCGCGAGCCAGTCCGCGTCGCCCCACTCGTACCGTGACTCGTGCACCACCGACGCGGTGGCCGGCGGCACCTCGGTGCGCGCGGCCATCGGGTCGGCCTTGTCCCGCCACCGGCCGTCGGCGCCCAGGATGCGGTACTTGTAGCGGCTGCCCACCGGCAGGCCGGGCACGAAGATCTCCCACACGCCGCTGGACCCGAGCGACCGCATCGGCCATCCGTCGTCCGGCGCCCAGCCGGTGACGTCGCCGACGAGCCGCACCGCGCGGGC
The DNA here is from genome assembly GCF_900091565.1 of Micromonospora marina. Classification (GTDB taxonomy): domain Bacteria; phylum Actinomycetota; class Actinomycetes; order Mycobacteriales; family Micromonosporaceae; genus Micromonospora; species Micromonospora marina. The sequence goes on along the minus strand of NZ_FMCV01000006.1, from coordinate 36,853 downwards.
GTTGGGCGCCCAGACGGTGAACGCGACGCCCTCGTCGAACACGCGGGCGCCGAGCGCCGCCCAGAGCCGCTCGTGCCGGCCCTCGCCGATCAGGTGCAAGTCGAGGTCGCCGAGCGTGGGCGGATAACGGTACGGGTCGTCGTGCGTCGTGCCGTCCACCTCGACCCGGTAGTCCAGCACCTCGCCGGGTAGCACCGCCTCGAAGACACCGGCGTCGTGCACCCGCTTCATCGGGTGCCGTTCGCCGTCGGCGAGCACCGTCACCTCGCCGGCGCCCCGGCGTAGCGTCCGGATCGTGGTGCTCCCGTCGGCCGGGTGCGCGCCGAGCACGGCGTGCGGGTCGTGTACCTCGCCGGCGATCAGCTGGTCCATCGGGCGTCGTCCTTGTCGGCCGGTGCGGTCGGGGCGGTGCCGCCGGAGAGGTCGGCGGGTACGTCTTCCACTGTGAGGTCGGGCGCGGCCGGGTGCTCCGGTTCGGCCGGGGCCGGTGCGGCCGGCTGCGCCGGCTCGGGTGCGGCCGGGCGGCGCACGGTGAGCACGTGCGCCGGTTGCAGGTACGGGTCGAGGCGTACCGCGTTGCGCTGCCCCCAGTCGTACTCGGCGCCGGTCAGTTCGTCGCGCACGGTGAACCGTTCGTGCCAGTCCAGGCCCAGCGCCGGCATGTCGAGCGTGGTGTTGCCCCACTGCACCTCGCGGGAGTCGAACGAGCAGACCACGATCACCGAGTTGCCGGTCTCCGGGTCGTGCTTTGACCAGCACAGCAGCGCCGGGTTGTCGATGTCGTGGAACCTCAGGTTACGCAGCTGCCGCAGGGCGGGGTTGTCCCGGCGTACCCGGTTCAGCGTGGTGATGAACGGCGCCAGCGACCGGCCCTGCGCCAGCGCGGCGTCCCAGTCGCGGGGCCGCAGCTCGTACTTCTCGTTGTCCAGGTACTCCTCCGCGCCCGGCCGGGCCACGTGCTCGAACAGCTCGAACCCGGCGTACATGCCCCAGGAGGGGGACAGCAGCGCCGCCAGCACCGCCCGGATCTTGAACATCGGCGGGCCGCCGTGCTGCAGCGACGAGTGCAGGATGTCAGGCGTGTTGGGCCAGAAGTTCGGCCGCATCCAGTCGACCGAGGCGACCAGTTCCTCGCAGTACTCCCGCATCTCGGCCGCCGTCGTGCGCCAGGTGAAATAGGTGTACGACTGGGTGAAGCCGATCTTGCCGAGCCCGTGCATGATCGCCGGCCGGGTGAACGCCTCGGCCAGGAACAGCACGTCCGGGTCGACCTGCTTGACCTCGGCGATCAGCCAGTGCCAGAAGTCGAACGGCTTGGTGTGCGGGTTGTCGACCCGGAAGATCCGCACGCCCTCGCCGACCCAGTGCAGCACCACCCGCAGCACCTCGGCCCGGATGCCGTCGGGGTCGTTGTCGAAGTTCAGCGGATAGATGTCCTGGTATTTCTTGGGCGGGTTCTCCGCGTACGCGATGCTGCCGTCGGCCCGGGTGGTGAACCACTCCGGGTGCTCGGTGACCCACGGGTGATCCGGCGCGCACTGCAACGCCAGGTCCATCGCCACCTCCAGCCCCTGCTCGGCGGCGGCCGCGACGAAGTCGCGGAAGTCCTCCGGCGTACCCAGATCGGGGTGGATGGCGTCGTGGCCGCCCTCGGCCGCGCCGATCGCCCACGGCGAGCCCACGTCGTCCGGCCCGGCGGTGAGCGCGTTGTTGCGGCCCTTGCGGTTGACCCGGCCGATCGGGTGGATCGGCGGCAGGTAGAGCACGTCGAAACCCATCGCCGCGACACCCGGCAGCCGCTGCGTCGCGGTCGCGAACGTGCCGGACCGGGCGGGCGCGTCGACGGTGGCCGCTGTCGCGCCCTCGGAACGGGGGAAGAACTCGTACCAGGCGGAGAAGAGCGCCCGGGGCCGGTCCACCCACAGCGTGCGCTCCTCGCCGGTGGTGACCAGCTCACGCACCGGGTGCTCCCACAGCAGGTCGGCCAGGTCCAGCGCCGCGCTCACCCGCCGCGGCAGCTCCAGGTCGTCGTCGGCCAGCGCCCGCGCGGCTTCGCGTACGCGGTCACTGTCGGCCTTCGGCACCAGGTCGAGCGCGGCGGTCAGCACCCGTACGCCCTCGGCCAGGTCGTTCGCCAGTTCGGCCGCGCCCTGGCCGGCGGCGAGCTTCTTGGTGACCGCGTTCTGCCAGGTCAGGTACGGGTCCTGGAACGCCTCGACGGCGAAGCGCCACAGGCCCACCGCGTCCGGGCGGATGGTGGCGTGCCAGCGGTCCTGGCCGGGCTCGCCGGGGCGCATCCGGGTGAACGGCCGGGCCGTGCCGTCCGGGCCGAGCCAGACCACGTTGCAGCCGAGCGCGTCGTGGCCCTCGCGGTAGGCGCGCGCCGACACCGGTACGACCTCGCCGACCACCGCTTTGGCCGGGTAGCGACCGCAGGAGACGACGGGGGAGACGTCTTCGATCGGGAACCGTCCAGTCACCCGCTCAACCTACTGCGCGAGATCGTCTCGCGCTCGGCGACTTCACCTCAGAAGCCCCGCGTCGACGGGCGCCGGGCCCGGTGCCGCTGAAGCACCCATGCCGTTCCACCGAACGGGTGGCGTTCAGGTTGACCGCTCGGCGATGAACACGAACTCCCGGCCGGGGCGGTCGGGGGCCTCGCGCACGTCTGTCAACCGGTAACCGGAGGCGGTCAGGCTCGCCTCGATCTCGTCGCGGTCGCGGAACCGCAGCGTGGAGTCCGACGTGAGGACCGTGCCGTCGCGCAGGAACCGGTACGTGTGCCGGAACGAGACCAGCGGCAGGTCGACCGCGGTGACCTGGAGGCGCTGCTCCACCGGCCCGACGCCCGGCACGTCCCGCAGGACAGGCGCGGTGTCCGCCCAATCCTCCCACGCGCGGCGTTCGGGGCGGCGGGTCTCGAACACGAGGCGCCCGGCGGGCCGCTGCGCGGCGTGCACGCCGCGCAGGGTCCGCTCCCAGTCGTCGTCGGTGACGAAGACCTGCGCCACGTTCCCGGTCATCGTGGCCAGGTCGGCGCGCAGCGGCGGCAGCGTCGTGGCGTCGCCGTGCAGCCAGCGGACCCGGTCCGCGCCGTCCTTGGTCCGGGCGACATCAAGCGACGCCCCGGCCGGGTCGACCCCCACGACGGTACGGCCGTGCCGCGCGAGCAGGAGGGCCAGGCTCCCGGTGCCGCACCCGAGATCGAGCACCACGCGTGCGTCCAGCTCGTCGGCGATCGCGAGGTACGCGGCCAGGTCGTCCCGGTCGCCGTCGAACGCGTCGTAGACCGGCGCGAGGCGAGGATGGGCGAAGATCGCATCCGGCATCCGGCGACTGTATCCGCCGCCCCCGCGACCGGACGTCGTGCCGTCAGCCGAGGTCGTGCTCGACCGGGGTGGTGTTGAGGACCCAGGCGAGCGGCATCGTCGCCCGGACCCGGTAGTCCGCGCCGTCCAGGCGGTGCATCGTGACGGTCTGCGCCGCGTCCTGCTCGACGACCCAGTACTGCGGGATGTCCGCCGCGGCGTACTCGCCACGCTTGGTCACGGTGTCGATGCCCTCCGAGCCGGGCGAGACGATCTCGACCACGAGAAGCACGTCAGCGGGCGGCAGCCACACGCCGTCGGCCTGCGTCTTGCTCCACACCACGAGGTCGGGGATGCGTCCACCGACCCCGCCGTGCCGACCCGGGATGCGCAGCCCGACCGCCTGGGCGACGTGTTCCGCCGGTACGCCGCCCTGGGCGAGCCACATCATGAGCCGGGTCGCGATGATCGCATGGGCGTATCCCGGCGGCGGCATGATCGAGAGAGCTCCCTCAGGGCTGATCTCGTATCGATGGTGCTCGTCCGCGGCCATCATCGCGGTCAGGTCGTCGAGCGACACGGTCGACGGCATGGATCTGCCCACCGCCTCTGCGCTCATGCCGGAATCGTACCGGCCACGGCGGAGCCGTGGTGGGCACGGACACGCCCCGGGCCCCACCCGTTAAGAAGGGGCCCTTCCTCTACCGGAGGCGTTAACAGGGTGCCCTTCCTTACACCCCCACCGAGCGGTACACCTCGAGCGTCTGCCGGGCGATCGCGTCCCACGAGAAGTGTTCCACCGCCCGCCGCCGCCCCGCCGCGCCGAACGCCGCGATCCGGTCCGGGTCGGCCAGCAGCTCGTTGATCCGCGCGGCCAGGTCGGCGACGAAACGCTCCGCGTCCAGCGGGGTGCCGGAGCCGTCACCGGCCTGCTCGACCGGCACCAGCAGCCCGGTCTCGCCGTCGGCCACCACCTCGGGGATGCCGCCGGTGGCGGTCGCCACGACGGCGGTCTCGCAGGCCATCGCCTCCAGGTTGACGATGCCCATCGGCTCGTAGACGGACGGGCAGACGAACACGGTGGCGTGGGTGAGCACCTGGATCACCTCGGGCTTGGGCAGCATCGCCGCCACCCACACCACCCCCGACCGCTTCGCCCGCAGCTCGGCGGCCAGCTCCTCCACCTCGGCGGCGATCTCCGGGGTGTCCGGCGCGCCGGCCAGCAGCACCAGCTGGACGTCGGCGGGCAGGTCGCGGGCGGCGCGCAGCAGGTACGGCAGGCCCTTCTGCCGGGTGATCCGCCCGACGTAGACCACGCTGGGCCGCCCCGGGTCGATGCCGAGCCGGTCGAGCACGTCGGTGTTGCGGTCCGGGGCGTACTGCGCGGTGTCGATGCCGTTGTAGACCACGCGCACCCGGTCGGGGTTCACCGCCGGATACGCGGTCAGCACGTCCCGGCGCATGCCCGCGCTCACCGCGATGATCGCGTCGGCCGCCTCGAAGGCGGTCCGCTCGCACCAGGAGGAGAGCGCGTACCCGCCGCCGAGCTGCTCGGCCTTCCACGGTCGCAGCGGCTCCAGGCTGTGCGCGGTCACCACGTGCGGCACCCCGTGCAGCAGCTTCGCGGTGTGCCCGGCCAGGTTGGCGTACCAGGTGTGGCTGTGCACCACGTCGGTGCCGGTCGTCCCGGCGGCCATCTCCAGGTCGACGCCCATGACCCGCAGCGCGGCGTTCGCGCCGGCCAGCGCGGCCGGTTCGGCGTACGCGGTGACACCTTGCTCGTCGCGGGGCGCGCCGAAGCAGTGCACCCGCACGTCGGCGAGCCGGCGCAGCTCGCGGGCGAGGTATTCCACGTGCACCCCGGCGCCGCCGTACACCTCCGGCGGGTACTCGCGGGTGAGCAGGTCGACGCGCATCGGTGCCATGCCCGCACCCTAGTGCAGAGCGCCGTGTCGCACCCGGTACGCAAGTGTGGGCGTCCGAGTGGTGAAGTCGGTTCCGGGTGGTTAGCGTCTGAGCATGGCTGCCAAGGTGCTCGCGATCGTCCTGGCCGGCGGGGAGGGCAAGCGCCTGATGCCCCTGACCACCGACCGGGCGAAGCCCGCCGTCCCCTTCGGTGGGATGTACCGTATGGTCGACTTCGTCCTGTCCAACCTGGCGAACGCCGGCTTCCTCAAGATCGTCGTGCTGACCCAGTACAAGTCCCACTCGCTGGACCGCCACATCACCAAGACCTGGCGGATGTCGACGCTGCTGGGCAACTACGTCACGCCGGTGCCCGCGCAGCAGCGCCGCGGCCCGTGGTGGTTCGCCGGCTCGGCCGACGCGATCTACCAGAGCTTCAACCTGATCAACGACGAGCAGCCCGACTACGTGATCGTCTTCGGCGCCGACCACATCTACCGGATGGACCCCCGGCAGATGGTCGAGGACCACATCGCCTCCGGCGCCGGAGTGACCGTGGCCGGCATCCGGCAGCCGCTGTCGACGGCCGACCAGTTCGGCGTGATCGAGGTCGGCGAGGACGGCAAGCGCATCCGCGCGTTCCGAGAGAAGCCCACCGACGCGGTCGGACTGCCCGACGCGCCGGACGAGATCTACGCCTCGATGGGCAACTACGTGTTCACCACCCGGGCGCTGTGCGAGGCGGTCGAGCGCGACGCGGCGGACAAGACGAGCAAGCACGACATGGGCGGCAGCATCATCCCGATGCTCGTCGAGCGCGGCGAGGCCAACGTCTACGACTTCAAGGACAACGAGGTGCCCGGCAGCACCGACCGCGACCGCGGCTACTGGCGGGACGTGGGGACGCTCGACTCGTTCTACGACGCGCACATGGACCTGATCAACGTGCACCCCGTGTTCAACCTCTACAACTTCGAGTGGCCGATCTACACCGAGCAGCCGCCGTACCCGCCGGCCAAGTTCGTGCACGCCTGGGGCGAGCGGGTCGGCCGCGCGGTCAGCTCGATGGTCTCGCCCGGCTCGGTGATCTCCGGCTCGCTGGTGGAGAACTCGATCGTGGCGCCGAAGGTGAAGGTGCACTCCTGGGCGCACGTCGAGGGCGCCGTGCTGATGGAGGGTGTCCAGATCGGCCGCCACGCGGTCGTCCGGCGCGCGATCCTGGACAAGAACGTCCACGTCCCGGAGGGCGCCGAGATCGGCGTCGACCTGGAGAAGGACCGTCAGCGCTACACCGTGTCCGACAACGGCATCGTCGTCATCGGCAAGGGCCAACGCGTCGAGCCCTGAGCAGTCCCCACCGCATCACCGAGGAGGATCCCGCAGTGGCCCACCCCCGTGCCGGTCAGCCCGCGCAGCCCGCCGACCTGGTCGACGTGCCCCGGCTGGTCACCGCCTACTACGCCGAGCACCCGGACCCGGACGACCCGGCGCAGCAGGTCTCCTTCGGCACCTCCGGGCACCGCGGGTCCAGCCTGCGCAACGCCTTCAACTCCGACCACATCCTGGCCGTCACCCAGGCGCTCTGCGACTACCGGCGCGAGCAGGGACTCGACGGGCCGCTGTTCCTCGGCCGGGACACCCACGCGCTCTCCGCGCCCGCCGAGGCCGACGCGCTGGAGGTGCTCGCCGCAAACGAGGTCACAGTGCTGCGCGACAGCCGTGACGGCTACACCCCGACCCCCGCCGTCTCGCACGCCATCCTCACCCACAACCGGGGGCGCACCGGCGGCCTCGCCCACGGCATCGTGATCACCCCGTCGCACAACCCGCCGTCCGACGGCGGGTTCAAGTACAACCCCACCCACGGCGGGCCCGCCGACACCGACGCCACCAGGTGGATCCAGGACCGCGCGAACGCCATCCTCGCCGCCGGGCTCAAGGAGGTGAAACGCATCCCGTACGCGCGGGCGCGCGCCGCCGACACCACCGGGGAGTACGACTTCCTCGCCCGGTACGTCGACGACCTGCCCGCCGCGCTGGACATCGACGCGATCCGCGACGCGGGGGTGCGCATCGGGGCGGACCCGATGGGCGGGGCGAGCGTGGCGTACTGGAGCGAGATCGCGCAGCGGCACCGCCTCGACCTCACCGTGATCAACCCGCTCGTGGACCCGACGTGGCGGTTCATGACGCTCGACGGCGATGGCAAGATCCGGATGGACTGCTCGTCGCCGAACGCGATGGCCTCGCTGATCGCCGCCCGGGACGAGTACGCGGTCTCCACCGGCAACGACGCCGACGCCGACCGGCACGGCATCGTCACCCCCGACGGCGGGCTGATGAACCCCAACCACTACCTGGCCGTGGCGATCGGCCACCTGTTCCGTACCCGGGAGCAGTGGGGCCCGGCCGCGGCGGTGGGCAAGACGCTCGTCTCCTCCTCGATGATCGACCGGGTCGCGGCCGACCTCGGCCGCCCGCTGCTGGAGGTGCCGGTCGGGTTCAAGTGGTTCGTGCCCGGCCTGCTCGACGGCACCGTCGGTTTCGGCGGCGAGGAGAGCGCCGGGGCGTCGTTCCTGCGCCGCGACGGCGGCACCTGGACCACCGACAAGGACGGCATCCTGCTCTGCCTGCTCGCCGCCGAGATCATCGCCACCACCGGCCGTACGCCCAGCGAGCACTGGGCCGAGCTGGCCGACCGCTTCGGCGCGCCCGCGTACGCCCGGATCGACGCGCCGGCCGGGCGGGCGGAGAAGGCCGTCCTGGCGAAGCTGTCGCCGGACCAGGTCACCGCCACCGAGCTGGCCGGTGAGCCGATCACGGCGATCCTCACCACCGCGCCCGGCAACGATGCCGCGATCGGCGGCCTCAAGGTGACCACCGAGTCGGGCTGGTTCGCCGCCCGCCCGTCCGGCACCGAGGACGTCTACAAGATCTACGCCGAGTCGTTCCAGGGGGCGGACCATCTGGCCCGGATCCAGGAGGAGGCCAAGGCGCTGGTCGACGGGGTGCTGGCCACCGCCTGACCCGGCTCACTTGGGCGGGGGCAGCTCGCGGCGGTCGAGCTGCTCCCGCAACCCGTCCGGCAACAGCTCGCGCAACTGGTCCGGCAGCAGCGGCAGGTCCAGCAGGCTCAGCTTGAGTTGGCTGCGCTCCTGGTAGCGGCGCGGGTCGAGGCGGACCACCCGGCCGGCGTCCCTGACGTACCGGACGTGCACCGAACCCTCGGTCGCCGCCTGCCGGATCAGCAGGCCGTCCATCTCCACCGCCACCGGCGCCGAGTCCGCGCGCAGCTCCAGATGCACCGTCTCGTGCGCGGAGAGCAGCACCGATCGGGAGATGCCGGCCATCGGCGCCGACGGCGTCACCACCATCGCCTCGGTGGCCGGTGAGATCAGCGGCCCACCGGCGGCGTAGCTGTACGCCGTCGAACCGGCCGGCGTGCTCACCACCAGCGCGTCGCACCGGTAGTAGCCGTACCGCTGGCCGTCCACCGCCAGCGTGGCCGCGACGAAGCCGGCTCCGGGCTGCCGGACCAGGGCGATGTCGTTGAACGCCACCACGTCGTCGCCGCAGACGTCACAGGCCAGGCAGGCGTGCGACTCGACTGTGAAGTCGTGCTCCACCAGCCGTTCCAGGGCGCGGGGCAGGTCCGGCGGCTCCACCTCGACCAGGAAGCCGAGCTTGCCCAGGTGGACGCCGAGCACCGGCTTCGGGTCGCGGACGGCCATCCGCAGCGCGCCCAGCATAGTGCCGTCGCCGCCGATGCTGATCAGCGCGGCGCAGCGCCCGGCCAACTCGTCCGCGGCGAACGCCTCCACCGAGGCCGGTACGCGGGCGCGGTCCTCGGCGCGTACCGCGAGCGTGATCCGGTGCCGGGCCGCCCAGTCCGTGATGATCCGCACCACCTCGGAGACGTCCCGGGTCGGGTGCAGCACCAGCCCCAGCACATCGCCCGCCACCGCTACAGCTCACCACAGCGGCGTGCGGCAACGGGCCCACCCGCGGCTGCGGAGCCGGGAAAGTGCCCCCGAACAGGTGATTTCCGTACCCCCGCGCGGGTGCGGCTCGTTGGACGCGAGGTAGGGCGGGGGACGAGTGGAGAGTCGATGCATGTCGTGATCATGGCGGGCGGCGCGGGCGTACGGCTGCGTCCCTACACCTCCACCTTGCCCAAGCCGCTCGTGCCCATCGGCGAGAGCTACGCGATCCTCGAGATCGTCCTGCGCCAGCTCGCCGGCCGCGGCTTCACCCACGTCACCCTGGCGATCAACCACCTGGGCGCGCTGATCCGGGCCTTCGTCGGCGACGGCTCCCGGTTCGGCCTGGCCGTCGACTACGTCGAGGAGGACCGGCCGCTGTCGACGATCGGCCCGCTCTTCGGCATCCGGGGCCACCTGCCCGAGCACTTCCTGGTGATGAACGGCGACGTGCTCACCGATCTCGACTACGCCGACCTGCTGGCCACCCACACCCGATCGGGCGCGCCGCTGACGGTGGCGACCTACCGGCGTACCGTCAAGATCGATTTTGGCGTCCTGGAGCTGGCCGGCGACAAGATCACGTCGTTCTCGGAGAAGCCAGTCCTGCACTACCGGGTGAGCATGGGCGTCTACGGCCTCTCCCGCAGCACCATCGCCCACTATCCGGTGGGGCAGCCGTTCGGGTTCGACCAACTGGTACTCGACCTGCTGGGCCGGGGCGCACCACCGGCCGGCTACGAGTTCGACGGCTATTGGCTGGACATCGGCCGCCCCGAGGACTACGACGAAGCCAACCGTTGCTTCGCCGAAGTCCGGGATCTTCTCCTGCCCGCCGGCACGCCGGCGGGGGCATGATGCGCGTTCTCCTCTTCGGCGCCTCCGGATTCATCGGCTCCCACTCACGAAAGGAGCTGGAGGCCACGGCGGAGGTGGTGTGCCCGTCGCGCGGCGAGTGCGACCTGGTCACCGCGAGGCCGGAGGCGTTGCGTACGTTGCTCGGCACGCTGCGACCGGACGCGGTGGTCAGTTGCGCCGGAGCGGTGAGCGGCGCGGCCGAGGACCTGGTCCGGGTGAACACGCTGGCAACCGCCAAGCTGGTGGACGCGATCGCCGACGCCGCGCCCGGCGCACGGCTGGTCCGTCTCGGCTCCGCCGCAGAGTACGGTCCGGTCCGGTTCGGCACCTCGGTCGCCGAGGACCGCCCTCCGGCACCGGTCAGCGCCTACGGCGTGAGCCAGGCGGCGGCGACCCGGCTCATGGAGGTGGCGGCAGCGGCCGGCCGGGTGGACGCGGTGGCGCTCCGGGTGTTCAACCCCGTCGGTCCCGGCATGCCCCGCACGACGCTGCTCGGCCGGGTAGCGGCCCTGCTGTCCCGCCTCGCGCCCGGTGAGGACCTGCGTACCGGTCCGCTGGGCGCGTACCGGGACTTCGTGGACGTGCGCGACGTGGCCGCCGCGATCCGGCGGGCGGTGACCGTCACGGCGCCCCAGGCTCGTGTCCTGAACGTGGCGAGTGGCCGGGCGGTGCCGGTGCGCGACGCCGTCCACCTGCTGGTGTCGGTGTCCGGCCGGCCGGTCCGCGTCCTGGAGGACCGCCCACCGTCCCCCCGGTCCGCCGACGTGGGCTGGATACGCGCCGACGTCGGCCGGGCGGCCTCGGTCCTGGGGTGGGCACCCGAACACGACCTGTCCGAGTCGATCGGTGCGCTGTGGAGCCGGACGGCGCCGACTCATCTGGCCGACCCGGTGCCGGCTACGGCCGGACCGCTGAACAGGAGGAGCGAACCATGACGGCACACTCGTCCGAAGAGCCGGTGGTGGTGACCGGAGCCGGTGGCTTCATCGGATCCCACCTGGTCGAGGCGCTCGCCGCCGCGGGCCACCCGGTACGCGCCCTGGTGCGCTACAACGGCGCCGGGTCGCACGGCTGGCTGGACACGTTCGGCCCGGACCAACTGGCCGGTGTCGAGGTCGTCGCGGGCGACATCCGCGACCGGGGGTTGGTGCAGCGGCTGGTAGACGGTGCCTCCACCGTCTACCACTTGGCCGCGTTGGGCGGCATCCCGTACTCGTACCTCGCGCCGCAGTCCTACGTGGACACGAACATCACCGGCACGCTCAACGTGCTGGAGAGCGCGCGGACGGCCGGCGTGGGGCGGGTGGTGGTCACGTCCACGAGCGAGGTGTACGGGACAGCCACCACGGTTCCCATGACCGAGCAGCACCGGTTGCGCGGTCAGTCGCCGTACTCGGCCTCGAAGATCGGCGCGGACAAGCTGGCCGAGAGCTACCACCTCAGTTTCGGCCTACCGGTGGTCACGCTCCGGCCGTTCAACACGTACGGTCCCCGGCAGTCCACCAGGGCGGTCATCCCCACCATTATCAGCCAGCTGGCGAAGGACGGCGGAGTGATCCGGCTGGGCGCGCTGCGTACCACCCGCGACCTGCTCTACGTGACGGACACCGTGGCGGCCTTCCGGGCAGTCGGCACGGCGCCGGACGATGCCGTCGTGGGTGGCGTGTTCCAGGCCGCGACCGGCCGGGAGACCTCGGTCGGGGACCTGGTACGCAAGATCGCCGCCATGTTCGGCGTCCAGCCGGAGGTGGTGGTCGCGGAGTCCCGACTCCGTCCCGCGGAGTCCGAGGTCGAGCGCCTGCTCGGCGACGCCGGCCTGCTCCGGTCACGGACCGGCTGGCAGCCGGTCACCAGCATCGACGAGGGACTGAAAGCGACGGTCGAGTGGTTCCTCGACCCGGCCAACCTCGCGCGCTACCGCTCCGACCGGGCGGTGTGACGAGTTCCAGGCCCGCTGCCCCGGGAGGGTCGAACGTGACGGTGATGCAGGACAACCGGCGGTCGCCGGCGATCGGTACGGTTCGCGGAGCCGCCGGGCCCGCAGGCCCGGAGACACCGGCGCGACCCACGGGTGGTCTTGTCTCGGCAGTGCTGCGCGCCACCGCCGTCGTGTTGCTGCTCAACTTCGACCAGTTCACGCGGACTGTCGGCCGCGGATTCCTCATCGCCGCGGTCGTGCTCGCGGTGCCGTTGCTTTTCCACGAGATCCTCCGTCCGGCCTCGCGGGCTCGGACAGTGGTCTTCTGGGTCCTGGTGGCCTTCGGCGTCCTCGCGTTGCCGGGAATCCTGCACCCCCCGGAGACCGACTACGGTCGGCAGAAGTTCGTGTTGCTCCTGACGTTGACCATGTTCGCCACGCTGGCGGCGGCGGTGCTGCGCGGGCGACGAGACGTCGAGATGTTCGCCGCGGTGTTCGTGGTGTCGGGGGTGGTGCTCGCGATCGCCACGCTCACCGGCGATCCGCAGAACGGCCGGGCCGACGGCTTCGGCTCCAACCCGATCTGGCTGGCCCGGGCCCTCGGTGGTGCGCTCGTCGCGCTCACCTGGCTCTATCTGCAGAAGCGGGTGGCCGCCTGGTGGGCAATGGGCTTGGCGCTGTTCCTCGGCCTCGCTCTCTTCGCGACCGGCTCCCGGGGTCCGCTAGTGGCCACTGTGGTCGCCCTCTTCGTCCTGGTGCTGGCCGGATTTCGCCTCAAGATCCGGCGGGGACGGCGCGAGTGGGTCGGTCTGAGTCTGATGAGTGCCCTGGTGCTGGCCGTCATCACCATGCCGTCGTTGCTGCCGCCCCGGGTGTACGCGCTCCTGGTCGACCCGAGCGAGGAGATGTTCGGCACCGCCCGGGCGGAGATGCGCGAGGTCAGTGTGCCGATGATCGCCGAGCATCCAGGTGGGGTCGGCTACGGCAACTGGTCCGACCACTCCGGCATGCTGGTGCACAACTATCCGCACAACCTGTGGCTGGAGTTACCGGCCGAGGCAGGCTGGCTCGTCGGAGGGGCCTTCATCCTGGCCACCCTGATCGTGGCAGGAAGGCTCTGGCGCGCGACCCGGCGTGACCCGGTCGCCGGGTTCGTGCTGGCGGTGCTGGCGTTCAACGTGGTGGCGGTGTCGACGTCCGGGGATGTGAACGCCGGGCGTCCGCTCTTCGTCGCACTGGCTCTCGGTGTGCTCGTGATGACCGGCGCGACGTTGCGCACCGGAGTGCCCGCCCGCGCCGAAGTGCCGGCCCGCAACGCGGGTAGGCGCCCGGTCGGCCGCCGAGGTGTCGCTGGGTGAGGTGGCGTGCCAGGCGGTTCGCCATGTCGAGCGGGCGGCGCGGAGTGGTGGGCATCGCCGCCGGATCCGCCGGCGGCCAACTGCTGGCGCTGGCCGCGGCGCCGTTGCTGACGAGGCTCTACCGCCCGGCCGACTTCGGTGTCCTCGCCGTGGTCGCCGCGCTCGTGGTCACAGTGGGCACGGTGGCCGCGCTCCGGTTCGAGATGGCAGTTCCGCTACCCGAACGCGAGGAGGACGCCCGGGCGCTGGTACGGCTCGGCCTCGCCGCGGCGACCGGCACGGCGGTCCTGGGTACGGTCGTCGTCCTGCTGACGAGGGACCGGGTCGCCTCCTGGTTCGGTCAGCCGGAACTGGCCCACTGGCTCTGGGTGGTGCCGTTCTCCGCCGCTGCGATGGGCGTCGTCCTCGTGCTCAACCAGTTCGCCGTGCGGCACCGTCGCTACGGGGCGATCGGCCGGCGTAACCTCTTCCAGTCCCTGACGGTGGTGGTCACCCAGATCGTGGCTGGTGTGACGGGACTTCGTCCCGGCGGCCTGGCGCTCGGCTTCGGGTTCGGTCAGCTAGCGGCCGCCGCGGTCCTGCTCCGGGACGTCCGTCGGCGCGGCGCGATCGCCGCCCGGGGCGATCGACGGCCGCCACGCCTGCCGGCGGTCGCGCGCCGGTATCGTCGGTTCCCGCTGCTCCTGGCCCCGTCCGGTCTTCTCAACGTCCTCGGCACGCAGTTGCCGGTGCTGCTCATCGCCTCTTGGTACGGCTCCGCGGTGGCCGGCTGGTTGGGATTGACCCAGCGGGTGATCGCCGTGCCCGCCGCCCTGGTGGCGTCCGCGGTAGCCCAGGTATATCTGGGGGAGGTCGCCCGAATCGCCCGGGAACAACCCCGGCGAGGTCGGCGCGTGTTTCTCGACGCCAGCCGGAGACTGGCCCTGATCGCGGGTCCCGGCGCACTACTCGTGCTGGTCGGCGCGCCGGCAGCCTTCAACCTGGTCTTCGGTCCGCAGTGGGACAGCAGCGGCGCCTACGCACAGGCCCTGGCCGTCTTCATGGCGGCTCAGATCGTCGTCTCACCGCTGTCGCAGACGCTCGTCGTGTTCGAGCGCCAGGCTCTGCAACTCGCCTGGGACGCGGGCCGTGTCGCGGTGGTGGCGGGAGCAGTGTCGGTGGTGGCGCTCGTGGGCGGGTCACCGCTGACCGCGGTCTGGGCGTTCGGGGTGTCCGGCGCGCTGGCGTACGGCGTCGGGTGGTTGATGGCGCTGCGGGTCGTGACGGCGGCCGGCCGGAACCTCGGCAGCGCTCGTTCCGCGCCGCAGCTCGTGGCGCAGAGCTGAGGCGTTCGCATCCTTCGTCACGTCTTGTGTCTTGAGAAATCGTTTATCCCGTCATGAGGAACATCTACCCGGAGCGGGTCCCGCGCCTGCTGATCGTCTCGTATCACTTCCCGCCGGCGGAGACCGTCGGCGCGCGGCGGCCCGCGGCCCTTGCGGCGTTCGCGAAGCAGCAGGGGTGGGAGGTCCGGGTGCTGACCGCAGTAGGCACCGACCAGGGCGACGCCCTCGTCCCGGTGCCTGAGGAGCAGATGATCCGGATCGCGCCGTCGCCGCGGCTCCGGCGGCCCGGCCGGCCTGCGGGAGAGCCGGTGCCGGACGGTACCGCCCCACCGCCGTTCCGGCTTGGGCGACTCCGCTCCGGCGCCGATCGACTTCTGGTAAGGGCTGGCATGGAACTGTTGCTGCCGGACCCCCAGCTCAACTGGATCCGACCACCGGTACAGAACTTCGACCGGGGTGCCGCTGGATGGCGCCCGGACGTCATCCTGGTATCCGGCCCGCCCTTCTCTGGATTCGTCGTGGCCGCCGCACTCGCCCGGCGGTTCCGGGTGCCGTGGGTCGCTGACTACCGGGACCTGTGGTCCGTCGGCAACGAGTACTGGGTGCGCTCCGCACTGCGCCGAGCGGTCGACAAGAGGCTGGAGCGGCGCGTTCTGCGGACCGTGGCGGCGTGCGTGACGGTCTCGGAGCCGCTGGCGGAGACGATCCGCCGCGCCTTCGGTGCGCAGACGCACGTGGTGATGAACGGCATCGACCGCCGGCCAGTACCGATGGAGCCCTCCGCGAACTCGGTGGGCGGCGAGACGCCGACTACCACACTGACGCTCGCACACACCGGCTACATCTATCCGGGAAAGCGTGATCCGAGTCCGCTGATCGATGCGATCGCCCTGCTCGGCGCGGACGCCGCGAAGGTGCACGTGATCTTCGCGGGGGAGGACCACGGCATCACCCGCGCCGCCGCCGAGCGGGCCGGCGTGACCGACTCCGTCACCCTTCTCGGCCAGGTCTCGTCGGAGAAGTCCTGGCGGATCCAGGCGGATGCGGACGTGCTCGTCCTGCTCATGTGGAATGATCCGCGAGCCGCCGGCACGGTGACTGGCAAGATCTTCGACTACCTCCAGGCCCGCCGCCCCATCCTCCTGATCGGTTACGAGAATGGCGTGGCCGCGCGCCTGCTGCGCGAGCGGGAGGCGGGTGTCGTAGCGAACGAGCCAGCCGCGATCGCCGCCCAACTGCGGGAGTGGCTGGCGGTGAAGGAACGGACCGGACGGGTGCCGGCAGTGCCGGCCGCCGCGTTGGACGGATTGTTCCGTGAGGACCAACTCGGCCGTTACCTCGACATCCTCCGGGACGCCGCGCAAGAGGGTGCCCGGCACGCCGACGCCTGAACGGTCCCGGCCGGACGGCGCCCGCACCGGTCGACGGGGGTGCCGTCCGGTGCGCGGTATGTCAGCGTGCGGACGGAAGGGAGGCCGGTGCTCTACGGTCCGACTGTCCGGTGGAGGTCTCGGCGACCGTCCGGTAGAATGACGCCCGACGGGCGTCGAGGGTCTCGGCGGAGAAGTCACGGGCCCGGCGGAGGTTGCGAACCGAGGCTGCCGCGAGCCGGTCCGGGTGGGCCAGCATCGCGGTGACCGTGAAGGCGAGCGCGGCCGGATCGTCGGGCGGCACCAGGCAGTCCGGTTCGAGCAGCTCCGGAATGCCGCCGGCGGTCGACCCGACCGCCGGCAGCGCCCTGGCCATCGCCTCAATGAGCGCCCGGGGCAGGCCCTCGGTACGCGACGGCATCACGAACAGATCTGCCGCGTCCAGCGCCCGGCGGACCGCCTCGGCGTCGGGCAGCGGGCCGGTGAAGCTCACCTGGTCGGCCACTCCCGACCGAGCGGCCAGCTGCTCCAGATGGGGACGGTAGGCGCCCACGCCGACATGCACGAGCCGGGCCTGGGGCCCGTCGGCGGGCATCAGCGCCAGCGCGGAGATGAGCGTGTCGATTCCCTTGTAGAGCTGTTCGAGCGAGCCGACCGACACCAGTGTCGCCACTGGCGGAGGCTGCCGGACCCGCCGGGCCCGCGGCACGAACGCCGCCGGTGGTAGGTCGACGCTGGAGATACCGGCCGTGGGCGTGGTCGGCAACGCGGGGTAGCGGAGTTGCAGGCGCCGATCCGTCTCGTACGCCACGGCGGCGGCCTCGCGGCACTGCCGGCGCAGCGTCTGGGTGGACAGCATGCGCAGTAGCGGCCGCAGTGGATGCCGGACGACTCCCGGGGCGAGTACGTCGTACGGATCGCCTATCACTTCGAGCGCGTACGGGAGGCGGGCCCGGTAGCGTGCCCGTGCCAGCAGTGAACCGATCGGCGAGGGTACCCGGAGCACCACGGCGTCCCGGGGGTCCGCCGCAGCGGTCACCGCCGCGGCGATCGCCCGCCGTCCCAGCAGGTAGCCCTGTGGTCCGACGTAGTACGGCAGCGCCCAGACCTCGACGCCGTCCCCGTCGACCCGGGCCGCAGCCGGGGGGCGCTGTGCGATGTCCCGGACCCGGGCGGCGACGCGTACATTGTCGAAAGCGGCCAGGTAGCGCCGCCAGATCGCGTTGTCCGGCCCGGCCTCGACCCACACCGCGCCGTCGGGAGTGCGGCTGAAGCGCGACTCCGACGTCACCACGACCCGCATCAGGCTCTCCCGCCGGTCCGGCAGGCGGCCTCCACCACGTCGGCGACGTCGCCGGCCGCCACCGTGTTGTCGAAGTGCCGCAGCGCGAACCGCTGGGCCCGCTCACCCCGCAGCCGGAGCCGGCCGTCGGTAAACTCGCCGTAGGCCTGCCGCAGCGCGGCGACCAGCGCCCCCACGTCGTTGCGCGGCACCACCCAGCCGGTCGTCTCGTCGACGGTCTCGGGCAGACCGCCGGCGTCACTGACGATGCAGGGCACACCGGTGGCCCCGGCCTCGCAGGCGGCACCGTGCCCCTCGGACAGCGAAGGACTGACGCTCACGTCGGCGGCGCGGTAGCAGTCGCGTACATCCGACACCGACGTCAACCACGTCACGCTCGGGTCCCGATCGACGCCGAAGCGCTGGATCAATTCCCGCCGGTGCGCCTCCCCGCCTGCCGAGAAACCGGCGCCTACCAGGAGTAGCCGGGCGCCCGGGTGGCCAACACGGAACTCCCGCCAGGCCGCCAGCAGCACGTCGTGGCCCTTGATGCCGCGCCCCTGGTGGACCAGCCTCCGCGGCGGATAGACGTAGGAGACCATGATGACGACGAACATGTCCTCCTCGATGCCGAGTTCGGCCCGTGCCTTGGCTCGCACCTCCCGTCGGTCGGCCGAGCCGGCCAGGTCGGCGAAGTGCGCGGTCCGGGCGCCGTAGGTGACGACCGGGCGCCGGGGTGCGGGGCACCCGAGCGCGCCGTAGAGACCGGAGGTGTGGCCGGTGCCGCAGATGGTGACGTCGTCGAGCCGCCACAACGCCCGTTCGACGAGTTTGATCAGCGGAGAGTCCAGGTACAGCGGCCCGGCCACCATGTGCACCCGGCGCAGCGGCAGACGCATGCTCGCGAAGCGGGCGGCGAGCGCGGACGCGTACAGGTGGTACTTCAGCACGTCCGGGCGGAGCCGGCTGATCAGACGGCGGAGCCGCCACAAGTCCCGCAGCGTCGACGGGCGCGGCCGGAAACGGAAGTCGAACGGCGAGTCGTACACCTCGACACCTCGCCGCCGCAGCTCCTCGGTCAGCCGCCCGGTCCGGCGCGGCAGGACCGCCACCACCTCGTGCCCGCGGCGGCGGAGTTCCTCCACCTGCGGAACGATCCAGAGTCCGCCCTGGTCGGTCTTCAACAGGACGACGATCCGAAGCGGGCGTATACCCGCGCCGGCCGTCACCGGGCGTCCAGGAACTGCTCGACCGCGCCGATGACCCGCGCCAAGCGGTCGTCGTCCAGCGCGGAGCCGCTGGGCAGGGTGAGTGCTCGAGCGAACAGGTGATCCGAGGCGCCCGTCACGACCGCACGGCACCCGGCGAACACCGGCTGCCGGTGCATCGGCTTCCACACGTGCCGGGTTTCGATGTCCCGCGCGGCCAGGTGCGCGCCGAGTTCCGCAGCCGACCACCCGGTCCGCCCGGGGTCGACCACGATGCTGGTCAGCCAGCAGTTCGAGCCCTCGTCCCCGTCGCCGAGCAAGCGGACCCCGGGCACACCGGAGAACAGCTTGGCGTAGCGCTCGCGCAGCAGCCGGCGGCGGCGCATCATCCCGTCCAGCCGGTGCAGCTGTGCCCGGCCCAGGGCGGCGAGCAGATTGCTGAGCCGGTAGTTGTAGCCCACGTCGACGTGCTCGTAGTGCGGCACGGGTTCGCGCGCCTGGGTGGCCAGGTGCCGGCAGCGGGCGAGCAACGCCTCGTCGTCGGAGAGCAGCATTCCGCCGCCGGACGTCGTGATGATCTTGTTGCCGTTGAACGACAGCGCGTTGAGCCGCCCGAAGGATGCGGCGGGACGCCCGCGGTAGGTGGCGCCCAGGGCCTGCGCGGCGTCCTCGACCACCGGCACGCCCGCCGCTTCACACACCGGCAGCAGCTCGTCGTAGTCGGCGCACGTGCCGAACATGTCCGCGATCAGTACCGCCGCGACCCTCTCGCCGGCTCGGGTCAACATGTCGAGCATGTCGGCGAGCGCGGTCACGTCCATGTTGCCGGTCGCCGGGTCGCAGTCGACGAAGACCGGCTCGGCGCCGGTGTAGACAGCGGCGTTGGCGGTGGCCACGAACGTCATCGTGGGCGCCACCACCACGCTTCCCGGTCCGGCCTCGAGCATGAGCAGGGCGAGGTGCAGCGCGGACGTGCCGGAGTTGAGAGCCAGCGCGTGCGCCGCCCCGACGCGCTCCGCGACCTCCCGCTCGAACGCCTCAACCTCCGGTCCGAGCGGCGCCACCCAACCCGAGCGGATCGCACGGAGCACGTAGGACTCCTCCAGGGGCCCGACATCGGGCGGGGACAGGTAGATCCGGCCGGTCATCGAGCCTCCGTCCCCGCAGCGGGATCACGGTCGTGGCAGCGAAGGGTCACGGACGGTAAAACGGCCGACCCGCCGAGGAGTGATGGCGTACGTCGGGTTCGTGCTGAAAAGCACACGATCGTGCCGCGCGGCGGCGCCGGATCGCCCCCGCCTTCCCGGTAACGAGTAGAGTTCGGCGGCCCGTGCCAGGCACCGAAGATCCGGGAGGCCCGAGTGCTGCACCTGAGGGTGATCGCGCCGAGCGACCAGTCGTCGGCGGTCGTGGACCTGCTGGCCGCCGATCCTGGTGTCACGCACCTTGTGGTGCTGCCGGGCGCCGCCCGCCAGCCCGAGGGTGACTACGTCACCTGCGACGTCGTTCGGGAGAGCGCCGACGGCGTGCTGAGCCGGCTCCAGGAGATGGGTGTCGAGGCGCACGGGGCGATTGCGGCCGACGACGTGGAGCTGACCTTGTCCTCTGCGGCCGACCGGGCCGCCGAGGAGGCGCCCGGGCACGGCGAGGACGCCGTGGTCTGGGACGAGATCGCCGCGAAGACCGGTGAGCAGACGGTGCTCACCGGCACGTTCCTCGCTCTGATCGTCGTCGCCACCATGATCGCCGGGGTCGGCGTGCTGCTCGACCAGCCCATCCTGATCGTCGGTGCGATGGTGGTCGGCCCCGAGTTCGGGCCGCTCGCCGCGCTCTGCGTGGCGCTGCTGCGGCGGCAGCCGTGCGTGGCCGGCCGCTCGGTGCAGGCCCTGACCGTCGGCTTCGTCGTCGCCATGGTGGCCACCGTGCTGAGCACGTGGGCGCTCACCGCGGCCGGCCTGGTAGACCGGGACATGCTGCTGGCGGAACGGCCGATGACCGACTTCATCTGGCGCCCGGACGCGCTGTCCTGGGTGGTGGGCCTGCTCGCCGGTGTCGCGGGCATGCTGTCGCTGACGTCGAAGAAGTCCGGGTCGCTCGTCGGCGTGCTGATCTCGGTGACCACGGTGCCGGCGGCGGCGAACGTGGCTGTGGCTTCCGCGTACGGCGTCTGGCACGAGGCGGCCGGCTCCGCTCTCCAACTGGTGATCAACCTGGCGGCGATCGTGCTCGCCGGGCTACTCACTCTCGTGGTCCAGCTGTGCTGGTGGCGGCATGTCGCCCGGCGGGCCGCGCTTGCGGTGCCGCGGCAACGGGCCGATCAGCGGCCGTCGCCGGTCAGGGCCAGTCGTCGCCCGCGTCGAGGCGTCGGCTGAGCAGCGTCGCCAGCGGCACCGACTCGCCGTCGCGCCCGCCCCGGCCGACCACCAGCGGCGGCGCGCTGGGCCGCGGGTCGGCCCCGAGCAGCCGCGAGCGCAGGCCGGGCGGCACGGTGAGCAGATAGAAGCGCCCGTCGGTGTCCACCGCGCGGCTGTGCGCCCGGTCCACGTACCAGCCGGTGATCCGCGTGCGGTAGCGCCCGCGACCGTCGTGGCCGGTCGCGGTCAGCCGGTCGGCGCGCAGCCCGCGCCGCAGCGCCTCGGCGGCGAACCGGGTCACGAGGTCGGCGGCCTCCGCCTGCTCCGCGGCGCGCTCCCGGTCGGCGGCCTCCGCGTGCGCCCGCACCGCGCGGCGCCGCCGCTCCCGCCACCGCTCGTCGTCCTCACCGCCCACGACCGCGAGGGTACGCGGAACCGGCGCCGCCCGGCGTGATCAACTCCAGCTCGCCGAAGTGGTGGTGTCGCGGAGCCTCCGATCCCACCACCTCGGCGAGACTGTGTTGATCAAGGGTGGTGTCAGGCCAGTCCGGCGCGGCGCAGCGCCTCCGCCATCGCGTCGTTGACCGGGGCACCGCCACCGCCACCGCGCCCGGGCCGCTGCTGCTGGGCACCGCGCGACGCGCCGCCCTGCCCGCCACCGCCCTGTCCGTCACCGCCCCGTCCGTCACCGCGTTGCCCGCCGCCGCCCGAGCCGCCGCGTTGCCCGCCGCCGCCCTGCCCGCCGCGCTGGCCGCCCCGCCCCTGGCCGCCCGGCCGAGGGCTGGCGCCGCCCCGGTCCCGTCGGCCGTCGCCGCCCGCCGGGCGTCCGCCACCGGCGGGCGCCTCGTCGTCCAGCCGCAGCGTCAGCGAGATCCGCTTGCGCGGCACGTCCACGTCGAGCACCCGGACCTTGACCACGTCGCCGGACTTCACCACGTCGCGCGGATCCTTCACGAAGGTGTGCGACATGGCCGAGACGTGCACCAGGCCGTCCTGGTGCACGCCCACGTCGACGAACGCGCCGAACGCGGCCACGTTCGTCACCACGCCCTCCAGCACCATGCCAGGCGTCAGGTCGCTGATCTTCTCCACGCCGTCGACGAACGTGGCGGTGCGGAACTCCGGGCGCGGGTCACGGCCCGGTTTCTCCAGCTCGGCCAGGATGTCGGTGACGGTGGGCAGGCCGAACGTGTCGTCGACGAAGTCGGTCGCGCGCAGGCCGCGCAGGAGGGCCGACCTGCCGATCAGCGCGCGCAGGTCCTGCCCGGTGGTGGCGAGGATGCGGCGCACCACCGGGTATGACTCGGGGTGCACGCTGGAGGAATCGAGCGGGTCGTCGCCGCCGGGGATGCGCAGGAAGCCGGCGCACTGCTCGAACGCCTTCGGTCCGAGCCGCGGCACCTTCTTCAGCTCCCCACGGGTGCGGAACGGCCCGTTGGCGTCGCGGTGCAGCACGATGTTCTCGGCCAGCCCGGCGCCGATGCCGGAGACCCGGGTGAGCAGCGGCGCGGAGGCGGTGTTGACGTCGACGCCGACCGCGTTGACGCAGTCCTCGACCACCGCGTCGAGCGAGCGGGACAGCTTCACCTCGGACAGGTCGTGCTGGTACTGCCCGACGCCGATCGACCGCGGGTCGATCTTCACCAGCTCGGCCAGCGGATCCTGGAGGCGGCGGGCGATCGACACCGCGCCGCGCAGCGAGACGTCCAGGCCGGGCAGCTCCTGCGAGGCGTACGCGGACGCGGAGTAGACCGACGCGCCGGCCTCGGAGACCACCACCTTGGTCAGCTTCAGCTCCGGGTGCCGCTTGATCAGGTCACCGGCCAGCTTGTCGGTCTCCCGGCTGGCGGTGCCGTTGCCGATCGCGACCAGTTCGACGCCGTGCGCGGCGGCGAGCGTGGCGAGCGTGTGCAGCGACGCGTCCCACTGCCGGCGCGGCTCGTGCGGATAGATGGTGTCGGTGGCGACCACCTTGCCGGTGGCGTCGACCACCGCGACCTTCACACCGGTGCGCAGGCCCGGGTCCAGGCCCATCGTCGCCCGTGCCCCGGCGGGCGCGGCCAGCAGCAGGTCACGCAGGTTGGTGGCGAAGACCCGCACGGCCTCCTCCTCGGCCGCCTGCCACAGCCGCATCCGCAGGTCCGCGCCCAGGTGGATCAGGATCCGGGTACGCCAGGCCCAGCGCACCGTGTCGGTCAGCCACCTGTCGGCGGGCCGTCCCTGGTCGCTGATGCCGAAGCGTCCGGCCACGGCCGCCTCGTAGCGGCTGGGGCCGGGGTTCGCGTCGGCGTCCCCGTCGGCCTCCGGGTCCATGGTCAGCTCCAGCACGCCCTCCTTCTCGCCGCGGAACATGGCGAGGATGCGGTGCGAGGGCAGCTTCGGGTACGGCTCGGCGAAGTCGAAGTAGTCCGCGAACTTCGCCCCGGCGGTCTCCTGGCCGTCGCGTACCCGGGAGACCAGCCGGCCCCGCGACCACATCTGCTCGCGCAGCGTGCCGATCAGGTCGGCGTCCTCGGCGAAGCGCTCGATCAGGATGGCCCGCGCCCCGTCCAGGGCGGCGGCGGTGTCCGCGACGCCCCTGTCCGGGTCGGCGAACCTGGCGGCGACCGTCTTCGGGTCCTGGGCCGGATCGGCCAGGAGCGTGTCCGCGAGCGGCTCCAGTCCGGCCTCGCGGGCGATCTGCGCGCGGGTGCGCCGCTTCGGCTTGTAGGGCAGGTAGATGTCCTCCAGGCGGGACTTGGAGTCGGCGGCGAGGATCTGCGCCTCGAGCGCCTCGTCCAGCTTGCCCTGGCTCCGGATCGACTCCAGCACCGCCGCGCGCCGCTCGTCCAGCTCGCGCAGGTAGCGCAGGCGCTCCTCCAGCGTGCGTAGCTGCGCGTCGTCGAGCAGGCCGGTGGCCTCCTTGCGGTAGCGGGCGATGAACGGCACCGTGGCGCCGCCGTCGAGCAGCTCGACTGCCGCCCGTACCTGCCGTTCGGCGACGCCGAGTTCTTCGGCGATCCGTTGGTGCACTGAGTGGGTCACGATCTGATCCGCCTTCTTCGGGTGGGTTCCCGTGCATTCTGCCGTCCCATCCCGCGACCGGTGTCCGCGCCCGCCCGCCGTGCCGGAGGTCGGTAACAGTCATGAATACTCATGTTATGTATGTCTATTCCACGCATGATGAAACGAGGCTGGCAAAAGCGGCAGGCGGTTGCTGGGATGGAGGACACTCCCGACCTTGGAGGTCCCATGAGGATCCGGTTTTCCTGGTGCGCGTGGGTGGCGGCCGTGCTCGCCCTCGGCCTGACGGGGACGCCGGTGGCCGGCACGGCGGCCGCCACCGCACTCCCCGGGCGGAGCGCGAAGCTCACCGCGTATGCCCGGGACGGCTACCTGCCGCGCCTGCTGCCCGGCTCGGTCTCACCGACCTCGCGGCAGATGACAGTCCCGCGGACCGACCCGCTGGCGCACGACGCCTCGGGGGTGCGGCTCTTCACCTGGCAGGGCGTCCTCTACGACCACCCGGTGGTGCAGGCCGACTGGGGACTGGACAACCTCAACGCCTACCAGGTCACCAGCGACCGGTTCTTCCTCGACCGGGCGATCGCGCAGGCGCGGCGGAACCTGGACCGCAAGGTGGAATCCCGCGGCGCGTGGTGGTACTCGTACCCCTTCGACCTGCCTCGGTGCACCGGGCTGGTGCTCCAGGCGCCCTGGTACAGCGCCATGGCGCAGGGGGAACTGCTCAGCCTGTTCGTCCGGCTGTACGAGGTGACCGGCGACGCCACGTGGCGTACGGCGGCGGACCGTACGTTCCTCAGCCTCACCCTCGGACCACAGCTCGGGGTGCCCTGGGTGAGCTGGACCGACACGGACGGCTACCTGTGGCTGGAGGAGTATCCGGACAACCCGGGCGTGCGCGGGGAACGGGTTCTCAACGGCATGATCTACGCGTTCTACGGCGTTTACGACTACTGGCGGATCACCCGGGACAGCCGGGCGGTTAGCCTGATGGACGGGACGGCCACGACCGTACGGCGCTACGTGCCGGCCACGCTGCGCGTTCCGCAGTGGGCCAGCCGGTACTCGGTCGGCTGCGCCCGGTCCTACCCGAGCTACCACCAGGTGCACACCCAGCAGATGCTCGCGCTGCACCAGCTCACCCACGCCGGCGTGTTCGCCGCGTACGCCGATGTGCTGCGCGCCGACTACCCGTACCCGCCTGTCGACGGCATCGTGTGGTTCGGCCCCGGCTCCCACGTCGCCTACCAGTTCGACGCCGCCGGCCGGGTCGTCGCGCAGAAGTCGATCAACCTGATCCGGTTCTCCACCGCCACCGCCGACCAGCGCGTCCGGGTGGCTGGCCGGGGCGTGCACTACCGCATGGCGAACGGGGTGTTCGCCGGCATGTTCGTGGCGGAGGACGCGCAGAACCGGTGGCTCGCCGGGAAGTTCGTCGAGCACACGTACGCGCCCACCCGGCTGCTGACCGTCGAGCCCGGCACCTACACCGGCTACGCGTACGACAGCAGGTGGCAGGTCGTCGGGTCCAAGACCGTCACCTTCCCGCGCGCCTCGGGCGCGTTCCTCGGCGCCAGCGCCTGGGTGAACGGGCGCCTGAGCTACCAGGTCACCGCCGGTACCTATCTCGGCTACTGGCTGCCGGCGGCACCCGGTCTGGTGCTGGGGGACGCGCCCCCGCTGGCCTAGGCGCAGGTCGCGCCCCGCCGGCCGGTTCGGCTGCGCTAGCGTGGCGATCATGGAGGTACCTGCGGATCCGCGGGCCCGGCGGCTGTTCGGTGGCAGCGCCCGGGCGCTCGGCGACCTGGCCGCCGGCCCGTTCCGGGCCGACCGGGACCGGATCGTCGGTTCGCCGTTCTTCACCCGGCTGGGTGGCGTGACCCAGGTGATCAGCCCGGGTGGCTCCGGGCTGCTTGTGCACAACCGGCTCACCCACAGCCTGAAGGTGGCCCAGGTGGCCCGGGCGATCGCGGAGCGGCTGACCGCCGACCCGGCGTACCGGGATCTGCTGGAGAAATTCGGCGGCTGCGATCCGGAGGTGGTGGAGGCCGCCGCGCTCGCGCACGACCTCGGGCACCCGCCGTTCGGGCACCTGGGGGAGCGGGTGCTCGACCGGCTGGCCCGGCAGCGGCTCGGGCTGGCCGACGGCTTCGAGGGCAACGCCCAGTCGTACCGGATCGTCACCAGCACCGAGATCCGCGGCGCGGCGACCACCGGGCTGGATCTGACCGCGGCGGTCCGGGCGGCCATGCTGAAGTACCCGTGGACCCGGCTGGACCATCCCGACCCGCACCCGCGTCACCTGGACCCGGCGCCCCGGGGCGCGGCGGCCCCGCCGGAGGATCCGGAGAGCGGGTCGGTCAAGTTCGGCGCGTACCGCACCGAGCTGGACGACCTGCGGCAGGCGCGGGAGCCGTTCGCCGGGCGGATCCCGGACTGGCAGCAGACCCCCGAGGCGTCGGTGATGGACACCGCCGACGACATCGCGTACGCGATCCACGACGTGGAGGACTTCTACCGCGTCGGGGTGCTCCAGCAGGGCGCGGTGGCGGCCGAGCTGATGGCCTGGCAGCGCGAGTGCGGTCACCTGCGGTCGATCACGGCGCCGGCGCTGGAGGGGGCGGGCCGGCGGCCCGGTGCGGCGATCGAGCGGCTGCGCCGGCAGTTGCACCGCAAGGACGGCTGGATCGCCGACGACGAGGCGTTCGCCGCCGCCGTCGAGCACGTCCGCGAGGAGCTGGTGGAGGGGCTGCTGGCGCTGCCGTTCGACGGCTCGATCGAGGCGGAGCAGTACGTGGCCCGGTTCTCCGCCCGCTGGTCCACCCGTTTCGTGGACGCCATCACCGTCACCCCGGAGCCGGACGTCCGCTCCGGGTACGTGCTGCTGGCGAAGGCGCAGTGGCACGAGGTGCAGGTGCTCAAGTTCGTGCACCACCGGTTCGTGCTGGCCCGCCCGGACCTCGCCCTGCACCAGCGCGGTCAGGCCCGGCTGCTGGGTACGCTGGTGGAGGCGCTCTGGGAGTGGCTGCTGGACCCGGACGAGGAGTCCCGGTTGCCGCGCCGGCTGCACGACCTGGTGGAGCTGGCCGAGGCGGAGTTGCACCCGCGTACCCCGGACCGGATCGGCCGGGCCCGGGGCCGGGCCATCATCGACTTCGTCGCGCAGCTCACCGACGGTCAGGCGGTGGCGATGCTGGACGCGTTGTCGGGACGTTCGGGCGCCCTCTGGACGGACGCCTTCGTGCTCTGAGGACCGCTCAGCGGGCCGGCACGCCCTTGACCACGATCTCCGGCGGAACGTCGCGCACCACGCACGCACCGGCGCCGACCGTCGCGCCGGTGCCGACCCGCAGTCCCGGGAGCACCACGGCACCCGCGCCGATCAGTGCGGCGGTGTCGAGGCGGCAGTCGCCGGAGACCGCCGCGAGCGGATGCAGGGAGACGTGGTCGCCGACCACGCAGTCGTGCGCGAGGGTGGCGTTCTGGTTGACGTGCAGATGCCGTCCGGCGGTGACGTTGGTGGTGATCCGGCCACCGGCGAACACCACCAGGCCCTCGGCCGACACCAGGTCCGGGCCGACTGTGGCATCCGGGTGGACGAGACTCGCCGCCGGCCTGCCGTACGCGTCGACCTGCGCGCTCACCTTCTGCCGGACGCGTGGGTCGCCCAGTCCGAGCACGACGTGGGTCTCCGGCGGCAGCTGCCCGAGCGCCGCCACGGTCCCCAGGTACGGGGCGCCGAACGACTCGGCGCGTTTGCGGTTCCGCTCGGACGGGTTGTCGTCGACGAAGCCGACCAGCCGCCACGGCGGCCGGATGGAGGCGTCGTTGACCGCTGCCACGATCTGGGCGATCTCCCGGCCGTGGCCGCCGCAGCCGACGACGACGAGGTCGAGGGTCACCGCGATCCGCGTCCCGCGGTCGCGGGCACCTGCCGTTCGCCGGCGGTACCGCGGAACTCGTGCGCGGTGGCGGTGCCGGGCGCGCTGATGCCCTGCCGGCGGAGCACTGCCACCGCGGTCCGGGCCAGGATGCGGGCGTCCAGGAGGAGGCTCCAGCGCTGCACGTAGTGCAGGTCGTAGGCGAAGCGCTCCGCCCAGCCCAGCTTGTTGCGGCCGTTCACCTGCGCGAGGCCGGTCAGACCGGGCCGGACGTCGTGCCGGCGGAACTCGTCCGGCGTGTAGAGGTCGCGGTAGCTGGTCGGGAACGGGCGCGGACCCACAAGGCTCATGTCGCCGCGCAGGATGTTCCAGAGGCTGGGTAGCTCGTCCAGGCTGGTCGCCCGCAGCCACCGTCCCAGGGGTGTCAGCCGCGCCTGGTCGTCGCCGGGGGAGAAGCGGTCGTCACCACCCGCCATGGACCGGAACTTCAGGATGGTGAACTCGCGGCCGTACCGGCCGATCCGCTGTTGACGGAAGATGATCGGGCGGCCCATGCCGAGCAGGACCGCGACCGCGACCACGGCCAGGATCGGCGCTGCCACCAGCAGGGCAGTGGCCGAGACGGCGACGTCGACGCCCCGCTTGAGGGCCGCGGCGACACTCGCCTGTGAGGTGGGTGTGTGTAGATCTTCCACGCCTGGGGAGAGGCGAACCTGCATGCTGTCCTCCGGCCGCTGACTCGTCAGCGAACAGAGTACGCAAATATGCGCAGAAGCATGCCTTGTCCGAATTTTTCGGCGTGGTTCAGGCGATCGACTGCCACCACCCGTCCACCGACGGCGGCTCGTCCACCACGACCCGCTCGCCGGGACGCGGCACCGCGAGCCGCACGTCGCGCGCCTTCGCCTCCGCCCAGAGCCGGTCCACCGGCTCGGACCAGTCGTGCAGGGCCAGGTTGAACGTGCCCCAGTGCACCGGCACCAGCAGCCCGCCGCGGACGTCCAGGTGGGCGGCGACCGCCTCCTCCGGGAACATGTGGATGTGCGGCCACGCCCTGTCGTACGCGCCGATCTGCATCAGCGTCACGTCGAACGGGCCGTGTTCGGCGCCGATCGCGGCGTACCCGTCGAAGTAGCCGGAGTCGCCGGTGTAGAAGACCCTCCGGTGCGTACCGGTGATCGTCCAGGAACTCCAGAGCGTGCCGTCGCGGCGCAGCCCGCGCCCGGAGAAGTGC
Source organism: Micromonospora marina (assembly GCF_900091565.1). GTDB lineage: Bacteria > Actinomycetota > Actinomycetes > Mycobacteriales > Micromonosporaceae > Micromonospora > Micromonospora marina. The sequence goes on along the minus strand of NZ_FMCV01000006.1, from coordinate 7,869 downwards.
TGCGCGGCGGTCGCGGTGAGCGTCAGCCCGCCGGCCCGGTGGCTCTCCGACCAGTCCAGCTCGACGATGCGGTGCTCGGGTACGCCCCAGCGGGCCAGGTGGGCGCCGACGCCGAGCGGCACCACGAACGGCGCGGACTGGAGGTCGGCCAGCCGGCGCACGGTCTCCATGTCCAGGTGGTCGTAGTGGTCGTGCGAGATCAGCACCGCGTCCAGCGGGGGCAGCTCGGGCAGGCGCACCGGCGGCTCGTGGATGCGCCGCGGCCCGACCAGCCCGGACGGGGAGCACCTGTCGCTCCACACCGGGTCGAGCAGCACCCGGTGTCCCTCGATCTCGACGAGCGTGGAGGCGTGGCCGTACCAGATCACGTTCAGTTCGCGGACCGGGTCGGCGGCGGGCGCGGCACCGGGGCGCAGCAGCGGCACCTGGCTGCCCGGCCGCCGCTTCTGCTTGCCGAAGATCAGCTCCCGGACGAGGTTACGGCCCGGGTCGGCGACCATCGTGGCGGTGGCGCCGGCCGGATTGTGGAAGGTGCCGTCGCGGAAGCGCGGTGACCGGGCCGCCCGTTCCGCCCGGGTGCCGGTGAGCCGGCCGCCGAGTTGGGCCGGGACGTCCCGCGCCACCCAGGCCAGGCCGGCGACGGCGGCCAGCCCGGCGAGCTTCCAGACCCGCCCGCCGCGCGTCCGGTCCGGTTCCCGCCCCGTCGATTCCCGCATGCTCGTCCCTCCGCCGTGTCCCGTCGTACACGGTAACCACCCGCGTTCCGGCCCGCCCGCGCGACGGCCGCCCCGGGACGGGCCGGCCGTGCGCGGGTCCGCCGCGACGGTCAGGGCAGCCGGCGGCGTACCGCCGACGCCACGGTGGCGGCCCGCCCGCCGACCGCGCGTACCACCCGGGCCGGGTCCGGCAGCCATCCGCCCCGGACCGCCTCGCCGGCGGAGTTCGGCGTGAACACGACGCCCTCGTGCGGGGCGACCGGCGTCCGGGTCAGCCCGGCCAGGCGCATCAGCGGCCCGACCAGCACGTCGTACACGCCGGGCAGGACGGTGAAGCCGAAGCGCATGACCACGTTGAGCCGTCCCACCGACACCTCCCGGCGGGGCCGGTCGAGGCAGTGCGCGATGGCCCGTGCCACCCGTTCGGGCGACGCGATCGGGGGCGGCGGGCGGCCGATCCGCCCCAGGTAGTTGGCCGCCTGCCGGTAGACGGGTGTGTCGACGCTACCCGGGTTGACCAGGCAGATCGCGACGCCGGGCGTCTCCCGCGCCTCCTGCTGGAGCGTGCGGGCCAGCCCCTGCAGGCCCCACTTGGCGGCGACGTAGCCGCTCATGTAGGGCGCGGTGATGTGCCCGAGCACCGAGCCGGTGAGCACGAGCGTGCCGCCGCCGGCGTCCCGGAACCGGCGCAGCGCCTCCCGCGCCACCGTGGCGGCGGCCAGCAGGTCGGTGCGGACCACCTGCTCGAACACCTCGGCCGGGGTCTCGTCGAAGCGGCCGTAGGACATGACCGCAGCGGTGTGCACCCAGGCGTCCACGCCGCCGAACTCGGTCCGCGCCGCGTCCGCGAGCGCGGCCACCGCGCCGGGCTCGGTCACGTCCATCGGTACGGCGATCGCCCGCGCGCCCGCCGCCCGGCACTCGTCGCGCACCTCGTCGAGTGTGGCGGGGGAGCGGGCCGCGAGGACCAGCCGGTCCCCGCGGCCGGCCAGCTCCCGCGCGGTCGCCCGGCCGATCCCGCTGGTCGCGCCGGTGACGACCACTGTCCGGGTCACGGCGCGAGCACGACCTTGACGCAGCCGTCCTCCTTCTTCTGGAACATCTCGTACGCGCCCGGCGCGTCGGTCAGCGGCAGCCGGTGGGTCCGCAGGTCCTCCACGCCCAGCGGGTCGTCGTCGCGCTCCAGCAGCGGGATGATCTCGTCGACCCAGCGCCGCACGTGGCACTGCCCCATGCGCAGCTGGATACCCCTGTCGAACATCTCCATCAGCGGCATCGGGTCCTGCTCGCCGCCGTACACGCCGGAGATCGACACGGTGCCGCCGCGCCGCACGGCCTTGACCGCGGCGTGCAGCACCACCAGCCGGTCCACGCCGGCCTTGTCGGTCATCGCCTGGGCCAGCTTGTCCGGCAGCAGCCCGGCGGCGGTCTGCGCCACCTTGCCCAGCGGCGCGCCGTGCGCCTCCATGCCGACCGCGTCGATCACCGCGTCCGGGCCGCGCCCGTCGACCAGGTCGATGAGCGCGCCGGGCACGTCGTCGAGCTGGCTGACGTCGAGCACCTCGATGCCGTGACGCCGGGCCATCTCCAGCCGCTCGGGCACCAGGTCCAGCCCGATCACCCGGCCGGCGCCCAGGTGCCGGCCGATCCGGGCGCTGAACTGCCCGACCGGGCCGAGCCCGAACACGGCGAGCGTGCCGCCGGGCGGGACGTCCGCGTACTTCACGGCCTGCCAGGCGGTGGGCAGGATGTCGGACAGGTAGAGCCAGCGCTCGTCCGGACCGCTGTCCGGGATCGTGATCGGGCCGAACTGGGCCTGCGGTACGCGCAGGTACTCGGCCTGGCCGCCGGGGACCGAGCCGTACAGCGAGGTGTAGCCGAACAGGGACGCGCCCTTGCCCTGGCTGGTCACCTGCGTGGTCTCGCACTGCGCGTAGAGCTGCCGCTCGCACATCCAGCACGAGCCGCAGGAGATGTTGAACGGGACGACCACCCGGTCGCCCTTCTTGAGCCGGGTCACGCCGGGCCCGACCTCCTCGACGATGCCCATCGGCTCGTGCCCGAGGATGTCGCCGGGCTTCAGGTACGGCCCGAGCACCTCGTACAGGTGCAGGTCGGAACCGCAGATCGCGGTCGAGGTGATCCGGACGATCGCGTCGGTCGGCTCCTCGATCCGGGGATCCGGGACGTCCTCGACCCGAACGTCCCGCTTGCCGTGCCAGGTCAGTGCCTTCATGCCTGTGTGTCCCCTCTCCGGTGCCGTCCATCGGACTGCTACCCGCGAGAGGCGGGTTGAATCGGCGGCGCGCCGACGCCGGCGGCCTGATACCCCTGGTCAACGGCGACCGCCGCGCCCCCGGGTGCGGGGCGCGGCGGTCGCGTGGGTTCGTCCGGCGGCGGTCAGGAGCCGGGCGTGCCCGAGCGCTTGGCCGTCGCCTTCAGGTAGTCCCGGTTGAGGCGGCCGATGGTGTTCAGCGGGATGCCCTTCGGGCAGGCCGAGGCGCACTCGCCGACGTTGGTGCAGCCGCCGAAGCCGGCCTCGTCGTGCGCGTCCACCATGCCGATCACCCGGGTGTAGCGCTCCGGCTGGCCCTGCGGCAGCAGCGAGAGCTGGGTGATCTTCGCGGCGGTGAACAGCATGCCGGAGCCGTTCGGGCAGGCCGCCACGCAGGCGCCGCAGCCGATGCAGGCCGCCGAGGAGAACGCCGCGTCCGCGTCGGCCTTCGGCACCGGCACCGAGTGCGCCTCCGGGGCGCTACCGGTCGGCGCGGTCACGTAGCCGCCGGCGGCGATGATCTGGTCGAACGCGTTGCGGTTGACCACGAGGTCCTTGACGACCGGGAACGCGCGGGCCCGCCACGGTTCGATGTCGATCGTGTCGCCGTCGGAGAACTGCCGCATGTGCAGCTGGCAGGCGGTGGTGCCGCGCTGCGGCCCGTGCGCCTCACCGTTGATCATGAGGCTGCACGCGCCGCAGATGCCCTCGCGGCAGTCGTGGTCGAACGCGACCGGCTCCTCGCCGTCGAGGATGAGCCGCTCGTTGAGCACGTCGAGCATCTCCAGGAAGGACATGTCCGGGGACACGTCCTGCACCGGGTAGGTCACCATCCGACCCTTGTCCTCGGGGCCGTGCTGGCGCCAGATGCGCAGGGTCAGGTTCACTTGTAGCTCCGCTGCGTGGGGTGGACGTATTCGAAGGTCAGGTCTTCCTTGTGCAGCACGGGCTCACCGGTGCCGGTGTACTCCCAGGCCGCCACGTAGGCGAACCGGTCGTCGTCGCGCTGCGCCTCGCCGTCCGGGGTCTGGTACTCGGCCCGGAAGTGCCCGCCGCACGACTCCTCGCGGTGCAGCGCGTCGATGCACATGAGCTCGGCCAGCTCGAAGAAGTCGGCCACCCGGCCGGCCTTCTCCAGCGACTGGTTGAGCCCCTCGCCGTCGCCCGGCACGCGCACCCGCTGCCAGAACTGCTCGCGCAGCGAGCGGATCTCGTCGATCGCCTTGCGCAGCCCGGCCTCGGAGCGCTCCATGCCGCAGTGCTCCCACATGATCTGGCCCAGCTCGCGGTGGAACGAGTCCACGGTGCGGTCGCCGTTGATCGCCAGCAGCCGCTTGATCCGCTCCTCGACGTCGGTCCGCGCCGCGACCGCCTCGGGGTGGCTGGCGTCGACCTGGTCCAGCGGGCCGGAGGCCAGGTAGTTGGCGAGCGTGTTCGGCAGCACGAAGTAGCCGTCGGCCAGGCCCTGCATCAGCGCCGAGGCGCCGAGCCGGTTCGCGCCGTGGTCGGAGAAGTTGGCCTCACCGATCACGAACAGGCCGGGGATCGACGACTGGAGGTCGTAGTCGACCCAGAGGCCGCCCATCGTGTAGTGCACGGCGGGGTAGATCCGCATCGGCACCTCGTACGGGTCCTCGCCGGTGATCCGCTCGTACATCTCGAAGAGGTTGCCGTACTTGGCCTCGATGGCCTTGCGGCCGAGCCGGTTGATCGCGTCGGCGAAGTCCAGGTAGACGCCGAGGCCGGTCGGGCCGACGCCGCGTCCCTCGTCGCACACGTTCTTCGCGGCGCGGGAGGCGATGTCGCGGGGGACCAGGTTGCCGAAGGACGGGTAGATCCGCTCCAGGTAGTAGTCCCGCTCGTCCTCGGGGATGTCCCGCGGGCTGCGCTGGTCGCCCTTGGCCTTGGGCACCCACACCCGGCCGTCGTTGCGCAGCGACTCGCTCATCAGGGTCAGCTTCGACTGGTGGTCGCCGGATACCGGGATGCAGGTCGGGTGGATCTGCGTGTAGCAGGGGTTCGCGAAGTACGCGCCCTTGCGGTGCGCCCGCCAGGAGGCGGTGACGTTGCAGCCCTTGGCGTTCGTGGAGAGGTAGAAGACGTTGCCGTAGCCGCCGGAGGCGAGCACGACCGCGTCGGCCATCTCGGTGCTGATCTCACCGGTGACCATGTCGCGGACCACGATGCCGCGCGCCCGGCCGTCGACGATCACCAGTTCGAGCATCTCGTGGCGGGCGTTCATCTCCACGTTGCCCAGGCCGATCTGCCGCTCCAGGGCCTGGTACGCGCCGAGCAGCAGCTGCTGGCCCGTCTGGCCCCGGGCGTAGAAGGTGCGCTGCACCTGGGCGCCGCCGAAGGAGCGGGTGTCCAGCAGGCCGCCGTACTCCCGGGCGAAGGGCACGCCCTGGGCCACGCACTGGTCGATGATGTTGACCGACACCTCGGCCAGGCGGTGCACGTTCGACTCGCGGGAGCGGAAGTCGCCGCCCTTGACCGTGTCGTAGAACAGGCGGTGCACCGAGTCGCCGTCGTTGCGGTAGTTCTTGGCGGCGTTGATGCCGCCCTGCGCGGCGATCGAGTGGGCCCGGCGCGGGCTGTCCTGGTAGCAGTAGGACCGCACCCGGTAGCCCTGCTCGGCCAGCGTGGCGGCGGCGGAGCCGCCGGCCAGTCCGGTGCCGACCACGATCACCGTCATCTTCCGGCGGTTGGCCGGGTTGACCAGCTTCATCTCGAAGCGGTGGCGGTCCCACCGCGTCTCGATCGGGCCGTCCGGGGCCCGGGTGTCGGCGATCGGGTCGCCGGAGGTGTAGAGATCCATGTCAGGCCACCAATCCGGTGATCACGGCGAACGGGACCAGCAGGTAGCCGCCGACGAGCGCGACGGCGAAGACGAGCGCGGCGATCCGGGCCCGGCGTTCGCCCTTGGGAGTCTGCTGGCCGAGGCTGCGGAACGCGCTGAAGGCGCCGTGGCGCAGGTGGAAGCCGAGGGTCACCAGCGCGAGGGTGTAGAAGAGCGTGACGTACCAGCGCTCCGGCGCGAAGTCGGCGACCACGTTGCCGTACGGGTTGGCCGGGTCGCCCTGCGGGTTCAGGTGACCCGTGGTCAGGTCGAGGATGTGGTAGATCACGAACAGCAGGATGATCACACCACCCCAGCGCATCGTGCGGGCCGCGTAGTTCACGTGGATCTTGCGGCGGTGCGCGTACGGCACCGGGCGGGCGGCCCGGGACCGCTTCGCCAGCACGACGGCCGCGCCGATGTGCGCGAGGACGGCCACGGTGAGCGCCGCGCGCTGGATCCACAGGAACCAGGTCGTGGGCAGCAGCGGCGTGCCGATGTCCCGCAGCCAGTGCGCGTAGTGGTCGAACGACGTCTCGCCCGTGAAGATCTTCAGGTTGCCGAGCATGTGCGCGATCAGGAACAGCACGAGGATGATGCCCGTCACCGCCATGACGGCCTTGAGACCGACGTTCGAGCGGATGGGCGATCGAGTTTTCGTGATTACCACAGGCTCGACGCTAGGAGCACTTCGATCAGGCGTCCAATGCATCGAAATCGCAGCGTTGATAGCCGTAGGCTATGTAGATGCAGCTCCATCAGCTTCGGTACTTCGCAGCGGTCGCCGAAGTACGACATTTCACCCAGGCAGCCGATCTTGTCGGCATCACCCAGCCCTCGCTGAGTAAGCAAATTCACGCTCTGGAGACCGACCTGGGGGCACCGCTGTTCGAGCGGGTAAGGGGCAACATCACACTCACCGCGGCCGGTGAGGTGCTGCTGCCGCTGGCCAAGCGGATCCTCGCCGACGTGGAGACGGCCACCCGTGAGGTGCAGGAGCTGGTGGGGCTGCGCCGGGGCCGGGTCCGGCTCGGCGCCACGCCCAGCCTGGCCACCTCGCTGGCCCCGCCGGTGCTGCGCCGGTTCCGCGACGCGTACCCCACGGTCGACCTGCGCGTGGAGGAGGGCGGCTCGCAGGACCTCGTCCGGGACCTGCTCCGCGGCGACCTCGACCTCGCCCTGATCATCATGCCGGCGGCCGGCGCCGACCCGGGGCTGCGCGCCGACCCGATCCTGCGCGAGAGCCTGGTGGTCGCCTCGGTCGACCCGCTGCCGGGCACCTCGCCCGCCGGGGAGCTGCGCATCACCGACCTGCGCGACCAGCCGCTGGTCATGTTCCGCGAGGGTTACGACCTGCGCGATGCCACGCTCCAGGCGTGCCGGGCGGCCGGGTTCGAGCCGACCCTGTCCGTGGACGGCGGGGAGATGGACGCGGTGCTCAGCTTCGTCGAGGCCGGGCTCGGCGTCGCGCTGGTGCCCGGCATCGTGGTGGCCCGCCGCGCCGGCATCCGGGTCACCCGGCTCGTCCCGCCCGGCGTCCGCCGGACCATCGCGGTGGCCCGCCGCCGCGACGTGGTGCCCACCCACGCCGGGCGCGAGCTGCGCCGCATCCTCCTGGAGTACGTCCACGACGCCACCGCCACCGCCGAACTCCCCCCGGGCGTGGAGCCGTTGTAGCCCCGCCCCGCCGCCCCGTCGATCTGACCGGTAAATGACCTGTACCACGGTGGGTTTTGGGCGCGCGGGGGTGGCCCGGCGTCGGTGGGTCGACGCGGGTGGGGTTGGGGTGTGGGGTGTCAGGTGGCGGGTTGCAGGGTGACGGTGTGGCCGAGGGATTCGAGTTGTCGGACGAGGCTGTTGGTCCTGCGGGTGGTGTTGATCCGGCGGTCGTGGAAGTCGGCGCCGAGGTCGTGGTAGCGGGCCGTCGGGTCAGCGAGTAGGTGCCAGATGATCACGAGGATGGACCGGGCGACGGCGACCAGGGCCTTGCGCTTGCCCCGGCGTGTGACCAGACGTCGGTACCGTGCGGACAGGAACGT